>CAVPGW010000036.1:0-236304 GCA_963704055.1 Pirellulaceae bacterium | reverse complement strand
AAAACGCTTTGCGAAGCAGTGCGAGGCTCTTGGGAATCGCTGTTTCGTGCTTCTCTTTGCCCTCGAACTCGAGCGAGATGTAGCCGCGATAATCGACATCGCGAAGAATCTTGGCGACGCGGTCGTAGTCGATATCGAGCGTGTACCACGTGCCGCCGCCAAAATAGGTTTTCGCCTGCACGAAGACCGCTTCGGGCGCCAACTCTTCATATTGGGGGTACTGGTTCTCGAGAAAATTGCCTGTGTCAAGAGTTGCCCGCAACCAGGGTGAATCGACCGCGTTGATGACTCGCAGAACGCCCTCGGCGGTCCGACCGAGTCCCCAGTGATTCTCCAGCCCTAGCACAACACCGCAGCGTTCGGCTGCGGGCAAGCACTTTTCCAAACCTTCGTTGACCCACGCGAATCCATCGTCGTCGGTGTAGCCTTCAAGTCGCGGCTCGATCCCCTTGTTCGCCATCAGCTCGTCGAAGTCCTTGGAAGTCCCCCAGCGACCGGTGTTGACCCGAATGGTGGGAATCCCAAGTGCGTAGGCGAGCTCGATGCACTTGATGGTGTGGTCAACGTTCTTTTGTCGCTCGGCGGGATCAGGCGACACGAACGATTGATGAGTGGAAAAACCACAGAGGTCCAAGCCGTGCCGAAACGCACGCTGCTTGATTCGCTGTAGCGCGGCGTTCGATTCGTCCTCCATTTGCACGTGCAGGATTTCGACGCCGTCAAAACCGGCGTCCGCAGCCAGATCGATGCACTCTTCGATCCCAAGCTTGCTGTCGTCGCGATATCGCCAATAGGAATAAGTCGAAACAGCGATTGAGTTGGGTCGATGCTTGGCCGGCGCGGCATCAGCGGCTGAGATGGCCGTGCAGGGGATCGCGGCCGCGGCAACGCCCGCCAAGGAAGCGGCGACAAAATCTCGACGACACAGCTTAGAGGACATGACGCAACTCAGATGTGGACTGATGTGGATTGGAACTTGAAGACGCTCGCCAGACAGGAGTCGGGCTTCGGCAGTCGACGTCATTCTAAGGCCGCGACGCGGCTGCGGCCATCACTGCCAAGTCCTCACCTCCGACTCGAGTGCAAAAATCACCGAGCGACTCGTCGCCCTTCTCGATTGGCTTTGAAGGCAGCGAAAATTCCGATCATCTCGTCAACGACGGTGTCATCGGTGACCATGTCCTTGTAGATGTAGGCCAAGCGGTTGCCCAGCCAACCTCCACCCGCGTACAGCGTGTACTTGTCTTTCGCCTTACCGACCAATGCGAGATCCGCGTTGAAAGGCCGCGCACAACCGTTCGGGCAGCCCGTCATGCGGATCGTGAATCGCTCCTTGTCCAAGCCCAACTTTGCCAGCGGTTGCTCGAGACCATCGATGATGCTGGGCAGACGTCGCTCGCTCTCGGTGATCGCCAAGCCACAGGTCGGCAGGGCAACGCAAGACATCGACCAGCGGCGAACCGTGCTGGTCTCTTCCGTCGTCGGCACACTGTGCTGTTGGATCAACCCGATCAGTTTCTCTTTGTCGCCATCCTCGATGTCGGTAAAGATCACACTCTGATGACCCGTCATTCGAATTTCGGTCTTGAATTCGCGGCAGACGGCCCGCAGTGCCGCCTTCAGCTGACGTTTTTCGTTGTCGTACAAGCGTCCATTTTCGATATTCAGCCCGTACGACCACTTGCCGTCGCCTTGCTCCTGCCATCCCATGTGGTCGTCGAAACCGTGAACGTCATCTTCGCTGCAGTCGGCAAGTGACTCGCCGAAGTACTTTTCGACCTCGGCCCGGAATTTCTCGATGCCCCAGTCGTTGACCAAGTACTTCATTCGCGCGATCTTGCGATCCGAGCGATTGCCATTGTCACGCTGAACCTTCAAGATCGCTTGTGCCACCCCAACGGCTTGCTCGGGCTTGACGAAGGCCATCCGCTTTCCAAGCGCTGGATAGGTCTTCTTTGCCGACGGGGTCATGCCCATGCCGCCGCCGACCAACACGTTGTATCCGATGATTTCTCCGTCACGGACAATCGCCAGGAAGCCAATGTCCTGAGTGTAGATATCGATGCAGTTGTCTTCGGGCAGCGCGATCCCGATTTTGAATTTGCGCGGCAGGTAGGTCGGCCCGTAGAGCGGTTCGATCTGCCCGCCACCTTCCAGTGTCTTTTCGCCGGTCTCGGGATCGGTCAGCCAGAGTTCATGATAGGCAGACGTCTGCGGGGCCAGCGCGTCGGTCAAGTCGTCGGTCAACTGTTCCATCGCAGCGTGGACCGGGTCAAGTCGTTTGGCGGGACAGCACATGATGTTGCGATTGACGTCTCCACAGGCAGCCAGCGTCGACAGTGCGATGTCGTTGATCCGCTTGATCGTCGGTCGCAAGTCGCCTTTCAGGATGCCGTGCAACTGGATCGTCTGACGCGTCGTGATCTTCATCGTCGAATTGCCGAGTTCCTCGCAAAGATCCAGCATCGACAGCATCTGATCCGACGTGATTCGGCCGCCTGGGATTCGCAGCCGGACCATCATCGAATAGGCTTTGCCGCCGCCCGCCTTCTTGGCCGCTTCCCGAGCATCACGGTCATCCTGCTGATAGGTTCCGTGGAATTTCAGCAGCTGAATATTGCTTTTATCGAAGTGATCGATCGGATCGGCAATTTCCTTGTCGATCGTTCCCTTGAGAAACTTGCTCTCCTCTTTAATCGTTTCGAGGGGGCTCAATTTCGGCGCGTCGGTAGACATCGAGACACAAATCCTGTGTGATTTCGTTACACGAAGTGGTCGGGGTTGGCAGCGGTGGTCTGAATCCCTCGATTCAGCCCGCAGTAATCGTTCCGGACCGCTGTAGAGTTTCCGCAAACGTGGTGGTTTGCGCAACTATAACGGTCCACGTCAAATGCCACTATGCCGATCATTCTCAACACGTTTGGACAGGTACAACCATGACTGCAGATCTTTTGGATGGGAAACGTGTTGCCGGCCAGATCCGCGAGGAAGTGGCCGAAGAAGTCCGGCAATTCGTCCAGGCAGGGGGGCCAAAACCGTGCCTGACCGCGGTGCTTGTAGGGGAAGACCCCGCCAGCCAGGTCTACGTTCGCAACAAAGGCCGAGCCTGCGAGAAGGCCGGGATCGACGGCCGTACACTCCGACTGCGGGCCGAAACGAGCCAGCAAGAGCTCGTCGACGTTGTCGGCTGCCTGAACGATGACCCGAATGTCCATGGGATCCTGGTCCAGCTACCGCTGCCGCCGAAGGGCAACGGCGGATCGGGCTTCGACGAGCGAGCCATCCTTGATGCGGTCGATCCGTTGAAGGATGTCGATGCGTTCTCGCCGGTGAATGTTGGCCTGCTGATGCAGGGACGACCGCGATTCCTGCCCTGCACCCCACACGGCATCGTCCAGCTTCTTCACCGCGCCAACATTCGCGTCGCGGGAAAACATGTCGTGGTGGTCGGACGCAGCGACATCGTGGGCAAGCCGATGGCGATGATGTTGGCTCAGCGCGATGGAAGTTGCGGCCCCGATGTCGCCAACGCGACCGTCACGATTGCCCATAGCCGCACCGAAAATCTGGCCGAGGTGTGTCGTAGCGCCGATTGTCTGATCGCCGCCGTTGGCGTCCCCGAAATGATTCGCGGCAACATGATCCGCGACGGCGCGATCGTGATCGACGTGGGCATCAACCGAGTCGGCGAGAAACTGGTCGGTGATGTTGCCTTCGACGAAGCAAAAGAAGTCGCGTCGGCGATCACACCAGTGCCTGGCGGCGTCGGTCCGCTGACGATCGCGATGCTGCTGCACAACACGCTGCTTGCAGCAAAGTTGCAGACCTGTTCCTGTCGATGACCGCATGGATGCGGTTGTCCCCGCGATGACCCGATGCAATCGGGTTACTACGAACTCATAACCATGCGGATGCGACTGATGCCACTTCCAGGCCGTCTCGACGATTGATTTCACATCGGTGTACTTGGGTGTCCAACCGAGTAGATCTTTGGCCAATCGTGCGTCGGCGATCAATTCTGGCGGGTCACCGGCGCGACGCTGGCCCATCTCTTCCGGAATCGGATGGCCAGTCACCTGGCGACAAGCTTCGACGATCTCGCGGACACTCGTGCCCCGACCCGTACCCAGATTGACGCACAGGCCTTTGCCTGCTTGCAGTTTCTCTAACGCGCGAAGATGTGCGTCGCCAAGATCGTCGATGTGGATATAGTCACGCACGCAAGTTCCATCCGGCGTCGCATAGTCGTCACCGTAGATCGTGATCTTTTCTCTTTGACCAAGCGCCACCTGCAAAACGATCGGAATCAGATGCGATTCGGGATCGTGATCTTCTCCGATCGTGCCATCCGGCCGTGCACCTGCCGCGTTGAAGTATCGCAGGGCGGCATAAGCGAATCCATAAGCCTGGGCGTAGTCGGCCAACGCATGCTCAATGACCAGCTTGGTAAAACCGTAGGGGTTGATCGGTTGCTGCAATGTCGTTTCCGGGATCGGCACAACGGCGGGTTCACCGTACGTCGCCGTGGTGCTGCTGAAGACAATATTCTTGACGTCCGCTTCCCGCATCGCATCAAGTAACTCCAACGCCGCGATCACGTTGTTGCGATAGTACAGCGAAGGATCGTTGACCGATTCGTTGACCAGCGCGAAAGCGGCAAAATGCATCACCGCGTCGATGCCTTTCTCGCGAAGCGTGGCGACGACCTTTTGGCGATCGGCCAATTCGCCTTCGACCAGCATTCCATCGGGAACCGCCGCTCGGTGTCCACGAGACAAATTGTCGTAGACCCAGACGGTATGCCCAGCATCGATCAGGAGCCGAACTGCGTGCGACCCGATATAGCCGGCGCCGCCGACGACCATGACATTCATATCAATCGTTGTTGTTGAAGCAGGAGGAAGAAACGTCAAACTGTCGCGCGGACTTGAGAAGATCCCGGTCCATCGCCGACCCAAGATAAAGGTCCGATCTGTTTCCGGCCAGAACGGTCCAGATTATTCTGCACGAATCAATACTGCACACTGGCGGCCCACACTTGGCAAAACGAAGCACCAAGCTCCAGCAACTGCAGAAGTCGGGTCCCGCGGAAAAGACCGGCCGAGCAACAGAGACAATCTGTAGCGATTTCTTGGACTATCTGAGAGGCGAATGCCATCTGGCTCCCAACACCATTGCTGCCTACGGCCGGGACATGCAGCGATTCGTAGGTTGGCTGGGCAAGCAAACGAGTCTCCAATCTGTCGATTGGCGATTTGTCCGAATTCATCGGCACGCTTCACACTGCGGGACTCGCTCCCGCATCGGTCGCTCGCAACGTGGTCGCGATCCGGACCTTCTTCAAATTCCTGCAACTGGAAGGAATCGTTCAGGAAAATCCTGCCGAGCTAATCGCCACGCAAAAGATGTGGCAACGCATCCCCAGCGTCCTCAACACGCGGCAAGTCGATGCCTTCTTGTCGGCACCGAGAAAGACCGACGCCTACTGGCAGCGCGACGTGGCGATGCTGGAAGTTCTTTACGCAACAGGCTGCCGGGCGTCGGAAGTTTGCTCGCTTCGCGTCCGCGACCTCTCGCTGAAAGAGCGTCACCTGCGTTGTGAGGGCAAAGGCGGCAAACAGAGAATGGTGCCGGTCGGAACCCGCGCGATCGCCGCCATCGATCATTACTGTGAGCATCTGCGAGGCAAGCTGGCCGCCAAAAGCCCTCATCCGCCCGAGGAGCTGTTTTTGTCGCGAAGCGGCCGCCCGATGGATCGCATTCAACTCTGGCGATTGGTGAAAATGTACGCCAAGCGGGCCGGCATCGACGCCAACATCAGTCCCCACAGTCTGCGGCACAGCTTCGCCACGCACCTATTGGCAGGCGGAGCCGATTTGCGACTGGTGCAGGAAATGTTGGGGCACGCGAGCATTCAAACAACGCAAATCTACACCCACGTCGAACACTCGCGGCTGAAGAAAGTCCACAAACAGTTTCATCCGCGGGCGTGACGCATCAAAGTCGAACATTGATGGAGGCATTTCGCTGGCCGCTTTCAAGATTTTCCAGCACGCTGGCGTCCGGCTTATCCTTGCCGACCTTCACCGTGTACGTTCCGCCTTGATATACCGGCGGACGAAAGCTCTTACCTTGGGTTCGCACCGTATAGATCACTTCGCCCGAGGCGTCTTCGATGACCTGAACCACAGGTGATTCGACGTTCTCAAAACGCAACTCCGGCAGGTACCCGACGACCTCGCGTCCGTCGTTTTCATTCATCTTGATCGTGACAGGCCAGCCGGGGAACTGAGCCGAGTCACCGTCGTCGACGCTGGCGAAACGAGGCCAACACTCAAAGGTGATCGTTCGATCCTTCTTGTTGAAGCGAACAATCCCGTAACCGTCGGCACGTTTCGTCTCGTCGGTGCGATCTTCCGGATTCGCATAGGCCAGCATGCGGATCTTGTTTCCCAGCCCGTCTTCGTATTCGCCGGTCCACTCAAGCGGGCTATCCGGAACCGGATTCTCACCCGCTTGTTCATCCTCGGGGTGCCACCAGCGACCGTAAATCGTGTTGACGATCGCGGGATTCGTAAACGCGTACGGACCATCCGAAGGTTGCTCGATGCCATGCTGGACCAAAACGGCGAGATGCTGATCCCCGCAAAGGTGAGGAGCCCAAGCTTGCCGCAATCGCATCAGGGCCAAGTTTCGCCCCGTTTGAGGCCAACCGTTACAGTCCAGATCGGCCAGCAGACGGTTGCCCGGCTGGCCGTGCAAGTGGACCGCACCGCAAAAGGCCGTTTGGCTAAGCACCGCTTTCATCTCCGCGCCAGTCCAATCTTGGGTCCACGCGTCCAGAAATAACAATTGCCGATCACCCAGCAACTTCAACTCAGGCAGATCGACCGAAGCGCGGTCATAAGCGGGATCGTTGATGTGATCAGGCCTTGGTCCCATCTTTGGAATCTTGCCTTCAGGACCACTCTTGAATTTTCGATCCTCGAGAATTGCAAAGTCGATTCCACCAAGACGCAGGCTGGTGTAGTAGACGCCGATGCCACGTTCGATCGGCGTGGGGTCGTACGGGTCGGGCAGATGCCAAGTCTGACATCGCTGCACCATGTTGACGTACTCGGCGGGGTAGAAATAACCGCCCGCTGGTCCGGCCGTTGTTTTGGCTTTCTTACCGTTTTCGCCCCAAATATTTGCTTGGCCAACATCATGGTCGTCAGGAATCGTGATCACCGGACGATCCTTCAACACTTCGCGGAACTGCAGTCCAAACTCGAGCCATCCAAAGGTGTGCTGGGTGTGGTGGTAGGACTGGTCGCCGGCAAAGAACAGCAGATCGGGATCTTGCTTCTTCAGGTTCTCGATCATTCGCGGGCGTGGGCCAGGTGTGCGGCTGCTGTTGCAGGAGAGTGAGCCGACGACGATCACGTCCTTGTCGATCGGATCCTTGCGAATCAGCCCCTCGAAGGTTGCTTCCTCCCCGTGACGCAATCGATAGCGAACGTTTTGGCTGTTGTCCCAATCATCAATGCGAAAATGGGCGGACCAACCTGGATATTGAATCTTCTCGGTGGCCACCTGCTTCCACTCAGTTTCGCCTTCACGCATCAATTCCAGGCGTACTTCGCGTGCCTCATCTGGCATCAGCGGATAGAGCTGAGCCGATAGCTTCAGCGTGCCGCGATCATGCGTGTAGACCGCGAACGCAAGCACCTGGTCGCGAGGGACCTGCAAGCGTGGGCCTGCGTCACCCTTACCTTTGGTAGTCCACCACTGGCCGACCGCATCCGAGTCGAGCTTGGGGAAATCAGGGCCGAAGGGCTGCGGTGACTCAGCATAAGCCACAACCGTCAACGCCAACATCACGCAAAAACAGGCCGACCAAAGTCGCATCGAGCATCTCCATCAGAAGGGACTGAATCGCCCAATGATACTCGCTTGCTTGCCAACAGACACGGCTCGGCCAACAGGAATTTTGCGCCAGCGACGTTTAGCTATCCGGCCAATCGGGATCAGCGATCTTCCGAGTCATGTTCGCCAACCGTGCTTGCGTGTCAAGCATTCGCTGCCACGCCGACATCTTCAAAATCACCTCTTGGCTGTTCTCGTCCGTCCTGGCAGATTCAATCAGACGATGCAGACGCGATTGCACGTAATCCAAAATCTCGCACAACTGTGCTTTTTGACCCGGCGAAAGATCGTCTGGGAATCGAAGGGACCTCCTGAATCTGAATCACTTCTGCTGGATAGGGCGACTTGGGCTCTTGGTTGAACTCGACCGCGATCGAACTCTCCGACGACGACATCTCGCGGCTGAGCGTCGGGTTGTCGCTGCCCATCGCAGCCAGGCGTGCGGCGATCTGCGATTCCGACCCGACCAACATCAAGCTGCGTCCGACCGCGATCAGGTCACCGTGTCGCAAGATCTTCAGCTGGCACTCGACACCGTTGACCTTCGTGCCGTTGGTGCTGTCCAAGTCGGTCAGCACGAGCCGGTCATTGTCGCGTTGAACTTTGAAGTGACAGCGGCTGACGCGTTCATCATTGAGCTGAATATCGTTGCCTTCTTCGCGTCCAACAGTGAGCGGCGGCTCAAGGTTCTCGTAGACCTTGCCGCGATCCGCGCCATGAAGAATCTTCAGGGTCACGCCCGTCATAGGGCACTCCAGAGGAGGAAAGTATCAGGATGAGCGTCGTGATTTGAGCTTCAGTATAGACAGGCCGTCCGGCTCAGTCATTGGTATCCTAGCCGCTAAAACCAAGATCTGGCGAACAAACGATGGTCGGAGAGACCAATAATTTCAGCAAACTTGGGCAATCACACATTTCAGGTAGTCACTTTCCGGACACGAAATCGCCACCGGATGATCCGGTGCCGGTCCGCGATTCTCCAGCACAATCAGGTCACGATGACGACGACGCCCGACATCCAACAGCATGTTCAGAAAATCGGACCGCGAAACTCTTCCAGAGCAACTGCAAGTGACGAGCATACCACCCGGCGGAAGAAGTTCGATTGCCGACGAATTCAATCGCCCGTAGGCACGGAGCGCGCTATCGATCTGGTGTCGCGAACCGGCGAATCGGGGCGGGTCGAGCACAACAGCGTCGTATTGCTCTCCCCGCTGACCCATTTCCTTCAGCTCGTCAAAACAATCGCCCTCTCGAAACTCCATCGACTCAATCCCGTTTCGATCTGCTGCTTGGCGAGCAGCCGTCAGCGCCGGCTGGCTCGAATCGATTCCAACCACTGTAGCCGCCCCCGCCTTGGCCGCGACCAACCCAAACCCACCGGTATAACAACACACATCCAGAACGCGTCGTCCAGACAAATAACGCGCAGCGGCAACGTGATTTTTTCTTTGGTCAAGATATCCGCCCGTCTTCTGGCCGCTTCGCAGATCAACGGCCAATAGTAAACCATTTTGCTGGTACTGGATCGGCGCCGTTAACTCGCTGCCCTGATGCCAATCCTCGACCGCTTCGACCCCCTCGTGCTTGGCCGTTTTGGGTTCGACTCGGACCATGATGGCACGCGCGTCGAGCTTCGATTTCAAGTGATCCAGAATGACGTCTTGCCATCGCGATAGTCCACCCGAGGTGAACTGCACCCCCAGGCAATCGGCGTATCGATCGACAATCAAACCACTCATCAAATCCGATTCACTGAAGACCAGCCGCTCGGCCCCGTCCGGCTCCGCTGCGTCTGAGAGACGCCGTCGATCAATCGCCGCATCGATCCGTGTACGCCACAAATCCTCGCCAACTTGGATCGATGAATCGAACGCGTACAGCCGAACCCGCAGCCGGCTGGCTGGATTGAGGACACCGCGGGCCACCCAATTGCCGTCGTGATCGACGAGGTCGACCACTTGGCCGCGTTGAAGCTCTCGACCGTCCTCGGCAAGGGCATGCGCATGAACCCACGGGTGCCGAGCCAGAAACGGAAAATGACGCGATGGCTTGAGCCGTAAGGGAATGGGTTCTTCAGAGAACGTCACTGTATTTTTTTTCCGAGAGAGTTCAGGTGATTCGTCACGATTTGACCGCACAGCGGTCAGTATCGCAGCAA
This sequence comes from Pirellulaceae bacterium, assembly GCA_963704055.1. Taxonomy (GTDB): domain Bacteria; phylum Planctomycetota; class Planctomycetia; order Pirellulales; family Pirellulaceae; genus Rubripirellula. The sequence goes on along the minus strand of CAVPGW010000036.1, from coordinate 226,235 downwards.
AGCGGTTGAAACGGGGAGATCCCGCAGAATCACGCTCTCTTCCGGCCAATCAAACGACTTCCCAGAAAACGTCCGCGACAGCAGCTTGCCCAATCGCCAGAACTGACGCAAGTCGCCACAATACGTCGGTTTGAGGTACAGTCGATCGCTGCCACTGTCGATACAGTGACGAAGTGGGACGGTGTCCATCCGGTTTGGTTTAGCCGGCCAGATTCAATTGGTCAGATTCAATTGGTCTGGGCCCAATCGACATGTAACCCAGTTTGTGTGGTTTGAGTTGTTAAGAAAGGTCTGAATCATGACACACGTCGTAGCCGAGCCTTGCTCGGGATGCAAATACACCGATTGCGTGGTCGTTTGCCCGGTAGAATGTTTCTACGAGGGTGATCAAATGCTGTACATCCACCCCGAAGAATGCATTGACTGCGAAGCGTGTGTTCCCGAGTGTCCCGTGGAAGCAATCTTCCACGAAGACAATCTTCCTGAAGAGTGGAAGAGTTATTTGGAATTGAACGCCACCAAAGCCGAATCCGGCGAATGCGAAGTGATCACCGAGAAGAAAGAACCGCTGGCAGACAACTAGGCAGTTGACAGTTGACAGTTGACAGAAAAACAAAAGCCCGGCGAGAGACAAATCTCGTCGGGCTTTCTTATTTCTTGCTGTACCACTGGAAACTGTCAACTGCCAACTGCTCTCACCCCGCTGCCGGCAGGAATGTCTTCCAGCACTCGTAGCGAGGATCTTCCATCGACTGAACCAAGATTGGATTGACTCGCGGCTTGGTCGGTCGCGAAAGCAGCGTCATCCTCGCTTGATTGGGCGTGCGACCACCCTTGCGGCTATTGCACCGCAGGCAGCAGCAAACAATGTTCTCCCACGTTGTTGGCCCGCCATGCGAACGCGGAATGACGTGATCCAAACTCAACTTATGAGCCGGCTCGCTACGTCCACAATACTGACACTGGTGATCATCCCGAGCGAACAAATTCTTGCGATTGAATCGAATCGTCTGCATTGGCATCTTGTCGAACCGCGTCAATCGAACGATCCGTGGCACCTGCAACTCAAAGCCAACCGCTTGGATGTACTCCTCACCCGGTTGCTTGTCGATCGATGTCAACTGACTCAGTTCACACCAGCTTTCAAAGTCGTAGCTGACATACTGGTTGTTCTCGTTGTCAATCACTTCGGCGCACTGGCGATACAACAACGTGAACGCTCGGCGAACGTTGACCACACGAATCGCCATGTAGAAGCGATTCAGAACTAGAACATTCGTATCGAGCACACTCTGCGACATGGCTGCTGCGATCCTTCAGTCTTGTTGGAGCGGGGAGACGTGAACGGAAGGGGACATGAAAACGAAATCGACGAGTACGGCCGGTGAGCGTCGGCGGCAGGTGAATCTAAGTTTAGTTGCTCAAGCGTCGGTCTGCAGAATCACAGATGCCACGATCAGCGGTCCAAAAACGAGTCGTCAATCTTGTGGCAGGCGATAATTCTGCAGAAATCATACCGTGCTGTCATCAGCGACACGGGCTGTCGCCAATTGGGTTCGGGGATTTTGGTGGACAGTTGGCGTACTGACGTCCGCCGCAATTGATGGATCGCTAAGAATATGGCAACTTCTCAACAGAACCTACATTGAATCTTGATTCGAGTTTTACGAGTTCCCTGGTTTTGAATCACATCGCGACCCTGCTTGCGAACGTCGACCCCGTTCTTGATACGAATGGATGGACATCCTGGTTTGCACCGACCGGAACGGTGTTGGCCGCGATCACACTGGTGGCGCTCTGTGTGATTGCCTGGGCGGCCAATTTAGTCGCTTTGCCGGGAAATTGGTGTTCGGTGGCACTGCTGGCGCTGTACGCCTGGCTGGGCCCCCAGGATAGCAGAGCCGCGATCGGGTATGTCGCTGTCGTGGCCGCCTTCCTGTGTGCCATGGCTGGTGAGATTGTTGAGTTTGTCGCCGCCGCGGCAGGCGCCAAACGCGCCGGTGCGAGCGGCAAATCGACCCTCTACGCCGTGCTAGGGTCGATGGTCGGGGCCATGCTGGGAGCAATCATTGGGGTGCCAGTCCCCGTGATTGGATCGGTGTTGGCCGCGATCCTGTTTGGCGGAATCGGGGCAACCGCCGGTGCGATGTACGGCGAATGGACAGATGGGAGATCGTGGAAGGAAAACTGGACGATCGGGCACGCCGCATTTTGGGGCCGAACTTTCGGCACGATTGGTAAGCTCTCCGCGGGTTTGGCGATCCTGGTGATCGCTGTTTTAGGCGTCATTGTCTGACAGCATTGTCCTCAGGCTTTGATAGCATCGCGAGTTCGATTGACGGGGCCCGATCCGTTTTTCTAACGTTGTGCCTGATCTGACGCGGATATTGAGCATAGATAGTGTGTCGCTGAGGGCCGGGCGGCTCGCGGACCGCAGTCATGTCAGCGGAACGACTCATCGCCCGGCAAGACCTTGTTGGAAGGAACGACGGACAACGGATGTCAAACGGGCGACGCACGATTGACCGACGACGTCGAGTCTTGTACTCGACCAGTCAAGCCGACAACGCACGCTCGACGGCGGCCAGCCGCCGCGAGGTGGAGCGTCTGCGTGAAGCACGACGGCCGACCGCGGCGTACGCGTCTCGGGTCCACCGCCGACTGCGAGGTCGCTGGTTTTCGCTGGTGCCGGTTCGACGCCGGACGATGATCACGATCGCCAGTTTGCTCGGCGGTTTCGCGATCCTGCTGTGCGCGGCTCATTACGCCGCCGTGGCCTGGCCGTCACTCGCCTACCGCCCCGACGTCGCGCGACCACTTCGACTCGATCGACCCGACAGCTTCGGTAGCTGGTTCATCGGAGTATTGCTTGCCGGCTCGGCCGGGGCTTCGCTGTTGATCTACCAACTTCGGCGTTATCGGGTGGATGATTATCAGGGCCGATATCGTCTGTGGCGACTGGTACTCGTGGTGTTGATGCTGGCAAGTGTGAATTCACTGGTTTCGATCATCGATTGGAGCGGCGCGATTCTGGATGCTGCATTCGGCAAACGCGTCGCGCTCACAGGCGGTGATTGGATTCGATTGGTGGTTTCGATCGGTGGGGCCGTACTAGCACTTCGCTTGATTGCCGAAGTGCGTCGCTCGCGGTTTTCCCTGGGAATGATGATTGTAGCGTGCGCGATTTTGGCGATTCCCCAGGCAGCAAACTGGAACGTCCTGCAAGACGACACACTTTTGAAATGGACCGCGATCACCTCCGCTCCACTGCTCGCCTGCACGGCATTGTTCATTTCGCTCGGCGGTTACCTGAGGATGCTGTACCGTGAAGTGCGACAGATCGAAGAGAGCGATTCATTGAAAGAACGGTTCCAGCAAATGCGGCTGAGAATTTTCCAACGTTCTGGCGAGGCGGAAACCGCCGATGACGACGAAGCATCCGGCGATCACGAACCGCGGCAACGGCGATCGCGGCGTCAACGCCCTGCGAATGCGGAGGCGGAAGCTGTGGCGGAAGAATCCGTGGAAGAGGAAACCGAAACCGAGGAAACGGATCAGTCATCGCCTCGAGCTCGGCGGCGATGGTTCGGGCTGCCGCCGTGCGAAAGCAGACAACCAAGAACTGGTCGACGAGCAAGCGGAGACGCAACCGCCAAAGAAACGCGGCCGTTTTTCGATGCGGCGTTCGCCAACAGCGGCGGACGAAGCCGGATCTGGCGACGACGAAGCAGCCGAGAATGACACCGAAAAACCAATCGAGAAAGGCCCCCGAATCGGCCGAAGCTGGTTACGACGAAAGCAGCAACCCGCGACGGAGACCAGCGAACAAGATTCCAGCAACAACAATGGTGGCCGTGCGGATCAATCGCGGAAAGCCGCTGGACAGCCCGATACGATCGATTCCGAAGATATTGACTGGGATTCACTTAGCAAGGCCGAACGTCGACGACTTCGCAAGCAACTCAAACGCCAGAACCGTGCGGCGTAGTTTATCCTCGTTTTGGGCGAGGCACTTTCGCGCGTCCGCTGGCTTTGACGCCCTTGCGTCGCTTCTTTTGACGCCCGGCGGGTCCGCTGGATGGCTTGTCGATTTCGACTTCAGAAAGCGGTCTGCCAATGTTCTCCTTCAACTGCAAAACGCGGTCGCGGAGCGAAGCGGCTCGCTCGAACTCGAGCGCCTCGGCCGCGGCCAGCATCTCTTGCTCTAACGCGTCAACGTATTCGATCGTGATGTAGGCGCCATCCGATTCGCTCTTGGCTGCCGCCGCCGTTTTTCGTCGCTTGGCGGCCTCGGTTTCGATCCCGGCTCGAATCCTCTTGCTAATCGTCTCGGGCGTGATGCCATGCTTTTCGTTGTACGCTTGTTGAACCGCGCGCCGACGTTCCGTTTCGCCGATCGCCAAACTCATCGAATTGGTCACTTTGTCAGCGTACAGGATTACCTTCGAGTTCGCGTTTCGAGCCGCTCGACCGATCGTCTGAACCAAACTGGTTTCACTACGCAAAAAGCCTTCCTTGTCCGCATCGAGAATCGCGACCAACGAGACCTCCGGCAAATCGAGTCCCTCGCGAAGCAGGTTCACGCCGACCAGGCAATCGAACGTGCCGGCGCGAAGTTCTTGAAGCAGCTCGACACGTTCAAAGGCATCCAACTCGCTATGCAACCAACGACAGCGAACGTTTTGCTCTTGGAAGAACGTCGAAAGGTCTTCGGCCAACCGCTTGGTCAGCGCCGTCACCAGCACGCGTTCATCTCGCGCGGCCCGCTCGCGAATCTCTTCCAACAAGTGCTTCACCTGCCCCCTCGCTGAAACCACTTCGACGACCGGGTCAAGCAACCCCGTCGGCCGGATGATCTGCTCGACGACCTCACCCTTGGTCCGCTCGAGTTCGTAATCGCTTGGCGTGGCGCTGACGAAACAAATCTGGCCGGTACGTTGTTCCCATTCCTGGAACTTCAACGGCCGATTGTCCAATGCACTGGGTAGTCGAAATCCGTGACTGACCAAAGTCTCTTTGCGACTTCGGTCGCCCGCGTACATGGCTCGAACCTGCGGCACTGTGACGTGTGATTCATCGACGAACGTGATGAAATCTTCAGGAAAGAACTCATACAGAGTGTCGGGCGTCGCCCCAGGGGGCTTTCCGGAAAGTGGCCGACTGTAGTTCTCGATTCCCGGGCAATGCCCCACCTCCGCCATCATTTCCAAATCGAAGCGTGTCCGCGCTGAGAGCCGCTGAGCCTCCAACAATTTGCCTTGCGATTGGAACGTTTCCAGTTGTTCCGCCAGTTCCTCGCGGATCACTCGAAGTGCACTTTGGATGCGATCCTCGGGCATCACGAAGTGCCTCGCCGGATAGATGTAAAGATGGTCCAATGTCTTGATCGTTTCACCGGAGACCGGCTTGATGATCGACAGCTGTTCGATCTCGTCGCCCCACATTTCGATTCGATAGGCGAATTCTTCATAGCTCGGCCATAGCTCGATCGAGTCGCCGCGGACTCGAAACTTGCCGCGTTCGAACGCCATGTCGTTTCGTTCATAGAGCACGTCGACCAGTTTCAATAACAAATGGTCGCGGCGAGTTTGCTCGCCTTTGTGCAGGGCGACGATCAACTCTTTGTAATCTTTGGGCGAACCGAGACCGTAGATGCTGCTGACCGACGCCACAATCACAACGTCACGGCGGCTGACCAGCGAGCTTGTGGTCGCCAGCCTCAGGCGATCAATCTCTTCATTGATCGAGGCATCCTTTTCAATGTAAACGTCGCGTTGCGGGATGTACGCTTCGGGTTGATAGTAGTCGTAATAACTGACGAAATAGTGAACCGCATTCTCCGGAAAGAACTCACGAAACTCGCTGTACAACTGTGCCGCGAGCGTCTTGTTATGGCTGAGTATCAGCGCGGGGCGCCCCAGATTGGCGATCACGTTGGCCATCGTGAACGTCTTGCCGGTACCGGTTGCTCCTAACAGGACCTGGGCACTGCGGCCCGATTGGAATCCCTTGGTCAAAGCTTCAATCGCCTGCGGTTGGTCGCCGGCGGGAGCGAAGGGCTGCTGCAGATTGAACTCCGCCGGCGGTAACGCCATGGATTGCGAATTCGAGGATTCCGTGCGGGAGATCGGCATCAGAAAGCGGTCCGTTGAGTTGCAGGCTGAGAGTGAAACAAGCGATGCAGCCGGCAACCTTTGCCGTCACCTTCGATCCGCCGTCACCGTCAATTCATCGTAGCCTAGCGGCCAGCCGGATCGAAGGAGCCTGTTTGCTCTGACGGATCAAAGTCGCGGGCAGACGCCAGCCGCTCATCGCGAAACGCCGCTGATGTTGCTGAATCGACCACGCAAATTTCACGGATCTGATCAAGCGTTTTGGGGCCGATGCCATGCACGCGACTCAGGTCATTTACCGAAGCGAACGGCCCCAGACGAATCCGGTTCTCGGCGATCCGGCTCGCCAAGATCGGCCCGACTCCCGGCAGCAAAGCCAGCTCCCGAGGCTCTGCCTCGTTCAGATTGATTCGGAGCAAAACAGACTCTCGCAAGCCTCCTTGAATCTGCTCGACAACTTCGCGGGAAGGACCTGCCAACCGATGGCGGCGCGCGGTGATCAGCAGCCAAACGAGGACAACCGACGCGATGACCGCAAGCGTGATCTGAACTCGGCGGCTCGCCAGAGGTGGCTCGACGTTTTGCTTTCGCTCCGTCATGCTGCTTCGTTGCTGTGTGGCCCCGGCGAGTCGTCGATCTTTCGCCGCCCTATTATCAACGATCCCGCTGCCACAAATCAACCAACGACGTCCGTTATTTTCATCAGGTTCTCACCATGACCGACTATACAACGGTGGTAGCCGATGCCGCTTTGGAGAATGATTTGCGAGCATTGGTGCGTCTTTCCATCGCAGAAGATCTGCGTAGTGCCCTCGATTGGACAACCGTCTGTTTGATCGAGCCCGAGCGATACGGCGGCTGCCAGATCGTGCCTCGCGAATCTGGTATCTGCGCCGGCTTGGCGACCTTGCCATGGATCATCGACGAATTCGACGCTGAGCTCGAGCAGGAGTGTCTGATCCGTGATGGCGATCCACTGGTTTCGGGCCAGCCAATCGCGCGGCTGCGCGGAAACGTACGCGATCTGCTGACCAGCGAGAGAACCATCCTGAACATCATCAGTCGCTTGTGCGGGATCGCGACTCTGACCCGCCAGTATGTGGACGAAGTCGCTTCGAGCGGCGCACGTTTGTACGACACGCGGAAGACAACTCCAGGATGGCGGCTGTTGGAGAAGTATGCGGTTCACTGTGGCGGCGGCTGCAACCACCGCAGCGGCTTGTATGACGGATTCTTGATCAAAGACAATCACCTCGCCCTTGCCGGTGACGAAAATGGCCCTTTGGCCGCCGACGCTGCTGCCGAGAAAGCGATTGCATGGCGAGGCGCGGAGGTCGAGATGATGAGGGCGCCGAAGATTGTCGAGATTGAAGTTGATTCGATCGCACAGCTGCGTGACGTGCTACCAGTTGGTCCAGACATTGTGCTGTTGGACAACTTTACGCTCGACGAACTTCGCGAGGCAGTCGCGATTCGAGACGCCGCTAAGTCGCATGTCGAACTGGAGGCGTCGGGCAATGTCAGGATCGATACAATCAGCCAAATCGCGGCGACCGGCGTGGACCGCATCAGCAGTGGCGCCTTAACTCATCAAGCCACCTCGTTGGATCTGGGAATGGATTGGTTCGACTCAAAACGTGCTTGAAAAAGGGGTCTGACCCTTTCCGAGAGAATCCTGACGCCTCCATTTGCGTTGGATTCATTGCCCTTTGGCGGCCGCGAACCAGACTTCCAGAGGGTCAGCCCCCTTTTTCAAACACGTTCTCAGCAGCGAGCTAGGGTTGGTGCGAGAGGAGTGTTGATCCGTGTCGGGCTGCAGGTGCATCTTCATCTGGCGGCAAAGCTCCCGGAATCGCACGTTTCACCGCTGTCCGTTTGGCTGTCCAATGCAATCCCGTTCGCCGATCACAACTCAGCGCCGTTGGTGGGATTTCCTGCAACCCACACTCGACGCCGCCGCTGTAATGGCATCCTTGGCGATCGTCAATTGGACCCGCGGTCGAGTCGTCGATGATGTGACGATGGCTATGGGACTGATTTCGGTAGTCGTCTTCCTGCTGCTGTCACAGCTAACAGGTCTGCATCGTCGATTCGACGCAAACACTGCCAACGGCGAGATGTCGAACATCGCAGCGACCTGGACGTTGACCGTGTTTGCCCTCGCTGTTCTTGGGTTTGTGACGCGATACAGCGATACCTTTACTCGTTCCGTCATGCTGATCTGGTTTGTGCTCGCGCCGGCGCTGGTCGGACTGGGCCGTATGTGCCTGAGGATCATCCAACGCGGCTTGCTGCAACGTGGTATCGGCACTCGCCGGGTCGCAATCGCGGGGTTGAACGATCTGGGGCGTCAAACGTTTGCGAACATTGCTGAGGAACCGTCTCTCGGATTGCGCGTGATCGGGTTTTATGATGACCGTGAAGCACATCGTGCGGAAGTTGAGCAAGAAGAAATACTTGAGGGTGATCTGAACGAGTTGGTCGCGGCGGCTCAGCGCGGTGAAGTCGACACGGTGCTGATCACGCTTCCGATGCGAGCCGAGGATCGCATCAAGTTCTTGTTGGATCAGCTGAGCAATTCGACCGTCTCCGTTTATATCGTCCCGGACTTCTTTGTTTTCGAGCTCTTGCATTCCCGCTGGACCAGCATGGGTGGATTGCCGGCAGTGAGCGTTTTCGAGAATCCGTTGTTCGGCGTCGATGGCGTCGTCAAGCGAGTCGCCGACCTGATGCTCGCTGCACTCGCACTGATTGCCGCGGCCATTCCGATGACCCTGATTGCAATCGCGGTGAAGCTTTCATCACCAGGCCCAGTTTTCTTTCGCCAACGCCGCTACGGTTTGGACGGACGTGAGATCCTGGTTTGGAAATTTCGCTCGATGCGTACTTGCGACAATGGTCCCGTGGTCAAACAGGCCACCAAAGATGATCCACGGATTACGCGTGTTGGCGCAGTCCTTCGCAAGACCAGCCTGGACGAACTACCGCAGCTGTTTAACGTCATCGAAGGAACGATGTCTCTGGTCGGCCCTCGTCCACACGCCAACGCACACAACGAACAGTACCGCAGCCTGATTCGCGGATACATGCTCCGTCACAAGGTGAAGCCCGGAATCACGGGCCTGGCGCAGGTCAACGGATGTCGCGGCGAGACAGAAACGATCGACAAGATGGAGCGGCGGATCGATTGGGACCACCAATACATCCGCAGTTGGTCACTGTGGCTGGACATCAAGATCCTGTTCAAGACCCTGAGGGTCGTTTGGCAGCAAGAAGAAGCGTACTAGCCGTTTCTAATCTCGGGCTCGCATCAACCGATACACGAGCGTCCGCCCGAATTATTCACCGAGTATTCCTGAAAGAAGAAGACCCATCACCCTGATACCATCCGACGATCGATTGATCACTTCAACAAGCAGGGGTGTGCCGGGTTGATTGCAGCCGGCGTATGTATTGCGGCTGTGCGTGAGGTGTCCAGGTTCGGTACAAACCTTAAAGGTGCGAAACCTTGCCCCTCTTACTCACGGCGCGGCTACGTGCCATCAAACACAAGATCGCAAACCTCAATTTCTCGGGAGACTGCCGAGAGACATTCGCTGCGGCTCTCCAAGTAATTCACCCAACTCTTTAGTCCATCGAGGCCGATTCGCATCTTCAGCGACTAACGCGAATGCCGACTCTAGCGATGCTCTCTGCAGGTCCAATCGCCAGTCGATTTCAACAACGAGTTCATAGATCCTACTCGGGTTTTTCTCGCCGCCAGCGTACGTTGTCATGTTCATTTTCGAGGGCACCCTTACACCACCAGATCCTGGTTTCCAATCTGTGCGGGGGGCTTCGCCGGGGTCAGACTCGTGATTCGGGATTGAGCAGTGATACTCAGGGCGGTAGAAGGAAGGCTTCAATCCGGTGACCGAGGCTACCTCACAATGCCACGCCTACCTCGTTTGCAGTATCCCGGTGCCATGTATCACATCCTCACTCGTGGTGATGGACGGCGGAGACTATTTCATGACGATCGCCACTATGAGCGATTCACTAAGGACTGCCTGACGAGGTCGACCGGAGCGGATGGGTCGTCCTGGCCTATTACTGGATGCCCGACCACATTCATGCACTTGATCAAAACGCCCGAGCCAAACTTGTGCCGTGGGATGCAGCAATCGCTCTCCGGTTATGCGAACTGGTACGCCAATCGAAACCGCCGGACTGGGCATCTGTATCAGGGTCGCTAAAACAAGATCTGGCGATGGCTGCGGGTGAAGATCCGTCACGAAACCGGCGTCTTGTCCATGGAATCCCTGGAACAACTCCAGAAGATGGAATCAAGGCCCGATCCGCGACCGCATCGACTATGCAAAAACCAAGTTTGCGTGGTGGTTAATCGGCAAATGGCTCGGCTTCATCCTCGCAGGTCTCGCGATTGCGTTTCCCTGGCTGTTCTTTATCGTTCGTGCGTTGCGCAAGTTGCCAAGCTCCGGCATTGGTCGTCCGGTAAATCGGCGATCACAGCTACCAAAACAATCATCGCCAAAGCGACCGCTAGCCCGCACGAAGCGACCACCAAAAATAAGCCGCAGAACGCGAAAATGAAGAAAACACCGTATTTTTCTCGCTAATATCTGCATTCGAGGCACAAATCGGACGATGACACACTTGCAAACAGTACGGCCATGCCGTATAGTTAACGATAGGAGAGTTGGGAACCCAAGCCGATCGTCAAAGGAGCGGTTGCCTCATGAAGTCACTGGCGAAATCCATGTGTCAGGAATGGGACCTGCAACAACCGCCGTCGATGCACCCTGCAGACCTATTGTATTTCGTTTACCTGGATGAGTTCCGAGACGATTGGAATTCCACTTGCTCGGACGACGTTGATGAGCTGAGTCTTTGGGCGCTCGAAATCCTGATTATGAGTGATCCGGAAGGTCCGCCCGTTGTTTCGGGAACTGGCGGATTGAGAAAGATTCGGTTCGCACCAGCGGACACCGACAAAGGCAAGAGTGGTGGCATTCGCATTTGCTACGCCTACTTCGCCGAATACCACATCGTCTTGATGATGATGGCTTATCCGAAAAATCGCAAAGACAATTTGTCCGCGAGAGAGAAAGCGGGAATCAAAGAGTATCTTGAGATCACGAGAAAATGGTTGGACGACAACTCACGGTAAGGATTTCCGAGGTTTGACATGAATAAGAAAACTGAAAAGACTGTTGGTAGCGAGTTAGTTGAGCGTCTTGAACGCTTCACCAAGAAACTCGAATCGGTGGATAGCGTCAGCGATCTATCTACGTTTCTAACCGTCCGAAAGGTCAAGCTAAACCTCAGCCCTGCGACATTTACTGCCGAGCAGGTAAAGGCGATCCGCGAGTCATTGCAAGTTAGCCAAGCGGTGTTCGCGGAATTTCTCGGCGTGTCCGTTGGCGCGGTTCGCGACTGGGAGCAAGGAATCAACGAACCGATCGGCCCGGTGTGCCGAATCATGGAAGAGATTACGCATGACGTAGAGGCTTGGTCTCGGCGGCTTCGCGAGTTGGCAAATGTCACGGCAAGTTGTTAATGCGGCCAGCGGCGCAGTGGTCCCAGCGGGGCATTTCTCGAGCGTCCCGATCTCGAAAGGGCCTGGGCGTACTTCCGGATGACCTGTTTCATCCCAGTCGATCGTGGCCGAAAGACTCGCTGACAACACACGAAGAGAGATAGATCTCACGAAATCAATCGGCGAATCCGTTGTGTATGCCCATCAAAATGACGAGTTCAACCCAACTGCGTAGGCTCTATGAACAAGGCTCCAGATTCTGACTTCGGTTTTGACCGAGGTCGCCGGGGTCAGACCCCGTTTTAGCTCCTGCTCAAGACCCTGAGGGTCGTTTGGCAGCAGGAAGAAGCGTACTAGCCGTTTCTAATCTCGAGCTCGCATGAATAGATACACGAGCGTCATGATGGCTTGCAACGTTGCGGCAACGTAAGTCAAGGCAGCGGCATTCAAAACTTTCGCGACGTACTGCTCCTCGCGGTCCGCGATCATACCGTATTCGACCAACTGACGCCGAGCCCGCGCACTGGCATCAAATTCGACAGGCAAATTCACGACTTGGAAAAAGACAACCGCCGAAAACAAGGCGATGCCGATCCATAGCAACGGCTGGAAGCCCAAGATGATGCCGCCAATTGCCATCATCATTCCGGCGTTGGATCCGAACCCGGCGGCCGGAACCGCCATGTTGCGAATGACTAGCGGTGCGTATCCCTTTGCATCTTGAAAGGCATGACCGGCTTCGTGACAAGCAACACCCAGAGACGCCATCGATCGACCGTTGTAAACCTCAGGACTGAGTCTTAGCATTTTCGCTCGCGGATCGTAGTGATCGCTCAGGTGCCCTTGAACCTGTTCGATGCCAACGGAGTTCAGTCCGCCCGAGTCAAGCATTCGCCGTGCAGCCTCGGCGCCGGACATGCGGGCCGGAACCTGACTCATGCTGGCAAAGGAGGATTTGACTCTCCACTGAGCGAACAAACCAAGCAAGAAAGCGGGCGCGATCAACAGGAAGTACAGCGGATCAAGAATCATCGGGAACTCTCATCTATTGCGAACAGCGGCGGCCAAAACGGCAGCCGACAGTGAAATGATCTAGGAGTGATGCAAGTTCTGGGCCAGATCGTTTTGAGCCGCGCCCCAAGTCTTCCGATATTCGCTGCTGAGGGCCGAATCTTGCTTCCCACACCAATCAATCCCTGGAACGCGGTGTGATTTTCAACCCCATTGTCTGCTCGCCTCTTTCGACAACGATTTCGACCTCTTCGCCGATTTTGAGCGCTTCGATCGCGTAGGTGTAATCGTAAATGTCTTCGATTTTTCGACCCGCCAGCTTGATAATGATGTCGCCTCCTTTGACCCCGGCTTTGGCCGCAGGTCCTTCACCCGCGACGCCGCTCAGTTTCAATCCCTTGATGTCGCCGGCAGCGTAATCGGGGATCGTGCCGAGGTAGGCGGTCAACCGTGCTCGCGGCGCATCCTCCTGCGACTCGCCCTGCTCCAGCTTGAAGTGGGGTGGTTCGTTCGCCGTCAGAATTCCGCGAGCGATCAAGGCAAACAACTGAGCCACCTTCGCCGCGCCGTCGTAGTTCAGCTTGTCGGGCGTATCACGCGGCGTGTGGTAGTCCTCGTGCGCGCCAGTGAAGGCCGACAGAATCGGCACATCACGCCCCACAAACGAGGAGGCGTCGGTAGGAAGACGCGTGCTTGTCTTGTCGAGCTGAAGCTCCAACCCAACCGGCACATTCCGCCGCTGAACCTCGCCCGCGAATCCGGGCGAAGAACCGATGCCCTGAATCACCAGTTTCTCACGCAATCGACCGACCATGTCCAGATTCAGGTATGCGGCAACGGCGCCGGTCAGCGGCTCAGCGTCGGTACTCGCGCCGTGAGAGTGCGCGTGAGCAACCTGTTCGCTTGACGCAGGAGCGACATCAGGTTGGTGGCGCGTCGCATTGGGATAGAGATCGTAGAATGACTCGACGAAAGCTTGCGAGCCAAACAATCCAAGTTCCTCGCCACTCCAAGCCGCGACAATCAGATCACGTTTTGGTTTCAGACGCCCCGCCTTCTTCTCGGCCGCCAAGTACTGGGCGATTTCCAACATAGCGGCGACACCGCTGGCGTTGTCGTCGGCGCCGACGTGAACGCTATCCCGCTCGTCGTCTTTCGCCAGACTGCTGCTGCCGCCGCGACCAAGATGATCGATGTGGGCTCCCACCACCAAAGCTGGGACTTGCGGGTTTGCCTGCTCCCCGGCCGGCAACCGCGCGACCACGTTTCGTCCGGTTCCGCGCTTTCGCTCGATGCCAACCGTTGCCGCAGCCTTCACGCCCTCGATCGGAAAGCCCATCTGCAGCGACCCGTCGTCCAACTCTGCCTGAATTTTGCCCAGATCTTCGCCGGAGTCGCGAAACATTTTGCGGGCGACTTCGTTGCTGATCGAAACCGCACCAATGCTGACGCTTGCCTGCGAAGCATCACGGTCAAAGCGAATCAACTGATCTCTCACTTTGCTGGTCGGCCCGGCAACGAAGATGATTCCCTTGGCACCCATGTCGCGGGCGACCGTCGCTTTGCGACGCGGCGTGCTGTAGCGGGCCATCTGTTGACGACGCTCGGGCGTGATCTCTTGCGGCAGATCCCTCAGCACCATCACCCATTGGTTGCCGACGTTCAAATGGACGTAGCTGTCGTACTCCGCGCCCCCTTCGCTGGCGGGAACTTGCATCCCGTATCCGGCAAAGACGACTCCGGTCTTTTCGGTCTCACCGTCTTTCGAAAAGGACAAAGGTCGCCAATCCTTATCGAGTTCCAGCTTTTCGTCTCCAACAATCATTTCGTTCGCGTCGGTCAACTTCGACCCGGCGGGGAAATCGAACGATTGGTAAAACGTTCCGTTCTCCCCAGCCGGCTCCAATCCCAGACTCTCGAGGTACGCGGCCACATAAGCGGTCGCGCGTCGCTCGCCCTCACTACCGGTCAACCGGCCGCCCAGTTCGGGACGGGTCAAGTAATCGACATGTCGCATGACATCGGCGGGCGAGAACTCGGGCGTCGAAGAATCGGCTGCCGCCAACGCTGCGGACCGATCAGTACGCTCACTACTCTTGATGCCGAGCAATCGCCGTGCCTCGGCGTCGTTCCACTTGGCAATGAAGATTTGAGACTGCTTTGCCTTGGTGCGATTGGATGTCCATGACAATTGTTCTCCATCGGGCAAAAAGACCGGCAAACCGTCGAAGCCATCGGTGTAGGTCACCCGAACCGGTTCACCTTCGCCATCGGCTCGGACCAGATAGAGTTCAAAGTTCGCAAAACCGTGTTTGTTGGTCGTAAAAATGAGGTAGTCGCCGCTGGGATGGTAATAAGGAGCCCAGCTCATTGCACCGATATTGGTCAGTCGCTTCACGTCGGAGCCGTCGGTCTTCATCGTGTAAACCTCGGCCGTCGCGCCATCCTCGGAGAACCGTCGCCAACAAATCCGCTGTCCGTCGGGCGAGAAAAACGGGCCGCCGTCGTAACCAGACACATCGGTCAACTGGCGAACATTGGTTCCGTCGGCATTCATGATGTAGATGTCATTCATGAAAGCCGGATCGATGTCGAATTGTTGCTGCTCGCGGTCAGTCAGTTCACGCGAGTAAGCTTGGCGGTTGGATGCAAAGACGATTTGAGTTCCGTCGGGGCTGTAGCTGCCCTCGGCGTCGTAGCCACGCGCGTCGGTCAATCGCGTATACTCTCCCGACCGCAGGTCTTTCGAATACAGCTCAAATTTTTCGTCGTAATCCCACGCATAACGACGTTGCTTGCCACTTTCCCGCAGTTCGATCTCCGCTTTCTGCTTGTCTTTGGCCGACTCATCATCTTGAGTGCTGGCGAACAAGACGCGATTCCCGTCGGGATGAATCCACGCACAGGTCGTCTTGCCGTACCCCGGAGAAACCTTCTCAATGTCACCGGTTTCCAAATCGGTCAGATAGATTTGATAGAACGGATTCGAGGGATCACGTTCACTCTGAAAAACCATTCGCGTTCCATCGGCGCTGAAATACCCCTCGCCGGCGCGACGCCCTTCGAACGTCAACTGTCGCATGTTGGAGATCAATTCAGCTTCCGACCGCGCCGCCTCGGCCTGAGCCGCTTCTAGTTCTGCCTGCTTCGCCGCATCTTGATCGTCCGCCCTGCCGAGGCCAATGGTCAGCAGCGTTAGCAGCAGGGGGATGACGTACCGGTGGGCAGTGTGTGTGAACATCTGGGATCCGTAAATCAGGGCAGCTGAAGATGACCGAAGTCGCCGATCCAGGGATTTTAGCGGACCGTCAGCCCATGGGCACCGCGAAGACAAATCAGGTCTTCGCTCCAAATCGAAAACAATTCTCGTCGCTGGTCCTCATCCTCGAAAACTCGAACGCTATTGATTTTGTGACGAATGTCGTCACGCACCAACCCGAAAAGCTGGCAGGTATTCCGGCTCTTGGTCCGGTGCCTCGTCGGTTGGCTCGCTGGGCCGCAGGCGAGCCATCGCCTCAAACCGAAAAACCTGCAGCCAACCTGGGCGTTGGACAGCCACCAGCCGCACGTTCTTCAGCTTCGCAGTCCGACCAAAAAAACCGTTTTTGGTCAAGTGATTGCGGATCGCCAGCTCCATCTCGCGGTCACCGCACCAGTCGTTCCAACGTTCTTGCAGATTCTTGAGCAATTCAATCATGGGTTACCTCCGTGGGGGGTTAACCGCGAGCAGCGCGTTGCAGACAACGCGAGGCGGGCAACGAAACGGAACGGCAACAATCATGCCGTTCATTTTTCGTTGAACGGCAAGCCGCAGCGACTGCCTCCGCCCTTAACAGTCGCCTGCGGCTTGCCGTTCAACAATCTCGCTGGATCGATGTCAAAATACGAACGGTATTGACTGTAACGGATGGAATTACTCGATCGGCAAATCGAAGTCGCCGGTCAAATCCCGCCAAACGGAGTGAATGTGGTTGGCGGGGTTTCCAGCGGCGTCAGCTTGCGTGTTGACCAACTCGATCAGAAAACTCTTGCCACGGATGCGGTAGTAGTGTCCAACGCCGGGCTCTCGTGCACCGGCCCAGGCGAAGTGGATGTTCTCCCATCCATTGTGATCAATCAACTCGCGACGTTGCTGGGCGACTTTGTCAGCGGCCGCGTTGGCATAGACGTAGACAAGTTCTTTCAGCAACTTTTTCTGCTCTTCATTTAGCTTGTCTTGGGGGATGCCTTCCGGCTCGCCAACCTGCGGTTGTGGCTCGCCCGCGAACCGAATCTCTTTGGGCGCTTTCTCATCAATGATCGCCTGTGCTTCCTGAGCGTCGCTGAGCGAATTGACCAATTCAAACGCCAATTCCTCTTCGTCTCGAAGCACTCGAGTTCCCTTGCCCAGTGGCCCTTCGACGTCATTCATGATCGTGGCCGGGTTGGCGGCGAAGAACTGCGGAGTGCTGTCGACAACCTTGCCATCGCGACAAACGAAGTTGAGCGACAGGTGGTGGCCCTCGAAACTCAGACCCCAAACGCCCGTATTTCCCGGAGTGCCAAAGATGGTCATGAAGTACTTGTTGGGATCGCGTTCCCAATTCCGGTCTTCGCCCTCGAGTTGACGCAGAACTCCCTCGAGCATCATGATCTTGCTGGCCTTGTCGTAACCCGCTTCGCTCAACGCCGCACGAACCAGCCGCAAAGCCGCAGTCCGCTGTGCCGCGTTCATCTCGCGGAGCACCAAGCCCTTCCGCGTCTTTTTCGGAATGAAGTGCCAATCGACCCGTTTTGGTGAATCGTAGGGCATCAGGGCGACTGACTTCTGATCGTCATTCAAGGTGCTGATGAACGAATCAGCGAAGGTGGCCATCTCCATTCCGGGCGGATCGCCCACTTTCATTCCAACAACAGCCAGGCAAGTGATACAGATGCAGGCGAGAATCGAGAGACGGACGAAGCGCATGGTGAGATCCGCTGAAGTGGTGGGACATGGAAAATGAGATCGTGTATCCTAACAGAATTGCACAACGACAATGCGGGGCCGTCGATGGGCGGACGCATTGCCATCGGCTTTATCGATCGACGACGCACAATCGCTCCAATTTCATACTGGCGACCTGGTCTCTCGGAAGGCCAGGCACATCCGATTCCCAATTCGACGACTACAAAATTGAGCCTGCCCCGGACCCCTGAACCGAAAAACCTCAGTCCGTACGACGAGGCACAACAGTACGAGGCGATGGACCACACCGCGGTCAATCGGCAATTCGTGGACGATTTGGTAGCAGGTGGAAAGGGCGTCGGGCCACAGGTGATCGATTTAGGGTGCGGGCCAGCCGCGATCCCGATCGAACTGTGTCGCCGCCTCGACTCGATTGAGGTTCTGGCGATTGATTCGGAGGTCGAGATGCTCGAGATCGCCAAACGGGAAATCGATATCGCCGGCCTGCTTGACCGCATCACGCTGCATCACGCCAGCGTCTGCGAGATGAAAGAGTACGAAGACTCGATGGCCGATACCGTCATCAGCAACAGCATGTTGCATCACTTGGACGAGCCACGACATGGTCTGCAGACCGCTGTTCGCCTGATCCGAGAAGGAGGAAGGCTGTTCGTTCGCGACCTTGTCCGACCGCCGTCGCTGGAAACAACCGAGAGCCTGGTATCGGAGTATGCTGGGGGCGAAAACGAAATCGCTCAGCAGCTGTTTCGACAGTCACTGCTGGCGGCACTCACGCTCGGCGAAATCAGAGAAATGGCTGGGGGCTTTGGGATCTCGGCCGCGGACGTTCAAATGTCCAGCGATCGACATTGGACCATTGACTGGTGTCGCTCGGACTGATCGCCCTCATCAACCGCGTGTGCCATGCGTACGTATCTGCAACTTCTGGATGAAGTACTCAATCACGGTCTTGACCGCGATGATCGCACGGGCGTTGGTACTCGTGGGCTTTTCGGACGCCAAATGCGATTTGACCTGTCGCAGGGCTTTCCGATTCTGACGACCAAGAAAGTCCATATTCGCTCGGTGATTTATGAATTACTGTGGTTTTTGCGCGGCGACACGAACGTCAAGTGGCTGCAGGAAAACGGCGTCACCATTTGGGACGAATGGGCTGATGAGCAGGGTAACCTGGGACCGGTCTACGGACACCAGTGGCGGTCGTGGCCCAAGCCGGACGGCGGCACCATCGACCAGATTGCCTGGGTCGAGAACGAGATCCGCGAATGCCCGAAATCACGACGGCTGATCGTTTCGGCCTGGAATGTTGCCGAGGTCGGCGAAATGGCACTGCCGCCTTGCCATTTGCTGTTCCAGTTCTATGTTGCCGGCGGTCGGCTCTCTTGCCAGATGTATCAGCGGAGCGCCGATCTGTTCTTGGGAGTACCGTTCAATATCGCCAGTTACGCGCTGTTGACGATGATGATGGCGAAGGCGACCGGGCTAGAACCTGGTGAATTTGTCCATACCCTTGGCGACGTACACCTGTATCGCAATCACTTTGACCAGGCACGCGAACAACTGGCTCGGCACCCGAGGCCTTTGCCAACAATGCAGATCAAGTCGGACGCAAAGTCAATCGACGACTTCCAGTTCGACGATTTCAAGCTGGTCGGCTACGATCCGCATCCAACGATCAAAGCCCCGATTGCGGTGTAAGCGAGCAACGTTTGAACCAGCAAACTGACAGCAGTGAGCACCCTGAGAACATGCTTGAAAAAGGGGTCTGACCCTTTCCGAGAGAAACCTAGCGTCACCATTTGCTTTCGATTCACTGCCCTTTCGCGGCCGCCAACCAAACTTCCAGAGGGTCAGACCCCTTTTTCAAACGCGTTCTGAGAGCAGCGTGGCGAATAACCTAACCCCCAATCACCTGACGGCAGTGATCGCGATCACCCCCGGTGGCGTGATTGGCCGCGATGGCGGCATGCCGTGGCGGCTGAGCAGCGATTTGCGACGTTTCAAGCAACTAACAATGGGGGGGGTGTTGATCATGGGACGCCGAACCTACGACTCCATCGGTCGTCCGCTGCCTGGGCGGCGGACGATTGTGATCACGCGTAACGCGGATTGGTCAGCCGATGGAGTCGAACGGGCGAGCGATCCGGACGAAGCGATCAGAAAGGCGGGGGGCGATCGCGCCTTCGTCGTCGGAGGGGCCGAAATCTATCGCCAACTGCTGCCAAAATGCGATCATCTGTACCTCACCCGTGTTTTGTCGGACGTGGAGGGCGACACAAAATTGTCGATTGATCTTTCGGATTTTGAAATCATCGAACAAACTTATTTGCCGGCTTCGGCCCAAGATGACGTGCCAACCGAATTTCTCAGAATGATCCGTCGAAATTCCTGAAAAAATGCTGCGTCGTCCCCATTGAGCAAAAAGGGGGCCGGTCGGTATATTCCGGGATTCTTAGTCGAAGCGTTTGTCGGATTCTGGTAGACCGTCGCTGCGGCACACCCCAACACTTGTGGACCTTTGATCGGAGTCTGTTTATGCCCCGTCTGATGGGCGTCGATATCCCCAACGACAAACAAATCCAATATTCTCTCACCTATCTGTACGGGATCGGGCTGCACTCCGCCCGCGAAGCGTGTGAGAAGTTGAGCATTGACCCCGCTCGCAAGGCCAGTGACATCCACGAGGACGAGCTGGGGCGTTTAGCTGCATTGCTGGAACGCGACTACACGGTGGAGGGCCCGCTGCGCCGGCAGACAGCCCAAAACATCGGTCGTCTCCGCGAGATCAAATGCTACCGCGGCTTGCGTCATCGCAGCAGCTTGCCTGTTCGCGGCCAACGGACCAAGACGAACGCCCGAACCCGTAAAGGGCCTCGCAAGACAGTTGCCGGCAAGAAAGGCGTCAAGGACCTTCGCTAATTCGCGAGGCCTTGCTGCTTGACCAGATCCTCATTTCCGACCAATCGTTCAAACCAACCAGGACCTTTGCTGTGGCAAAGACCAACAAAAAGAAAAAAGTTCGCCGAAACGTCAGCAGCGGTATCGCTCACATTCGTGCTACTTTCAACAACACAACCGTGACCATTACGGATCACAAGGGTGACACTTTGTGCTGGGCCAGTGCTGGGACCAGTGGCTTCAAAGGAAGCCGCAAGAGCACTCCTTTCGCTGGTCAGTGTGCTGCCCAACAGGCTGCTGAGAAGGCGACCAAGTTCGGCATGCGTGACGTTGAAGTCCGCGTGAAGGGCCCCGGATCGGGGCGTGAAAGCGCGATCACTTCGCTGCAATCAGCTGGCTTGAACGTGAAGTTGATCGAAGACGTCACGCCCATTCCTCACAACGGTTGTCGCCCCCGCAAGAAGCGACGTGTCTAACAACATAGTTGATCGGCCAACGTGCTGATCGGCTTCGTTTGCACACACCTTGCAACCCTTGCAACGTTTTAACTGTAACCGTTTCGCTGCAAGTCATCCAAAAAACAATCGGTCGTCACCGGTTTCCCGGTAACCACTGACCTGATATCCGCACAAACCTCCCACATCTGGTTCAGAACAGAGGTCTCATTACGATGCATATTCGTTGGCGTGGCATGGAACTGCCGAGCAGTTTGGAAGTCGACCGCGATTCACTTACGGCAACCTATGGCAAGTTTGTAGCCGAGCCGTTCGAGCGTGGATTTGGTGCGAGCGTTGGCAACAGTCTCCGCCGCGTGCTCCTGAGCAGCTTGATGGGCAGCGCCGTCACTCAAATCAAAATCCGCGGTGCGCAGCACGAATTCACGACGATCCCCGGCGTCTTGGAAGACGTCACCAATATCGTCTTGAACGTGAAGAGCCTGGTGGTTCGCAACCACAGTGAGGCCACCCGCGTGATCACCATCGAAAGCGACAAGGCAGGTGTGATCACCGGCGGCGACGTTCAAACCGACTCCGACGTCGAGATCATCAACAAGGATCACGTGATCACCACGCTAACCGACGATATTCCATTCATGATGGAAATGGTGGTTGAAAACGGGCGTGGCTATGTGCCCAGCACAGAGCACAGTGCGGTTGATCACGAAATCGGAATCATCCCGATCGATGCGGTCTTCAGCCCCATCACTCGTGTCCGTTACGAAGTCGAAGAAACCCGCGTCGGACAAAAGACCAACTTCGATCGGCTGAACCTGGAAATCTGGACCGATGGCAGCGTCAATCCAGAATTGGCTTTGGTTGAATCGGCAAAGATCCTTCGTAAACACCTGAACCCATTCGTTCAGTACCGCGAACTTGGCCCCAGCATCTTCTCGGCGGCACGTGGCGGGGCGGGTTCACCCGAAGCTCAGTTGGAAACAAAACTGAACATGACATTGGCCGACTTACGGCTCTCAGTCCGGGCGAATAACTGCCTGGAAAGCGAGAACATTCAAACCGTTCGAGACCTGGTGCAACGGAGTGAGGACCAGCTTTTGGAAGTCCGTAACTTCGGTGATACTACGCTGAACGAAGTACGCGAAAAGCTTTCGCAGTACGGTTTGCACCTGGGGATGCGAGTCCCCAACCAACCGCTGTTCTAACGCGGTAGCGTCAAGAATCCAAATTACAATTTCACTAGACATATAAACTGACGGACTCAACGCCATGCGTCACCGACGACGAGGTCGCACGCTCGGACGAAGCCCGAGTCATCGCAAAGCGATGCTGAAAAACCTTGCCAGCGCTCTGTTCTTAACCGAGCGCGATGCAAGCCTTGACGATAATGCTCCGA
Organism: Pirellulaceae bacterium; assembly: GCA_963704055.1. Classification (GTDB taxonomy): domain Bacteria; phylum Planctomycetota; class Planctomycetia; order Pirellulales; family Pirellulaceae; genus Rubripirellula. The sequence goes on along the minus strand of CAVPGW010000036.1, from coordinate 203,875 downwards.
AGGTGGCTGGTCGCATCACCACCACCTTGCACAAAGCCAAAGAGGTTCGCCCGCTGGTGGAAAAGTGCATTACGATCGCCAAGAAGTCGCTTCCCGCAGCCGAAGAAGCTCGCCAATTCGAATCGACCGCCGATCGCGGTAGTGATGCCTGGAAGAAGTGGCGGCAAAGCGATGATTGGCAAAAGTGGGCCAATGCCCGCGCCCCGGTCGTTGCGGCTCGACGCCGTGTCGTGCAACTGATCGGCGACAAACAAGCCGCGCAGATCCTGTTCGAGAGCATCGCAGAGCGGTTTGTCGATCGCCCGGGCGGCTACACTCGCATTCTGAAACTGGCGACGCCGCGGCTTGGAGATGCGGGCGATCGCGCGATTCTGGAACTGGTCGGTAAGAACGACCGCGTCAAGCGGAAAGCCGAACGACCTTCCTTCGACGATGTCCAGCCAAAGGTGAAGGCGCCTGAGCAGGAGCCGGTCGCCGCGGAGGAAGCGGCGGAAGAAGCAGTCGATTCCGAGTCTAGCGACGAATAGACCACAATCTGCTCACGATACACACGGAAACCACGCGGCCGAGGCTGCGTGGTTTTTGTTCGTAGTGACCGCATTCATGCGGTCGATCCAGTGAAGACCCGATGAATCGGGTTACTACAAGCAGATGCTAAGCTCGCATGCCTTGTGCGCACCGCCAGGCGCGAAGCTGTTGCTCTCGGCCAACCTTGTCGGTAATCGCTTGCCATTGCCGAGCAACTTCCCCGAGTGCCTCTTGGGCGTTCGCCTCGCCTTGCAGACAGCGTAGCACCTGCTGATCGAGTGCTTGATAGTATGTGCCCGCACTGAGGATCTGAAGAGTTGGTAACGCCACTGGCGACTGCAGGCGGCTCGTTAGCCAGCCGTCGTAACGGTTCTTCACGCCCTGGGCCGAATTGCCATGGGCCGAACTCGCCGGTACCGCACGGACGACCGTCATTCCGGAAACTTGCCGGCGAACACTTTCGCTCGCCTCTCCGCCACTGATCCAGCCCATGAATCGCTTCGCCACGACGCTCTGGCGGCACTTGGAGGAAAGTGAAACGACCAATGCAAAGGGATCAAGCAAGACCTTGGATAATTCGTCCACACCGGGCGGATTGTGGACGTAGATCTCAACCTCTGAATCGTTCTGTCCGCCGGGAAAACCCATCCCGCCTTTCAACTCGCCCGCTTTGATCCCATCCCACACCTGACCTGGAGTCTGTGCCTTCGAGTTGTATCGAGCGTGCGTTCGCGCCATCAATTGCAGCGCGTCGATGTATGGCTCGGTGTCAACGACTGGCGTCAAGTCTTCACGACGAAACAGCCAACTCGGAATCTCCACGGCGCGTCTCAGGAACATCGCACCGGCCCAACCAGGTGCAGAGGGTTCACCCGCCATCGAGCCCCACTGCTGATCGACCAAGCGGTCATAATCCTCCCAAGATGCGACTTCGCCGATTTCCTCTGTGGACAGTAGAGCTGGAATTGCGGCCCCCAAAGGCAACGCGAAGTACTCGCCTCCGTAACGAGCCACTCCGTTTCCAACACCGGGCAACAGCTTACCGGCGGACTCCTCGATTTGCTCGAAATCGTCTTTGGAAATGGAAACGATCAGCTTCTCTACGGTCAGTTGAGCGATCAGCGCGAGTGGGTACATGACTACGTCGCTATTTTTCGCCGCCGCACGAACAACCTCCAGCAGTGATCCCACGTCAGCTCGATTCAATTCGATCGGCTGGATACCCAGTGGCTGGTCCGTGACCGCCGACCAGCCCCGTCGAATCGCCGCGGCATCGTCTTCAGACCCGATCATCGCGATTCTTAGCGGTACGTCACGACGTTCTGCTTGCGGCTCCACGGCAATTTCCGGCTTCCGCCCACAACCGGACACCGCGCCCATGGCCAAGGCCGCAGATGCCACCAGAAGACGCCGCCGGTCAAAAACGCAAGGATCATGCTTCACGAAAGGAGCCCATTGGGTTGGATGCCGATCCTACAGCGGTGCGGCAAACCGGCAGGTCGAGATGAATGCCGGCGTGGCATTTCATGGTGCAGAGCAGGTACAGGTTAAGACTGTTACGCACTATAGTGATCTCCTGTTCGACAACGTGAGCAGCCTCATCGCAATGCCCCACTGATTCGAGAAAAACAATGAGCCATTACCTGGGAATCGATATCGGCACCAGCGGAACGAAAACACTCCTCATCAATGCAGCCGGCGTCGTTTTGGCCGAGGCGAACGCGGAGTATCCGCTGCATCAACCAAAGCCTGGCTGGACCGAGCAAGACCCCGAGGATTGGTGGCAGGCGACCGTCAAAACCGTTCGCGCGGTCATCAAGAAAGCGAAAATCAAGCCCGCCGCAATTCGTGCGATCGGACTGAGCGGCCAAATGCATGGCTCCGTCTTCCTGGATCAACAGCACGCAGTCATTCGCCACGCGCTGCTGTGGAATGACCAGCGAACGGCAGCGGAGTGTGACGAAATCACCGCGGCGGCCGGAGGCCGCAAGAACCTGATCAAAATGGTTGCCAACCCTGCACTGACCGGTTTTCAAGCGCCCAAGGTCCTGTGGCTGCGAAACAACGAGAAACGCAATTTCGACCGCCTCGCCAAGGTCCTCTTACCGAAAGATGAAATTCGACGGCGGCTGATCGGCGACTGCGTCACCGAGGTCAGCGATGCAAGTGGCACGCTGTTCCTTGATGTCGTGCGGCGAAAGTGGTCAACGAAACTGCTGGGAAAGCTCGATCTCGACGCCGACTTGCTGCCTCGCGTTGTGGAAAGCGATGAGGTGACCGGAACATTGACACCGCAAGCAGCCAATCAGCTAGGGCTAACCACAGACTGCAAAGTTGTTGGTGGTGCCGGCGATTGTGCTGCGGGCGCGGTTGGAAATGGCGTTGTCAACAAAGGCATCCTCAGCACCTCGATCGGCACTAGCGGGGTGATGTTCGTTCATAGTGATCAACCGCAGTACGACGCGGCCGGTCGGTTGCATACCTTTTGCCATGCCGTCAACGGCAAGTGGCACATGATGGGCGTGAATTTGACCAGCGGCGGATCGCTGCAATGGTGGGTCGACTCCATCCTCCGCGGTCTGTCAGGTATCCCCGACAAGAAACGATACGAGGCCGCCACCGCCGAAGCTGAGCAGGTCGCGGCCGGCAGCGATGGACTTGTATTCTTGCCTTACCTGAACGGAGAGAGAACGCCGCACGCCGATCCCAACGCGCGAGGCAGCTTCGTCGGCATGAACTTGACGCACACCCGCGGTCACATGACCCGCAGCGTGATGGAGGGAATCACATTCGCGCTGCGCGACAGCCTGGACATCATCCAGTCTCTGGGCGTTCCTGTGGGCCAAATTCGTGCCTCCGGCGGTGGTAGCACGAATCCAATGTGGCGACAAATGCAAGCCGATGTCTTTGGCAAGAAGATCACAACACTCAAAGTGGAACAGGGGCCGGCCTACGGGGTCGCACTGCTGGCGGCAGTCGGAGACGGCGCCTACGGATCGATCGAGTCCGCCTGCAAAGCCACGATTGAGATCGCCGGTCAAACGCCGCCGAACCGAGCCGCTGTCAAGAACTACAACCGCACTCTTCCCGATCTATCAAGATCTTTACGGTCAACTGAAGGATTCGATGTCGGCACTGTCCGAGTATCAGGCTGGATCGTAACTCGGAGCTTCTCCGATGATTCGTAATCCGGCGAATCATCGGCTAACCTAGGCGTAAACGGGGTCAGGAACCAAAAGCCGGAATGGCCCTTCGGCTGCTTCGCACTTTTGGTTCCTGACCCCGTTTCCGCAGCCTTCCTTTCTCATTCGCAACCTACCCTTCAACCGCAGAGCCGCCGATTATGCATCGCCTTCTTTCTTGCACGTTGTTGATCACGCTTGCCACCGTCTTCGTTTCGGGTGCGTCCGCCCAGGACAAGCTCAAAGTGCTCATCATCGATGGCCAGAACAACCATACCGCATGGCCGAAGACGACGGTCATGATGAAGAAGTATCTGGAAGATACAGGGCGTTTTACTGTCGACGTGGAACGAACGAAATACACGTGGAAAGGCGGCGACTTGCTGAAGCAGTATCCGCTGGAAGATGGCAAGACGTATGAAGACCTGCCGCAGCCCAAGTCCGATCCCGACTTCAAGCCTACGTTTTCGAACTACGACGTGGTGCTCAGCAACTTTGGCTTCAACGCCGCCGATTGGCCCCAAGAAACTCAACAAGCGTTGACCGAATTCGTGCGCGGCGGCGGTGGGCTTGTCGTGGTGCACGCCGCAGACAACGCGTTTGGCGACTGGAAAGAATTCAACGAAATGATCGGCATTGGCGGTTGGGGCGGACGCAACGAGAAATCCGGGCCCTACGTGTTCATAGATGAATCGGGGAAAACAGTCCGTGATGATTCGCCTGGTAACGGCGGTGCCCATGGCCCGCAGCATCCGTTCCAGATCGTGATCCGCGATCCGGATCATCCGATCACCAAAGGGCTGCCGCGAACTTGGATGCACTCAAAGGACGAACTGTATCAGCAGCTGCGCGGTCCGGCCAACAACATGACGATTCTTGCCACGGCCTATGCCGACAAGGACTTCAAAGGCACAGGCCGACATGAACCGATGATGATGACGATTGACTACGGAAAAGGCCGCGTCTATCACACGCCGCTGGGACACGCCGACTACTCGATGGAATCGGTCGGATTCATCACGACCTTAGTTCGAGGAACCGAATGGGCGGCTACGGGCGAAGTCACGTTGGACAAAGTTCCCAGCGATTTCCCAACTGCCGACGAGCCAAGCGATCGAGCATTCGATTAGGTTGCCTTCACTGCCCCACAACAGCAGCGTTCGGCTGGGCCACGCGCAACGAGTCGGGATAGCTGAGCACGAGCTGCTTAATGGCCATTCGCTGCAAACCTTCGGGCATCAGTCGATTGAAAGCGAAGTCAACCAGTCTTTGATTGGCTTCGATTGAGTAAGTTTGCAGATGGGGCAGCAGATCACCACTCTGCTTACAGTTGACGTCCAAGATCTGGACAGGTGTGTCCGCGTCAAATTGCAGATCATCCAAGTCGATCCAACGCCGCTGCGGCGCAGCAGTTGTCTGGAACGAAATCCGACGCTCCTTCGGTTCGTAAACCATGCTCCATTGCGTCAGCGTTTCTTGTGCAACGCTCCGCAGAGAATCAAAGGCGTACTCGATTCGCTGATCACTGTTAATGTCAGCCGGCAAATCACAAATCGCGCCGACTGCTCGGTCGTACCGGCAAAGACTGCTTTCCGCATTCGCAACACTCTTCTTGCCAAACTGGTCAACGGATTCAGCCCAGCATGAATTTGCCAGAGCACATTGGGTGGGAGTCGTACCCCGATGAACGACGGTCTTGCCATCAAGAAACTCAATGACGGCAACGTCGCCGCTGGCGTCCGTGACGAAGTAGTGGACCTTCTCAATGGAAGCCAACAGCGGAGCCGGGCGAACCTCCTGCAAGCTGTCGATCACTTCCGATACTTGTTTCGCAGTATCCAGCTGATACTGCAACCACTGAATTGCATTCACTGAGGTTCGACGATCAGTCGCGGGAAACTGGGCGTCGAAAAGCTGTAGGATGTCGACCGTCAATCCGGTTTCGTTCATCCCGGCAAAGGGAATCTCGCGTCCGAACTGAACAAAGGAGACGCTGCCATACTTGGAAACCCACAAGGCGGGATTGACCGCTGAGATGCCTTTCTTTTCGATCCCTCGTTTGTTGACAACCATCATGCCTTCGCCAAAGGGCCAATCATGATTCCTGGCAACCAACAAATGTCCGCCACATTCGAACCGCATCACGGTACAGCCTGCCGCGATCGGCAAATCGAGGGCAGCAATCAGCACGAGTGGAACGATCGCGAGATGACGGATTCCCACGAGCGGTCGGCGACGCGGTCGCCATTGAAAGGAAGGTATCAGGTTCGTCATTTTTGATCCGGTGCCGTGGGCTTTCTCAGTCTCCCTAGCTTATCGTATGCCGTGTTGTCGCTCCAATACATCTTGAAAGCCAGCGTCAGGAGGCTTGGACGCTGATGTAACTACCGCTGCTTCACGTTGAGAAAGGGGGGGCGCCAGCTTGGCGCGAGCGAAGCGTCATCGACGTTCACGCCCGCTTCGACCTCGCCGTGGTGGTTTAGCAACGGGTGATCCGGCATCGATTCGAGTGCAGAAACCGTGATGAACTTCACCCGACCGTCTTCAAACAAGACATTGATCCCCGTTCCACTATGACCGATCCGCCTTGCCAAATCATAGGGGTTCGCGATGCCGGCAAACGGGGCGTCCGACATCACTGCGAAAGACGAACGCGACTCGTATCGCGGAGGCGAAAACTGATCGTGGTCGATGACGCCCAAGGTGTAGGCATAATGCCCGCCAACAAATTGTTGAATCTGCCGCAGGCGATCAACGGATGCCTGATGCAGGTCTTCGATCGAAACGATCTTGTTCAAATTGGCCAGCGTAACTTCATCGTTGCCGGGTGGGTCAAGCGATGGACACCAACGAATGGATGGGTCATCGAGCAGACCTGCTTCGTTCAACCGTACAGCGTAAACGCCCGCGAATGCTTCGGGCCCCGATTCGCAAACCGCTGGTAACCGTTCTTGCTGGTTTCGATTCACAAACTGGGTGATCGCCGTACCGAATTCCCTCAATCGGTCCTGACATGCGATCTTTCGGGATTCGAATCGCCCCTGTGCCAGAGATGGCAGCAGCAGTCCCAAAATTATCGCGGCGGCCACCGCACTGCCGGCCCAATCCAACCATGTCATCGTGGAGCTGCGAGATACGTCAACGCTGCTGTGCATTGGGACCAGCGCTGCCGGTTGGGCCGGTCGCCCGTCGACGTTGGCCCCGCCAAGGCCGCGCTCGGCCCCGGATTCGTGGGGGAGGGCAATGGCGGCAGATTTGCCAACGTCCGCGCTACCAAGTCCGCTGGCGGAGGCTCAACCGGCTCATAATTCTCCTCCAAGGGGCGGAGCGACTGCTCGATCTCGGCCAATTGCTCTCGGGCTACAGGATCATCACGCAACCATTGGGCAACGCGACGCATTTCGTGTGGCTCCAAAGCGCCAAGTAGGTACCCAAGTAGATCTTCGTGCATTACCGAAAGAACGACGCGTGGGAAGGGACATCCGCTGTCATGAAGCTGCTCTTGCTCCCTCGAACGACTATCTGTACGCGTCCAAGCCAAACACAGTTCGCGAAGTTACGAACATCGCGAACCTCTGACACTTTCAGTCCTGGGGCCGGTGATGAGTCTCGTCCCATAATAAGCCAAGCCGCTGTACGGCGGCATGCAACCGGCTCTTGACCGTTCCCACCGGAATCCCCAGGACATCGGCTGCCTCGCGGTATTTCAGCCCCTGATAGTAGACCAGCTGTATGACCTGCTGCATCGATTCGCCCAAGGATTCGACCGACTCGTGAATCCAGCGACTATTCTCCTGCTCCGACGCCGCGTGAAGTGGATCGGGCGAATCTCCGATCAGTTTTTCAGACCAACTGCTGTTGCGATCGTCCTTTTCATTGGTCGACGATCGATCAAGGCTGACCATGCGATGACGCTTATTTCTCCGCTGGACGTCGATCGCCTGGTTGGTGGCGATCGCGTACAACCACGGCCGAAAGCGACGCGCGGGATCAAATTGGTGGCACTTCAGATGCACCTGCAAAAAGGTGCCTTGAAACGCATCTTCAGCCAACTCGGCATTGCCGATGTAGCGTCGAAGATAACTGTAGATTTCTCGCTCGTAGCGCCGAATCAGCGACTCGTAAAGGCCGCGATCACCCGTTTCTCGATACTGGGCAATCAGGCTCTCATCCGAGACATCGCATTGCGGCGTCGAAGCGACATTGGCTTGGGCATTCATGGGAATGAGCCGTCGGTGAGTGGAAAGACGTTAGAAAAAGCAAAAATAAAGAAGCGTGCTAGTAAGAACGCGTCATTGGGGTCGCCTAACCGCTACTGAATCAGCAGAGGGGAATGATATATTCCGCTGAGCGTTGGCTACACGAACACGAACACGGACATTCAGTATCCCCAAAAACCGTTTTAAGTCAAAAGGGATTGTTGCGAGGCGACATGCCTGCCCCCTGACAGGGGTGGGTGGCTGGAGTGGGGCACGAGAATTACAACCTCGCTTTTCTGGTCTCTAACCCGGATGTGCATCTTTTGAGCGAAACGAACGCCAGCAATTCAAGCGACCCCGCGTACCGCTATCATTGGGCCCAAACGGGGGACATCAATGCCTTCTTCGGGCTGATGCTGGATAACATTGCCGGGCTGTTGCTGATGGTGGGGCTATTGACCGGATTCGGTTTCCCCGCCGATTTCGCAGTTTCGCGCATGGTGCCAGGTACGGCACTGGGCGTTTTGGTTGGCGATTTGGCTTTCTTTTATGTCGCGTTTCGCCTCGCTCGCAAGACTGGCCGGTCCGACGTCACGGCGATGCCGCTTGGTCTCGATACACCTTCCACGTTTGGGATCGTGCTGTTCGTGTTGGGTCCGTCGTTTCTGCAGGGACTGGCGACGGGGCTGACCGAGACGGAGGCGGCCTATCGAACCTGGCATATCGGGATTTGGTGCATCGTCATGAGCGGATTGTTGAAATTCGCCCTCTCCCCGTTCAGCGAATGGATTCGGCGTGTCGTGCCCCGCGCCGGTTTGCTCGGTTCGCTGGCGGCGATCGCGCTGGTGCTGATCAGTTTCCTGCCGTTGATGGAGATTCTTGGGCATCCTTTGCCGGGAATGTTGGGTTTGGTGATCGTGCTTTCGACGCTGGTCGCGCGGATTCCGCTACCGGGCAGAACGCCTGGAACGTTGGGAGCGTTGATTGTTGCCGGTATCGTTTTCTATCTGATGTGCGCGATCCCCGGCTCGGGTTACGAATTCCCTCAACCGCCCGAGCACGTGCAGTGGTTTCCAACTCAGTGGATGGAAGCCTGGGAATTTGGATGGTTCCATTCGTTCAGTGATGCATTGGCGTATCTTCCCATCGCTTTTCCGTTCGCGATTGCGACCGTCGTCGGCGGAATCGATTGCACCGAGAGCGCAGCAGCAGCAGGCGATAAGTACGACACGCGGACTGTCATCGCTGTCGAAGCGTTCGCCACAATGATCGCCGGTTTCTCGGGCGGAGTCATTCAGACGACACCGTACATCGGACACCCCGCCTACAAAGCGATGGGAGGCCGAGCCGCCTACACACTTGGAACAGCCCTGCTGGTTGGATCGGCTGGGCTGGTCGGTTACTTCGCTTGGCTGAACGCCTACATCCCGGCCCCTGCGGTTTACCCGATTCTGGTGTTCATCGGATTGGAAATCACCGCGCAGAGTTTCTTGGCGACTCCGCGACGGCACTACGCCGCAGTGGCGTTGGCGTGTCTGCCAGCGCTAGCGTTTCTGGCGATGAATCTGCCGGGCCGAATGTTCGGCGACGACGCATTGCGGAGTGCCGGAATCAATCCGGAGAGTTTGAGCGATGGATCGCTGGTACACGACATCAAGACGATGGGGATGCTGAGTAGCGGTTTCATTTTGACCAGCCTGCTGTGGGCATGGTCACTAGCCGCAACGATCGACCGTCGCTTGGTCGTCGCCTCGAAAGTGATGCTGCTTGCCGGGATTCTGACTTTGTTTGGAGTGGTGCACTCGCCACTGGCCGGCAGCCAACTTTTTGTGCCCTTTGGACCGGAAAGCTGGGGCGACATCGTGTTGGACGCTACGAATCGCAAGTACGTTCTTGAATTCGCCGCCGGGTATCTTGCTTCGGCGATTTTACTTTTTGGCTGGTCTCGATTTCCCAAAATCGGTGCGCCGATCACGGACGAAGACGATCCGCAGCATTCGTAGCGGTCGCCGGTACGTCAGCGCGGCGATTCCTGCAGAGTCCGCGGTTGATTTCGGGGACGGGCGATCGCAACCAGCGCTAGGTCTGGCGGCAAGCTTTCGGCAAGTGCTTCAGCCTCGCGCTGTGACTCAAACCACGCGAATACCCCTGGGCCCCAACTACTCTGCCCAACACCCAATGCGCCACGGTCGATGAGCCGCTCGATCACTCTCGTCACAGCCGGTCCGTTGTACGGGCCGCCCTGTACAGCCTCGAACAGCTTTCCGCTTTCGTAGTTGAATCGGTGAACCGCCGACGCGAACGGGGCAAAATCGCCTTGCTCAGCAGCCTTCAGGATTTGGCTGCTGACGATGCGAATCAATGCCGATCGTGCCTCTCTGCCGGCAGGTAAGAGGTTCGCGAACTGTTCCCTTTCGAATTCACCACTGACCTTCTTGACCTCATCGCTGGGTCGAAAAAGCCCAACACACCAATGATTTGGTAGTTCAACACGCCCCCGCACCGCGTTCAACGCGGATGGTTCTTCTGCACATTCGAAAATCAGCCCACCGCCGAAATAGCCGTGGACACCTACCGCAGATCTTTGACCTCGCATCGCCATCTCGCAAGCGATCGACGTCGGGTCGCAGCAAATCGACAAAGAGCGACAGACCCCTTCCGCGACAGCCAATGACAACTGAGTCCCACTGCCAAGACCGCAGTGAGCCGGGGAACGACTTTTTACTTCGACATGGCATTGGGGAAGATCAGTGAGTCCGGCGAAGTCGGCAACGCGACGGACGATGTCGCGGATCCGAGTCCGATCATGGTGATCGCAGACAAAACGATCACTTGGTGAGACGACGACCTCGGTCACAGGTTGTTCAATCATCACGCCTACGCCACCGAACGGATCCACGGTGTCGAGCAGTCCAAAGTGCAATCGCGAGCCGGTCTCGATTCGCACCGAACAACTCGGCGTCATCCTGCGCTGTTTTGCGTCCGTCATCGGCTGGCAAGTCGGTCATCGATGGTCTTTCGCAAGAACTCGAAAGCAGTATGTTCAGCCGGCCCGCCCGTTTTGTCGATCAGTGGCCTGAGTCGGTCAATCTCGTCACGAATCTCTTCGGGCGGCAAAACATGCGTTCGGGTCGCCAAGATCGCGGCTTCGATGACCGCGTGCTTGGCTCGATTGAAGCCGAAGAACGGCCGCAAGACACCAGTACGGACGACTCGGCACTGCAAATCGACCCGTGGCTGTGTATCGGAGATCGATTCAACTTCGATGGCGAACCAGCGGTGACAATCACGTAATCGCCACCACGAGGTTCCGTCAATCTGTTGCACGAGGTTTTCGAGCGCCTCCGATTCGATCGCATCCACAGCCGCCTTGGCAAACAGCTCGGCATCGTCCGTGACGTGAACGACCGCCTTGCGGGTCTCGATCAGATTACGATACGTGCGTGACGAATTGAACGGGCGGAGCACAAAGGCCATGTCCTCGTTTCTGTCACCGGACCAGTCGCCGATGACGCGTGGTCCCATCGGGGCGATGTTGACTCGCGCCTGACTGTCGACCGATGTCACGATCGATTCCAGAATCACGAAACCACTTTCGCTCTAGCGCAATCGCAATCGCAATCGCAATCGCAATCGGCCATGCATCGGGTGATCGCGACAAAGTTGTCAAGCATCTTCAAACCGTCATCGGTGAGAACTGATTCGGGATGAAACTGAACACCGAAGACCGGCCGGGATCGGTGCCGCAGCCCCATGATCAAGCCACTTTCGTCTTGTGCCGTGACCTCGAGTTCCCCCGGAATACGATCATGATCGACGGCCAGCGAATGATACCGACCAACCTGCATCGGTGATGGGCAACCAGCAAAAACACCTTTTCCGTCGTGCGTGATGTTGCTCGACATTCCGTGCATCGGCTGGCATCGAATCACCGCCCCGCCAAAGGCAACGCCGATCGCCTGATGTCCGAGACAAACGCCCAGAATCGGTATCTCGGGAGAAATTTGCTGCACAACCTCGACGCTGCATCCGGCTTCGTGCGGTCGACGCGGGCCTGGTGAGATGACGATCGCGCTGGGTGAGAGTGCTGCACAGCCTGCAACATCGATCTGGTCGCTGCGGATCACGACTGGTTCGACAACCGAGCCGCCGAAAGTAGCGGGCCAGGTTGTGAACAAACGAGTCGTAATTATCTAAAAGCAGGATCACAGCAAACAGTGGCCAGCAGCCTGGTGAACTTTACTCCCTAACCCGAAGCGTGAGCGAGGAAACACTGCGAAAACAGGCCTCGCTCACGCTTCCGGTTAGGATTTCCAGTGAGTTTATCATCAAGATCAATTCCCCCTTTCAGCACTAGCGACGCGGTTTGGCAAACTTGATCTTTTCAATCAGTTTGACAACTTCGTTGCCGTCTTTGTAGCCGCTAACCGCCGTAATCGACTGGATGACGTACTCGTAACGAAGGTTGTAGTCGGTATCGATTTCGATTTCAGGTCCGTCGTCGCCCTCGATCGGAGTCGTCGATCCAACCAACGAGACCACGTTTGCTCGCAACTCGTCAAAGTTTCGCCCCAAGTCCTTCTCGTTCAACGACATCGAGGTCAGCCTCCCGTTCTCATCCGCCCGAAGTCGCAGTTTGAGTGGCAGATCGGTCGGATCGGTGGTCACGGTATCGGTCCCAGCGAGCGGCATGCGAACGCTGAAATCACCTTCCATTTCGACGATTTTGAAGGTCATCACGAAGAAAATGAGCAGCAGAAAGACGATGTCGATCATGCTGGTCATGTTCAACTGGTTCTTCAGCCCTTCCTCGCGATTGCGGATCTTCATGACCGGTCCTCCTTCACACGGAGGGCAAAGTTGACGAGTTTCTGTTCCTGGGCGACTCGAATCACCTCCTGAACGTCGCCGGCGGCGGCGTCTTTATGGGCGCGGATCACGACATTCGCATCATCGACCGACTTGCCCTCGGCTTTGATGACCGCGAGCTCCCTCTGCAGACCGATCCGCAGCGTCTCGGCGGTGTAATCATCCCCACCCAAAATGATTTCGCCGTCCTGGGCGATATGCAAAATGATGGGGAATTCCAATGCCACCTCCGGCGGCTTGACCAATTGGCTGCTCGGCAGTTTGACCCGGTCATTCGACTCGGTCTGCGCAAAATTGATCAGCACCATGAAGAATGCGATCAACTGGAAAGTCATGTCGATCATCGGCGTCAGATCGCCTTCGGCCAAATCGATCTTCTTCGATTTAACTCGCATCTACTTCTTTGCCCCAGGTTGAACATCCTCAAAGCGGCTCATCAGATTCTCGCTCGTCACGCCAACTTCCAGCAACAAACGGGAGACCCGATTGCGAAGCACGTTGTAGGCAGCGATCGCCGGAATCGCGATGAACAGCCCCACCAGCGTGGTGAAGAGTGCCGTCGAGATACCTTCGGCCAACTCGGCCGGCTTTGGCGAGGCGCCGCCCAGTGCGATCACTTGAAACGACGAGATCATCCCTTGAACCGTCCCCAGTAGTCCGATCATCGGGCTCAGGTTGCCAATCAATGCCATGTAGCTGAGGCGATGCTCAAGCTTCATGCTCTCCTCTTCACCGACTTCCTGCATCCCTTCGAGTGCCTTGTTGTAGCCCCGAGACAACTTGGCAAGCCCCGCGGAAAGGACCTGTCCCAGCACCGACTCGTCCGTGCGCGCCATGTCGTAGGCACCCTGAAAATCTTTGTCGTTGAGCCTCTCCTCGAAGGAATCGACCAGTTCCTGAGGGCAAAGCGTGTCACGTCGGGCGGCCAGCATGTTCATCACGAACAATGAGACAAGTGTGACCGAGAGGGCGAGAAAAACAGCGAGGTATCCCAATCCTAATGAGCTGATCACCCAGCTGAGCAAATTCTGTTTCGGTTTTGCCACGTCACCGCCCCCGCCAGCGTTATTCACAGCGGCACCTTCGCCGCCACCGCCCTCCACAGCGGCATCCGGGGCTTCCACCTCCGCCTCAACACCGAATTCGGCGGCGGCATCCTCGTCCTGCGCAAAGGACACAGCGGAAACCGACAGTCCCACGAATATCGCCAACAGGATTACCATCGCGCGAGCGAGCAGACCGCGACGAGAACCAATCAGGGGACGAGAACGAATGAGCGAACCGAAAGCGTCGGACATCAACGAGGCTCTCCGAGAGAAAAGTAGATTTGGGAGGCTAACGTGCCGCGCGAACGAATACTCGCACAACTTCCTTGGAGCCCCAGAATACTCTAGCAAACGCCAGCTGACAGCATCCACTTGCGGTCAAGCCGTTGAAGGTTTCTAAAAAAGCAGGAAAGCTGGGGCATCTTGAGAACGTGTTTGAGAAACGGGTCTGACCCTTTCCGAGCAAACTTCGAGAGGTCAGCCCTCTTTTCCAAACACGTCCTGAGACCTTGACGACGGCAACCAACGGTTCAGTATCCCGGATAACGCTGCCGGAGCTCTTGTCTTGCCGCCGCTGCTCGCTCTGGCTTGCCAACCTGAGGCCACAATTCAACTAGCTTTTTGAGGGCTTCGGCATGCGCATCGGGTTGGGTGGAAAACATCAGGTGCGTGTGCAGATAGGCAAGGATTGCACCCTCGGTATCGCCGCTAGCTTCGTAGCTGGCTCCCTGGGCGTTGTAAATTCGAGCGGACATTTCAACATCCGTCGGATTCAACTCGGCGATCAAACCTTTCACCAACGTCAGCCCCTCGGCGGCCTTGCCACTTTGAGCCAGGGCAACAGCTTTTCCCGCCTTCGAAAGGATTTGCAGCCGAGCGGTTTGTGTGGTTTGTGCTTTGAGCCCAATCACCTTCTCGAATTCCGTCAATGCGGCAGCGTTGTCGCCCTGTTTCAAATGAACCAGACCCTGCAGGTAGACTGACTCGATCTTCGTATCCGCTGACGGCGCGCCCATCAATGACCCGTAATACCTGAGAGCGCCGGCAAAATCGTTCTGAGCGAGTGAAAGATCACCCAGCAATTTCGCGGTCTCGAAAAAATGCCATGTGTCGCGGTAAGTGGTTACAAAGTTGAGCGCTTTATTGGCGGCCTCGTCCTTCTTCCCTTTTCCTGCGAGCGCGAGCTTGCTTTCGCAAAGGACAACATAGAAACGGGCATCTGCTTCAATGATCGGACGGCGAATCGCATCGAAATTGACATCTTTCAAGTCGCTGAGCGCCTGATCGTATTGACCGTCGAGTGCGGCCTCGCGCGCTTTGGTCAGCGGCGGCGGATCACCCTCGTGCATGATCTTGAGGATGTCGCCGGCCGCAAAATTTTGCGTGTTGCCAGCTCGTTTCAGCTGAACACCCTGCTTGCTTGTCTGCGTCACTTCGCCGCTAACGCTGTCGCCCGACTTGTCATACACGCGATCGAGCACCTGCGCCGTGGCCGTCTTCTCGGCGATCAACCCAAAGCAGAGCAAGAGAAGCAGGCAAGTAATTCTGCGAATGAAATTCATTGAGACTTGATAACGTTGATGGAGTTTCTTCGGTGGATGGGTTGACTGAATCGCTTGACCAGTTGGTGGGTTTGCTTCACTTTTCGGCAACCGGAATTGGCGGCAACCCGTCCGGCTTTTGACCGAGATCTTTTTGGATGGCCTTCAGTAAAGCATCGAACTTGCGGCGCTGCTGAGGTCCTCCCAGATCTGGATACAAGTCAGCGACTCTCTTGATATTGACCGCCGACGTGTTGATTTTCGTTTTGTCCTTCGTCCTCTGACCCCACCGGTACTGGCACAGCGCGACGTGATAGCGTGCCTCGAAAAACTCCGCACGGTACTTGGGAAGACGTTGGGTCACCTGGCTGATTTGGCCCCATCCCCAAATCACATTTTGATTCTGAGCGTCCGGCCGGGCTCCATTGAGAGCCGACTCATAAGCTTTTTTAACGAACTGTGGCTTGACTTCGCCCGCCCATTGCTCATACGCCAACGCCGCTTCGATCTGTGGCTCCAACATCATCGGTGTCTCGCTGAGCAGTCCGGCAAGAACGTCGATTGACTTCGCGTAGTTGCCCAGCAGGCGGTTGGCTTTGCCAAGTTGAAAGCTGACTTCCGGTGAGGCTTTCTTGGACTCCTTCTTCAAACGATCAAAGGTCACGACCACCGAATTCAACAACTCCGCTGCTCGACCCTTTGCCTTGGTTTGATTCGGTTGCATCGAGGCTTCGGCCAGATCCATCAATGTGTTGCCAACCCAGGTCAGGGTAGCCGGGTCATTCGTGGTTGCCGCGATCCGGTCCAGGAAGACTTGAAACGCATCGATCAGTTTCGCTTTCTTCTCTGCCGTGGCATTGTCCAATTGCTGACTAATCGCGGACGCCATATCCATGAAGATTTGGGTCAAGCGCTGTTGTGCGTTCGGTCCAGTCACGCTCGCTCGCAACTTCTCCATGACCGCGATCGCGCGATCCAATAGAACTTGTGGATCACCGTCTTCGGATATCATCCGCTGAACGACAATCTTCAGCTCTGTGCTGTAGAGATCGACGGCGAACTTTTCGTCCGGTGCACCCTGTGACTCGAGTAATTTCGCCGGGCCGTAGGTCTCGTGGTCCAGCACCTCGGCCGCTTTTTTGATGTCGCCCTGCAACACATAAATCTTGGTCAGAATAAGTGCTGAGTTCATGCCCTCGGGATCGACAATTTTTCCGGGGATCCCGTCGAGTCCGGCACGCAGTTCTGCCTCTGCCTCGGTGAGAAATTTGTCTGCCTCCTCCAGCTTTCCGTCTTGACGATTCTGAACTGACTCATTCCACAGTAGCTGACCCATGATCCGTTGAAAGAAAGGACGCTCGGGGCCGGGTGGCATTTTCTTGATCATCTCGCGCGCGTCATCCCAGCGATTGTTGCCAAGGGCGAGTTTGATCATGACCCCCTGCGCCGCAGCGGCATCGGAATTGTCCGGCCAAGTCTTGATCAGGAAGGCGCCGATTTCCTCGAGATGCGGAATCAAAGGGGTATTATCAGCATCCTCCTTGAGCAACAGCTGAAACGAATTCAGGGCCAACAGGCCCCCTTTCAGTCCGATCTCGGTGGCGGGCGCGTTCCTGGCCAAAAAGCTCCCAACCACGGCCGCTTCTCGGTAGTTTTTGCCCTGATAAAGCAAATAGGCGAGCAGTTGTCTGGTTTGGTTGATGAAGTCGATATCGCTATCCGCAACCACCAAAGATAAGCCGCGGCGAAGAATGTGGATCGCATTGGCGCGAGTTTCCGCCAGCTGTTCTTCCATATCCGCAATTTGCGTTTTGATCTGGTCGGTTGGGTTTTCTTGCTTGCTAAGCACCGCGATGGACTGTGTCAGATTTTCGCTCGCGGCGTACAAGTCGCGTGCCTTCTCCAAAGCGTCCGCCAGACTCGTTGGATCCTCGGCCGTGGACAACTTGGGTACGGCCTGCAAATCGACGCCCATTCCGGCAAGCAATTGAGTCGCTTCCTCCGCGTGCTCTCCTGGGATCTTGCTCACTTTGATCAACAATTGGCGTCCCTCGGACTTCGCTCTCGTCAAATCACCCGGCTTTTGATTTTCTTTATCTTTCGACTTCAGCAGCAAAGCTTTCGCCAAATCTAGTCGCAATGCTTGCACGCTAGGCAGCGCGCTTTCATCCGGCCGCACGCCATCGATCAGCCCCTGTGCTCGATCGATCGCCGCCTGAAACTTTGGCGGCGATTCGGCTAACCACAATCGAGTCAAGCCGCTTGCTGCTTGGTACTTTGCATCCCGCAGCGGATCGGCGTCGGAGGTTTCGAGCATTCGCAAGTAGCTATCGATCGCCTGGTCGCTGAGTCCAAGCTCTTCCTGCACCTGACCGCGGAAAACCATTGCGATCGCGCCTTGCACATACGTGTCATAGTTCTCGCTCAGCTCCGTAAACGTATTGAGCGCCTGCTCCAACAGTGCCTTACCTTCTTTTCCGGGATCCTGATAGGTCCGAGCAGCCAATTTGCGTGACTCGCCAGCGTTCATCATCGCCTGCAGAAATTCGCCGCGGTATTGATCGCGTAGGGCGGCCCGCTCTGGGTCTGTTTTCGCATCAATCTTAGCGCCCTGCATATCCTTGAGCTTGGTGCGAAGTGTCTCGACAATCGTGTCGAATGTTTTTGAGGCGGCCAGATAGGACTCCCTCGCCGCTGTCCGCTTGGCTTCGTCCGGCTGACCGCTGAGCAACTGTGCGGCACGCACCATTTGAATCCAGCCAAGCTGCAAACGAGCCTCGGATAACCGCGGGTGCTGACTTTGCTTGAGAAATTCGCCGAGCTGCTCCTCGGCACTCGCAAAAAACTCGTCGCGAGTGTCGGCATTGCGAGAAGCGAACGCCGCACCGATATAGGTCTGCGCCTTTTCCAGCGGAATCGCACTGGTCAGGTTTGGGTCGACACCAGGATATTGGTCGAGCCGATCGAGATAGGAAATCGTCGTGTCAAAGTACTTCGCTGCCTTCAACCGCTTGATAAACTCCTCAGCCGGTTCGCCGGCGGCATACCCAGGTGTCGCGAGCCCCATGCACACGATCACGAGCGACAATGTCAGAGCTTTCAGCCTGACTTGGCGTACCGGAGAGATGGACATTGCACTTGGTTGGGTAAAGAGTAGAGAAGTCGGAAACCTAGGCGATGCTCGACAAATTCAGGGGGTGGGAAGAAAAGATTGCACTCAGATTGACCACAAACACTAGAGTAAGAGGGGTTCCGGCAACCTTCAAGCATAGCCGCTAAGATGCGGGCATCCCGATGCGAATTCCTTCCCAATTCAACGAAGATAACCTTTTTCGGCGAGGCAACCGTCGTATCGAATCGGTACAGACCTACCGGCGACTGCTGCGGCTGCTGATCGGACTTGTCCTGGTTGTCGTGGTCATGCGACAGGCATCCAAGCCGGCAATTTATCAGACCTTCTTCGGGCCACAGGCATCGGCAGCCAGCGGGGCATCCCCCCCAAGCCAAGCCGCGTTGAGCCTCGGTTTCGACGCTGGGCAGCATGACGATTTGGTCGACATCAAGATCACCGTCGAGGATCGCGAGGTTGCCAATTTGCTGGTCAGCGACCTGCTGCCGTTGGACCAACGGCAGTGGGTCGTCGCACTGTCCCGGTGGCAGACGGGGCGGCCGATTGAAACGTTGCCCTCGTCAGTCGACTCGGTTTTGGAGCGGCTCGCTTCGCTGAAGAGCATTGGCGATCAGCAACGATTGGCTTGGAAAGTGATGCTCTATGCTTTCGCAGCGACAGAGACCGAATCCACTTCAGAGCGATCATCAGCTCAACCGAATTCTCTCGATCGACCTCGAATTGCCGCTTTTCTGGCCGCCTTGGACGACGCGGCTGCGTCGCGTGTTGTCGACGGCAGCGTGTGGCGGTCTGGTGACTTCGATCTCTTCTATCGATATTTGGATCAAGCCAGTGGACTTTCTGGACAAGGCGTCGCGACCAGCGGCGTGCTACCGCTGCTGCAGCAACCCGATGTGTTTCGCAATCAGCTGTTGCGGACCAGCGGTAGGGTTGCTCGGACCGAGCACATCGAAGCAAGAGAAAACCCCTACGGGATTAGCGAGTATTGGCAATTGTGGATTCGACCGGCCGATGGGGCGGACCGACCGCTCGTTGCCGTTGTTCCCGCAGTTCCTGCGTTGGTCGAATCCGTTGGCCCAAACGCGATCGCCAAGGAGGGTCCACGCGTGACGATCGTTGGCCGGTATTTGAAACGACTGGCATATCAATCCGCCTTCGGCGCTGATCTAGCACCGGTCGTCGTGGGGCGCATCACGTCGGCGCCGATCGCCGAAGACGATATCGCTGTAGTGACTCAAGCGTCTCAGGGCATCGCAGCGGACAACACCTCGAGCAGCCGTTTATGGCTAACACTAATCATCGCATGTCTGGCCGGACTTGCTCTGGCAGCCATCACGATGTGGCGTACTTCAGTGATGGCCAAACGAGCACGTCAACTCCGGAACGAGCATCGCCGCGAGCCGAACGACTTCTTGCGAGGGTTGACGCATGAGTCCGACCAGACAAGCACCGAATCTGGGCACGAGGCAAACGGATGATTCGAATCAGACGAGTTGGAATTCGACTGTTGGCCCTGCTCGTTTTCATGGTCAGTCCAAATGCCTGCTGGGCCGATTCAGCAATTTCGTTGCTCAGCGGCTTTGATCCGGCGCGAATCGAGGCTGCATACCCTCCGCTCGATGATGATTCCGCAGGCGAACTTGCCAAACTTGTGTTCCGGCTCCTGAGCGTCGACCCCCAGGCACTCCAATCAAGAGTCGGCGATGCGACGAACGAACTGGGGGATGCAGTTCAGGTGCAGGGTAGGATTCTCAACATCATGGCGTTGAAGGTTCCCGATCGCCTGATCGAGTTTCTGGAGCTGTCTCGTTTGCAGTTGTTGGACATCGAAACCGACCAGGGTCAGATTCAAGTCGTGACCACAGCGCTTCCCAGCAAAGCAAAACCAGGCGACGCCGTTAGTGGCGTTGGCGTTTTGATCGAAGACGCCGGTGTCACAGCAGTCGCGACGGCCCGTCTCCGTTGGTTTCCGAAATCACCCGAGAGCGACGGATGGAAACTGCTGAGTGAATCCGGCCTCGACGTCAGCCTGCTTGCCGATGCCGCATCGCGAAGCCGCAAAGCGTTGATGGCTGAAGATGGAAACGTGTTCTATTCTCTGCTCGCTGCCGCAGCCGAGGTCGGTGGGCGTGACAACCTGCCTCAACCACTGCCGATAGAACCCGTCACATTGCTAAGCGAGCCAGATGGGCTGGTCGGTCAATGGCTGCGAATGGATCTCGAAACCGTTCAGCTCACACGAATCGCGGTCAACGAGCCGCATCGGCAAGCTCAGCTCGGCAGCGACCACTATTACCAGATCGACGCAGTCGGGGATCTGAAGAATGTCGTCGTCAAGATCGAGCGGCCCGAGGGCGACACGGGGCCGCCGATTTTGTTCGAGAATCGTTACCCCGTCTCAGTCGTGGTTCGCGAGTTGCCCGATTTCTTGAAACAGCAGATTCGACTCCAAGAAGGTGGCGACGCAGTTCTCGCCGAAATCAGACTCATGATCCAGGCTGACGTTTTTTTCTACCGCCTGTGGAGCTATGCGACCGACTTCATGAGCCAGCAGGGTGGCGGCGACCAATTTGGGCCGCTCTTGGTGGCGGCGCGAATTCACAACCGACAGCCCACGGAAGTCGACCCGGCCAGAGTCGGCGTGATCGGCTGGATTGCCGCATTTGCCGTGGTTTTTTCCATCATCGCAACTTGGCTCTGGAATCGCAGGACCTCTGAGCGGGATGCCGAGGTTCGCCGGAAACGCAAAGAACGCGAATCCGAGCAGTTGGAGATTCCCACCTAGCTCGGTTGCAGCTCTGTGCTTGGGCGACACCTTGCCTTTTTGTCGCATCTTGGTGATTCAACGTCAGTCGTAGCGGCATGTCTACTTGACCATCCGGCCCGGTCGGGCACGATAGCGATTAGGGAACACCGACAAACAATTTATCTTGAAATGAAGGAGTTGAAATCGATGCGCCGAGCGAAAATCACCGTCATTGGAGCCGGAAATGTGGGAGCGACCTGTGCACACTGGTGCGCCGCCGCCGAACTTGGTGACATCGTGCTGCTGGATATTCCGCAGACCGAGGATATGCCAGCCGGGAAAGCGCTCGACCTGATGCAGGCTTCGCCGATCATGGGTTACGACTCAAACATCGTTGGCACAACCAGCTATGACGACGCGGTCGATAGCGATGTGATCGTCGTGACTGCCGGGATTCCGCGAAAGCCGGGCATGAGCCGAGATGATTTGCTGAACACCAACGCGAAAATCATCACGAGCGTTGCCGAACAGATCAAAGCAACCAGCCCCAACGCGGTCGTGATCGTCGTCAGCAATCCGCTCGACGCGATGGTCCAACAGATGTGGAAAGTCACCGGATTTGACTCGGCCCGCGTTTGCGGACAAGCCGGCGTGCTCGACACCGCCCGGTACCGTACCTTCTTGGCGATGGAGTTGGGCGTCAGCGTCGAAGACGTTAGTGCCCTATTAATGGGGGGTCATGGCGACACAATGGTGCCAATCCCGAGTTGTACCAGCGTCGGTGGAATCCCGGTCACGCAGCTGATCGATTCGGACCGACTTGAAGAGATCGTGGATCGCACACGCAAAGGCGGTGCCGAGATCGTATCACTCCTGAAAACAGGCAGCGCGTACTACGCACCGGCAGCCGCTTGCGCACAAATGGTCGAGGCCGTTGTACGCGACAAAAAGCGTTTGATCCCTGTCGCAGCGTTGTGCCAAAGCGAATATGGCGTCGGCGGTTACTACGTTGGCGTGCCGGTCGTGATGGGAAGCGGCGGGGTCGAGAAAATTATCGAATTGAACTTGACTGAAAAAGAGACCGCTGGCTTCAAGCACAGTGTCGATGCTGTCAAGGAACTCGTCGCAACAATGGATCAATTGCTATCGGCTTGATCTTCCGCGTCGGTCGGCTGTAGGTAGACGTGCGATTGCGAGATTCGATGCGAGTCGAATTTCGCTTTTTCGGAAGCCCGCAATCGCATCAGCGTTGACACCAATCCAGTCTCGGCCTTACTTTCTCCGAACCTGTTTAGAAAAGGGGTCAGACCCTCTGATAAAACACGTTCACAGTCGCAGTTCTGCACAACGCGCAGACCGATTTCACGCCACAACATCCCCCATACGCTGCAGCACCATGGATCGTTTTCAAAAGTCGATATCATGGAATCAACCCGCAGAATCGGGACGAACAGCGTCGGAATCAAACGAAACCGACAATCCCGTCGATGTTTCCTCTGCTGGGTGGGAGGCCTATTACAACTCACATCACGTAAACGGCTCGGATAGCGACGACTCAGGCCACGACAAGTTCGTTCTGTCCGACAACCCCTGGGCGCAGCTCACATCACGCCGCAGCTTTTTTCTTCCGGTTCACTACGTAGAGACCTACGAATATCCGTTGGTCGTCTGGCTTCACAGCAATGGATACAACGAGAACCAGATCGACCATGTGATGCCGTACATTAGCCTGCGGAACTACATTGGAGTTGGTATTCGCGGCAGCAAGGCAGCCGATTCGGCGGGGCATCGATTCGATTGGCATCAGAGTCCGGCAGCGATTGCGACAGCTCACGACGCGGTCATCGAGGCGATTGACGAGGCATGTGAGCGATTCTCGACTCATGAATCTCGAATCGTGCTGGCCGGCTACGGCGCCGGTGGCACGATGGCGATGCGAATCGCGATGCGAGACCCCGATCGAGTCGCCGGCGCCATCTCCGTCGGCGGACGAATGCCTCAAGGTGCGATTCGGAACGTCCAGCAACTCCGCCAGCGGCGGTTGCCGATGCTGTGGCAATGGGCCGAATCCAATGCTGCCTACAACGCCAAGAACCTGCAAACCGATTGCCGATCCGCCATGGCGATCGGTAGCCAAGTCGAAGTACGGCAGTATCAAGGCGATGACGAAATGAGCACGGTCGTTTTGCGTGACATCGACAATTGGATCATGCGACGAATTGTCTCCTGTTCGTCCGTGACCACGCCGGATCGTTGGGCAACCAGTCCAACCGCCTACTCCAGCAACTGACACCCGCGGCAAACGCTTCGGCGTTTTTTTACCAAGCTCCCTTGACGCACGTGGTTCCGCGGGCCCTGGACCACCCCACGATCGGTTACACTTCCGACAGTTCAGATGCGCACCGGTCAAGTCTTCTGCGGCCACCTCGCGCTTGATCGGCAAAATCACAGCGAGCCGCGAGATTGCAATGACGACTGAAGAAGATCAAAGTCCTGATGAGTCACCCGATGCAAAACCTATTGCATCAGCCGGGAAAACAGCAACTTCCGGCAAGAAAGTTCTGATTGTCGACGATGATTTTGAGATCATTGAGGCGGTCCGATACGCGCTGGAAGGTGCGGGACACGAAGTCGTGGTCGCTCGTGATGGCAATCAAGCCTTGGCATTGGCCGAACGCGAGAACCCGGATCTGATGGTCCTGGACATGATGATGCCCAAACGCAGCGGGTTTCTTGTCCTGGAAAAACTGCGCCGATTTCGCGACGAGCCATTGCCAGTCATCATGATTACGGGGAATGAGGGGAGTCGCCACAAGGCTTACGCCGAGTTGCTGGGCGTTAGTGACTACATCCGCAAACCTTTCGCGATGGATCGCTTGGTCGAGTCTGTGGACAAATTGCTCAACCAATGATTGACGATTCACTCTCACGCCGAATTATCGTGTACGCCGGAGTGAGCGGGGCGCTGGGCGTTCTCTTAGGCGCTTTTTCGGCCCATGGCCTCGAGGATGTACTCAACAATTTTGTGTACACCGATTTAATCGAAGTTGTTGACGCCGATCCAGGCGAAGCTGGTCAAACCGATCTGATTGACCGACGACTCAGTCAATTTGACGTGGGTGTCCGCTACCACCTGATCCACTCTGTCGCCCTGCTGGCTCTTTCCGCCGTTCCCTTCGGCTCGCCCACGAGCCGCCGCTGGGTCAGCCGTCTGTTTCTGCTTGGCATCTTTTTGTTCAGCGGCAGCCTGTACGCCCTTGTTCTGAGCAATGTGACGCAACTTGGCATGGTCACACCCCTGGGCGGGATTTGCTGGATTGTTGGGTGGCTGACGCTGCTGCAGGTCGCTCGTCCGTCCTCCAAGTGAGCCTCAAAATCGCTGCGGCCAAAAAATCGTCGTGGGGTCCTCGTCGTGGTCGGTCCGATCGCGTAACGTGTCTTCAGATTGCGATTTGATTTGCCCACGCACTACCCCCACCGTTGTGACGATGCCCAACGCGGTTGCCACCGATCTGACCTTCCCCGCTAACTGGCACCGCCGTCATCTGCTTGATTTGGAAAGTCTCTCGGCGGAAGAGATTACGACGGTCCTGGATGTTGCTCAGCAGTTAAAGGAAATGACGCAGGGCTGCCGTCGCAAAATTTCATTGCTGGCCGGCAAGACTTGCGCCAACATGTTCTTTGAGAACAGTACGCGAACTCGCAACAGTTTTTCGTTGGCCGCCAAACGCCTCGGAGCTGACACGGTCGAGTTCAGCAGTACGGGCAGCAGCGTCGCGAAGGGTGAGACTTTCGTCGACACGGCCAAAACAATCGAAGCCATGGGAGTCGATTGGGTGGTCGCACGTCACACAACTCCAGGCACTCCGCATCTGCTGGCCCGCGAACTGGATTGCTGTGTCCTCAATGCAGGCGACGGTCCACACGATCATCCAACCCAAGGCCTGCTCGACATGCTGACCATTCGCCAGCATCGCGCGAACATCGCCGGCCTGACCGTCGCGCTGGTTGGCGACATCGCGCATAGTCGCACAGCGCGAAGCAACATTTGGGGGCTGAGCAAACTCGGCGCGGCACGTCATCATCTGTGGCCCGCCAACTTTGGTCAGTCCGCGGTGGACCGAACTGGGCTTTGAAGTCTCGCATCACCTGGACGACATTTTGCCGCGCTGTGATGTTTTGAATCTGCTGCGGATTCAGTTCGAGCGTCAGCGGGCCCGGCCGTTTCCCAGTGTTCACGAATACGCTGCACTGTACGCAATGAACGCCCAGCGGATGAAGAAAGCCAAAGACGACATCCTGATCATGGCGCCCGGACCAATCAACCGCGGAGTCGAAATCACACCCGAAGTCGCCGATGGACCTCACAGCGTGATTCTCGAACAAGTCAACAACGGAATTGCGGTTCGCATGGCAGCGCTTTGGCTTCTGGCCGGCGCCAAAGATCATGCGTGTTGAGACACTCGAGCTGGAATCGAATGTTCCAACGTGTTTAAAAAGGGGTCTGACCCTTTGCCGCGGACATGCGATCGCAGTGATTCGCTACTACCTGAACGACGAATGAACACAGCGTACCGACTCACAGAGGGTCAGCCCCCTTTTTAAAACACGTTCTTAGACTTCAATGAGCGAACATAACCAGACGGATCTTCTGATCGAAAATGGTCGGTTGATTGACCCCAGCCAGAGCATCGATCGCGACGCCAGGTTGCTGGTCGTCGGCGGTCAAGTCGCTGCGATCGATCCCCGTGATGACGATCTACCTGCCGATTGCATCCGCTTGGACGCCCGCGGCAAGGTCGTCGCGCCAGGACTCGTCGACCTCGGCGCCGAAATGCGGGAACCGGGGAACGAACAAGATGAGACAATTCAATCGGCAGGCGAAGCGGCGCTGGCCGGTGGCTTCACATCGGTATTGTGCTGCAGCAGCACGTCACCATGCATCGATTCACCCGGCGCCGTTGAATTCGTGCGGCAAAAGGCGACCAAGGCCCGCGGTGTCCGCGTCCATGTGATCGGCTGCCTCAGCAAAGGACGCTCCGGCGAGCAGATGGCCGAGCTCGGATTGCTTGCCGAAGCCGGCGCGGTTGCCTTTAGCGACTCGCCCCGCCCGATGCCCAACGACGCGTTGCTCAAGCGGGCACTCGAATACTGCCGCATGTTCGATCTGCCGATCATCGATCGACCGGAAGTGCCGGAGTTGGCCGAAAAAGGCGTGATGCACGACGGCAGGGTCTCTCTGGTACTCGGCTTGAAAGGGCTGCCAACCGAAGCCGAGGACCTGGCGGTCGCTCGTGACGTTCGCTTGGCCGAGGCGACCGCGGGGCGATTGCATGTGGGCCCGGTCAGCACCATGGGCGCGGTCGACATGATCCGCCGCGTCAAATCGCGCGGCATCGTCGTGACCACATCCGTCTGTCCCCACAACCTTTGCCTTTCGGATGTCGAGCTGCGTTCCTTTGATTCCAAATTCAAAGTTCATCCACCACTGCGCAGCGGTCGGCATGTCGAAACGCTTCGAGCCGCCGTTGCCGACGGCACCATCGACGCGATCCAAAGTGGTCATATGCCACGTAGTCGCGAAAAGAAGATGAATGACCTGGATCAATCTCCGTTCGGCGCGGCAACACTCGAAACGACGCTTGCCACGGTGATCACCTATTTGATCGTCGAGGGCGTGATCGACTGGCCCACTGCGATCGACCGACTGTCGACAACCCCCGCTCGCATTGCCGGCATCGCGGGCGGTTCGCTTGCCGTTGGCCTGCCGGCCGACATCGCGATTATCGACCCCCATGCGCAATGGACCGTCGATGGCACGAAATTTCGATCCCACTGCATCAGCAGCCCTCTGCAAGGTCATGAACTCAGGGGCCAAGTCTCTCACACGATCGTCGGCGGAGAGATCAGATTCTGCCGCGAGGATATTGGTTCGTAGTGACCGCATCCATGCCATTCTCCCTCACAAAACCCGATGACTCGGGTTACCACGAACAACTACAGCCCTTCGGTCAGCAAGAGACTTCGGTCGACTCCGTCTACCGCGAACGATTCTTCATCGCCCCCCGGCCATTTGACAGTGATTTCACCAACGCTGGTTTCGTCGCCTAAACCAAACGTGACAGCTTTTTCGCATTGGCTGAGGTAGCTTCTCGTTGGCATCAGCGTTCGGGTCAGGACTCGATCACCCAGTTTCAATTGCACGACCGCGCCGATTGCATCACGATTGCACTTGGTTCCTTGCAAGCGGACCTGCAACCAGTGATGACCGGTCGCCTGATCATTGCGAAATGCGACTGGCGTTCCATTGCTTACCGAAATCACTGCGTCCTGATCGCCATCGCCATCGAAGTCCCCGTACGCCGCGCCACGACCAACGATCGGCTTGTAAAACGCCTCCCCCGTATTGGCAGAGTCGACCAAAACCAGTTGGTTCTTTGCGTCTTTGCCGGCGTTCCAGAACAGTTGCGGCGGCTGCTCGTAACGTTGAGTTTGTTGTGTCTTCGAGATTTCTTCTTCGAGGTGTCCGTTAGCACCCAGCAGATCCAGTCGACCATCGAGGTCGACATCGAAGAAAAACAATCCGAACGTTAGTCCTTGGCGGGTCGGTGGCCCGAAGCCGGTGTACATCGCCGCGTCGATGAACTGCTTACCGCCTGGCTTGGCCATGTAGAGCGCGCTAGCCTCGTTCGCAAAGTTCCCGATTCCAATCGCCAGCGTCCCGTCGTCACGAAAGCATGCGGTATCGATCCCCATCGCCCCGCGTGCATTACCGGTGCTGCGGTCAAATGCGATTCCAGACAAACGCCCAACTTCGCTAAACGTGCCGTCCTTGTTGTTCTGGAACAGCAGGTTTCGCACCGTATCGTTGGCAACCACGATATCGATCCAGCCGTCGTCGTTCACGTCCACCGGTGCGACTCCCATCGCCTTGCCCAAGGGGACACCGGTGTCATCGTTTCGTATCTGAATCCCGGCTGACTCTGACACATCTTTGAACTTGCCCGCGCCCTCGTTGTGATAGAGATACGAGAAGGCTCCCGAGAAAGCCTTCGGTGGCCCGTAGGCTCGGGACTCACCATCAAGCGTGAAGTTCTGGCTCAGATCGATTTCTTTACTCCACGTCACATAGTTACCAACAAACAGGTCCAGCAGCCCGTCGTTGTCGTAATCCAGAAAGCCGCAGCTTGTTCCCCACGCCTCCTCGGCACCGCCGACACCCGCGTCTTCGGTAACGTCAGTGAATTTGCCGTCGTCGTTGCGCAGCAAGCGGTTCTTCCCCACAGCTGAAATGAAGATGTCGGGATCGCCATCGTTGTCGTAGTCGCCGGCGGCTACTCCCATGCCGTAGCACGTGAAATCCAGTCCTGCGTTGGCAGAGACGTCGCTGAAGTTAAACTCGCCATCACCTGCATACAACTGGCACGGCGACTCTTTCTGGGATTCCTCGTCCCACGGCCAACGGCTTGAATTCACGAACAACAGATCTTGATGGCCGTCGTTGTTGAAGTCCAAGACAGCGACACCGCTACCCATTGTTTCGGGGAGCAGCTTGTCTCCGTAACGGCCCGACTCGTGAACAAAATTGATCCCGCTCTCGGCTGTCACATCGACCATTGGCAGCGACGGCACCGTTTCGGTTTCCCGAACCTCGGGAACCGACAACTCAAACTCGGTTGATTCTTGTTTGGCCTTCTCGAAATTCAGGAAGACCAAGATGCCAATGACCGGCAACGCCAGAATCACGAACACAAGCAGCGACGCGCGAAAAGCGTTGCCGATGACGGCATCATTCTCAACATCTTCATCATGATGCTGGGGATTAGGCTCTGCGTCAGTCATCAATTCACGTCGGCTTGGCGGGAGGTTTCGTGATCTTGGATATTTCGCTGCAGATCGTAAATCACCAACGATTCCGCGGCATGGTTGGCCGCCGGGTATCGCGATCTGGCCTTCGGAATGGCAACCTCCTCCGCATTGTCATCTGTCTTGTAACGTCTGTGAAGCTGACGATGGTGCTGCTCTTGCTCAGCGTTTCCAATCAACGCATAGACTTCGGCTAAGTTGGCGTGGGCTGTGACATTCTCGGCATCAATCGCAAGCACCTGCTCGAATTGTTCTCTCGCTTCGTTGATTGTGGAATCGAAACCTGACTTGTCACCCATCACATCGGCTCGTTGCGCCAAGTCGATCAAGGTCAGCCCGAGTTCATTGCGAACGACATAGTCGAGCGAGAAATCAAATCCGCGATCAGGCAGCCTTGTTTGCAGCACGCCTCGCAGCGATTCCGCCGCTGCCTCCAGGTTCCCCTGCTGGCGATTGACAACTCCACTAAGCCAGGCGTGCGTCCAAGTCGGTGGCGGCGGATCCATCTGCGTCGCCCGCCCCAGCGACCCCGTCGCGCCGTCCAAGTCGCCCTCCGCGAATTGAACGCGAGCCAAATTCAGCGGGCCATCGAAACGACCAAGCTCTTCGACCTTCCGGAATGCGTCGCCGGCTTGCTTCAATTCCGCTTTGCCCTTGAGAAACAACCCAATCCCGTAGTCATTCCAGCGTTGCCATTCGGGAATCGTTGCTTCTGACTTCCCCACCGCCTCCACATCCGCGTTGCTCGCTCCATCGATATCCAGCACGATGCGATCACTGGCGATCTCGATAATCGGAAGGTCATTCGGATCACCCGGCTTGCCCAGATCAAGCGGATCTACCGCCGGATCACGATCGCGGCGGATGTAATCCAAATACTCAGTGTCAAACTTTCGATACAGCAGCCGCGCCTTGACCTCGATCGGTTCAGTCGATGCTGGGGGAATCGTCAAGCGGTAGTGCACGGATTGGCCGGCACCGGGCGGAATCTGATGACTGTACAGCGGAGTGAAAATGTCTTGCGCGTTGCGGCGATTGATTCGATTGCCGTGGCGATCAAGCATGAACGTGTTGACGAAGTGCGACCAAGGATCAACCGCTTGCCGATCATCGCGGTGGCCGCTCTCGCCAATCACTTGACCACCCTGCGTGGCGGTCAGTTCGATCCAGATTTCATTTGAATCAGTCGTGCCTTGGGTGAAGTGATGGCCAAGCTTCATCGTTCGCAGTACGGTTTCTATCAAGTAGCTTTCGCCCGCCTCGACCGGCACTCGATCACCAAGCGGAGCGACCAGTTCTCCGTCGATCGATCCGTCTTTGCGCAGGCCAAACAGGTCGACTCGAAGCGTTCCTTCCAGGTACTTCCGATGTGCTTCGATTCCCTTTTTGTCGCCAGTCCAATACGAAAGCGCCGAGTTGGCGCTGGGGAAAGCGTGAGTATGGACGCCGAGCGTGCCAAGTTTCTCCATGTACTTGGCGCCAAAATCGTTGCTTGCCATCGCCGGCATGTGGCATTCGTTGCAATTGGCTTCCGCTTTAGGCGGATAGTAGAAACTGCGTGCCCCGTGCCCCGACACGCCGCTGAGCAGATAGCTGTCGTAGGAATTCTGCCCACGCAGGAATTCTTTGTAGTCGGTCACCTCGCGTGGCAGCGAGACCTTGTGGCAGGTTCCGCAAAACTCAGCCGTTTTGTGAAACGGCTTCAGCATTTCGTGTTTATGAAATGCCGGTTTGGCTTTGACCATCAAGGAATTCAAGTTCTTTAGCAAGGCGTTCTTGCTATATGCGAACGGATAGTGTTTAGGCTCGTCGATGGTGTAGTCCGCATTGCCGATGTCGCTGTCGACCGACTGAATCGCATGACAGACTGCACAGCTGATCCCCGCGTGAGCCGTTGGATCGCCAACGTCGTCGTAATTGGGATCGTCGAATTTGCCGGAGAAGAACGGCACGGGATCGTGACAGCCCGCGCACCAGCGTGACGCTTGCACGGTTCCGGAGCGCTGCGTGGCAACCTTGCGTGTTTCGCGGACCGACGCGCGGTAAGCCGGATTGTTGAAGCTGCTTAGCTTGTGGGCACTGTGAATCGCAGAATCATAGATGTCCTGATGACATTGCAGGCAATAGTCGTCATTCATCAACGTTTCGGCGGCGATAAACTTGCCGGTCGCGGTTTGGGCCAGCGAGGGTTGAAAGTACTTGTCGCCGTCGATCGGAGCGTCGTCGCCGCTGATGCGTGGGTCCGCAGCCTGGAAACCAACCATCAAGACCACGAAGCAACCAATCGCTAGAGCGACGCGGCGGCCGATGTGCCACTTGATTCTGGGACCAACCAACCGGTGCAGCCAATACAGCCAGATCGCTGCCAGCGGCGTCAAAAGGTGCAGCCAATAAACGACGTTGCGGGTCGCCGGATTGACGATCGCCAGCGAGCCGACTCGCATCAGCAGCAGACCGCTGACTAAGATCAGCAGCGCAATCGTCAGCAGCGCGTAGCCGATCTTGACGGCTCGACGGTTGCGACGGTTGCGGGCCCGCCACATGTGCAGCAGGCCAAAACCGACCGTCGGCAGAATCAGCAGCAATCCCAAGCCCAGATGGATCAGAAACATCAGCTGGTAGAAATGCGTCTCGTAGACCTGCTCGGTGACGTACTGCAGCAACGTGATCGAGGTGAGGTACAAACCATTGGCCGCGAGGACGCCAAACAGAATCAGCACAACGTACAAAACGATGCGTAGACGGGGCGTAACAGGGCGAATCGGCGGCTTTTTCTGAGCGATCGGTGCCGAGGATGGTGCCGGTTCCTCGGATGCGAAGTCAGCGGCGGTAGATGCCATGGATGAGCACTAACGGGAGGAAGGGACCACTCTTTAGACGCGGCCCGAGCCGAAATTGTTTGGCCGCTGCGTCAATTAGTCTCGCTGGAAATCCTAACCCGAAGCGTGAGTTTTGAAGTTGCGCTTTTAGCCGCGTAGCGGCGACAGCATCTAGCCTGGGGCGTGAGCCCCAGGAAAACGGAACGAACGATGCCCATCAGCCGCGGAGCGGCGACAGAAAACGGAACGGTCACAATGCTGTCGCCCCTTCGGGGCTTTCGGTCGTTTTCGATTACAAATCCTGGGGCTCGCGCCCCAGGCTACATGCTGCCGTGCCTCCGGCACTAGCGAAACACGCAACTTCAAAAAGCGTGAGCGAGGCCTATTTTCCCCAAGTTTCCTCGCTCACGCTTCGGGTTACGAAGCAAAAGTCAACTCACAAGTCCGGCAATCGTATGTGAAAGCACGTGGGCTGGCACTATGGAACCGGCGAAGAAGCATCAAGAAAACGGCTGATGGGTGGGGACTCCTCGCGATACCAAAAGGAACGAAACGCCTGGGAACGCTGTAAATGGCCACGATTCTGCTGCTCCAATTGTCGGGTTTTCGCCTGCTCGCTGGCCGGCGGCGGGTACTGCCTCATGTCTCGATACGGCAGGGGCCCAATCGTCTGACCACTGAGCGTGTTCAAGTCAGCATCCTTGTCCCACCCGACAGAGTGCAGAATGAAATCTCGTATCCAGCCTTGCGGTGGTGTTGTTTCGGGCACAGTGAACGCCAGACGAATCTCGTCACCCGAGCTGATCACGACCATCGAATCATCCCACCTGCGGATCAGATCGGCACAATCACCGAACCGCGTCAGGTATCCCCGGAGAGGAGGCCATCGGGAAGCATGCGAGGACTCTTGGTAATCATACGTCTCGGGCTGCGTTGAATCGTGACGCAGCCGTTTCGAGTAACCGTGGAAGGCGACGTCGGCCGAGATCAAATCGACGTCCGTGGTCTGGAATTCGGCCGGCTCGGTTTGGATCGCGATTTGAGCACGATCCCAATAAATCTGCGCCGAGGTCCGGACGCGGAACCTTGGATCATCTCGATTCAGAACATCAGTGACATCAACAACGATGGTTTTTGTTTTCCCGCCAGGGAAACCCATGAAGGGAATCGCTTTTCGCCATCCATCCTTCTGCGAGGTATCGGGTACCCAGATCGAAGGAAACTCGATCGGCAACAAGTCGGGGTTCTGGTCGATTTGGATATTCAGCGAGGTATCCGTCGGCAAGATCCATCCGGTCAGAACGAGGTAGATGTTCGCATCCTCGGTCTTATCCTCGCTGCGGACCACATCGCCAAAGTCCAGGTCGATCCAATGAGGATCACAGAGTCCCTGCCGTAATCGGAAATCGAAACCTTGCACGAAATCGCGATCCGCGTCAGCGAGTTGCTGTGTCACATCACGACCGCCCGTGTCAACCGCAGACTGAACCGGACGCAGGTCATCTTTCCCGAAAGCAAAGATGGTTGGCGTCGCGATCTCCGCTGGGCCGACTTTCTCGTTGGTCCAAACTTCGACGTCGGCTGGGTGGTCGACGACGGTTAGTGCGACTTGATCGAAATACGCCACCTCCCAAAGCTCTTCGGTGATTCGAAATTCGTAGCGACCATCACGTGGCTTGATGTTTCGGCCATCAATTTTCAAGTACTCCCATGGCCGGTCTTTGGCGACCACTCCGCGAGCAACCTGTAAACCAAGCGGAGCAGCCCAAAGACAGTCGGTCATGAAGAGATATTTTTCGCCATCCCAAGCGTACAAATAGGGGCATGATCCCTTCAGCGTCTGCTCTTCCTCGAGCAACGAGTCAATTTTGGGATCGCGAATCGTCTGAGTCAGACCATTGGGCAGGATCGCTCGTACGCTACTGGCCCTGTCCAAGCCATCGAGCCCGAAGTGAGTCGACGGAGAAGTTACGATCCGGGCGCGATAGTGAGGTCCGAAACGAAGCTCTAAGACGCTGCCGAGGGCGTAATGATTGACACGCCCGCTGGCATTGTCATCAATCCCTTTGAATCGCACATCGAGGTAGTGGTAGCCCGATTCATTGCCATTGATGAAAGCTGTCGCCAGTCCTTGTTGCACACCCGCCGCGTCGACTCTTCCGTCCCGCTGGAAATCGGCAACCACCAGTGTCGTTGAATCCGAAAGGGACGGAGCCGATTGCCACTGGCCGAAGCCCCAGGGACCAATCCGCGATATGTTGGCACCCTCTTTCGCACCAGCAAGCACCTCCATCCACGAATCGTTGTCGAAATCGGCAACAATCATTTCGGGCGCTGGTTGATCGCTCGACTCGACACGATCCATGGTCCAGGCGTTGGCGTCCGCGGTTTGCGAGAAGACGATTGCCGTGCCGCCGTCGCCGCCCACGATCAAGTCCCAGGAAACGTTGCCATCGACATCCTCGACAGCGATCGCGGATGCCCCTGCGATCGCTGGAATCTCCTCGAACACGCGACCACGAAACTGCAGATGCAGCAGATTTTCGAGCATGCCGACACGTCCACTGCCCGCATGGGTGGTCACGATGTCCAAATCCAAGTCACGATCGAGGTCGGCGATCGCCATCGCGGAAACCGGGTCATCGACAGAAAAGTCAGCATCGCGGGTGCTGATTTCAAAGAAAGTTCGATTGCCACGGTTCGCGAACAAACGCACACCTTCGGCTGCTGTCGCAAAGACAAGATCGAGATCACCGTCAGCTTCCAAGTCACCCACAATGGCCGCCGTGACTCCGCTGACGTCAGAAAGCCCGGCATCGACTTCGACCAACTTCATACGGTTTTCGCTCGAGGTCGAGGCCCGACCATCAATCTGAATCACTCGAACGCCTTGCGGACCGTATGCGACAAGACTGGCAAAACTGTTATGCCTGACGGCTGCCCCGAAGTCGGTCTGTTGTTCTTCGCTTGATTTTGAATCGGCCCGCAACCGATCAGGATTGCTGCTGTCGACCAGGAACAGATCGGCAGCAATCAAACCCGTCGGCTGGATGTCTAACTCGAGTTGGCCGGCGGCGGACCACTGGCCCGTTCCATCGTTGCTCCAAAGTTGCAGCAATCCTTTCCCGCTGACGCTCACCAGGTCGGGATCAAGATCGAGATCAAAGTCAATGGTTTGCGTCGCTGCGGCGCCGACCGAATCGGCGATCTCTTTGGCGTCGAATCGGAACGCGGTCGATCCCTCTCCAAGTGGCGAAGCCGCGACAACTTCCGCGGACAGCCGGCGCAGCGAATCGAAACTCACTCGGTCCAATGGATGCGGTGCCGCGCGACGCCGATCGGTTTTCACGATTTCGGTACTGTTGAGGACATTGAACCAAAGCAGCATACGGTTCTCGGCCTGAGACCATTCACCTGATTCAATGGCGTCGGTAATCTGCGCGACCAGTTCATCAGGAGTGACACCAATCGGTTTGGTTTCACGGCGGATCGACGGCTCGATCGCGCGCGTAAGTTCGCTTGCCCGGTTGACGAATTTGACTGCCTGCTTGTTCTTGGTTGCGATGTTCAGCCGTGCGGCACGAAGAGCGAAAAACAGATTGTCGGCGTGCTGGTCGGACAAGACGCCAACGGTCTTCGCTGCATCTGCCAACAGGTCGTTTGGTAAACCGTCGATCGGGTCCTCCATTTGCTCGACAACCTGAATCAGCGATCCACCCAAAATCATCGCCCCGGGATTCTTTCCCAACTCGCCGTTAATCGCATCGGAAAGTCGCTTGTAGACTTCCTTGCGAAGAGACTTCGTCATCGACCCCGGCAACAACGACGCCTCGTGCAAGTCAATTCGTGTTCGCAACCAAATCGGCATCACGGCGTCATCGGCGACCGCTGCATAATCGGTGATTGCGTCGCGAGCCCCGGAAATGGCATCAGGTAACTGTGATCGAGCCGCTTTTTTCCCGGCTGCGTCAAGCGATGCGCTCATCGCTTGACCAGAAAGTTCGTCAACGCGAAGAACACGATTGATGGCTCGGTTGAGCGTCACCGACGCATCCTGGGCGGATTGCTCGAACAGTGAAGTCCAAGCTTGATCTGCCTGAACCATCTCTAGATTTTCGGTCGCGGCCAAAGCAGTCCGCGTCAGATCGAGGTTCTGCTGCAATTCCGGCGCGACACTGCCTTCGCCCATTCCGCCTCCGCCATCGCGGCCACGGGACGTCAGGAAAATTGCGACAACGACGCCAAACGCGACCAGCAAACCGAGAATCAGCTTGCCATTCCCGCTTGATGTTGCACTGCCGCTCTCGAGCGGGTCAAGATCGCTCATGAATGCTCCCCGAGTCGATAATTATTCGATATCCTTTGAGCCATGAAAGTAACAAAATTTCTCGATGCCACCGACTCCATCAGAGTTGGACGGATCGACGGTGATCAACTATTCCCGCTTGAACTTGGCCCTTCCTTCAGCAACCTTGGCGAATTGCTGGCCACCGGGAACCCAATCGCGACCATCGGGTCCCTTACGGAGCAAGAGCCGATCTTGATCGATGGCTCGATTCGCTGGCTACCGCCGATCGACAGCCAGGAGGTTTGGGCAGCCGGGGTGACCTACAAACGGAGCCAAACGGCCCGCATGGAGGAGTCGGAGGCGGCAGCATCGTGCTATGACCGAGTTTATAACGCTGATCGGCCTGAATTGTTCTTCAAAGCCACCCCACATCGAGTCAGCGGTCATCTTCAGCCGCTGCGCATTCGCGCCGATGCGACTTGGAACGTTCCTGAACCCGAAGTCACGCTGGTTCTCAGTCCTGATCTGAGGATCGTGGGACTGACAGTGGGCAACGACATGAGCTCGCGGGACATCGAGGGCGAAAACCCGCTGTATTTACCGCAAGCTAAATGCTACGACCAGTGTGCGGGTCTCGGTCCGTCGATCACGCTGTACGACACGCTGCCCCCAATGGAACAGATCGGGATCGATTTGAAGATAGACCGTGACGGCAAAATCGTTTTTGATCAGCAAACATCGGCGAGTGAAATGGCGCGTTCCTTCGCTGACCTGGTCGGCTGGCTCGGTCGCGACAACAGCTTTCCGGACGGCGCATTCCTGATGACCGGAACGGGAATCGTGCCGACCACCGAATTCACGCTGCGAAAGGGCGACATCGTCAACATCACCATCGATGGCGTCGGAACACTCTCCAATCCAATCGTACAATCGTAAACACCTGCAACGAAATCCACCAAAAGGGAATCTCTCATGTCGACAGCCACTTCCACAGTTCGTCCCATCCTCGTTGCTGGCCAGTGGCGTGATGCAGACTACCAAACAACGTTTCAGGCAACGGATCCGAATAAAAACGAATCGTTGGCGGCCGAGTTCCCGATCAGTTCGTGGGCGGATTGTGATGCGGCACTTGATGCAGCCGTCGAGGCGGCACGTGAACTTCGGCGGTTGCCGACCGAGAAAATCGCAGAGTTTCTGGAACGGTACGCCGATCGGATCGACGCCGCGAAGGACTCTCTCGTCGAATCTGCCTTCGCAGAAACAGGTTTGGGAAAGAGCCCGCGTCTGGCCGACGTCGAATTACCCAGAACGAGCAATCAACTTCGCGCCGCCGCCGCAGCCTGTCGCACCGGCAACTGGGCACTCCCCACCATCGACACCACTGCGGGCATCCGATCGTGCTACGAACCGCTTGGCCCAGTTTGCATCTTCGGTCCCAACAATTTCCCGTTCGCCTTTGGAAGCGTTTCGGGAGGCGACTTCGCAGCAGCAATCGCGGCCGGCAACCCGGTGATCGGCAAAGCGAACAGCTCCCATCCGGAAACCACTCGGTTGTTCGCTCAAGAAGCAGCCGAAGCGATCAAAGAAACCGGATTGCCCCCGGCAACCGTGCAACTGATCTATCGAACCAGTCACCAAGACGGCGAGCGATTGGTCTCCGATCCGCGCGTTGGTGCGACGGGCTATACAGGCAGCCGTTCGGCGGGACTGGCACTCAAAGCGGCTGCCGACCGTGCGGGCAAACCGATCTATTTGGAGCTCTCCAGCGTGAATCCCGTCGTGATCACACCTGGAGCACTGACCGAACGTGCCAATGGCATCGTCAGCGAGTTCATGATGAGCGTGCTGATGGGGACCGGTCAGTTCTGTACGAATCCGGGCCTGGTGATGCTGCTGAAAGATACGGCAACGGACAAACTTATCGACGCGGTTACCGAGAAGTTCAAAACAACGACCGCGGGCACGCTGCTATCGCCTGCGGTCGCGAACAACCTTGCATTGAGCGTCGAAAAACTGTGTGACTACGGCGCCGAACTGCTGACGGGAGGTGGCGAGCCCGAAACCGATCGTTGTGCCTACGCGAACACGCTGCTGCGCGTGAGTGCTGACGCGTTTCTGGGCAACCCCGAGGGTTTTCAGACGGAGGCCTTCGGAAACGCTTCGCTGTTGGTGGTTGCTGACGACGTCGATCAACTTTGCGATGCGATTGCGCAGTTGGAAGGCAACTTGACCGGGTGCATCTACAGCGCGACGGATGGAAGTGAAGACGAAGTATGCCAGAGGATTGCGTTCGAGCTGACGCCGAAGGTCGGTCGGGTGTTGAACGACAAAATGCCCACCGGGGTCGCAGTCAGCGCTGCGATGAATCACGGCGGCCCCTACCCGGCGACTGGGCACCCCGGTTTCACTGCAGTCGGCGTGCCCGGCTCGCTGCTTCGCTACGGCAAGCTGACCAGCTACGACAACGTCCGACCGCATCGATTGCCAGCAATCCTGCAAGACAAAAATCCGACCGGAGAAACCTGGAGATTGGTCGACGGCACTTGGACGACGGGGAATTTGTAGGTCGACTCGTCCCAAGTCGTCCAAACCGTCGCGCTGAAGCGAAAACGGCTCAATCGACGTGCACGTGTCGGCCAGATGCCAGTCACGATCCCGGAGCAATCCCCTACGCGCCGACATGAGGACAAGTCGGCCTACAAATGCTCAAAGATGACGTTCTCGGCTAACAACTTTCCCCACGCGAAACTTCCAATCATCTCCTTCGCCGAAGCCACGGAGTCATCCGGCCCAATCAATCCTGCACTGCGGGCAGCCCAGGTCACGATCTGCTCAGGTCGCACACCTTGCTCCCGATAGTGACTCAGCCGCGTATCGCCGTGTCGTTTTGCCAAGCGACGTCCGTCCGTTCCCAGCACCAACGGAACGTGGGCGAAGACGGGCTGGGAAAGGGACAGAGCTTCGTAAAGTTCGATCTGACGAAACGTGCTCGGCACAAGATCGTTCCCACGCACGACTTCGGTGATTCCCATCGCGCCGTCATCCACCACGACGGCAAGCTGATAAGACGGCTCGCCATTCTTCTGGGTAACCGGAAAGGCTCCCAAAGCTTCCGCGGGAACACACGACCGCGAACCCAAAACAAGATCGTTGAACTCGATCCGCTGACTGCCAGAGCGAAAACGCCAACAGTACGTCCCTTCCTCCGGTAAACCATCACCAACTTGCCAACTTGCACACGGGCCGAAATAGATCGGTCCCTCGTGTTCGAAGTGCGGGGCCGAACCGGCTTCGGCAATGTCTTTCCGCGAGCAGATGCATGGGAAGACGCGGTTCGCGTCGATCAGCCGCGCCAAAGCATCACGATAGAGGTCGACCCGCTCGGTTTGGATGTAGGGGGCATTGGGACCGCCAACATCAGGTCCCTCATCCCAATCGATTCCGAGCCAACGGAGGTCCTCGATCGCCTGCTGCGTGGCCCACGGTTTGACGCGAGGGGAATCGACGTCCTCGATCCGCAAAATCAGCTTGGCCCCCGATCTTCGTGCCGACCAATAGGCCAGCAGATAGGTTCTTGCATTGCCGAGATGCTGCGCACCGGTTGGTGACGGCGCAAGTCTTGCAGCACGCATCAGAATTCCGCGTTGCCAGGTGTCCTTGGAAAGGGAATCACGTCGCGGATGTTACCCATCCCGGTTGCATATTGCACAGCTCGCTCAAGACCAAGTCCGAATCCGGCATGTGGAACTGTCCCATACCGTCTCAAATCGACGTACCACCAATACTCCGACTCGTCCAAGCCCGCTTCGGCCATCCGTGACTGCAAGACATCCAACCGTTCTTCACGCTGGCTTCCGCCGATGATCTCGCCCACACCAGGGACCAATACATCCATCGCGCGAACCGTCTTTCCGTCGTCGCTGACGCGCATATAAAACGGTTTGATTACCGCGGGATAATCAGTCAGGATGAGCGGGCCGTTGACGTGTTTTTCCGTGAGAAACCGTTCATGCTCAGCCTGCAAATCGGTTCCCCACGAAATCGGATAGTCGAACTTCTCGCCGCTCGACGTCAGCACATCAATCGCCTCGGTGTAAGTCATGTGAGAGAAGGGTTTCTCGATCACAGCCGTGAGCTGATCAATCTTTCCTTTCTCGATCCGCTCATCGAAGAACTGCATGTCCTCGTTGCAGAGATTCAAACAGTCGCTGAAGACCCGCTTTAAAAAATCTTCCGCCAGCTTCATGTTGTCGGCAAGATCAAAGAATGCCGCTTCAGGCTCGACCATCCAAAATTCAGCCAGATGTCGGCTGGTGTTGCTGTTTTCGGCGCGAAAGGTTGGTCCAAACGTGTACACCCGTCCCAAAGCAGTCGCGTAAGTTTCGGCCTCGAGTTGACCGCTCACCGTCAAAAAAGCAGGCTTGTCGAAAAAATCGAAGGAATAGTCCACCGGCCCACCACTCTTGGCAAGCATTTCCAAGTCGAGCGAAGTCACACGAAACATTTCACCCGCGCCCTCGCAGTCGCTGGCAGTGATGATCGGCGTGTTGGTGTACAGGAAACCGTTCTCGTGAAAGAACTGGTGAATCGACTGGCTGATTTGATCGCGGACACGCGTCACGGCGCCGAAGGAATTCGTGCGAGGACGAAGATGTGCCCACTCGCGAAGTTTCTCGAATGTGTGCCTTTTCTTTTGCAGCGGATAGGTTTCGGGATCGGCCCAACCCAGGACTCGCAACTCAGTCGCGTGAAGTTCCGTCTCCTGACCTTTGGCTGGCGACTCTTGCAGAGCGCCGATGACGACGACACTGCATCCGGCACTTAGCTTTTGAACTTCGTCGGCATAGTTTGACAACTCTCCGGGAGCGACGATCTGCAGATTGCCGAAACAGCTGCCATCATTGACTTCAATGAAGCTGAATCCTCCCTTGCTGTCGCGACGCGTCCGCACCCATCCGCGGACTTCGCAGTCGGGGCCAAGCGAAGATTCCTGCCGAGCTTTGGCAACACTAATCCAATTGCTCATGTTCCGCACTCCGTTCATACATTTCACGAATCGTCCTGCCTTCAGCTTGCCAATTCAGTCCGGTC
This sequence comes from Pirellulaceae bacterium, assembly GCA_963704055.1. Classification (GTDB taxonomy): domain Bacteria; phylum Planctomycetota; class Planctomycetia; order Pirellulales; family Pirellulaceae; genus Rubripirellula. The sequence goes on along the minus strand of CAVPGW010000036.1, from coordinate 162,570 downwards.
ATTCCGCCGAAGTCTCGATCGCATGCGGTTTTCTTTTCGTAAAACCGAAGATCACTAAAGCACCGTAGACGATCAGCAATCCCACGATGGCGTAAAACGCTTCCGGGTGTGCCTTGTCGGTAGCCTTGTCGTAAATCGCTGTCGCCGCGGCAGCCAAGGCACCGAGCACAGAGACACCCATCAGCACATTCCAAATCGTCATGCTGGCACCCTTGGGCTTTTCATCCCCCAGAATCCGACTGCTATTCATCATCAGGAAGAAAGTGATGTATGCGATCGGAAGCAGCATCATTCCAAAGCTGGAGGCAAAAATCGCGAGCCAGAACCTCGCTCCGTCCGCCGTCCAGACCCAAACCCAGCTGGCACCAAATGCACCTGCCACAAGACAGCCGATCACGAACGGTGTCGTACCATGAGGTCGCCCCAGCATTTCCCGAAACGCGTAACCGTTGATCAGCATCAAAATGATGATGGAGGAGAACCCCATGCCGAGTACACCGAGCCCAAAGATAAAGTTGGCCAGTCTCTCGCCCAACAGAGGTGCAAGCGTTTGAGAGAGCTGAAACGCGTCGCGTTTGACCAGAGCCAAGGCAAGCACCTTCTCGTTTTGATTTAATTCCGCGACCATTTTCAGCTTCGCTTCCTCACTTGTGCTGGCCGCCTCGGATCCCAGCTTCTGGTCAACCCGAGCGAGCAGATTACCTTTGACCGATTCGAACATCGGACTCTGCTGCATGACCGCGAGGTCGCTGGACTTCAGCTGGTCGTCGATCTTCGCGTGAAACGAAAAGGCGGCCGCAATGACCACGCAACTGGTGACCAACACGTAAGGGATCGCCATCCCGGTCGAAAGGTCGAATCGCGCCAGTCCGCGAAACGGCTTGTCCCATCCACGACTCAGCATGGAATAGGGCAACAGGAATGTCATGTTGATTCCGACTGCGGTGGCCGCCGCGGCGATCATCACGCTGCGTTGGCTCTTGATGATCTTGCCAGACCAAAAATCTTGCCCCTCCTGCGACAAACCTGCGATTGCTTCCCCCAAACGTCCGGTCGGCTCGGTCCATTGATTCAGATTAGGGATCAAGCCGGCAAAGATTTCACCAAAATTCAATTCCCCCTTGATCGCGAGCAGGGAAACGACACCAAAAAAGCAGATCACGACGATCCCGACCATTGCTTTTAAGAACAGGTCAAATAGCTTCGCGGCTTTGCCCTGTTTCGTATTCAGCAGCACAATCGCGCCGGCCGCGATCAAGATCAGGATCGATACGATGACCTTCGTGGAAGTTTCGTTACCCAGTCCACTTCCGCCGCCGATGGCGGCGAGGTTCTTGTCCAGCGCGTCGTAGCAAAGACTGAATTGTGGCATGCACCAGATCATGTTGGCCATGCAGGTTGCCACCAACCATCCCCAACCGAGTGCAGGGTTGATTTCTGAGTTGATCGCCTCAAAAGGACGACGTCCAGTCGACAGAGTCACGTAGCTGATCGCAGAAAGCATGACGACGCCCATGATGATCGCGACCAACTGCAACCACAGCAGGCTCGTACCGCCGAGCACACCCAGGAACAAAGCACCGGCGAGAGACCCTCCCCCCAAAGTGATCGCGCTTTGCAACCATCCGGGACCCGAAAGTCTGACGTACGCACTCAACGTCCGACCCTCTTCCTGTGCTTTCTGCAACAGCTGGCGGTCGGATTGGACTTTGGCACTCACTGCGATCGGTGCATCGGAATCATTCATCAGAATAGGTGGGCGTGAGGAGGGGGAGGCATCCATCAAGTAGGCCAGGAGCTGTCCTGACACGTAACGAACCGGCAACGGGTGCCAGGACATGTCCCGGCCTGCCAAGAACTAGCTTTCCAATTCAGCCAGGTACCGTTCGGCATCCAGCGCGGCCATGCAACCGGTCCCGGCCGACGTGATCGCTTGACGATAATAGTCATCCGCGACGTCGCCTGCAGCAAAAACACCTTCGACGCTGGTATTCGTTCGGAATGGCTGAGTCCAACGAATGTAGCCGCTGTCGTTCATCTCGACCGCGCCATTCAAGAACGAAGTGTTGGGAGTGTGACCGATGGCGACAAACATGCCGCCGACCTCCAGATCCCGCGTCGAATCGTCCACGGTGCTGGCAAGCTTGAGACCGTTGACCAGTTTGCCGTCTCCACGCACTTCGGAAACGACATGGTTCCAAAGGACTTCGATCTTGGGGTGATTCAGGGCCCGATCCTGCATCACCTTGGAGGCTCGCATGGCATCGCGACGCACGATCATATAAATCGTCGCCGCGTCTTTGAGGTTGGCCAAGTAGGTCGCTTCCTCGACCGCCGAATCGCCGGCGCCGACGACGGCAAGTGGCTTGCCGCGGTAGATCGGCAGCGCACCGTCGCAGACCGCACAAGCGCTGACACCTTTGTTCTTGTACTCTTCCTCCGATTCAAGACCGAGGTAGTTCGCCCGCGCACCGGTAGCAATGATCACGGTGAGAGCCTTCACCGGTTCGCCACTGGCTGGGATGAGCGTGTGGTTGCCAGGCGTGAATTCGACGCTTTCGATGTCGTCGCTGACCACGCGAGTCCCAAAGTTCAGGGCCTGCTGCTTCATCAACTCCATCAACTCCGTGCCTTGGACCGCATAGTGCGGCTGGCCATCTTTTTCGTGACCCACCGGAGCGGGAGGCAAGTTGTAGTGGCGATCCTTGTCCACCGATGACTCGACAAACGCTCGCACGTTCCCGGCGGGGAATCCGGCGTAGTTCTCGACTTCGGTGGTAAAGGCCAACTGTCCCAGCGGGATCATCTCCGGCTTGAACGTGCCTTCGTAGACGACCGGGTTCAAGTTGGCTCGGGCCGCATAAATCGCTGCCGACCAACCAGCCGGTCCACTGCCGATGATGATGGTTTTTTCGATGCTATCCGACACTTTCGTCGCGCTCCTTGCCAGAATCGCTGAAGGCAATCTGTTGGTAGTAATCTGCTCTGGGAGATTGAATCGCGTTAGTATAAGGACGTTCGGCTTCTTCACCACCTCGGTCACGCTGATGAAATCGGGGGTCCTCATCGCCCCAATGCCCCATTTCTCATCGGCCACCGCACAAGAATCAGGAAAAACGAATGACCACACTGCTGATCGCCGTGGGAGCGATGATTGCTTATGTCGTGGCCTACAACACTTACGGTCGTTGGCTTGCCCACAAGATCTTTCGGCTGGATGCGGCGGCCCCGGTTCCCAGCATCGAACTGAATGATGACCGCGATTTCGTCCCGACTGACAAATCGGTCCTGTTCGGCCACCATTTCACCTCGATCGCCGGCACTGGTCCCATTGTCGGCCCGGCAATTGCCGTCATGTGGGGGTGGCTTCCGGCGTTGGTCTGGGTCTTGCTCGGGTCGATCCTCGTCGGTGCCGTCCATGATTTCGGGGCCCTCGTCGTCTCGGTACGGAGCAATGGGCAAACGGTTGGCGATGTTGCCGGTCGCGTGCTGAACCGACGAGTCCGATTGTTGTTTCTGTTGCTGCTGTTCATGGCGCTGACGATCGTGCTGGCGATCTTCGGTCTGGTGATCGCAGCGGTCTTCAAACAGTATCCGGCGTCGATCTTTCCCTGCTTGGTTCAGATTCCCATCGCCTTGGTAATCGGAGTATGGCTGCACCGCAAGAACGTGAATCTGTTAGTGCCGTCGATTCTCGCCCTGGTGACGATGTATCTGACCCTGGTGTTCGGAAATTCCGGTAGCCTCGGCACTTTGAACGAATTCATGGCAAGTTGGTCGATCATCACCTGGGTGATCATTCTGCTTGGATACTCCTACGTGGCGTCAGTGCTTCCCGTTTGGATGCTATTGCAACCGCGCGACTACATCAATTCGCTACAACTGATCACGGCGCTTGGATTGGTCGTGGTTGGGCTGATCACGGCCGGGCTGATTGGTGGAGCACCTCTGACGAGCGGCGGCGAACGGATTCCGCTCGAAATTTCTGCGCCGATGATTCGAGCCAACCCAGCCGGAGCGCCGGCGGTGATTCCATTCCTGTTCATTACCATCGCCTGCGGTGCCTGCAGCGGTTTTCACTGCCTGGTTTCCTCGGGCACTTCGAGCAAGCAAATCAAATGTGAAACCGATGCCCAGTTCGTCGGCTACGGATCGATGTTGACCGAGGGTTTTTTGGCCACGATCGTCATTCTGGCCTGCGTCGCCGGACTCGGCCTGGGAGCGAAGGTTGCCGCGACTGGCGAAATCGTGACCGGCGAAGCCGCTTATTTGGCCAGGTACGAAACATGGGCTTCGGCCAGCGGTCTGGGCGCGAAGGTCGGAGCCTTCGTCGACGGATCAGCAAACTTCCTGACCGCAATGTCGGTGCCCTCAGCGGTAGCGGTCGCCATCATGGGCGTCCTCGTGGCATCGTTTGCCGGCACGACTCTTGATACAGCGTGTCGGCTGCAGCGATACGTGATTCAAGAACTAGCGTCGACCTTTGTCGGCCAACGAACCAGCAGCAGCAGTTCGGAAATCTCGGCCAATCCACTGGTCTGGCTGACAAACAAACACGGCGCCACCATTTTTGCCGTGATCTTGGCATTGATCATCGCTGCGCTGCCCGCGACCGATACGCCGGTCTCACTCTCAAACGCAATCGCTGGTGATCTACCTGCGGATTATCTACAAGCCAATGCAAACCTGCCGGCGACTGCAACCGCCGGCGGAATTGGCGGCGCGGCGTGGTGGCTGACCACGTATGCAGGGAAGGGCGGTTTGATTTTGTGGCCGCTATTTGGTGCCACCAATCAGCTGCTTGCCGGGCTCGCGTTCCTTGTCGTTTCCTTCTTCCTGTGGCGGCGCGGTATCCCGGTTTGGTTCATTGTGATTCCGATGATCTTTATGCTGATCGTCCCTGCCTGGGCCATGTTGTCTGATTTGCCGAAGTGGCTGGAGGCGGAAAATCCCAACTGGGTTGTGATTGTGGTGGGCATCTCAACGCTACTTCTGGAGGGCTGGATGTTGATCGAAGCAATCATTTTGTGGCCAAAAGTGAAAGGTGTCGTCGAGTCGATGGCTCCAGCACCGGCGAGGAACTCCAGCGGACCCAACTGCTAGGTGGTTCCAGAGTTTTGGTGGCAGATTGAGATTTGCATTCACGGGGTGGCCGGCGGTCGAGCGCAAAACGGGTACTTCGCGGGCAGCATCGGATCGCTCACAATCTGATCACCCGTTGAAACTCGATTGCCTCAACCTCCACCAATGATTCATGCGTGTTCTTTCAGGGATCCAGCCGACCGGTCGCCCGCATTGGGGGAACTTCTTCGGCGCCATTCGTCAATACATTGATCTCCAAGAAGAGAACGACGGTTTCTACTTCATCGCCGACCTGCACGCGTTGACGACGGTGCGGACGAGCGAAACACTGCGGCAGAACACTCTCGATACCGCTCTGGATCTGCTCGCGCTGGGACTCGATCCGGCCAAAGCGACACTGTTTGTCCAATCGCATGTACCCGAGGTCAGCGAAATCACTTGGCTGTTGATGACGGGCACCCCCATGGGACTGCTGGAGCGATGCCATGCCTACAAGGAAAAGAAAGAAAAGGGCCTGACTGCCGACGCGGGACTGTTCACCTATCCGGTGCTGATGTCGGCCGACATCCTGGCCTACGACTCGCAGATTGTGCCGGTCGGCCAGGACCAAGTGCAACACATCGAAGTCTGCCGCGACTTGGCGGGCAGCTTCAACCACACTTTTGGCGAGACCTTTGTGCTGCCCAAGGCGCAGACGCTCGATCATGGTGCCAAAGTTCCAGGCACGGACGGGCAAAAAATGAGCAAGAGCTACGACAATACCCTTCCACTGTTCGGAGATGTGAAAAAAATCCGCAAACAAATCATGCGGATCACCACCGACAGTCGTCCGATGGAAGACCCGAAAGAACCCGAGGACGACCATCTGTTCCAACTCTATCGACTGTTTGCCTCGGCAGCAGAAATCGAGGAAATGGCCGCCATGTATCGACGCGGCGGGTTCGGGTACGGCGAGGTGAAGAAAGCGGTTGCCGAAGCGAGCGAAACCTACTTCACCGAGGCGCGGGCGCGACGCGCGGAACTGGCATCGAACCTGGACTTCGTCCATGAGACGCTCCGCAGCGGCGCCGAGCGTGCTCGCGAGGTCGCCGCTGTCGTGCTGGGCCGCGCACAACGCGCCTGTGGGTTACGATAGAACGATGTGACTGACGCCGGAGTCTGCAAACCAGGCCGGCGGCGATTCCAACGTTTCAATTCGATGCCGGAACATCGCACTGCTCGTTCCGGCCCACCTGCTGAAGCACGATGACGATTGTTGGTACCGGAACGGAAATCGTTGAATGCGTTCGCATCTCGAAAATGCTCGAAACGCATGGCGAACAGTTTCTCGAACGTGTCTACACCCCGAACGAAATCGAGTACTGCCTGCATACGGCGAACGCCACGCAGCATTTCGCTAAGCGTTGGGCAGCCAAAGAAGCCGCCATGAAGGCAATGCGTTGTCGCAACCAAGGCGTACGTTGGACGGACATCGAGATCGTTGTCACTCCCGGCGAGGGTCCCGCGATTATCTTAAGCGGCGCCGCTGCGATTTGGGCGGATCAGGTAGGAATCGAAAGACTGCACGTCTCTTTGGGTGCTTGTCGCACCCATGCAACTGCTTACGTGCTGGCGACCGACGAGATTGACTAACGCGATGGACAATCGCGACTCGCAAGCGAACACCATCAAAAGACGAGACCAGGGATGTTTCGACTGGCCCTTCATTGGCAGATCCTGATCGGCATGATTACCGGCAGCCTAATTGGAATCGGCCTGAACCTGACCGCATCCACGCGCATCGTCACGGTCTCGCAGGGGCTGCCCGCAAATATCGCTCAGGCGACCATCAACGACTCATCCGAGCGAACCGACATCAGCTACGTTGATAAGACCGGGAAAGAGACCCGGCGAGTGATTGATCCGGTTGCCCGAGATGACGCGGCGTTTCGTACGCTTGATCAGCTGCAGCGTGCGGATTCGGTCGCCGCGAAGATCTACTTGCAGCATGGTCAAAGTCTTGCCAAACGAATCGGAGTTTGGTTCCAACGGATTGGTGGACTGTTTCTTCGCATGCTGCAGATGGTTGCGGTGCCGTTGATCGTGACTTCCTTGCTAACAGGCATTCTCGGTCTGGGTGCCGCCGGCGGTGTCGGCCGGATGTTTCGGCGAACGGTTCTTTATTATTTGACGACGAGCTTATTGGCGATTGTAACCGGACTGCTGGTCGTCAACGTCATTCGCCCCGGACTCTCGGAGGCACCGGTTGCCGCGGCCGTGCGAGAGGCTGCCGAACCCGCGTCGCTTGTGGACGTATTGTTCAACCAACTGGAAGCAACCATTCCCGCGAATCCTTTGGCCGCTTTGGTCACACCCAATTTTTTATCGATCATTGCTTTTACGATCGCCTTCGGTCTGTTCACATTGGGGGTCGGAGGCAAGACGGCCCAGCGGATTCAATCGGGAGCGTCAGCCGGATTCGAGGTCATGATGGCGATGACCACTGCCATCATTCGACTGGCCCCGCTTGGCGTCTTTTTTCTCATCGCCTATGTGACGGCGACACAGGGCGCGGACGTCTTTCGATCGCTGGGGCTGTACGTTTTGGCCGTCGCGCTGGCGCTCTTGATCCATGCCCTGATCACGCTGCCGATCATCTTGAAGTTCGTCGCGCGGCGCAGTCCGATTCAGTTTGCCAGAGCGATGTCACCGGCACTCTTGACGGCGTTTAGCAGCGCCAGCAGCAACGGGACCCTGCCGTTGACGATGTCGTGCGTTGAATGGCGTGCCGGCATCAGCAACAAAACGGGATCTTTCGTACTTCCCCTAGGAGCGACCGTGAACATGGACGGAACGGCGCTTTACGAGGCGGTTGCCGTGTTGTTCATCGCGCAGTTGCATTACGGATACAACCTGCCACTGTCCCAGCAGATCATTGTGGCGTTGACGGCGCTGCTGGCCAGTATCGGCGCCGCCGGAATCCCCCACGCCGGCTTAGTGATGATGGTGATCATCCTGCAAGCGGTGGGGCTGCCAGTGGAAATGCAGGGAGTGATTCTGGCGGTCGATCGTGTGCTCGACATGGGCCGCACCTCCGTCAACGTATGGAGCGATGCGTGCGGGTGTGCCGTGATTCGAGCGATTCGAATTGGGTGACGCCGCTGGCTAGAACAAGCGGTTCATCCCGTTGAGCGCTGCAACGCGGTAGGCTTCCGCCATCGTTGGATAGTTGAACGTGGTCTCGATGAAATACTTCAAGGTGTTCTGTTCGGCCGGCTGGTTCATGATCGCCTGGCCGATGTGAACAATCTCTGACGCGTTCGAGCCGAAACAATGCACGCCTAAAATTTCCAGCGTCTCACGGTGGAATAGCAGTTTCAACATGCCAACCGTTTCCCCCGTGATCTGTGCCCGAGCGAGACTCTTGAATTGGGCCTGGCCGACTTCGTAGGGGATGCAGGCGGCAGTCAAATCGCGTTCGTTTTTTCCCACCGAGCTGATTTCCGGGCTCGTGTAAATCCCCGTAGGGATATCGTTGATGCGAAGATTCCCATCAGCCTGCCCCAACAGGTGAGTCGCGGCCGCGCACCCTTGCGTATAGGCGGCGCTGGCCAGCGATGGCACACCGATGACGTCGCCAACGGCGTAGATGTGGGGCACCACGGTTTGAAAGTGTTCGTCAACTTTGACTTGACCACGGTTGTTGGCGACAACATCCAGGTTTTCGAGTCCCAAATCTTCGGTATTCCCCGATCGTCCATTGGCCCACAACAGGACGTCGGTCCTCACCCGCTTTCCACTCTTGAGGTGAAGCACGACCCCGTCGTCGTCCCCTTCGATCCGGTCCATCGATTCGTTGTGCCGAATGATCACGCCTTGATCTCGCAGGTGGTACGAGAGCGCATCGATGATCTCGTCGTCCAGGAACTCGAGCAAATTCGACCGCGTATTTATCAAATTGACTTTGATCCCGAGGTTTCGAAACATCGAAGCGTACTCGACGCCGATCACACCGGCGCCGTAGATACAGATGGAAGATGGTCTGGAGTCCATGCCCAGGATTGTGTCGCTGTCGAAAATTCTTGGATGAGAAAAATCGACCCCCGCTGGTCGGAACGGTCGCGATCCAGTTGCAATCACAAAATACTTTGCTCGAATTGGCTCGTCACCGTCAATCGAGACGGCGCGATCATCCACGAATCTGGCCTGACCACGAAAAACTGGCACGCCGTTACGATCATAGAACGATTGACGCATTGTCACCTGTCGACCAATGATTGCTTCAGTGCCACGTTTGAGTTGCTCGAGCGTCGGCGTCGCGTGGATTCCCATCTCGCGAAAAGTGGGATTCTTGAGCACGCTCATGGTGCTGGTAATCGCGCGTCGCAAGGCCTTGCTGGGGATCGTGCCCCAATGAGTGCAACCCCCTCCGATCTGTCGATATTTCTCCGCGACGGCGACGCTTAATCCACCTTTGGCCGCTTGCATCGCGGCACCCTCGCCACCCGGCCCGGTGCCGATTACAAACAGGTCGTAGTCGAAGACTGAATCGCTCATAATGTCTCGCGTCCTACTCGATAACCATGTTCAAAGACTGGATTTCCGATGTTGATAGCTTGCGTGCAGACCGACGTTACTTTTGCTGATGTGTCGGCTAACGTGCAACGAGTCCTCGACTGGCTCGAACAAGCGGGCCGGGCCGGTGCGGACTTGGTCATTCTGCCCGAGTGCATGCTCAGCGGCTATGCCTACGACAGTCGGACACAGGCTCTGCCCCACGCGCTCTCGATCGATGATCCACTGTTTAACGATTTGGCGAAGGCTGCCAGCAACCACGGTTTATATCTGACACTCGGGTTTCTGGAACAGGACGGGGATCGACTTTTTAACGCTTCAGCTCTCGTGGGGCCGGGCGGAGTGATTGGCCACTACAGAAAAATCCACCTGCCGCACCTGGGCATCGACCGCTTTGTCGATCGTGGCGACATCCCCTATCGAGTTCTCTCGGCCGGTGACGTGAAAGTTGGACTCGCCATTTGCTACGACAGTTCATTTCCCGAACCAATGCGTTTACTGGCTCTGGAAGGTGCGGACGTGATCGCCTTGGGGACGAATTGGCCGGACACGGCAGCCCGAACGGCCGAAGTCGTGCCGCCGGCGCGGAGCATGGAAAACCATCTCGTTTTTTGTCGCGGCCAATCGTGTCGGCGAAGAAAATGGATTCGGATTTTGCGGTCGCAGTTCGATCTGCGGACCGGATGCCGTGGTGCTGGCAAAAACGGATGGCGACGAAGAGACAATTCTTTACGCGGAAGTCGATCCAGCGGAGGCTCGAAATAAACGCATTGAACGCACTGTCGGTGCCCACGTGATCCACCGCTTTGATGATCGCAGACCCGAGTTCTATCACGATCTCGCTAAAATCAGGCCGCGTTCGTGCGATTCGTAAAGAAGTCGCCGAGCGATCTGAACAACACTTCAATCAAATTGACGAGGCTATCGGGAGCCGTTCTTAGCCTGCGGAAATCGAGAGTGTTTCCACAACGCGATGTGTCGCCTGCCGGGCATGAGCGTGAAAGTCGACTCGCGAGAGATCGTCAATCGTCAATCGCGATACGTAGTCTTGCTGGATATTGTCGCGAAGTCGTGCGTCGATGGCCTCGGACCAGCGTGCCGTCGCCGGGATCGATTTCAGTTCGACCGCCGCCAGTGGAACTCGCAGACGAAGACAAGCTGGGCCTCCGCCGCCGGCCATGCTTTGATCGAGATCGACGAAATGGACCCCGTCGAAGAGTCCGTCTTCACACCACTGCTTGACGAGAGCGTGAGCCGCGGCGTGACGCTCGACCTGGGATGTGCAGATGATGACAGGCTTGGTCGTATCGCTTGAGTCTGGTGAGACGACCTGACTGTTGAACAGATAGGTTTTGACCGCATCACTGATCGATAGCGACCGCTCTGGGAACCTCGATCCGCGTTAGGCGAGTTCCCGTTAATTCGCGAAATCGATTCTCCAGTCGCTTCAGAGTCTCAGCGTCTTCGAAGAAGGCGCGCTCATGATGGATCAGTAAATCGTGGTGACTGATCGCAACGACATCGTTGTGAAATGCTCCGGCGTCGATCGCGTCAGGATGCTGCTTGAGGAAGAAGGTGTTTTCGGCCGGCAAGCCATGACGCCGCGCGATCGCCTCAAATGCGGCACGGGTCTGCCGAGGCCAGTTGATCCGCGGCGCCGGATCGCCGTCACCGTAAACGAAAATGTTGATGCCCGGACGCTCGTCACCCGTTCCCAACCGCATGTGGTTGGCGGCTCCTTCGTCTCTCATAGCGGTTCCGCCCGGCAAGCGGTCCAAACAGACGACATTCGGCCGGCAACACGCGGCGCAACTCGATCTGCGTCTGTTGCGGCTCGATCGCCCTGTGGACACTGGCAACTAAATTGGCGACAGTCAGCGTAGTTGCTGAATCGTCACCGTCGGCGCCGCTGATCAACTGCGGGCGTCACCGTCGCCGCGTTGGCTGTCCACATCGCAGAACAGCTTGTGGCAGCCGACAATAGATGGGGAGCTTCGTCGCTGGCGCGGCGCAACACATCCGAGTCGCTGCCACCGAATCCCAAATCGCGAAGGAATTGAAAATCGGGACGCGGCTGAGGCGGAAGAATCACTTGCGGAACGCCGAGACTGGCAACCAGCCGCATCTTATCGAGCCCCTGCAGCGCCGCCGCCGCGGGGTTGGAGACATGGCCGGCATGCTGTCGCGAGGCAAAGTTGCCAACACCCAGACCGCCGAAATGATGGGTCGGACCAACCAATCGGTCGACTTGGACTTCGATCAGACTCATTTAGCCACGTCCCAGGGATCGCTAGCTAATGGCTCGGCGTATTCCAGCGACGCAACAGGGTCGCTGCAAAAATCGATGGCAAAATAGCCTGCCGGACGATGATTGCCACTGTCACCCAGGCCTCCAAAAGGTAAGCGCACCGGCCGCTCCGGTCGTCGGCCCATTCCAATTGACGACGCCCGCGCCAACCTCCGCAACAAAACGGTCGAACATTTCACGAGAGCCGCCTAGCAGCGATGCCGCGAGCCCATACGGTGTGTTCTGCTGCACACGTCACCGCCGTATCGAAATTCTTCACCCGTTGGATCACAAGCAACGGCCCGAACCATTCCAACTCACCAATTTGTCGAAGTTCGTCGGCGGCGATCCTCGATGCATCAACGATCGCAGGTCGAACAAGGTTTGCCGATCGTGAATCAATCTCGAAAGGTATCAGTGGCTCGCAGCCAAGCTGTAACAGCTGATCATAGGTGCCTCTGAGTCCAGCCGCGGCAGAGGCTGAAACGAGCGGGCCAATTCGTGGTGGCGGATCGTCGCCCGGCATCCCAACGATCGTGTCCGCCGTTAACTTGCTGAGAGCATCGATTTGATCATGAGTTGAGTCGCCCTCGACAAAGATTGCACGACGCGCACAGGTGCATCGTTGGCCGGATGAAATAAAAGCGGAAAACGAAACGATTCGCGCGACCGTCTCGGCGTTCACTTGATGGGTCACCACGATCGGATTGTTGCCTCCAAGTTCCAACGCGAGCAGGACTCCGGGGCGACCGGCAAGTTGGCGATGGATTGCCCGACCAGCCCCGCGGCTTCCGGTTAGAAACACACCGCCGACATGCGGTGAATCGATCGCCGTGACCGCAGTCTCAACGCCGCCGGTAATCATTTGCAGCACGTCGGCGGGCAATCCGACTGCTTGCCAAGCCTCCATCATCCACTGGCCAACCGCCGTCGCCTGCTCGCTTGGTTTAAAAACGACCGTATTTCCTGCCAGCAGTGCCGGGATAATCTGGCCTCCCGGCAAGTGCAGCGGGAAATTGAACGGACCGAGCACCAGAGCCACGCCAAGTGGTTGATACCGTATTCGCCGCTGCACAGAACCACCATCAATCACTTGCTCACAGCGGCGCTCGGCGAAAGCTTGAATCGACAACTCACTCTTGGCGATCGCCGCACCGACTTCCGCTGCCGCGTCCCAGGACAGTTTGCCGACCTCGTTGCTGATCAGGGGGGCGATCTCGTCTCGATGAGTCTCAAGGTGCTGGGCATATCGACGCACCAATTCGATGCGATCATTGCTGGCGGTGGCTCGCCATCGACTTAACGCCTGCGACGCTCGATTCATCACTGCGTCGATCTCGGGCGACGTTGTGGCTTCGCCCTGCCACAGAGTTTCACCATTGATGGGGCTCACGCTCGACAATTTAGCGGACATCTTTTCCCGTTTCGCTCGACCTCAAAGGATTTCTTGACCTAGCTTTCCAGTAGACGGGACAGCCTTCCCTTGTGCTACTCCCGCAAATAATCCCATATCTCGGAGTCCAAAGAGATGAGACGAAACAAGAAGAGTGGTTTTTCCCTGTTAGAAGTCATTGCGGCGGTCGTGATTCTGGCCGTTGTGGCGGCAGCGACCGTTGCCACCGTTGCCCCCATGCGAGCGAAAAGCGAAGACAAGCTGGCAGATCAGGAAGTCGCCACACTGAACGCCATGGCGCAGACTTACTTTCTCGAAATCGGCTCCTATCCATCGAGCGTCGTCTCGCTGGCAAGCGCGGGTTACATCGCCAACACGACGCCTGCCGAACAACAACGTTTGACCAAGATCCGACGCAATTATACCTATACGCGAACGACTGGCACTTTCGCCAAGAAATAGTCTGCGTCTCAGCGATACTTTGACTCCGATGGTCCGTACGGGGCCGATCGCGGCTTTGGAAAGGTCGCGATCGACCCGACGGACCATTTTTTTGTACTCGACCATCCGTCATTGCAATGAACCGCACAGACAACAACCATCAGCGACGAGGTGTCACCCTGATCGAAGCGATCATGGTCATCACGCTGTTGGCGGCGGCAGCAGCGACAAGTTCAATCCTCTTCGACGGACAGTGGGTCGCCGCTCGCAGCGTTACCGCGGTTACCAATGACGTCGCCAACACCCTGATCACCGCCCGCAACACAGCCATTACCAACCAGGCTACCGTGCGTGTGCGTCGACAACGGCAAAGCGGAATCGAAACGCTGCTGGTCACTCAGGACCCCGGACCTTTCCGAACGGGGAACAGTTGGACGGTCGAATTGGACGGAAGCGTTCGACTCGGTGGTGGACCCCGCGAGATTCAATTCTCGCCAACGGGTACGGCGAACCGCAACCTCGCATGGACGATCACGCAATCGCGAACCGCGGGACAGGTCAACGTGGCGCCCGCCAGCGGACAAGTGACCCGCCGCCTGCCCTGACAGTTCACAACCAAAAATCAATTGGACCAATGAAACGCTCTTTGCAATCCCTACCGCAGACGACGAGACGCTCGAAACGGCGCAACGCTAATCGATGTTGCGACGGGATCGATGCTGTTGGCCGTTTTGCTGATTCCTTCGATGCGACTCATTAGCGATTCACGATCCTCCAGTCGACGGCTGCACAATCGGGATACCGATCTTGTTCGAGGCCGAGCGGTTAGTCGAGTCGACCAGAGTCGCATTGGCCGAACCGACTGTTTTCGACGCCGCCATGGCAACGCCTACCGATGTTACCGGCACCGTGACTGTCAGTGACGGTCCCGATTTGACCAGCCGCGTCCGTGTGGCCGCTGACGCGAGTTTGCCAACGGCCAGATTGCTGAGCATCGTGGTCGATGTCTGGATCGATACCAATGGTGATTCGCGTTTGGACGCCAGCGAACTGAGCGAGACCTTACGAACACAATGGGCCGCGCCATGATCAACCATCATTCGCGTCGTCGCGGGATTGGGCTGCTCGAGGTGATCATTTGCACCGCGTTGGTCGCCGTCATGATCATCCCGATTGCCGGCGTCATCCGCACGTCAGGCCAAGCAATCTCACTTTCCAACGGCAGCACGTCCACCGAAGCGTCGCTTCGTAGCGGTCTGCGTTGGCTGCGAGATGCGGTTCGCGATGGCACGATCGTGTCGGTCCAAGCACGCCGCCTGCAGATCCTGCTTGATAGTGGTGATCTCGCCACGGTTGAAGTGCGCAGCGGGAATCTTGTCATGGATGACGGTCGAAGCCAATTCGCGTTGGTCGAGAACGTTCGCGACATCCGTTTCGGCGAACTCAGGCAGATCGCTCCGCCAGCAGCGAGAACGGGCGTGACCATGAGTTTGCGGGCGCAAGATCCGGTAACCCGTCAGTGGGTGACCGTCGACTCGACTGTCGCCATTGCCCCGCAAGCGTGATGCAGTGCAAGAGCTTGATACAAGGTGCGTTGATGCTGCAAACAACTCCCCGCTCGACTCGTTACCGCAAACGTCGCGGATCGGCACTGCTGGTCTGTACGCTGGCCGCCGCCGTGCTATCGATGGCCGCTATCGCAATCGTTCGAAGTAGCCAACGCAGCATTGCCCGCGTTGACGCACTTCGCACGACAGCACAAGGCCGCTGTGTCGCAGAAGGATTATTTCAGCGTTCAGTGGGCATCCTGCGCACCG
Source organism: Pirellulaceae bacterium (assembly GCA_963704055.1). Lineage (GTDB taxonomy): Bacteria > Planctomycetota > Planctomycetia > Pirellulales > Pirellulaceae > Rubripirellula. The sequence continues at coordinate 146,996 of CAVPGW010000036.1, read as the reverse complement.
ATCCGAACACTACCGGAACCATCGTCGATCCAGCCAATGGAATGCCGGAGGCAAGATGCGAGTTGCGTCGGCTATCGCCCACGGCGACGCAGATCCAGGTCTTTCTGTACGCTGGGGCAGTAACACCAGCCAAGGACATCGTCGTCCGAGTCGATCTATTGACAAACGGCGGGAATGGGAACGGCGAATGGCAATGGGAATGGCAATGGCAATGGAAACGGGAATGGCAATGGCAACGGAAATGGGAATGGAAACGGAAACGGAAACGGGAATGGAAACGGAAACGGGAATGGAAATGGGAATGGAAACGGGAATGGAAACGGGAATGGGAATGGGAACGCGTTCGGCGTCGGAAACGGGAATGGAAACGGTAACTAAAGCCCCGCAACCCAACGATCGTAAATTGCGTCCGGTTGTTCGAGCCTCGCGTTGCTCGTGGCTAGTCTTCCAAGACCATCAATTCGACTTTGCGGAAATGAACCGGATGGCTTTCGGACTGCAGCGAGATACTGCCGCCACTTAACATCAACGTCCCGCTCTTTTCACTAAGTTCTTTTGCGTGCTCGTCGCGTTCATCCAATTGCGGCTTGGTGTATTCCAAAACCGTATCGCCATCGATGATGTGCTTGATGACTCCGTTGCCGTGAACTTCCACTTCCGCCGTGACCCACTGTTCACCGTGATAGGTCTTCGACGATGACTTCGTGCAGTGCGGCGTGAAGAGTTCGCCATCTTTGACCACGTTCGTTCCGGGCGTGCAAAGATTCGATGTTGTCCGCTCCGTCTTACCGTCGCCACCAAGCAGTTGGACTTCAATCGAGACGGGGAAATCCTGATCCTTTGCCATCGTCTCGGGACGCTCGCCATGAATCATCAAACCGCTATTGCGAAACGCCCACCCCGGTCCACCTTTGCATTGGTCACCAACGAATCGATACTCGACGCGAAGGCGGTAATTTGAGAAATCGTCTTTGTAAAACAAGTGGCCAAAGGTCTGGTTGAACTCGTCGTAGCCTTCGTAGCCGACTTTCAACAAACCGTCTTCGACTCGAAAAGTATTTGCATAGTTTTCACCGAGTTCGTGGTAGCGAATCTTGGGAGTCCAACCGTCCAGATTCTTGCCGTTGAAAAGCTGAATCCACTTTCCTTCGGCGGCCTCCTCTGCCAAAAGACTGGCGGGCGAAAGGTTTAGAACGAGCAACAAGCTGGCTACCAGCGTGAGAGTCAATCGAGTCATGAGTGAGAATCGTCTGTCGTGGGAGTTTTCAAGAATCTGGTTGAATAGATTCTACACCTAGATCGCCACGATCGCAGCAACCAGCCTTCAGCAGTTCCGATCGATTACAATCTTCGCGTGAACCGGTTCCTCGTTCTTCCACACTCGACTGGCTACCCGCATGATTGGGTGGCTGACGGCACGTCCCGGCCCCTCGTCGCAGCCAATTCATTCCTCGCACTCAACTGCCGACCACCCTCGGCACAAGCGTGTTCCATCTGCCCGCCGAACTCCGAAGCCAGGCGGATCGAACTTTCTCGCGGATGCGCCAGACAGGAACGAGCGTGATGATGCGATTTGCGACTTTGGTGGTTGCCACCATTTGCTGCCATGTTTGTGTCACCGCGGAACCCCCGGCCGATCTTGATCCTCGTCTTGCAATTTGAACAGCCGGGCGTCCGTTTGACGCTCGTGGCGGAGCATCCAAACGTCGTCACTCCGACGGGGATCGACGTGGACAACTCGGGGAGGGTCTGGGCTGTCTCCAGCCATACGCATTTTCGTCCCGATGACTATGACGGTCCCGAGCACGACGAAGTCATCGTGTTGACGCCCGAAAAGTCACGTGACGGGAATGCTCGCACGGTTTTCTACAGCAACACCGATGCCACGATGGACCTGGAGCTTGAGGAAAATTTTGAGTCTGGCGATTGGGTTTACCTCGCCGAGCGTGATCGCATCCTCCGCGTTCGCGATTCCGATGGCGACGGTCGGGGTGACCAAGAAGAAGACTTGGCAGTGCTCGAGACGGAAGCCGACTATCCGCACAACGGACTGAGTGGTTTGGCTTGGCACCCCAGCGGCGATTTGATTTTCGCGCTCGGCGAGAACTTTTGGAAGGACTGGACGTTGACGTCGCGCGATGGTGCGGCGGTCGTCGGAACCGGCGAAGGTGGTGTGTTTCGCTGCAAGAGAGATGGCACGAACCTGCGACGGATCGCGCGCGGCTTCTGGAATCCGTTCGGCGTTTGTGTTCGCGAAGACGGCACGATTTTCGCCGCCGAGAACGATCCTGGAGCACGTCCGCCCTGCCGACTGCTGCACGTGGTCGAAGGCGGCGACTATGGCTACCAGAGGCGTTACGGAAACTCGCCATTCCATCCCTTCGCCTGCTGGAACGGCGAACTTCGCGGGACGCTGCCGATGCTGCACCCCGTGGGTGAAGCGCCTTGCGGTATCGCGCCGCTTGGAAATGGCCTCATCGTGCCGTCGTGGACCGACCATCGCATCGACTTTTATCCGCTGACGGCAAGGGGCGCCAGCTTCACCACCCAACGAGTCACCCTGGTCCGTGGCGAGCACCACTTTCGCCCCACATGCATCACGCAAGCGTCGCCAACGATCTACTACCTGACCGATTGGGTCTTCGGCTCCTACCAATTGCACAAACGAGGACGAATCTGGAGGCTAGAGATCGACCCCACGGCGGCAACATGGCTGGGTGATCGAAAAATCCCCGCAGCCAATCAGGAAGCAAGGACGGCCGCGAAGTTGCGAGTCAGCGGGCGATCGTTCACGAGGGAGCAGCTCTTTGAATTTGCCCGTTCGCAAGACCCGTTCATTCGACGCGCGGCGATCGACGCCCTTTCCCAACATGCGGGCTCGTGGACGCAGGCCGACTCCGGCAAACTCAACCGCGACGACCGTATCAACCTATTGCTGGCGATCCGTAAGGCGAGCCCCAAGAACGTCGATTGGGCCAGGCACTTCCTTGGACAAAGTGAAGAAGAATTGCGATTCGAGACGCTGCGTTGGATCGCGGACGAGCAGTTGGAGGGTTTCCAGAAGGACGTAGAAGCCATGCTGAGTGACTCCGACGTTGAGTTTCGGATCTACGAGGCCTGCCTTGCCACCTGGAACACGCTTGCGGGTAACCCGAGTCTGGGGACCGTTGATGCAAAAATGTTGATGGCCCGAGTCTCCGATTCGCGCGCATCACCGCGTACCCGTGCGTTCGCGTTGCGGCTGCTCGATCCAACTCAGAAGGGTTTTAATGCAGCTCTGTGGCGAGAACTCTACGACACCGGCAATCCTCTTTTGGTTTCGGAACTCACTCGTGCACTCGCGTCAGTCGGCTCTCACGAAGCCGCCGAGTTTTTGTTGCGAATTGCGGAAAATGATCGTGTCGAAATTGAAACACGGGCCGATGCGATTGCAGGGCTTTGGGCCACCGATGAACAAACGAAGATAAAACTCGTCGGTTTGTCGCTTTCACCCCAGCAACCGTTGCGCGACGAAGCTCTGCGCTCGCTTCGTTTCGCCAAGCTGACCGGCGACCAACGCGATACGCTCGAGCAGGTTGCCGAAAAATTTCCGCAGTCCGCTGATCTGGCTCGTGCGGCTAGCGAACCTGAAATCTTGAAGAACGGTCGGCCGAAACCGGAGAACACTGCGGCGTGGCAAGAACGCCTCGCCTCGGTTGAACATCCAGTGGATCTCGCCGCCGGACGCCGAATCTTTCATCATGCCAGCGTCGGAACCTGTGTGAAGTGCCATCGTCACTCGGGTCGCGGTAGCGCGGTCGGCCCGGATCTTTCAGCCGCCTCGAATCAAGGCGATCCCGATCGATTGCTGCGTGCCGCTTCTGCAGCCGAGCCGGGACGTCGATCCTCAGTATTTCCCACGGATGTTGGTGACCGAAGACGGACACGTCTTTACGGGAATTATGCTGCGTGACGGTGGCGGCGGAACGGAGTTCTATCGGGACAACGCGGGGCGAGAAAGAAAGTTCTCGACTTCCGAGATCGTCGAGCGAAAAGAACTGCAAACGTCGATGATGCCCGATGGATTGATCGACCTGATGACCGATCGTGAAATCCGTGACTTGCTCGCGTTTCTAGATGGTGACTCGGATACGAGAGCTGTGTTGTCTGACTGACTGCGAACAGCATTGCGAATCGAGTAATCGCAGGAACGATTTGCAGGACACCCTAGCCTGTCGACTCTTCAGCGCGTTGCACCGCCTCCAGAGCTAGCTTCAACTGGTGACGGGCTCGGCTCAGGCGGCTGCGCACGGTGCCAATCGAAATCTCCAGAATGTCGGCAATGTCTTCGTAGGAGTGTTCCTGCATTTCACGCAGTACAAGAATCGATTGATGCTCGTCGGTCAGCGTTTGAATCGCTGCGCGGACCATCGCCACTCGCTCCCGACGAAGCATCGGTTCGTCAACAGCGTCTCCGTGGTCAGCAACTTCAAGTCCGTTGTTCTCACGACATTGGTCAAGTGACACACGGGCACGCTTGCGACGTCGTCGAGTCAGTGCTGCATTGAACGCGATCCGATACAGCCACGTGAAGAACTGGCTGTTGCGTTGAAAGGTGTCCAGTTTGATGAACGCTCGGATGAAGGCTTCCTGCACCACCTCTTCCGCCTCATCCGCCGAACCGGTGACCTGCAGCATCGACGCGAACAAACGGTCTTGATTCAACTCGACCAGCTCTGTGAACGCGCTACGATCACCCTCGAGGGCTTGGTCGATCAGCTGAGTCTCTTCGCCCACACCAAAACTTTCGGAAACGGATCTCTCGGCACCAAAACAGACGCATGCCAGCGCCAGTCAAAAGGGGACATCACAGTCAAATTGCGTCACCACGGTACACTGCTGGGCCCCAGAACCGACGTGGTATCGGGGGCCTGGACGTCTGACCTCCAGCAGGCCCGGATTCCGGGGCTAGCCCCAGTCTATCATCGTCGCGACGAAAAAACCGCGACCACCGCTGGTTTGGAGAGAGCCGTGGCCCCGATTTCAGATGATTATGCAGCGGCTGGACCGTGAGAAAAACATAGCGTGAAGGCTCTGCAAGATTGTCCTACTGGACGCTTGCCTTCGGCCCGCTGATCGCTGGATTGGTGACGCATTCCATCAATGCCGACTTGGTCGTCGTCGAGATCAGTTGAGATCGCCTTCGCCCAACTGACCGCTCAGATGACGCTGCAAGTATGTGGCGCGTTCTACATTGCGGTCGGACGACCCGAGCAAGCGGCCATGAAGCTTTTGCAGATGGGCGGGCTGCGTGTGGATGAACAGTTTGTTGACCGTACCCACCGCCACATCTCGGATCAAACCCAGATTGACGCCCATACGAACCTTGGACAGATAATGCATCGTTTCTTCGCTACTGATCTTTTTTGCCGTACTCAGTATGCCGAGGGCGCGGCTCACGTCATCATGAAGATCTTGCTGGCCTTGATTGATCAGGAAGTCACGAGCCTTGCGTTCGTATTCGATGATTCTTGGCACAACTTCCTCACCCACCAGCGCAACCAGATCCTCTTCACGATGCCCCAGAGTGATTTGGTTACTGACTTGGTAAAAGTCCCCGGTGTACTGAGAACCTTCACCGTAAAGACCGCGAACTGTCACGTTGATTCGCTGCATGCTGCGGAACACCTTCTCGATTTGGCGAGTGATCACCAAAGCGGGTAAGTGCAACATCACACTGACTCGCAGGCCGGTTCCAACGTTGGTCGGACAGGCAGTCAGGTAACCGAACTGGGGATGAAACGCATACAGAATCGCACCCTCGAGTTTGTCGTCTAAGGCGTCGATTCTCTCCCATGCCGCGCGAAGATCGAGCCCGCTGTGCATCACCTGGATCCTCAGGTGATCTTCCTCGTTGATCATCACACTGTATTGTTCGCTGGGGTCGATGGCGACCGCGCGGGAACCGTCGGCATCGGCGATTTCTCGGCTAATCAACTGACGTTCGACCAAGAACTGACGATCGATCTCGGACAACTGTTCGATATCGATGTAGCGAATGTCTTTCCAGTCTTCGATCGAATCCATTCGGGCGCGAACCGTACGCTCGATGCTGATTCGGTCTTCGTCACTACAGCGGCGGATGAAGGGAAAGTCAGCAAGGTTGCGGGCCAAACGAATCCGGCTGCTGATCACGATGTCCGACTCAGGACCGGTACCGCGCAGCCATTCTCCCGATCCTTGTGCCAGATCATTAAAGTCGGAGTCGCGTTTCACTCTTTGGAGTCCCCGTCAATGGATTCAGTCGGATCGGAATCCGACTCAGCGGCTGCGACCGTTCCCAGCTGTTCGATACGTAATAGTTCGTCACGAATTTCCGAAGCCCGTTCGTAATCCTCCCGGTCGACGGCTTCCTCCATTTCACGTCGCAATTGAATCATCTGAACCTGTGAATCGACCGAAGCGGCTGCACGCCTTGGCCGCTTGCCGGTATGTTCGACCGCGTCATGGATGTTGCTCAACAGGGGCATCAGGTCGCTGGCGAAATGCGTGTAGTCGAACGGGCACCCGAGCCGGCCAGTATTGCGAAACTCAAAGAAGCTGATGCCGCAGACTGGACACTCCTTCTGGTCGAGCTCTTCCAACTCTGCTTTGGTTTGCCCCAGATTCAACTGTTTCGCCAGAGCACCAGCAATCGAAGCGGTCGGGTTTGATGCCTCTTTTTGCAGGAATCCTCGGGCGTGCTCCTCACACAAATGCATGACCTGAGGACCGCTGGGCTCGGTCAACTCAGTAATGTGGAACGTAGCTGGCTTTTCGCAGTATTGGCATTTCATGATCAGTCCAGTCCCACAAACATTGGCCACAAATCGCCCTAAATCCATTCATCGTAACGATTAAGCGACCTTGCAAGAGGATTCTATCGCTGGCGAGTGTGCTGTCAACGCAAGCTCCAACAGGAGGGCGGCGTGAACCGGGTCAATCGCTGACCCGTCAGCATCTGTTGTCCCCTACACGCGTCGCTGCTCCGGGTCGAAACTATGCTCCGGGTCGAAACGGTGCTCTGGGTCGAAACTACTCGGGTCTCGGATCGGTCACCTCGTCCTCACCACTTCGAAATACGGCTCTCGATGCATACTCCTCCCGCCGACAAATTTGCCAGCCTTGCCGTCGCGAACGACTTTGTACCGGTCTATCGCCGACTGCTCAGCGATACCTTGACCCCCGTGACAGCATTTCGATTATTGGATGACGGCGGCCCCTGCTGTCTGTTTGAGAGCGTGATCGGCGGCGAGAAGGTTGGGCGTTACAGTTTTGTCGCCGCCAATCCGGTACGACGCTTCTCGGCCAAGCGAGAACAAATCGAGGTCACTGAATTGTCCGACGGAACGACCGCTCGCAGCACAGCGACCGATCCACTCGACGCCTTCCGATCACACTTTCACTTCCGCGTCGCCCGCCTGGACGGTTTGCCCCCATTCGTCGGCGGTGCGATCGGATACGCGGGCTACGACGTCGTTCGATACGTCGAGAATCTTCCCAACGCACCGGAGGATGATCGAGATCTACCCGATCTTGACTTCGGTTTCTATCACACGCTTTGCGTTTTTGACCATGTCGACAAAACCATCACGGTCGTTTCGCTGGCTGATTGTCGCCAAGCCAATCACGCGGAAGCGGCAAGACAAGCGTACGCGCAGGCCGCTGCGCAAGTCGATCAGACGATCGCCAAGCTCACCGATTCGACACATCAAAGTGGTGGACCGGATGAATGGAACCCAGACGATTGGAAATTGCAGAGCGAGGCGAACCCGCTGGAAGTCACGTCGAACTTTACACGCGAATCATTCGAGAATGCTGTCCTTGAATGTGTCGAGTACATCCGGGCTGGGGACATCTTCCAGGTCGTGCCGAGCCAAAGGTTGTCGGTCAAGACCGATGTCGACCCGCTGGAGATCTATCGGTCACTAAGAGTCGTCAACCCGAGCCCGTTTATGTTCTACGTGCGCACGCCCGATTGCGAACTGGTCGGCTGTTCACCAGAGATCATGTGCCGTGTCGCCGATCAAGTCGTCACGGTGCGGCCTTTGGCGGGAACACGGCCTCGCGGAAGAAACAGCAAGGAAGACAAGGCTCTTGAGCGAGAACTGTTGGCCGATCCGAAAGAGCGCGCCGAGCACGTGATGCTGGTTGACCTGGGGCGAAACGATGTGGGACGCGTAGCGAAATTCGGCTCGATCGAATTGACTGAGGTGATGGTCGTCGAACGCTATAGCCACGTGATGCACATCAGCAGCGAGGTGCAAGGCAAGCTGCGTGACGGGCTGGACTCGTTCGACGCGCTCAAAGCGTGCTTGCCAGCCGGCACCGTATCGGGCGCACCGAAAGTGCGGGCGATGGAAGTCATCGATTCCATTGAACCGCATCGTCGTGGACCGTATGGCGGCGCGGTCGGCTATATCGACTACCGCGGCAACATGGATACCTGCATCGCGCTGCGGACAATGGTCGTCAAAGACGGCGTCGTGCATGTCCAAGCCGGCTGTGGCGTGGTTGCCGACAGTGACCCTGCTGCGGAATATGAGGAGACGCTTAACAAAGCTCGCGCTCTGATCGCCGCCATTGAAATGACCGTTCAACGCGTCCAGCAGAAACGCCGCTAAGGCATCCTTTGTCCAAACAGGCGGAATCACTGACGATAGTTTCGATTCCAACCGCCATTCACGTCCACCGTTTGCCCCGTCAGAAAGCTGTTGGCGGGATCGGCGGCGAACAAAACCGCTTTGGCCACGTCCTCGGAGTTTCCCCAGCGTTGCATCAAAGATTGATGTTGTGCACGGTCGCTCCAATACTGGCTCGTCGATTCGCCCCATGAGGTTTGGATCCATCCCGGCGCGATCGTATTCACGCGGACGTTCGGCGCCAGCGTCTGCGCCAGACTCGCCGAAAACGCCATCACGGCGGCCTTGACCGGCCCAAACATTTGACCGGCATCGCCCTCCATCCCTTGCGACGCTTGATCCCAACCGATGAAGACGATTGACGCGGGAGGCGTCAGTTGTTGTTGCAGCAACCGCTCGGCTACCATTCGGGACAGTGCAACGGTTCCCAGCAAATCCACATCAAGCAGTCGCCTCAGCTTGGCATCAAAATCAAGTGATGCCGCTGTTCCAGTCAACACATCGGCGCCGGCATTGTTGACCCAAGTCTGGACTGGCCCGAGGCAATCGAAAGCCGTTTCGACAAGTCGCTCGCGGTCGCTGACGTTACGCAAATCAGCGGCGATCCCAAACGCGTCACTCCCAGCGGACTTGACGGCAGCGATCGTCTGCTCGGCGCCCGCTTGATTGTTGCGATAGTGAACAACCAGCTTTGACGCCCCGGCTTGAGCCAACGCGATTGCAATCGCTTGGCCGATTCCGCTCGAGGCGCCCGTGACGACTGCCGCCGTTTCGTGAAAGCCGTTTGACACAGGTATTGCCAGCGATGAAAGACCGAAAACCCGCTCGCTATGCCTTCTCGTATTCCTTCAAGAATCCAACGAACTCGCGTCGATGATGCTGCTCGTCGGCCAACAAGGTAATGCACAAGTCTTGGCTAACGTAATCGAAACCGTCGCACAATTTAATGATCTTGTTGTACTGGGTAATCGCCGATTCCTCGGCGTCAATCACACCTTTGATCACCGCCACCACATCGGTGCTGTCGGCCGGCGGTTGAAGCGTATTTTGGACTGCCTTGAATTCCTTGCTTCCGGGAATTTGCCCATCAATCGTTTTGATTCGATTTGCCAGCAGGGTTGCGTGCGACATTTCCTCGGTCACGTCCGCCGCCAAAGATTTCTTGATTTCCTCGGCTCGCACGCCATCAAGATTGACGCTATTGGCCAGGTAATTCACAACGGTCTCCAACTCCATCCAATAGGCTCGCGTCAGTTCCTCGATGATGGACTGGTTCTTTTCTTGGTTAGTCATTAAGTCTTTCCTCGCTTTCATTTACGTTTGTCGGTGGCTGATGATGTCTGTTATTGGACCAGGATCGAAATGAATCCGGCTCTGATTGTTTCACGGCAAGCCGGAGATGTCTGAGTCCGCGTCGTCGATCGCGCAGACAGCTGCGGCTTGCCGTTCAACGAAGGGTCCATTTCACACCTGGTCCTTAACCGTACTGGCGGATCAAGGCGTCCGATAGGTACCGGAGATTAGGCCCGACAGATCGGTCGCGGCGGCGACTCGGCTTGGCGTTGTGGCGAATTCCCCCTCACGAACCAGCGCACAAACGAACACTCCTGGACCAGGGAACGCCAATCCATGCGGTTTTGCGCGGCGAATCCCTCCACAAGCGGCTCGCCCTTGCCGTTTTCGCCCCGCTCCGGCTACCCTGAACGCTAGAAAGAATTGCCGTAAAACGCCTTTTTGGAACGTTTTCCGCCGCCGGTCGGACATCTCCCACGCAAGCCCAAGCCCTGCTTTCGGAAATGTCGCTGATTCGGATACTCGCGGTTTGCGCCTCCGAATCGAGATACGGCCCACGCAAAGGCGGTTGACCATCCGTGCCGCCGCGATAATCCGCTGGACGAACCAGAACTGCCTGAAAAGGTCGGGACTCTTCGAGGAAACGAAAACAACATGTCAGAATCAAAGACCATTGCCAAAGCGGAAGTGGAACAGCAACTCGGCGAACTCGTTGAACGCGCTGTCGATGTTGACATCGATTCAGCGGAAACCCAGGAGTGGTTGGCTTCTCTGGACTACGTACTCAAGAGCAAAGGACCCGATCGCGTCCGCTTCCTGATCGAACAACTTCGCGACAGGGCGGCCGAAGAAGGCATTCGGTCTGCCGAGGACACCAGCACGCCGTACGTCAACACGATCCCAGTCAAGGATCAACATGCGTTCCCAGGCAATCGAGAGCTCGAGCGACGGATCAAGTCGATTGTGCGATGGAATGCGATGGCCATGGTCGTACGGGCGAACAAACGTGAGGGGGGTGTCGGTGGCCACATCAGCACGTTCGCGTCCAGTGCCACGCTTTACGAAATCGGCTTCAACCACTTTTTCAAAGGACGTGGCGAAGACGGCTATTCGGGCGACACGATCTACTTCCAGGGCCACGCATCGCCGGGCATGTACAGTCGCGCGTTTCTCGAAGGCCGGCTGACCGAGGAGAATCTCGAGAACTTTCGCCGGGAACTTTCCCCGAGTGGCGGTCTGTCGAGTTATCCGCATCCATGGCTGATGCCCGATTTTTGGGAGTACCCCACGGTGTCGATGGGGCTCGGACCGATCATGGCGATCTACCAGGCCCGTTTCAACGAGTACTTGCGAGATCGCGGATTGAAAGACACATCGCAACAAAAGGTGTGGGCGTTCCTGGGTGACGGGGAATGTGATGAACCGGAAACGCTGGGCGCGATCGGTTTGGCCGCCCGCGAAAAACTCGACAATCTGATCTTTGTGATCAACTGCAACCTCCAGCGACTCGATGGACCGGTGCGTGGCAACGGCAAGATCATTCAAGAACTCGAATCGATCTTCCGCGGTGCAGGCTGGAATGTGATCAAAGTCATTTGGGGCGACGACTGGGATCATCTGCTCGACAAAGACACCAGCGGGCTGCTTGTCAAACGGATGAACGAAGTGGTTGACGGCCAGTATCAAAAATACACGGGGATGCCCGGCAGTTACATTCGCGAACATTTCTTCGGCAAGTACCCCGAATTGCTGAAGCTGGTCGAAAACTACAGTGACGAACGGCTAGAGAAAATGCGTCGCGGTGGACATGACCCAGAGAAAGTCTACGCCGCGTACAAAACCGCGACGGAGCTTAAAAACGGCAAGCCAACTGTGGTCCTGGCAAAGACGGTCAAAGGCTATGGGCTAGGCGAAGCTGGCGAGGGCCGCAACGTTGCTCACAACCAGAAGAAGATGAATGAAGAGGAACTGCTTGAGTTCCGTACCCGCTTCGGCATCCCGATTAGCGACGAAGAAGTGGGCAAAGCGCCGTTCTACAAACCACCGGCCAACAGCCACGAAATCCAGTACCTGCAGCAGCGGCGTAAAGCTTTGGGCGGTCCCGTGCCAAGCCGTCCCACCCAGCATCCCAAGCTGGAAGTGCCGACGCTGGAGGAATTCCGCAAAGTCATCAGTAAGATGGAGAACAAGGAATGCAGTACGACCTTTGCCGTCGTGCAGACTCTTGTTGCGCTCTGTCGCGACAAGAAAATCGGCAAGCACATGGTCCCGATCGTTCCCGACGAATCACGGACGTTCGGAATGGAAGGCATGTTCCGTCAGTTCGGGATCTATGCCCATGCCGGACAGTTGTATGAGCCAGTCGATTCGGAGCAGATCACGTACTATAAGGAAGCCACGGACGGACAGATTCTCGAAGAGGGAATCACCGAAGCGGGCTCGATGAGCTCGTTCAATGCCGCCGGCACGGCGTACAGCATGCACGGCGTGAATATGATTCCGTTCTTCATTTACTACAGCATGTTCGGCTTTCAACGAATCGGCGATTTGATTTGGGCCGCCGCTGACATGCGTGCCAAAGGCTTTTTGATTGGTGGGACCGCGGGACGAACGACTCTCAACGGTGAAGGACTTCAACACCAAGACGGACACAGTTTGCTCAATGCAATCGCCTTCCCAACCGTTCGTGCCTACGACCCCGCTTTCGCGTACGAAGTCGTGGTGATCATCCTGGAAGGTCTCAAGCGAATGTACCAGGATGGTGACGAATGCATTTACTACCTGATGAGCGAAAATGATCCGTACAACCATCCCCAAATGCCCGAAGGTTGCGAGCAAGGGATCGTAAAAGGAATGTACAAGTACCGCAGCCGCGATGTTGACGGGGCTAAGGCACGGGTGCAATTGTTCGGCAGCGGCGCAATCCTCAACTGCGTACTCGCCGCTCAAGAAATGCTTGCCGAGAAATACGGTATCGCCAGCGACGTGTGGAGTGTTACCAGTTACACGCAACTACGTCGTGACGCGGCATCTTGCGATCGCTGGAACATGCTTCACCCTACCGAGACACCACGCAGGAGTTACCTACAAGAAACGCTCGATGGCGTCGAAGGACCGTTCATCTCGGCCAGCGACTATGTGCGAGCGTTGGGCGAGCAATTGACGCCTTGGATTCCTGGTGACTATTTCGTCCTGGGAACCGATGGGATGGGTCGGAGCGAAACCCGCGAAGCTCTGAGGCGTCACTTCGAGGTCGACGCCGAATCGATTACGATCGCGACGCTCAGCCGCTTGGCCAAGTCGGGCGTCTTGACTGCCAATGACGTTCAGGACGCGATCAGCGAACTCGGCTACGATGCCGAAAAACCCGATCCTTACTTTGCGTAGCCGCAATCATTTTCCTTTCCGTTAACTGCCAACTGTAAACTGCCAACAGATGACTGAAGTAAAACTCCCAGAACTTGGCGACGGCATCGAATCCGGTGACGTGCTTGAAATCTTTGTGAGCGTCGGTGATGTGATCAGCGCGGGCCAAGACATCGTCGAAATGGAAACCGACAAAGCCACTGTGCCGGTCCCTTCGTCGGTCGGCGGCAAGGTCACGAAGATTCTGATCAGCGAAGGCGACACGGTCCCGATCGGAGGATCGATTCTGGAAGTCGAAGTCGCCTCTGGCTCCGAAACAGCAGCGCCGCCCGCCGCGCCCCCACCCGAAGCAGCCCAGCCGGAACCCAAGCCCCAGCCCGCGCCAGAACCAGCGGCCGCTCCGCCGCTCCAGCAAACGCCAAAACCAGCATCAGTTCCCCCGCCCGCGGCTCAAAACGCACCGCCCGCGGCTCAAAACGCACCGCCCGCGGCTCAAGTAGCAGCGTCTGCCTCGACGGGAGCACCGCCGGCTGACTCCACGACTTCTTCCGCGACGATCGCGGCGGGTCCGGCAATTCGCCGTTTCGCTCGCGAGGTTGGCGTCGACCTCAGCAAGGTCGTTGGTTCGGGAGATAACGGACGCATTTCTCGCGAAGACATTTTGGCCGTTGTCCGTAGCGCCAGTCAGTCAGCCCGCTCAACCGCAACAACGACTCCGGTCGCCGAGTCGACTCCGGCAAACACCCGCACGGCACTGCCAGGCACCGCCGACATCGATGATTATGGCCCGATTCGTGTTGAGCGGATGAACAAAATCCGCAAGACAATCGCCAGTCAAATGCATGCCAGTTGGTCCAGCGTTCCACGAGTCACGAACTTCGATGATGCCGACATCAACGACCTGGAACGACTGCGTCAAGCGAGCAAGGAAGATTATGCCGCGCAAGGTCTGAAACTGACGACCATGCCGTTTTTGATCAAGGCGGTGGCAACGGCGCTGCGACACAATCCAACCATCAATGCGATCATCGACGAGGAAAACGAACGAATCATCTACAAGGACTATGTCAATGTTGGTATCGCCGTCGACACCGATCGAGGCCTGGTCGTTCCCGTGATGCAAAACGCTGACCGGATGGGGATTCCGGAAATCGCTCGCTCGTTAGCCGAAATGGCAGGCAAAGTCCGCAGTGGAAGCTTTGGCGTTAGCGACTTGAGAGGGGGAACCTTCACGATCAGCAATCTCGGGGCAATCGGTGGGCAATATTCGACTCCGATCGTTAACATCCCCGAGGTCGCAATCCTGTTGGTTGGTCGCAGCCGCAAACTGCCCGTCGTGATGCCCGATGATTCAATCCAGCCTCGTCTGATGATGCCGCTGAGCATCTCTTACGATCACCGTTTGGTCGACGGAGGTTCAGCGGCACGCTTCCTGAATGACGTGATCGGCTATCTCGAAGCTCCCAGCCGATTGTTGTTGGCTTTGTAGGCATTCATTGATTTTGCCTCTGCTAGGATCGAACTTCGGTGCCCCCTTTTTTGTCAGACTGCCACGAATTTGACTGAGGTTTCCGTACTTCGTATTTTTGGCCGCCGAAAACATTCTGCCGACCAGCGTTTTGCAGCGATGGCCTCGTTGTCATCCGTTTCTCTGAATGACCCAGCGAACGACCGCAGAAAATGTTGCCAAGAATCTGGCCGCAATCTGCAGAAAGAAATTGAATCGTTTCCGCGAGTATCTTATGTGAATGCAAATTGACTGGGACTTCTTGATCCAATGGCGGGCCATCACGATTGCTTCGGCGATCGCCTTGCTCGTTGAAGCTTTCGCGTTTTACTCCGCTTACCACGCTCTGCGACACGTTCGCACGTCGCAGGCGGCGGTCGCTTGGGCGGTCGGCCTGGCGACGCTTTCGCTGCTGGCCTTGCCGCTTTATTGGATCTTTGCTCGCCATCGTTTCGAAGGCTATCGCGAAGCGATTCGCGAGGTAGGCGAACGTCATCAACATTCGGTAACAGCGTTGCAGAACGAACTCGTGACGGACAAGTTTGCGCGTTCCACCGACCAGCAGACCGCGTTGGAGAGGGTCGCGGACATTCTGGATACGCCGATCAGCTCGGGAAATCACTTCAGACTGCTGATTGACGGCACGGCCTTTTTCGACGCATTGCTTGACGCAATCGCCAACGCCAACTCGTACATTTACGTTTCGTTCTACATCATTCGCGATGATGAAATTGGAAACCGATTGGCCAATGCGTTGATCGAGCGGGTGCATGCGGGCGTCAAGGTGCGAATCCTGTACGACGAGGTTGGCTGCTTGCGGCTGTCAAACTCCTACGTTCAGCGTCTGACCAACGCCGGCGCGGACGTCCGAGCATTCAATACTCGTCAGGGGTGGGCCAACCGCTTCCAGATCAATTTTCGCAACCATCGAAAGCTTGCGGTGATTGACGGGACGACGGCGATTGTCGGTGGTCTGAATGTCGGCGACGAATACTTGGGTGAAGCTGCCGGCCTGGAACGATGGCGAGACACGGGAGTGCGGGTCGACGGTCCGCTTACACGGAAAGTGCAGGCCGTCTTCGCGGGAGACTACTACTGGGCTGCCCGAGAAGATTTGCCGGAAGCCAATTGGAATCTCTCAAGGCCCCGCGACAAGCAAGCGGGCGATGCGGCCGTCTGTGCTACCGGCCCATCCGATCTGAGGCCGCGGGCAACGATGATGTTTGCGGCGGCCGCGGGCGCGGCCAAAACGCGGCTGTGGATCAGCACGCCCTATTTGGTACCGGACGAATCATCCATGGTTGCCCTGCACATGGCGAAGTCACGAGGCGTCGATGTGCGCGTGCTGATCCCGACCGCACCGGATCACTGGGGAGTCTATATGGCAGGGTTTCACTACGAGCAGGAATTCGCCGAAGCAGACATCCCCGTCTTTCGGTACGAAGCGGGGTTCATGCATCAAAAGTGTGTGCTTGTCGACGACGCGCTCGCACTGGTCGGCTCAACCAACCTCGACAATCGCTCGCTGTATTTGAATTTCGAGCTGATGATCGCGATCGCAGACCGTGACTTCGTGTCCAAAGTCACGTCGATGCTTGAAAACGACTTCTCAGTTGCAACACACAGCAACGCTCCCGACGCGCCAGTGCGGTGGTGGTACGAACGGGTAGGGACCGCGATTGCGAGGCTATTTAGCCCGGTGCTCTGATCGAACATCCCGGTGGACTGTGTCGCCCCTCGGCCCTCAGAACGTGTTTCGCTACAACGACTTGCGTAGAAAGAATGTGTCGCTATCGGGATGCGCGGGATCTCGCGTGAATCCACGTTTTTGATAAGCGCGCAGGGCTGGTGCGTTGTCAGCATGCACCTCCAGCGTCACGCGACAGCAGTCATGCTCTCGAGCAATTTCCTCGACAGCATCCAGCATCACTCCGCTGACCCCTGTCCCACGGTGCTGCTGGGTGACAATCACGTCGTGGATATTCACGAGTGATCGCCCGGCGAAAGTCGAAAACCCGAAAAAGCAATTCACCAACCCGATCGCTGTTGCTTGCCCCGAATCGGCGTAGGCAAGCAAACTGAATGCGGTCGGAAAGGCGGCTAGCTGTTGTGGCAAGTTGCTCACGTCCGGCGGATCATCACCGCATTCCAGACGGGCATATTCGTCGAGCAGTCGAACCAAGTCGGCACAGTCGCGGGGATCATCGTAAGAAACCTGCTTGGTCGTGATGGGCATGCCAGTTCTCGGAGTCGATTGCCTAAGTATGGGGACCGTCGGGTCACGGTATTCTATGGTCTGGTCTGCCAACAGGTCGCGCCGGCGGCAGCTATAATCCGTGCTGTGACAACAACCAGCTCGCCGCTCGAGGAACCGATGCGCTGCAACCTTTCATGCTTGGCTTCATTGATTTCGATACCGTTGATCGTCGTCGCCGCGGTTCGCGCGGAGGATTGGACTCGATTCCGAGGCGAATACGGAGTATTTCTGACGGCATATTCAGGTATTGCAGCGGCGGACGCGAGAATATGACCTTCGTCGTCAAGGCGGGTGGTCGCGGGGATGTGTCAGACACGCACTTGATTTGGGATGTCTCACGTGGTGCCAATGTCACCAGCCCTCGGTGATCAGTTGCTGATCCGATCTGACAAGGCGCTGTACTGCGTACCGCAGCGGTCAGGAACCTAGCTGGACAGCTTGCTCGCAGTGACTGCGTTCAGGCGGTTCTCCCGCGAATAACCGATGAATTTGGCCCCCACACGAACTCCTCCTCCGTGTTGATTCTCGGCTGCTAGAATGGCGGGCTCAAGAACATGCCTCCCGGATGCCGCTGAGTCCCTGTTGTTCATCTCGTGAACAGCCTCCGACACCTGCCCACCCTCTCGATCTCCTCCAACATCACGTTTCCATGAAAGCAATACCATTCGCTCTGGCTATCTGTGGAGCCGCCTTTCTGGCCCCCTCTCTAACCACAGGGCTGGAAAGCTCGCTTGTGGCCGCAGAACTGAAGCTGCAGAAAGGTGACCACATTTGTCTGGTCGGGAACGCGCTCGGTGAACGGCTGCAGCACCACAACGAGTGGGAATCACTACTGCATCAACGATTCCCGAAATTGGAGTTGACCGTTCGCAACCTGGCCTTTCCTGGCGACGAGCCGTTCGACCGGATTCGTTCCGAGAACTTCGGCGATCCCGATCAGCATCTGGCCCACAGCGAAGCCTCAGTCGTGATGTATTTCTTCGGGTTCAATGAGTCGTTCGCCGGCGAGCAGGGTTTGAAGAAGTTCACCTCGGAAATGACCAAGTTGGTCGAGGAGACAAAGTCGAAGGACTACGGCAAAGGATCGCCCCGGATCGTATTGGTATCGCCGATCGCGTTCGAGAACACTGGTGATCGCAATTTGCCCGATGGCAGCGAGCACAATGCCCGACTTGCGAAATACACCAACGCTCTTGCCGAGGTCGCCGAGAAAACGGGAGTCTCGTTCGTCGATGTTTTCACACCAACGAGGGCGTTGTTTGAAACTTCGGACGAACGACTGACGCTCAATGGTGCTCACCTGAATGCCGCTGGATATGCCGCATTCGCATCGATTCTTGATCACGCTCTTTTCGGGGACGGGGGGCCGAAGTCGGTCGACGCGAATGTCAAAGCCGAGGTCGACGACAAGAACTTTCATTGGTGGCATCGCTACCGAGCCGTCAACGGTTTCTCGATCTATGGCAAACGCGGTCAAGCGGGAAGCGACGGGACCTACAACAACGAGGATGTGATGGAGCGTGAACGAGCGATTTTGGACCAGATGGCGGCCAATCGTGACGCGCGGATCTGGGCCGTCGCGAGAGGAGAGGCTGTCGCGGCGGAAGTCGACGACTCCAACACGCTGCCATTCATCAATCCGAAAACCAACGTTGGCGGTGCGGATGATCCGAACGCCAAAAGAGGCAAGCTCGGTTCGCTGGACTATCTGAATGCGGCTGAACAGCAAAAGTTGTTCAAGCTGCATGAGGGATTCGAAATCCAGCTGGTCGCTTCCGAGGAAGAGTTTCCCGAACTCGCCAATCCTGTTGCCCTGAACTTTGACAACAAGGGTCGCCTGTGGGTTGCCACGATGGCTTCGTATCCACACTGGAAGCCAAAAACAAAGATGGATGACAAAATCCTGATCTTCGAGGATCACGACAAAGACGGAAAGTCCGACGAGTGCAAAGTTTTCGCTGGTGGACTGCACCAGCCGACCGGATTCGAGCTTACAGCCGATGGTGCGATTGTTGCCGAACAACCCGACATCATTTTCATGCGAGATAGCGATGGAGATGACGTTGCCGACGTCCGCGTCCGCAAACTGTTCGGTTTCGACTCGGCCGACTCCCATCACGGCATCGCAGCCTTTGAGTGGGGACCGGGCGGAAATCTGTATTTTCAAGAAGGGACCTTCAAGTTCTCGCAGGTCGAAAGTCCGTATGGTCTAACCCGATTGAGCGAAGCGGGGATTTGGCGGTATCACCCCAAAAGCGAAAAGTTTGGCGTGTTTGCGAACTTCGCCTTTTCCAATCCCTGGGGGCATGTCTTTGATCGATGGGGGCAGGACTTCATCGGTGATGCGTCACCTGGAAACAGTTACTGGGCCGCGCCCCTGACCGGTCGCATTGATCACCCGCTCAAGCATCCGGGCGGCAGCCAACATGGCCGAGTCTCGAAGTTCAGCGGCGGTGACCCAGAGTACAAGTTCCCGACTTTTTATCCCAAGCGAACACGACCGCTGGCAGGTTGTGCGATGATTTCCAGCCGACACTTCCCAGCGGAAATGCAAGGCAACTTCTTGGTAACAAATTGCATCGGCGACCGCATGATTCTGAATCATGAAGTCCGCGAAGAAGGCTCTGGCTTCGTCGGCAAAGAAGTCGATCCGATTGTGTCTTGCGACGACGGCAACTTTCGCCCAGTCGATGTTCAAATCGCGCCAGACGGGTCGCTCTACATCGTCGACTGGCACAACGCACTGATTGGTCACCTTCAGCATAATTTGCGAGAACCGAATCGCGACCACAGCCATGGACGTATCTGGCGTGTGAAGCACAAAACGCGACCGCTGCTGGAGCCGGCGAAGATCGCCGGCGAGCCGATTCCGGCGTTGCTTGAGCTACTGAAAGTTCCTGAAGATCGCACGCGCTACCGCGCCAAGCGTGAACTGGCATCGCGTGACACCGATGAGGTCATCGCTGCTGCTGAAAGTGTGGACGGCGGGGCTCGATCCAGCGGATGCCGATTACGAGCATCAGTTACTGGAATCGCTGTGGATGCACCAAACGCACAATGTGATCAGTCAAGAATTACTTGAGCAATTGCTGTCGGCCAAGGATTATCGAGCCAGAGCAGCTGCGACAAGGGTTCTTTCGTTCTGGCTCGGCGACATTCCGAATCACCGCGAATTGCTCGAAAAAGGCATCAACGACGAGCATCCACGTGTTCGGCTCGAGGCAGTGCGTGCGGTTAGTTTCTTGAGCGGCGACGAGGCGATTGAGTTGGCCCTCGGCGTCCTCGAGCACGACATGGACGACTACCTTCAGTACACGCTCGACGAAACGATGCGACGACTGGAACAGTAGGCTCTGCCTCTCCCGCAAGCAAATTGTTCATCCACAACAGACGTTCCGCCCTTGAAGCGTCTGGTTCTACTCGAAGACCCTTCAGAAGCATGCGTTTTCATTCATTCTTTGTGATCTGTGTCGTGTCCGATTGTTGCTGCGCAAAGCCCCGCTGCAGGAGCATGCCCATGGCACCGCTGCTTCGGCAGCCAAGATTGAGCCGCCAAAAGTCTTTCTGGATAAGAGCCCCCGGATCGTCGAGTACCAGTTGAAGCGGCTGGACAATCAACGCTTGTTATTGGTGGAGCGAAAGGCCGACGATAAGAAGTACATCCCTGTGTACACTGCGATCCTCTCTCGCGTCGGCATGTCACCACAGTTTCAAGAAGAGGCGGTCGAGGCTTTGGTCAAGCTGAAGCAGTCCGATCCGGGCTCGATTTTGCTCGAAGCGATCGCAACGCTTGATCCCGATGACCGCGACCAGCGTCGCGCCGCACGCCAGTTGGCCAGCATGCTGCTTCGCCAAAAGCCGGAGGTGCTCAAGAACCAAACCGACGCCATCAAAGGAGCGATCCAGTCGGATAGCCCGCTGATTCGATCGATCGGGATGGCTGCTCTGATCGTGTCGGGACAAGCCGACACGGCTGTGGCGAAGCTCCAAGACGGCGAACAAGCCCAACTCGCGTTTCTGTCCGCCATCGAGTTGGTCCCCCATGTCAACGAGCGATCTTCGTTACGTGATCAAGTGGTGAGCCTACTTGGTCAGAACAATGCACCGCCAATCAGGCGGGCTGCCATTTCAGCGCTCGGTTTCATCCGTGACGAGCAGGACGCAACTTTTGGGCTTGTCGCACCTTTCTTTGCCGACGCGGAACTGCGAAATGCGACCGTCAAGACACTTCTGAAAGTTCCCGCCGACGAGCGCAGTGCTGCAGCGAGTCTCCAGTTGGTCAGCTCGTTGGTAGATCATGCGGAAACGACACCCGCAGCAGAACGAACGACGAACCCGTTTATTGATGCCATGCAGTTGGCCGATCAGTTGATGGCGAAAGTGCCATCGGATCAGGCCAAGGCGTTTCGATCTCGATTGGATGCCGTCACCGTCCGCGTCGTACGAATCAAGACCGTCGAGGAAGAGATGCGATACGACACGACCTACTTCGCCGTCCAAGCCGGCAAGACGGTACAGATCGTGCTGGAGAACGAGGATCTGATGCCGCACAACCTGGTTGTCACCGTCCCAGGAGCCTTGAAGGAGGTCGCTCAACTCGGCTTGCAGGTCGGACCAGACAACGGTTGGAAGGGACTGCAGTACGTGCCCGAGTCTGACAAGGTGCTGTTTGCAATGCAAATGGTGCCCGACCACCAGCAGGCGACGCTCACCTTCACTGCGCCCAGTGAACCCGGCGAGTATCCGTACGTCTGCACATTCCCTCAACATTGGTACCGGATGTATGGCGTGATGGTGGTGGTCGAAGACTTGGATGCCTGGTTAAAGAACCCTGTGGAACCTGCCAATCCGATTGGCAGCAACCGTTCATTTGTCCAAGCGTGGACCGTGGATGAACTGAAGGACGAACTCGACGCGGGTCTGCGCGGTCGTTCAGCCGAAATCGGAAAGAAGCTTTTTGCCGAGGCATCCTGTATCGGCTGTCACAAGGTCGGCGGCGAAGGTGGCGCGATCGGACCCGAGCTAAGCGACGTGTTCAGCCGATGGAAAGGAGACCGTGTTGGGGTCCTTCGCGAAATCCTCGATCCATCGCACAAGGTCGATGCCAAATACGCGATGCAGCGAATCTTGACCATTGACGGCCGTACGATCACAGGTGTGCTGGTTCAAGAAGACGATGACAACGTCTTCTTGATGTCCAATCCGGAAGCGAAAGAACCGACGGTCATCGCTCAGGACGACATTGATGCGATGGTCCCCTCCTCAGTTTCAATGATGCCCAAAGCCTTGTTGGACCAATACACCAAGGACGAGATCTTCGAGCTAGTGGCGTACCTGGAAAACGCAAAACCGCAAGCGAATTGATGGTGATCCAAGCGGCGTTGAAACGCAAACCGTCTCTCGGGCGGACGGTCGGTTGCTGTCGCAATGCATGGCCACGAAAAACACAAAAGGCCACAAAGAATTTATCCGCCCCTTTTTGTGATTCCCTGTGTTCTTTGCGGCTACTTTCTTGCTGCCGCCGATGCCTGACTTGGACTGCTGGGCCGCCACGCGCTGCGTCAAGGATCTCGTTTGGGACAAACGAGCGACAATCCTACTCGGCCGTCAACCAGCGGACTTGGAAGGGACGCATGGGAATCAGATCGTCTTTCCACAATCGCTCTTGTGCCAGTTCATCGTAGCGTAAAGCGGGATCGACCATGGCTGCGTCGATCGACTTCGGATGGCATGATAAATTCGCGAGCATCGTGAGTCTCTCGCCCGATGTCGCGGTCCTGACCAATCCCACCAGGCCATCGCCGGGCAACTCAATTACCTCTTGTTTGGCATCGGGGTGGAATGCCGCCTGCGCGAGCCTGACTTCGAGCAATCGACGGTAACCGTCGAAGACGCGTCGCTGCAGCGAGTGCGGATCGGAGAGTACCGCCTCCAGCTCGTCTCGTTGGTACTTGTGTCGGTTGATGCGACGGTTCTGCCCCGATGCTTCCACACCGGCTTGGTCGTTTGGCGAGCCGACCAGACTATGAAAGTAGACAGCAGGAATCCCTTGCATCGATAGCATGATTGCCTGTGTCGCCAAGAACCGCCGGGCATGCTCGGCCGGCGACACCGAGGATGAGTCGGCGACTGCCTCCAAATAGGTGATGTTTAACTCGTAGGGACTATCGCCGCCGTCCGGGTTGCGTCGCGTGCTAACGCGACCGCCGTGTGAACGCACGATGTCGGCCAACTTCGCCACTCGCTCGGCGGGCACGATTCCTTCCAGCGGTCGAACTCCGATGCCATCGTGCGACGCGGTGAAATTAAAAAAGGTGGTTTGCTCAGTTGGTGGCTTCAACGTCTTCAGCCAATCTCGCAGGACGGACGTTTCGCCACTGTGGATCGCGTCCAGCAACAGCGGTGGCAGACTGAACTGGTAGACCATGTGGGCTTCGTCGTTGCCGCTGCCGAAGTAACTGATATTCTCGGCGTGCGGTACGTTTGTTTCCGTCAGGATCAATGTTCCGGGAACGGCGCGATCCATGACGCGACGCATCAAGCGAACGGCCGCGTGAGTTTGCGGCAGGTGAATGCAGTCGGTGCCGACCTCTTTCCACAAAAATGCGATCGCGTCTAGACGAATGATCCGCGCTCCATGACGAGCGTAATGGACGAGGGTCTCGAGCATTGCCAACATCACACGGGGATTGGCATAGTTCAAATCGACCTGATCGGCACTGAACGTCGTCCAGATGTGTTTGACGCCATCGGCGGACTGGAACTCCGTCAGCAGCGGCAGACTACGCGGCCGGACAACCGCAGTCAGGTCCGCGGACGGGTCCTGGTCGATGAAGAATTCCGCATACTCGGGATCGCCATCCAAATAGCGTTGAAACCACTCATGCTTTTGTGAAGCATGATTCAGGACGAGATCGAACATCAAGTCAAATGAATCGCCAAGATTCGCGATATCGTCCCAGGTCCCAGATTCTGGATCGACGGCGAGATAATCGACGACCGAAAATCCGTCGTCGCTGGTGTACGGACAAAACGGCAGCAAATGTACGCACTGGATCACTTCATCGAGCGAGTGGTCGAGCAGAAAGTCGAGCTGAGCTTGCAGCGGCGTTCGTCCCTCCGCGCGGACTTGGTCGGCATAGGTGATCAAGACAACGTCGCTCTGAGACCAGAGCTGCGACGACTCGCTGGCGTCACCGTCATCGGTCAGCGACGCGATGCCGTCCGCGAGTAGCTCGGGGACGCAACCGTAAATCTCTTCGATGATTCCCGCGGTGGTTGAGTCGATGTTCATCAACGTAAAACGGAGTTGACTCCGTTACCTTTCGTTTGTTTCGTTCGTGTACCGGAGCGGTACACGTAGCGGAGCGACGTCCGTTCTACAAGTTTTCTTGACCTGTAAAATTCGTGACCAGCGCACGCAAGTTTCGCCTCAACACACTGTAGCTGAAAAAAGCTTTTCCGATTTCGTAGTTAAAGTCGACCATCTCTTCACGATACTCTTTGTCGTCGATAATCCGCTGAACTTTGTTGACCACATCTCGAGTCAAATAGCCGTCCATCGCAATCACTTTCGCTCCCTTGGGTTCGATGTCGGCTACGAAAATCGCATAGCGATTTACCAAGACTGGTTTGCGATAGTAAAAAGCTTCCAGCAAGGCATTGCCGAACCCTTCGTAGCTGCTCGGATAGGTGATGAAGTCTGCCTGCGAATAGGCATCGGCAAGCGTATAGATCTTGCGGCCGTCTTCGGTCGTACCACGCTTGTCGCCAACCTGCTGATCACAAAGAATCAATTCGACGCCATGTGAGTCGGCCAGTTCGCCGAGCACCGTCAAGTACTCGTCGCCTTCATCACCACTGGCATGCGAAATCACAAGTCGGCAGCGGTGATGTTTCAATGCCGAGACAAGCGAAATGGCGTGCTCAATCCCTTTGCGGGGCACAACGCGGGTCGGCTGCAGAAACAGCACGTCATCCTCTCTCACTCCGATATCGGCGCGGAATCCACGCGCATAGTCGTCGATTTCATCCGGTTCGGTTTCAAAGTCCAACACATTGGGAACCAAAATCGAAGACACTCCGCGACGATGGGCCAAGTCCTGCTGAGCGAACGAATTGATCGTCACATTTTGGATTTGTGGCAGTGCCGGCGGAAAAGCCATCCACAATAAATCGGTCACGGCCGAAACGCTAAAGCGATCGCGTTCCCAATAGAAATCGTGGTGGTGCGCAATCGTCGGAAAACCGGTTTCCGCAATGAAGTGGGTCAACGCAACGCCAAGCGGAATGTTCATCGGAATGCAAAGCGCATTCTGAACGATCAACAGGTCCAGATCGAATCGCCTCGTGAACTCATAGAGTGTGCCTTTGAGGTAGTCGGCTAACGCATAGATCCGCTGGGTCACGTCAGGCGCTCGGGTGCGGGTTCCAAACGCGCGCCGATTGATCCATTCGATGTCGGGGTGCCCAAAGTAGGCGTGCGGAATCACCATGGACGCTTCTTCGTCACGGTCGCTCATTCCCGAGTACCAATGGCTGATATGACGATGGTCCCAGAGAACCTGCGCCCACTTGGCACTCTCCAGCGAGACACCGTCGGTGCCGGCAAATCGGGTCCCTACAAATCCAATTTTTACGCCCATGAGGCCGATGCAACCTGTTGTAAACGAATTCCCACGTCCTATCCGAAGCGGCAGTTGCAGACTTTTACTCGATTGGTAAGCACTGTAGCAACTGCGTCAAACTCGTGAGCACGATATCCGGTCGTAAGCCGCGGCAGCGTGGGTCGTCCTCACGCGGTCGGCAGCTACGGGCATCGCCGGCAAACCAAGCCGTTCTCATCCCCGCCTGCGAAGCAGCCCAAACATCATTCAGCATGTCGTTGCCAACGTAAATCGCCTCGTGCGGCAAAATCCCACGTCTTGCTAGCCCTTCACGCAACGCGTCAAACAACCTGGGACCCGGCTTGGCCTGCCGAAATCGATTGGAAAAGATACATAAGTCGGAGTCAAAACCGCCCCGCTGAAGCGACTGATCAGCCAACAAATTTTCGACCAAAAAAGGGGTAAATACCTGTGCGTTGCTCACGATACCGAGTGGGATACCGGCCTCCTTCAATCGGCTCAGTAACTCGGCGGCTCCAGGCATCGGCCACGTCGGGTTCGCACGCGCCTCGTACTCGGCAGCCAATTGGACAACGCATTTGGTTGCATTGCCTTGAAACTTCGCCTGGCGGTTTTCCAGCGTTTTTCTCCAAGCCTCGACGATATCGACCTCTGGCTTGGGGCACTTCTCGTCGCGACGAAGATCATTCATCCGCTTGATCTGCTCGTGCAGTTCCGCAACGGTTGGCATTCGCTCCGCTTGCGGAACGATTCCGACAGCAGCCATGGCCTCGCCGATCTTCGAGTCTTCGCCGCTGGTATCAGCCGATCCCACGTCCCCGCTGCCGCTGATGACTAGTGTTCCGTAGACGTCAAACACAACCGCCCGGACCGATCGCAGTGATTGCAACTCGGCAACGACATTCGTCTCCAACGGCTCCAGCGGTTGGCGATGGTTCAAGACGGCATGCACCCAATCGGATGACTCAATCATCAATTACCTCGATGCGGCAAGGAAAAAAGGGTCGCGTCTGAGTGATCAGGTCGACAGCAATTCCAGAGTGCGACGGCGACCCGATCTCGGAGTCGCAGCCTGTGGACAGGAGTTGGTCGTAGATTGCGATCAGCCGTTGCCCGCTTCGCTCAGGCGAATACTCCCGGCCAACGACGCCGGCGTTGTGCTGCAACAAGAGCGACGTCTGGCTGACCGGTCAAATGAGCAACAAGTTCACGCGAGCATTCTTTCACATCGGACTCGAAGCCAGGATCCTCGGCCGCCTTACGTAACACCTCGATCTGGCGGTTGGAGGTCAACTTGGCGAAGTCGATACGATCGGTGCTTTCGTTGGCCTGCGAATCGAGCGAAGGTTGGAACTGTTCCGGGAGGTTCGACCAGGCCTCTCTGATCGCGGCGATGCTCTCCGCGTTACATTCGCGAATCCACGCCGCGTCACCGGGAATCAGAATCTGGTCGTACAACTTCGACAACTTCACACCGGATGATTCGAAGTCATCGGTGACGGTGGGCAATCGCCGGGCGATGACTTCGCGATGGGCAAGCCAAGGCTCCAGGAAGGACATCCCAAATCCCTCGGCAACGCTGGTCGACATGATAAAGTCCGCGGCAGAAACGTTATCGGCGAAAGTAACGTCGGGATGCTGGCCGACATCGAAGACTGCTTTCGGTGCGATTTGCGCGGCGACCTCTCGCCAACGCTCGTACGACCGTTTCTCGACCGGCGTGGTCGGACAGAGGGTCAAACCAGCGAACTGATCCGGACGAATCCAACGGGACAACAACACAAACTCGCCAACATTCTTACGACGAATCCCACGCACCGGATACAAACACCATCGCGCATCGTCGGGAAGGCCGATCGATTGACGCACCTTGGCGAGCGATTCATCCTGTGGCGGTTGCTGCTGCGGAGGGGAGCACCACACTGTTAGGCAGACAGTGTGTCCGCGTCTCCGGAATACCGACCTCGCAAAGCACGGCGGCATCAGCGCGAGTTAGCGTCGCGTAGTGAATCTGTGATCCGACGGGGTACAGATACTGATCAATTTCCGACTTGCTTTCCGCACCCGTTGCCTGAATCAATCTACGGTAGTTTTCGGGCCGATTGTCTTCGGCGAAATCATGGATCTGCAGCAGGATTCGCCAGCCTGATTCGGCCAGCAATCGGATTGCCGCCGGCGCGGCCGTGTTTTTCCCCAAGCTGTGGTTATGCCAGTGAAGGACGGAGTTGTCCTTTGCGATGCCGTGATTTGCCAGCTCCGCCTCGAGGTCTCGGACCATTGCTTGCGCACGACCCGACAGTGAATTTCCCGAAAATTCTTGCGGGTCATAGTCAAAACCCGCGATCGACAACTGTTCCACAGCAGCCAGCGTATGAGCGGACAATCCGCTCGCTCGATCACCGCGAAGCCAACACGATTTGATCGACGTGACTGCAATCAAGCAGCGAGCGCACGTGGTTTTCCACCACCTGCGTGACTCCGCCCCGTTCGTAGTGACAATGCAGAATGACGATCTTCAAGAAACACACCGTTTAAGCGACACGATTCAACTTTCCATATCGATCCCGCACGAATTTGGGTAGATCCGCAATGATTGGGTGGCTGGTGGTCGAGCGTCAGCGAGCCCCCAGTAGCGAGCCAATGGAATTCCGGGGGCTCGCTGACGCTCGACCGCCGGCCACCCTTGAATGCATTTCTCCAGCTGCCACCAAAAGTCCGGAAGAACCTCCATATCGATCCGGCGTAGATCGTATCGTGACGTTTTACGCTGTGGCGTGCCGATGGTGTACCGGTGGAGTCGGCGATGGCAGCGGAAGGTCACGCGGATTACCCGAACGAATCGCTCAAGAAGCGACTGAGCCTGCTCAGAATCGAGGCGTAACTTACCCCGATGCGGGCTCGCCCTGTCATCCGCACCGGCAGCACAACGGATTGCTGGCTGAGTGACACACGCACTTGGTACATCGGTGTTCGCCCCGATTCCGCGCTCAGTGGATCGACAAGCCCGCCGTGTTGAAGTTCGCTGGGAACGTCTTCGAGCGGCGTTGCGGCGACCTCAAGGACTCGCCCCGTCACGCTGTCCCGGCTGCGATCGGCCAACAACAGCGACACTCGTTGATTCGGCCGGATCAACTCGACGTCTTGTTGACGCAACAGCACGATCGCTTCGCGGGCCAACTTGTCGCCGACCAAACACAACACGGTACCTTCCTCGAGCCACGCGCCGCGATTCTCAGGCTCCATCGGTGTGCCTGTCCAAAAATCTGGCTGAGAATCCTTTCGCGCCGTCGGCATCCTCCGTGGTGGTGCGAACAGACGGCCCTGTTGCGGCGACCGGAGCGTCAAATGCTCGGCCGCACTCTCCTGCAGGTTTCTTCGCTTGACCGCCTCTTCAAGAGCCTGTTCCACGGCGGGAATCTGCGATGACAGCTGTCGATCCGATCCGCGACGTTGACGCAGGCTCAACAACTCGGCAGCCAGACGCTCACACTCGGAGTTGGCGGCTGCGAGTTCTCGATCGATCCGTGGATTGAGCAGACGTGCAATGACTTGCCCTTTGCTCACGTCGGCGCCGTTGCCGAGTGAATCGGTCACGGCGCCTTCACGGGCAACGAAAACAGCTCGAGCACCGGCGGGCTGGATCGACATCGGCGCGACAACACTTTGTGGTAGCGGAATCAAACTGATCAGCACGACTGAGATCGCGGCGACACTCACAAGCAGCGCGGGACGGCGAGTCGTCAAGCTGGCGCGGCGAATCGAGCGATGGGGGGGAGTCAGGATCGACTTGACCCACTTGAAACAGAACCAGAAAATCGCAATCAGCCCGACCAGCCCAACTGGACCGCCAAGTTCGTAGCCCTCCGCAACACGGTAGAGCATCAAAAGAATGAACAAGTAAACGACAAAGCGATAAATGCCGCTGGCGATTCCGTAGCAGACCACAAACGCGTTTCGCCGGACTGCGTGAGACGAAATCGTTAAACGGGGAACGGGTGTCGCCCAGAGAAATCGCCGAAACCATCCACGGATGATCGCAAAGGATTCACCCGAAAGGTTCGGAATCCCGACAAGGTCCGCGAGGATGAAATAGCCGTCGTATCGCAGCAGCGGGTTTCCGTTGAACAACACGGTCGTGACTGGAGCAGACGACCATGACGGTCACGCAGACATCACGCACAGGCCCATCAAGTGCGAACAGCCAAATCACGGCGGCGATGGCGGCCAAAGTCAATTCGGCCAACATACCCGCGGCGGAGACAAGAATTCGCTTCCACCGTCGATCAAGCAGCCAGGCATCCGAAACATCACAGTACAGACAGGGCACACCAACAAGAAACATCACGCCCATCTCGCGGCACTCGCCACCAAAGCACTTGCAAGCGAGCGCATGGGCGAACTCGTGAATGATCTTGGTCAGCGAAATGACCACCAACAGCGTCAACAAGCCATCGCCACTGCTCAGATGCCGTGTCGCCGTGGCCAAGCTTGCGCAAGAGACTCGAAGTTGGTCACCGCAATCACCAGTGCCGTAGAGATCAACAGCAGCACGAAGCCCACCGTGACCGGTGAAAAGAACGGTTTGAAGTAGGGCCCGACCCGATCAAGCAACCGATCAGGGTTGAAACCGGGCATGCGAATCGCCAACGGGTTGTGCCACCACCGGCGGCGCGGTTCCTCACCTTCCGAGCGGCCCGATCGACTCGCTCTGTCGACAACCACAAGTCCCTTTGCTGCAGCGTCCGCAAAGAATCGCAGCAGAGCTTCGGGCGAGATGTATTGCGGTGCAAAACGCTCGGCACACGCCGATGCGATGTCCGCCAGCGAACGGCGTCCGTCGGCCAGACTCAGAATCTCGAACTCTTGATCGCTGAAATAGAAAAACTCGCGTGACAGCGGATCTTTAATGACCCACACAGGCTGAGCTCCCATCCACACTCGTCGCCGAATCAAGTCAGCTCGCATCGAAAACTTGCGACTGTTGGCGGTCACGATTTCGATCTCAGACTCAGACGCATTCCGGGCAGCACGTCAAGCTCTGGATTGTCGAACTCAACCCAGAAACGGACTTCGTTGTTAACCGGGTCAATCTCGGGGCTGATAAAGACAATTTTGCCTTCACGCTGGACGGTCTTTTCGGCGCCCATGCGGATGGTCAATTGCACGCTTCGATTCTGTCGAAGCTGGTCGATCGTCTCGGAGCGAACGAAGCCTTCGGCCCGCAATCGGTTCAACCGAATCACGCGAACGACTGGGTCGCCGGCAGTCACCCAATCGCCCTTGTTGCGAAAGCGTTGGACCACCACACCGTCAATCGGCGAGACAATCTTGTGCTGCAACGTGGTCAACGCGGCCAACTGCGTTTGATGTTGTTGAAGCTGTGCCTGCAACTGTTGCACGCGTTGGTCCGCGATCGCCTGGTCGACTTCAATTTTCGATCGCTCGATGCTCAGCGCGTAGCCGGTGGCCGCCTCGCTCTCCGATGCTGCGTGCAGCACGTCGATCTTCAGCTCAAAGTCAGCCTGCTGAGTCTCCAAACGTGTCTTTTCATAGGTGAGACGAAGACCATCGATTTCGGATTTGGAAACACTGTCGACGTATTCTTGACGAGCACGTGTCGCCCGATCGAGTTCATTTTTAGCAACCGCTTCGGTTTTTCTTGAAGCCAGGATCCGCACATCATTCTCCGCCTTTCGACCGGCGATCTCGCGAGTGATCGCATGCTGTTTGGCAAGCTGCTGCTGCTCGGCGAGCTTCTTCTTAGCCACATCAGTCGCCAGGGCATTGCCGGCCATCTCGGTCGCGATTTCGAGTTGTGTGCGAGCGAGCGATTCCTGCAATCGCGATTTGCGATCATCGAGCACGCCAAGTTGTTGGCCGGCTGTGACCGCATGACCTTCGTGCACGTTGATCTCCGCGATCACACCGGTCTCGCTGGCCGGCACATCGACCGCATCGATCAGCACCACAACCATCTCGTCAACGACCAAGGATTGAGCCGTGGCGTGATTGCAGATGCCTGTAACGAGCAGGATTGCAATCACGGTCAGCTTGTGTTTCATATTCATGTCTGTGAGGCTTGTGTTCAGAACCAAGCTTGACTGCGCCACCACTGGACGAGTCCCCGAAACAGTACAAATCCGATCGCGCGCTGGCCGCATTGCAGCTGTGCCACAACGGTCGCGCCACTGCGAAACTCTTCGCTCAGTTCGCTGCCGATCGGCAATGTCAAACGCACAACGGACTGTCCCGCAGCATTCAGGTGGGCAGACGTCGGCGATCCGGTCGACAACCCCTTCGTAAGTTCTCGTGGGACTCGAACGCATGCGAAAGAAACAGCGGCAATGTTGCTGCTGGTCAAGGACATAATTCACGTTCTGTTCGGGCAGATCAAGCTCCACGGTCCAGCCTTGATCGCTGGAGATAACATCCAGCAAGTACTGTCCATGTGCTACGGGCCGCGCGGTGAGGGACTGCTGTAGATCCCAACGATCAACCGTCCCATCAATCACCGATCGAATGATCAAGGCATCCTGTTGTGATTGAATCAGTTTCAGCTGTTTGTTCAGACCCGCGATTTCCGCCTTCACAACTTGTTCATCAGCCGAAACGTTGGACTCTTGCTGGCGAGCAGAAATGCCGCGTGAGCGAATTGCCAGCAGCGAGTCGAGGCGTGCTTGGGCCGTGGCAAGAGCACCTTCGATGCTGCGCTGCTGCAAATCGAGATTGGGACTGTTCAAGACGACCAGCCTGTCACCTTTGCGAACTGTCTGGCCGTTACTGACGACAACCTCTGTGACCATCCCCTCGGTGGGCGCGAATAGCCGGCTTCGATCGGTCGCCACGATGCGGCCTTGGACCGGAATCTTCAAAGGCGCCGGAATCAAGCAGGACGCCAGGATCAAAGCAGCCAGGCCGATCGCTAGGACGATCGCTTTGCGACGGTTCGACTCCGTCGCGAAGCGAGCGGCGATCAGTCCCCAGCCGGCATCATCACGACCGATGGCGTTGCGAATCGCCTGACGAACCGGCTGGCGAATCGGACCGAGTGCCGCCGCGATGCCTTGTGCTTGGTCCGGCAAAAGACAGAATCGCTCCAAAACAATCGCGGCGATCGGGTCATCGTTATGCTCGTCCCTGCAAATCGACTCGATTCGAATCTCGCGACAACCTGACTCGTGCAGGTAACCGTCAAGCGTCGCGTTGATCTCTGGGCTCACGTCACTGGGTGCACCGATCGTGAATCCCAAACCTTCAGCATGGTCGAGTGCCGTCGCCGTCAGCCTCTCAAGCAATCGGACTGCTCTAGCACGGCGATCCACTCTGGGTTGTGTCGATGTCGTGATCATTCGGTACTGCCCAGCCTTGCGACGCAGCAAACTGACACGGTCGACCATTGTTTCGGACGCGATTGCCGCTGCGATCGAAGCGAACGAATCGGTCAACCCGACACCTTCGTTCAAACGACTGATCAACGCGTCTCGGTTGGTCCGATGATGAAGTTCTGTTCTCAGATCGTTCACACAGGACCGAAGATAGACGGTCGTGGCGAGTTCAATCAGAACATCCGCCAGTTCACCGAGCGGTTGTCGCAAACAGAATTCGATCGGCTGTTCGAAACGCAAGTCGAGTCCGAGTTGGACTTCCGGGTTAATGCGATGTATCGCGCGGAGTCGATCGCCGTTGTGCGTTGGCCCATCGATCCACTGACTTTGCGGCCTGTGATCCGTGTGTGCGGAATCAAAGGCAACGCTCGCGTCGTCGTAAATCGCCATTCCCGAACGAGCGAGAATCGTCTGCTCACTCGAATCCGAGACCCAAACCACGACAGCCGATGCGCCTGCCGTTAGCCGCAATCCAGTCGACAGGTCGGCAAAAAAAGACCCGGGGGAAATGTCGGATCGAGCGGCTTGCTCGACGCGCTCGACCAGCGCTTCGGCATCTTTCCATGCATGATCGGCCAGATGCTGGGGATCGGTCATGACCTTTGTTGCGGCGAGAGGGGCGTCTTCACAGAGACGATTCAAAACACCCAGTTTAACCAGTGCGACAGATTTCTGCCCTTGTGTCCGATGTTTCACGCGGTTCCTTCGCCGTGGAGCCGAATCCGATCGGATTCATTGGATCAGTTGGGGCCGGTTGTACGAATAAGTGAAGCAAGGCGATCTGTGCCGATCATGCGGGCAGCTGTGCGCTCGGACAGCAAACTGCACGATTCGCTCTGTTTTCGGGAATTTGGTGAGCAGAAAGACGACTCGACGGAACCCTGCGACAAACGCGCCGTTGAGCGTCGGTCTGGCTCTTTGCGCGGCTGCATTCCTGGCCGACATTGGGCTGTCGCACCTATCACAGCATCCCGGAGACGATTGGCAACAACACCGCTTGCATCGATGCCCTGATGTACGAAGTCGACGCGGGGGCACCGGCAAAAGAACTGCCTGCGATTCCCTTGCCGCCGATGACGTTAAGCACTCCGGAAGAATTCGAACACGCTAGCTATCGTGACCTGACGCTTCAACAGTCAATTCAGATTGCCCTGAGCAATGCGGATGTATTGCGGGACCTGGAGGCCACCGTTTTGCGAACTCCACGATTGCTGGTGACCCGTGAGACGCTGGGACTTGTACAAACCGATCCGCAATCGAGCGTCGAGGCGGCGTTGTCGGCGTTCGACGCACAGTTCTACATGTTCGGCAAATGGCAGAACAACGATCGACGATTCAACAACCGCTTCTTCGGTGGCGGTGCGAACGAAAACGACAACGCCTTCAAACAGGACACGCACGACTACGTGATCCAGATGTCCAAGCGGACGGCAACGGGCGCTCAATTCGCCATACGAAGTGTCACCGACTATGACTACAACAATGCGACTGGAAACCTGGAAGAAAACGCGCCCTGGCAAACCCAATTTCATGCCGAGGTGCGTCAACCGCTGCTGCAAGGCGGCGGATTGACCTTCAACCGGATCGCCGGTCCTAACTCCCAACCGGGCATTTACAACGGGGTGCTGATTGCGAAAGTTGACAACGACATCACGTCGTCCAAGTTTCGCCAAAAGCTGCGTGACTACATCAGCAACGTGATCAACGCATATTGGGATCTCTATTTCGCCTATCGGGACCTCGATGCGAAACGTGACGCGTTGGAACGCAGCCGTAAGACCTGGCAGAGTTATCAAGCACAAAAGACGAGCAACCGCAAGTCAGGCGCCGCCGAAGCACTCGCTCGTGAACAGTTCTATCGCTTTCAATCCGAGCTTCAGGATGCGATCGCAGGCAAACTGGTGCGACGCACGCAAGTCAACAATTCGACCTCGGGCGGGACGTTTGCCGGTCTCAACGGCGTCCAGGCGGCGGAGCGACGTTTGCGTTTGTTGATCGGGCTGCCGATCAATGACGGGGTTTTGATTCGACCTTCGGACGATCCCAACGACGCGCCGATTGTCTTTGATTGGGACTCCATTTCAGTCGAAGCACTTCAGCTTCGCGGTGAACTGCAAGAACAGCGTCTGCTCGTCAAACGTCGCGAAATGGAACTGTTGGCGGCGAGGAACCACTTGCTGCCGTCGCTGGACTTGGTGAGCATCTATCGCCTTCGCGGACTTGACCAGAGACTAGCAGGGCATGATAGCGCGTTCGCGGAATTGGCAACGCTCGATTTCCAGGAGTACGAAGCGAGCCTGGAGTTAAGGTTGCCGGTCGGCTTTCGTCAAGGACATCTGGCGGTCCGACACGCTCATTTCCAACTTGCCCGAAACCTGGCGATCCTGCATGCCCAGGAACAACAGATCCTTTACGACCTGACTTCGGTGGTCGCTGACTGTGATCGTGCGTTCGTGCAAATGCAAACCAACACGAACCGCTACTTGGCGGCGAGCGACGCGTTGGAGGTTCTGGAAGCAAATCGGAAGGCGGGATTACCGGTCAACTTGGAGCAATTGCTCGATGCTCAACGACGACTCAGCGAAGCACAAAGCAAGTACTTCCTGTCGTTGGCGGAGTACACGATCGCCACCAAGAATGTGCAGTACGAGAAAGGCACATTGCTGCAGACGGCGAACCTGATCATCGTCGACGAACCGATCTCACAGCCTTCGCTCGAAGAGCCAGTGCTGCTTGATTCGGATTCCGCAGAAACTGAACCGTTGGAACCTGCGACACATCCCAGCGTTGGCTAGCAGCTTCGACAACGACAGCTTTGATCGGAACACATCTCGGTCCGATTACTTCTCGGCGGAACGCAATTCCCAATTACCTTCTCCGAAAGCAGACCATCAGTCGGCTTGCCATGCTGGTAAGGTAGGTGCAGCCCTATCACAGCTTACTTTTACTGGTTTCTTCCGCGAACCTCGTGGCCAAACCGCAATGAGTGGGTGGCTGGTGGTCGAGCGTCAGCGAGCCCCCAGTAGCGAGCCCCCAGCAGCGAGCCAATGGAATTCCGGGGGCTCGCTAACGCTCGACCGCCGGCCACCCCTTGAAAGCAATTCCCAAACGGCCAGCAAGACTCCGGAGGAACCGTTCACTGAGCCTTAGCGCGGCTTCCGGCATACACACACAACATGACTACCAAAGCACTGATTCGCAGATTCCACGAGTTTGCTAATTGCGGTCCCGAAACAGCTCTCGACGCCGATTCTCTGATCGGATTCTTTCAGACGTTTCGGCCCGATGGGGCCGCGATCGCCGGTTTGTACTCGGAGCTTGACGTCGGTGATGCGCTGCACGAAAGACTCGATCGTCTGTTCCTTGCCAGCGGGGATGGTCGTCGGCCGGAGGGTGGTCGTGATGCCTACTTCGTCGTCCGCAATCCGCCGCCACTCGATCCCGACCTGGCCAGCCAGCTGGGCAGATCATGGATCGAAGGGCTTCGCGAACTGGCAATCTCGCTCGGAGATTCGGTGACCGCGGGCGTGCTGGACCCCACCCCGATGGTTCGTGTCTTGGAGGGCCTCCCACCCAAGCATCCCAAGGCCGCCAGCGAAAAGTCCCAACTGCTGTCTGCGATACAGGATGAAGCGTCGAAATTGGTGCTGCGGATTGATGCAGGCCCGTACCCGCCGATCCTGCGTCCTGCCTACTATTTCACCGCTTGCGACAACATGCTGCGTGATTATTTAATGTGGCCGCTGTACGCCGCGGCAACCGGCATTGCGGACCCGCTAGAGCCCTATTTCGAGCTGTGGAGGCACGGGGTCAAGTACCGAATCTTCGGGGAAACTCAGGTCGATTTGTACTTGCCACGTCAACAAGCCTGATCGGCGCCGTTAGACTTACTCGCAAACACCTAGTGCTTTGTCACGACTAAGAATGAGGATTCAATGTACTTCGGGAAAAGGGGTCAGGTACCAAAAGTGCGAAGCATCCGAAGGACCGTTCCGGCTTTTGGTACCTGACCCCTTTTCCCGGCCAACCCCAAAATCAAGCTTTGACAAAGCACTCGATTGCTTCTTTCGCCGCGAGAGTCTCCATGCTTCGATCATTTTCCTGCCTCCTTCTCATCTTGTTGGGTGCATTCCCACCACTGCGTTCCTTGGCTGCCGACGAGCGACCAAACATTGTCTTCATCTTCGCCGATGATCAATGCTTTGACACGATCAATTCGCTTGGGAACAAAGAGGTTGAAACGCC
Organism: Pirellulaceae bacterium; assembly: GCA_963704055.1. Classification (GTDB taxonomy): domain Bacteria; phylum Planctomycetota; class Planctomycetia; order Pirellulales; family Pirellulaceae; genus Rubripirellula. Next base: position 109,656 of record CAVPGW010000036.1, on the reverse strand, counting down.
AAATTTAGATCGGTTGGCGCGTCGCGGGACGACGTTTTCTCGTGCCTTCAACATGGGTTCTTGGAGCGGCGCGGTATGTGTCGCCAGTCGCACGATGCTGAATTCCGGACGGTTCGTTTGGAACGCACACGAAATCTACAACACGTCGGAACGAGAGCGGGAGCAGGGGCGTTGGTGGAGCGAGTATTTCAAGGCGGCCGGCTATCGCACTTACATGACAGGTAAGTGGCACTGCAAAGCCAGCGCCGAAAAGTCGTTCGATGTCGCGCGCGATGTTCGCCCTGGGATGCCGAAAGACACCGAGGCGGGTTACAACCGACCGCTCGTCGACGGCAGCGACCCATGGTCGCCATCGGATCCGAAATTCGGTGGGTTTTGGGAAGGCGGCACGCACTGGAGCGAAGTGGTTGCCAATCACGCAGGCGAATTCTTGTCGGAAGCCGCAGAGCGAGAAAATCCGTTCTTTATGTACCTGGCCTTCAACGCGCCGCACGATCCGCGGCAGTCGCCCGCTGAATACGTCAGCAAGTATCCGCTCGATGCGATTACCGTGCCCGACAACTTCCAGCCTCTCTACCCGCATGCCGAGGAAATCGGTTGCGGAAAAAATCTCCGTGACGAACGACTTGCACCATTCCCGCGAACTCCCCATGCCGTGAAAGTTCATCGCCAAGAGTACTACGCCATCATTACTCACATGGACGAAATGGTCGGTCGAATTCTTGATTCGCTGGAGGCGACCGGCAAGGCGGATAACACTTGGATTTTCTTCACTGCCGACCATGGTCTGGCCGTTGGCCAACACGGCCTGATGGGAAAACAGAACATGTACGATCACAGCGTTCGTGTTCCGTTCATGGTGGTCGGTCCCGGTGTCAAGGCTGGGCAGAAGATTGACGAGCCGATCTATCTGCAAGATGTCATGCCCACGACGCTTGAGTTGTGCGGAATCGAAAAGCCGGAGCACGTCGAGTTCCACAGTCTGTTGCCGCTATTGGAGGGCGGCAAGAGTCCCTATGAATCGATCTACGGCTGCTATCTGAAGAAGCAACGCAGCATTCGAACGGACCGATACAAGCTGATTGCCTACCCCGATGCGAAAACGCTTCGGCTGTATGACGTCAAGCATGACCCGCATGAAATCAAAGACCTGGCCACTGACCCGTCCATGCAAGGGGTCATCCAAGAGCTGTTCACGCGGCTCGTTGGACTGCAGAACGACATGAACGACGATCTTGACTTGAGCGAGTTGGCCCCCTAGTGGGTTCAGGCCGTTGCAGATTCGGCCTGGGCTCGATCTAGGCAGGGATTGACCGCTTGCCTAAGGTGTATCGTGCGATCCTCGCGCGGTTTCCAGCCTGACTTCGCGATTCTGCCATTCGGGCCGTCCTACCTACGAATTTGTTTATGCAGCCTTTCGATATCCAGAGCCGAACACGCTTTATTTTCGGCGAAGGAACGATCAACCGACTGGGCGAACTGGCTTCCGAGTTTCGGCCTCGTTGCGTGCTGGTCGTGAGCGATCGAGGGATCATGGAAGCGGGGCACGACGCCGCGGCGCTGCGGTCATTGAAGGACGCAGGATTGAAAGTCGCGTCCTTTCACGATTTCGCCGAGAATCCGACATCGGCGATGGTTGACGCCGGCGTCCGTCGAGCCGCAGAGGTTCAACCCGATCTGTTGGTGGGCCTTGGCGGCGGCAGCAGCATGGACTGCTGCAAAGGAATCAACTTTGTTTACTCGTGTGGCGGATCGATTCACGATTACCACGGTTTGGGCAAAGCAACCTGCGACATGCTGCCGATGATCGCGATCCCCACCACGGCCGGCACAGGCAGCGAGGCACAATCGTTCGCATTGATCAGTGATACCGAAACGCACGCCAAGATGGCCTGCGGCGATCCGCGAGCAGCATGCCGGGTCGCCATTCTGGATCCCATGCTGACGCTGACACAACCGGCCAGTGTCACCGCGTTGACTGGCATTGACGCGATTTCGCACGCCATCGAAACCTATGTGTCCAAGCGTCGCAATCCAATCTCGACAACCTACAGCCGCCGCGCCTTCGGAATGCTAGCCGAAGGTTTCCCTCGAGTCCTGTCCGCGCCGGACGACCTTCAAGCTCGCAGCTTGATGCAAATCGGCGCCTGCATGGCCGGGATGGCGATCGAAACGTCGATGCTTGGTGCGGCGCACGCGACGGCGAACCCCTTGACGGCGCGGCACGACATCACGCATGGACAGGCAGTGGGACTGATGTTGCCGGCTGTGATTCGGCTCAATGGTGCGGTCCATGCGGATTGGTACGCCGAACTGTTGCGCGAAGTCGATCCATCGGTGCCGACGCCAGAGGCTCCGCAGCGTTTGGCCGATTTGGTGATTCACTGGCTCCGTGAGGCGGGGCTGGCGACTTCGCTGGACGAACTTTCGATCCCAGCCTCGGGAATCGACACGTTCGTCGAGGATGCCCTGAAACAATGGACGGGCACCTTTAATCCAGTGCCTCTGGATCCAAATCGAACGCGAGACCTTTATCACTCGGTTTCCTGAGATCGCGTGCAAACCAGTTTGCGGCAACTGTGGGGGTCGTTCACAATAGAACTCTCCCTTGACCATTCTTGCATCCTCGCTTGGCTCCGCGATGTCTTCGCCTGAAAACGACAATGCTGCTCCTGAGCCGGCCGACCAGGCAGAACTGAGTCCGTTGGACGGCGGACGTTGGCGTCCAGTGCGCCCCGACGAGTTGCTGCGCAAGACGGTTGGTGAAGATGGATCGAAATCAGGGCTTTCTTCGCAGTCGCCGTCACAAGCTTCGTCGGGGCCGCCGCCGAAGGTTCGCTTGGAACGCCGCCAGGAATTGGAACACCACCTCAGGGCGAGCCCCACGGATCTGGACGCGTTCATGGAACTGGGACGCATCTATCGAGCCGAGAATCGTCCGATGGATGCTCGGAGAGTCTTCCAGCAAGCCCTCGCAGTCTTCCCCGAGGAGACGGAACTGCTTTGGGAGTACGAAGAAGCGGTTCTCGCGCGGTCGCTGCAACAGCTTCGGGATGTGTCCGAGTTGTCGGCTCGCCTGGACACGATCGAAACGGAGCGAGAGTTAAAGCGAAGCAAAAACGATTGGGCATGCCGACGGATGGATGTCTGTCGGGCTCGATTGGCTCGCGATCCGTCGCAACACCATCTTCGCGTCGCGCTTGCCGAGGCGTTGACCGACGCCGGCATGTTCGAGGGGGCCATCGAAGAGCTGAACGCCGTGCTGGACATCGATGACCTGTCGGCCACCGCATTCTTAATTCGCGGCCGCTGTCTGCTGGCGTTGGGCAAGGACATTGAAGCGATGTCTGCGTTTCGCGCGGTAGCCCTCAGACGATCCGTGGTTGCCCCCCTCAAGACCCGGGTCGTCGCACTGAAATTACTATGCGAAACGGCGGAAAGGCTCGGCGTCACATTGACCTTGGCGAATTATCGCAAACACTTAAAACAGGCTGAGCAAGAAATCGCACGGCAAACCCCGCTGGAAACCTAACTGGACAACCAAAATATTTGTTCGTGGTGGCCCGATTCATCGCGTATCCGCGGGACAACCGCGTCAATGCCGTCACCTCGAACATGCAACTCCACCGGTCACCGAGCAAGACAATGAACCAAGCTATTGTTGATCCTGAACAACTTCGTCAGTTTGCCGCTCACCTGCATCGGTTTGCCGAAGAGATGAAACAACGCTCGACCGGTTTGGCATCCCAAATGAATCAGTTGGAACAAACCTGGCGTGATGAGCAGCAACGAAAATTCGCCGAGGAGTTTACGACTCAGATGCGTCAAATGACGCGATTGATTCAAACGACCGAGCAACACGTTCCATATCTGATGCGCAAGGCGGAACAGATTGACGCCTATCTGGGACGCTAATCCACGTGTCGACCAGCAACGTCCGAAATATCGAATCCCTCGAAGCGTTTCACGGAGGGCTTGTCCGTCTTTCCGAAGATTGGATAAAGACGCTACAGGAAGTTCGGATGATCGTGCAGCGGGCCGAGACGTACTTTGCACAAGATCGCCCGGCTTACTGGCGGCGACAGACGAAACTGGCCGAGCGCGAGCTGACCGAGGCCAAGGACCGGCTTGCTCAAAAGCGATCGACCATTCGTCCTGGAGATCGTCGTCCGGCGACCGAAGAAGCCAAGCAAGTCAACGACGCCGAGCGACGACTTCGGCAGTGCGAGGCGAAGCTACGCGAGACTCGAGCTTGGGCTCTCGAGGTATCCCAGCAATGCGACGGTCTATTGGGACCTCTGGCCGATGTCGTCGAACACTGCGAAGTATTACTACCGACCGCGGCGAATGAACTGCGCACGATGATCGAGCAGCTACGAGCCTACGCCGAACAGGCAAAGCAGATCCCTATGGGAAAAGGGGTCGGCCGGGCGGAAAAGGGGTCAGGAACCAATAGTGCGAAGCACCCTTCGGGCCGTTCCGGCTATTGGTTCCTGACCCCTTTTCCGCGACACCGGCAACCGAAAACCCGTCACCCACCAACTGTGACCATGAATACGACTGAAACCAACATTTATCAGCAGCTGACTGAAAACCGAGCCGAGCCGGCGTTGATGCTCGAACAAATGGTCGAGTACTTTCGCCAAGCCCGTCGCCCGATGGAGCTGTTCGAGGCTTTGAAAATGCAGATCCGAAATCGGCTCGATCTGCCACTGGTGACCAGCGAGAACGAACCATCGCGGCCCGAAGATGTTGAGCGTCAATTGGAGATCGGCCTGCTGGATGCTTGTCGCGAAGCAGGCACGATGCTGATCGAAGACGGCAAGGTGGGTGAGGGTTGGATGTACCTGCGGCCGACCGGGGACATCGAACTGGCCAAACAACTGCTCGCCGAAACGCCGATCACGGATGAAAACTACGACGAGATGGTGCAGGTACTGTTGCACGAAGGAATCGACGTTGCCCGTGGCTACCAAGCAGTCCTTGAACATCAAGGCACCTGTAACAGCATCACTTTGTACGAGCAGTCTCTGGTTGGGCGGAGCAAAGCCGATCGCATGGCGGCGGCATCCTGTTTGTTGGATCATCTCTACGACGAGCTGATCACTTCGGTACGCGGAGACATTGCGCGACGCGAGGCCCCCGCAGGCGACGACGAGACGCTCGACGAAATGATCGACAAGCGACGTTGGATTCTCGAGGAAGGCGGCTACCACCTCGATACAACTCACCTGTCCGCGACAGTGCGGATTGCGACCTTGCTGGAAGATCCCACGCAAATCAAAAAAGCGTGGGAACTGACTCAGTACGGCAGAAAATTGAACCACCAGTTTCAATACCCGGGTGACGAACCGTTTGTCGATTTCTACCCGGCGCACTCGACGTTCTTCTCGATCTTGCTGGGCGAGAACGTCGATGCCGGGTTGAAGATGTTCGAGCGGAAGGCACGCACCGTCGATGTGGCACAACACGGCACCGCATCGATCGAAACCTACATCGACCTGCTACAGCGTGTTGGCCGTCCTCGGGAGGCTCTTGATGCTGCGATCGAACTGGTTCCCGACGAATTGCCATCTCAGCGAATCGTCCCTCTGTTACTTGACATCGCGGAGAAAGCGAAAGCGATGGGCGATCCGGGAGGTTTCGATTCGGTCGCCGAGTACTGCAAGAACCACGACGACATATTGGGCTATGCCGCGGTCCTGCACGCGGCGGAACACTAAGAACGAAGAGGGCTTACAAGTACATGCCGACGAAGCCTTCGGCCGAGTCGCTTTCGGCTTGCACCGCTTTGATTCGTTGCTCGGTCTTTTCCAGATCGCCAGCGTCGATGTAGCGGTTGAATTCCACTTGCAGCGCGTGCTGAACGCTTTCGGCCAGGAAGCCCACGATCGGTTCACTTAGCCAATCGCAGGTTTCGCGTTCCAGATTGACGGTGATATCAACTGCTTTGGTTTGCCGATCCTGCTCGCCGGTCAGCACCACTCCCTCAAAACCAAATGCAACCTCACCGCAGCCCGGATCGTTGGTCAGGTGATAAGTGCACGTGCCGCGGTGCAAGTAGTAGCTGTTATGCGTGCCGTGCTTGGCCATCGCCGCCTTGACTCGCAACACAAACTGCTCGTAAACCGGCGATGCATCGACCGGTACGTCCAACCGTGTCACGCTCCGTAGTGGCAGGCACTCGAACTCGATTTCTACCCATCGTCCATTCATGGCAGCGTCCGTCCTTCGTCACACAAACGGGAAAAATGCGGAATCAGCGACGCGGTGTTGTGACACGTTGCGCTGAGAACACGCAGTGTAACGAACTTGAGAATCCGCCGCGACGCAGGCAATACGGCGTGTTTGCCGTGTGCTAGAGGTTGCCGCGAACCGGTGTCGAAACGGGAGTCATCCCGTCCAATCGCTGCTCGATGGAACGATGCATCTGCTGGAGTTTTCGCTCGAGCTCGAGGTTTTCCTGGTGCAAGCGAAGCATCTCGCTACGGAGTTCGCTGCTCTTTTGGCTTAGTTTTTGCGTGTAATCGGAGATCGCGGACTTCTCGACACTAAACTGAGCGAGATCTTGCTCAAGCTTGTTTTTGACATCCTGGTTGATAACCAACATGCCTCCGGTTTTGGCAATCGACTGTTCCAGCACGCCCTTCTCGATCTGAAGTTGCTTGGTGCGGTCGGCCAATTCAGTCAATCGCAAACGAATTCGCCGCAAGATGTACCGATAGTCATTGAGCGGTCGGAGGTAGTACTTGAAGACCAAACTTGCCGTACCGTCTCCGATCAATGCATTGGCGGCCTCTTCCTTGACCACGATTTGATCTCCCTTCTTGAACCTGGCTTGCCCGTCTTCGCCACGCTGTAAACGTGCGTCCACGGAGCGACCGGTGCCGTCAAAGAAGCCTGATTCCAAAGCCCCTCGAGCGTCAGGGCTATCAACATCGATGGCGAAATTCTTGAGGAATTCGATTTTCGTCCAGCGGCTCGCGGGCGGATCTTGCTCGTTCGCCCGCTCGCCGTCGCGCAGGTAGCTCTGCAAGGTTTCAGGGGACACCTTGTTCGCAAACAGTTTGTTCACCAAGTCTTTGTCGATCCGCCCAAAGAAGTTTTCATCGCTGGAAACACTTCCTTCGGCAATGAAAGGGCTGTGCCCGTCCAGTGGCAGCAGTTCGTACAGCGCCCAACTGACCGCCTGGCGACCGTTGATCGCCTGCAGCTGCTGTTGCTCCAACGGCCCGGTGGGGGTCATCGTGACTTGGTTGGGTGTGCTGGAGTCGACGCGAAACTCGCCGAGATAAAACGTCGGTATCAACGTTTGCTGTTCGTCGGGGGTTTCGGCAAATCCGTAGACGACAAGACCTTCGGGGACCAAAGGCAACGGCGCCTCCGGCTCAGCGGCTGCCTCTTCGCCTTCGCCTTCGACGGGAACTTCGCCAGGGATCGCAACGTCAGCCTGCTGTGGCTGAACCAAGACGATTTGTTGGTCCGCCCTCTGCAGTCGTAAGTTCCTCCATCGCCTGCCCGCCTCGATGCCAAGTTTGGAGAGCTGCTGATTCAGAACGACGATGCCCTCACCGGCTTCCGGATTCTCAGGATCGCCGTACTTGATGATCCGATAGTCGGCGTTGACCTGCGCGGCCTGGACTTCCAACTTTTCTTTGATTTGGTGCCAAGCGGCGCGGCTCTTGAGAACACCGGCGGTTGGGAACAGCAGGGCCATGGCCAACAACATCGTGATGCAAACGGCAACGATGTTGTACCAACGCCAATCTTTGGCAGCCTTCCAGACAACGACAAAAAAGCCGATGAGCAGAACGACCAACAAACCGAGGATTGCAAACTTCATGGTCGCTTCGTGATCACCATGCGGCGAGGTGCGGAGGATCGATCCTGCTTGCCAGGCATCCTTGCCACGAAGGAGAACCGGTTGGGACGTGCAGAGGAGGGGCACAAATGCCTGTATGAATAGTAAGTAGGGCGATTTGTGACGTCAAGGTTTTCTCGGTTTTCCTGGGCTGAAGTCTGGCTTTGAAACAGCTTGCCCCCCGCCAGAGATCGGTCTCAGCTCGGCCCGCCAGCCCTCAAGGTCGTTGCAACCGATACGAGCAGTCGACCACTCGGTACAACCCGCCCCACGGTCGGCGAATACCGCTGGAGTAAGCCTCCCAAATCACCGAAGTCGATACAGATGGAATCGGATGCTCATGATATGCCGGTTCTGTGCGCAGCAACGATCACTACGGATCCCAAATTCGATGCTCATGACTTCCTACCACAAAATCACGCTTCTGCTGGTTATTGCCTCGGTTTGCGGAGGTTGCCATCGACAATTCTACCGAAAACAGGCCGATCTCGAAGCTAACACGCTGATCGCCGAAAAAGCGGCAAGCGTCGCCAGGCCCCCTAATAACGTGTTTCGTGTCTATGCGGACCGCCGCAGCCGAATGTTCAATCCGTTCGATCTCGATTTCCAACCGATGCCGCTGGATGATCCGGCATCCTACAAATTGATGCAGTGCGTGGACGGACGGCGTGGGTATCCGATGTGGGAAGCGGCCGGAATCACCAACACGGCGGAGAGTCCGGATTGGTATCAGTTTCTGCCACTCGATGACGATGGCGTGCTGGTGCTGAACGCCGAGAATGCCGTCAAGATCGCACTGCTGAATTCAACCGAATACCAACAACAGGTCGAAGAACTTTATCTCTCGGCGCTCACTGTAAGCGGCGAACGATTCGCGTTTGATACACAGTTCTTTGGTGGTGCCGGTACGTTCGTGGACACCGTTCGCGGGGGGCCAACGAGAGTCGGTCTCGGGGACCGCGGAATGTCGCTTGAGCGTAGCTTCGCAACCGGAGGCAACCTTGTCGTCGGAATGGCCAACGATATCGTCTGGAGTTTCAGCGGCGACTCAAGCATACGAACCACGTCATCGTTCCTCGATTTCACCTTGCTGCAACCGCTGCTGCGAAACGCGGGACGAGACAAGGTGCTCGAAGGCCTGACGCAGTCGGAGCGAGAACTGCTGGCCAGAGTCCGGGCATTTGAGCGATTCCGGCGGACATTCTTCCTGAACATCACCGTTGGAGCGAGAATCGAATTCACCGCGCAGTCTGCCGTTGGTGACGTTTCCATTAGCGGCGCCGGATCGACCGGAGGCGGGGTTGGCGGATTCCTGGGCTTGCTGCAAAACCAGTTGCGGATTCGCAACTCGGAAGAGAACATCGCTCGGCTCAAAGAGAACGTGCTGCTCCAGGAAGACACGCTGATCGAACTGCTGACAACGATTCCCGACAACCCAGGCGACATTGTCAGCCAGCGTCTGCAGGTGGCTCAAACGCAGCAGTCGCTGGTCTCTTCGCAGCAACAGCTGATCAATCAACAAGCCGATTTTCAGCGGTCCGTTGATCAATTTCTACGCACACTAGGCCTGCCGCCCTACATCTGCGTCAGGCTCGATGACCCGTTCCTCGATCAGTTTGAATTGATCGACCGGGAATTATTGAGGCGGCGAGAGCAACTCAGCACGCTGCGGGCAAATGTCGGCAGCATCAACGTCTCGATACTCGAAAGTGGTGAATTTCAACTCGACCCCGATACGGGACTCCCCATCTCGCAAATCCAGTGGACTCCCGAACTGGAAGATAAGCTTGACGTTCTGCTGAAGGAATTGGAACCGCTCGTCGAGTTCATTGACAATCTAATCGAAAAGGATCTTCCCGTCGTTTCCCGAGACATCGAAAAACTAGACGAAGCACTGCCAGAGCGAGAGAAGCAAAATACCAGTCTGCAGAAACTCTATCGAACCGAACAAGATAGCATCTGTGGATTGCTAAACCTGTCGAACATTGATGAGTCGATCTTTGATATCAGCGCGTTGTCAACGCTCAGCGCGGAGTTGAAGGCGGAGTTCGCAAAGCTCGAAGCCAACCTGAAGTCGTACCAAACTCGACTCGAGGCACTGAGGAAGTCATTCGACGAACTACAGTCGGGCAAAGCTGCGGCAGCCGATCCACGGCAACTTGCCGTGACACTTCGCGACGAAATCATCCTCGCATCACAGGACCTTGTGGCTGAACTTGGGGACGATGTTCTCGCCTTGCAGCTGGTTCAGGCCCGAGCGAGAACGGAAAGCGTGGTGATTCCAGAAGTCGACATCGACCCAAGAGAGGCACTCGAAATCGCCAGAACGAATCGTCGCGACTGGGCCAATGCTCGTGCCGCTCTGGTGGATGCATGGCGTGAAATCGAGGTTGTGGCAGATGATTTGGAGAGCACCCTCAACGTTCGCGTGACCGGGGGCCTCGGATCATCACAACTTTCGCCGGGACCTTTGACGAAATCCGGACAACTGAACGTCGGACTTGACTGGGACGCGCCGATCACGCGTCTGTTGGAACGTAACGCCTATCGAAGGACTCTGATTCGTTACGAACAATCGAAGCGAAGCTACTACAACTTCGAGGACAGCATTTGGCAATTATTGCGGGCGGAGATTCGTCAATTGCAGGCGAACCAATTCACGTTCGAGCTGGGACGCGAGCTGATTCGCAACTCGGCGGCGCAAATCGAACTGAACGCCGACCAACGCGCCCTCCGCGAAGCTCGAGGCCAAGTTCAGGGACCAACCGCTGCACGTGACCAAATTCAAGCGTTATCTGCTTTGCTGAACGCACAAAACGGATTGCTGGGCATCTATGTCAATTACGAAGTCGTTCGTCGCGGATTGGAGCTTGATCTGGGCACAATGGAATTGACTCCTGAAGGCTTGTGGATCGATCCCGGCACGCTCTCGCCTGAACAATTGCTGATGCTGCCTGGCACGACCTCCGAAGGCATGATCGAGTGTCCATGCAACGATTGCGGCATTCCCTACAACCCACTTCCGCTTGAGCCCAAGTACAGCAATACAATGCAGCGAGTCGGCTACACAGACCAGGTTGTCGACATGCCGGCACCAGTGATCGCCGCCCCGGGGTCCCTCGAAGGCTACATCGAGGATTTGCCGGAAACAATCGATCAGCCGATGATGCAAGCGGAACCGCAGCCGTTACCGCTGACGGATTCGCTGCCCGATTCGCTGCCATTGGACGGGCAAACGCTCGGGTCTCCGTTGTGAGTCGCCGGACAGAGATCCTTCGTTTAACGGCAAGCCGCAGGCGACTGCGCGCGGAAACGCAGTCGCCTGCGGCTTGCCGTTAAACGATCGCGCTGGATCGATGCTGAAATGCGAACGGCTTGCCGTTAAACGAAGGAGTGCGGGCCTACCCGAGGATCTCGCCGCGCAGCCTGGTCAGCAGCTCGATCGCCTGACCGATCTCTGCCTTCTGTCTCTCGGAGTCTTGCGGGATTTCACGTTCGATCGTTAGGGGACCGTCGTATCCGATTTCCTTGAGCGTCCGCAAATACGCTTCCATGCCGACGTCGCCCTCACCGAGCGGCACCTCGGCTCCCCAGGTCTCGCCCGGCTTGTCACTCCACGTGCCGTCCTTGCAGTGGATACTGCGAACATGCTCGCCGACTTTTCGCAAGGCTTCGATCGGTTCGCCGGTTCCGTACAAAATCATGTTGGCCGGGTCAAAGTTGATTTTCAGATTCGACCGTTCGACTTGGCTGATGAATTCCAACAAACCATCAGCTGTCTCTTGCCCCGTTTCCAAGTGTAAGTACTGACTGTGCTTGTCACAGTGGTCACAAAGCTGTCGTGTGACTTCGACGATATCACCGTAACCGTCGGCTGAGGGGTCATGAGGTATGAAACCAAGGTGCAGTGCAACCGTGTCACATCCCAACCAATTCGCGAAGTCCGCGATCTGAAACATCTCTTCCAGGCGGCTGTGACGAGTCTGCTCGGGGACCAGACCTACCGTCCGCACCACAGTTGGGATATCGGCATAGCTTTCGCCTTCGAAACCGCCGAAAACCGCAGTACACTTCACGCCCATGTCATCAAGCTGGCCGCGGAACGAGTTGGCTGACTCTTGGTTTCGTTTCTCGGGGTGCGGAGCATGCAACTGAATGGTCGGAACGCGAAGTTGGGCAATCACGTCCCAAGCCACGCCGAGACCAGCGTCAACAGAAGCAAACACACCGATCGGCCAAGGATCCATTTTCGTACTCATGCTTTAGAAGTTCAGATCTCGTTCACGCCGATAAGCGTAATGGATCGCGATCGTGACAAGCAATCATCCCTGGCAGATGATTTCCTGGAATTCAGTCAGTTTCCCATCGCGCCGCCAACAGCCGAGCGGCAACCAAGAAAGCGAATCCGCTGATCATCAACACCGACAATTGCGGTGCCAGCGCCGAAACGGGCAATTCCCGCCAAAAGACCTTGTCGTATCCATCAAGCGCCCAGGCGTTGAATGTCCAGAGTCCATACTCACGCATTTGCTCGCTCATGACGTAGCGCGGCACCATCGACCCACCCAGGGCGCTCATTGACAGCACCAGGATCACGGAAAGCCCGTTCAACTGGCCGCGAGTCTTGCAGAGCGTCGCCAAAAACAGACCGAATGCGGATGCCGCCGCAGCCGTGACCACCGTCATCATCACGAATCCGTCAAAATGCCCGAGCAGATCAACGCCGAATACGACTTGAGCCCACAGGAACATCACGCCCACCTGCAGCGCACCCAGCGCCGTCATGTAGAACCATTTGCCCAACAACAGCTGGTCCATCGACAATTGCGTCGACAGCAGGCGATCGAGCGTCTGATTCTCGCGTTCCTCCAGGAAGGCTCCGCCGCCGCCGGTTGCTCCAAACAACAAGAACATCACGGCGATACCGGCCGCGTAGACACTGACGACCGGATTCGATTTGCCTTCGCCGATCACGTCGACCACTTCGATCCGGTCAGCCATGGTCGGCGGGCTGACCGTGGCCGCCGGCTTCGCTGATACCTGTGTGATCGTATCCCCAGGGACATTCGCATTGCCACCGGCGGCGAGCCATCGATGGGTTGCTTGCTGCTGTGCCTCGGTGATCATCAGGGACCGCGCCACCAGCGACGTGACGACTTGCCCAGCGACCTGGTCGGACGAGTCGGACAACAGATCGATTTCGAGTTGCTTTCCGTTCTGGTTCAGCACGACCGCCATCGTCAGGCTACCGCGCTGCACCATCTCTCGTGCCTCTTGTCGCGAAACCGAAGTCGCATCTTTCTGCCGCATGAATCGCAGCCCGGCGTTTTCTTGCAATGACTCGATGACAGCGCGGCTGGCGGCTGAATCGACTTCGTCAACAGCAACGATCTTGATTTTCGGCGTCGTACCCGGAGAGAGCCCGCCACCAAAGATCAGTGCAAAAATGCTGAAGAAGGCGATCGGAACGACAAACGTCAACAACAACTCCACACGATTGTGAAGCAGTCGTAGCAGGTTGACTTGCAGTACAGTCCAGATCATCGCGGCGTGTCCATCTCCCGGGTGCCGGCCCATTCTCTTGGTGAGAGTCTCTTGGTGAGAGTCTCTTGGTTAGAGTCTCTTGGTTTCAGTCTCTCAGTTCATGCCCGGTCAATTGCAGAAAAACGTGATGCAACGACGGCGCATGCACCTCGACGTCCGAGACTTCATAGCCGCTGTGCCGCACGACCTCCAACAACCGGGAAAGCTGACCCGAGACGTCATCCATTCGCGTCGAGATCCGATCATCACCTCGCTTGCCCAGCGTCGATCGCGAGTCACCTTCGCCGATAATCAATGGCTCGCGAAGTGGATGGTCAATGCGCAAACGAACCAGTCGCGATGTGCCAACCGATTGTTCCACCAATTCGTCGATCGTGCCCTCAGCGACGACCTTGCCATGGTCCAGAATCACGATGCGGTCACTCCGCTGCTGGGCCTCGTCCAAATGATGTGTGGTCAACAGGATCGAAGTGCCGCCGCGGTTCAATTCGTCCAACATTTTGAAGATTCTCTGCCGACTCTGTGGATCGACGCCAACGGTCGGCTCATCCAGTAACAACACACGTGGCGAGTGCATCACACCGCAGGCCAGGTTCACGCGACGTTTCATCCCGCCGGAGAATCCGCCGACAAGATCGTCGGCGCGATCGGCCAATCCCGTCCATTGCAGCGCCCAGTCAACTTGCTGCCGCACTTGTGAGCGGCGCAGACCGTGAAACTTTGCAAAGACCTTAAGATTTTCTCGCGTCGTCAAGTCGCCATAAAGAGCGATTTCCTGAGGCACCAACCCAATTGATTCTCGCACGCCCGACTGTTCGATCGGTTGCCCCAACAACCGAATCGCGCCTGACTCGGGCCGCGTTCGCCCCGACAGACAACGAATCAAAGTCGTCTTACCGGCACCGTTGGGGCCCAAAAAGGCCAGCCGCTCTCCATCCGCGAGCGAGAACGAGACGCCCTGCAACGCGCGCAGCGAGCCGAACGACTTTTGCAAGCCACAGATCTCAAGCACTGGTGTAGAAACGACGCCGACCAAATTCAAACTCTTCAGAGGTGATAGGCCTGATAGAGTCGCCTTTTTTAAGCTCGCGCCGCTAGGCGAGAATCAGCGGAATCGCAAAATCAATCCATTTGCTGTGCATTTGCGTTGTTGTCGGACCCGAACCACCGCGACAGGGCAGTGGATGTTGGTGGCGAAACTTGAACTGCATCCCTTGGGGTGGCCGGCGGTCGAGCGTCAGCGAGCCCCCGGAATTCCATTTGGCTTATTGCTGGGGGCTCGCTGACGCTCGACCACCAGCCACCCGTTTCAGTGCAGACCCAACGCCTTGAATCCCGTCCTGTTCCGGTTGGGGAAGCCTGGGAGAATTTGCCGGTCGACCGGTGTCGAGTCGTCCGAGCAAGCCCGCTCAGTCGATGCAACACAAGACTGTCTGTACTTCCGAATGCCTCCTATACACTTTGAGCCGAGGTTCGCTGCCGTGATCAACGCCTCGTCGAATCGTTCCGCACCTGCAAACGCACGGCCTTCGATTCTGGGAATCTGGCGAATCGGGGAGACATTGCATGCAAGTGCAACGGCCGAGTTGTCTTTGGCACAGCCGGCGGACGCACAGGGAAGTCCTCGCTGGGACTATGTCATCAAGCGGGCGTTGGGCGGTCCAAACGAGGTCGAGGGACGTCGGCAGATTGGACATTTCGTTGCCGCCGCCTCAGGGATTGTTCACCCCAACCTTGTGGTCGTATTGGATGCGTCGGCGACAGCAAACTTGCCCTATTTGGTGATGCCTCGACTGGAAGGGCACACCATGCAGCGGTATTTGTCGTCCGACAAATTCACGCCGCTACCGGTGGCGTTGTGGTTGGTTCGCCAACTCGCGCAAGCATTGGACGCCTTGCATTCCGCTGGCTGGGTCCACGGTGACGTGAAACCGGAAAACTCCATCGTCGGTTCACGTGGACATGTCACGCTTGTCGATCTTGGCTTCGCGACTCGGATCCACACGGTCGCCGACCATCAATATCGAGGCACTCCAGCGTATTCGGCGCCCGAAGCTCTGTCGTCCAACTTCGCCGCTATGCCGGCCATGGATATCTTCTCGCTCGGTCGTGTGCTCTGGCAGTGGATGACTCGCACCGACCAGGTCACGCACACCTTGCTCGAGCCCGTCGCCGACCTTGTCGAGACGATGGTCGCTGACCAACCCGCCGAGCGGCCCGCAGCGAGAGAAGTGGCGAGGCAGCTGCTGCGTCTGGAGATCGAAACTCTCGGTCGCCACATCGGTCCGGGGCAGCAGCGTCGACGGGCCGCCTAGGCCGGAGACGACCTTGGGGTCTCCATGGGTGGCCGGCGGTCGAGCGACAGCGAGCCCCCGGAATCGCCTGGGCTTGCACCTGGGGGCTCGCTGACGCTCGACCACCAGCCACACAGGGTTGCGCAGCGGCCAGGAGAAAGGTCACGCCATGCAAGACTGGCCTACTCCAAGAACTCGGTGGTGAAGCAATCCTCGGGTTTCACCCTCGTCGCGGAATTTTCTTCCAACGCATCCATTTGCTCAACGAGTTGTTGCCACCGCTGCAGTGTCATCATGCCGACGGACTCGAGTGGCAGTTGATCAGGCATGGCAAGCGATCGCAATTCCTTGCTGCCGTATTCGAGTGATTCCGCGGTCATGCCGTGCTCATTGGCGTCAAGTATTGCCGCGTTTCCTTTCGATGCGTCAGTCAAATAGTTTTGCCACCCGCGACGCGTCGCCCGGACAAAACTGCGGACCAGCTCAGGATCACTCTTCATCAATTTGCCCGTCGTGATCAAAACGCTTGAGTAAGGATTCCAGCCAAGGTCGCTGACCATCAAACGCCGTACTTTGACACCCTGCTGCTCCGCCAGCAGCGGTTCGGCGAACGAGTAGGCCTGAATCGCAATACCTGCATCGCCGACCAGCGACGAGACGCTGCCGTGGTAGGGCACCTCAGTGACCTTATCCAGGATTCCTCGGGACCGCATGAACTTCAGAAAGGGCCGCCCGGTCTGGCGTTGCAGCGTCATGCCGGCGAGGTCCTCGAACGATTTCGCACCACTATCTTCGCGAACAAGGATGCAGCGTGGGCTATCCTGCATCGCCGCCAACACCGCCACGATATCCATGCCCTCGCGTCGATAGACAACAACGTCATCGGCATTCGCAAATGCGAAATGCACGCGGCCAAGCGCCAATTCAGGAGCAACCGGAGTCGCGCGGCCGCCAGGACGAATTTCGACCTGCAAGTTGGCCTCGGCATAAGTTCCGTCGGCTGCCGCTTGATAAACGCCACCATGCTCGGCTTCCGGATACCAATTCAATTGCACCAACACCCTTGTCTCTGCTCCGCTATCGTCCGCAGCAGATTGCTCGAGACGCGAATTGTCGATCGATGAGCTGCAACCGCCAATCGCCAGCAGACAGAGCAAACAGATGGAAACCGATCGAGAAAACAACATGACTGCTTCGGACCTACGTGGATGGTGAATCGAATCGCCGGGCAAGCGAGAGCGATCATCTTACGGGACAGATAAGGACGATGTTAGAACGTGTTTGATTCGCGGCATTCGTAGGCCAGAACCTGTCCTGGCAGCCTGACGAATACGGTTTGTCGCCAGGACAGGGAGACCGTCCGGCTGAGGATGCCGGTTGTGATTAGATTTGGGTAACCGCGGAGCGGTGAAAGAGGGTAGCCTGGGGTGAACCAACGAGCGACAGCGAGGCTGGTGTAACCCCAGGTAAGCGAACCCGAAAGAACCTTTCCTGGCCTACGCCGATCGCACCCGTCAATTCATCATGGTCGAGGTATTAGTGTGTCCGCGTCCAGCGACCGAGGAGCTTCTCCGAAGTCCAGTGCACCGCTGCGAACAGTGCCAAACCGAGGGCCGCCGAGGCAACCAACGCAGCGATCAAAGCGTCGGTTTTCAAAAGCCCCTGCCAGCCGGTCATGAGGGTACCGAGGCCGTCGTAATTGGTTCCATTGCCAACAAAGAACTCGGCCACGATCGCACCGATCACGGCCAAGCCGCTACTGGTTTTCGCGCCCAACATCAAGTCTCTGATTGCCGAGGGAATCTGCAACCGCGAAAGCCTCATCCGTCGATCGGCACCATACAGCCGAAACAAATCTGACATATCGCGGTCGATCGCCAGCAATCCTGCTGTGACACCGTTCACGATTGGAAACAGGCAGACGATCACTGTGACGATCACGACCGTGCGAAATGTGTAGCCGCTCCAGATGATCAAGAGCGGCGCGACGGCGACAATCGGGACCGTTTGCAGCAGAATCACGTAAGGGAAAAACGCCAAACGTAACTTCCGCGACTGGCTGAATACCACCGCGACCAGGGATCCCAGAAGGATCGCGGTCAACAAGCCGGAGACCGCTGCGACCCCCGTCGACAACGTCCCTCGAATCAAAACGCCGCGCTGCTGGATGGCCGCCGCGAAACACTGCCGAGGCGTGGGCAGAAGCGCTTTTGGCAACTCGAAATACCAAACCACTGCTTCCCATAACAGCAGCGCCGTGACGGCGACACCGGCGACCAATACGAGACTGGTCGTGGCATCTCGCTGATGGAGTCCGGATCGATCAACGGTCACTGGCTGTTCCCCGCGATCTGACCGGCTGGCACCTCACGCAAGGCGTCACTGACGCGACCGTAGAACCGCGCGAACGCTGCCGAGCTTCTGAGCGATTCGTTCCGCGGACGGGGAAGCGGGTTTTCGATCGGCTCGCCCGCTCGCCCATCACGCATGACCACGATTCTGTGCGAAAGTAGAATCGACTCGGCAATATTATGTGTCACCATCACTGCGGTAAAACGCCGCTGACTCCACAGCTCGAGCAGCAATTCGCCCAGTTGGCCGCGAAGCATGTCATCCAGCGCCGCGAACGGCTCGTCGAGCAGCAGCACGTTTGGCTCGGTGACCAGTGCCCGCGCGATGGAAACCCGCATTTTCATGCCGCCGGAAAGCTGGTGCGGGAAACGCATGATGGCATCGGAAAGTCCCACGGTGGCTAGCATGTCGCGGGCGATCGCGAGTCGATCGTGCTTGCCGCCCCGGCCGATCAGCTCGAGCGGCAACATCACATTTTCCAACGCCGTACGCCACGGCAGCAAAGTTGGCTGCTGGAAGACGAAGGCGATTTCACCTCGCCGGCTGACCGCCGGCGGATCGAGCAAGACCGTACCGGAAGTGGGATTTTCCAAGCCCGCCATCAACCGCAGCAACGTTGTTTTCCCACAGCCACTCGGACCGATCAACGAAAGGATCTGACTGGCCGAAACCGTTAGATTGACATCGCATACCGCGCGTGGACCACCGGCAAACTGAATCGAAAGCGATTCGCACTGAATCGTCGAAGCGTGCTCAGCCGCAATGCTCAACTTGAATTCCGATCAATCTTGCTCGGCACGTTTCGCCGCATCACTCAGGTTTCCAGCCGGCTTGAGTGTAAAACGTCGACCCTCGATTTCAAGCATCACGTATCGCGGTGTAACTTCGATGACTTCGCCTTTGAGCGAACCAATCTCGAAACCATCTCCGACTTTCAAACGCAACGTCTTGTCTCGCGTTCGCACATGCATCCACGCGGTCCATTCGTTCCGACCTTGCACGAGCGCCGTGAGGACCGTTTGCCGAGCATCATCAAACTCCAGTTTTGGCGGCTCCGCCGCCGGTGGAGGTGGTGGATCGACAACCTTGATGGTCAAATCTTGCTCGCTTGCGCGAGACGGATATCCGCTGTCGGTAGCCTTGACACGAATCTGAAACTCCTTTTTCTCGTCGCACTTCACCCTTAAAGTTCCGCTCCGCTCGTCCAATGAAACGTTGGCAGGTGGGGGTACCGCAAACGTGTACGAGATCGAGTGACCTTCGGCATCTTGATAAGTCAACGGAACAGGCGTCTCGCGTCCCACCACGACCTCGATCACCGAACGACCGTTGAATTTCGGCGGTTCGTTGGGCGGCTTGTAGAAGTTACGGTTCATGATCGGGTCGAGATACTCATTGACATCGCTAGCGACTCGCCAGGAAGTCTCCTCTCGTAGCGGCAGATCATCGGGGGCCGCCAGCAAGGCGATTGTGTCGATGCTTAACTCCACATCGAAATCACCTTCCCGGGTCGGCCGCGCCGAGAACTCGCGAATGCGGTGCAGATAGTCTTTGGCGTAAAACGCATGAAGCAAGCCAATCAGATTGGGAATACTCGTTCTGCCTCGCACGCGATAGTCGAGCCGCTCGTACAATCCGTCGATGGGCCGGGAACCGTTCGGGTCAACGTTGGCGTCGGATAGCTGGTTCGATTGAACCAGTTCCAGCAACCATTGCTGATAATTGCTTTGCGCACGTTCAGGATTTCCGGGAAGTGACCGAACCATGTATTCGCCCATCTGCCGATTCGCATGCTCGCCCTGGATTTGCTGTTCCACAATCCGTTGCTGCTCGTTCTCCAGAGAGGCGATTTGGTTGTTGCGGAGTCGCAGTGCGGATCGGTACTTGCTGACACCCGACCAAACGACAACGGCCCCGAGCATGCCACCCACAAGGATCGCCAGTATTCGTTCTCTTTGAGTCATGACTGCACCTCCCCGTTCGCAGCGAGGTTAGCCGGTGCAGGTTCGGCGTCTTCGGTCGAAGGCTGCGTCGGCTCGGCGCCGTCGGGAGTACTCTGCACGGGAGCATCTTCGTCGGGAGTACTCTGCACGGGAGCATCTTCGTCGGGAGCACTCTGCACGGGAGCATCTTCGTCGGGAGCACTCTGCACGGGAGCACCTTCGTCGGGAGGACTCTGCACGGGAGCACCTTCGTCGGGTGTACTCTCTTTCGTCGCAATCTGCTGGGAACTACTCGCCGGTTGATTGGGAGGCGAATCGTCAGGCGGCGACTCTGCGACCGTTCTTTGCTCGCTCTGGTCAGCTTCGACTCTCTCGGGTGCGGGCGAAGATGGCACGGTTGGTGTTGCTTCCTCTTCCGCTAACAGCGCGCTCATCGCGGCATAGCGTCCGTTGCGAATCGATTCAGCGGTAACGGTGATCGATTCGGTAAACTCCCATCGATAAGCATCCTTCGCGTTCTTCTGCACGCTGGCACCATCACCGACAACGCGATGCGACTGGTCACGCAGCGATTCCTCAAAATCGTCGATTGCGACTGGCGTGGTGGCAGCTCCGAACAATTTCAACGTCCCACCGCCGCTGCGTGCATCGCTATTGGCCGAGATACTCCGCACGATCATTTGATCCGACGAAGGCATGGTTTTGGCAAGTCGCCTTAGTTCATCCAGCCAATTGACGTCGCCATCCAAGAACTTATCGATACTCTCGGTCCGCGCGATGCTCTGAATCGCCGCATCGACCTGTGGCTTCTTGCTCGCGTTGGCCGATTTCAATTCGGCAATCTGTTGGTCGAGTCCCTTCAAATGACTGAACATCAAATAACCGAGCAAGAGCACTGCGGCGGCTGGTACGCCGATCATCAAACCAGTCCGTAAGTGGTTTGGAGCTTCTTCGGCCCGCCGCCGCGGATTCAAAAAGTCGACCAGGCGATCGGGAGCCTGTTCATCGGCCGCAAGCAGTCCAACCAACGGTGCCAAACGTCCCACATGATCGGGCAATTCGCTCCTTGGCTTGGCGTTCGACATCGACCAGCTCGAAGGGATTAAGGACTTCGACACGAGCCCCGGAGGCTTCGGCGAGCATCGCGGTGTCGTCGGCGTGAACCGACTCGCGACCCCAGAGCACAACACGATCAAGGGACCCGGTGGAGCCGCACGCGACCAGACTGCGTCGTAACTCACCGGCCAGCGCTTTGGCGCGTACCGCTTGAACCGTCGGCATCCGCACCGTTCGGACGAAGATGACTTTTCCTTGGCGTGCCACCACGATCTCGGCATCATTGGCCAGCAAGTCGATCAGCACAATATCGCCACTGGCGTCGCTCTTCCGATTGATCAGGTAAAGTGCCGAAGCGGCCAAAGGACGAAGCGAAATCCGCTTGGTCAACAACTGTGCCGCCTCACAGGTTTCGCGAATCTGCGTTAGATTCTGCGGGCCCACCGCGGCGGCAATGATTTCGATGCCGGTTTCACTGCGGTTGCGTCACCAGGAAGTCGACCGTCGCACTCTCACCAGCCGAGGCGAAGCTTCGGATCGCTTGAAAGCGAACCATGTCGGGCAGTTCGTCGTCGGGAACCGGCGGCAGTTGCAGTTCCCTCAGCTCCGCCTGTCCACGACCGATCGCGACCAGCGTTTCGGTGTTTTCCAAACCTCGTTTCGCGATCGCCGCGCGAAGCGTACCCACAACGTCGGCGTTCTCGACCGGAATGACTGCCGCATCGGTGACTTTGAAGCTGCTGCCGCTACACTGCGCAGCAACCAGTCGCAGTTCGGTCTCGTCCCAGTCAATGGCTATTTTCTTTGGCATATTAATCTCAAAAAGTTCATCCTGCGGATTTCACTGCGCCATGTTTGCAGCAGATCGCATTCCCAATACTGACAGATCGAATCCACGTCCGAGATGGCTCATGTCTCGCCATGAGACGATCTTTGGGTTCACCGACGTTGCGTCAATGATGACCTCCGCACGGTGTGACACCCCGGATGCTTCAAAGTAACCAATGATCTGTGCCCGATAGACGTCGCCGCCAGCGGTCACCAGTGGCACCAACATCCGCATTTCGTCAAGTGTCAGGATTCCCTCGACCAGCGGCCACGTTTCGTATTGGCGATTCGGGTCATCCGATTCCGGTTCTCGGTTTTCCAAAATCGCCTCAACCGTCTCCTCACTCAGCAACGGAATTCCGTACAGTAGTTCAGCGGGGCACTCATTCAGGTTAATCCGACCTGGCATCAAGTCGACGTCCTGCGTGGTCAACGCGTCCATCAGAGCGGGCATATAGAGTGACATCGTGATCAAGTCACCTGCAAAAGGCGACGCTGTACGAGCGGGCATTGTCGCCCTCGCCCACCGTGACTGTCGCGTCAATCAGATCCAGGACCTGCGTGAAGGAAGTGCCGCCGCCCCCGCTCAAATCAAATTCTTCCAGCAACTCAGGCGTCCACGGACCGCCGTTCTCTGCCTGGCCCTGGTTGTTGCTGGCCTGGTCGCCCGTCAGAGCGGAGGCCAAAGAAGTCGATTGACCTGCGATGCGATACGCCACGATGAAGCTGGCATACGTCTCATCGCCAAGCGCGTCGAGCAGCTCGTCATACAAGAGTTCCAAGTCAGACTGGTTGATTTTCACCCGCGGAGCTCCGTCACGACGCTTGCTGGCTTCGGCACCATGAACGGTCAGATAGGCGGACCATCCCAATGCCCCAGGAGTATCGATACCAATCCCAAATCGTTGTTGTTCGTCGGGATCGATCACGCCGTTGCGGTTCACATCGGCGCCAAACAGAAGTGTCGGTGTGACACCGCGGACGAGCAGCAATTCATCGACACTTTGCAGCGGCCCGTTCGCGGCTGAATAGGGAGTTGGCAACGTGTTGTAGTAGTCGCCCGATTCGGCGCCATAGGGACGCATCTCTTCGTCCTCGTCGATCCAATCCAAGATCGCGTCGGCAACATCCTCGGTCATGCCGGGCAGGGCCATCAGCAAAGAGACGGCAATGTTGTCGGTATCGACCTCATCGGCTGCGTCACCCGCAGCGGCAACCACGGGAAGGAACGCTGCAGAGCTGCCTTCCAGAATGGTGAGTGTGTTGATGTTCAGCCGAGCGGATTCGTTCTGAAGCCCAAAGCGAATGCCGCCGTACATTCCCGTTTCATCCAAAGCAGGGGCCAGAATCGAGAAGTTCGACGGGGTCACTCCGTCGTCTCCGGTCGAAACCGTGATTGCCTGGAACATCTGTGCATTGTTGTAGATGCCGCCAAAATCAACACGTGCCTCCGGCGGCTGAGAGAGCATCAGTCGCACGGTCTCGGCACCCGACTCGACGTTCACTCGGGCCTGGACGACATCGCCGGCAAGATACGCCGCATCGTCGTACGCCAGCATCAGCTCGGTGAACGAGTAGACAGCCATCGTCGCGACCGCGATCACGATCAGCACCAGCACCAGAAAAAAACCGCTTCGACTTGGCAAGCGTCGTGATCTCATATTCCAGCCCCCGTCAGATCCTCTTCTTCTGCCTCGATCGGTCGCGCCAGGGGTAATCGGACGATGTGCGAAAAGGCCCGCATGCCTTCCGATCCGGGGACCATTGCTGCGGCGCTGATCGCCTCTGCAGAGGCGTTTGGGTCGGTCATGTAGATGCGAACCTGGACGGCCAGGGGTAACTCGCCATACTCGTCGCTGCTCCACTCCAGCTCCCAATTCAATCCGTCCCAATAAGAAAACTCGATGGCCGTGATTTCCGGCGCGAGCAATTCACCCGTCTGGTTCAACAGCGTCAGATTGCCGTTGGAGACCGCTTGGACTGTCGCAGCGCGGTCGAGCGAACGTCGGACCAATCCGCCAGTCACTTCGCCGGCTGCCTCGGGATCGAGTGCATTGATTGGATCCTGAACTCCACCGATCATTCCGGCGGATTGAACAAAATAGGCGACCGTCTTCAAGTCGCTGGGCACATCATCGATGTCAGTTGTGGTTTCGTCCAACATCGCCACGTATTCCTCTAATCGAGGCAGGCGGCTCAAGTCGATTTGGATTTGGAATTGGTTGCCAATCAAGCCTGGCGTCTGCAACACCGCCGCACCGCTCGTCAGGTCCAGGGTCGATGCCTCGACCGTCGGCATCTCTTCTTCAGATTCAATTCCAGCGGCCGAAAGATCCTCGCTATCGCCACCACCACTGCCGCCACCGCCACCGCCGCCACCGCCGCCACCGCCACCGCCACCGCTGGTTTGCTGGGCCGACGAAGCCAACAACGCTTCGAGCCCGGAGGTATCCACCGGCTCGGTGTGCAAAGTTGCTCGCAAATCGTCTTCGATCATTTGCATCACCGCGGCAGCCAACTGGGTCTGTCGAATGTCCATGTCCCGCACGTTCATGTCACGCGCATAAAACTGGATCGCGGCACCGACCAGCATCATCAGCACGACTGACATGGAAAGTGTCAACAAGACTTCCAAGAGAGTAAACGCGGTAGTCACACGTCGATGATTGAGTTTGCGGATCATGCGGCGGCCTCCGAGGCGGCGGCTGCTTCTTCCTTCAGCAATTCCTCCTCTGCCTCGGCCTCCTCCAGACCTAGCGCTGGATCGACCATCCAACGAGTCAATGAATAGCGTGCCAACGGCGGCCCCCCATTGGGATCTCCCGCCTCGACCACCACGCGGATCACGAGCAGCCCATCAAGGGGCGCCGGTTGCACCTCGACGCTGTAGGAGAAGGGCGTGGTGGACTGAGAGTCGAACGAATCCAGGGGCCCCAAGGGGACGCTTTGCGGTGAGATTCCCGTCATGCTGTCAAGCAATAACTCGGACAGCTTCGTTTGACACAAGATCCGCGCCACCGACAGATCCCGTGCTTCGCGGGCTGCACTCGTCCCGGTTTCCACGATCCGACTCAACAACGCCAGCGATCCGCCCAGGATCGCCAATGCGAGCAGGATTTCTAGTAGCGAAAATCCGCCGCGCTTTGCCACCTCGCCCCGCGGAGAGGTCGAGCAGTTTTCAGTAGCCATCACGCTCCGTCGAGATGTCGCCCGACCGAGCGTTCTTCCAGTGCCCGGGACGTCAATCGAAGCCGGCGCTCTCGATGGAACGCGACTCGTTCGATCTAGATTTCTCGGAAACCCAGCACATTGTCGGGCTACATCACGACGGAGCGTGATGGCCACTTTGAAGAATTCGCTGCGCATAAACTGCACAACCTCCCGAGCGGGGGAGGGACAACAGAAAGATTCGGGAACCAAACGACAGGAGCCACGAAATGGGGTGTCCCCTGAAATCTTGCTGGCTCCTGATGCCTGGCTCCTGACGCCTATTCCCGTCAATGTCATGGCAACACCTCCGAGACTGTCACGTCGCCGGTGATCCCGCGAATCCTGACGATCACGCGACCATACTTCTCGTGCGTCAAAGTGACCGCTGCGGTGCTGGTCGATCCATCAGGATAGAACAGGATTGGTCGGCTCCAACCTTCGCCCTGATCGGCGAGCGTCAATTGCTCGATTTCCGCGCCGCGTGCCGCAGAGACAACGCCAACTGCGGCAACCATCACGTCCTCGGGCAATTCAATCAATTTCTCAGCAGATTCGTCGGCGACAACGGGGACCGCGGTCCCTTGGGTCGCGCCAGTCAACAAACCGGACTGTGAACCGGTTTGATCAAGAGCCTCGGTCGAATCAGCAGCCGAAAAGTAAGGTTTCACTCGCAAGGAGTTCCCTTCGACCATCCCCTCGATCATCATCACACGCCCTTGCCGCATGGCGTCGACGCGGAGCCGGGTCATTTCCACGCGAAGCTGGTCTCCGCCACGAACCAACCGTCGATCACCCAGTAACAGCCCCATCTGCGGAATGGCCACAGCCGCGATCGCGGCGAGCACTGAAAGAGTCAGCAGCAGTTCGAGTAACGTAAATGCAGATCGACGAGGCACGAGATAGAGAACTTATTCGAGAGGGGGAGGAAGCAGATCAAGCAAGACTCGTACCACTCCGTCGGCGATGGGGACCGCCGGGGAATCTTCCCACCCGCTAGTTGGACCCAAAACATGTCTCAGGGGCCAGCGACAATGATGTCATCTTCGGAGTTGGGTTGACCGTCGGGACCGCTACTGCGGATCTCATAGGTGTTCCCGCTGACCGTAAATTCCAACGGGTTCTCCCACGCATCGGTTGGAATCTCGTTGAGGATCGGGGCAACCCACTTGGCTTTCTTGGCCGCGTCACTTGGTCCATCACGAAGAGCTTCGAGCGTCTCGGGAAGGATGTTCAACCGAATCTGATACATCTGGATAGCCTGTTCCAAATTACTGAGCTGAACCTGCGTCGCTTTGATATTGGCTTCC
Source organism: Pirellulaceae bacterium (assembly GCA_963704055.1). GTDB lineage: Bacteria > Planctomycetota > Planctomycetia > Pirellulales > Pirellulaceae > Rubripirellula. The sequence continues at coordinate 83,261 of CAVPGW010000036.1, read as the reverse complement.
TTGCCGGCCCCAATGAAGTTGGGCAGGGCAATTCCGGCGATCACGACCAGAATCGCCAAGACCAGGAGGAGCTCCAGCAGGGTGAAGCCAGCTTGGCGACCACGGGGCGAGCGGCGAGGGTGATTCATTTTGCGATTTCGCATTGGTCTCAGCACGATTTTCAGAGGATAGTAGCTGGAAGGCGGGGCAGTCCGAGGGGTCGGGAACAAACTCGACACATTCATAATAACCACACTGTCCAGGGAAGGTTTCGCTCCGGAAATCGGGAGTTTGCCGGTGGGGAGCGAGAAGTTTCGCAAGTTTGCATGCTGCTGGAAGAGACCAGGGGGCTCAAGGAAAAGCGGGTTTTCCAGTAGTTTTCCATTGCTTGGCCCACGCCTCCCCCGTCCCCAAACGCAGCAAAGAGAAGGCGGCCGAAACCGCCCGCTGGACCGAGACAACCGGCAGAAGCCTCAGAATCTGTTGATATCGTAAACCAATTCCGTGCGCTTAACGGTAGAATTATGGTGTTTAGTAAATAGGCTGTGTGGGGTGTTCTTTTGCGATCATTGACCAACGCAACCTGACCGACTTTTCCCCTTATTCCGCTCCTCTACGGCACAGAACAACATGGTTGCTCGCGACGATTCCGTCATCCGCGGCAGTTTGATTGCCTGCATCATCTTCCTTGTGCTTTCCATCGCACTGAATTTCCTGCTGTGGCGATGGGGCAACATCGCGTCGGGCGAACAAGCATTGGCCACCGAACGCCTGAATACGGTCAACACGCAGGTGCAACAGATGCAAAGCCAATCCATGCGGATGAAGGCGATGCTGGGTGTTGGCCAATTTACGGCAGCCGAAATCGAGGAGATGAAACAAAACGTCTCCGACGATCCAGACATGAGTGCGATCGAAGAGCAATTCGCCAAGGACATGTCGTACTTTGGCCAGAGTGAGGAAGAAAGAAATTACCCGAATCTGCCCAAATTCCTGATCAACGCAATTCGCGACCGCAATCAGCAGTATGCAGTCGCGCAGGGAAGAGGCGACCACCATTCGGACCGACGCGGATGCCAAGATTGCCAACGCAGAGACCGCCACCAAGGCCGCCGAAACTCAACGCGATGATGCGAACAAGAAAGTAGCTACCCTGAACGCTCAATTCACCGAGGACCGGGCACGGATGAATCAGGAGAAGGAAGAGACCAAGGACAGGCTGAATCAAACGGTTCAGGACTTCAATATTTTTCGCAAGACGGCGAGTGACGAAACCAACCGACTGGCCAAGCAGTCCCAGACACTGCAAGGTACGATCGAAACACAGAGACTGGAGCTCAATCGACTCCGCAGCGACCAATTTGAGACGACGCAGGGCGTGATTCGCTATGTCGTTCGAGGCGGCAACGTTGTGACCATCAATCTTGGTTCGGCTGATGCACTCCGGCCCGGCGTTACCTTCGGCGTGATCGATGCCGACGAAACCCGCCTGGAAGACGCCAAGGTCAAGGCCTCCATTCAAGTCACTCAGATTCAAGGCGATCACTTGGCTCAAGCTCGTGTTGTGGCCAAGCCGGAGATCAAGGACCCGATCATCCCTGGCGACATGATCTACTCGCCGTTCTGGGCCCCTGGGCGAGTCGTCAAGATCGCGCTTGCCGGAGACATTGACATCGATGGCGATGATCGCCCCGACAATGAAGCCATCAAGGGACAGATCAAAGCGGCCGGGGCGGTCGTCGCGGCAGAAGTTTCACCCACCGGTGCGGTCACTGGAAATCTGGATGCCAGCATCCGCTTCCTGGTCATCGGCGAAGACCCCGAGGTCGGTGACGGTAGTGACGCGGATGCGGACGAAGCCAGCGCACAAGCGATCGAGGCGATCGGCGGAGTCAAAGCCAAGGCGACCGAACTCGGGCTGACGATCATTCCAGCCTGGAAACTGCAAAGCTACTTGAAGACGATTAACGATTCGTTGACGACCCCGTTGGGTTCGGCTGTTCGCGGAACAGACTTCCCCCCCGAGAGCATACCGGGATCCAGGTCGCGAATGCCGACGGACATCTCGGAAATGTACAAAACACAGACCGAAGGAATGCAACGGGGAAATAAGGTCCTAGCCCCGTGACGATGATCCTTCGACGCTAATGAAACGCCAAGTGAATCCTTCGCTCATTCGATTGGGCGAAGGTTTCTTGCTTGCTGTCGGAGCGTTTCGGTCTGGGATTGCAGCTTGCTGGTCAAACGTCGGATTTCAGCGTCCAGCCGCTCAGCCGCGGTGTCCGAGTGAACGATTGGCGGCGTGCCCAAGCGGACTTCGTTGTTGTCCAGCACGTGAGTCGACGCCGAAGCCGACAGCGTTTCGCGAACCAACAAATCAGTCAGTCGCGAGTTCGTTCGTCGCTCGTCGACAGGAATCGTGCTCGGATCCGACCAACTCATTCTGAGGCTGGGTATCTTTGCTTCCGCCGCGTCGACAATCGAATCGATGCGATCCTGGACACCGTGCGCGTCCACGTCGAATGCCCAGACCCAGCGGCGAGTGTCTACGCGATACACGAAATCAAACATCTGAAGTTGTGATTGCAGCAACTGGTCAAAAGCGTCCACCGCTTCGCGAGACACCGCCGCGCCAACGGAAACGATTCCAGCGGAGAGCCGATCTTCGCAGCGCGGTGCCGATGCCTCATGCGATACCTCGATCTCCACCGCGGGAGGATCCAGTCTCATCCGTCGCGACGTTCGAGCTGACGAAGGACTCGCGGCATCCCGATTGTGTTGCGGTTTTTGCAGGGGGCCTCGTTGGGCGACTCGCCAATTGGACCACAACTCTGCCACGCTGCGCGGTCCCGCGGCCGCGGTCTCGAAGCTGACTTCTGTGCCGCTACCCACACGGGATCGAATCCGCAAAGTGGAAAAATGCAATGCCGCCAACTGTCGGCAGATGGAAAGGCCGAGGCCTTCGCCTCCCCCGAATGTCACTTGTCGATCGGCAATGCGTTGCATATTGCTTTCGCTGATCCCCCGACCCTGATCCACCACCGACCACCGAGTCGCATCGCCACCACGCGCGATTTGCAGTCGGATCAACACGTTTCCGCCCTCTGCGGTTTCGCGAATCGAGTTGGTGACCAAGTTGACCACCAAACGACGGAGCATCATTGCATCGGCGAACACCTTCGCAGACAGATCGTCGGCACCATCCCACAACACCTCAATCTTTCGGGGCATGGCCCAGGGCCGAAGCGTTTCATCGATCGCTTTTCGGATCTGTGAGACAGGAACCCAACGACGGTTCACTCGTGGCGTCCCCGTGCGGAGCCGTTCCAGTTGGACCATTTCGCCAATCATCTGGTCCATGCAATCGCATTGGTCGATCGCGGACGCCAAACAGAGCTGTTGATCCGCGGTGATCGCGCCGATTTCACCATCATGAACCAGTCGAATCGACTCGCGAACCGTCGTCAAAGGTGATCTCAAGTCATGAGCTGTTTCGCTCATCATTCGCGCGGCTGCTTCCGATGCCGCTGGTTTGGCATGGTGTCGCCCGGACGATAGTCGGGATTTGTGAGTAGTGCGCATCGATGGAGAAGCCACGATTATCGGTCTCGGAGAAGTGCAGGCGGACTGGACGTCATCCTTCTGGTTCGTCAGCGGTGGTCCGATTCGTCACGAATTCTGGCCCCCCGGAGCTTGTCGCACTCCGAGACGAGTCCATCTTTCGTTCTTTATCGATCGTATGACCACAGTGCATCCGTCATGATTTGTTTCTGGCCTCAGCGGTCGGATTCTTGGGCGCCGCACCGCGACTCCCCGCGCTGTCGTCAAATTTTGCAAGGTCACCCAAATCATCATCGTTTAACATTGCCCAACGGTGAAAGCTTGCGATCGGGATCAGCCGCATCTAGAATTTCCGGCGGAGCATTCAGCGTCGGTCGGCATTGTCGACCATCCAATTGCTCCTTCTTCACTCGTCGCAGTGTGTGCGAGTTATCTTCCGGTTTGGGTCTCTAGCACGAGCATCGTGATGATGAAACGCATCTCAACCATTGGCATTCTCCTTCTTCTGATCGTTGGATGCTCAAAGTCGTCAACCTCGACACCATCCGCCGTTGGCTCTTCCTCAGGTAGCTCCGACAAGCGGCCGAGTGTTGCCTACGTCACCACCGGCGTTGCTTCGTTCTGGGTGATCGCTGAATCGGGCGTTAAGAAAGGTGGCCAGGAGTTTGACGCCGACGTCGAGGTGCTGATGCCCTCCGAGGGGATCAGCGATCAGAAACGCATGATCGAAGATCTTCTGACCAAAGGTGCTGACGGCATCGCGGTCAGTCCCATCGATCCTGAGAACCAAACCGAACTGCTCAACAAAGCGGCCAAGTACGCGAAGTTGATCACGCACGACAGCGATGCACCCGATTCCGATCGATTGTGCTACATCGGGATGGACAACTATGTGGCGGGTTGGATGTGCGGCGATCTGGTGAAAGAGGCCATGCCCGAGGGTGGCAAGGTAGCGATTTTCATCGGCCGTCTGGAACAAGACAACGCCAGACGACGTCGGCAGGGCGTGATCGATTCGATCTTGGGACGCGAACAAAGACGCAAGTCGCTTCGATCCGCCGGATGCGGAGATCAAAGAGGGCAAGTGGCACATCGTGGGCACGTACACGGACCAATTCGATCGTGCACAGGGCAAAGCAAACGCCGAAGATGCAATGTCGCGTCATCCAGATCTGGGCGGGATGGTCGGTTTGTTTGCCTTCAACCCACCCTTGATCCTGGAAGCACTCAAGCAAGCCGGCAAACTAAACGAAATCAAAGTCATCGGTTTCGACGAAGCCGACGAGACCCTGCAAGGTATTCGCGACGGCACGGTCCATGGCACCGTGGTGCAGAACCCTTTCGAGTATGGGCGACAATCCGTCCGTGTTTTGTCCGGACTTGTACGTGGGTCCACCTTGGCGGAACTCGGCATTCCAGACGACGGATTCCTCAACATTGAAGCCCGGCAGATTCGCAAGGACAACGTCAACGAATTCTGGGCCGAACTGAAGAAGAACCTGGGTGAAGAGTGACCACGGCAGCACACGATGATTCTGCGCCACTTCTTGAAGTCCGAGATCTGACCAAACGCTTTGCCGGCGTGACTGCCCTGAAAGACGTTTGCATGTCGGTTCACCGCGGTGAAGTGCATGCGGTGATCGGCGAAAACGGTGCCGGCAAGAGCACTCTGATGAAGATTCTGGCCGGCGTCCAACCCCAGGACTCCGGTGAAATCTCGCTTGGATGGGCGACCGATCGCCGTCGACTCTGTCCAAACAGCACTCGACCTCGGCATCGCGCTGATTCATCAGGAGCTGAATTTGGCGGAAAATCTCGACGTCGGTGCGAACATTTTCTTGGGCCGCGAACCGCTCCGCTTCGGTTTGATCGATTTCAAGGCGATTGCATCGGAAGCAAAACAGTATCTCGACTTGGTGGGTCTCGACCTGGCGCCTGCGACGATCGTCGGTTCATTGCCGATTGGCATGCAACAAATGGTCGAAATTGCCAAAGCTCTTTCCGTCAACGCCCGTGTGTTGATCATGGACGAACCTACCAGCAGTCTTTCGCAACATGAGACCGATGCCTTGTTTGGTGTCATCGAATCGCTGCGAAACAAGGGGGTGACGATCATCTATATCTCGCACCGCTTGGGGGAGATCACGCAACTTGCCGACCGCGTCACGGTACTGCGTGATGGCGAGAACGCGGGAGAGCTCTCGCGCCAGCAGGTCTCCCATGACGCCATGGTCGAGTTGATGGTGGGTCGCGATATTTCTCAGTACTACGCCAGAGTCGACCACGAAATCGGCCAGCCGGTATTGGAGGTCAAGGGCCTGCGCACGCGAGCAGTGGCCCGCACATGAGCTGAATCTTCATGTTGCGGCTGGCGAGATGGTCGGCGTCGCCGGATTGGTCGGTGCCGGGCGGACTGAAATGCTGTCCGCGATTTTCGGCATCGAACCACCCTTGTCGGGCCAAGTCACCGTCGCCGGCCGCAGGCTTGATTCGATGCGCTGCCGAAGCGCGATCGATGCCGGTGTGGCGTTGGTCCCGGAAGACCGCAAACAACAAGGGCTGATTCTGGAGATGGGAATTCGCACCAATATCGGTTTGCCGGGACTGGCCCGCCACAAGCAGGCGGGCGTCTTTCTCAATCGCGCGCAGGAACGGGCCGACTCCGATCGAATGATCGGAGAAATGAAAATCAAAAGCCCCAACGACATGCAACAAACGCAATACCTCTCCGGCGGAAACCAGCAGAAGGTCGTGATTGGCAAATGGTTGTCGATGAATCCGCAAGTACTGTTGCTGGATGAACCAACACGCGGCGTGGACATCGGCGCCAAACAAGAAATCTATCGCCTCATGGAGGAGCTTGCCGAACGGGGTGTCGCTATCCTGTTCGTATCCAGTGAGATGGAAGAAGTATTGAGCATGTCAGATCGTACGATCGTGATGCATGAGGGCAGGATCACTGGCGAACTCACACGTGATCAACTTTCCGAAGAAGCCGTCATGCAATTGGCGACCGGAAATCCTCTCGCCACAACCCAGGCCCAACCCTAGTTATGAAAAAGATTCTCGGCATTTTTGGGCTGCTGCTATTCATCTGCGTGGCAACGGCGCTGATGAGCGATCGGTTCTTGACCGAATTCAATATCGAAAACCTGATCCGGCGAAGCGCTCTGTTCGGGATCCTGTCGATCGGCGCGGCCTTTGTGATCATCACTGCAGGCATCGACTTGTCGATCGGGTCGGTCGTCTGCCTGGTTGGATGCTTGACGCCCTGGATGCTGGTCAAGCACGAGTTGCCTGTTCCGCTTGTGCTGCTGATCATCGCCTCGATATCGCTGCTGATTGGACTCACAAATGGATTGTTGATCACGAAGGTCAAGCTCCAGCCTTTTGTGGTCACGCTGTGTGGTCTGCTGTTTTATCGTGGTCTGACGCGCGGAATCGTTCAGGATCAATCGCAAGGATTCAAGAGTGGATTCAAAGAACTCAGGGAACTCTCGCAAGGCCAGCTCGATTTGCCGGGAAGTGATTTTGGCATCCCCAATCCTTGCCTGATCCTGATCGTCGTCACCATCTTGGCGATCATCTTTCTGAACTTCACGATTTATGGTCGATACATGCTCGCGCTGGGACGCAACGAAACCGCCGCTCGATTCAGCGGCATCAACACCGATCGCATGATCATTCTTGCCTATGTGATCTGCGGGATGCTCAGCGGACTCGGCGGACTGCTGTTCGTGCTCGATGTTGGCAGTGCCCAACCGGTCGATTTCGGGAACTTCTACGAACTTTATGCGATTGCCGGTGCAGTGCTGGGTGGCTGCAGCTTACGCGGCGGCGAAGGGACCATCCTGGGGGTGGTCATTGGTGCGGCCGTGATGCAAGTGCTGAAAAACACGATCACCTTGGTCGACGCCATTCCAACGAATATCGAGTATGCCGTGATCGGTGCTGTCATCTTGGGCGGTGTCATCGTGGATGAACTCGTCAAAAGGTTCGCTGCACGACGACGCGCCGCTCAACAGGCCCGACTCGACAGCTAAAACGAGAAAACGGGGGCGATTGCGGCGCGACCGATTGACCAAAATAACTCCGCGTAGTGCTGAAACCGCTGTGGCGGTACACTACAGGGCATGAATGTAATGACAGAAATAGAAAATGAACCGGAAGTCGACTCGTTTGACGCACTTGACCTCTCGCCCGTGATGCGACGGGCTCTCGCAAACGCCGGATTCGAGAAGCCATCGCCGATACAAACGAGTTTGATCCCGCTCGCCTTGGAAGGCCTGGACGTGATCGGTCAAGCGCGGACCGGAACGGGTAAGACGGCCGCCTTTTCGATCCCCATCCTAGAGCAACTCGATTCACTCGAGGAATGCCGCGATCCGCAAGCGATCGTGATCGTGCCCACTCGGGAACTTGCCGACCAGGTCGCCGGCGAGGCCGCGCGACTGGCTTGGGGCGAGCCCACCGAGATCGCCGTTCTAGCGGGCGGAAAAAACATCACTCGCCAACTTCGCCAGCTCGAAAACGGAGTTCAGATCGTCGTCGGTACACCCGGTCGACTACACGATCACCTGCAACGCAAGTCCCTTCGAACCGGAAGCGTTTGGTGCGTCGTGTTGGACGAGGCCGACCGGATGCTCGACATCGGATTCCGACCGCAAATCGAACGCATCCTCCGCAAGTGCCCGCGCGATCGCCAGACCCTGCTGCTCTCGGCCACACTGCCGCCGACCGTTCGCAGGTTGGCGGAGTCGTACATGGTCGATCCAACCGTGATCGACTGTAGCATGAACGAAATGGCGGTCGAAACCATCGAACAGCGGTACTTCACTGTAGCTCCGGATCGCAAAGGTGAGTTACTTGATAAGTTGCTCCAACGCGAGCAACCGGAACAGGCAATTATTTTTTGCCGCACCAAGCGGGGCACCGACCGCCTCTTTCGACAAATCAGCCGCAACCATCCGAACTGCGGCAGCATGCATGGTGACATGCAACAACGCGAACGTGACCGCGTGTTGCAAAGTCTGCGAGATGGCAAGCTGAAGATCATGGTGGCGACCGATGTGGTTGGCCGCGGAATCGATATCACGACGATCTCGCACATCATCAATTATGACTTGCCTCAAGATTGTGACGACTACGTCCATCGCGTCGGGCGAACCGGTCGCATGGGACGCGACGGGATCGCGTTCACCTTTGTCGCACCGGGCGAAGGCGAGTTTTTGACCAGCATCGAGCAGCGAATCAACAAAGAGTTGAAACGCGATTCCATTGAGGGCTTTGAAGCAGTCCAGTTGCCTCCACAAGTCGAACCGGAAGCGGAGGACTCCGACAAGCCGGCAAGAAAGCGGCTCAATCCGATGAATCGCAAGGTCAAGCGACGACGATAAACGCTCGACATGAATCGATCCGCCGGTGAACGACGTTGATCCCATCCGCGCTGAAATCGTGGTTCATCCGGAATCTCCGTGGCAGATTGAGATTCGCATTTACCGGGTGGCCGGCGGTCGAGCGTCAGCGAGCCCCCGGATTTCCATTGGCTCGCCACTGGGGGCTCGCTGACGCTCGACCACCAGCCACCCGCTCATTGCGGATCGGCCATGAAGTGTCACGAACAGTCGCAATCGCTATTTCTTCTCACCGCGGCTCGCCGCCTGTACGGTTTTTGTTCGGACCGCTTCCTCGTCACGTACGTGCGGGCCATGAGCATCTAGCCAGCGAGGTTTTTGGTTCTCCCGGTCCCATGCTTGGATCATCGTTGTCAAACGCTCGATCTCGTCGGGTCGCTGATCGGCAAGATCATTGCGTTCCCACGGATCGTGTTTCAGGTCAAATAGCAACTTGCGGTTTTTGTAGCCGCTGTCCACCATCTTCAAGTCGCCGTCACGGATGGCATACCCGTATTGATCGCCGCCCATCGCGTATCGCCAGAACAGTCTCTGGTGCGGTCGGCCTGTATCCTTGCCGCTGAGATACGGAATCAGATTCACGCCATCCAGTTGAAGACCCTCGTCGCGGGCAAGGCCGGCAGCGGCCAGTGCTGTGGGAAAAATGTCGAGAGCAGTCATCGGTTGATCGTATCGCTTGCCACCCGGAACGTGATTTGGCCAGCTCAGGCAAAACGGCACTCGAATCCCGCCCTCGAACAACATTCCTTTGTGTCCACGATAAGGAAAGTTCATCGCATGTTCTTTCCGTCCGCCGTTGTCGCTGTAGAAAATGACCAACGTATTGTCGAACAGCTTTTCTTGTCTTAGCTTCGAAATGACCCGTCCGATACCTTCATCCATCCCAGCCACCATCGCACCGTAAACAGCTCGGCCGCCATACTCGATGTGTTCGGTCTTTCTTTAAATGAGCACGAGTCGCCTGATCGGGCGCGTGCGGCGCGTTGTAGGCAAGGTAAAGAAAGAACGGCTCGTGCTTATGACGATCGACGAACTTCACCGCTTCGTCGGAAAAGTCATCCGTCAGGTAGTTGAGCTGATCCGCCGCGACTGGATCGTTGCCGCGATGAACACCAAACGCGATTCCCTTGTTTCCAGGATCGCCCCAGTAACTCAGGCCGCCAGCGCTGAACCCGAACCATTCATCGAACCCGCGTCGGTTGGGCCAATACCGCTTCGCATCACCAAGGTGCCATTTTCCGATCGCACCAGTGGCGTATCCGGCTTGCCCAAGAACGTCCGCGATTGTCTTTTCGGAAAGCGGCAAACCGGGAGCCTTGCCGTCTGCATCTTCGACAGTCGGTTCGGGATTGCACTCATGTCCGAATCGCTGCTGGTATCGCCCGGTCAGCAACCCTGCACGACTTGGACTGCAATAGGGATGCGAGGCGTAACCTGATTCAAAAACGACGCCTGTTTCCGCGATTGCGTCCAAATTCGGAGTCGGGATCTCCTTGCAGCCATTGAACCCGACATCGCTGAATCCCAAATCATCCGCGAGGATCAAGACGATATTCGGCCGATCGTCGTTTTGCCGCTGGGCAAACGCTGACGAGGTGAACAATGCACACAAGCAAAAAAGAACTATGATCGGTTTCATGGCGATATTGGTGGGTGAATAATCCTTCACGGACTATCAAATTTAGCAATAATCTTCAGCCGGCTACAGACAACCCGCAGCACTCATGTCACAGTTCGTTCAGCTCGGAAGACAGGGCAAATCGACTGCGTTCTCGATTCAGAGACGGCCGGATCGCGATTTCCGTTGCAGGCTCGACGAAAGTGTTTCTAAATCGCCGAAGGAAAATCAGCAATGACTCGTCTTTCACTTTGCCTCACTGGCCTGTTGCTCGGCCTTGCTTCAGCGACACTCGCTGCCGACCGCCCCAACATCATCCTGATTTTCACCGACGACCAAGGTTATCAGGATCTCGGCTGCTTCGGTTCCAGCACGATCAAAACGCCGCACCTCGATCAAATGGCGGATGAAGGCGTTCGCTTGACGAGTTTCTACGCACAACCGGTTTGTGGTGTGTCACGTGCGGCGCTGATGACAGGATCGTATCCGATTCGTGTTGCTGAACCGAGAAACAAGAAACTCCTACACACCGTACCACATCCTCGGGAAACGACGATGGCCGAAGTCCTGCGGGAGGCCGGCTATGCGACAGGCATGATCGGAAAGTGGCATCTCGTCCAGAACAAAAAGAACGGTCCCGGCGGTCTCGACCCGGCGACGATGCCCAACGCTCAGGGCTTTGACTATTTCTACGGCACACCGAAGTTCAATGGTTTTACCGTTCAGGTCAACGACACGGAAATGCGCAGCCCGATTCTTCGCAATCAGGAGGTGATCGTCGAGGCCGTTGAGAGCTGGGATCACATCACCGCCGACTACACGCGAGAAGCGATCGCGTGGATCAAGGCGAATCACGAGAGGCCGTTCTTCCTGTATCTCGCCCACAACCTGCCACACATCCCGCTCGGCGCGTCCGAGAATTTCAAAGGCAAATCCGCCGGCGGGTTCTACGGCGATACGATCGAAGAAATTGACTGGTCGTGCGGTGAGATCTTCAAGACGCTGAAAGAACTTGACATTGACGACAACACTCTGGTGGTATTCACATCCGACAATGGACCGTGGATCGAAACGACACACGCGATGCAGCCAGACGGAAAGCCGTTCATCCCACGTGATCATTCCGGCAACGCGGATCCGCTTCGCGGTTGGAAGATGTCGGCATGGGACGGCGGATCGCGTGTACCGTTCATCGCACGATGGCCAGGAAAGATTCCCGCAGGCTGGTCATCCGATGAAATCCTTAGCACGATGGATCTGCTGCCAACCTTTGCCATCGATCGCGAAAGGCAAGTTGCCTGACGTTGAATTGGACGGCAAAGACGCCACCGCTTTCTTAACGCGCCAATCGGAAACCAGCCCGCGAGACGAATACCTGTACTATGCGGGTTGCCTGCTGACCGGCGTGCGCAGTGGTGCAATGGAAACTGGTGCTGCCAAGAACGAAATCGCCCGCCGGGCTTGGCTGGTGGGGACGGATGATCGAAGCGGTACCGGAGCTTCAGTTGTTCAACTTGGACGACGACCCCGGCGAAACCAAGAATATTGCGTCTGGTCATCCCGAAGTCGTCGCGGCTCTGATGAAACGCGTTGAACGGGCACGCAGGGAGTTAGGTGACATTGACCAAACCGGTAGCGGCGCCAGATTTTTTGACGAGGGACCTCGAACGTTACAGGTGCCCCTCAACAAACAAGTTGAAAAGGCTACGACCGCGGCAGCAGATCGCCCGCCCAACTTCATCGTGATCTTCACCGACGATCAGGGATACCAAGACGTTGGTTGTTTCGGATCACCTGACATTCGCACACCGCGACTCGACGCGATGGCCGCGCAGGGCATGAAGTTCACCAGCTTTTATGCTCAACCTGTCTGCGGACCATCGCGGGCGGCATTGATGACGGGCTGCTACCCGATGCGCGTCGCAGAACGGGGCAACACCAAACAGGTCCATCCGATCCTGCACAGCGATGAGATCACCGTCGCTGAAGTACTGAAGACGAAAGGCTACGCGACCGCTTGTTTCGGCAAATGGGACCTCGCGAAACACTCGCAGACCGGGTTCTTCATGGACTTGTTTCCGACGCGGCAGGGATTCGACTATTTCTTTGGCACGCCCACCAGCAACGACAGCGTGGCCAACTTGTACCGCAACGAAGAATTGATCGAACCGAAAACCGACATGTCGACTTTGACGCGACGTTATACCGACGAAGCGATCGGGTTCATGGAGAAGCACAAGCAACAGCCGTTCTTTGTTTATCTCCCGCACACAATGCCGCATACACGACTCGAGGCCTCGGAGCAGTTCAAGGGAACAAGCAAACGCGGTCTGTACGGCGATGTGATTGAAGAAATCGACTTCAACGTGGGGCGGATTCTCGACGCCGTCAAAGAGCTGGGGCTTTCGGACAACACGTATCTTCTATTCACTAGCGACAACGGTCCGTGGCTGATCAAGAACAAGGACTTTGCGGACGGGCATCTTCCCAGCGACCGTGGTGGATCGGCCGGGCCTTTGCGCAGCGGCAAGGTTTCGACTTTCGAAGGTGGCGTGCGAGTGCCGACGATTCTTTGGGGGCCGGGCCGCGTTCCCGCCGGAACCACGTGCGATTCGATCGCCAGCACACTGGACGTCCTGCCGACGCTCGCCGCGCTCTCAGACGCCGAAGTTCCATCCGACCGTGTGATCGACGGCGAAGACATTCGACACCTGTTTCACGGAGATTTCGACAAGGCGACCGCAGACAAAGTCTACTGCTATTACTTGCGAGTTCACCTGCAAGCGATTCGGCAAGGCAAATGGAAGCTGCATCTACCGCGAGCCAAAGAGCCAGTCGGAGCAGCACCATTCAGCAAGAACAGCCACATCGCGCCGGCTGACCGGATTGGCTTCGACAAACCGTTCTTGGTTGACTTGGACAACGACATTGGCGAGACGACCAACGTTGCCGACCAACACCCGGCAGTCGTCAAGCGACTGCTGATGCTGGCCGAAGCGATGCGTGACGACCTCGGTGACTACGACCGAGTCGGGAGGAACATGCGGTTCTTCGATGCTGGCGAGGAGCGACCGACAAAGCCGCCTCTCCCCATGCCTCGCAAACCGACGACGTAAGGAGGGCAGTCGCAGATTGCTTAGCGGTTCGGTGCAGCATGGTTCTTCGGCAATTCCGGGTAACCATTCTTGATGAACAGCGAGACAACTTTCGCGTGTTCCTGCAGTAGCTTGACAACGTATGCGTCGTCCGAAGTCTCTTTCACGCGTACACCGTGATCGGTGTGCTCCACTTTCATCTTAATCTTATCCGCATGGGCGAAGATTTCACGGAACAGCGGGTCGCGCATTCGAATCGGATTCACATTCTCCACACGATCATACATGGCTTCGACATGTACTTGAATCGTGGCCGCGACATCCGCGGCGTCCGACTCGGTCAGCGTTTCGATCCCGTTGGGGAGATTCTTCACGGTTCGACGAATCGTGTCGCGATGCTCAATCAGAAAAAAGAAATCATTGTGATCTTTCTCGTGCTGCGAATCACCGGCGTGCCCCGGTCCCATGCCCCGACCACGTCCCATTCCTGGTCCGCGCCCCATTCCCCGACCACGTCCCATGCCTGGACCGTTGCCAACTGTGGCGGCTGGATCGTGCTCGGCAGCTTCCGCTTCCTTCCGTGCCGCGGCACAGATGCTGCATTCTTCTTTACAGTCCTTCTCAGTGCAGCTCTTACATTTCTGCACTCCGGCCTGTGCCGTGGACACATCCTTTGCTGCCGCACACAGCGGGCAGCCTCCTGCCGCCTGCTTTCCGCCTTTGCATGAGTTCGCGCTGCATGCTTCCGTTTTGGCGAGCACTGCCGCCGTCGCTTGGTCCCTTGGGCAACAGTCGAATTTGGCGGTTTCGGCGAGGACACCAGTCGCGTCAACAGACTTGTTTAGGCAGCAAGGCTTGTCAGATTTCGCGGAGGTATCCTTCGGCGCTGCCGCTTCATCAGGCGCGGTGCCCGTCAAGGCGGCACCTAGAAATGCGACTGCGGCAAACATAGCTGAGAGGGAAACGAGTCTCTTCATGGGATGTCCTTCTTTGTTTGGTCTCGAGCACGGAGTTCATGTAAGCATCGTGCGGGAAATTAAGTGTCGGCGTGCTCTCCGAGCTCGCATCGAAAAGCTGGGACCGTAGCGAGCTCGGAGAGCACGCCGACAAAAAGAGCGACAGTAATTTCCCGCACGATGCTAAGTCGATGTTTCTCAGCCAGCTCGCAATTTCTGTGCCAAGTACAGTTCAAGTCGCCAAGGCCATGGTTCGGTTACCACGACGACTCTTTCAATTCAGCGTTTTGCACATTCGTATGCGGCATCTTCCGCCTTTGTAAATCTGCGTGCTGTCACGCGGCGTCCCTGCAGTCAAAACACGATCGGGCTCCAAGTGCGCAATATTTGCAGCGCCGAGCGTGGCGGCTTGAGCATGAATTGCAGGGTCCATCCAACCGGCGGGCATTCGCAACATGATTCTGATGCTCGTTTCTTCCAGAGTCTTGGCGGTTTCATTGGCTTTTGCCTGTTCGTGTGTCTCATTCGCACAACTGTGGCCTGCTTGCACGAGGGGCATCTCATTTGCTTATCAGGAGCGACGTAACCGAGCACACCCAATGAAACTCCAAGGTGGATGTGAGGAAATCTCTCTCAACAACTCTCCTGGGGTTTTCTTCTTCCCTGAGTACCAACAGCTTTATGAATCGTGCATTGCGAGCGGGACACGCAGCCCGCTGGATGCTTTGAAGGTGGGAGCTAAAATCGAGGGAAGCGACGGCAACTTGGACCCCAGTTCTTCAGCGAGCAACCGCGAGCACGATAAGCGATGCAGAACACGAGTCTCACTCGCATACCGAAGCCACGGATCGTTGGACTCGTGTCTCTGTTCGTCCTCTGGGGCATGTTTGCCGCGTGGCAGCGGACCGAGCATGTTCATCAATGCGAACTAATCCATGATTCGCTTTCCTCGCAGGCCGAATCTTTGTCCAGCGCCGTGAGCAGCGGCGTTCAATCACATCGATGGTTCGGTCCATTCGTTCAGCAAGGGTTGCCAGCAACACTGAAGGCGCTCGCCAGGTCGAAGAATGTCATTGCGATCGCGATCGTGGTGAATGATGATCCGCAAGATAACTACTTCGCGGGCGACAAATCGCAAATCGATTTTGCCCTGCCCGTTGGCGAACATCCTCGCGACAATACGGTTCAATTCGTCAACAGCTTTCGCATGCGAAACGATCGCCCGGTGCACGGAAATTTTGCTGAAATCGCAGAGACGCCGGAATCCGTTGATTTCAAATCCATTGTCGTGTTGGATCGCACGAGTATGATCGCTCAGATTCAGCGCGAAGCTAGAAACCGGATCCTGATCTTTGCTTTGGGAACGTTGCTACTTATCGCTGCCGGTGCTGTCTGGCAGTTCACCGTGCGACTGGCTCAGTCCGAAGGAACGACACGAGTGTTGAAGGCGGAAACAAGACACCTCCGCGAATTGGGGCAAGCAGCGGCCGGGTTGGCGCATGAAACTCGCAACCCTTTGGGGCTGATCCGCGGCTGGACGCAGAGGCTGGTTGAAACAGGCCTGCCGAGTGACGAACAACAGGATCAGGCCGAAGCGGTGTTGGAGGAATGCGACCGAGTGACTGCGAGAATCAATCAGTTCCTCGCTTTCGCACGCCAGGCAGAAATAAACATTGAGCCGGTGATTGTTGAGCAACTTGTCCAGGAATTGCAAACGCTGTTGCAGTCGGACCTAGATGCCCAAGATTTGAAGTTGGATGCAACTCGTTTCCATCAGCCACATGCAATTCAGGCGGATCGCGACCAGCTGCGACAAGTTCTCTTCAACCTGTTGCAAAACGCCATCGCATTCGCACCAAAGGGCAGCAAGATTACAATCTCGATGTGCGATTCACAGCGTGGATCGTTTCGTTTAGAAGTGGCCGACCAAGGCCCAGGAGTCTCGCCAGAGATTGTCGATTCCCTCTTTGAACCGTACGTGACGCGGCGACCGGGAGGAACCGGGTTGGGGCTATCGATCGTTCATCGGATCGCGGTTGCCCATGATTGGGACGTGGGCTACAAGTCCGGCAATGAAGGCGGCAGCGTGTTTTGGATCGACGGGATCCGCCCCGCATGAAGACGGCTGAAGTCGAACGAACGGGCGAGTGATAGAATCGCGCTGACAATGACAGGCAATTGGTTGAGACACGCATGACAAAATCCCCAGCAGCGAAGCCTGTTCTGATGGTCGTCGACGATGAGCCGTCACAGCGGAAGCTCATTGGCGGCTTCTTCGAGGGCCATGGTTTCACCATCATCGAAGCGGCGTCAGCGGAGTCAATGCTCGATTCGCTCGCGCAGCAGCCACCCGACATGATTCTGCTGGACGTGCGTCTGCCCGCAATGAGCGGTATCGAGGCACTACCAAGAATACGAGAACTGCTGCCGACGATTCCAGTGGTTCTGATCACCGCCTACGCAGATGTTCGACAGGCAGTCGCCTCCGTCAAGAGTGGCGCGGACGACTATCTTTCTAAACCAATCGATCTCGAGGAGTTGAAGGTCGCCGTTTACGATGCGCCTCGCCATTCGAACGTCGGAAGATGCGGAAGACAAAGTCGCCCTGCCCGAATTACCTGACGAGTTCATCTTCGAGAGCCGCGCGATGCGTCAACTGGTCGAGACCGTGGCGGTCGTCGCGCCGTCCGATGCTCCGATTCTGATCCAAGGCCCGAGCGGTGCCGGCAAAGAGTGGATTGCGCAGCTGATTCACCAGTGGAGCCCACGTGCATCACGAACGATCGTGACTGCAAACTGCGCCGGTCTATCGGCGACACTCATCGAAAGCGAGCTCTTCGGGCACGTGAAAGGAGCGTTTACCGGTGCATCGGAAGATCGCAACGGCCTGTTTCGAACATGCCAGTGGCGGCAGCTTGTTCCTGGATGAAATTGGCGAGCTGCCGCTGGAAATGCAGCCAAAGCTGCTGCGCGCCCTCGAAACAAATCAAGTCACACCCGTCGGTTCCGATCGTCCCGTTGATATCGACACACGCCTTATCGCCGCCACCAATCGCAATTTGATGGACGAGATCGAAGGGGGTAGATTTCGCGAGGACCTTTTTTATCGACTCAACGTGATCGAATTGATCGTTCCACCACTGACCGATCGTCGCGAAGACATCATTCCTCTGGCAAGGCATTTCGCGAGCCGGTTCGCAAATCGGCAAGTGCGGATGTCTCCACAAGCGTCGCAAGCAATTCTCACTCATTCGTGGACCGGCAACGTTCGCGAATTGCGAAATGCGATCCAGCGTGCGTGCTTGCTTTGTCAAGGCGATGTGATTCTGCCGGAGCACCTACCTGCGAACATTGCCGCCGATGCGACTGCCGAGGTATTCGACACCGGCCGGCTTTCCCAAGTCGAACGGGCAACGATTCTGGCAACGCTCAAGGAATGTGAGGGAAACCGTACGCTTGCCGCCAAGAAACTTGGCATCAGCCGCCGCGCGCTGATCTACAAGCTTCACGATATCGACAACGAGAAGTAGCTCCTCATTTCGTTTCTCGAGATCGCTCAAGCCGATGCAGGATCGGCTCCATCGCTTCTAGTTCTGTGTAGTACATTGCGCTAGGATCAATTCCGCGTTCATCCAACCAGCGCGAATACTCTCGCATCCTCGGCTGACTCGCTAGCCGCGGTAAAACGACACACCAGAGGAGTCCGATGACAATGGCGCAGAACGCCAATCGGACGTTACCCGTCCGTCGGTCATCGCCGCCGTCGGCGGGGCCAGCGTCGGCGGGGCCGTCGTCAGCAGGGCAGGGGGTGACAGCCTCATCTGCTCATGGCACAATCGCCTGCACCATGTCGCGGAAGATCACCTCGAACATCAGCCATGCCATGAACAGCGTGAGCGTCAGGTTCAACGACTGGCCAAACACGTACAGCAGGAGCGGCTTGCCGCCCCGCAGGTACGGCATCAGCTGTCGGAAATTTGTTTCCAAGCCGATGCTGACGAACGCTAAGCAGAAGAACCAGCCGCGAAGTGTCTTCGTCGACCCACTGATCATCGCGCCAACGATTTCGGGTCCGCCGACCAGGGTTGCGTGCAGGATAGAAAACACAACGGATGCGAAAATGAAACCGATGACGAACTTCGGAAACCGGTACCAAATTTCCGATAGGCCTGGTCGAGCACCTGACGGATCACGCTCGACTCGCGTGACCCAGTAAACCGCAACACAGAAAGCCGTGACACCGATCAGAATATTTTGAATCATCTTTACAGTTGCGGCGACCTCCAGTGCTTTATCGCCAAGCACCGCTCCGGCCGCGGCGACCGCACCCGTCGAGTCGATCGTTCCACCGAGCCACGCGCCGCCGAGAATCTCGCTCATACCCACCGCTTTGATGAACGCTGGCATCACGATCATCATGACGACCGTGAACGAAAGCGAGAGACCAATCGCCAACGAGAGTTCTTCCTTCTTGGCTTTGCAAGCGGCGGCCGTCGCGATCGCCGCGGAGACGCCGCACACCGACATGTCCGCCGAGATCACCATGTTCAGGGAGCGCGACGGCATCTTCAGTACCTTTTGGCCAAAGATGTAAGTAGTCACCAGCACAACGGGCGTCACGATCCAGGCGACGAAGATACCTGGAACGCCAAGCGCCATCAGCCGCGACATCAGGACTTCGGCGCCCAGCAAGACCAGACCTGTCTTGATGTAAAACTCAGTCAGCGCAGCTGACTTCAAGAAATCCGGTGTCCCGATCGTATTGCTGATGACCAGCCCAACAAGTAAAGCCCATAACGCGTACTCGAGGTTGTATGCTTTCACAACGCTCTGCCCGGCCATCGTGTACGCCAGCGTTGCGAGCAAGAAAACGAATGGAAAGGATTTCAAGAACTTGGAAGGCGACTTGCCTCTCACCAAGATTGCAAACGCGAACAACAGTCCGATCACGACAAACGCACCAAACGTTCCGGTGATCGTATTCACAGCTGATGAATCAACGCCGGCCGCTTGGTAAAATGCTTCCAGCGGATTTTCGCTCCACGGTCCTGGCTTGCCGAGCCACGCTTGCAGTGGGCTCGTGATTTTGACGGAATCGCCCGATTCAATCTGTTGGGCCAAATCGCCTGGCTTTGCGATCCAAACGGCAGCAAGAGAAACGACCAGCAGCAAACCTGCACACCAAATTGCCCACCAGTCTTCGGACGTTCGCATGTCAGTCAGCAGGCTCGGCCGCGGCGTCTGGATTGGCGGATCATTCTCGCTGTCGTTCATGTTGCGTATGTTCCCTCAGTAAGAAATCTCAATGCTTCGAGATTGCAAGATTGGCTGACGCGAGTGTTCGCAGTCACTTCTTTTCGAACCGAACAGCCGTCACTATACAAGCCGCTGATCTGCGCGTCTCGATTGCTACCATGCCGCTGCAGAGGGCGTCGGTCAGCACCAAGCCCTCAAAGCATTGAGTTACTTGCTTACCGCTTCGTACTTCGCTGGCACGCGGTAGCGATCACTGTAGGTATGGACACGGTTGGTAGGCTTTCCATCGAGCGTGACCAGCGGCAGTTCCGCTCTGACCCATTCCAAGATGCTGCCTTTGAAGTTTCTGGTCTTCACGCCAGCTTTCTGCAACTGCGCGGCGTAAGCACCGCTACGACCGCCGATCGTGCAGTACGGAATGATCGTCCGGCCGCGATATTGGTCACGATTCTTCTCGTACTGGGCTTTCGTGATCGCACCGGGAATGATCGAAACGGCCAGCTCTTTGTCGCTGCGTACGTCGACGACCAAAAACGATGGCACTGGCTTGCTTTCTTCTGCTCCAGGAAAGGCCTCCTCTATTCGCTGCTGTTCATTGAGCAACTGCTGCAGCTCTTGAACACTGATCTCCGGAACACTTGCCTTTCGTCCGAACAGACTGCCAAGCTGAGCATGAGCTACTCCCGAGACGAAGCTCAAAACCGCGAACGCCGTGAAACCGATCCATGCTTTACGAATCATTTCAGATCTCCAATGGAAATGTAGTGCTGGGAGTGCTTTCTACCGCTGATCGACAGCGGAAGTCAATCACGTGGCATTCTCTGGCACCTCGACCCAAAACCAACCTCGGAGGTCGTCCAGCTTGAAGCCGGTCGCCTGATCGTCGGGATATCGCTTGGCAAGCTGTGGCTTGACGGCATCCAGGATGTCGTCCGGCTGACCGTGGCACATCAGGCACGTCACCTTCAAGCGGATTGGAAAGAGTACTCCCAAACTTCCATCATCGAGTTGAACGTGCTGGGGAGTGTCCGAGCGTTTTTCGACAAATGGCTTCACCCAATCACGCGGCGCATTCGCGGGATTGCGCAACTTGAACGACGTTCTGCCAATCGCCACACCATACTCCTTGCCAACCGCTTCGGCGATCGTGGCAGCTTCCTCGCTACATACATTGATCGCCGCTGCCGGCCCCGCGGATTGCATGACATCCATCAATCGTCCGGACAGCTGCGCAAACAATGCATCTTTGGCTTGCGTGGCTACCACTTTACGCTGGTCCGATGCCGGAACCTGGTCAGCAGTTGCACTCTCCTGAGTTCGTGACTCCGACTCGGTTTCGCGCCGAGCACTCGCATCCACTGCCTCCGCGTTCTCTGAACTCCGGTGTTGGCAGCCAACGACGACCAAGAGCGAGACCACCAACGGAAAAAACAGCAAGCGTCTTTGAATCAATTGGGTCATCCTATTTCTCGTTTCGTTCGAATCGTGGCAGATCTCCAACGGGCGTGCACCGTTTCTCGAAGATAGTCTGCATCAGTGTTCTCCGCTTTGAAGTCTGTCACGATCGTCACGTGGATCGTTTGAGTCGGATTGGATGGCTGTTGTTTCTGCTTCAGGTTGTTCCGCGTTCACTTTGTTGTCGGAGTGCGGATCCACCGCACAAGCGCCGCTCAGTCACGTCTTGACACCGAATCTGGGCAGAACCCACGCGTTCAAAACGAACCATATTGCGAGGAAGGCGAACATCAGTAGCAGTTCTTTCATGGTGCTTGCTCCAATCATAAAGTAATTGTGTCTTGGGATTTCACGCTCGGCAGTCCGTCGCTCTTCCAAGCCGTGTATCCGCCCGTCAGGTTGACGACGTTTTTCAATCCCGCCGCCTGCAATACGCTGACACCAATCGCGGAGCGCGCACCGCTGCGGCACTGAACAACGATCTGTTCGTCACGCGGCAGCTGATCCAACTGGTCCGGCAATCGTCCGAGAAAGTGGTGTTCCGCCTGTTCGATGTGCCCCTCTTCCCACTCCACGTCTGATCTCACGTCGATGATTTTCACAGTGCCCGATTCGATCGCAGGCGACAATTCGGCGGGCGTTCCGCTTGAGTAAACTTCCGTCGCCATTGCCGAACTCTTGACAGCGGCGGCATCAAACGCGCCGGCGATTTCGTCGACACCGATCTTGTGCAGCACACGAGCCGCCTCTTCCATTTGACTGGGCTCGCAAATCAGGTACGCCGGTCGTTCGTAATCCACCAACCAACCCGCCCAGGCGGCCAGCATGCTCATCGGAATATTGATCGTGCCCGGCACGTGACCCTGAGCGTACTGCGGTGACGGAGTGAGATCGATTACCGTTCCCGACCCGACGGCATTGGTCAGCTTGGAGACATCCAGCAACTCGTGCTGATGACCTTCACCAAGAATGGCTGGCCCCTCCTTGTTGACTCGCTTCATTACCGCGAAGTACTTGGGTGCTTCCGGTTGATCGGCCAAGATGTAACGAACGAACTCGTCTTCGTCGGTGAACTGCAACGATGGATTGAACCGCTTTTCGTAGCCGACGGTTGTCGACGGAATCGCGCCCAGCCCCTTACCGCAAGCACTCCCCGCACCGTGAGCGGGCCAAACCTGCAAATACTCGGGCAATTGCTTGAACTTTTCGGCGGATTTGAACAAATCGCGGGCACCCGGCTCAGCCGTGTTCGCGATTCCGGCAGCCTGTTCCAGCAAGTCCGGCCGTCCAATCGAACCGACAAACACGAAGTCACCCGTGAAGATGCCCATTGGCTTGTCGGCACCGCCGCCTTGATCGGTCAGAACAAACGAGATGCTTTCGGGAGTGTGTCCCGGCGTGTGCAGAACATCGAACCTGATATTGCCGATCATAAAGTGATCGCCGTTGTGCATCAATTCGTGATCGTAGCCATCCACATACAGGTATTTCCACTCCGCTGGCCCCTCGTCTGACAGATACAGCTTCGCACCGACGCGATCGGCCAACTCTCGAGCACCCGAAACGTAGTCGGCGTGAATATGAGTCTCGGCAACGGCGATCAGCTGGAGGCCTTCCTGTTTGGCCATGTCCAGGTACTGCTGGATATCGCGGCCCGGATCGACGACGACGGCGACTTTTGCTCGCTGGCAACCCACCATGTAAGAAGCGTGTGCGAGAGCTTCGTCGTAAAAGTACTTGAGTAACACGAGTCTAGTCCTTGAAGGTGAAGTGATTGAAAGCCGACACCGCTCCTACTTGGAGATCGTATCGCTTTTGAGTTCCGCGAGCCGGTTGATCGTAACAGCCGCAAGCCCTGACATATCCATCACTCGTCACCTCGAAATGAGTCGATATTTCGAGGTAAACAAGGATTTGAAATAGTAACCAGGGGAAGGGCCAGAGCATCGCCAGCGGATTCTCTGTTTGTTCTGAAGTTATCGTTCGCGGCCATTCCTCTCCGTCTACTCATAGCAATATATCGTAAGCTCACGATATGTCAATGAGTCTGATTCGCCGATTTCGCCCGGATTCTCAGAAATGGCCACCTCGCATCCAACGGCGCTCAGCACTTGCTTGCGTGCACCTGGAGCTTCGTCCCGTAGCTGGATGTTGAACGGCGTTGCCCCTCATCGCGATCGCATCAACGAGGGCGGAACGCACCCTTGGTCCCACCGTCAAAGTAGACGTTTTGACGGCGATTTGCCTCATTTCGAGTCAATCCTCTCGATATACTTCGAGAGCATTCGGTTCAGTGACTCTCGCTGCTTGGCGTACTTTTCCACGTTGGCGAGATTATTCCATTCATTGGGATCAGCGCGGTGGTCGTAGATTTCTTCCGAACCATCGGCGTAGCGAATCAGACGCCAGTGGTCGGTGCGCAGCGATACGTTGCCCGGATCGAACATCGTGACGACCGCCCGATTCGTGCTGCGCTGCGGTTCGCGCATCAGCGGCACGAGCGACTGCCCGTCAAGCTTGCCAGGTGACTTGACTTCACAGATTTCCGTCAGCGTCGGGTAAAGATCGATCAGTCCGACCGGTCGGTCACAGCGTGATCCACCAGCCGCGAAGCGATCTGACAGTCTTTTCGGGGGAACCATGATTAGCGGCACACGCGTCGATCGCTCCCAACCGGTCCACTTGCCCCAATGCTGTTTTTCGCCAAGATGCCAGCCGTGATCAGACCACAGCACGATCACTGTGTTGTCGCCGAAGGGAGAGCTGTCCAGTGTGTCCAGCAGTCGCCCAATCTCGTGATCAACGTAGGTGATACAGGCGAGGTACGCTTCAACTGCCGCTTGCCATTGCTTGTACTTTACGACGGTCGCGTGACTTCCGGCCGTCACAGCTTCTACAGCCCAATTCTTGGCAGTGGCGCTCAGGTCATCTAGATCATCGCGCTTGACCTGCGGCAGTTGACCAGGTGAATCGGCAAAGCGATCGAAAAAACGCTTCGGCGCCCAGAGCGGGATGTGCGGACGATAATACCCAACACCCAGAAAGAATGGTTTTTCGCGCTCGTCCCTCGGGCTTCCAGAGGCAGTTGAATCGCCGTCCCGCGACTGGAGTCCCAGGTCACGAATTCTCTCAATTGCCCAGTCTGTGATTTGCGTATCACCCATCTCCGAATCCGGCACATCAAACGGCCCCCAGTCGAATGACTCGCCAGCGATGGTGCCCGGTCGCCGGTCTGACGGCATCCGATTGAGTGGCAAAACGATCTTGCGACCACGACTGTCTTTGACGACGTGGCGAGGATCATCAGAACCTTTGGTCGGCAATTCCGTTGGCGTGTACTGGACCGCATCTCCACCGAGTGGACTCCACCGTTGCTCGACGTTGAAATACTGATCGAACGTTTTTTGTTTGTCGCCTGACAGCTTCCCTGCTCCCAGTGTCCGGTAGCCCGCCTTGGCGAAGGACATTGGCAGCTGTTCGCGTTTCCGGTCTTAATTTGCTCAGCTTCGGGCTGTCGTTGGACCACACGCCGGTCACATCTGGCATTTGCCCGCTGAAGACGGCCGCTCTGCGACGGATTGCAGGCCGGCGCGGCGCAATGAGCATTCGTGAACAGCATGCCGCGCACGGCGAGCCGGTCGATATTCGGAGTCAGAGCCTGCGGATGCCCATTCATACAGCCGATCCAGTCATTCAGATCGTCGACAGCGATGAACAGAACATTGGGCTTGTCTGCGGAGAGGGCAGTTCCGGAGGAGGTAAGAACCGCGACTGCCACGAGAGTCAGGAGAAATCGATGTGTGATCATAGGTCTCTATGGCTGATGACGAGACGAGATCGTGACTTCGGCACATCGATGAGCTCGCTTTTCTAAAACCCAGCCGCTTCAAACATGCGCTGGTAGTCGCCAAACGTGTACGCATCGCCAAGGTCAGTACTCAGCAGCATTGTAAGCGCGAATGCCGGGGAAGTCTCCGCAGAGACTCGGTCCTCGTTGGGGATTGAAAATGACGATCGGGTTAGCTTCGTTCACCAAGCCTTGCTCTCTGTGCAAGAAAACGCCTGTATCCGCCAAGGTCAACAAAGCGAAATGATCCGCATACGTCAAAAGACGCACCGGAAACGCGGATCAGCCGGGCTGTCCATCGTCCGATGGAGGCTCAACCGACGAGGAACCTCCCTCGAGTTGCTTGAGTCGGCGTTCCATTTCCGTGAGCTTGGCTGCCATGTCTTGTTGGGCGGCTTCGCTGTCCCCTTGGGAAGCCTCATTGTTGTCTTCTTCCGAGGACGACGTTTCACTCGCTGGTGGTTTGTTTTTGGCGTTTTTGGCACCGGGCAAGAGCGACTGCCAGAAGTCCATGCCGGGCACGACGCTCGCACCCGAAGAAGGCATGGCACGTTCCATGAACGACATCGCTTGGCCGAAATAGAGCGTCAGCCAATTCAACGCCATTTGGTCTGCTCGGAGAATCGCGTGCAGGCAGGGCACCGGGAACATCTTCATCCGCTCGGGATGACGCTCCAGAATGATTTGGGTCAGGACCACACGAGTGAGATCCTCGTCCGACTTGCTGTCGCGAACACGCACATTTTGGCCGCTCAGGACCATCGCCTCGATTTGCCCGACCGTCACATATTTCTTTCGGCTCCGATCATAGAGCCGCCGATTGGGATACCGCGTGATCTCAACCGTTTCACTCATGAAGCACCGTGAAAGAGGGGACAAATGTGCACTCGCAGCATATCATGCTGCGTCCGCCGCAGACATACCAATCTTACGCCACTTAGTGTCCATATTCAATGAAAAAACAATTACTTGACATATGCTGCATTTGCAGCATATTAATGTTGACAGCTACTCACCGATGCCGAATAATGAGCAGTGTGATCGACGAGTCAGCGAGGTAACTGAATCGCAAGAACAAGCGGCCTACGAAAATAGAGGAGCCAGACCAATGTTTGATCAAGTGTTTGAGAATTTGCAGAAGGCCACCGAGTCCTCCGTGAAAATGCAGCAGGAAATGTTCCAGAAATGGGTCGAAGCGTTTCCAGGGGCCAAGTCCGCCCTGCCAAATGCGACGGATGCCTTCGCAGACTTTCGCAAGAAATGGGAAGAAATTTCCGTCGAAATTCTGAAGCGGCAAAAAGAAATGGTGGACCAGAACTACGACGCCGGCCTGAAGTCTCTGCAGGATGTCTTCAAAGTTGCGGACGCCAAGAGCCCCCAGGAGTACCAGGAGAAAGTGACAGAGCTTTACCGCAAGTCGTTTGAATCGCTGCGCCAGTTGAGTGAATCGCAGTTGGCCGAGTTCAAAGCGGCTGCGGAAAAGTGCTCCGAACTGATGACGCCGAGCGCCTGAGCCGGCATTCGAATCCTGAGCCAAGGTTGGGCAGTTCCCAACCTTGGCGGCGCGGGTGATCGAGCAAGGCACTGGCCTGTTCGTCGTCAACGAAGATCGCCCCGAGCTTGGGTCCTTGCTGTGGCTCGGCATCAGGGAACCGCAGTCGCACTTCCACACCGTTTGCGTAGTGAGAATGCGCTCGTGCATCGGCACCTTCTCCGACCGACCAGAGCTCCACCGGCTTGGTCGGTCCAGTGGGAAGCGAGCATCCGATTGTAATGATGATTGGGTGCTTGCCCTTGCCATCGATCCCAATCGAGGCCCGCGGGCACGGACTCCTCTGGCAAGCCTTCCGCGGGATAGGGACGAGGCCCTTTAAAATTGACGCATTCGATCGCGTGGATGCTACCGATGCCGCCATCGCGCACGAACTCGCATCCCAATGATGCCGACCACGATCGGTTCATTCGCACCCGGCGTCGTTTGCGTCGCTAGCACGTGACGAGGAATCAGCGTGGGAAACCCTAGCATGGCCGCGCCGGCGATCGAGCCGTTGCGGAGGAAACGCCGGTGCGTTGAGTCGGAATTCATGTTCTTACTCATTTCGATCGACTCTTGATTGGACAGCGAATCACCGTTGTATAGACGCCATACTGTCGGAATTTCGAAGTCTCCGCGTCGGCGATTCCGTGTCATGGTCCTGATCTCCCTCAGGCATCCAATGGCGTCGCGGAGTCTCCACAAAAATCTTTCCGCATGAAAGCCACATTTGGTAGACTCGTGGTTGAACGGAAGCGTCGTAGTATTTTTCTTTTCTGAGCGATCAACGCAATCGTAGATGGATCTGAAATCTCGACTCACAACATGCTGATCAAACAAATTTGAGGAAAGACTCGGAGGAACCGAGTTTATGTTCAATCTGGCACGAGACTGGTGTCGATGTTTCAAGCCAGGTCTCTGATAGTGGCAACATCCGCGATTTGGGAGGACTCGAAAGATGGCGGTCAGGAACCTCGAAAAGATCTTCCGACCCAAACGCATTGCCGTGATCGGATCGGGAGGTGCCAGTAATCCCGTAGCCTCGTCCGAGCTGCTACGAAATCTGACTTCGTGCGGCTTCGCGGGAGAAATCTACGCGGTCGACAAGACAAGTCCTCGGAATCAGGAATTTCGCACCTATTCGAGTATCAGCAGCGTACCCAGGGCCGTCGATCTCGCCTTGGTTTGTGGGTCGGCGGCAGAAGTTCCCCAGATCATCGCCGAATGCGGGGAGTCGGGCGTGGGAGCCGTGCTGGTCACCAGTGGCGGGTTTCGCGAGGCTGGTCCCGCGGGACGCGATCTGCAACGCCAAATCCTTCGCGAGGCGGCTCGGTTCGATGGGCTGCGAATTCTCGGACCGCGAAGCATCGGTGTCCTCGTTCCCCGCCTGAACTTAAACGCCAGTCTTGCGTCGGCTCAGCCGAAACCGGGGCGTGTCGCGTTCGTCTCGCAATCCGGAACGCTGTGTACGTCCGCCTTGGACTTCGCGATGGAGCAAGAAATAGGATTCTCCCACTTTGTTTCGATCGGTGACGCGCTCGATGTGACCGTTGGCGATTTGATCGACTATTTTGCCGCGGATCCTCACACCGACTCGATCATCCTGTTCTTGGAATCGATCCGGCACGCGCGACAGTTCATGTCGGCCGCCCGCGCGATTGCCAAGGAAAAGCCGATCGTCGTTTACAAGGCTGGGCGATCCAGCGAGTCTGCGGAGGCGGCGATCTCGTATACCGGTTCGCTGGCAAGTGTAGACGCGGTCTACGAAGCGGCCTTCGAGCGAGCGGGAGTCGTTCGTGTCAGGGAGATCGATGACATGTTCGACTGCGCTCAATTGCTGGCCCGCTCGGCTCAACGCACCGGATCTCGTTTGGCGATCATCACCAACGCCGGAGGACCAGGCATCATTGCCGTCGACAGTCTCGTCAGTCGCAGAGGTCAATTGGCTCAGTTGTCGACCGAGACCTTGGCTCAACTCAGCGAGTTTCTGCCGCTCCATTGTGTCGCAGCGTAATCCCGTGGACATCCAGGGCGAGGCTCAGCCGGATCGTTATCAGCGAGCGTTGGACATCGTGCTCAAAGACCAGGCGGTCGATGCAGTGCTCGTGATTCTCACTCCGCAGGCTGTGTCGCAGCCGACGGCCGCGGCGAAGGTGGTCGCCGAGGTCGCGAGGCGGTCGCGCAAGCCGATCTTGGCGGCGTGGATGGGTGGACCGAGCGTGCGGGAGGGAATTCATCTGCTCCGCGCAGCCAACGTGCCGACTTACACGACGCCAAAGAACGCGATCCATGCCTTCATGCACCTGGTCAACTACACGCGCAACACAGAGACGCTGCTGGAAATACCTCGCGAGCTGCCGGCGGATGCTCCCGTTGATCTGCAGACACAGCACGCGCTCTTCGAATCGATCCGTTCACTGCGCCAAGATGTATTGTCCGAAACCATGTCCAAGAGTTTGTTGGAAACCTACGGCATCCGCACGGCGCGACCGCATGCCGCGGCCACCCCTGACGAGGCGATTGCTTTCGCACAGCAAATCGGTTACCCGGTTGTGCTCAAGGTCGACTCGCCGCAAATCCTCCACAAGAACGAAGTGGGCGGCGTGGCGGTGAATCTGTTCGGCGACGACTACGTTCGCAGTGCGTTCGAGCGGATCGTTCATGCGGCAGCGCAACTCGTCCCGACGCCACGATCGAAGGCGTGACCGTGCAACCGATGATCTCAGCGGCCGACAGTTTTGAGCTGTTTCTGGGCAGCCGAAAAGACCCTGTTTTCGGGCCCGTGATCATCGTGGGGTCCGGCGGCGTGAGGGCCGAACTGTTGGAAGACATCGCCCTAGGCCTGCCGCCGCTGAATGAGCGTTTGGTTCGCCGCATGCTTGAATCGTTGCGTTGCTGGCCGATTCTGGCCGGCTATCGAAACCGGCCACCGCTGCATCTGGATGCCTTGATCCAGTCCATCATTCAGTTTTCGCACCTGGTCGCCGACTTCCCGCAGATTCGAGAGTTTGACGTCAACCCGGTCTTGGTCAGTCCACGTCAAGTCGTCGTGCTCGGATGCGCGTGCCGGCATCGATCTTGCTGACGGAGCAACAGCCGCTACGAAGGTTCGCTCATTTGGCGATCCGACCTTACCCGGAAGAACTTGAGAGAGCTTGTGAGCTGAACAACGGCACCCAGGTTCTACTGCGACCGATCAAACCCGAAGATGAACCGCTGTGGCACAAGAATGATGGCCGCTTGCTCGCAGGAGTCGATCCGATTTCGTTTTCGCCACTTGTTCCAAGCGATGTCGCATGAGATGGCGGCACGATACTGTTTCATTGACTACGACCGCGAACTGGCCATTGTCGCCGAGGTCGAGCAGAACGGGCAGCGAGAACTAGCCGGCGTGGTCCACCTTGTTTGCGACGTGGACCACGTGCAAGCGGAATACGCCGTCCTTGTGACCGACAACTGGCAGGGATATGGGCTTGGTACGCGATTGACGCGAGTACTGCTTGGAAATCGCGGCCAGCTGGGGATTAGCAAAGGTGATCGGCGAAACCGAAAAACACAATCATCGGATGCTCGCCACGTTTCGACGCTACGGCTTCGAGCTGACTTATGGCAAAGAGTTCGACGATCCTGTGCTGGCGATCAAAACACATGTCACCAGGTGGGATCGTTGAAGACGAAGATCGAGACCTCCGCCCGATGACACTTTTCTACTACGATCCGATCTTTCAAGAGCATTGGACAGGGAACCACCCCGAACACCCTGAACGCCTGCTTCGCGTGGTTCGTCATCTGCAGTGGACCGGAGTGGATGCATGTTGTCGGCGTCCAGACTGGCAAGCCGGTATCGGCTCAGCGTTTGGGGCGTCTCCACTCTCCCGAGTACGCCGGCAGAGTCGAGCAGTTCTGCGACACCTATGTCGGTCGCTTCGAGGAGGACACCGTCGTCTCTCACCGATCCTACGAAGTGGCGTTGCACGCTGCGGGAGCCGTCTGTGATGCCGTTGAACGTGTGGTTGAGTCAGATGATCCGCATGCTTTTTGCCTCGTGCGACCGCCCGGTCATCATGCTCTATGCGACGCCGCGATGGGATTCTGCCTGTTCAACAATATCGCCATTGCGGCGAAGGTCGCCATTGATGAACTCGGCCTCGATCGAGTGCTGATCATCGACTGGGATGTGCATCACGGCAACGGGACGCAGGAGATGTTTTGGGAAGACGAACAAGTTGGCTTCTTCTCAATTCATCGGTGGCCGTTCTTTCCTGGAACTGGCCAGGCCAGCGAAACCGGAAGTGGAAGGGGTCTGGGAGCCACTCGTCAACTTACCGGTCGAATTCGGAACGTCTCGTCGCGAATACATCGAATCGTTCGAGAGCCGTTTGAGCCACTTCGCCGACAAGATGAAACCGCAACTCGTCATGATCTCCGCCGGTTTCGATGCACATCGAGACGATCCGGTTGGTTCTCTAGGTTTGGAAACCGAGGACTTCCCGAAAGCTGACTCAAATCGCACTGCAGGTTGCGAGCGAGTATGCCGGTGGGCGACTGGTCAGCGTGCTGGAAGGAGGCTACGACCCAGCTGCGCTAACCGACTGCGTTGACGGGCATTTGAACGAGCTTCTCGCCTAGTGCTTTGCCAAAGCTTGATTTTGGGGTTGGCCGGGCAAAGGGGTCAGAAACGAATGAAGAAGGATGATCGCCGGCATTTTCCTTTGTCTGGCACGGATCTTGCTCAGCTCTCCTCTCAACATTCGGCGCGAGTGTGCGTCGAAACTGTTTTTGATCTTCATGGAATTCCAGAGGAGATAGCGATGAGCGACGAGCACGTCTACAAGGTGATTGAGTTGGTGGGAACAAGCACCGAATCTTGGGAAAAAGCGGCTGTCATAGCGGTCGAAGAAGCGGCAACCCACTTGAAGGATCTAAGAATCGGCGAAGTCACGGACATGGATCTTCAGATCGCCGAAGGAAAGGTTGTCGCCTTTCGAACGAAAGTGAAGGTGTCATTCAAGTACCACCCAGGAGACTGATGAGCAGCGTCTGCGTTCAATGACACTTCGCCTTCTTCCAACGGTCATCGCGGCATGCAAAGCTGGCGACCGCTGTGAGCCACTGTATGGCGATCAATGCGCCAACTGCGACCATAGCACGCCAGCCGCGATGGCGGAGCCGATGACGCCCGCGACGTTGGGGGCCATCGCGTGCATCAGCAGAAAGTTGGTCGGATCTTCTTGCTGACCGACCATTTGTACGACGCGTGCGGAATCGGGCACGGCGGAGACGCCGGCTGCTCCGATCAGCGGGTTGATCTTCTCCTTCAGAAAGACATTCATCAACTTGGCAAACAACACGCCGCACGCGGTGGCAACGGCAAACGACAGCGCCCCCAGCACGAAAATCAAGATCGACTGAGGCTTGAGAAAATACTGTGCATTTGTGCTCGCACCGACACAGAAACCGAGCAGTATTGTCACAACATCGATCATCGCCGAACGGGCGGTCAGCGCCAGCCGATCGGTAACGGTGCATTCCTTCATCAAATTGCCGAAAAACAACATGCCGATCAGCACGATTGCCCCGGTGCCAACGTCGTGCAGATCAGGAAAGCGACGATCGGAAAGACGATCCGTTCCTGTCGCGAGACCTGGCGGGAGGGTCTCATGCGAATCAGCCGCTCCTGCTTGGTCGTGAGCAGCTTCATGATCGGCGGCTGAATGACGGGCACCAGGGCCATGTAGGAGTACGCGGCGATCGCGATCGCTCCCAGTAACTCCGGAGCCAACTGCGACGCGAGGAAGATCGCCGTCGGTCCGTCCGCACCGCCGATAATTCCAATCGCGCCGGCCTCCTGAGGCGTGAAGGCGAGACACAGCGCTCCGAGATAAGTCAGGAACACACCGACCTGCGCAGCGGCACCCAGCAGGACCAGCTTGGGGTTGGAGAGCATCGTCGAGAAATCGGTCATCGCGCCGATGCCCAGAAAGATCAGCGGCGGATAGACCCCTTTCTCGACACCGAAATACAGGTATCTCAGCACCGTACCTTCGTCGTAGACGCTCAGTGACATGCCGGCCGCCGACGGGATGTTGCCGACGATGATTCCGAATCCAATCGGCACCAGCAGCAGCGGCTCATAGTGCTTGGCGATCGCCAGATAGATGAAAGCACGCGCCGATCACGATCATGACCACGTTGCCCGGCTCGAAACCGGCGAACGCTGTCGCTTGATAAAGCTCGGCTGCTTTGCTGCTCAACGTACTCGTAAGTGCTCATCGGCGGGCTCGATGTTGAATCCGGTGGGAATGATGGTGCTGCATGCGTCCTTCGAGTGACCAGCCAAGTTCGGCGGGCGTCAACCCGCGGATTTGCACGATGCGGTGCGGTCTGTCAATGGCTGGGCGACCGCCGCGGCGATCACAACCAGCATCTCTTCAGGCAATTCGTCGTCACCCGCTGCCAGCATCGGGACTTCTGCTTCGCTCGGTCTTTGACAAACTGGGAGCCAGCACACGAGGGAGCAAGGTGATGAAAACCACGACCAGCACCAATGCCAAGAACACGACCAAAATGCCCATCACGGCCAGTGGGATCCCGTAGTCCTCGGACAAAGGGGCCAACGTGAATTCAATCAGCGGCCTGTCGCCCTGCTGAGCCAAAAACATCGCTTACTCCAATACCAACAGGACGTGGCCTTCGGTGACGAATCGCCTTCGCCACATTGATGCTCTTGACAGTCCCGGCGACCGGCGCGGTGATCTGGTTCTCCATCTTCATCGCTTCCAGAATGACCAGGGCCTGCCCCTGTTTGACGACGTCGCCCTCTTTGACCAGGATGGACTTGATCGCGCCGGCCATGGGACTGGTCACCGCACCCGCCATCGACCGGCAGTTGAGGCTTGGCCGCGGCGCTTGGCGACGGCTGCGGCGGTGCAGCGGGAGCCGGTGTGGTGCGGGTCACGGCCGTTGGTTCGGCTGGTGGCGGGAACGCGTCCGCATCAGTCAGATCCTCGACCGTGACATCGTAGGATTTATTCTCAACTGTAATTCGTAGTTTTTTCATAGAGGAATCAGTCCGTGCTTCTTGGGTGGACGAGTCTCGCTCTTGGTCAATGTATTCCGCAACGCAAGCGAAACGACCGCCCGAGTCTGCGACGGTGCAATGACGTCGGTGATCATACCATGAGAAGCCGCCATGTAGGGCGACGCAAATCGATCGCGATACTCGTTGATGAATTGCTCGCGTAACTTCGCTTTGTCTTCGGCGGCGTCGAGTTCTTTGCGGTACAGCACGTTGACCGCTCCCTCGGCACCCATCACGGCGATCTCGGCCGTCGGCCAGGCAAAGACCATGTCGGCTTTCAAATCGCGGCTGCACATCGCCAGATACGAACCACCGTAGGCCTTGCGTGTAATGACCGTGATCTTGGGCACCGTCGCCGCCGAATAGGCGAACAGCATCTTCGCACCGTGACGAATAATGCCGCCTTGCTCCTGGGCGACGCCGGGCAGGAAGCCAGGCACATCGACCAGCGTCAGGATCGGAATATTGAAGGCGTTGCAAAAGCGAATGAAGCGGGCACCTTTGTCGGAGGCATCAATGTCCAGCGTGCCTGCCTTCACATTCGGCTGGTTGGCAATGATGCCGACGACGACGCCGTCCACTCGGCCGAAACCGACGATGATGTTGGGGGCAAAATCGCGATGGACTTCCAGGAAGCAATCCTTGTCGACAATCCGGTCGATCACGTCGTACATGTTCATCGGGTCCTTGATATTCTGCCGGGACCACGTCATTCATGGAATCGTCGGGATCGAGGCAAAGCTCGTCGGTAGGCGCGTGCGGTGGATTTTCGACGTTGTTCTGGCGGCAGATACGACAGCAGGTCTGGCAACGATTTGCATGGCGTGCTGATCGTTCGTCGGCGACGAAATGAACGTTGCCGCTGATGCTGGCATTGGCCGCTGCGCTGCCGATTTCTTCCATCGTGCAATCGACGCCGGTCGCCGCCTTGATCACCTGCGGACCGCAGATGAACATGTTCGCGTTCTCGCGGGTCATGATCAGAAAGTCCATCAGCGCCGGCGAGTAGGCCGCTCCACCGGCACAATTCCCGGCGATCACTCCGATCTGCGGGACGCATCCCGAAAGCAGCACGTTGCGGTAGAAAACCTGGCCGTAACCCGACAGCGACTCGACCGCTTCCTGAATGCGTGCTCCGCCCGAATCGTTGACGGCGACGAAAGGCATGCCACCTTCCAGCGCGTAGTCCATGATGTCGACAGATCTTTTTGGCATGCCGCTGCCCCAACGCACCGCCGCCAACCGTGGCATCCTGGCTGAACGCTGCGACCGGTCGGCCATTGACGCGGCCAACGCCGGTGACGACGCCGTCGCAGGGCATCGATTTGTTTCTCCATCCCGAAGTCGTGGCAGGAATGGTCGACGTGCATCCCCCATTCCTGGAACGTGTGGGCGTCGAAGAAGATCTCCAAGCCGCTCGCGCGCCGAGAGCATCCCCTTTTCACGCCGCTTCTGCGTGGCGAGCTTTCACCACCGCCTGACCGCAGAGTTTGCGCGACGTTTTTCAAGATCGTCCAGTAATTCTTTTCGAATGGTCATGGCGTCGTGGATTTTCTTTCCGTCAAACGGAGTCGCATGCACCGCGGCTGGCGCAACGTGTATTTGCTCAACATACAGAATCTCGGCGTTGCTGCGAGACCGAATGCATCAAGTATTCTGCGGGCTGCAGCTTCCGGAGGAATTTTTCCGGCCAGCACTTCCGCCTCCAGGTCGTCACGGATCGCGCGAACATCCGGGTGCTGGCGCACGGCCTGGCGAAGCCGATCTTCGATGATCGACCACAGCCAACGGACGCGCTGTCGGCGATGTCGCTCTGCCAGCTCCCCGCTCGCCTTCATTTCACCGTATCGCTGCTCGATCGCATCCCAGACCGTGTCGACCCGCTTGTTATGCAACGCGCTGCAAGTCAGCACACGGGGCGGATGTTGCTGTGTTCCGAGCAGCGAGTGAATGGCCATATCGTATTGCCGCGCGGCCACTTCCGCGGCCGTCAAGGTCTGCGTCGTCGGCCTTGTTGACGGCGATCACGTCGACCAGTTCCAACAGCCCGCGTTTGATGCCCTGCAGATCATCACCGGCACCGGGCAGCATCAGCGCCAGGAAACAATCGGTCATGTCGGCAACCATCGTCTCGGACTGGCCGACGCCGACCGTTTCCACCAGCACGACCTCGTAACCTGCCGCTTCGCAGACCAGCATGCTTTCGCGCGTCTTGCTGGCCACTCCGCCCAGCGTGCCGGCCGAGGGCGAGGGACGAATGTAAGCGTTGGGCTCGGCCGAGAGTCGCGACATCCTCGTTTTGTCGCCCAGAATGCTGCCGCCGCTGATGCCGCTGGACGGATCCACCGCCAAGACCGCAATTCGCCGACCGCCGGCGCGTCAGTTGCAGCCCGAGTGCTTCGATGAACGTGCTCTTGCCAACGCCCGGGGCACCCGTGATGCCGACGCGAATCGCCCCGCCGGTGTAGGGCAGCAGTCGAGTCAACAACTCCTCGGCCTGCAGTTGGTGCTCCGGGTTGTTCGACTCAATCAGGGTCAGCGCACGAGGCAAAATCGTGATATCGCAACTTCGCACACCGGCGAAGTAATCGTCCGTCGTCAACTGACGGCGCCGGGGAATGTCAAGCGTCATGCTGCGCACCGATCAGCCTTCTCCGGCCTTGCCCGCTTCCTCCAAAGAGAAACCGAGTCGATCCGCGAGCTCTTGAATCAGCTTGATGGCCGCTTCGCCAATGACCGTTCCCGGCCCAAACACGGCAGCGGCACCGGCCTCGTACAGGGTTTCGACATCCTCGGGAGGAATCACTCCACCGGCCACAATCATCATGTCCTCGCGACCCAGGTCTGCCAGTTCCTGACGAAGTTGCGGCACGAGCGTCAGATGACCGGCGGCGAGCGAACTGACGCCGACGATATGAACGTCGTTTTCGACGGCTTGCCGGGCTGTCTCAGCCGGAGTTCGGAACAGCGGGCCGATGTCGACGTCGAATCCGAGATCGGCGAACGCGCTGGCAATCACTTTTTGTCCGCGGTCATGGCCGTCCTGTCCCATCTTGGCGACCAAGATCCGAGGACGCCGCCCTTCCATCTGCTCGAAGCGTTCCACCAGTTGCCGCACGTTGTCTGTCACGGTGTCATTCTCCAGTGCAGAGGCGTAGACGCCGCGAACGGATTGTACGGGCGCTTCATAGCGGTTGAAGACCTTTTCCAAGGCGTCACTGATTTCACCGACCGTCGCCTTGCTCGTGCCGCGTCGACGGCCAGTTCGAGAAGATTTCCAGTTTTCGCTGGCTGCTGCCTCCGTCAGCGCGTTGAGTGTCGCGTCGACTTTCGTTTGATCACGCTCGTGCGCGGAGTCGCTTCAAGCCGGCGATCTGAGACTTCCGCACCGCCGTGTTGTCGACGTGCAACACCTTCATCTTCTCTTCTTCCGTCGGGCGGTATTTGTTGACGCCGATCACCGTCTGCTGCCCGGAGTCGATGCGGGCCTGCGTGCGGGCGGAGGCTTCTTCGATTCGCATCTTGGGAATGCCGGCCTGGATCGCCTTGGTCATCCCGCCCAGTTCTTCCACTTCCAAGATGTGGCTCCAGGCTCGCTGAGCCAGATCGTGCGTCAAACGCTCGACATAGTAGCTGCCGCCCCACGGATCAACGACGTCGCAGGTATCGGTTTCCTGTTGAATGAACAGCTGCGTGTTGCGGGCGATCCGAGCCGAGAAATCGGTCGGCAGGGCGAGTGCCTCGTCCAATGCGTTGGTGTGCAAGCGACTGCGTGTGGCCGTGCGCCGCGGCCATCGCCTCGACGCAAGTGCGGGTCACGTTGTTGTAAACGTCCTGCGCGGTCAAACTCCAACCACTGGTCTGGCTGTGAGTTCGCAGCGACAGGCTCTTGGGGTTCTTCGGATCGAACTGTTTGATCAGCTTCGCCCAAATCATTCGAGCCGCACGCAGCTTGGCGACTTCCATGAAGTAGTTCATGCCGATCGCCCAGAAGAACGACAGCCGCGGACAAAAAGCGTCGACGTCCAGGCCTGCTGCCCGGCCGGTGCGAACATATTCCAAGCCGTCGGCCAGCGTGTAGGCCAATTCGAGGTCGGCCGTCGCACCGGCCTCCTGCATGTGGTAGCCACTGATGCTGATGCTGTTGAACTTCGGCATCCGCTGGCTGGTGTACTCGAAGATATCCGCGATGATTCGCATGCTTGGCGCGGGCGGATAGATGTAGGTATTGCGAACCATGAACTCCTTGAGGATGTCGTTCTGGATCGTGCCGGCAAGCTGTTCCGGCTTCACGCCCTGTTCTTCCGCCGCGACGATGTACAGCGCCATGATCGGCAAGCACCGCCCCGTTCATCGTCATCGAAACGCTCATCCGGTCCAACGGAATGCCGTCGAACAGCGTTTGCATGTCGTAGATGCTGTCGATCGCCACACCCGCCATGCCGACGTCGCCGGTGACACGCGGGTGATCCGAATCGTAGCCGCGATGCGTCGCCAAATCGAAAGCGATGCTCAAGCCCATCTGCCCGGCAGCAAGATTGCGGCGATAGAAGGCATTGGAATCCTTCGCGGTCGAAAAACCAGCGTACTGACGCACCGTCCACGGTCGCTCCACGTACATCGTGGCGTACGGTCCGCGCAGAAACGGAGGCAGCCCCGGCATCGTGTCCAGGTGATCGAGCCCATTTCGATCAGCGGACGTGTAGAGCGGTCGCACGGGAATCTGCTCCGGCGTTTGCCAGATCGAGTTTCTCCGCCGCATCGCCCGCCATGGACCGCCAGTCGTCCAAGCGTTGCCACGTTTCTGACTCGGAGCCTTCAGTGGTACGTCGGCAAAATTTGGGAATCATGATTCATTGGGTTGGCTCTCCGTCTTCGAAGCACGCCCTGCTTTGCGAAGTAATTCGCGAAGCGTCTCCAGCACATTGCATTTCATAAAGATGAAGCGGTCGACACCGGCCGCTCGCCACGCCTGTTCGTTGTCACCGGGATGTCCGGCCAGCACGATCGAGCGTGCCCCGGCCTCCTTCAGCTTCGCGGCCGCTGGCGGCACGACGTCCGGATACAGTTTGTCCGACGAGCAAATGACGGCGATCTTGGCTCCGCTTTCGGCCAACGCCGCTGCGGCCGCATCCGCATCTGCAAATCCATCGTTGCCGATCACCTCGAAGCCGCCCGCCTCGAAGAAATTCTTGGACCACGTTGCCCGCCGCTGTGATGGGCGACGGGGCCGAAGTTGGCCAGGAAGACTCGCGGTCGTTGGCCGTAGTTTGCCTGCCAGGCGTCGCAGGCATCTCGCAACTGCTCGAAAGGTTCGGCGAAGTTGTGGGCTTCGAATTGCCGCGATCGATTCGGTCGATCCGCTGATGGAAACCGAGTGCGCTGGCGATCTGGCCGATCGTCGCACCACCGGCTGCGGCTGCCACTGCGGCGGCCGATCTGGTCCTTGGGCTGATGTCAATGCTGTCGAGCGCGCCATCCGCCTTGCGAGCACTCGGCGATCCGTGTCGCGGCCGCCGCTCCGCAAGGCTTCGGTATCGGGCGGAGCATGAACGACTTGTCTCTTGCGTGACGTTCGGAAACTCGCTGACGCCGGTGATGCCCTCTTTTCGCTGCGCGATATCCTTGGCTCGAGGCAGGTAGGCCGGCGTCGATTTGTTCTGCGATCCAACCTGCTCTTGAGTGCCGACAACATGCCGCCGTGACGTTCGATCTCCTGAAAGATCTCCCACGCCTTGTCGGCCAAGATCTTCGGTGAGCTGATCCAGAAACCAACTGCCGCCCGCCGGGTCGATCACTCGATTCAGATGCGATTCCTCCTGCAGAACGAGAACCGTAGTTGCGAGCCACTCGACGGCTGAAGTCGTCGGGCAATCCTGTCCATCGCATCAAACGGCACGGACGTGATCGCGT
The DNA here is from genome assembly GCA_963704055.1 of Pirellulaceae bacterium. GTDB lineage: Bacteria > Planctomycetota > Planctomycetia > Pirellulales > Pirellulaceae > Rubripirellula. Next base: position 43,552 of record CAVPGW010000036.1, on the reverse strand, counting down.
CGGCCCCGCCCACTCCGGCCGCGAAGACGGCGACCGTATTCCGCAGCAGATTCACGTACGGATCGTCGCTGAGTCAGCACACGGTTGCTGGTCCGCGCGTGGATCCTCATCGCCTGCGCCTGGCGAGATCCGCCGCACGCTTCGACCACGCGAGACCAGACCTGTCGTGCGGCCCGCAGTTTGGCGATCGCCAGAAAATGGTGCGTGCCAAGACCGATCCGAAACAGGATTTGTCCGGCGGCGACGTCGATATCCAAGCCGGCATCCGTCATCGCTCGCAGGTACTCGACTGCCGTCGCGGCCCGAAAGCGATGTCCTGTGGCGGCAGTCGCGCCGGCGTCGTGGTACGGCGAAGTATCCACACCGACCGCCGTCACATTCGGATAATTCTCCGCCGTCCACTTCGCCAAGTCAGCCAGCGATGCCAATCGCTGCCGTTGCCGGTATCGGCAGCTGGCCGTCGCGGGCCAGTGCGGCCAGTGGGTCCGCATTGAATGCTCCGGTGGCCTCGTCCGGTGCGATACCGCGTCGCTGCCATAAGCCGACCAGCATCGCCGCGGCAGGCAGGAACGCCGCACCGGCATCGATCGCCACCTGAATCTGAATTCAGCGGCACGTCGGCCAGTGCCTTGTCGAGATCATCGACGCTGTAGGCCATCACTCCATCGCGACCGGCCGCCCCGGCAGCGGCTTCCTGATCCGGATCGATGCCGTGCCACGTGCGGCCATGTCCAACCGCAGATGCAGCGATGTCACGCCTCCCTTCAGGTCGTTCAGGATGGCCTGATTGGCTGACGGCAAGGTCGGGGTGCGTGAATTCTTGCCGCAAGTCCCAGCCAGTCTGCGCCGCTCCCAGTGGACGCGATCCGCGAACAAAGCGGAGCGAGACCCGGAAAGCCAAGCGGATCGTCGCCGCCGAGTTCGTCACGGCGACTGTACATCGGCTGGACGTCGATGCCTTCGTAAGTGTGCGTGACCAGCTTTCGATCGAACGGCGCTCCTTTGAGCATCTCGTCGACCATCGCTCGCCACTGGTCATAGTCGACCGGCGGGAAATCATCCTGGATGGTAAATTCAGCAGGTATGCGTCTTCATTCATTGGGAATTCGCAATCTCCTTGGATCAATCGACCTCCGAGTTCCGGCTTCGACCATGGTCGAGAAGTCTCAAAACCTTTGCCACACGTTCATTTGCCCGCAGGTTCGCACAATTCCGTCAACACACCGAAAGAACTCTTCGGATGGAGGAAGGCAATCTGCATGTGATGCGACCCCAGGCGTGGTGCCTCGTCGATCATCCGCAATCCTGACTCCTTCAGTTCAGCGATCCGAGCCTGGATATCCTCGACGGTAAACGCGAGGTGATGCAAGCCCTCGCCACGTTTTTCGAGGAACTTCGCCACCGTGCTGTCTGGCTCGGTCGGCTCGAGCAACTCGATCCGCACGTCGCCGGCACGGAAAAACGCGACGCGAACCTTCTGGCTGGGGACGTCTTCCAGCCCTTCGAATTCCAACCCGAGTGCGCCTTCGTAAAATGACTTCTGGTCATCGATCGAACGGACCGCGATGCCGATATGATTCAAAGACTTGACGGACATGTTCACTCCTGATGGATCACTGTGTCGAGAGGTCGCAGCTGTTGTGGTCGATGCGTCACCGGCGACTTGGCAGCGTCAGACCGCAGACGGGCCTCCCAGCGGCTCACGCAGGCCTCGAGAATATCGAATGCGTGCCCAGTCCAAAAGCGGGCGACCGTCGTGGGGTAGCTGAGCAGCGTTTGCGTCATATCCAAGTTCGACAGCCGAGTGGCGAAAACTCGCGTGAATTCGGCAAGCGGAGCCAGCGTTGGGGGTATTCGGCGGCAAAGTGACGGAGAAACTCGATGCTCAGTGTCTTGTCGATCTGTCCGCTGCATTCTCCCGACATCGGCAACCACGCCTTCGAGCGTCTGCAGCGATTTGCGGAACAGCATCAAGTCGGGCGGAGACGCGCAGCCTGGCCGTCTGGACGGCCTCATCCAGCATTCCCACCAGCCAGCTCAGTCCGGGGAATTGCCCACGGCGAACTCGCTTGACCCAGGCCTGGGCGACCGTGCGGATCGCCTGATCGTCAAGGCGTTCTCGATCGGCCAACTGCTGCCAACGCGGACACGATGCGGTCCGCGTCGAGCGTGATCGCGGCAAGAATGATCTGCACGATCGCAATACGCTCGTGTCACGCCCAGCGTCCCGGCCAGACTCCAATCCAGAATCCCCAGGCAGCCGTCATCGGTGAGAAACAGGTTGCCCGCGTGCGGATCACCGTGAAACAAGGGCTGATCGGATTTGGAAAACACGGGTTTGGCGATCAACGCTTTGGCAATCAGCCTGGCCAGTCGTCGTTTCGTCCGCGGGCGATGTCGAGGGCGTGGTCGGTGACCTTGCCGCCGGAAAGACGCTCCATCGCGGTGACGCGCGACGTGCAATGCTCCAACAGCTCTGGAATTTGGACCCGTGGTTCGTCCGCAAAGAACTTCTTGGCTTCGACCAGATGACGCTGTTCGTGTTCCAGCTGCACTTCATCCAATAGCTTTTCGCGGGCTTGTTGAAACGACTCCTCGTAGTCGAGTTGCGGGATCTGCAGTTCCTCACAACGCTGGTCGAGATGCTCGCCGACTCGCTGCAGCAGGTTCAATTCACGCTCCAATTGTTGCTCAATGCCCGGCTTGAGGACTTTGAAAACACCACAGACCGGCTCATCGCCACCAGATCGATTGTCCTGTCGAAACGGAACGACGACAGCCACACTGGCCTCTGCAATCGCCGGCTGCAGCGTGATCCCGAGTCGCTCGAGTGCTCCCGAGTTCCTGTGTCAATGTTTCCCGGATGATTTCCGCGGGAACCGAGGGAGACAGCGACTCCAGTTCACGCAGGTACTGTCGCAATTCCAGCGGAAGTCGTCGATCCCGAGCCAGAATCTGGCCCAGTTTCTGCAAGACCGGCGAACTGCGGGCAAGAATTCCAAGCCGCTGCTGAGAACGATGCTGTCGGCGGGCAAGCTGGCTTGCACCGCCAGCATCGACGCCTGCTGCGACTCCGGCAGACCGCCGAGAAAGAGGCTCAGTCGCGTCTCGAATCGGGCGGGCGAATCTCGCATACTCGCCCGGCAAAATCGACGCGAGCGAAGCTTCGTCGAGCAGAAAATCCCAATTCGGCGTCATCGTACCTAGCCCGATCGCGCAGCCAGCCACGATTCGATGTGTGGCCAAGTGTTCGTCTCGGCACCGCGTCCGGCCATGATGCCGATGTGTCCGCCGCGAACACGCATCAACTCCTTGTCCTCGCTGCCGACCAGGTCCATGATCCGATCGGACTGGCAGGGCGGCGTGATGTGGTCGGATTCGGCAATCACGTTCAGCAGATTGGCTCTTAGTTTCTTCAAGTCCACCGATTCGCCACGCAACTTCATCGTGCCTTCCATCAAGCTTGTTTTCTTTGTAGAACTCGTTGATCAACTGCTTGTACGCTCCACCTGCCATGGGAATGATGTCGCGGACCCAGGTGTTCATGGCGTGCCAAGCCTCGACCGTGCCCGGTTTCTCAATGTTGTCCCACAACATCGTGTAGCTGCCGAAGTAGTTCTCAATCGGCTTGAGCATCTTCGCACCGTTGTCAATCATCTCGCCAGGCACGTTACCGAGCTTCTCGACGATCGTGTCAGCATTGAAGGCCGGGTTGCTCGACCAGCGAATGAAACCACCAGCTTCCTTGTCTTCAAAGTCGAGTGGTGCCGTGAGCAAGATCAGATTCTTCAACCCGTCATCGGGTCGCAACGCTGAATACATCGTGCTGATCAGTGCGCCCAGACACCAGCCGAGCATACTGAACTCGTCGGCTCCGGAAACCTGACTTGAACTTGCGAATCAGCACGGGGCAGATACTCAAGCGTGTAATCGTCGAAGTCCATGTTCTTGTCTTCCGGACCCGGTGCGCCCCAATCGAGCAGGTACAGATCGTATCCGTGACGCAACATGTATTCGACGAAGCTGTGCCCTGGACGCAGGTCAAGCACATGAGGCCGATTCATGATCGCGAAGACCATCAGGAACGGAACTCGGCTTGCGTTCCTCCTCAGGCACCACCGGAACGTAGCGGTACAGCTTGGCCTTGTTGAGCGTCCAGACCAACGTCCTGGGCGTTTGCGCGATCTTCGCGTCAGTCGTCAGCGCTCGATGGAACTTGTCAATGTTCTCGGCGGCTTTGTGCCAGCCCGCACAGACATCGGTGAACGAGGGAAATCCGCTGTCCAGTTTGGGGGTCGATTCTGTCGTTGCCATTTTTCTTCCTCTCGATTGCTTGACTCTGGCCTGCCAGTTCCTGGCAGGCGATGGGGGTTATCGCGGCAGACGAGTCGGGACGATCAGGACCCCTTCTGGTCCAACTTCGCGTCCATATCGTCCAGCCGCATTTCGATGTTTGTCAGCCGTTCGGCGAGGCGGGTGATGTCGTCGCGCGTGGGCAGATTCAACTGAGCCATCGCCTGCGACATGTTTTTCTCATACATCTTGCGCAAAGGCCCGGAAGTGGTCAGCCAGGCATCCAGCATCGCGCCGGTCGACTCGGCATAAGCCTCGGTGTTCGACGAACTCGACCATCATTTTCGACCAGGCATCCATGTTGGCATCTCGCATTTCTTTGAGCATGCCGGTCGGATCGAAGGGGTTGAATTCGCCGTTCGTGTTTGTACTTGCCATGATGTCTCTTTCAACTCGGAGTGATTTTTTCCGACGCCCAATTCTAACCCATGAGGGAGCAGGGATACTCACGGCAATCGCCTGAATAACCCGCTCCTCTCGAGGACCAACGCCCCACGGCAGGGTCGCGACACAGACCTCAACGCCCTGCAGTGGGGGCATCAAATACCTAATCGCGACCGCCGGGACGGTTACATGTGAGCGCCTCCATTGACGTTAATCTGTTGACCGGTGATGTAGTCACCATCGGCAACCAGGAACGTCACAGCTTTGGCAATTTCCTCGGGATGGGCAAAACGCCCCATCGGAATGCCCCCTTTGATCTTCGTCTGCAGCCAATCTGGGACTGCGTCGAACATATCCGTGTCGGTGTATCCCGGTGCAATCGTGTTGACCGTGATTCCGGAATGCACCAACTCAGCAGCAGCGGTCCTTGTGAAGGCGATGATGCCGCCTTTGCTGGCGCTGTAGTTGGCCTGACCCATCGCCGGCACCTGACCGTTCATCGAACTGATGTTGACGATCCGTCCATAGCTCTGGTTGGTCATGATTGGGATCGCGGCCGAGGTGCAGAAAAAGCAGCCGTTCAGATTCGTATGAATCACCTCGACCCATTGCTCGTCCGTCATCGCTGGAAGCATCGCATCCCGTGTGATGCCAGCGTTGTTGACCAGCACATCCAGATGCGTGAACTCTTCGGCAACGTCTGCACCATCGCTCGTGCCTCTTTCGCATCACCGATATTCGCCTTGACGAGGATGCACGTGCCTCCTGCACCATTAATCTCGTCGGCGACTTCCTGAGCCTTCGCCTCATTGCTTGAGTAGTTGATCGCGACTCTTGCCCCCTCGCGAGCCAATTCCAATGCGATCGCACGACCGATGCCCCGTGAGCCACCAGTGATCAGTGCCGTTCTTCCGTCAACCCGTCCCATTTTGGTCTCCCTGTGTTGCACGCCAATGCGTGCCTCGTTTGTTGTTCGTTATGTTTGTAAGTTCGTGATTTCGGATCCGGCATGCTGCTCAGCATGCATTCGGAAATCGTCTAAATGTGCTCGAAAATCGCTGCGATGCCTTGTCCACCGCCGATACACATGGTCACCAGTGCCCGTTTCTTGCCGGTTCGATTCAACTCGTAGAGCGCCTTGATCACAAGGATCGCACCCGTGGCACCAATCGGGTGGCCAAGCGAGATGCCGCTGCCGTTGGGATTCGTGCGATCCATCGGCAGCTTCAGTTCGCGACAGACGGCGAGTGCCTGTGCCGCGAACGCTTCGTTGACCTCAAACACGTCGATGTCGTCGAGTCCGAAGCCGGTCTTTTCGAGCAGCTTCTGCACCGCAGGTACCGGGCCGATTCCCATGTATTTGGGATCGACACCGGCGTAGCTGTAGTCCACCAAGCGGCCCATCGGTTTCAGACCACGTTTTTCGGCGAATTCGCGGTCAGCCAATCACCAACGCCGCGGCTGCATCGTTGATGCTCGAGGCGTTGCCCGGCGTCACGGTGCCTTCCTTATCGAACACCGTTGGCAGTCTGCGCCAGCTTCTCGGTGGTCACACCGTAACGCACCGTTTCGTCAACCTCGAACGGCACCTTGTCGCGTTTGACCTTGATCTCGATCGGGACAATCTGCGCCTTGAAGTAACCATGATCAATCGCAGCACCGGCACGGCGATGGCTTTCAACGGCCAACTCGTCCTGATCCTGACGCGAGATCTGATACTTCTTGGCGACGTTTTCGGCCGTGACACCCATGTGACAGTCATCGAACGGATCGCTGAGCGCTCCGACCATCATGTCGACCAAGGTCGTGTCGTTCATGCGAGCCCCGAAACGCATCGCTGCCGAACTGTAAGGGCTGCGGCTCATGTTCTCGGCCCCGCCCGCGACGGCCGCGTCGGCATCGCCGTGCACGATCGTCTGGGCAGCAGTCAGAACTGCCTGCAGACCGCTGCCGCACAGCCGGTTGAGCGTCAATGCAGGTGTTTCGTGCGGCAAACCACCATTCACTCCAGCCACTCGCGCCAGGTAGTGATCATGAGCATCCGTATGAATAATGTTGCCGAACACACAGTGACCCACATCCTGCGGATCAATGCCAGATCGCTTGACCGCTTCGCGTACGCACTTGGCCGCCATGACAGTCGGAGGAATATCCTTCAAGCTTCCGCCATATCCTCCGATTGGCGTTCGCACGCCACTGAGTACCACCACTTCACGGGTCATCTTGATTCGTTCTTGTTCGGGGTTGAGTGACTTGGGGGCGGATCACCACTCCGATCCACAGGAACTGGTTCTCTCGGACAAATAAGACAGACCGAGACTCCGCCGCCTTTGATGAGGCAGAATATAAAGCAAACTCTATACCACTGCAGCATGCCTTGTGGGTCGATAGTCAAGCGAAGCCACTCGACCGGCCGAAGGGCACACACCTGCGCGTTGACACGTCACATTTCGTTAAGTTCCCCGCCGGAACGGTTGCCCCATCAGCTGGACGAGTCGGACCTGATGCTCGAGTGCGCTAAATAGCACGCTCCGTGCAGTATTCAAGCCTTTGCCGTGCGAACCCGCACGTTAGGGATCCATGCCGACACACGTCTAGTTCGTAGTGCCCCGATTCATCGGGTCCTTTGCGCTCGCAACCCCTTGAACGCGGTCACGACGGAACAAAAAGAAGATGCGCGTCAATTGCACGACCTCCCAGCGGGAAGGTCGGACGTTTGAACGACCCGGGAGGGTCTTCATGTAATTGGCAGACGTCAAAGGTCGCCCAACAGTGCATCGACAACATGCCGATCGTGTGGCGATTGGCTGGCAACGCGCCGCCGTTGTAGATCAGGCATTCCGGCTCGCCGTAGCTAGTGCCGGACTTGTGAGTTGACCTTTCCTTCGTAGCCCGAAGCGTGAGCGAGGAAACACTGGGAAAACAGGCCTCGCTCACGCTTTTTGAAGTTGCGCTTTTTAGCCGCGTAGCGGCGACAGCATCTAGCCTGGGGCGTGAGCCCCAGGAAAACGGAACGAACGATGCCCATCAGCCGCGGAGCGGCGACAGAAAACGGAACGGTCACAATGCTTTCGCCCCTTCGGGGCTTTCGGTCGTTTTCGATTACAAATCCTGGGGCTCGCGCCCCAGGCTACATGCTGCCGTGCCTCCGGCACTAGCGAAACGCGCAACTTCAAAACTCACGCTTCGGGCTACGAGCAACACACCACTCGAACATCAAGCTTTGACAAAGCACTAGTGCTTTGTCAAAGCTTGATTTTGGGTTTGGCCGGGAAAAGTTGGTGTGCATGAACAAGGCGGTGGCATTGCTGAACGCCCGGCGCTTCGAGCGGCACCGAAAGTGAAAGCCGCTCGCTCTCACCGTATCGCCGATGAACTTGAAAACCCCGGTGCGTTTTCGGCATCGTGTTTGCGGTCGATACGATGCGGTTGCCGAAATCCGAACTGGACGAACACCATCCGAAAAGCGAGCGTTATCGCGCGCCAAGTGTGCGAACGCACACATATTATCGCATCTGCAACAAAACAAAATGGCGTTTTACGACAAAAACGGGAACGGTATGTCTTTTGCAAGGAAAAACGATGCTGCAGTCGCAGCAATCAATCGTCATCTCAAGGTGTGCATCCCTTGGGAGCGTACACAACTTTAGCTGGAGGTGAGGCATGTTTACCGCGAACAAGAATTTCATGGACTCAATTCGCCAAGTCACAGAGACGAACCTGAAGCTGCAGCAGGACCTATTGCTCGGCTGGACTCGCATGTGGCCGGGCTTTACAGGCCGGCCGGCCACTCAGGAAAAGGGAGTCAATCGGCTGCAAAGCCAGTGGTCTGACGGAGTACTCCGCATCGCTGAAGCGCAGAGGGAATTCATCGGCCAGCAGTACGACGCGGCGCTTGCCGTGCTGGATGTAGTGATGGCCATAGGTAACGACGGTTCGATGTCCACCGATGACGCGGTCGCGGCTCCCAAGCCAGTGCGGCCACGCCAGTTGCGGCCACGCCAGTTGCGGCTACGCCAGTGGCAGCCACGCCAGTTGCGCCAAAAGCGGAGCCAGCGCAAGTCAAAGCGACACCGCCGGCGCCTGACTTGAACGTGCAAGCCACCTACCCGGTCGGCACTTATAAGAACATTCAGCAGAAGGTTGCGGTGATCACCGGTGCGGCCAGCGGAATCGGCGAAGCCGTCTCACGAGAGCTGGCGATTCGCGGTGCCAAGACTGTGATGCTGGTTGACCGAAGTGAGGCCGTGCAGGATCTGGCCAAATCGATCAATGAGTCGATGGGTCGCACCGTTGCCGAAGCGAAGATCGGAGATACCACCGACGAGGCGTTTCGCAAGCGCGTTTACAATGACGCGACCGAAAACTATGGTCTCGTTTCAATCTGTGTGCCGGCTGCCGGCATCACGCGCGATTCGCTCTGCGTGCGGATGAACAAGGATACCGGCAAAGCCGAGATTTATCCGATCGAGACGTTCCGCCAGGTCACCGAGGTCAATCTGATCGCTCCGATCTATTGGGGCATCGAGATGGTTGCTCGGATCGCCGAAGATCGCAAGCAGCGCGGACTCAAGCGTTGGGAACCCGAAGAAATGATTCAGGGAACGGTCGTCTTCTTGGGGTCGGTTTCGTCGCAAGGCAACAAAGGCCAAATCTCTTACGCCGTCGCCAAAGCGGGGTTGGAGGGTGCTGCCGCCACGCTGACGAAAGAGGCAATCTTCCACGGCGTCCGCTGTGGGATCATTCATCCGGGATTCACCGACACACCAATGGCCCGAGCATTGGGACAAGACTTCCTGGACAAGTATGTGCTGCCTTACACGCAACTTCGCCGTCTGATTCGTGCGGACGAGATTGCCGATGCAATCTGCTTCATGATCAACAACTCGGCGGTCAGCGGAGAACTGTGGGCAGATGCGGGCTGGCATCCACCAGCATAGTGCTTTGTTCCCAGAATCGTAGCCACGCTCACCAGAGCGTGGCGGGGAGGTATTGAATTTCCGATCAGTCAGGGAGATTCCCACCGTCTGTGGATCGTGGCCACAGAAGAAAAGCGTTCATGATTCCGACTCCAGTTCTTTGAGCCGCTCTTCGAGTTGTTTCACCCGCTGAGCCAATTGAGCAGACTCGGGCGCTGGAGTCGGTTTTTCCATGGTCCCCGGCATCGAAGCAACTTTCTCCAACCATGCTTTGACCCAGTTCATAGGAACGAGCGTTGTTGCGGTCGGGCTATGGCGCTGCAAATAGTCAAGGTAGGTTAGCGAATGGCGAAAGTAGTCGCCGAGAAACGCCAACATCACATCGTTTGATCGGAGGATGTAGTGCAACATGTCGCTTGGAAACAAGGCCATCCTCTCCGGGTGCCGCTCCATGATGATCTGCGTCAACACCGCCTGCGTCATATCATCGCCAGTTTGACTATCTCGGATCTCAATGGTTTGTCCCTGCTTGACCATTTCCTCGATTTCCTTCAGCGACACGTACTTGCTCGTATTCCGAGCATAGTAACGACGATTGGGATACCGCTTGATCAGTACGGGGCCATCGGTCATCGGAACTGCGCTCCCCCCAACACCACGAATCAATCAAGAACTGTCTACATTGATGTTACCGTCACTGCACCGTCTGGTCGAATCGCAATCGAGCGGACCCCACCCTATCATGGCGGACGCGTCCGCTCGGAACCGTGATTCGCCAGTCAATTAGCTAGAGAGATGACGACTGAACCAGGAACCGATGAACAAACTGGGCGAGTTGTTCGCCAACATTGGCTCTGAAGGATAGCAAGACAGGTGGAGACCCCATGGCCAATCTCGTCCATCAGCAACACGGCAGCCAATTCACTCGCGCTGACCTGCATCATATCCTCGAGGCGACGTTCGTGGAGCAGATTGAATTGCATCATGCGATCGAGTCGACAAACGATCGCGCGTTGGAGCTCGCCTGTGAGCCAGGTCTGCATACACCGCTGCTGGTCTTAGCAGAAACGCAAACCGAAGGACGCGGACGCGGTAGTAACCTGTGGTGGGCTCAGCCAGGTGCCTTGACCTTTTCGCTGGTGGTCGAGGCCGATGCATTGCAGCTCGCGCCACGACAATGGCCGCAGGCTTCGCTTACGGTCGGTCTTGCCGTTTGCGAAGTCATCGAGGACTTTTTGGATGAGTCGGCGGTTCAATTGAAATGGCCAAACGATGTTTACGTCCGACGGCGCAAAGTTTGCGGCATTCTGATTGAGCTGCCCCCTCAACAGAAACAGGTGATCGTGATTGGGATCGGGATCAACGTCAACAACTCCGCGCAGAACGCGCCTGGGGACTTACAATCCTCCGCGATCGCTCTTTGTGATGTTGCCCAGCGCGAGTTCGCCCTGACCGAAGTGCTCGTGCGTGTGCTGGTGCGATTACGGGATCGGATCGACTGGATCGGCCGCCGGGATGAGGAGTTGCGGACAAGGTATCGCGAGCGCTGTCTGTTGACCGGCCGCACGGTTCACTTTGACTCGGGTACGCGTGAATTGGTCGGTCTGTGCCGCGGAATCGATGACGACGGTGCTTTGGTGATCGAGACTGTGAATCAGACCGAACGGTGTTTCGCCGGCGTCATCACCCGGTTTTAAAATGATAGAAAGCGCAAACGCATGCATGACTGAGCCCGACGACAAGCCGAACCACAGCGATCGGACCTATCCTCCGTTGGTGGAAGGTTGGGCAGAGTGCCGTTGGACGGGCCACCGAGAACGCGAAGCAAATGCCAGAGGAGCCTGCTGGTGACATCGATCCTCGCGTTTGGCGGCGGCAGTGGCTCGATACATTGGGCCAAACCACGGAGGCTTATCTGCGCAGCCCCTTGTTCCTGAACACGCTGAAAGCCCACATCCAGACGCTGATCGCTGCACGCCGCCGGGCGGACTCGGAGCGAGACGCTTCGTCCTCCCCCTGCGGTCAATTGACCGACGACATCAGGGCCATGCGCTGTCGACTGGAAAAACTCCAACGACAACTGAATTTGCTCAAGGCAACGTCGTGCGACTTGACGGAAACCGGCAGCCCACAGCAATCGCCCGCTGCACTTGAGGTCCCGCAGCCTGCGCCCGCAGCCCTGCCGGGGGCGACTTCGTGCGAGGTCGTTTACGAAGAAGGAATGCTGAAACTACTGCGATATCGCAATGACTCGGTTCGCTTCGCCGAACCCATTCTGATCTGCTTCGCACTCGTCAACCGCCCGTACATTTTGGATCTGAAAGAAGACCGCAGCGTGGTGCGGCGGTTGCTCGAGCGCGGATTTGAAGTCTACCTGATTGACTGGGGAACCCCTGGCGAAGCGGACAGCCAGTTGTCGCTGGAGGATTATATCTGCTCGTTCTTGAGCAACATTGTCAACTTCGTATGCGTTTCCACGGACACACCGCAGCTGAATCTGCTCGGATATTGCATGGGCGGCACGATGGCGACCATGTTCACCGCGTTGCAGCCGCGCCGCGTCCGCAATCTGATCTTGATGGCGACACCGATTGACTTCGCCGGCGACGAGGGACTGTTGAACCTGTGGTCCCGCGAAGAGTACTTTGACGTCGACCAGCTGATCGATACGTTCGGGAATTGTCCGGGTGAGTTGCTGCAGTTAGTCTTTCAACTCATGAAGCCTGTACAGAACTTCGCCGAGAAGCACCTCACGTTCTGCGAGAATCTGCATGACGCCGCGTTTGTGGATAATTTTGTCGCAGTCGAGCGGTGGTCGGGTGACAGCATTCCCGTGGTGGGTGAGACGTTTCGCCAGTATGTTAAAGCGCTGTACCAGCAGAACCAGTTGGTCAAGGGACAGATGTGTCTCTCCGGCGTTCCCGTCCGATTAGAGGCGATCACGTGCCCGCTGTTGCTGTTGGTAGCAGAAAAGGATCACTTGGTCCCGCCGGATTCCACACTCGCTCTGATGCAGTACGTCGGTTCAACGGACACCCAATCGATGTCGATCAACGCGGGACATGTCGGGTTAGCCGTAAGTTCCAGTGCGCATCGCCGCCTTTGGCCGGAGGCAGCGAATTGGATCGCAAACCATTCCACGGAGATATAAACGCTTGCCGTCTTCGGCGGCGACTACAGCGAGAACGATCATGCAGGACATCATTAAGAAGCTGGAAGAAAAACGAGCCGCAGCAGAACTTGGCGGCGGACAGCGGCGGATCGACGCACAACACAAAAAAGGCAAGCTCACCGCAAGAGAGCGGATCGAGCTGTTATTGGACCCCGGCATGTTCGAGGAATGGGACATGTTCGTGGAGCACCGGTGCAACGACTTCGGGATGGACAAGCAGAGCATTCCGGGGGATGGGGTCGTGACCGGCTATGGAACGGTCAACGGGCGAGTCGTCTTTGTCTTCAGCCAGGATTTCACCGTTTTCGGTGGTTCATTGTCCGAGGCGCACGCCGAGAAGATCTGCAAGGTGATGGATCACGCCATCAAGGTCGGGGCACCCGTGATTGGCATCAATGATTCCGGCGGCGCGCGGATTCAAGAAGGAGTCGCCTCGCTGGGCGGTTATGCCGACGTGTTTCAACGCAATGTGCTCGCCTCAGGTGTGGTTCCGCAGATTTCTTTGATCATGGGGCCATGTGCGGGCGGAGCAGTCTATTCGCCGGCGATGACCGACTTCATTTTCATGGTCAAGGACAGTTCTTACATGTTTGTCACCGGCCCGGACGTGGTCAAAACGGTGACTCACGAAGAGGTTACGCAGGAGGAGCTTGGCGGCGCGATCACGCACTCAACCGTATCAGGAGTTGCCGACCGGGCCTTCGAGGATGATGTCGAGGCACTCGCGATGCTGCGGCGATTCATCAATTATCTGCCTGCCAACAACCGCGTGCCGCCGCCTCATCGTCCCACACCCGATCCGGCCGATCGAGTCGAACCGTCACTCGATACGCTCGTGCCGGATTCGCCCACCAAACCGTACGACATGAAGGAGCTGATCCTGAAGATTGTCGATGACACGGACTTCTTCGAGCTACAACCGGAGCATGCCAAGAACATCGTTGTCGGACTCGCGCGAATGGAAGGCCACCCAGTTGGAATTGTCGCCAACCAACCGCTCGTGCTGGCTGGATGCCTGGACATCAAGTCGTCGATCAAAGCGGCACGATTCGTTCGCTTTTGCGATGCGTTCAACATCCCGATTCTGACCTTCGTCGATGTCCCTGGGTTTATGCCTGGAACGGCTCAGGAATACGGCGGGATCATCAAGCACGGAGCGAAATTGCTTTACGCCTACGCCGAGGCGACCGTGCCCAAAGTCACACTGATCACTCGGAAAGCTTACGGTGGGGCATACGACGTGATGGCGTCCAAGCATCTCCGCGGAGACGTCAATATTGCCTGGCCCAGCGCCGAAATCGCAGTCATGGGACCCAAGGGCGCTGTGGAGATCATTTTCCGCGAAGAACTCGATGATCCCCAGCGAATCGAAGCACTGACCGAAGAGTACCGTGTGAAGTTCGCCAATCCGTTCATTGCCGGGCGGCGTGGCTTTATCGACGACGTGATTATGCCTCGAACCACTCGTAAGCGCATTTGCCGATCGTTGGCCATGCTGCGAACCAAGAAACTTGACAACCCTTGGCGGAAGCACGGAAACATCCCGCTCTAGCCGCATGGTGTGAGAAGAACATGTTCAAAAAAATACTGATCGCAAATCGTGGCGAGATTGCTTGTCGCGTGATCAAGACGGCCCGCAGAATGGGCATCAGCACCGTGGCGGTGTATTCCGACGCGGATCGCGATGCTCTGCATGTCCTGATGGCGGACGAAGCGGTCCGCATTGGCCCGCCGCCCTCGGCCGAAAGCTATCTTGTCATCGACGCGATCCTGCAGGCGTGCCGGGACACGGGCGCCGAGGCCGTTCATCCCGGCTACGGTTTCCTGTCTGAAAATGCAGCGTTCGCAGAGCAATTGGCTGAAGCCGGCATCGCTTTCATCGGCCCCAACGTCCATGCGATCCAGAGCATGGGCGACAAGATCACGTCGAAGAAACTGGCTGCCGAGGCCGGTGTCAACACGGTCCCAGGACACACCGAGATCATCGCGTGCGCGGCCGATGCCGTCGCGATCGCGCGCGAAATCGGCTATCCCGTGATGCTCAAAGCGAGCGCCGGCGGCGGTGGCAAGGGGATGCGGATCGCGCGAAATGATGTCGAGTGCCATGACGGATTCCATCGCGCCACGGGCGAAGCTCGCTCCTCCTTTGGCGACGATCGTGTGTTTCTCGAAAAGTTCATCGAAGAGCCGCGGCACATCGAGATCCAAGTGATCGCCGACAAACATGGCAACGTGATTCATCTCGGCGAGCGTGAATGCTCGCTCCAGCGTCGCCACCAGAAAGTCATCGAAGAAGCCCCTTCGCCATTGCTCGATGCCGAGACTCGCTCAGCGATGGGCGAGCAGGCCGTGGCGCTGGCCCGCGCCGTGGATTACCAGTCCGCTGGCACTGTCGAGTTCATCGTTGATACCCACCGCAACTTCTTCTTCCTGGAGATGAACACGCGTTTGCAGGTGGAACACCCCGTCACGGAGTACGTGACCGGGCTCGACCTCGTCGAACTGATGATTCGGATCGCTGCCGGCGAAGTCCTGCCGCTGTCCCAGGCCGACGTCAAGACCGACGGCTGGGCGATCGAGGCACGGGTCTATGCCGAGGACCCGTTCCGCGGATTCCTGCCGTCGGTGGGACGTCTCGTGCGGTACCTACCTCCTGCGGAAACAGATTTGGTGCGCGTTGACACCGGCGTCTATGAGGGCGGCGAGGTCTCGATGTACTACGATCCGATGATCGCCAAGCTGATCACCTACGGCGCCACTCGCGACACCGCGATCGCTCATATGCGTGAAGCGTTAAACGAGTTCTACGTCCGTGGTGTTTCGCACAACATCAGTTTTCTTGCCGCCTTGATTGAGCACACGCGTTTTCGTGAAGGCCGGCTCAGCACGAATTTGATTGGTGACGAGTATCCCGATGGATTCCACCCGTCGGACTCGGTGCATGACGATCCGGCATTGTTAATCGTCGTGGCTGCGTCGATTCACCGGCGATACATGGACCGAGCGGCCGGAATCAGCGGCCAACTGCCAGGCTACGGGCTCGCCGTGGGCGAGCACTGGGTCGTGGTCATGGGCGGCAAGCAGCATAGCGTTCAGATCCAACCCGTTTCCGGAGGTCATGATGTGACGTACGGCGGCGAGATTTACAACGTACGCAGCACTTGGCAGTTCGGCCAACCACTGTTCAAGGGGACCGTCAATAGCTCGCACGTTTGCATTCAGATCGAACGCCGCAACATGCACTACCGCCTGTTCCATTGGGGTGCGCAGGTGGACATCATGGTGTTGACGGCGCGGGCAGCGGCGTTATCGGCATGCATGCCAATCAAAGAGCCGCCCGACACCTCCAAGTTTCTGCTCTCACCGATGCCGGGTCTACTGACGCAGTTAAGAGTCGACGAGGGGAATGACGTACGATCCGGTCAGGATTTGGCCGTGGTCGAGGCGATGAAGATGGAGAATGTCTTGCTTGCGGCGCGTGACGGGAGGGTGGGAAAAGTCCTCGCCAGCGTCGGCGATACATTGGCAGTCGACCAGCCCATCATCGAGTTTGAATAGACGACAGCCACCACGTCGAGCGATTTGAGATGGTCAAACGTTTTGAAAATAAACGGGTCTTTGTAACGGCTGCATCCGTTGGCATCGGCTTTGAAATCTGTCGGCAGTTTGTTGAAGAGGGCGGCATCGTCGGATTGAACGCCCGCCGCCCGGAAACCACGCG
Source organism: Pirellulaceae bacterium (assembly GCA_963704055.1). Classification (GTDB taxonomy): domain Bacteria; phylum Planctomycetota; class Planctomycetia; order Pirellulales; family Pirellulaceae; genus Rubripirellula. Next base: position 27,003 of record CAVPGW010000036.1, on the reverse strand, counting down.
GGCGGCCGTCGACAAACTGCTCTCCCAGTACCCGGATTCCAAGGTCTCTGCGTTTCCCTGCGACATTGCCGATGTCGAAACGATTCAGGCAAGCATCCGTCGCTTCGCCGAAGATCACAACGGCATTGATGTGTTTGTCGCCAACGCCGGGATCACTGTCTTTGCCCCTTTCCTGGATGTTCAGCCGGATGAGTTTGACCATCTGATGAACGTCAATATGCGTGGAACGTACTTCTCGGTGCAGGAAGCTGCCAGACAGATGATTCAGCGTGGGATCAGGGGGCGAATCATCTTGATGTCATCCGTCTGTGGATTTCAGGCACACGCCAACACAAGCTCCTATGGAATGACGAAGGCTGGCATCCGCCAATTGGCCATCTCACTCGCGGACGAACTCGGGCCTCAAGGCATCACCGTGAACGTCCTCGCTCCCGGGGCCACCTTGAATGAACGCACCTCGGAAGATGCTCAGTATGCTGACGGTTGGGCCAGTGTCTCGCCGACCAGACGAGTGGGAAAGGTCGAAGATGTCGCCTATGCGACCTTGTTCCTGGCAGATGACCGGGCGTCTCAGATTACCGGAGAAGTGCTGATCATCGATGGTGGCTGGTCAATCACCAGCCAGCTGCCTGCGTACTTGGAGAAGGAACTCAAAGGCAATTGACCGGCGGACATGATTGGTCGGCCATGCGTCATGCCCGTCCGTGTTCCAAATCGCTAAGGAATTCAGTGAGTACTTCTCGGCTTACGTGCGGCATCACGACAACGTGGGCGAAGTCCTCCGACTCGTGATCGACCTCGAGATGCATCGTCGCGAGGGAATACTTCTTAACGATCGCGTCACCGGGGCTCTTGAAGTAAACCGTGTTTGACAAGCGATTGGCTCGCGTTGCCGAAAGCTGCGGGAAGTTTGTGCGCATCTGGTCCAACAGATAGGTCGCGTTGTTCAGCATCAACTCTGCATCTTCGGCTTGCTTGGCCAACGCGGATGGCGTCGTGAAGTAGAAGAACTCTGCTGGCTTGACCGCGTCTCTGGAGCAGGTGATCGTACCGGGCACATGGTGAATGTACTCGGGATTGTGAATCTCGCTGAACAGCTCGTTGAACTCGTCATAGAGACTTTGCCTGGTGATGAACAAACCGGCGGGCGAGGGGAAACCGAAAAACTTGTGACAGGAAACGGCGATCGAGTCATACCGCCCGGAAACGCCGTGACGGTCGTCGTCGGTAAGCAACCTCGTGGGCATGGGATGTGAATGGCAGATAACCGCCAAACAGTGCCGCATCCAAGTGAACATAGCTCGTGTGACCGCGTAACTTCTCTTGAATCAAATCAACGTTGTCGATGGCCCCTTTGAACGTGGTTCCCACCGTCGCGACGACCAATGCGGGAGCGTCTGCGTTCTCGAACAGTTTGTCGGCCAGGTCGTCTGGATCCATTCCGCCATCAGGCAGCGTTTCCACCATGACAGTCTCCAACCCCAGCAGGTCGCGAAGGATCTGCACGGAATAATGGGCCTCACGAGTGAAATACGCCTTTGGCAGCCGTCCCGTGCGTCCTTTCAGAATCGTTCGTCCCATGTACATGCCGTGCATGTTGCTATCGGTGCCGCTGTGAGAAAGAAAACCCCAGGTGTCATCGGCAGGAAAGGCATACAGCTTGCCGAATGCGCGGATGGTTTCACGTTCAAGGTCATGCGTGTTGAACGGAATCGGGCTCGGCTTGAAAGGATTGCCGACATTGTTAAACGCGAACTCATCAATTCCTGCCTGCAGCAATTCGGAGCGCCAAGCAAAGAACTCCTCGGACGGAGTATTCATGTTGATCGGGTAACCCAGCAGGCGATTCTTCAGATGTTTCAGCCGGAGCTTTTGTGCCAGGTTGTGGGTAAGAGTCGGAAAATCGTCCCCATACGCCGATCGCTGCAAAGCGGGTGGCTGGCATCCAGCAGAAATTGTCAGCAGGCCAACGCCGCCATAACCAAGAAAACCACGACGCGATAACATTGCATGTCCTCCCGCAGAAAGGTCTTTGCAGGTTTCAAGTCCGCAAGTATCGTGCCGCGAAGCTCAACCTGCCTGCTTCCTGGAAAATCACGTTCCTCCGTGTGAAGGCGCCCCCATATAGCTCACGAAGCGTGCAAAATCGCTCAGAGAGCCTGTCATGCACAGTCCAGGTGATCGTGACCGGTGGACCGCAAAGTGGTAGATCTTGCCCCACGCCTGATGTGCAGTGCCGCACAGTTTCAAGCAAAGCTCTGTCTCGAATCCTGCGAGCATGTTTCAGCTTTGGAAATTCGCCATCGCGGCAGTCATTCTGCCCAATTCTTGCTCCAGGATTTCCCAAGTGCCAGCGGCTTGCTCGAAGTCGGACTCACGGCCCAATTTCTCGAGAGTCAAAGCCGCATCAAAAGCACGTTTGGCTCCGAACAGGTCTGCATTGTTCTTCAGGCTGTGTGCCGTGCGCGTCAACACGACCGCATCTTTGTCGACAAACGCGTGGCGAACGGCCTGCATCAGCTTCGGGCACTCGACGGTGCAAAAGATCTGCACGATCTCGCGAAGTATCTCTTTGCTCCCGCCGACCCTTTGGAGGGCATGGTTCCAATCCACGGTACTCGACTCGGGAAATGCGTCTGCAGTGCCTTCACCGATCTTAAATTCCATGACTCATTCCAGTCAAATCAGAAGGAACTTCGAAACTGCCAGCTCACGTTATTTTAAGCATAGCAAGGAAATCGCTAATTTCCGCTCAGCAGCCCGTCCTACTCAGTATCAACGCGTGCTTGTTCGTAGTGCTTTGTCACAGCTTAATTTTAGGGTAGGCCAGGACTTGGATCGCGTCTGGCTTCGGAGGTTGGGCTCACAGCGCAATTTGCATTGCGCGATGATAGCAGTACGCACCGGTATTATGATTGGTCACTACGTAAGACAACTGCGGAGCAGTGGAAGATGCGAGTGCCGGACTTGTGAGTTGACCTTTACTTCGTAACCCGAAGCGTGAGCGAGGAAACACCGGGGAAAACAGGCCTCGCTCACGCTTTTTGAAGTTGCAGCGTTTCGCTAGTGCCGGAGGCACGGCAGCATGTAGCCTGGGGCGCGAGCCCCAGGATTTGTCATCGAACAACGACCGAAAGCCCCGAAGCGGCGACAGCATTCAGTGACCGTTCCGTTTTCTGTCGCCGCTCCGCGGCTGATGGGCATCGTTCGTTCCGTTTTCCTGGGGCTCACGCCCCAGGCTAGATGCTGTCGCCGCTCCGCGGCTAAGAATGCGCAACTTCAAAAAGCGTGAGCGAGGAAACACGGGGAAAACAGGCCTCGCTCACGCTTTTTGAAGTTGACGCGATTTCGCTAGTGCCGGAGCGCACGGCAGCATGATAGCCTGGCGCGATCCCAGGATTTGTAATCGAAAACGCACCGCAAGCCCCGAAGGGGCGACAGCATTGTGACCGTTCCGTTTTCTGTCGCCGCTCCGCGGCTGATGGGCATCGTTCGTTCCGTTTTCCTAGATGCTGTCGCTGCACGCGGCTAAACCCAACTTAAACTCACGCTGTCGGTCAGGACTTCCAGCGAGCTAAAAATCGCAACTTCAAGGCTCACGCTTCGGTTAGATTTTCAGCACTAGCCTGGGGTTACACCAGCCTCGCTGTCGCTTGTTGGATTCACTGCAGGCTACATGCCGCCGCTGCTCCGCAGCTAAGAAGACTGCTCAAAATCACTTCCCTAAGCCGGACGGTCTCCAAGTCCTGGCCTACGGTGCTGAGATCTGACAACCCTAATTCCTAGCGGTGACGCAGCACTAGTGACCGCTTTCATGCAATTACTCGATGAATCGGCTCACTACGAACCGAGAGTGGCGCGGATATCATGCGGTTGACTTCACCGCTGCGAGACACGCGGCAACGATGCTTGCGGTATCGATCTGATGAAGACGGTAAACCTCGCTCAGGCTTCCCGATTGACCGAATTTGACAACTCCCAGCGGCCAAACTCGGGCTCCCAATGCGCCGCCGATCCAGCTCAGCGAGTGGGGATGGGCATCGCACACCGTCACGACTGGGCACGAGCGGTCGGCGGGCGGAACCAATTCGTCAAACAGATTCTCCGCTGTACCTTCCTCGCCCACGGTCGCACCTTGGAATTGCGTGAACAAGGGTCCCGGCCCGGTGACGTTGAAGACGTTGGCGAAAACTCCCTGCTCCTGCAAAGGATCAACGGCGGCCATCGCCTCAGGCACCATCGCGCCGCAGACGAACAGATGGACAACATTCCTGCCCGGCTGATATCCCGCCAACTGTCGACCATCACGCAGTCGATAACGCGCCTGCCAATACTCCTCGCCGCAAAACCTCGCGCTGTTGCGAATCGGAAACGTCCGGAAACAAGTCCTGATCGACTCGCTTGGTCGTCAATCGCACGTACGTGGAACTGTGCTCGCCGCTGGAGGCGACGCAATGCATCCAGCAGGATCCACTCCAACTCCTGCGCGAAACAGGGTTCGTACGAAATCAATTCGGGAAACTCCACTCCGATCGAGGATGTCATTACCGACTGATGAATGCCACCTTCGCTGGCGAGCGTCACTCCCGACGGTGTACCCACCACGATGAATCGGGCACCGGAGTAGACGCTGTAGAACAAAGCGTCGAGGCCTCGGCGGATAAATGGGTCGTAGAGAGTTCCGATCGGAAGCAGAGTTTGACCAAACAGTTCCCGCGACAGTCCGAGTTGACCCAACATCAAGAATAGATTGTTTTCTGAAATGCCCAGTTCGATGTGCTGACCGTGCGGCGACTCAGTCCATTGAAGAATCCCTGCAGCTTCATCTTTGGGTAGTTCCTCTTGCTCATCCAGCCGCCAGACGTCGTGCCGGTTGATCCAGCCGCCGAGATTGGTGGAGCTAGCCACATCCGGGCTGACCGTGACGACACGTTTGGAAAGTTCGGGACACTGGCGGGAAAGAGTACTCAGCACCACGCCAAACGTTTGTTGCGTCGAACGTGTGCCCTGGTAAGGAAATCGACAATTCATCTGGTACCGGTAAATCAGGTGACGGGGCTGCCGCGGCTCTACTTGAGTAAAGTCGACGAGCGACCTGCTCACATAGTTCTCCTTCCGGAGTGTCCGCGGAAAAACCGGACCACGTTTCCTCCGGACGTATCTGAAGGTCGCTGCGAAGTGACTCCATCTGCTCGTCGCTGAGCAATACGGAGTGGTTTTGCGGATGCCCAACGGTGGGCAGCCTCCAGCCCTTGAGTGTGTAAGCGAAGATTACCGTCGGCCCGGAAGTTCTGGCCGACTTCGCCAGAGCAGCCTCCATTTCTTCGATGTCGTGTCCGCCCAGATTCCAAAACACTTCGTGCAATTGAGCATCATCCCAGCGTTCCAGGAGTCGTCGCAATTCATGCGGGTAGCGGCTCTTTCTTGGCAGCCAATCACGCAAGTCCGACGGTGTTAGCCGCAACAATCTCTGGTACGCGTCGTTGGATAATTCGTCGATACAGGTCCGCAGCAAGTCACCGTTGGGCTGTTCGAACGCCGCCTGCAGAAGCCGCCCGTACTTCGCGTCGACGACATCCCAGCCATTGGCGGCAAACATCTCGCGCCACGATCGCACACGGACCCCCGGAATCACGCGATCCAGACTCTGCCGATTGAGATCGACGATCCACAGTACGTCGTGCAAGCCCGCCATCACAGGTTCGGCGACCGCCTCCCAGACAGATCCCTCGTCCAACTCCGCATCGCCGACCAGGCTGATGAAGCGGCGATGCTCGTCGGCCATTCCCAATTGATGAGTTCGCAAATAGGTATCGACGAGCGCGGCAAAATTGGGCGCGACCGCGCCAAGCCCGACCGATCCAGTGGAAAAATCGACGTTGTCGGGATCTTTCGTTCGGCTCGGATACGCCTGCAGCCCGCCATACTGTCGCAGTCGCTTTAAGTACGACGCGTCGAGCTGCCCCAGCAGAAACTGGATTGCGTGAAAAACGGGCGATGCGTGTGGCTTGACGGAAATCAAATCACCAGCACCGCATGAACCGAAAGAAAAGCGTCGTCATGATCGTGACGACCGAGGCGCACGACGCCTGATGACCACCCACCTTCATCTGGCTCGTATCGGCTCGCACGCGATTGGCATAGTGGACTTGCTGAGCAGACAAGCCAAATCACGCGACGCTGGATGCTCTCAAGAAGCGAAGCATCGTGATTACTTGCAGAGTTCATCAACGGCATCAAGGCCGGTCTCGGCGGCAGTGAGTCTCGAAGCTTGACCCCAGGTCAGCCGATCGCCACACTCGACGGCGACGACGTCCACCGGGCCGATCGGAATTCGCGTATTCTACACCTGATCCTGCACCGCTGTCGCCGCTGGCAAGCCGTTTTTTCCTCAGACGAGACTCCTGATTCGCGCCGACGCACTCGTGCTGGAAGTCCGATTCTTGTTTGCGCCTTTCTAGGTCTCGAATTTTTACAATAATGAAGAGCGCGCGTCGAAGACGTTGCGCCGCTATCACACTACCGATCGCTGCGAAAGCGAAATTAAAGGATTCCTCGCATGAGCCACATCCTGATCGTTGATGACTCGCCTATCGACCGCACGCTGGCGGGACGATTGCTGGAAAGCGAGTCAGACTGTTTCGTGGAATATGCATCGGACGGAATCGAGGCACTCGAACACATTGAAGCCAGACTTCCTTTAGTTGTCGTGACTGACCTGCAGATGCCGGGAATGGACGGAATTCAGCTGGTCAAGACAGTGCATCGCCAATACCCCACCATTCCAATGATTTTGATGACCGCCTTTGGCAGCGAAGACATCGCGGTGGAGGCCCTGCTGGTCGGCGCGGCTGACTACGTTCCAAAGTCACGCCTGGCACTCGATCTCGCCGAATCGGTCAAGAACGTGCTGGCGCTCAAGGTCCAGGACCGGCCACACCAGCGGCTGGCCCATTGCTTGCGGTACGATGAACTGCGATATGAGTTGGACAACGACATCTTACTGATCCCGCCGATTGTCGAGCAGTTTCAGCATTTGGCCATGGATGTCGGCCTGATCGATCAAACCAGCGTGATGCAGTTTTCCAGATCGGTGATGGAGGCGCTCCGCAATGCGATCTGCCACGGGAATCTGGAGTTGCCATTCGACCACATCAAGTCGGCGGATCGACGGGCTGCCGCAGCCATGGAATTCATGGCCGGGCGGCAACGGGAAGCTCCCTATCGGGACCGCCGCGTCCACGTCCACGCTGTCTTCTCTCAAGACGAGGCGAAGATCACCGTTCGTGACGAAGGCCCCGGCTTCGACGTCGCCAGCTTGCCCGACGTACAAGCGGATCCCAAATACTTGTGCGAGGGCGAAGGCCGAGGGCTCGTGCTGATCCGCATGTTCATGGACGAGGTTTCGTTTTCACCCTCCGGCAATGAGATCACACTGATCAAGCGAGCGAGCAATCGCTCTTCGAGCAGAGAAGCCGACGCCTGACCAGCGACATCGTTTAACGGCAAGCCGCAGGCGACTGCGCGCACCCTTCACAATCGCCTGCGGCTTGCGATCGAAGCCAGGTCGCCGGCACCAGGGGGAAAACTTTGGTAGGAAGATGGAGGTAGGAAAATGGGAAGGGTCACTGAAGACCGGGGATCGTGTCCGAGGCTCGTCGGTTGAACGCTTGGCAATGGGCAACGCTGCCCCCGACTGGCATCACACCAGCCTCCCGCAATCTCCATCATCTACCTCCATCTTCCTACCTCCATTTTCCTACCAAACCTCGGACACCGACTTCAGCACGGACGTAGCTTAGCACCATCGAACTGACGGAACGATTCGGCACTCGTCCGACGCCAATTCTCCGTTCGTCGTAACCCGATTCATCGAACGGGTCTTCCCCGGCGGCCCCTCATCATTCTGCCAACTCCTCGCGCAATCGTGGCAGAACGATGCGTTTGACTTGGAAGGCTGAACGAGTGCGCCTTGCGTTTCGCAAAGTAGCCATCTCGCTCCGTCGAGATGCAGCCCGACCGAAACGTTTTCGACGGGCATCATGGTCGATCGTAGCTGGATCGCGGCCAAACGATCTCTTCGACACAAACAATCTGATGGTTCGCCCCTCGGTCGGGCTTTCGTCACGACGGAGCGTGACGGCTACTTTCTTTCAGCGCAATCGTATGCGTCGACGCCGGGCGCGGACGGCCACCGCACTGAACGCCAAACCGCACAACACGAAACTGCCGGGCTCTGGCACCGCGTCACCTGCACCAAAATCGGTGTGACCTGAATGAACTTGCCCATTACATCGGTCTGAACCAAAGGGCTGGCCCGCACGGTATGTGCTTCGGCAACCGTCAAAGTCGGTTTGACCATTCAGGGTGGGCCCCATCAGTCCCATACCGTCGCCGGTGTGACCGAGCCCCAGGTTGTGCCCTAGTTCGTGCACATTCAGTTCCGCCCCGAATGAACCAGCCGCAAACACTGATTCGACGACCGTCACCGGTCCGGCAGCACCAGCCAACGATCGCCGGATTGGTCTCCCCACACCAAGAGATCGTATCGACGAAAAACATGTTTACGTGGTTGTCCAAAATAGGAATCGTGAACAACAACGAAAAGTCGGTTGCGGAATCGATGTCGAGCAGCGATGAATTGGAAACCGTGACAATCGAGTCAAAGCGAATGTCGATCGGACTGACCCCGAAGGATGCCTGAGAGAAGATGGCATCGAGACCTGCCTCGTTGGTCGTCACGGCGGCTGCCATCGCCGGCGAAGACGCCACAAGCACACCGACTAGAATCAGCCCCATCAGTGAAGTAGAACGGAATCGAGGGAGTGACATCAGATTCTCGGCACGCGACAGTGAATAGATCCCACCAGACTAATCGATTTGGACAACGCGTCCAACTCTACGCGCGGGTACACGAAATCCGTAGGCCAGGACTTGGAGAGCGTCCGGCTTAGGAATTGTTAGTTCAACACGAAGAATAAGAACCGCGGAGCGGTGGCAGCATATAGCCTGGGGTGAACCAACGAGCGACAGCGAGGCTGGTGTAACCCCAGGTCACCGAAACCGAAAAACCCTCCCCGCGGCGATTTGGCGGCGTACGCCGCCAAATCGCCGCGGGGAGAATCGGGTCGGATGACAATTCCTGGGGCTGCGGCTTGCTCGCTGAGACGAGCAAGCCTGGCCCCAGGCTATATGCTATCACTGCTCCGCAGTTGTCGGATTGTTGTAAGGAGTCAAAATGTTCGTGCCTACCGCTGACGCGAATCGCACCAAAACACAGTCTCCCATTGCGTCCGGCTTAGGAATTGTTAGTTCAACACGAAGAATAAGAACCGCGGAGCGGTGGCAGCATATAGCCTGGGGTCGAACCAACGAGCGACAGCGAGGCTGGTGTAACCCCAGGTCACCGAAACCGAAAAACCCTCCCCGCGGCGATTTGGCGGCTACGCCGCCAAATCGCCGCGGGGAGAATCGGGTCGGATGTGACAATTCCTGGGGCTGCGGCTTGCTCGCTGAGACGAGCAAGCCTGGCCCCAGGCTATATGCTATCACTGCTCCGCAGTTGTCGGATTGTTGTAAGGAGTCAGAATGTTCGTGCCTACCGCTGACGCGAATCGCACCAAAACTCAGTCTCGCATTGCGTCCTAAGCCGGACAGTCTCCTTGTCCTGGCGCTTCGGCAATTGCCAGGACAGGTCCTGGGCCTACAAGAGAACTGAAAGTGCCCTAGACGAACGAAAAAAACCCGCTCGCACACGAAGTGCAAGCGGGTTTCATGTTCCATTCAAAAGCCGGCAGTCAGCTACTTGGTAGAAGCTGCTTTTGATTTACGACGTCGACGAGCTGCAATCCCGGCAACCGCCAATCGCAAAGCGCGAATGAACTCGGCTCGGGTACTGCGGTGACACTGCCACCACTTGAACTTGCAATGTCCACGTTCGTTCCCGACAGTACGAAGAAGTCGAGCGGCAAGACTATAGGCCCAGGCAATGTAATCGTTGGGGATGTTTGAAAATCAACCGGCATAGTCGTGTAAGGCACGACACTCCCGTCGACCGAGAAAGTCAAACTGAAAAGCGTTGTTGGCGTCGCGATCGAAGTGGCGACGCCACTGTCCGCTATGACCGTGTCGAAGTTCATCCCTGCTACTGCGGGCGTAGCGGTCGCACCCCCGAACAAACCAGCAGTGACACCCGTGAAAGTGAAACCCGGAGCAAGTCCCGGCAAACTGTCACCATTGAAATCGAATGCCAGGTCATATCCATCGAGCGACGCAGGAGCACCCGAGGAAACGGCCGTAACGTCAACGGTTGCCGTACCGGGAATCCCGGTCGTGTTGACTGACCCGATACTCAAAATGACCGCGCCGTGTGACGGGCTAGCAAGCAACAAAGCGAAGATCGCACTTACGCAAATAGACAACGTTCTCATTGATTTCACCGGCTTTTGAAGTTGGGGGCACCACATTGGAGGTTTAATGGATCTCCGCCGTTGCCCAGTAAGTTTAACAGTATAGTCTGCATGATCAACTCCCTCGAACCGTTCGAGGGAAAAATACCCAAATTTTCTAATCGGCCTATTCCTCGTCCAGCGTGGTCAGCCACTCGTCAACACCAGCGGCGAAATCGCCCTCTTCCTGAGTTTCACCAGCAATCAGCTCGATTTCAGCACTCGAAGTCGCTGATTCATCAACGCTCCAGTCGGCGAGGACGGAATCGTTCGCGTCTTCAGCAATGCCTGGAGCTGGAGGTGCAATCGCCGCCTCGAAGCCAACTGGTGCCGGAGCAGCAGCAGGTAGTGCCGGAGCAGCAGCAGGCAGGAGGAGGTAGTGACGTCTGTCTCGCTCGTGCCCGGGCCGTATCATTACCCGTCACAAGATTACTGCCATTGAGGTCCGCTCGGATGTCGTAGGAACCGAAGAAGATCGGAGTCCCGCCCCCATCAAACACACCTGACGGCTGCTTGCTGCGAACAAAACTGGTATCCGATGTTCCCACCGTGGTGTCACCACCTTCGGCATTGCCTGGCAGGACATTCATTCGGAACTGGAAGTCGCCGCCAGCGGCGCCATTGCCACTGGCCCCAGCGGGATTCTGTGGTGTGACCGCAGAGCGCGACGTTGTTGGTCCATTCGCCATCGAGCAGTTGGCCACCGGCATTGAAAATGCCCGCAGACAGCACCGTCAGGTCAATGACTGCCGGATCGATCACATCGTCGAGCGTCAACGTCGCGGTATTGTTCGCCGTGTTAAAACTGGCACCCGTGATCGTGGGCAGCGTCGTAAGCTGGAAGAAAATGCCTTCGCTCGAATTCGTCAACAGGCCAGGGGTCCCGCTGATGACAAAGTCAGACCCGTCCGGGTTAATACTGGCTCCGACATTGTGGCTGAACTGAACGATGATTTCGTTGACGTTGATCCAAGGAAGCGTATCAGCTTGGGCTGCTCCCAGCGGAATCGGATACCCGATCGCCGAGCCATCCCCAAATCCACCATCAACGTAGTCACGGAAGGTAGGCGTCCATGCGTTGCCTGACTGGCTGCCGTTGACATAAACGCCCAGGACCCTCACGGTCGGCAGAACGTCTTCGAGCACAATGTTCTTCCGAAGATCCGCCGTCAAGGTCATCGACCTTGTAGCGAATCTCTTGAGCACCGGTGCCTGGGGCGTCGATGAACGACGCCGGAATGGTGACGGTCGAGTGCGCCCGTGACAAGGTCGAATATCCCGTCATTGTCCCAGTCATAGCTGTAGACCAGGTCACCGGTATCGGAGACCGATGGGTCGGTCGCCAACACTTGGAATTGACCGGGATCACCTTGAATCAGCGGACTGGTGGCCGCTGCCTGCGAGACGCTCGGAGCGACGTTGTTGACGATCAGATTCTGTGTCCGACTATCAGCAAACGATCCAACATCCGTGAACTGCAGTGCATTGCCTTGACTGAAGGCATCGACAGCCAAGTCCGGGGTGTAGGCCGAATCGTCGTCATAGACGTGCGTCACAGAGATCGAGCCACCGCCGTTGAGCGCCGCGATCGAGACCGGGTTGGTGATGCTGTCCGTCGTGCCATCACCCCAACGGATCAGCAGTGAAACCAGCGGATCATTCGTTGTTCCACCCGCATCGGCGAAGCCGCCAATGGTCAGCTCATAAGGTGTGGGACCTTCGTTGTGCTCGCCCGTCGTGCCGGTGCTGTCGGTCAGGACCAGCGTCGGAGCGGCATCGGTAACCGTCAGGTCGAGTGTCTCGGTAGCGGTCAGCGAGCCACCGCCGATGTTGCCCAGATCATCGATTGTAAAGGTCAACGTGGCGGTATCGGTGAGCGAGGCTCCCGGATCGACATCACCAACCGTGAAGCGAAGCTCCGTAGCCAGCACCGTGTTGACATCGTCCAGGGACCGCCATCATCTGAATGCCGCCGGCGATTGGCGTGACCGTCACCAGGCCAAGATCCGAGGCCAACGAACAACTCCGCCAGGCGAGGTGATATCCAGCGACACCGGACCGGTCGTGGCGATCGGCACTTGGAAATCGATGTCGGCAACCGAAACGCCGCTGATCGTCAGCACAGAGCCTTCATGTCCGCCGGTCCGGCAGACCGCTGGTCGGAACTGTCACGCTCGGTTGGTCGTTGACCGCGGTCACGTTAAAGCTGGCAACCGCATTGTCGGAATTGCTGCCGGTGACGGTGAAGTCGATCGTGACCGCGCCGTTCCAGTTCGCATCAGGGGTGAATGTCCAAACGCCTGCTCCCGGACCGGCGGACAAGACACCGTTACCACTGCCCAGAGTGGCCGAGGTCACGCTGATCGGACTGTCCGCATCGCTCGAGTTGGCCAGCAACTGAGCCTCGGTGATCACCAGTGGCGTATCCTCAAGCGTATCGCTGAGTGTGACGTTACCGGCGATCGTCGGATCCTCGACGGCATTCACCGTAATCGACTGCGAATCATTCGGCCGGTCCCAGTACCGCCCGAACCGCTGGCACCACCATCGGTAATCGTGGCACTGAGTGTATCGCTGCCATTGAAGTTGGCGTCGGGAGCGTAGTTGACGCTTGGTCCGCCGAGGAACGTATTCAAGTCGTTCTGTGAACCAACCAATGTGATCGAGCCGGACGGAGAACCAGTGACTATGACGCCGCCGCCACTGGTTGCGGTCAACACACCTTCGTCAACACTCAAGACCAGCGTGAGCGGCGAGCGGCCGCATCGACATCGCCAACGGTGATCACGCCAAGATCGACGTTGTCATCTTCGAGAACGGTCGTTCCCGCAGGCAGACTGACCGTCGGCGCGTCGTTGACCGCATTGATATCGACCGAGACATTGCCCAGCAGAATCGTCGGTGCGGGGCCGCTGCCAACGTTGCCGTTGTCATTGACCGAGACATTGATCGAATCGGCACCCGTTCCATTGGCGTCCAACAAACTGGTGAACTGGATCGCCGAAGCATTGTTAAGGAACGTGTTCAATTCAGCCACCGTGCCATCGAGCGTCAAGGTGCTCGTCGTGGTGCCGCCGACAGTGACGAAACCGTCTGTGACGGCCGCTGACAACGTTCCACCACCGGTGGTGGCAAGCGTGACGGTCAGGATGCCGGAGGAGGCATCAACATCGAACAGGTTGATCAATGACAGATCGACATCGCCTGGCAGGTCTTCGTCAACCGTGACCGAGGCAGGCAGGCTGCCCAGGTTTTGCGGCGGGTCATTGACCGCGGCGATCGTCAGAGCAACCGAGTCCGGCTTGACCGTATTGCCGTCGTCAACCGTAATGCTGAGCGTATCGCTGCCGTTGAAGTTGATCGTCGGATCGTACAGCAGACCATCCAGTGCCGTGTTGATGTCGGCCGGCGAACCGGTGAACGACACACTGCCGGTCCCATTGCCGGTGACGCCGCTCAGTCCTGACGTGCCGCTAAGCGTCTACACGCCGTTGGAAACAGTGAGCGTGACATCCAGCGGATCGCTATCGACATCTGAAACACTGATCGGGTTGCCGTTGCCGGTGGAGAACGTCAGCGAGGCATCTTCGTTGGTCGACTGGGGAGCCGGTACGTCAATATCAGGAGCGTCATCGACCGCCGCGACGTTGATGTCGACACTCTTCGAGGATGTCCCCGGACCAGTTCCCGTACTGCCACTGTCATCCACGTCGATGTCAAGCGTGGCGGTGCCGGCGAAGTTCAAATCGGGATCGAACGACAATGTTGCCAAAGCCGCGTTGACATCGGCCAGCAAGCCGCTGAAGGACATCAATGCATCATCATCTCCATCTCCAGTGATGAAGGTCAGCCCGGTCATCGTTCCCAGGGTCAGCGTACCGTCGGTCACTTCAAGATCGACGAGCAGCGTATCAGGCAAAGCATCTTCGTCGATGTCGACATCGGCGATTGAGATCGTATCACCAGCGGTGAAGCTGAATGTCGTATCTTCGGTGGCGTTGACCGTCAGCGGTGCCGTGATCTCCGGAGGATCATTGACCGCGGTCAGTTCGATTTCGACCGATCCGGCCACGGTCACGCCGATAGGTCCGGCGCCCGTATTCCCTTCATCGCTAACCTTGACCTCCACGGTGGGATCGACCGCATTCAGATCGTTCTGGTTGCTTGGTCCCTGGTAGGTGACCACACCCGGCGTACTCAATAACGTATTGAGCTGGGCCTGGGTGCCTTGCAGCTCCAGGGTACCGGTGCCATCGCCACTAAGCACCAGCGGGTCAGTGGAGAAGAGTAGGCCGGCCGAGGCGGTCAGCGTCAACGTCATCGTGCCGCCAGCCACATCGGGATCGTCAATCTGCAACGAGCCGAAGTCGAAATCACCAACCACATCTTCTTCGATCGTGATCTCCGTCGGCAGTAGGCCGGTGAAGGCTGGAGGCGTGTTGGCTTCCTCGATCGTCAGATCGACCGTGGAGATATCGACCAATGGCGAGCCAGCTCCGATGTTCCCCAGATCGTTCGTGGTGACGCTCAACTGGTCCGGCCCGTTGTAGTTAGTATCCGGGGTGTAGACCAAGCCATTGAGCGCGGCGTTGACATTGTTAAAGGTCCCCTTGATCGTCACCGAGTCCGTACCATTGGCTCCGCCGGTGACCGTAATCCCAGTGGTGGAACCCAGCGTCAACGTGCCGTCGGAGACCGTCAGTTCCACTTCGACCAAATTGATCGCTGGATTGACATCAAGGTCGAATACCGAGATTGCGGTCGCACCGGTAAAGGTCAGCGAAGTGTTCTCGACCAACGACTGAGGCCCGGGAACAGTGTTGACAGGAGCGTCATTGACCGGAAGCACAACGATTGTCAACGAATCGCTATCGCCAAGCGGTCCACCGCCAGTGTTGCCCTGGTCGTCGACGGTGATGTTGAGCGTGTCGTTACCATTGAAGTTGAGCGCCGGGTCGTAGCTGAGCGAGGCCAACGCGTTGTTGATATCGGTCAGGGTACCGGTAAAGGTCATCGCCGCATCGGCAGTTCCATCGCCGACCGTGAATGTCAAACCGGTCAATGTGCTCATCGTCAAAGTGCCGTTGGAAACACCGAGGGTGACGAGCAATTCGCCGCTGACAGCATCCACATCGGCAATCGAAACGCCGGAGATCAGCGACGGTCGTATCCTCGGTGCCGAAAGCGGGCGTTGTCGGCACGGTGATCGCCGGTGGATCATTGACCGCCGTGACGGTGATCATGAAGTCCTGCGATGTCATGTCGTCGCCGCCGTTGGCCGTTCCGCCGTCATCACTCAGTTCGACCGTGACCGTGGCCACTCCGTTGGCATTGGGGTTCACCGTGTAAGTCAGTTCGCCACTGGCATCAATCGCCGGTTGCACTAAGAACAACGAGTTGTTGTCGTTGTTCACCGTGGGGGGCTGGATCAGCACCTGACCGGCCGTTGCTTCGTTGGTCGGACCGACCGTGGCGGCCGTCAAGAATCCTGGCACGGTCACCGCCGGAGCATCTTCGAGGACAGTTTCATCCGGACCAAGGGTGAAGGTTGGTGCATCGTTGACCGCGTCGATCGCGACCGTCACGCTGCCAAGCGGCACATCCCCTCCGCCTCCAGAACCGGTGTTTCCACCGTCGTTGACCGTCTACGTCAATCGCGTCGGCAGTCAGCCCAAAGGCGTTCAGCAGACCGGTGAACTGGATCGCCGAAGTATTGTCTAGCAACGCGTTCAAGTCGGTCAGGTTGCCGTCCAAAGTCAGCGTGTCGGTGCCGTCACCACCGACCGTGATGCCAGTCCCGCCCGCCGAGGAGAGCGTGCCTCCGCCAGTCGTGCTGAGCGTCAACGTCAGGCTGCCGGCGCCCGCATCCACATCGTCCAAGTCGATCGACGACAGATCGACGTCACCGGGAAGATCTTCATCGACCGTGACGAAGGTCGGCAAACTTCCCTCGTTGGTCGGATCATCGTTGAGTGCACCCACGGTGACCTCAACGGTCCGTGTGACCATCTGTGGAGCGAAGGAACCGCTGGTGGTCCCATTGTCCGCCAAGATCACGGTGAACGTAGCAGTGCCATTGAAGTTCGCCGCCGGCGTGAAGTCGATCTCGCCGTCGAGCAAGTAAAAGTCCACTGTGCCGCCGAACGCCGGTTGAGTACCGCCGGCCAAGGACAGCGTTTGCGTCAACTCATTGGCGGGTCCAGGAACCGCACCGACCAAGACATCGGCACCGAACAGAGTCGTATCCTCTGGCGTCGACAGCGTCAACAGCGGGGCGACCGGGACGTCATTGACTTCGGTGACAAGAATCGTCGTCGAATCGTTTCCACTCTGCGGACCAGGTACGCCGGTGGCTCCACCATCGTCGATCACGGCATCAAACGCATCGTTGCCGTTGTAATTGGCGCTGGGTGCGTAGTTCAGATTCGTCGACGCCAAGTACGTGTTCAGATCGCCTTGCGAACCGCTCAGAACGATCGACGCGGCGGGCGATCCGGTGACCGTGACTCCACCACTGCCGGCGGCCGTCAGAACACCATTGCCGACCGTCAACGTCAGCGTCAGCGTCGCGGAACCGGCGTCGACGTCAGCAACCGTGATGCCGCCGAAGTTAACATTGCCGTCTTCGGCAACGGTAACGGTCGTCGGCAGACTGACCGTCGGTGCGTCGTTGACCGCAGTAATGTCAACACTGATCACACCCAAGGGGATCGACTCCGGAACACCAATCGTGCCGCTGCTGCCCAGGTCATCGAACACGACCGTAATCTCATCGGCATCAACACCATTGACATCAGTATCGCCGGTGTACTTGATTGCACCGACTGCCTGCAGCAGAGCATTCAGCTGAGCCAGCGTACCTTGAGCTTGCACCGAAGTCGTGCCGTTGCCGGACAGTGCGATTGTTGCGAGCGGCGCCGGGAGCACGATTGTGATCTTGCCGTTACCGGCACCGGTGTCGAAGCTCAATTGGGTCAGGCCGCTGGCGGCATCGACATCCGAGACCACCACACCCGACATGTTGACGGCAGTGGATGTTTCCTCGAACACCGTGATGTCAGTTGGCAATGCACCAGCAGATGTCGGTGCATCGTTGACCGAGATGATGTCGACCGTGATGTTGCCAAGTGGTACATCAAGTCCACCACCAGTGCCGGTGTTGTCATTGTCGTTGACCGCCACGTCAATGCTGTCGGCCGCCGTGCCATTGACATTCAGCGCTCCGGTGAACTGGACTGCCGACGTGTTGTCTAGCAATGCGTTCAAGTCGCCCAATGTTCCTTCCAGCGTCAAGTTCGCCGTGCCGTCACCACCAACGATAATGCCTGTACCGCCGGCCGAGGAGAGCGTACCGCCACCGGTCGTGCTGAGTTTGACCGTCAGCGTACCAGTGCCCGCATCGATATCGACCAGGTTGATCAATGACAGGTCGACGTCACCAGGAAGATCTTCGTCGACCGTAACCAAGCCCGGGAAACCAGCATCGTTGAGCGGATCGTCGTTGACCGGTTCGATCTCAATCGTCAGCGTTTCACCCACCGCGGTCGACATCGCAGGTGTTGGATTGTGACCGAGGTCATCGGCGGTCGCCACAATGTTGCGTGGCCCGTTGTCGTCCGGCACTGGCGTGTAAGTCACCGAACCATTACTGCCCGCCAACAAGGCGTTGATGTCGGCTCGCGAGCCGGTCAGGATCAACGTGTTACCACCGCCTGTGACCGCCAGGGTCGTGCCGGCAACCGACAGCGTCGAACCGCCGTTGGACGTCAGCGACAATTCCATGTTGTCCGGATCGGCATCGACGTCCTCCAGGGTTACACCCGAAAGATCGAGCACCACGGCGGTATCTTCCGGCGTGCTTTGAGTGGTTGAGAAGTCACCGTCGAAGGTGGGTGCATCGTTGACCGCCGAGACATTGACTGGGACTGCCCCTAGCGAGACCATCCCTCCGCCACCGCTACCGCTGTTGAAGTTATCAGTAATCACCACGAACACGAAGTCAGTCGCCGGGCCGTTGTCATTGAGTGCGCTCAAGTATTGCAGCGAGCCACTGGTGCCAGAGATGAAGTCATTGAGTTCCGTGAGAGTACCGGTCAGGTTGACCGTCGAGCTGCCGCTGCCAGTGATTACCAAATTCGGATCGGCCGCCGTGAGCGTCCCCCCAGCGGTCGCCAGAGTGAGCGTCAGGTCGCCGCCACCCGCATCGACATCACCAATCACCGCCGGCGCGAGATTGATCGGCGAGGAGACATCCTCGACCGCCGAGACTGCAGTCGGCAACCCAACCAACAAGACTGGGTTGTCATTGACCGCCGTCACATCGAAGCTGGCGGTGCTGCTGTCGCTACCCCCAGCCCCATCATCGACGGTAAATGTCAGCACGACCGGACCATTGAAGTCCGGATCGGGTGTAAAGGTCCAACTTGGGGATGCGCCAGAGATCGCACCCGCTCCGGTCGTCACCGTCAGCGTAGTGATGGTCAGGGTATTAGCTGGGACATCAACGTCGGTTGTGTTGCCAAGCAATTGCGCGTCGGTGATCGCCAACGGCGTATCTTCCGCGGTATTGCTAAGCGTGACCGGTCCGGCCACCGGGGGATCATTGATCGCCGTGACGGTGATATCAACGCTCTTCGAGTCAGTCCCAATGCCGAGACCCGTGTTGCCGTTGTCGTCAACCGAAATGTCCAGCGTGTCTGATCCCTCGAAGTCCAAATTCGGGGCATAGGTCAATGTTGCCAAAGCTGCATTCACATCGGCAAGCGTACCCTCGACAACGAACGAGGCGTCGCCGTTGCTACCAGTGGTAAAGGTCAGCCCCGTGACCGTGCCCAGCGTCAGTGTTCCGTCACTCACACCCAATTCCACGCTCAGCAGACCGGTGGCAGCTTCGTTAATGTCGATATCAGCGATCGAGATCGTATCGCCAGCGGTAAAGCTGAACGAGGTATCTTCGTTCGTCACCACCGCTGACGGCGCGGTGATCACTGGGTCGTCGTTCATTGCCGCGATGTTGATATCGATCGAGGGCAGCGCCGTCGAGAGTGCACCATCGTTCAGTGTGATCGTCAGCGAGTCGGCAGCGATGCCATTGGCATTGGTGGCGCTGAGGTACGTGACCGCGCCAGGACCGTCAAGGAAGGCATTGAGGGCTGGAATCGTCCCATTGAGGGTGACAGTGGCGGTGCCCGAATTGGTCACCGTCACGCCGCCGGCGCCGGTTGCCGTCATGGTCCCCGAACTCACCGCCAGAGTCACCGAAAGTATGGTCGAATCGACATCGGCGACTTGCAAGGCGGCCAGATTCAGACCGCTGGGCAAGTCCTCGAAGGCCTGCTGTGCCGGAGGCAACGTGCCACTGTTGTACGGCGGGTCATTGACCGGCGTCACATTGAAGCTGGCTATGGCCGTGTTGGAACTGGCCGGACCGTCATCGTCGACCACAAACTCCAGTTCGACCGGGCCGTTGTAGTTGAGCGTCGGGGTGAATGTCCAGTTAGGTGAGGAGCCGCTGATGATACCGGCACCGGCTGAACCGGCAGCCAACGTGACCGACGTCACCACGAATGTGGCCGGAAGCGAATCGACGTCGGTTGTATTGACGATCAGATCCGCGTCAGTGAAGTTCAGTGCGGTGTCTTCCAGAGTGTTGCTAAGCACCACATTGCCAGCGACTGGCGGGTCATTGACCGGCACCATGACGATGTCGACGCTCTTCGAGTCAGTCCCCGTTCCAGTTCCAGTATTGCCATTGTCATCCACATCGATGTCAAGCGTGGCCGTACCGTCAAAGTCCAAATCGGGATCGAACGACAGTGTCGCCAAAGCCGCGTTGACATCGGCCAGCAAGCCGCTGAAGGACATCAAGTTTTCGGCAGTTCCCGTGCCCGTGGTGAAGGTCAGGCCGGCGATCGTTCCCAGGGTCAGCGTACCGTCGGTCACCTCCAAATCAACATTCAACGTGCCGGGTCCCGCTTCATCGATGTCGACGTCGGCGATCGAGATCGTATCGCCAGCGGTGAAGCTGAATGTCGTATCCTCGGTGGCGTTGACCGTCGGCGGAGCGGTGATTTCAGGTGGGTCATTGACCGGCGTCACGGTGATGTCGACCGTATCGAGATCGGTCAAAATGTTGACGACAGCACCGGTGTTCCCCAGGTCGCTGGTCACAATCGTCAGCGTGTCATTGCCGTTAAAGTTTTCATCCGGATCGTATTGCAAACCGTCCAGTGCGGTGTTGATCGCCAACGCTGTACCCTGGAACGTCATCGATGTGTCACCGGTTCCCGTGCCGCTGCTAATCGTCAAGCCAGCGATCGTGGCAAGCGTCAGCTCGCCCTCGGTTACCGACAGCGTGACTTCGAGCAGGTTCGTTCCTTCGACCACGTCCAGGTCAAAAACGGTAATCGCGTTGGCACCGGTGAAGACCAACGGAGTGTCTTCGGAAGTCGACTGGGCTCCCGGAACGTCGTTGACCGGCGGGTCATTCACGGCAGCCACATTGACGGTCACGTTGCGCGTTACTGACTTGAAGTCATCAACATCAAGAGTAGCGGTCGAAGTGACTTCCAACGCGTTGACGACCACCCACGGATTTGGTCCAAGCACATCCAGGAAATCGACAGTCAGGACGCCATCGGTCACCTCGACGTTGTAGGTATTGGTGATGATCTGACCAACCGTCGTGCTGACGGTGTCGACAATCACGCCCTCCAACGAGGCCTGCATACCCTCGTGAGCGAAGGCATCAAGTCCACCGAAGGAGATGGTGACGTCGTAGAAACCACTGGCGGGCACGGCGACCTCAAACGTCCCGGAGTCGAGGTAAATGAAATCGCTGGTCAGATCAGTACCACCGCCCGGATTCAGTGCATTGATTGTTGTGACACCGGTCCATTCGCTGGAGGCCGGTGTGATCTGCGTATAGCCAGACTCGACCGGCGAACCGGCCGTACCGAAGTCATATTTGGCTTCAAAGTTCTGCTCCGTCGTCCCGTTATCGGTCAGCGTCACGGTAAACGTGTCCGGTCCGCTGGTGTTGATTCCATTGGTGTTCGGATTGGGCGTGTAGGTGAACGTGCCGGCCGAATATGTCACGGTACCGTACGTTCCCTGAGTCACGCTTGTCACCGTCAGAGTCTGACCTGATTCGTCCGCCGGTCCGGGGCTGACGATCGGGGCCAGGGCATTGGAGGTGATGGCTGTATCTTCGTTGGTGCCGATCGTGATGTCGTCAGCGGTGGGGGCATCGTTGACGGCCGTTACGGAAATTTCGAACATCTGGTCGGCCGCGCTATCAACACCACCATCATCCGTGCCACCATCATCACTGACGGCGACGGTTACCGTGGCCGAGCCGTTGGCGTCGTCCGCCAGCGTGTAGGTCAGTTCTCCCGTGGAGGCATTGATCTCGGGCTGTACCGTGAACAAGCCGTTGTTGTCGTTGGTCAAGGTGACCGTCAACGTCTGAGGCTCGGAAACCTCATCGGCTGGGCCGACCGAGCCACTGAAGAAACCAGCGACCGAGACAAGCCCGTCATCCTCGACATTCGTCTGGTCAGCGCCGATCGTAAAGGTCGGAGCATCGTTCACCGGCGTCACGTTGATGTTGAACGTCTGAGACGCTGAGGTATCATCACCACCAAAGTCAGTGCCGCCATCGTCTTGGACGTAGACGGTGACGATCGCGGAACCGTTGGCGTCGGGCGCCAGTGTGTAAGTCAGGTCTCCCGTGGTGCCATCAATCGCAGGCTGTACGCTGAACAAGCTGTTATTGGTATTCGAAAGATAGGCCGTCAGCGTTTGAGGCTCGGCAACTTCATTGGCCGGCCCGACGGATCCAACCATGAACCCGGCAACCGTCTGGACTCCCGCCGCATCCTCAAGAACGGTGGGATCACTACCGAGTGTGAAGGTCGGAGCGTCATTGACCGCTTGAACGGTCACAATCGCGGTCCCCACCATGCCCGAGGTCAATGTGAATTTAAAGCTCGCATTCCCAGGTGTGCTGTAGTAGTCGGGATTGGGGGTGTAGCGAACGATTCCACCACCGAGGTTAAGAATTGTACCGTTGGTCGACGGCAGTGAGGTCAGACCCGTGACCAGGCCGCCATCAATGCTGGCGTTGATGTCGACAAACTCATCTTCCAGGACAAAGGCGTACACGGTGCCGGTCGTCGTATCGACCGCTTGCACCGCCTGGGTCGCGGCGACGTTGGGATTGCCGACGCCATCGACTGCCTTGCCGGCGTCCACGTCGACGGTGATGTTAGCGGTCGAGTTCGTGGCCGGAATGACCACCAACGTGTAGGTGTCCGCGTCAACAGCGGTGAACGTGCTCTTCGTGCCACCGGTGACATCGATGTCGCTGGCATCAAACCCGAAGACGTCCTCGTCGAACTGGAACGTGAAGGTCACCGTTTCACCCGCACCCACGGTACCCGGCTCGTCATCGGAGATCGTCACCGACGGATCTTGCGAGTCAACGGTCAGCAAGAACGGAGTGCTGGCGGAACTGACGTTTCCGGCTGCATCGGTCGCAGTGGCGGTGATGCTGTGCGTTGTCCCCGTGCCCGCCGTCAGGGGTGTCGTAGGTGTGAAGGTCCAAGAGCCGTCAACCGCGGCGGTCGTCGTTCCTAACAGCCCGTCTACATCGGATGTGATGGTGACGGTGCTGTTCGCTTCGGCGGAACCGGGACCACGACCAGTTCGGGCTGGTCATCATTGGTGTCCGCGCCCGAACTGAGGCTGCCGGTCGGTAGCACGTCGTCGTTCGCCGAGGTGATCACAGGCGGCGCTGTGCTGCCGCATCGATCGTGAGTTCAAAGGCAATGCTTGGCCCACTGGCGTTCCCCGCCAAATCGGTGGCCGTGGCGGTGAAATTGTGAACGTTTTCAGTCAGGTCCATTGACGGCGTGAAGGACCAAGACCCGTCACCGGCGGCAGTCGCTGTTCCCACCAATACACCATCTTGATCCGAAGTGATCGTGATCGTGCTGCCCGCTTCCGCTGACCCCGGATCACCCTTCAGCTCGGGCCTAAGGTCGTTGGTCGAGTCGGTCGAAGCCAAAGTCCCCGTCACTGGCGTAACATCATCCTCTCCCGAATTGATCGTCGGAGCCGTCGGAGCCGAGACATCGATCGTCAGCAAGAACGGAGTGCTGGCGGAACTGACGTTTCCGGCTGCATCGGTCGCAGTGGCGGTGATGCTGTGCGTTGTCCCCGTGCCCGCGGTCAGGGCTGTGGTAGGTGTGAAGGACCAAGAGCCGTCACCCGCGGCGGTCGTCGTTCCTAACAGCCCGTCTACATCGGATGTGATGGTGACGGTGCTGTTCGCTTCGGCGGAACCGGGAGCGCCGACCAGTTCGGGCTGGTCATCATTGGTGTCCGCGCCCGAACTGAGGCTGCCGGTCGGTAGCACGTCGTCGTTCGCCGAGGTGATCACAGGCGGCGCTGGCGCTGCCGCATCGATCGTGAGTTCAAAGGCAATGCTTGGCCCACTGGCGTTCCCCGCCAAATCGGTGGCCGTGGCGGTGAAATTGTGAACGTTTTCAGTCAGGTCCATTGACGGCGTGAAGGACCAAGACCCGTCACCGGCGGCAGTCGCTGTTCCCACCAATACACCATCTTGATCCGAAGTGATCGTGATCGTGCTGCCCGCTTCCGCTGACCCCAGATCACCCTTCAGCTCGGGCCTAAGGTCGTTGGTCGAGTCGGTCGAAGCCAAAGTCCCCGTCACTGGCGTAACATCATCCTCTCCCGAGTTGATCGTAGGAGCATCCGGCGCCGTCTTATCGACTGTCACACTGAGCGGTGCCGAGAGGGGGCCTGTGTTTGTCGCCGCGTCGGTGGCTTGGGCAGTGATCAAGTAAGGAGCCACTTGCTCAGGCAACGAGATACCTGTGATCGTCCAGTCCCCGGTGGGACTGGCGGTTACCGTTCCCACCGAACCACCATCAACAAATACTTCGACTGAACTATCGTTCTCGGCGGTGCCGGTGATGTCGACCAACTCGTCGCTGGTCACCCCATCGAGTGGAACACCGGTATCATCGGTGATCGACACAACCACAGGCGCCGCCGGGGCGAGCGAGTCGTAGTTGATTGTGAAGATGTCGTTAGGATTGGCGGGGTATCCAACGTTGTAGTTTCCGCTGACTCCGGTGGCGTCGTAGACCGCACTGGCATCGACACTGACCGTGACATCTCCTTGGCCGGTGGGTACTACCGTGAAGCTGTAGTTATCACCACTGCCGCTGAGCGAACCGCCCACAATCGTGCCATTGGTGATGGAGATCTCCGCTTCCTGCAGACCAAACACGTCCTCGCTGAACAGGATTGCGAACGGGATTGGGCTGACGTTGGTTGGATTGGGGGCCGTTGATGTAATGCTCTCCACTTCCGGCAGCGTCTGATCGCTTTCGATCGTGAACAGCGTCGCCGCCTGGTTCTGCAGTCCAGCAGCATCCTGAGCCGCGCCGGCACCGATGTTGACCGTCACTGTGCCGTCAGCGGTGGGTGTGACGTTGACCGTGTAGGAGGCTGCTGGTAGCGAACCCACAGGCGTCAAACTCGATGCCACCACCGTGCCGTTGCCGACCGAGATTTCACCTTCGGTCAGGCCGCTGACCGGCTCGCTGAAGTTGATCGTGAGCGGGATTGTGGCCAAATGCGTCGGATCATTGACGCCGGAGGCCTTGGCAATCGCAACGGTCGGCTGAATCGTATCGACCAGCACGCCGGCGGTCGAAGCGACCCCGTTGAGGGTCAGGTCGATGTTGTTCTGGATGTTGATATCTTCCAGGTCACCGGTGAGCGCAGTAATGGCGATGCCATCGGTATCCAAATCGCCGGGCTGCACGGTGTAGCGGAAGGTCAGCGTGAGCGAGCCGCCAGGGCCGCCGCCGCTGAGCAGCGACGCTAAGCGGGGCGTGGAGCCGATGGTCAAACCGAGTGTTGGTGAGCCCGAGACGACCTTCACAAGCTTGTCGTAGGTGACGGTAAAATCGAGATTTTGGCCGGCGATATAGTAGCCGTTGGCCGGCACCGCGACCGAAGTCACCGTCGGCGCCGCCGTGCTGATCGTGAAATCGGCAAACTCAAGCCATTCAAAGTCGGTGACAGAGTCAGTACCGTCCGGGCTTAGGACGCGGTCGTCGTCGACGTCGATCGTGTTAACCGAACCGCCACTGGGGTTATTCAGGGAGTACTCGGATTGGTTGCCGCTGTAGACCGCGGTTTCGCCCAAGCTGGCCGAAGAACCATTCAGATCGTCGTTGTTGCCGCCGCCAGTCACGCTGAGCGGCACGCCAATGTCCGCCGCCGTCACCGTGTCGATGTCGGTCGAACCAGCGACCGCGACGTCGAGGATTTCTGCGATCGTAACGCCGATCTTATCTCCGTCGACGTCGACCACCAGGTTGCTGCCAGTCACGCTCAAGGCGGTGGTGTTGGGGGTGGCAACAGGGCTCAAGCTGGGATCAAGAAGTGGTGTGGTGCCACTTAGGTCAACCGATAACGATAGACTGGTCGGTGCAGACTGGGGATCTACAGATTCGATGCCGCTAGCGTGGATCGACGATGTGCCGCCGTTTTGAATCTCGAATCCCGTCGTGGTCGGGATCAAAGTCAAACCGACAGGGGCAAAACCGAGATCCCAATGAGGACGTCGTCGTCTGCTCCCCCATCAACACGAACGAATTCGGGCAATTGGTCACCGATGTTGAACGTATCGGCATCATTGCCGCCCGTGATGTCGGTGCCAAGGGTTGTATTCAATGTCGTTGGATCGATGGATACGCTTGAGCCCGTTGCATCAGTGGTTCCAGATTGATCAACGTCAATCGTGATGGCGAGGCCTGCGATCACTGGCCCAGAGATCGACACATCATCGCCCGCATTGATATTGACGTTTCCGGAGTTAGAAGTAACCAACCCACCAAGGCCTCCATTGATCGTCACGTCGTCACCTGGATTCGCGGTATCGGTGGCCGTGATCGTAACATCCAGGTCTGCAAAGACACTTCCCTCAATCCTAACTTCACCGCCGGCGTCGAGATCCACTGGACCGGAAGTCGAAGTAATGCTCCCACCAAGAGTGCCATCAACTACCGTATCACCGGCGGAGGTGACCGTAATGTCCTGGTCTGCAATGACAATGCCCTCAACACGAATTTCACCGCCAGCGTCGAGATCCACTGAACCGGAAGTCGATGAAATGCTCCCAGCAATAGCGCCATCAATTACCAGGTCATCACTGGTGCCACTCCCGGCGGTGATCGTGATGGGGCCGTCGGCAGAAACCGCACCAGTCAACGTGAGCTCGGAATCGCCAACCAAGGTGATTTCGCTTCCGAGATTGACTGCGGTGATTCCGCTGCTGAGGCGCACCAATCCCGCCAACCTGTAGCGTACCGGTATTCACAATCCGGACCTCACCGGTCAATAAGATGGCCGACGTTGTCTCAATTTCCAACTTGCTGACCTCCGTTTCGATCGGAGAGCCAGATGCGCCACCTGACCAGCTTCGATGACCAACTCGGCGGCCGTGATGTCA
>CAVPGW010000035.1:0-51521 GCA_963704055.1 Pirellulaceae bacterium | reverse complement strand
GAAGCGGCCAAGAATCCACCAAAGAAGAAAGTAAAGCCGGCATCAAAGAAGAAGGCTCCAGTGAAACCGCCATTGCCACCGCTACCCGGCGAGCGCACCGGCAGCCACGAAGTCGACATCAAACCGTCCGCCAGTGAATCGGCAGGCAAGAAAAAGCCGGCCGCCAAGAAGTCGGCCGTCACGTCGAAGAAAACAGCAGGCAAGTCTGGCTCGCGGCACCCCCCGTACGAAGTCGAGCGTGGTCAAAAAGAAAACGCCCGTCAAGAAGTCGAAGTAAGAAAAGCTGCCCCACAAAGAAGTCGACGACAAAGAAGGTCGCCAAAAAAACAACCGGCACTTCCAAGAAATCAACCAAGAAGTCGGCCAGCCGAAAGCTTACCAAACGCAAGCCTCGATAGCCGATCAGTCACATACTCTGTTGTAAAATCCGTAGCCCATGACGTTGTGAGCATCGGCTCACACGCCAACCGTTTCATGTAGCAAGACCAGTTATGGCAGGACATTCAAAGTGGGCGAACATCCAACACCGCAAGGGTCGGGTCGACGCCCAACGAGGCAAACTTTGGAGCAAACTTAGCAAGGCAATCATTGTCGCTGCGAAAAGTGGCGGCGGTGACCCCAGCGCCAATCTCCGTCTCCGCAAGGCAATCGATGACGCCAAAGCGGTTAGCATGCCAAAGGACAATATCACTCGCGCAATCAAGAAAGGCACGGGGGAATTGGACGGCGGTGATCTCGAGGAAATCCTCTACGAAGGCTACGGTCCTGGCGGTGTTGCCGTGATGTGCGAAACGCTGACCGACAACCGCAACCGCACCGGCCCGGAACTGCGTTCCACCTTTTCCAAATTGGGTGGTGAAATCGGCAAGTCAGGCTGCGTTGCCTACCTGTTCGATCGCAAAGGTCTGTTTATCTTTGATGCGGATGCGGATGAGGAAAAGGTGACCGAAATTGCTCTTGAGCATGGCGGCGATGATGTTGAGGCAACCGATGACGGCAAGCTGCAAGTGACCTGTCCGCCCGAAGTCCACCAACAACTTGCCGACGCATTTCAAGCTGCCGAGATCGAAGCCGAACTGAGCGAAATCACACGGCTGCCGCAGACCACCGTTGATGTCGAAGCCAGCGTGGCCAAGAAAGTCATCAAGCTGCTCGAAAACCTCAACGATCTCGATGACGTGCAGAATGTCAGCACGAATCTGAATATTAGTGCCGAGATGTTGGAAGAAGAGTAAGCAGTCCTCTGGTACCGATCAGACATTGCGGCAAGATCGATTGCGGCCAGTCCGATCGACGCAGGTTCCCCCGCGCTCGTCACCTGCGGCTCGCCGTCGAACAAACAATGCCTGAACTGTTTCGCACTCGACTCATTCGGCGAATTTCCAAAGGTGCCCGTCACTGCGAACGTACAAGGCATTGTTCGACGCAGCGGGACTGCAAAGAATCGTTTCGCCCAGATCAAGTTCGGAGACGATTTCGCCACTCTCGCGTGAGGGCTTCACAACGAACGCAAAACCCTCTTCATTGAAGAAAAACAAGTGGCCGTTCGAGGCGATCGGTGTGCTGCTGAAAGGTCCCTTCAAACGAAGTTGCCAGACCCGCTCGCCAGTTTCGATATCCCCCGCCGACAAAGCTCCGGCCGAATTCACCGTGAAGGCCAACCCATTCAAGATCACCGGACTGGAAGTCGCGGGCGATATGTTGGAAGCATTCCAAACCTCTTCGATGGAGCCGTCGGCCGATGGTTTCACGGTCGTTAGGCCGTTGGAGGGGATGACGACGACGCTGCCGATGACTGAGGACGAGGGTATCGTCGCAGCTCCATCGGTAAATTCCCAAATCACCTTTCCCGTTTCCGGATCAACCGCGGTCAGCCCAGCCGACGATTGCAGCAAGGCGACAGTGGGACGCCCCTCGGTGCCCGGCATGATTGTCGGAGATGTCCAATTCGCTTTGCGAGGACGGTCGATCTTCCACTTCGTTTCACCGCTGATCGTGTCGACTCCAATCGCGAAGGCTTCCGCATCGCTTTCCACTTGGGCGATCACCGTTGAACCAATCACGATCGGCGAGGATGACATGCCCAGGCTGTTACTGGCATTGGGGAACTCGGCCCCGAGACCTCGATACCACAGCAGATTGCCGGCAAGATCAGTGCAAATCAGATCATTGCTGGAGTAGAACGCGAAGACCCGTTCGCCGTCGCTGGCCGGTGTGGGAGTCGCCACACACATCTTTTCGTGACATCCGGTGCGGCCGGTTGCCTGAAACTGACGTTCCCACTGCAGTTGGCCGGTCGTTGCATCGAAACTCAAAACGTGCAGCCGATCTTGCATGTATCCGGAACTGGCGGTCAGCAGAACTTGATCACCAACGGCAATCGGCCCCGAAAGTCCCCGCCCGGGAAGTTCGACTTTCCACGCAATGTTTCGGCCACTGAGTTCCGTCGGCAGGGTCTCGTCAATCGCCACTGAGTTCACCGCATTGCCGCGAAACTGGCGCCAGTCGCCTGCCTCGGTCGTCATCGGGGCCGTGGCGAACATCACGAACGAAACCATCGAAAACGAAACCATCGAACAGGCACAGAACGCTGCAAACTTTAAGTCGCTCATCATTTCGCTCCTCGCGTGTTGTCGCTCAAATCGGCGGCGGCGGAGGCAAGGACCGCAGAACCGGTGCTGTCACAAACTCTTAACTGAAACTTGTAATCCTGTGCCCACGATTGAGTCTGCTCGTTTTGACAAACCTTTAACAGAATGGTATTCGCACCGCTCTTCAACGTGACCGGCATCTTGTACTGATCCATGCGAGTGCCTCGGTGGTATTCCTCGCGCTGGAAGACAAGTTCGCCATTGACCCACAGTTTCCAAGCGTTGGGTGTGCCAAGCCGGAACTCAACCGTCTTGTCTCGGTCGCTGTAGTAGGTCGTGGTCGCATACATGAGCGAGCCTTTGAAGTTCTCGATTTGTTTGCCAATGTCAACGACGCCGTAGTCGTCGTCGGTGGCGATCGGTTGCCAACTCACACGGTCCAGCTGGCCATCGTACTCGGCGGACAAATCAATTCGTTTCTCGGGCGGATAGGCAATTGGGAACCCTTTCATATTTCTGTTGTCAAACGGGCCAATCAATTTCCAGGACGTCAGAAATCCGAAGTGTTTCTGCAGATCAACATCCACCTTCGCTTCTCGCAGCGCGGCGGCGATCGTCTTGACTTGATCTTCGTGAACCGCGCCGCTGAGCGCCTGTTGGTAAATCGCGGTCGCCACGTCACCAGTCGTGTTTTTTCCCTCGTCAATCAAGCGAGCCACCGCATCACGTCGAAACTCCGGACTGGGGTCCAACAGCATCTCTGGAATCAGTTCGTCTTCCAACTGCGGATCACCTTTGAGCAGCCATTCGTATGCCAGCCGACGCGCCGCCGGTGACTCGGAAGTTGTGCTGACAAAGCCCAGCAGTTCGTCTTCAGGTAGGGGGCGACCGGCTTTGATTTCACCATCAGCGATCGCTTCAAAAGCACTTCGCAGCCAGTTCGTGGCCAACAGCGTACTGTCCTTGAATGCCTTCAGAACAGGCAACAGGTTGTTCGATCCACCGGCGACCAATGCATCACGCGCCGCCCGGGCTTCGGCCGCGCTGACGACGGTATGGTCGCCCGCAGACTGCAGTGTCTGGATGTCGTCTGCGTGAGCCGTTGTTGCAAACACCGCCAAAACGATTGCGGCCGGTATCAATCTCAGCATCGTGTCCTCCGTTGTTTCATGACTCGGTTCTTCCGGAGTTTTAGTGGCAGATGGAAAATTGCATTCAAGGGGTGGCCGGCGGTCGAGCGTCAGCGAGCCCCCGAAATTCCACGGGCTCGCGTCTGGGGGCTCGCTGACGCTCGACCACCAGCCACCCAATCATTGCGGATCAACCACTAAATTCGCGGAAGAACCCATGACTCCTGCATGGTTGGACAACGCAGAAATAAGTCAAGGTGCGGCTTCGGGGCTTTGCAGGATACTGTACCCGATCGGTGCTTGACCAGTTGTTGGGCGATCGAGGATAGAATAGTTTCGCCAGTTGAGTGAATCCAAAGCTGACGAACCATAAACTTCCTTGTTGAGGTATGAAAGTGGCAGTCCAACAAACGGCCAGGCCCTGCTGCGGACCGATTCCGATGGTGCTCGGTTTCTTGGCAGCAGCATTTGCCAGTTGTGCGGCCTTGGCCGACGACGAAGTTGCCACCGATGACGGCGATCAGTGGATCCCTTTGTTCGATGGGAAGAGTCTGGACGGATGGTTCATCTACTTCGGAGCAGTGAAAGCAGTTCCTGTAGGCCAGGACCTGGAGAGCGTCCGGCTGAGGATGCCGGTTGTGATGAGAATTGGGTAACCGCGGAGCGGTGAAAGAGGGTAGCCTGGGGTGAACCAACGAGCGACAGCGAGGCTGGTGTAACCCCAGGTAAGCGAACCCGAAAGAACCTTTCCCCCGCGGCGTTTCGGCGGCGTAGCCGCCGAAACGCCGCGGGGGAAAAATGTCGTCGAGCAACCGCAACCTGGGGCTGCGGTTGCTCGCTTAAAGCTCGCACCCTTACCCCAGGCTACATTCTTCCGCCGCTCCGCGGCTGTCCAATCGAGTGATGTACTTTCTTCTCGGTGCCTATGCCAAACGACGAGCGTCGGAAATCCTAACAAAATCGGAACGGCTAAGCCGGACGGTCTCCAAGTCCTGGCCTACGTAGAAGAATTTAATTTAACCCGCGATGGACCAAGAAAGGTGACACTCCGATGACAAAAAAACTCGTCTATTGGTTGGCATTAGGTATAGCTGCGATTGCCCAGTCAACTTCGCTGCCGGTCACGTGTGCTCAATCGCTACCTGATGCGACGGCCCAGCATTTGCCTCGATGGCGAGGGTTCAACTTATTGGAGAAGTTCTATCGCCGCGGCGACGCCAACGGGCCGTTTCTGGAATCAGACTTTCGCCTGATCCACGAATGGGGTTTCAACTTCGTGCGACTGCCCATGGACTACCGGGTATGGATCAAGAATGACGACTGGAACCAATTCGATGAGGCTCAACTACGGCACATCGACCAAGCCGTGGCGTGGGGAAAGAAGTACTCCATCCATGTGTGTATCAATTTCCACCGGGCACCTGGCTACACGGTCGCCAAGCCACCGGAAGCGACGGACTTGTGGACCGATCCAGTTGCCCAGCAAGTCTGTGCCCAGCACTGGGCAATGTTCGCAAAACGCTACCGAGGCATTCCTAACCAGCAGCTCAGTTTCAACTTGTTCAATGAGCCGTCGGATGTTTCCAAGGCGGCTTATCTCAACGTCGTCGGCAAGATCGCAGCGGCGATTCGCGCCGAGGACCCGCAGCGGTTGATGATTTCGGATGGCCTCGGGTGGGGCCGGGAGCCGATTCCCGAACTTGCGAAACTTCAGATTGCGCTGGCAACACGCGGCTATACGCCGATGGACGTCACTCATTACAAGGCTTCTTGGGTGAGCGGTGCGGATCAGTATCCGGTTCCGATTTGGCCGCGATTGATGGCCAACGGCCGGTTGTATGCACCGAGCAAACCGGGAGTGTCCGCCGAGGCACGACGACCGATGGTCATGGAAGCAACATTCGATCGTGCCACACCCCTGCGCATGCGTGTGAACGTTGTCTCATCCAAAGCGACCCTCGTCGCCACAGCCGATGGCAACGTGTTCTGGCAGAAGACGTTCGTCCCCGGACCTGGAACCGGCGAGTGGAAGCAGGAGAACTTCGTCAAAGAATGGAATACGTATCAGAATGTGTATGACCGCGACTACGAAGCGATCATCCCGGCAGGCAGCAAACGCGTTGAGTTGGCCGTGACCGAGGGCGACTGGCTGACGCTGAGCGAGATCGCGGTACGCACTGCCGACGGCCAAGAAGATCTGCTTGTCTTGCGAACCGAGTGGGACGCACCGGTGGCACAACTCGTGTACGACGCGAAGAATCGCAAACAACCGTTTGTGGGTCCGAACATGGAGGACCGCCAATGGCTATGGGAGACAGCGATTCTGCCCTGGCAGCAAGCACAACAGCAGGGTCTTGGTGTGATGGTTGGCGAATTCGGCTGCCACAACAAGACACCTCATGACGTCACGTTGGCCTGGATGGAGGATTGCTTGGCAAACTGGCAGCGAGCCGATTGGGGATGGGCGTTATGGAACTTCCGTGGGTCATTCGGAGTTCTCGACAGCCAACGCCAGGATGTTCAATACGAGGAGTACCAAGGGCATCAACTCGATCGGAAAATGCTCGACTTGCTGCAACGATATTGAAGAACCGAGAACTAGTCAGTCCAGGGAACGGATTTCTTACAAGAATGACGCAGAAGATCTGAGCAATCCACTACCGTACTTGACGCTGACCACGTTAGGGCTATCCGGAATGTGTTCAGGCCTATCACAAATCTCGAGGTGAGCGATTCTAGCCCGCCGGATTCGCGTAAACGCCATTTCGCACGGCTGGTTGCCGTGTACCTTGCGGTTTGCTCGCCGGGAATCAAAGTAGCCGTCACGCTCCGTCGTGACGATGCCCGACCGGAAAACGCACCACGAGTTTTCGTCATATCGAAGAGAACGCTTGGCTAACATCTCGCTACGAGCGGCCTGGATCTCACTGGAAATCGGTTCGGTCGGGCTACATCACGACGGAGCGTGACGGCCACTTTACAAACTGCGAGGTGCACTCGGCAGTTTGCCGTGACCAGCTTTAGGCTGTTGCTGTTTCGTGCGATGGCTTACACTCGCCCTTAGCGAATCGCCGAGCATCGCCAGGAACCATCAAATGAAGATCACGATCAACATCGACTGTACGCCCGAGGAGGCCCGACGGTACATGGGCCTGCCCGATGTGGCGCCGATGCAGGAGGCCATGCTCGAGCAGATGCAGGAGCGGATGATGGCCAACGTCAAAGCAATGCAGCCTGACGAGATGATCAAGAGTTGGGTGCCGATGGGTATGGAAAGCTGGCTGGCATTGCAGAAGACATTTTGGAACCAAATGACATCCGCTGGCACAAAGAGTGACGACAACTCGTAGCGACCGCAGGCGGTTGCCGAACGCCAATTTCTTTAGCCCAGCGGCAGGGGGCTTTCGGATAAAATTTCTCAGATGCACGACTATTTTGCGTCACCGGCGACTGACACGCTTCGCACTCATGCCCAAGGTCCCAGCGGCAAGTTGCCTCTGAGCGACGACATCCTTCGTAATTGGAGCAGCGGAGATCTGTTTGGTCTCACGCAGAGCGTAGGCATGGGCTTCGACCCGCGACGTGTGCTTGGCGATCAATATCTGATCCTCAGCACTCAAGGGGGCGTCCGTAATCCAGATGGTTCGCCCGTGGCCCTGGGGTATCATACCGGCCATTGGGAAGTCGGTTTGTTGGTCCAGGCTGCTGCCGAACAAGTCTGCCAGCAGGAAGGAGTTCCATTCGCGGCTTTCGTGAGCGATCCGTGTGACGGTCGTAGCCAGGGCACACGAGGCATGTTCGACTCGCTGCCCTACCGAAACGACGCAGCGATCGTGATGCGGCGACTGATTCGGTCGCTACCGCAACGCAAGGCTGTGATCGGCATTGCGACCTGCGACAAGGGACTGCCGGCCATGATGATGGCGTTGGCAGGTTGCGGCGATTTGGCCAATGTCCTGGTACCGGGTGGTGTCACGCTGCCGCCAACCGTTGGTGAAGATGCCGGTAAAGTGCAGACGATCGGTGCGCGATACAGTCGCGGCGAGATGAGTCTGGAAGAAGCGTCTCTGGAGGGTTGCCGCGCATGCGGAACGCCCGGAGGTGGCTGCCAGTTCCTGGGAACCGCTGCAACCAGCCAAGTTGTTGCGGAGGCACTCGGCATGACGGTGCCGCATGCGGCGCTTGCTCCCAGTGGTCAGCCGATCTGGACGCAGCTTGCCCGCGACTCAGCCGTGGCGGCGCACGAGATGGTCGAGCGAGGTGAAACATTGCGGGAAATCATCACCGAAGATGCGATCTTCAACTCGATGCTGATTCACGCGGCGGTCGGCGGCAGCACCAACCTGCTGTTGCATATCCCGGCGATCGCCGCAGCGGCCGGGCTGGAGCGACCTGACGCCGCCGCGTTTCGCGAAGTCAACAAATTGGTTCCGCGGTTTGTCGACTGTTTGCCCAATGGTCCAGTCGGCCATCCCACCGTGCGTCTTTTTTTGGCCGGAGGAGTCCCCGAAGTTGCTTGGCACCTGCGAGAACTCGGCTTGTTAAAAGCTGACGCCAAGACCGTCGCCGGCATGAGCTGGAACGAACTGCTCGATCAATGGCGGGAAAGCGATCGACGAAAGGTCTGCCGCGAGCGGCTACGTGAAGCCGATGGCGTCGATCCCGACGAAGTCATCATGGCGCCCGACGAAGCCAAGCGACGTGGATTGACCAGCACGGTCTGTTTTCCCTCTGGCAACCTCTGCCCGGAAGGATCTGTCATCAAAGCGACTTCGATCGATCCGACGGTAGTCGATGACGATGGCGTGTATCGCAAACGAGGACCGGCGCGAGTCTTTACCAGCGAACGCGACGCCATCGCTGCGATCAAAGGACAGACCGACAACCCCATTCAATCGGGCGACGTGATCGTATTGATCGGCCGCGGCCCGATCGGTTGTGGCATGGAAGAAACCTACCAGATCACTTCGGCACTCAAGTATCTTTCCTTTGGCAAGCAAGTCGCATTGGTCACCGACGCGCGTTTCTCAGGCGTCAGCACCGGCGCCTGCATCGGACACGTCGGACCAGAGGCACTGGCCGGTGGTCCGATTGGGAAAGTGCGAGACGGCGACACGATCGATATCGAAGTCGACCGCAACTCACTGACGGGCGCGTCGATCTTGTCGCACCGCAAGGCGAATCACTTGACACGCTGCTGGCCAATCGCGGGCCACATCCAGACTTGCGAGTCGATCCTGATATGCCTGACGATACACGTTTGTGGGCGGCGTTGCAGCAAGCCGGCGGAGGAACATGGGGAGGCTGTGTTTACGACGTTGACGCGATCATCAAACAGCTGCAGACTTCGCCACCGGATTGATTTCAAAGACTAATCGGAAAGGCCCTCAATCAAGATGCCATGCGATCTGCAGGTAACGCTAAGCCAGCAACTCATAAGCTGCACAACCTTGCATGAAAGGGGTAGTTTACAACGGGACCGTTGCTCCCGAAATCAGCGGCTATGGGAGTCGATTCATCCGGCAAAACCGCAGCCCTTGCGAATGGCCTGCATGCCGCGATAATCGCTCTATTTCCATCGCGGAATCTTCACGCACCCCTCCAACCACTCACTCCACTTCTGGTAGGTCCCCGTCATGCCTTTGGTTCCTCTTCGCGTCGTCCTTGATCATGCAGCCGAGAACGATTACGGCGTCGCCGCCTTCAATGTCAACAACATGGAACAGATCCAGGCGATCATGGAGGCGGCCGACGAAACGGATTCGCCGGTGATCATTCAGGCGTCGCGTGGTGCCCGATCGTACTCGCAAGACGCCTATCTGCGGCACCTCATGCTGGCGGCGACCGAACTCTATCCCGCACATTCCCATCTGCATGCACCAAGATCACGGCAACAGCCCGGAAACCTGTCTAGTCGGCGATCGACAATGGATTCACTCGCGTCATGATGGACGGTTCGCTGATGGAAGACGGCAAGACACCCGCCTCGTACGATTACAACGTAGACGTGACCAGAAGGTCGTCAAGTTGGCCCACGCGCAAGGTGTCGCGTCGAAGGAGAACTCGGCTGCCTCGGGTCGCTTGAATCAGGCGAAGGCGAGCAAGAGGATGGGCACGGTGCGGTCGGCACGCTGTCACATGATCAATTGCTCACCGATCCCGATCAGGCCGCTGACTTCGTCGCGGCCACCGGCGTCGACGCACTCGCCGTCGCGATCGGCACCAGCCATGGAGCCTACAAGTTCACTCGCGAACCGACCGGCGAGATTCTTGCCATGGACCGCATCGAGGCCATTCATCGCCAAGTTGCCCAACACGCACTTGGTGATGCACGGCAGCAGTTCCGTTCCGCAAGAACTTCAAGACATCATCAACCGTTATGGCGGTCAAATACGCAAACTTGGGGCGTCCCGGTCGAAGAGATTCAACGAGGCATCAAATCGGGCGTACGGAAAATCAATGTCGATACCGATAATCGCACTGGCGATGACCGGCGCCATTCGCAAGGTGCTGATGGAACACCCCGAAAAGTTCGACCCTCGCGACTACCTGAAGCCGGCACGTGAAGCGATGAAGCAAGTTTGCATTGACCGCATGATTGCATTTGGCCAAGCAGGCAACGGTGCCAAACTCCGCAGCGCACTGGGTGCGCCGCTACTTCCAAGTGTTGCGTTTGATTGACGCTTTTTTGCATCAGGTTGATAGTCGGCCTGATGCAATATCGTTATTGGCCGAGTCGTCAGATCAGACCGTTCAAACGATTTCTTGGCAGCAGCTTTCCGCCGCCGTCGCCGTCTGTGCGTCGGAATGTTCTCAGCGTTTTAGGGCGACTCCCGTCACTGCCACGCTGCATCGGCCACGCCAGCGACAATACCTGCGCCGATATCGTGATCGCGTGGCCTCGATGGCGCTCGGCGCGATCGAAGTCCCGATCGATCGTCGCCTATCCCCGGAACAGATTTTGCGGCGGTGGGAACGTGTCGGCGGACTATGGTTGGACAAGAAGATCGCCGCAGGCTGGGTTCAGCCTTGCTCAATCAAGATCGTGAACATCGAATCGAGCTTTCCAGCTTGTCGAATAATATCGATGCGCCGTCGTTGATTTTGTGGACAAGCGGAACGACTGGTGAACCCCGGGGTGTCACGCTGTCACAGCGCAATCTAACCGGCAACGCCGCTGCAAAACTCAACGCGGTTCCGCAACAACCCGACGATATTCGACTGTGCGTCCTGCCGGTTTCCCACGCCTATGCGCGGACCTGCGACCTGGGGACATGGCTGCTAAGTGGCTGCACTCTGGCGATCACCCTTGGGTATGCGGGCCTGCGCCGCCTTGCTCCGCTGATTCGTCCAACATTGATCAATACCGTTCCCAGCCTCGCCGATCGGATGCTGCAAGAAGATTCGGCATCGCTCGGCATTGATCGACTACGACTGCTTGGTTGCGGTGGTGCTGCGACTTCCGAGTCGTCATTCCGCCGTTGGAAAGCGCGAGGCGTGACAGTCATTCAGGGTTACGGTTTGACCGAGACTTCTCCGGTGATCTGCAGTGCAACACCCGGTAACGCATCGCCGGGGCTGGTGGGCAAATTGGTCGATGGATGGGAGAGCAAGATTCGCGAGGGACAGTTGTTCGTCCGCGGCCCCCACACGATGTTGGGTTATTGGAACGAACAGGACGCGACCAACGATAAGATCGATGACCAAGGTTGGCTCGCCACGGGTGACCTGGTCGAACAGGACGCCGGGACGCAGCAACTACGCATTCTGGGACGCATCGACGATGTGATCGTGCTCGACAATGGACGTAAGATCGTTCCGTCAGCGATCGAAACGAGAGTCGAACGAATGGAGCCGGTTCGACACGCCCTGCTGGTGAACCGACGCGGCCTGCAGCTGTGGTTTGACACCGACGAGGACATGGATGACCAAGCAATCAACGAACAGATCCGGCAAATCCTGGATGCCAGTTCAGATTACCATGGTTGCACCGTGCATCGATTCATACCGTCGCTGTGCCCAGCCGGCGAATTGACCGCCAAGGGAACGATTCGCCGGGCACAGGTTCTCGAGAATCGTTTCTTGCCGTAAGCAAGACTATCAGCATCGATCAAGCGTGACTCGTTTAACCCGCTAAGGCGGACGCAGTCGCCTGCGGCTGCCGTAAACGAAATGTGAGCGGTATTGTGTTAAGGGCAAGCCGCAGGCGACTGCGAAGGGCGGACGCAGCGCCGCGCCCGCACATCCGCGTCTTAGGCAGGGTCATAAGCTTCGCTGCCCATGCCTCGTCCGCGCGGGATGAATTTGCACATCAAGATTCCCAAGGCGTACAGGAACACCAACGGAATCGCCAGCGCAATCATGCTGGTCACATCGGCTGGCGTCAGCAACATCGAGAGCACGAAGATTACCAGCACGGCGACTTTCCAGCTTTCGATGTAGGCCTGGGTCTCGAAACAGACCGATCCGCTGCAGGAACAACATCACCAGCGGAAGCTGAAAGGCGATCCCGAATCCAAGCGGCAACAGCAATACGAAGTTGACGTAATAGGTCAGTCGTGGCTCGACCGCGACATCCATGCTGCCGTTGAAAGCCAACAAGAAGGCCAGGACATAATGCAAGACAAGAAAGAACGCCAGCACCACGCCGGAAATGAACAACACCACACTGACGGGCAAATAGACGTACACGTATTTTCGCTCGTGCGTATGCAAACCAGCGGCGACAAAGGACCACGATGTGATAAAAAATCATTGGCGAGGCGATCACCGCTCCGACGATCAAGCCCGCTTTGATCCAAATCATGAACGGTTCTTCCATCTTCAACGAACTGAGCCCAGTTTTACTCTCGCGAAGTTGGATTTTTGGTTTCAGCGTCGACGGGTCCGGCAGCGAGCGAAGCAGTTCCGCCATCTCAACAGGTTCGATCGTCAGTGTTTCGCTGGTTGCCGTATCATTTGTTCCTCCATTGCTGGGAGGCGATTTCTGAGCGTCGATCGAATCCATTGTCAACGTCTGCAATTCCTCAGGGATTTCATAAACGATCTCCCAGACCAGCGATTGGGAGGTGAGAAACTGTGCGCAGTGGTTGAATTTCGGGAGCGTTCGGATCGGTGTACCCCAGCCGATGTAAGTCACGGTCCGCGTTGAATTCCTGAATCGCTGATTGCAGCGGCGTTTGCACAAACAGAATTACACGGTCGGCAAAAAGCAGACCGATCAACAACCCGCCAGTCAACCATAAAATGGCTTTGACTAACGATCCACGTAACTCTTCGAGGTGTTCCCCGAAAGTCATCGTCGAGTTATCAAACAGGTCGTCTTTGGGGCGAGCCAGTCGGTCCACGAATCGAGTTCTCTGGTGGAATTCTGCGGGAGGGAATGCTGATAGGTTGCAGTGGTCACGAGCGAGCAGGAAGATACTGCTGACGCGACCATGTCCTTAGTTTAGCAACCGACGGGAATCTCGCCCGCGCCACCTTTGTAGTTAACGCCGGAAAAGCCCGCCTGTCACCATCGGAATCATCACAATTGAATCCCTATCCAATCAAATTCAAGCCAGTCCTCAAGCAAACCATTTGGGGTGGTCGTCGATTGGGCCGGCAACTCGGTAAATCAATTGGCCCCGAATCAGACTACGCCGAAAGCTGGGAAGTCGTCGATCACGGCACTGATCAAAGCACCGTCACCAATGGTCCGCTGGCCGAACAAACGCTGGCGGAACTGATCGCAGGTCACCGCAAGTGGTTACTGGGGGACGATGTCCCGCAAGGCTCGTTTCCGTTGCTGCTGAAATACCTCGACTGCAATCGCGTGCTATCGGTCCAGGTTCATCCGGGCGATGAATATGGAGCACAGATGGAAACGCCCGACCTGGGCAAAACGGAAGCGTGGTACATCGTCGCAGCTGAACCAGAAAGCCTGGTCTACGCGGGACTCAAACAGGGAGTCGATCGCCAGACCTTGGAAACGGCGATCGATGCCGGAGAAACGGAGCAGGCACTCCACTCCTTTCATCCCGGCTGGTGACGTCGTCTTCATTCCCGCGGGAACTGTCCACGCCTTGGGTGCTGGTTTGCTGGTTGCCGAAATCCAGCAATCAAGCGACACCACGTTTCGACTTTTCGATTGGAATCGCCTCGACGCCAGCGGTAAAACGCGGCCATTGCATTTGGCACAGGGTCTGGAAGTCACCGACTTTCAAAGTGGACCGGTCGCGCCGCGAAGATGCGATCCGTCGGTGACCGGCTGGCAGCAAATCGTTGAATGCGAGAAGTTCGTGCTGCGACTGATGCAGCAGGGGCAAGACAAAGTGGGTGGTGATGGCAAGTTTCACATCGTGACGGTTCCACGCGGAGAGGCGACTGTGCGTTCTAGAGAGGGTGTGACGATGCAATTAAGTGCCGGCTCGACGGTTCTGCTGCCGGCCGCAATCGAGTCGTGTGATGTGTCGGTTGGT
The DNA here is from genome assembly GCA_963704055.1 of Pirellulaceae bacterium. Taxonomy (GTDB): domain Bacteria; phylum Planctomycetota; class Planctomycetia; order Pirellulales; family Pirellulaceae; genus Rubripirellula. The sequence continues at coordinate 37,340 of CAVPGW010000035.1, read as the reverse complement.
AGCGACAGCACTGTGATGGAGGCTCGTCTGCCCGCCTGAAAGGAATCATTCGATCGACCGGAACCCGGAAAAGCCGATTACCAGAGCTGAGATCGACAAAGTTGTCCGGGAGGCGTGGCAACGAACGATTCAAATCATGAGCGTGGAAGGGAATTGCTAGCCAAACAAAAAATCGTGATCAGCCTCCAAAAGTGCGACGCACTCAGGGTCCGTTCCAACGTGGGCTGCCCACTTTTCCGATCGTAAATTCCTATTGGGCGGAGGCCGTCCAACTTCGCACGCTCCACATCCTCACCGATCCATTGTTAGGAACCGCGACCATGCCGCGCAATTTGAAACCACTGTTGATGAGCGTTGCACTCGTGTTCTCCATCATCTGCATCGCAGGCTGCCGAGGACGTGGGCTATGGGCTCCGGCTGGGCCCTTGAAAGAGCAACAGGCCAACGCGGTCGTCCATGATCCGTTCCCACAAGGCGATATTGCCCATCGGACCCTTCCGCTCGCCCGCCGAGCTACCAGCAACCGCTGGCTGAGCCCGTGCGAAACCGGCTCGTCCCGGACGCCATGCCATGGTTGGGCCGCTAAAGCTGATCGCCAGTGCTGACATCCCAAATCAGTGCCTGCGTCACAAGGAACAGCGGTTTTGGTAGGTTGAGTTGACACCTTCGTGTTGACTCCGAGACATCCATGCGCAAATCCGCTTCCAAACGATCCCCCAAGAAAGCTGGCCCCTCCCAAGGTACGGCTCAACGCCTGCAGCGTTTGCTCGCTTCGGCAGGCTTCGGCAGCCGGCGACAGTGCGAGGAGCTAATCGAAGCGGGACGCGTTCACATCGATGGCGAAGTCGTCACAAAACTGGGAACAAGCGTCGATCCAGAGGTCAGCAAGGTCGTCGTCGACGGTATCCCGCTGAAGAAACAGAAGCTCGTCTACTACGCCGTCAACAAACCGGTCGGTGTGGTCACGACCAATCGCGACCCGCATGGCCGCCCTCGGGTTGTCGACTTAGTCCCCAAAAGCGAGCGTGTCTTCCCAGTCGGACGACTCGACCGCAGCAGCGAAGGTCTCATTTTGCTGACCAACGATGGTGAGTTGGCTCAAAGGCTGACGCACCCGAAGTTTGGCGTGCGGAAAGTCTATCGTGTCACGGTCGCCGGCAAGGTCGAAACCGAAACGATGAAGCAGATGCGAAAAGGCATCTACATCGCCGAAGGATTCGTGCGCGTCGACGGTGCCAAGTTGTTGAAGTCGCGAAGCAAAGCGACCGAATTGGAAATTGTTCTGCGGGAGGGAAAGAACCGCGAGATCCGGCGGATTCTGGCCAGACTCGGTCATAAGGTCCAACAACTTCGACGCATTGCGGTTGGCCCGCTGCGTCTGGGCGACGTGCCGCCGGGAGCCTATCGCGTCCTCAGCCGCGAAGAAGTCAAGAAGCTCTGGCTGGCAACCGAAGCTGGCGAACATGAGGCACCAGAAAAACGGGGTGCCAAAAAGAAGCAGGCTGGCAAACGGCCAACAGGGAATCGTCCGACTACGAAAACGCAGGGAAGAAAGCACGCGGGAAAAAGTCGGCAACCAAAAAATCGCCAGGCCAGCGGCGCGACGAATTCCCGCAGGTTGAAATCGGCCTCAGCGGTTCCCGAATGTCCGGGGCCGTGATCGGCGGGGACCCTGAAGCCCAAGCGGAGACCCCCAAACGCAAAGGCGGAATCCAGAAACGCTTTGGCAAGACGCGAGTTACCAGTAAACGAACCAGCGAGAAACGGGGCACCAAAAAGACTGCCAAGCAAACGCCTGCCTCGGCGCGAGGTGGCGGGCACAAGAAGGGCAAGTTTCCGACACGAAAACCAACCGCGAGGAAACGCAAACGTAAGAACTGATGACAAACCTGCATGCTGACTACTACGCCGATGCCATGCATCAGCTTGACGCGCCGCTGGAACGCAACGAAGAGATTGGCGAAGCGACGTTTCTGATGCGAGTGGCCGTCGAGCCAATTGCCCGCGCGGTGGTTCCTGGACAATTCGTGATGGTCCGACTAAAGGGACTGGATGCTCCCCTGATCGGTCGTGCCTTGGCCGTCTATGACGTGGTCAACGATGCGTCCGGAAAACCGTTGTGGATCGATCTAGTCTATTTGCGAAAAGGGACATTGACCACGGTGCTGTCTCAGTCACCACTGGGCACACAGGTCACGCTTTGGGGTCCGCTCGGCAACGGGTTTGCCAATCGAGGCTGCGACCAACTGATCATGGCAGCCGGCGGGATCGGTCAAACACCGATGCTGCTGTTAGGTCGCGAGGCACTTGGACGTCAATCGTACGGTGCACCGCCGCGCGAGAATGGTTGGGCAAAACAGGTCGAATTCATTTACGGCGCGCGGCGAGCGAGTTTGTTAGCCGGTGTGGAGGACTTTCAAAACGCGGGTTTTAACGTAACGCTTTGCACGGACGATGGTTCGGCGGGCCAGCGGCGTCTCGTCCCAGATTTGCTCGCCGAGCGTTTGGCGAATCTACCTGATGGCACGCGGGTTCGGGTCGCAACCTGCGGCCCCGAAATCATGATGGAGAAAGTCGCCAAGGTCTGCGAAGCGGCGTCCGTCGACTGTCAGGTATCGATGGAAACACCGATGGCGTGCGGCATCGGGATTTGCTTTTCATGCATCGCGCAACTCCGCCAGGACGGTCCCGAAGAGTGGGACTACAAAAGAACCTGCGTCGAAGGCCCGATTTTCGACTCAAAAAAAATCGCTGGTAGGCGGTCGAAGATCGCTTTAACTGGGCTTCTAGCCTCGGTAGTTTGCTGCGGCAGGAAGCCACAGGCGTAGGCTAGGACTTGTCCAGGCGACAAACCGAATACGTTAGGCTGCCAGGAGAGCGTCCGGCTGAGGATGCCGGTTGTGATGAGAATTGGGTAACCGCGGAGCGGTGAAAGAGGGTAGCCTGGGGTGAACCAATGAGCGACAGCGAGGCTGGTGTAACCCCAGGTAAGCGAACCCGAAAGAACCTTTCCCCCGCGGCGTTTCGGCGGCGTAGCCGCCGAAACGCCGCGGGGAGGATAGCCGCGAGCAGACGCGCTCCTGGGGCTGCGGTTGCTGGCTGGCGGAAAGCTCGCACCCTTGCCCCAGGCTACATTCTTCCGCCGCTCCGCGGCTGTCCAATCGAGTGATGTACTTTCTTCTCGGTGCCTCTACCAAACGACGAGCGTCAGAAGTCCTAACAAAAAAGGAACGGCTGAGCATCGTGCGGGAAATAACTCTCGCGATTCCAAAGTAGCCATCACGCTCCGCCGTGATGATCACCGGAAATACCGGACAGTTATTTCCCGCACGATGCTAAGCCGGACGCTCTCCAGGTCCTGGCCTTCGGAATCCCGCCAATCGAAGATGGGCCACGCACTAGCGGTAGAACGAACCGCTGGTCGTTGGCGTTACGCTGCCGGATGGATACCCGCTCGAGGTACCAGTGCTGCCGGGGGTGTAACCGCTGCCAGATGATTCGCTCGAATCGTCAGTCGAAGTATCGTCAGTCGAAGTGATGGGCGCGGTGATTCCCGACGAGGTGCTCGCTGTGGAAAACTCAGGCGCCGCTGCGGCCGGTGGTGCAAACGCGTTTGCCGACTCCTCCGCCGTGGACGCGGCAGATTGAGAAGCGGCGGGACGAGTGATTGCCGCGACGGCTGGCGAGTCAACCGGCAGCGTGTACCCACTCGAACCGGTGGACGGAGGTGCGGTGAAGTTGCTGGTCGCTGGTGGCGAAAAACCGGACGCAGGTGCGCCGGAAACTGCTCGCAGGGGGAGTGTAACTCGAAGCCTTGGCGTAAGACGACGGCGAGCTTGGCACGGTGGAACTGGCCGGGGAAATGGCCGCCGTTGAAATCGGCGAACTCTCAGGCTTGGGGGTCAGCTAGCTTTGGAACCAAACGCGTATCCCGAAGGCTTGTATTCCGATGGCGTCGTTTTTGGAACCTCAGGCGCGGTGAAGCCCGCCGACTTCGTACCGCTGTAGATGCCGTTAGCTTGGGCAGCAGCCATGTTGGTCGATGACACGCTGGACGCGGGCGTCGCGTAGCCAGGCGAGACGTCGAAACCGGCAACCTGGGCTGTCCCCGAGCCACGTCCTGACGAAGTACCTGGGGCCGCGGTTCCGCCTGCGATCGAAGCGATCGCTTCCGGCGTCGCCGACGCACTTGGCGGAGCCGGATAGGTTGTCGTCGGTCCGCTACCGGCTAAGGCCTCGGCCGAAGGCTCGCCTCGCCATCCAAACATGTTCGCACCCGGCATGCTTCGACAGCCAGTGGAAATCAATGCTGCCGCGCACGTCGTCAACAATACGCATCCGCGTTTTGTGTTTCTGTTTAGCATCCTGCCAACCTTTGACACCATGATCCCGAAAAAACGAGCCCTTTCGTTTTGTCGGACATCCTCTCGTTTCAATCCATCAATTCGGAAAGAACACGGCAATCGCCGCAATCCCGACCGCGAGTTGGACGTTAAGAAGCTGATTCAGGCCGCGTCAATGTCAGCTTGCCGAATGTCACGCGATTTACCAAACAGAATTGTGTTTCACAGCCGCGATCGACATCTTCACTCTCCCTCGGGAGAGTCGAGCAGTTTTCAGTAGCCATCACGGCGGAGCGTGATGGCTACTTTACATCGCCCTAGTACGAGGCGACTTCCATTGTCGTTCCCATCGTCACGCCGGGGGCCGGCAAGTTGCTGGAACCTTGCAAATAAATATCGATCGCACGGGCCGCTCCACGGCCTTCGTTGATCGCCCACACGACAAGACTTTGGCCGCGTCGGCAATCGCCCGCGGCGAAGACGCCGTCAATGTTCGTGGCGAACTTACCATGAATCGCTTGGAAATTACTGCGCGGGTCGACTTCCAACTCCAATGCCTCGGCCACGTACTGCTCAGGTCCGAGGAAGCCCATCGCCAGCAAGATCAACTGAGCGGGCCACTCTTTTTCGCTGCCTTCGACTTCCGACATTTGCCCACCCGCCGTCGTCATTCCTGGTCCAACTGCACCTCGACCGTCTTGATGCCTCGGAGGTTCCGCCTTCATCGTCGACCAGGAATTCCTTGCTGAGGATTTGGTACTCGCGCGGATCATGCCCGAATTTGGCTTCCGCTTCCTCGTGACCATAGTCGACGCGGAAAACCCGCGGCCATTCCGGCCATGGATTATCAGCCGCTCGATCGTCGGGCGGCTTCGGCAATAACTCGAAATTGACCAGGCTGCGACAACCGTGACGGATGCTCGTACCGATACAGTCCGTACCGGTATCACCACCACCGATCACGATCACATCCTTGCCTTCGGCACTGATGAAATGCATCACCGAGGCGATCACCGTGAACGACTTTGCTGCGTGTTTGCGGTCAAGAAACTCCATCGCAAAATGAACACCCTTGGCTCGTCGACCGTGGAATCGGCAAGTCGCGCGGTTTCGGTGGCACCACAGGCCAGCAACACGGCGTCAAATTCGCTGCTTGCAGTTCGGTTGGCGATCGATGTCCTTGCCAACATTGACGCCGGTCACGAAACTCGACTCCTTCGGCAGTCATTTTGTCGACCCGGCGTTGGACCGCTTCCTTGGACAGCTTCATGTTGGGGATGCCGTATTGCAGCAATCCACCGATGCGATCGGCCCGTTCGTAGACCGTCACGTCAGTGCCCGGCTTTGTTGAGTTGGTCCGCCGCTGACAATCCTGCCGGTCCACTGCCAACGATTGCGACTTTCTTGCCGGTTCGCGTTTTCGGCGGCGTTGGGTTTGATCCAGCCTTCTGCCCAAGCACGATCGACGATCGCGTTCTCAATATTCTTGATCGTGACCGGTGGATCGGTGATGCCGAGCACACACGCACCTTCGCACGGTGCGGGGCAGGTGCGTCCGGTGAACTCGGGAAAGTTGTTCGTCTTGTGCAAACGTTCGATCGCTTCTTTCCAACGATTGTTATAGACCAGATCGTTCCATTCGGGAATCAAATTGTCGATCGGGCAACCGGTCGCCGACTGGCAAAACGGCACGCCACAATCCATGCAGCGCGCACCTTGCGTCGCGAAGTTGGTCGACTTCGTGGCTCGGTGTAGATCTCGTCGTAATCGTTGATTCGAACGACTGGCAAACGCCATGGCACTTTCTCGCGGTCAAACTCTTTGAATCCGGTTGGCTTTCCCATGATTGATCCTGATGACTGATCTGACGTGCTAGCCGGGGTGATGTGTGTGATGTCGACGGATTTGGATCCGTTGGGTTTCTGCAGCGGAACGCGCAATTAGTTTCGGTCGAAAGTCTGCGAATGCGAGGCTGCAAATGCGCTATACCGCTGCAGGCACTGCGGCTTTTTGCTCGCATCGCTCCAGAGCACGCGTTTGTAATCGGTCGGCATGACTTTCACGCACTGGCTCAGAAAGTCGCTCCAGTTATCCAGTGCCTTGGCGGCGACCGTGCTGCCGGTGAATTGCCCGTGACGCTGGATCATCTCCTTCACCTCGTCTTCTTCCTCAGCAGTCTCGATCTTTTCGAGTTCGACGGTTGCCAAGTTGCAGTTCAAGTTGAAATTGCCGTCACGATCCCAAATGTAAGCGATCCCGCCCGACATGCCGGCGGCAAAGTTTCGGCCCGTCGCGCCAAGCACCACCACACGTCCGCCGGTCATGTACTCGCAACCATGGTCGCCAACTCCCTCGATGACCGCTTGGCACCGCTGTTGCGAACACAAAAACGCTCGGCCGCGCGACCGCGGAAATACGCCTCGCCGCTGGTCGCACCGTACAAACAAACATTGCCGACGAGAATGTTGTCTTCGGCAGTGAAACTGCTTTCTCGCGGCGGGATAGACGATCAAGCGGCCTCCGCTGAGCCCCTTGCCGACGTAGTCATTGGCGTCGCCTTCCAATTCGATCGTCACCCCGTGGGACAAGAATGCACCGAGGCTTTGACCGGCTGATCCGGTCAGCTCGATTCGAATCGTGTCGTCGGGCAAACCAGCCTGGCCGTACTTCTTGGCAACTTCATTGCTGAGAATCGTGCCGACCGTTCGATTGATGTTGACGATCGGCGACTGAATCCGGACCGGTTCACGACGTTCCAACGCAGGTTTGGCCGCATCCAGCAAGACGGTCATGTCCAGCGACTTCTCCAGTCCATGATCCTGGGCCTGACTGCAAATCACGCCAACGTCTTCGTGCGGCTTGTTGGCCGGCATCAACATCGACGTCAAATCCAAGCCGTCCGCTTTCCAATGCTTGATCGCGGCATCCGTTTTCAAAACGTCGCTGCGTCCGACCATTTCGTCGATGGTGCGGAAGCCCAGCTTGGCCATGATACGGCGAGCTTCCTCGGCCACCATGAACAGATAGTTGACGACGTGCTCGGGCTTGCCGGTGAACTTCTTGCGCAGATCAGGGTCCTGCGTCGCGATACCGACCGGGCAAGTATTCAGATGACACTTTCGCATCATGATGCAGCCGAGCGTGATCAGCGGCGCGGTCGAGAAACCGAACTCCTCGGCACCCAGCAACGCGGCGATCACCACGTCGCGGCCCGTCTTCAAACCACCGTCGGTTTGCAGCACCACGCGACTGCGCAAATCGTTCAGCACCAGAACTTGATGTGTCTCGGCGATGCCCAGCTCCCAAGGCAACCCGGCATGCTTGATACTGGTCAGTGGCGAGGCGCCTGTTCCACCGGTATCTCCCGAAATCAAAATGTGATCCGCATGTGCTTTGGCCACGCCCGATGCGATCACACCGACGCCGACTTCGCTGACCAACTTGACGCTAATCCGAGCATCGCGATTGGCGTTCTTCAAGTCGTGAATCAGCTGTGCCAAGTCCTCGATCGAATAGATGTCGTGGTGAGGTGGCGGGCTGATCAGACCGACGCCCGGCGTGCTGTAGCGAATCCGTGCGATGTTCTCGTCGACCTTTCGGCCCGGCAATTCTCCTCCTTCGCCCGGCTTGGCACCCTGCGAGATCTTGATTTGAATCTCGTCCGCGTTGGTCAGGTATTCGATCGTGACTCCGAATCGTCCCGAAGCGACCTGCTTGATCGCCGAGCGTTTGGAGTCGCCGTTTTCGAGCGGCTGGAAACGAACGGGATCTTCGCCGCCTTCGCCGGTGTTGCTCTTGCCGCCCAGTCGATTCATCGCAATCGCCAGCGTCTCGTGCGATTCAGCACTGATGCTGCCAAAGCTCATCGCACCGGTGCAAAAACGTTTCACGATCTCGCTTGCCGGCTGCACCTCGTCCAAATGGATCTCCGCACCTTCGTCTGCTTTGAAATCGAACAATCCTCGCAGCGTGCATCGAGAACGGCTATCCTCGTTGATGGCGTGGGCGAATTTCCAGTAGGCATCCTCGTCATTGTTCCGCGCGGCAACCTGCAGACTGGAGATCGACTGCGGTGCCCAAGCGTGTTTTTCGCCTTCGGCTCGCCAGTGGAACTCGCCAAGGTTCGGCAGTTGCGGAAGTCGATCATCGACTCGATCTGGAAAACCTAACTTGTGCCGCCGCAGTGTCTCTTCGGAAATCACGTCGAACGAGACGCCCTGAATGCGACTGGCGGTTCCGACGAAGCACTTGTTGATGACCTCGTCCTTGAGGCCCAGCGCCTCGAAGATCTGCGCTCCCTTGTAGCTCTGCAGCGTGCTGATCCCCATCTTGGCCATGACTTTCAGCATGCCTTTGGCGACACCCTTGCGATAGGCCGCCACGACTCTGTCGTCATCCAGAGACGGATCCATCAATCCGTCGCGACGGGCTTGCCACAACGCCTCGAAGGCCAGGTACGGATTGATCGCGTCGGCACCGTAACCAATCAGCAAGCAATGGTGATGAACCTCGCGTGCCTCTCCGGTCTCAATCGCCAAACCAATCCGAGTCCGCTTGGCCTGTGCGACCAAGTGATGATGCACCGCACCGACCGCCATCAACGCACTCACGGGAACACGATCATGACTGATCCTCGCGGTCGCTCAAGACCACCAACTCGATGCCTGCATCGGCAGCGGCTTCGGCTTCGGTCGCGATCCGATCGAGCGTCTTTTGCAGCCCAGCTTTGCCCTCGCCGCGATCAAACGTGATGTCAATCACTTGGCTCTGCCAACCTTGGTGGTTGATGTGTTTCAGTGCCGCGACTTCTTCGTTGGTCAAGATCGGATGATCGACCAACAATCGGTGACAGTGCTCGGGGGTCGTCGCCAGCAGGTTCTGCTCGGGGCCGATGTAACACTCCAGCGACATGATCACTTCCTCGCGAATCGAGTCGATCGCGGGGTTGGTCACCTGTGCAAACAGCTGCTTGAAGTAGTCGTAGATCATGCGTGGCTTGTCGCTCAAGCACGCGATGGCGCTGTCGTTGCCCATCGATCCGACCGGGTCGCGCAGTTGCTCGACCAGCGGACGCAGCATGAAGTTCATCGTTTCCGCGGTGTAGCCGAAGGCCTGCATACGAGGCAGCAATGTTTCGCTGTCGAATCCGTGCGGTTCACTTTCGAGATGCAGGTCCGACAAGCGAATTCGCTGCTCCTTCAACCAGGTGCCGTATGGCATCGCGCGGGCAAATTCACTTTTCAATTCTTCGTCGGGAATCAAACGCCCCTGTTCAAAGTTGACCAGGAACATCTTGCCCGGTTGCAAGCGACCTTTTTCTTTCACGATCGCGGGATCGACCGGCAGCACACCGACCTCGCTGGCCATGATCACACGATCGTCGTGCGTGATGTAGTACCGGCTCGGTCGCAAACCGTTGCGGTCAAGCGTGGCGCCGATGTATCTGTCCATCGGTAAACGCGATCGACGCCGGTCCATCCCACGGCTCCATCAAGCAGGAGAAATATTCGTAGAACGCCCGCTTCTCCTCCGGCATCGTCTCGTGCTTTTGCCAGGCCTCGGGGACCATCATCATGATCGCTTCCTGCAACGTGCGACCATTCATCAGCAAGAACTCGAGCACATTGTCGAAGGTGCCCGAATCGCTGCAGTGCGGTTCGACGACCGGGAAAAGCTTGCGACAGATCTGTCGCCAAACAAATCGCTCTTGGCCGAGCCCTCGCGTGCCTTCATCCAGTTGCGGTTGCCACGCAGCGTGTTGATCTCGCCGTTGTGACTCATGAACCGCAACGGCTGAGCGCGATCCCAACTCGGGAACGTGTTGGTCGAGAAACGGCTGTGAACCATCGCCAAATGCGTCTCGAAATCCTCGTCGCGAAGGTCGGGGAAATACGGCAACACCTGCGCCGGAGTCAGCATTCCCTTGTAAATGATGACTTTGGTGCTGAGCGAGCAGATGTAGAACATCAACGCCTGTTTGAGCGTCTTGCTGCCGCGTAACTTGTGGCTGGCCTGCTTGTGAATCAGGTACAACTTGTCGCTCGAATGCGTCACCTTCGAGACCATCGGCCGCTCCGACAAACAACTGCTCGATCACCGGTTCGCTATTGCGAGCCGTGGGGCCGACATCGGCGAAGTCGGTCTCTGCGGCACGTCACGCCAGCCAATCAAAGCTTGTCCGGTTTCGGCAATCAGCTGTTCGATCGTGTCTTTGCAGAACTGTCGCTCTTGCGGATCTCGGAGGCAAGAAACACCAGTCCGGCGGCAAACTTGCCCGGCTCGGGCAAGCTCCACGCCCAAATCTGCCTTGGCAACTTTGCGGAGGAACTTGTGAGGCAAACCGCACATGATGCCCGAACCATCACCCGTGTTGGGTTCGCAACCACATGCGCCGCGATGATCCATGTTTTGCAGGATCGTGTCGGCATCGATCACGTTCTGGTGACTGGGCACGCCCTTGATGTGGGCAATGAACCCGACGCCACAAGCGTCCTTCTCGAATTCCGGGTCGTACAGGCCTTGCGCTGGCGGAAGGTGAAATAGCTTCTGCATGGCGTCGTCTTTCATCTTCTTCTCTGACTGTCGTGTCATGTCATGTTTCGCATCAATGCACGCGGCGGCCGATCCGCCTTGCGGCAGGCAAAGGCTTGCCGAGGGCTCGACCCCTTATTCCATTCCCTTCACTCCGCGAACATTGTCGCTCGTTTGTCCCAAACGAGAGCCTGACCGATCACTCGGTTGGGACAACCGAGCAACAATAGTCCCCGCTCAGGCAACAACCGACGTTCCGCCCGCGGTCTCGATCGTGCCACTGTCCACGGCAAGTTTCCCACTGCCGGATTTACTTCGTTTTCCCGATTCGAGCGGTCGCCCCAAAAGAAGTGAACCGAACTCGCTGGCAGCCCGGTTAAGTTGACCTGCTCGCCGGAAGACAATGCCGAGAGGACGCGTCATGCGGAGCTCTCGACAGGCGACGACTCGCAGCGAGCCGTTGGCGGTTTCGCGGCGCACTGCCGCTTCCGGTACGATCCCAATGCCTCGGTTGGCCTGGATCGCGCGAATCATCGAGTCCGCATTGTCGAACTCCATTCGTACCTTGACCGTGATCCCGGCTTTTGCCAGCGATTGATCGATCTCTTGCCGCAGCGTTAACTCGCGGTCAAATCCGATCATCTCAATCCCCATCAACTGCGACAGCGAAACCTCGTGGTGCGCCGCCAGGGGATGCTCCGCCGAGCAGACAATCCGCATCGGCTCCTGCTGCCAAGGAATGTACTGAAGCTGCTTGGTGCCCTTGGGAAAACTGACCAGACCAAAATCGACTTCGCCTTCGGCGGTCATCTCAAAGACGCGATCGTTCGAGCCAAATTCCGTATGCACTTCGACTTCGGGATGCAGCCTGGCGAACGCCTCGGTCGCCTCCGGCATGTAACTCAGGCCCACCGAGACAATCGTGCCGATCGAGATCTGACCGCTCAGCTGCTTGCTGATGCTGCGAACTTCCTGCTCAAGACGCTCGTAGCTCCGCAACACCCCGCGAATCCCGCGCAGATAGGTCTTGCCGGCAGGCGTCAGTTTCAATGGTCGCTTGGAACGGTCGATCAACTGCACGCCGAGCGACTCTTCCAAATGCTGCATCGCTTGGCTGACAGCACTTTGTGTCAATTGATGAGCGGTCGCAGCCTTCGAGAAGCTGCGTTGCTCAGCGATCGTGCAAAAAATTTCCAGTGTTCGAAGGTGCAACCGCGACACATCCCATAAGAAAAACTAATAATGCGGACTTCATGTTGAATTCCGATTAATGCAAGTTATGCCCGGGTTCGGTCGGCGTCAACCCTTAAACGGGTCTGCTAGCCGGCAGCAGGACCACCAAATCGCTTGGGGAGTGTAAACGCGTACAGTATCGTGATCATGCCCGCACTCAGCACGGCGTAGGGAAACCACTCCTGTGGCCGTACTTCACGCGTATGGACCGAAGGCGTCTGGCTGGGATTCCAAAAGCTGCTCGCCTTGGTTTCGCCTGCCGCGTAGATATCCGCACTGTCAATGACCAAGCACTCGAAGCCGAGCACGATCGCCATGATGCCAACGGCGATAAAGATGGCACGCCACATGATTGAATTTCCCGCAGAGTGGAGAGGAAGGAGACTCTTTGCATGCAATCGGCATTGGATAACCAACCGCTCCAGCAACAAATCCGACGGTGGTACCCTCGGCAACACCGGCATGACTCATTCCGTTCGTAGTAACCCGACTCATCGGGTTTTGCGACGGGGTGGCCGGCGGTCGAGCGTCAGCGAGCCCCCGGAATTCCATTGGCTCTCTGCTGGGGGCTCGCTGACGCTCGACCACCAGCCACGCGTCTCGACCGGATCTTGTTAGCCGCTGTTCTAACTGCTGGGGGCTCGCTGACGCTCGACCACCAGCCACCCGCCCGACAACCGCATGAATGCGGTCACTACGAACAAGATCAGCACTATCGCTGCGAGAGATCCTTGACCGACTCGACCAGCGCGATCGCATGCTCCACAGGCGTCTCCTTAAAAACACCGTGCCCAAGGTTGAAGATGTGTCCTGGACGTCCCTCGACCGACCGCAGCAATTGATCGACATGCTCGCGAATCACATCGGGCTCAGCCAACAAGACGGCTGGGTCAAGGTTCCCCTGAACCGAACAATCATGCCCAATCCGCTGCCAGGCGACGTCGATCGGAATCCTCCAATCAACGCCAACCACTGTCCGCCGGTCAGCGCGCAGCAACGGCAGCAGTTCGGGATTACCGGTGGCGAAGTTGATCACCGGCACGCCGGGTGTGATCCCGGAGATGATCTGTCGCATCCACGGCAAGACGTGTGTCGTGTAATCGGCTGGAGAGAGACAGCCGACCCAACTGTCAAACAGCTGAACACATTGTGCACCGGCTGCGATTTGATGATTCAAGTAAACCGTCACCGCCTCGGACAGGATTTCCATCAACGCGTTCCAAGCACCGCCGTCGCTGTACATCAGTTTCTTGGTGTGCACGTATTGGCGACTCCCAGCACCTTCGATGGCATAGCTGGCCAGCGTGAACGGGCGCCGGCGAAGCCAATCAACGGAATCGACTCCGGCAAATCGGCTCGAGTTTGGCGAACCGTTTCGTAGACGAAATCGAGTTCTTCCGGGCGATCGAGTCGACGGACTCTCCGCATATCTTCGGCATCGCGAATCGGCTTGTGAATCACGGGGCCGTCACCGGCGACGAACTCCAGATCGAAACCCAGCGGCACGAGGATCGGCAAGATGTCCGAGAAAATGATCGCGGCGTCCACGCCCAGACGATCGACCGCCGTGCACATCACTTCGCTGCAGAGGGTCGGACTGCGGCAAAGTTCCAAGAACGACTGCTTCGCACGAACGTCACGGTACTCCGCCATGTACCGGCCAGCCTGTCGCATCAACCACACCGGCGTCCGCTCGGTCGATTCGCCGCGACAGGCACGCATGAACAGGCTGGCGTTGGACGGGTGATCCATGGATTGACTTTCCGCGGGGGACAAAAAGACCTGTAATCGTTTCTTGGCTTCGATCAACGCCACACCTTTCTGCGCCGACTCGGTGACCAGGTGCCCCATCTTGGGATGTCCCGGTTCCATGTCGACATGAATGTCACACTCCTCGAGCATCTGTGTTGTGGTCGGCCCAATCGACGCGATCACGGTGCGGTGCAAGCCATCACGAAGCTGATTGACGATGTCCATTTTTTCCGCGATCCGCAGCATGTTGACGACCTGGTGAGCACTGGTCAGCAACAGCATGTCACGCTCGCCGGCGGCCAACGCGCGGACGTTTTCCTCCAGCGGCGCGGTGTTTTCAGGAAACTCCCAGCCATAGACGCGAACCGGCTCAACGGTCGCCCCGCGAGCTTCCAGGCCGGCCACCAGCGAAGCGTTGCTAACCCCGTACTCCTGCAGTCCCACGATTTGGTTGGCGATCGAGACGTTGGCATCGATCGTCTGCAAGAGTTCTCGCCAGGTGTTCGGTTCGGGCACTCGATAGGTCGGTGTCAGGCCGACTTCTCGCATCGCCGCCGCCGGCTTCGGGCCACGGCAGACGGTCACGACATCTGACAGCGAATCGAGAAAACGCTGTTGATCCAAATGTCGTTCGATCGCCCGCAGCAGATATCGAAAACCCACGCCGGTCATCAGCACCACGATGCTGATGTGGCCAGTCATCAGCCGGTAAGCGAAATCGATCGCTCCCCGATTCGGCTCGATCGGCACCTCGCGCATCGAAGGGCTGACGTGCGCAACGCCCCCAATGCGGGTGATCAATCGCGCCATATCATCAGCGCGACGGCTCTCGAGCGACGCGATCTGGAATCCTTTGAAATCGGCTTCAGCTTTTTGCATCGGTGCGGCAAGCGTGTGATCGGGATGTTGAAGAAATTCGCTTTTCCGCACAGCATTGTAGGGAAATCTCGGGAAGTTACGATGTCAGGTCTTCGCATCTTCCCACGTTCTGACGCACCAGTATCTCCCCCTCATGCCGCGCAGCCCCGTCAAACGTCCGCCGCCCAGCGTCGACCTGAGCGGTGTGCTCCGCCAGTTCGATGACCTGCCAAATCTGCTCAGCAGCCAATCGCTGTTTGGGAACGATCATCCGCTGGAGGTCGAGGTCGGTTCGGGCAAAGGGCTGTTCATGGCAACCTCGTCGGTCGCGAACACGGATCACAACTATCTTGGCGTCGAGATTATCGCCAAGTACGCGGCTCACTCGGCAGGCCGACTGGTTCGTGCCGGCGCGGAAAACGCGATCATGATCAGCGGCAACGCCGAACCGCTGTTTGGCGATCGAATCGAACCGGCCAGCCTGGAGGCGGTCCACGTCTACTTTCCCGACCCCTGGTGGAAAAAACGGCATCGCAAACGCCGCGTATTGAACGAGTCCAGTATCCCGAACTACTCGCGGGCACTGCGTGTGGGCGGACGGTTGCACTTTTGGACCGACGTGCTGGACTACTTCGAGCAAACGATCGAAATGATCGCCGAGATCGCGCCGGAGCTTGGGATCCCGATTCCCGAGCAGGAAGTCGAAGCGACGCACGAGCTCGATTATCGAACGCACTTCGAACGCCGCAGCCGGCAGCATCAGATTCCGGTCTACCGCGTTTGTTACCAGAAGCGAAGTTCCGAAAGTTCGTAGTGACCCGATTCGTCGCGTCTGATTCTTCCAGAGTTCTAGAGGCCGACTAAGCGCGCTTGAAGTGATTGGGGTGAGCCGGCGGTCGCATGTAGCCGGTGACCCGGGGTTCCGTCATGACCTGGGGGCTCGCTGAAGCTCGCAAACCTCCAGCCGCCCGCGATCGTCCGCATGACTGCGGTGACGCACAAGTATCTGTGACTCATTCGCGCCCAGTGCATTACCGGGGTGGCCTGCGGTCGAGCGTCAGCGAGCCCCCGAAAATCCGTCGGCTCGCACCTGGGGGCTCGCTGACGCTCGACCTCCAGCCACCCGCCGATCCACCGCATGAATCGGTCACTACCTCCTAATCATTCACTCCCAGCCCATTCACCTCGGTTTCGATCAGCCCTTCCTCCCTCAACCCTTCACCGGCCGGAGTGGGCGACACGTCCATCTCCTCGATGCTGTTTGGTGCATCGGGGTGCATCTCGATCGCATTCCGGCGGGTCGGAGTAGACGGGCGCGCCTTGCACGGCCGACGGGTCGAACGGGCCTGAAGTCAGCGGCACTGGTCCACACACCGCGTCAGGATTATGTCGCGGCTGCATGTATCGACCGGTCTGACATGCATCGTATGCGGCACCGGCGGCCCAAGGCCCTTCGGCTAGCTGCACGTTGTTGTAGGCCAGTAGCGAACCCTTCTCGCGATGGAAGTCGCGAATCGCCAGGTTGTAAGCCGACAGCGCCCGATAGAACTCCGCTGCACTGGTCACGACTTGGCGTTGTGCCTGCAACAGGAAGTTGATGTTGTCGTTCCCGTCACGATAGCGCCGTCGCAACACATCGACCTGACGCAAGTCCGCTCGAAATCGATTGTAGTTCGTTTCCACCAGTTGATACGTCAGCTCGATTTGCCGTCCCGCATCCGACAGGTCGTGGCTGATCCTAAGTTCGGTTTCAGCCAACACGGCCTGTTCCCGTTTCAGGCTCAGCTTGGCGTGTGCGATCGCCGTGCTTGCCAGCCGAAATCCGACCGGGAAAGTCAACTCGACACCGGCCTGTCCCTCTTGGTAGTCGCCGCCGGTGATCGAGCCGTACAAGTTGTTCAACGGGGGGCCGCCCGATTTAGCGATCAAGTTGTCGCCGAGTCCTCGCCAACGATACTGGGCCAGAAGATCGAGTCGCGGACGCAGGTTCAGTTTCGCTGCGATCAATTCCAACTCGCGGCGTTTGACCCCGAACTTTTGTCGCCGGATCTCGACCCGTCGTTCGAGCGATTGCCCCAGCGAACTCTCCCAATCAAAGATCACACGGACGTCGGTCGGTTCGGTCGTCGGACGAATCAGACGGCCGTCGGTCGCCGCCATCCCGATCAGGTATCGCAACCGCTGCTCCAAGGCATACAGACCCAGGGGGCCGCCGAGCGAGGCTTGGACTTGCGCCTCGAATTGGTAGTACTGTGCACGGGCTTGGGCTTCTTCATCGCTGCGTCCCGAGCCAACCTCCAAACGCACCGTCTGGAACTGGAACGTCTGCAGCGCGGCTTCGCGGCCTTTGACATTGGCATCCAGCACGCGATAAGCGGTCACCAAATCCCAATAGGCTTCCTCGACGTCCGACACCAATTGAATGACCGCTGTTTCAAAGTCTGCCAGAGCAACATCTTCATTGACGCGAGCAATCAGCACACCGTTGTACTGGCCTGGGACCGTGTTGGGACCGGCGATGCGATTGTAGGTCGTTCCCGCGCCCTGCAACAAAGGCTGTCGCCACTCGGCTTCGACCCAACCTTCAAAGGAACTTGGGAACAAACGGGCGCCAACGGACGGGTCTTTCACACGCGAATAGTTGACGACGTGTCTGAGAGCGAATTGGGAACCGAGTGCGGTTGTCTTCGAAAGCGCACCTGAAAAAGTGGCAAGTCTTTGGTCGGTGAAGTTTGCGACAACAAAGGCACCGGCGTCGAAAGCACGCGAGTTTCGCGGTTGATCGACCGTCTGCCAGAAAAGCTGCTGCGTGTATTGCGCGTCAAACGCCGAAAGTGCCGCCTCGGTCCCCAAATTGGGACTCGCCGCAACCAGCGAGGGTTCATAGATCGTGCGAGTGCCCACTGGCGATGTCACGATCGAGCCGCCGATCGAGCGCAACACCGGGCTCTGCTGGACCGCCATATTCACGGCTTGTTCCAACGACATGTCCAATGCCGGCAACGTCGACGGATCTTCCAGCGCATGCGGCGCCAGCGTCTGCTGAGCATTCAAGGTTTGCGGCGTCGCGCACTCTGCCACATCCGGATACTCAATCCGCATGCCGTAGTCGTCGTGATAGGACGTGGTCGTGTCATGCGGACCCGGCGGGATCTTGCGGATCAAGCGGCAACCACCCAGCGGTGCCAGCGTCGTTGAGACGATCATTGCCCAAACCGTCGAGCGGGCGCAGCGTGATCGCATACGCCCAAGACGGCGTCCCGATCGGCTGCCCCCAGTAGCGGCTCCAACGCGACGATCCACAGTGGACTCTGCGGTAGTACTCTTTGTGTCCGACTCTGTCTGTCGCATGACGCGTGGCCGCAAGATGGGAACATCACGCACGTTTCCGCTTGTCCGGCCAACCCGGACGATAAGTGGATAAGGAAACGGCGCTACGAGCCCTATCGGACGATCACACCCTGCCACTGGAACAACCGGACTTCAATTCAAAGCGGCAGATTCGGTGAAAGCGTCACAGCCCGCAGAGTCATGTGAGACTTTGACGATTGCGAAAGCTGTGCGTCGCGCCCGGCGACGATCAAGGTCGCCACGGCATCGGACCGTTTGGCTTGGGCTGCAAGAATTTGGCGTCTACGTCGCGGTACCAATCGTGGAGTTTGTCGGTCATCTCCTCCACTCGCTCTGGATGCTCTTGAGCAAGATCCGTGCTCTCCCCCACATCGTTGGCCAAGTTGTACAGATGACGGCGGCCATCCTCCAACCGCTCGACCAATTTCCAATCGCCGCTGCGGATCGCACCACCGGGGAATCCTCCTTGGTTGCTGTAATGCGGGTAGTGCCAATACAGCGAATCACGGTCGATCGACTCGCCTCCGCTCAGCAACGGCAGCAAGCTCATTCCGTCAACGGTTTGCTCTTTCGGGATCTCGGTCCCGGTTAACGCCGCGATCGTGGGGTAGAAGTCAACACTGATCACCGGGACGTCGCTGGTGCTGCCCGCTTTGGTGACCCCTGGAGCCCGCACCAGGAACGCCTCACGGATCCCACCCTCGTACAACCAACCCTTGCCGCCACGCAGCGGCAGATTGCTCGTGGGAGATCCTTCGGAGGTCGACAGACCGCCGTTGTCACTGGTCAGACAGACGATCGTGTTGTCGGTCAGGCCCAGCTCATCAAGCGTCGACAACACGCGGCCGACTGCCGTATCCATCGATTCGACCATCGCCGCGTAGGTCGCGTGGGCCTGCAGCTGCCGCACACGACGAGCACCGGCCTCGGGCCATACCTGTTCCTCGTCAGCGAAAGCTTCTCGATCATCCAATCGCCAATCGCTCGGCCTTGGCACGATACTTGGCGACCAATTCCTGCGGCGCCATCAACGGCGTATGGACGGAATAGAACGACAAGTAAGCGAGAAACGGTTCGTCCTTGTGCGCACGAATGAACGCCGACGTCTCTTCGGCCAAGCGTGCCGTCAAGTGCTCGCCCTGGGGCCCATCTGCCAAACGAGGATTCCCGTAGGGCGAAAAGTACTTGCCCGCTTTGAACGGCCCGCCGGCTTGATGGCCACCCTTGTTAACGTCAAAGCCTTGCCGGGTCGGCCAGAATTCCTCGGTCGGGCCGAGATGCCACTTGCCGGCAAAGAAGGTCTGGTAACCCGCCGTTTTCAATAACTCAGCCAGCGTGACTTCTTCCAGAGGCATGCGATCGTTCATTGGTGCCGGCAAGAATCGACCACTCCGCTTGCCCGCAAAGAAATTCGTCGCATCGACGCGACTGGGATACTTTCCCGTCATGATGCTGTATCGCGTCGGCGAACAGACCGGGTTCGCCGCATATCCGTTGGTGAACCGCATTCCCGAGGCGGCCAGTCCATCGATATTCGGCGTTTCGTAAAACGTGTTCGGATTGTTCGCCCCAATGTCCATGTACCCCAGATCGTCCACCAAAATGAACACGACGTTGGGTTGCTGGGCCGCCGGTGTGGCTGAAGCCGTCAGCGCAACAGCCGCGATCAGGAGTGAGAAACGCAACATTCGATGATCTCGGGGCAGGAAGTAAGGGAGGGCAATCTATCTTAGCCGAAGGGCGATCGCCAGTTTCGCGGTGTCTTCACTTGCCGGCATGACGCAAGCCTGCGGTTTAGATTTCCACCATGAGACACAAGTCACCAAGAACCGCGGAGCGGTGGCGGCGTGTAGCCTGGGGTCTGGTTTGCTCGTCTCCGCGAGCTAACCGCAGCCCCAGGGGTTCTTCCGCGAATTTAGTGGTTGATCCGCAATGATTGGGTGGCTGGCGGTCGAGCGTCAGCGAGCCCCCAGGTGCGAGCCAATGGAATTCCAGGGGCCCGCTGACGCTCGACCGCCGGCCACCCCTTGAATGCAATTTTCCATCTGCCACTAAAACTCCGGAAGAACCACCCCAGGCTACATGCTTTCACTGCTCCGCAGTTGGCGGATGCTGATGACCAAACTGAACGTATTTGTTGCTCGTTTGTCCCAGACTAGATCGAGCCGATTACTCGGTTGGGACAACCGAGCAACAATAGAAGCGATCAACAGTAGAATCGCTAGTATAGGTTGTGCCTGCTTGGCATTGTGTGGAATGTATGTGTCCCAGCAGTGCTTTAAGAGTGAATCATTGAAAAAGTTAAAATGAGAAATGCAAAATTTAGATTCGGCAGCGTTACGCCTTTCATTTTGCACTTTGCATTTGTCAATTCTCATTTTTCAATAGCTCGGATACGTACCGTTTGGGGCAGGTCATCGAAACATCTTCATCACTTCCCGCATGACACTTTGGAACCCTGATGTTACGCCGTTTTGCATTCCTGCTGTTTTTAGCGCTGTCGCTGTCGCTCGGTCGTCGTCGCCGATGACGACAACTCCGCATTGATCACCAAGGTCCGATCTTCGCTCGCCACGATCAAGGTGATTGGACGTGACGGCGACCAAATCGGGATGGGGACGGGGTTCGTGATCGACGCCGACGGGCTGATCGCAACCGCTTTTCACGTGATCACCGAGGGACGACCAATCACGGTTGAAATGTCATCGGGACGCAAGTTGCCCGTGATCACGATCGAGGCATCCGATCGACCCAGCGATCTGGCCATCGTTCGCGTCGATATCGAAGGAAAACCACTCGAAGCCTTGCCGCTGGCCGATGCCGAAACGACACCGCAAGGCGCGCGTGTGCTGGCCTTCGGCAATCCGCTTGGTCTGCGTGATAGCGTGGTCGCGGGAATCGTCTCGGCGGTGCGCGAGGTCGAAGGGCGTGAATTGATCCAGCTGGCCATTCCGGTCGAGCCGGGGAACAGCGGTGGCCCGTTGGTCGATTCCAGCGGCAAAGTCTGCGGCATCATCAACATGAAGTCCGCCATCGATGACAACCTTGGATTTGCGATCCCCATCCGATACCTCGCACCGCTGCGTGAAAAACCCAACCCCGTCACGATCGATCGCTGGGTTCGTTTGGGCCGAATCAACGAACAGAAATGGACTCCGTTGTTCGGCGCCACGTGGCAACAGCGGGGTGGGCTGGTGACCGCGCGGGGTCTCGGCAAAGGCTTTGGCGGTCGCTCGCTCTGTCTGGCGAACGAATCGGCTCCCAAGACGCCGTTCGAGGTCGCTACGCTTGTCCGCCTGGACGACGAAGCGGGCGCCGCGGGGATCGCTTTTCACTCCGACGGCGAGCACCGGCACTATGGCTTTTATCCAAGCAACGGTCGCTTACGTCTGACCTGCTTCAAAGGCCCCTCGGTCTATTCATGGCAAGTCTTGGAAGAATTGGAATCGGAGCACTACCTGCCCAAACAGTGGAACCGCCTTCGCGTGCGGATCGAGCCCGATCGATTTCAATGTTTCGTCAACGGGCATTTGGTCATCGAGTCGACTGACAAGCAACTTACCAACGGCAAGGTGGGATTGGTCAAGTTCCGCGACACCAATCCGGACTTCAAGGGATTTGTGTTCGGGAAGGATCTTGCTGCCGAATCGCTCTCCGAAGAGACCCGAAAACTGCTAGCCGAATTGATCGACCAACCCGGCAAGCTCGGCACGATCGATGCAGCGAGAATCGCTGAACTTGGCGAAACCAGCGATGCGGTCTCGCAAGAACTTGAGCGTCAGGCACTGCAACTGGAAGACCGGGCCGAGAAGCTTCGACGTTTGGCAGCCGATGTCAAACTCGCACCCACGCTGACTCAGTTGCAGGAATTGATGTCCAACGAATCAGCCGAGCAATCGCAACTGTTACTTGGGACGCTGCTAATCGCGCGGCTGGACAACCCTGACATCGACATCGACGCCTACCAGCAACGTGTCGATGAGATGGCCGATGAGATTCGCCAGTCGCTGAGCGAGGGCGCCGACGCTACCGCCCGTCGAGATGCGTTGCACAAGTATTTATTCGAGGAGAACGGTTTTCACGGCGGACGAGCGGAGTACTACCACGTGGCCAACAGCCATCTGAACCGCGTCATCGACGATCGAGAAGGCTTGCCCATCACCTTGTCGATTCTGTACATGGAACTCGGCCGGCGACTCGATCTGAACATCGAAGGAATCGGGCTGCCCGGTCACTTTGTCGTCAAACATGTGATTGACGAGGATCACCAGCAGCTGATCGATGTCTTCGAGCGGGGCTCGCTGCTCTCACGCGAAGACGCCGAAGGAATCGTGGCAAATGCGGCTCGTCGAGCCATGACGGACCAGGACCTGCGCGGTCAATCGGTGATCGAAATCCTTTCACGAGTCCTCAACAACTTGATCGGCATCGCCAGCGGCAACCAGGACATCGAAGCGATCAACCGCTATTGCGAGGCGTTGGTGGCGATCAGCCCTCAGTCGGCCGAGTCGCGGATGATGCGTTCCCAGATCCGGGCCATCAGCGATCGCACGCCCGGCGCGATCGAGGATCTTGATTGGCTACTCGAACAAGACCCGCCGGAAATGATTCGAGCCCAAGCCCAGCGATTACGTGACGCATTGCGGGATCGACAACAAGCCAGATCCAATACCGAGCAGATTTCACCGTAGATTCACCGACATCGTTTAACGGCAAGCCGCAGTCGCCTGAGACATCGTTTAACGGCAAGCCGCAGGCGACTGCGTCCGCCCTTCGCAGTCGCCTGCGGCTTGCCGTTAAACGAAAACTGAACAGTACCAAACAACGAAACCCAAGTAGAAAGCCGATGCGAGTTGGCATGATCGGGCTCGACACGTCGCACGTGATCGCCTTCACAGACATCTTCCAAGACCACGAGGGCCACACCGACCTGGCCGAGATTGAAATCGTGGCCGGGTTCCCCGCTGGCAGCGATCTTCCCCTCAGCCGCGACCGCGTCGCCGACTATTCCGCTCAGCTGTCGAAAAAGGGAGTTGAGATTGTCGACAGCATTCCCGCTCTTCTCAGCCGCGTCGACGCCGTGATGCTGGAAAGCGTCGACGGCAATGTCCATCTGGAACAGGTGATTCCGGTCTTCGAGTCGGGCTTACCGGTCTTCATCGACAAGCCGTTGGCCGGATCGTTGGCCGATGCCATCGAGATCCAGCGACTTGCGGCCACACATAAGGTTCCCTGCTTCTCATCTTCGTCGATCCGTTTCAGCCCAACATTGAACAGTCTTTGCAACGACCCGGCGATTGGCGAGATCATTGGCGCCGTGACGTGGGGGCCATGTCATACGCATGAAAACATCCCTGACCTGTTCTTCTACGGCATTCACGGCATCGAGGGCTTGTTCACGTTGATGGGCCGAGGCTACGAATCGGTGCAGCGAACCAGCAGTGATCAGATGGAAGTCGTCGTCGGCACCTGGAGCGACGGACGGATCGGCACGTATCACGGCATCCGAACAGCCAAAGCCACATTCGGCGCCACCGTATTCGGGAGCGAACAAATCGTCTCCGTTGAGATCGAGATTCCCTACCGCGAACTCTGCATCGAGATCGCGAAATTCTTCAAAACCGGCATCGCCCCAGTCTCACTCGACGAAACGATCGAGATCTTCACCTTCATGCAACGTTCGTAGTAAGCCCGATTCACGCGGGTCTTCGCTTCGGCTATGTCGTTCGTGTTTCACCATCGATCCAGCGAAATCGTTTAACGGCAAGCCGCAGGCGACTGCGAAGATCCAGCGAGATCGTTTAACGGCAATACCGTTCGAATTTCAGCATCGATCGTGCGTGATTGTTTAACGGCAAGCCGCAGGCGACTGCGAAGAGCGGACACAGTCGCCTGCGGCTTGCCGTTAAACGAGAAAGGAACGGTATTGCTTTCCACACAACCGCATGAATGCGGTCACTGCGAACGAAAGTTGCCATCGTTGCGATGTCACCCGTGTGGGCGAAGTCGGCACCTACTTTGCATTCGCGACGACGCCACTTTCGCAATTTGATCCATCATGAACCTGTTGCTAGCGATCGCTAACCCCGTCCCGATCTCGCGCACAGAACAGCAGTCAACGACTGAACATTAGTGTCACCAGCCTAACGCTTAAGAGCTTTAACGAGCTAAGCGGATACACGCGCACTGATGTATCGGCAGTGACCGATCTCCCTCCGAATCCGATAGTCAGAATCTCATCATGAGACATCCCCCGCATGGAAGAGCACGTCTCTAAATCTCTCATTTTTGTCAAGAAGACAGGTAAGTGAGTAGAAATGGCGAGGTCCCTGCGCGACGCAGGAAAAGTGTCGCGAGCTAAACGCAGAGCGGCGTGGAATAAATCTCTCGAAATCTTTTACGAGAATTTGCAGGCTTTTCTTTTGCCTAACTGGCCTTTTGTCTAGCGTTCTTTACGCTTCAAGATTCACGGTTAGTCGAAAGCAAACTGAAAATACCTCTGATGAGGAACAAAATCTGATCAAAGTGCTTGCTTGTGGTGGTTCTGCCAATTAAGTTCACTATTCGCTTTGGGGCTAACCTGAACATTCCTACCGTCAAAATCCAACATTTCAGAGCGTTTGCTGCTTCCTTGATTTCCCGCCATTGAGAGCTGGAAAAACGCGACATCGATTTCGCGTTGAAAGTTGCACCTAACGGCGTTGAACCGCCGAAGTCCTATCCCCCCAAACAATGCATCGACCCTCCGCGAACGATTCGTGCCCGCCCGCCGCGCCATTATGGCGTTCGTTGGTCGGCGTGTTCGCAGCGGCGAAGCCGAAACGGCAGGTAGCTGCCGGCGGTAGCGAACATCAAATTTCTTTCCTGCTGGGGAATGCCGTCGCAGAGTTTCCCTTTGCGCCGACGACGCAATACCGTTCGTATTCCAGTATCGATCCAACACGATTGTTTAACGGCAAGCCGAAGGCGACTGTGTCCGGCGTTAGCAGTCGCCTGCGGCTTGCCGTAAAACGAAAAGCGAACGGTATTGAGCCGACGGCGCTAGCCGCGGGCCTTGCGCCGGGATCGATGGCTCCTTCGAGGCCCGCGGCTAGCGCCGTCGGCTCACATTTCGCGAAGCGAAAAGTCTGCTCGGTTAAGTCCGCTCACGGAAAAACTTTTTCCCCTTCGGAACCACCCTTTTTTACGGTGGTTCCCATGTTTTTGAGCGAATCAATAAAAAAGTTTGTGCGGGTCGTGAGTTTCATGGCGCCATTTCACGCATTCGTGCGTTTAATGGAATTCCGATGGGCCGGCGCGGTCGTTCGTCCATCCGGAAACTCGACCCCGCCCGACAAACCGCCCGCCCTGACAAACGTTTTGTCCGCTTGTATTTCGATTTTTGAATGTCGCGACACGGCCAGTGTTCACGCTGGTTTTGCCCCCAAAGCAGCGTGTACGTGTCCTGGCTCGTTTCTCTTGATCTCTACACTTAGGTAACACGAAGATGTCGAACCGCCCCAACTTCCGACTCGCTGATCAATCACAAAACCTCACACGGATGCAGAAGCTGCGTCAGCGGGCAGAGCGTTGGACGTCGCGTTACGAAGCTCGCCGACAAGCCTGGGCCGACAAGCGAGCCGCCCGGCTCGAGCGTTACAACGAAGCCTTCCGCGGCAGCTGGATCAGCCGCATCGGCTTGGGCCTGGTTCGCCTGTTCAATCAGATCCTCTCGTTTGACTGGATGCGAAGCGAAGCGGCACGGCGAACACCACGGGCGATGGTGGGTGGCGAGCGTGGCATGCTGATCGCGGAAGCGTTGGAGGCGAGGCAACTGCTGGCGGCGGACATCACTGGAATCGTGAATTTGACCGGAAGCCCAGCCGCCGACACCACACCGGATTTCCAGATTAGCTACGACAGCGCAGGCGACGGCGATGTCATTGAACTGACGGTTGACGGAAATTCCGTCACCAAGACGCTCGACACCGACGGCAGTGAAGGGCCTGCCGATCCGGTCACCGGAGCCTTTACACTGGCCTCCGCGGAAATCACCTCAGGCGACGGCACCAAAATCGTTACGGTGGCCGTCAATACAGTCCCAGATGTGGATGGGGATGAGACCTACGTGCTCGACACGACGCCACCGACCGTCACTGCTCCGGGCGATCTCACAGTCGAGTGTGACGAGGATCTGAATCCCCCCGCTACGGGAGAGGCGACTGCGGACGACTTTATTGATCCCGTCCCAACCATTGTGTTTAGTGACACTGTCATCGCGGGTCCGTCTCCATACGAGTTCACGATCGAGAGAACTTGGACCGCGACGGATGAAGCCGGTAATGAAAGTGATCCCGCCACGCAAGTGATTGAGGTTGCCGACATGACGCCGCCGGTGTTTGCTGACCTACCTGATGACTTGACGGTCGAGTTGGGGCGCCCATCCCTCCGTCAGATCCTATTGCCATTGATAACTGCGATCCAGATCCAGTTATTGTTTACTCACAATCGTTCGATCAGAATGCGGGTCAGGTGGACGACAACCCGTTGACTGGGGTCTTCACGAACACGTGGACTGCAACCGATGCCAGCGGGAATACTTCCTCGGTTACTCAAACAATCTGGGTGGAAGACACGACGCCTCCCGAGTTAGCGGTAACAGGTTTCACGGTCGAATTGGATGAGAGCGGGAATGGCAGTATTGGCGTGGAAGACGTCGTGCTAGACTTATTCGACTTGTCCGGAATCACTGATCTCACGATCGACCTTTCTACTTTTGATTGCGAAGACGTCGGCTACCAAGATGTGTTCGTGACGGCGATCGACGCATCCGGTAATTCAACCACAGAGTCCACCTTCGTCTATGTCGTCGACAACGTCGCGCCCGTCGCGGTAGCTCAGAACTTCACGCTGGTGCTGGATGCTGTGGGCGAGGGAACGATCACACCGGCAGATGTGGACGGTGGCAGCAGTGATGCGTGCGGGATTGCCGTTCTCGGCGTCTCCCCGGACTTTTTCGACATCGGCGATGTAGGGCCGAATCCTGTCACGTTGACGGTAACCGACGTTAACGGCAACTCTGCGGAGGCAGAAGCGGTCGTTACGGTGGAGATCGATCCGACGCCGGAGGTCATGTTGCCCGGCGGCGGCGTGTATCTCAGTGTGGACGGTGACAACGTGCTGTTGACCGGTCCTGAGGGCTTCCCCGTGTATCTTGATCTACCGCAGTCCGCGCTTACCTCGCTGACCTTCACCGGCACCCCCGGAGCCGATGACCAACTGTCAATCGATGTCGATGGACTTTTGCTGCCAGTCTCTTCGAAGGTGGAGAGGGCGGAGATGACTTGTTGACGATCACCGACGGCAGCAGCAGCGAATTCGACACCATTACACACTCGTTCGTTAACGAGAATAATGGATCGATCCAGATTTCCGGCGCGCCGCTGATCACCTACACAGGGCTGGAACCGGTTATCGACAATGGCGACACCTTCAACCGTGTGTTTGACTTCACCGGCGGCGATGAATCGATCTTTCTGGCTCCTGGGTTCGTGCTTGACCTTATGATCGACTCCGATCTGGGCGAGAGCGTCGATTTTAACGCGCCGACCACCTCGATCAGCATCACCAACAGTGGGGCTGGCGAGGACGTCATCTTCTTGGATGATATTAGTTCATTCTACACTGGTCCCATTAGCGTCAGTGGGGGCGAAGGCAACGACTCGTTGATCGGTCGTTTAGCGGCGGACAATGACACGGCCGTGTTCAGTGGCAATTTGGCCGATTACACCATCGAGCTCGACATTGCGGGGCGCATCGTCACCGACAATGAACCCATGATTGATGGCGACGATGGCCAAGACTTTGTGGCAGGATTTGAGATTCTTGAATTCGCCGACGCAACGGTTCGCCTGGTCGGCGCCGACAGTGCTTACGTCTTCATTCAAGACGCGATCGATGCGGCTGACTCCGGCGATATCGTGTTGATTGGAGATGGTAATGGCACCCCCTATCTCGAGAGCCTTCAGCTGAGCGATGACATTACCTTGCGGGGTTCCACCGGCGATCCAGCCGATGTGGTCATCGATGGTTCGACCGGCGGCCCTGATGACGGGGTGATTTCAATCATCGGTTCGGCGGCAACCGCCATCACCATTGAAGGTGTGACTCTGACGAATTCGGCCAGTCGACATGGTGTGCGGGCACTCACAAGCCCGTCCCTTGATTTGGTCATCAACAACATTCACGCTACCGATAACAACGACCACCCTACGAACACCCAATACGGCGTCGCGGTCTCGGGGATCAACTCGCTGACGGTGACCGACAGCGTGTTTTCCGGCAACAAAACCGGCGGCGTGGGAGCGTTTCCGACTGTAGGGTCGGTGACAGTCTCAGGTAGTGATTTCTCGGGCCAGACGACTGCGAACGTGTTAAGAAATAGCGGGGCCACAACCTTCGATGCCTCCGGAAACTATCTTGGCGAATCTTATCTGATCGATGCTTCGCTTGCTGTGTCGTCTCCTTTCGCGGTTTTCGGTAATGTTGATTTCACCACGTTGCGGGATTCTTCCCTGGGTACTGACACGCTCTACGTGCACGACGAGGGTACTCAAACTGGTTTTGGCGGGCGTATCGCGGAAGGAATTGCCGACGTCGAGGAATTCGGTACGGTCGTGATCCAGGATGGCATCTATGCTGAAGACGTCGATGTGAATCGTGCCGTGACGCTGGCCGGGGCGCCGATCATTGGCGGCACGTTGACGCTTTCTGATTCCGGTGCGATCCTCGATCCCGGCTTCAGCCCCGGCGTGATCGCCTCGGGTGACCTGGTTGTTGCTGCGGGTGCGACAGTCGAGATCGAGATCGTTGGAACCGATGGGCCTGGTAACGTCAACGGTCATGACCAATTGGTCGTCACCGGCACCGTCGATATCACTGGTGCGGTGCTCGACCTGCAACTGATCGGTTCGCCAGTTCCCGGGTCGACGTACGTGCTGATCGATAACGACGGTACTGGCGATGCGGTTACTGGTACGTTCGACGGCTTCGCCGATGACGTGGCGGTGCTGGTCAGCGTACTTGGCGGTAGCGGCACGGTGCCAGTCACGATCGACTACGACGGCGGCGATGGCAATGACGTTGTCGCCACGGTCGGACTGCCGGCCGGAGCATTCTTTGTCGATGACAGCTTCACCCCCGGGTCCCCCGGGTCCGGTGACTTGGTCACCTGGACACCAACCAACGGTCTCTATCCAACTCCCGCCGATGTACCCAGCCTGGTCTACGAATTCGAGGCGTTTGATACGATTCAGGACGCCACCGCGGCCGCGGCAATCGCCGCGCTGACGACGACTCCGCTGATTCGTTCCGCCAGCACCGCTTGGACGGTTGCTGAGCAAGACGGCGGAGGCGGGGTGGTCTCTACACCGTGGATTTCGGTCATCGAGGGTGATTTCGACACCATCGATAGTTACGGTATCGCACCTGGCTTTACCGGTGCGGTGAATGTCATGGGCGGCTCGCTGAAGTACACGACCGATGCTGACTTCAATGGTGCCGCTTCGATCCAGTACACCGTTACCGATGGTGTCAACTTCATCGATGGCGAGATCTGGGTCACGGTGACGCCGGTCAACGACGCACCAGTCGCCGAAGATGACGATATTGACTTTGGCGAGGATGATGTTGCTCCCGCAGGTGACCTGCTCGTTGATAACGGCAACGGAGCCGACGCCGACGACGACGACGATACGCTGACCATTGAAGAGGTGAATGGATTACCGGGGAATGTGGGAACCCCGATTACGCTGACCAACGGCGTGGTGACGGTGAGCGCGAGTGGAGCTTTCAGCTTCGTGCCCAACCAGACCCTGACGGACGGAGATGTCGTTTCGGATACCTTTACCTACCAATTGATCGATGACGGCAGTCCTAATTTGTCATCGAATGTTGCCACCGTCACGATCGAGGTTACCGGCGCGAACGATGCTCCCGTGGCGGTCGACGATGATAGCTACGCCGTCAATGAAATTCCAGGACTCTTGACCATCCTGGAGCCGGCCGGCTTGCTTGCCAACGACAGTGACGTTGACATCGGCGCTATGCTGACCGTGACTGAAATCGACGGCTCCGCCGTGGCCGATGGCGATACGGTTTCGCTGACCTACGGTGATTTGACGATCAATGACGACGGGTCGTTTGACTATCAGGTCACCGCCAGTATCGCTCCGGGAGACGTGGTGCTAGAAGAGTTTGACTACACGGTAAGCGATGGTATCGATGATGCCACGGCCGCAGTGACGATCTCGATCACCGGCCAAAATGACCCGCCGGTTGCCAACGATGATACCTTCGCTGCGACCGAAGGCGCCGCACCGATCAGCGGTGACCTGTTTGCGGCCAATCCAACCGAGCAGTCGATTCCGATCCCGATGGTGATGGCTTCACGGTCACTGAGATCGATGGCTCCGCGGTCACCGACCCGGACACCGTCGTCCATTGACCTACGGCACACTGACCATCAACGAAGACGGTACGTTTGATTACGCCGTCGGTGAA
The DNA here is from genome assembly GCA_963704055.1 of Pirellulaceae bacterium. Taxonomy (GTDB): domain Bacteria; phylum Planctomycetota; class Planctomycetia; order Pirellulales; family Pirellulaceae; genus Rubripirellula. Next base: position 6,732 of record CAVPGW010000035.1, on the reverse strand, counting down.
AACCCACCGGCCGGCGGTGCCACAGAGACGTTCACCTACACCATCGAAGATGACTACGGTAGCCCCGCCACGGCCAACGTGACGATCAACATCACCGGCCTCAATGACAATCCCGTCGCCCAAGATGACGAGTTCACCACCAACGAAGACACGCCGGTAAGCGGTAATGTGTTCGCTGATAACGGCAACGGTGCAGACAGTGATGTCGACGAGGGAGATGTGTTGGTTGCTTCACTTGCTCCCGGAGGCGGTGTCACAAATGGCTTGTTGACGCTTAATTCAAACGGCTCGTTCACTTACACGCCGGGTTTGAATTTCAACGGCACGGACGATTTCACCTATGTGCTTGGTGATGGAAACGGAGGCTTCGACTTGGGTGTCGTGACGATCACGATCGACGCGGACAACGACGCCCCGGTGATCGCGGCACCGGCGACCGCCTCCACCAACGAAGATACACCACTGACGCTCACCTCGATCTCGATCTCCGACGCGGATGTGCTAGAGGGTGACGGCATGGTGACCGTGGAACTCGAAGTTTCCAATGGAACGTTGGCTCTCGTCGATGACGACGGCCCCAGCGACCTGGCTGACCTGACCGGCAGTGCCGATCTGGACGGCTCCGATGGCACGCTGTCGTTGACCGGGCTGTTGGCTGACATCAATGAAGTCCTGGGCAGGCGCAGGCCTGACCTATACGCCCGACACCAATTACAACGGCGGGGACCTACTCGAAATCGAAGTCGACGATCTGGGCAACTCGCCGACCCCGAATGAAACCGACAGCAAGACGATCGCATTGACGATCGATGCTGACAATGATGCTCCCGATGTTGTCGACGACGAAGTCGAAGCGACCGAAGGTGATCTGAGCGTGACCGGCGCAGCATTGACCGGCGGTTCGGTGCTGGGCAACGATTCGGATGCAGAAGGCGACGACTTTGAAGTGGCCAGTGTCAATGGCACTCCATCTGGGCGGTTTGCCAGCGACGGTTACAACCACTGGTGGCGGCACCGTGACGATCGATCCGGATGGAACCTTCACTTACACGCCGATCGATATTGAATATTTTGGCACCGATACCTTCACCTACACCGTCGTCGACGACGGATTGCGCCCAATGCCACGTCATTGCCGGCAACCGTGACCATCAACTACCGCCGCGTGAACGACGATCCGACTGCGAATGATGACACCGGAATCGTCGTCGCCGAGGATTTCACTCCGTACATCGACATTGACGTATTGGCCAACGACAACGTGGGACCGGCCAATGAAGGAGTGTCGGGGGAGGGCCAGACGCTTTCGATCACCGGCGTCTCTCCAATCCCAATCTCGAAGGGCACCGTCACCGTTTTGACCGTGGCGGGAACCCCGGTCATTCGGTTCACACCCGCAGCGAACTTTAACGGCCCGGTGAGCTTCACCTACACGATCACCGACAATGGCCAGACCTGGAACGACACGCTCGACATTCTCGAAGATGATTTCAAGAGTGACACGGGGGCTGTTTCGATCACCGTCACGCCGGTCAATGACAGCCCCGACGATCGTCGTACCGGCCGCTGTGAATGTGCTGGAGAACGGCTCGGTCGGTATCGGGCCGTTTACGGTCGATGACATCGACATCGATCAACTCGAAGGTCCCGATTTGATGAAGGTCACCTTAGGTGTCGATTACGGTACGATCTCATTGGCATCGACGACCGGCTTGGTAGGTGATCTGGATGGGAGTGATGGGACTTTGGAGATCACCGGCACACGTGCCAATCTGGACTTGGCTTTGACGAGCGTTACTTACTCGCCCGACTTGAACCACAACGCCCCCGACGACTCGCTGAGCATTACCGTCGATGACCTGGGTACAACGGCACCGCCGGACGCCGCCACGAGCACCGCAGCGGTCGGAATTACGATTGATCCGGTCAACAGCCCACCAACGGTGTTGAATGGTCAGAACTTCCCGATTCTTGAGGACACCCCGACACTTCTGAATATCAATCTTCAGAGTTTGGCTGCCGATATTGAGACCCCGGATTCCGGGCTTACCTTTACGCTCGTTTCGGCAACCGTGCTGGGTAGTCCGCTCAATTCGTCTCAGGGCGTCCTGACGACTCCTACCAATGGCATGTGGACCTTCGATACGGCCCTGGACTTTAACGGCCAAGTTAAGGTCGTCGCCAACGTGACCGACGATGGTGACGATACCGCGGGGCCCGAGACGACGCCGCTGACGCTGACGATTACGGTCAACCCGGTCAATGACCCGCCGGTGGCCAACAATCCGTTTGCCACGGGAACGACCCTTGAAGATGATTCGCCGTACGTTGGCATCATTGGTGGGGCAGGCCCGACCGACATCCCGATCGCTGTTCTGGCGACGGACGTTGACAACACGCTGACCAAGGACTCGTTCACCTTTGACAGTGTCACGATCAACGGTGTGCCAGTACCAACTCTTGCCGACGCAGGCATCACTTACACCAGCCTCACTGGAGAGTTCAGTCTTGATCCTTCGGTCGCGGCGTACCAGCCATTGGCCGCTGGTGAAATTGTGCCTGTCGTGGTGAGCTTCACGGTCACCGACGGATTGCTCGGCGATACGGGTGAGGGAACGTTCTACGTAGAAGGTATCAATGATGATCCGGTTGCTAACGATGATCCGGAAGCCCCGACGGAGTATGCCCTCGAATGCCGATGACACCTTGTCGATTGGCGATGTAACGGGTCTGCTGGCCAACGATACCGATGTCGATAACGGCGCGGATGTCACAGTCAATAGCAACACCAGCCCGACCACCGACGGGGATAGCTCTCTCTTGAACGTGCCCGATGGCACCCCGGCCGGCACAGTCACGGTCGGCTCAGATGGCGGCTTCGATTACGATCCCGCCGGGACTCTGGACGGCTTGGTGCCGGGTGAGACAGTGACCGTGACTTTCACCTACGATGCCATCGACGAGGAACTTGGTGTCTCCAATACGGCCACGGCCACCATCGTGGTCACCGGTGTCGACGACGCTCCGGTTGCCGGTGACGATACCGCCACGACCGACGAAGATACGTGCGACGGCCCTGATCGATGTGCTCGATAACGACAGCGATCCCGATGGCGAAACGGTTTTTGTCTCTGCGATTGATGGGACAGCCGTGAGCCCCGGTGACACCGTGACGCTGGGCAACGGGGCCACAGTCACGCTGGATCTGACCACCGGTAAGTTGATTTACGACCCCAATGGCGCATTCGACTACCTGGATGGCCCCTCCGGTCCTGATGGCAGTGACAGCTTCACCTATACGGTCAGCGACGGCACGCTGACAACGGACGCCGCCGTCGGAGTCACGATCACTCCGGTCAACGATGCTCCGGACGGGGTTGCGGATGATTTCTATACCGTCGACGAAGACGGTACCCTGAACGTCCTCGCCACCGGTTCGCCGGAAGACGTGCTTGATAACGACACCGACGTCGACGGCACGGTGGTCTCGGCTGAGCTTTACTCGAGCCCCGGCGTTGGTTCGTTGACGTTCAATTCGGACGGTAGCTTCGACTACATGCCGGCGGCGAACTTCAATGGAATCGACACGTTCCAGTACAAGGCCGTCGATGATGATGGAGCCAAATCGGCTCCGATCACGGTCACGATCACGGTCGTCGCCCAATTCGACGCGCCAGTCGCGAACGACGATGATTACAGCGTCAACGAAAGCGATATCCTGACCGTCCTCGCCACCGGTTTACCAGAGGACGTGCTTGATAACGATACCGATGTCGACCTTGATCCGCTGACGGTCTTGTCGCCTGGAACTTTCGCTGTGACACGACCCCCGGCGGCGATCCGGCTGGCGAGGTCACGCTCAATGCCGATGGTTCGTTCACCTACGACCAGCAAGGCAACTTTGAAGAGATGACCACTGGTGACTCGGTGACCATCGAGTTTACTTATCAGGCCACCGATGGCGCACCGTCAAACCTGTCATCGAATGTCGCCACCGTCACGATCACCGTTGACGGCGTCAACGACACGCCGGTCGCGGACAACGAAACCGCGACGACCGATGAGGACAGTCCGTCGGCCGATATCGATGTGCTCACTGGTGACACCGATGCCGAAATGGATCCGCTGTCGATCACCGAGATCGATGGCATGTCGATCACCGCCGGTGGTCCGGCGGTCACGCTCGTCACGGGCGATCAGGTCTCCCTGAATCTTGACGGGACGCTGGTTTACAACCCCAACGGAACGTTTGAATCGCTGGCCGAGGGTGGTCCGGATGGTTCGCGAACGTTCAGTTACACGGTGTCCGACGGCAACACGAGCTCAACTGGCGATGTCGTGGTCACGATCGAGGGCGTCAATGACGCCCCGACCGCCAGCAACGGCAGTGCTTCGGTGCCTGAGGAGACGTTGCTGACCGCCACCCTGAGCGGTGGCGATGTGGACACGGGTGATACCCTGACCTTCGCGGAGGTCGTCGGGCCGTCCGGACGGCACGCTGACGATCACCAACGCCGCGACCGGTGCGTTCACGTACCTGCCGAATGTGAACTTCGTCGGAAACGACTCGTTCACGTTCAACGTCACCGACAACCATGGCGCCCCCAGCACGACGGCCATTTTCTTTATCAATGTGATGAACGTGAATGACCCGCCGGTCGCCAATCCGGACAGCTATGGTGTAGACGCCGATGATACGATCGTTGCCGACGACGCGGATGGCACGACCGCCAATCCTGACGGCGTGTTGGTCAATGACACCGACGTCGATCCTCTTGACGTGCTAACCGTGACGGAAGTCAACGGTTCGCCGGCCAATGTCGGCGTCTCCGTCCCGCTTGTACGTAGTGGCAGTGGTCCCGGCGGTACAGTCACCGTGGCTGCCGACGGTACGTTCGTCTACGATCCAGGCAGCGATTTCGCTGATCTCGACGAGACCGAAAGCGAAGACGTCACGTTCACGTACACGGCCAGCGACGGAGCTCTGACCAGCCAAGCGACGGTGACCATCACCGTCAGTGGCATCGATGACACACCAACATTGGACGTTGCTGATCAGACGGTCAACGAGGGAACCACGCTGACGCTGGACCTTGACGATGACAGTTTTGATCCCGATGGCGATACGCTGACCTACTCGATTCTATCTGGCCCCGGTTCGATTACCGGTAGCGAGTACACCTACATTGCCGGCGATGGCCCCGCTGGGCCTTCCAGCGTGGAGGTGGAGGTCAGCGACGGCAACACGACCTCTACAACGCTTCGTTCCGTCACAGTTGACGACGTGCTCGACGTGGACGTCGGCGGCCGACGGAACGATTGTCCAAGGCGACACGTTCACCCGTACGGTGACCTTTGCGGACCTCGGTGATGACGCCGACTGGACCTACACCGTCGACTACGATGAATGGCGTGCCACGGACAGTGGAACCATCGGTGCTGCTGATCCCCAAGAGATCCCGCTCAGCCACACTTACGCCGACTGCCCGGAACGTACCTCGGTTGAGGTGACGGTACGGATGACGATGGTCTTACAGTGTCCGATACGATTGAGGTCACCGTCGATCCGTTCTTGACGTTCACTGTCAGTGACGAAGTGATCGTCAACGAGGAGATGGAACCGGCACAATCACGATCTTTGGTCAGTTCGCCGATCCCAGCTGGTGTTTCCATTCCTGTCTCGCTAACAACTTCGCCGATCTTCGGTGCGACTCGAGGATGTTGACTACGACGTTCGCACCCGGTGCAAAAGACGTAGTCTTCGAGGAGGGTGACACCTCCATCGACATCGTGTTCAACATCGAAGACGATGATTTCGTCGAGGGTAACGAAGGGTTCGTTACAGGCCTCATGTCGTCGTACGTGCCGGGTCCAGGTGAACCGGAAGCGGACTTCCACCGCTCGCAGGTGGGGTGCAGATCAACGATAACGATCACCTGCAGATCACAGCGGTCAAAGTGGGCAGTACCTTCTGGGAGGATCCTTCGAAGACTTTGTCGACCCCGGTGGACCTGATGGACGGCAAGGCTATTCGATTCCCGGCGGAACCTCGCAGTCCGATACGCTGCCATGGCTCAACCTGAATCAGATCCACGTGCAGTTTAGCGCGGATGTGACCAGCGATCCCGACCGAAGTGACTTTGCCTTGACCGGTTTGCAAGGCGCCAGTACGCCGACGTTCACCGTCGACTATGACGACGTCAACTTCATTGCAACGCTCAACCTGAGCGGTTTTATCATCAATGACGTGATCACGTTGACCGTGTTCGATACCATCCTGGCCGGACCTTCCGCGAACATTCCCTTGGATGGCGACTTCGATAATCGGAATCGACGCATTCCCGTCAGGCAATGGCTTGCCGGTGAACCCTTCGTCTTCCAAGTTCAACGTGCTGCCAGGCGATTCCAACAACAGTGAAACGCGTTACCATCAGTGATGCGACACAGATTTACAATGCTCGATTCGCTTACACAGACGGTGTGAGCACCTTTAACTCGCTGTTCACCGGCAATGCCTACGACATCCGCAAGGACGTGAACGGTTCTGGGGTCATCGAGGTCTCCGATGCTCAATTTACCTTTGATCAGAACCGCTCCGGAAAGCGACATTGCCAACCCCACCACCCCCAATGGGGCCAGTCGATGTTCAGCTTGGACGACGACGATGACGAAATTGACGGATTGGATGCGATTTCAAGTGAATCGAGATTAGACTCAGATTCGGTGGATGCC
>CAVPGW010000034.1:0-22702 GCA_963704055.1 Pirellulaceae bacterium | reverse complement strand
AGCGAGGGCTCGCTAACGCTTTCTGAAGTTGCGATATTTGCGATCGAGGTTGAATTTGAGCTTGCAGATTACGGAGTAAAGAGAATCACTTCATCGAGACCGCACCAGCCTTCGCGCGGCGATTCCTTCTCGCTCGAGCGTCGACGCGACGTCGGCCAAGAATCGGTCCGCGTCGACGGGGTAGCCCGCCGTGGGCGCACTTAGAGTCCGCATTGTGTCGGAGAGCGAAATATTGGTTCAGCGACTGCATGAACCGCTCTCGTAGATACTTCGCGTGCATCGAGGACAACGCGACTGGCGTGAACGAGTCGCCTTTCACCGTAAAGTGGGCATCGATCTGCTGTTCCGCCTGAGTCAAACCGTATTCGCTCTGATGCTTCTCTTCACAAGTGACTTGCAACCGGGCATCGGGAAACACGTGCTGCAACACACCGCCGTAAAACTTCCGTCCTCCATGTCGGTCGCAGAAAACGGTCACCTTGGCTTCGTCTTTCCCGTGCAAGTCGATCAACCTACCAACCAAACCGAGTGTCGATTCGGAAAGGAGGTTGGCCTTGTTCGATCCAGCCTGACAACTCGTGTTGAAATTCTCAGCCGTGATCACTCTGGCCTTCACGTCGATCAACTCGATACCGGTGCTTTGCCAGTGCGGTAACAGTTCGCTCGTGACGGACGGGTTCAGAAACAGTGACTCACTTAGCAGGCCAAGCCAAGCCGCACAGTCGGATGGACTCCAGATCATCGGCCGCAATCCGAGGAAGATGCTGTTGCAATCTCGATTCGCAGTGACCGCACCAATGGTGGCTGGCGCTGACGACCGCGTGCAGGACACCAAGACCGCCCGACGATTTATAGACGGCCTTGGAATCATCCACCACAGCCACGCCCGCGCCGCATGGTCGCGGTGTTTTGAGCGGCGAGAAGAGGCTCGCCAGTTCTGTCGCGGTGGGTGACTCAGCAGGGACGCTCCAGGCGGTGGCAACGATGACGAGCGGGCCGAGCTTGGGGCCATAACCGGCCTCGTCCGTCGCAATCAGTAACATTCATCAGGCTCTGAGAAGGTGTTTTGAAAAGGGGGCTGACCCTGTGCGGGTGAGATACGACAACAGGGATAAATTGGCACAGGTTGCATTTGTCGATAATCGGCCGTGTTTGAAGAGAGGGTCAGACCCCTTTTTAAAACACCTTCTCAGATTGACTCGCTAAGTCTGTGATGATCGAGCAGAAGAGCTGTCCGGCAGCTATTCTAGGAACTGATTGGTTCTGACCAACCTGGCGTCCTTTTGCTCGGCAACACCATTTATGTCCAATATCTCGCCCGGAAAGACCTATCCACTTGGTGCGTCGCTCACTACCCCCGAAGGTGTGAATTTCAGCATTCATTCGAAGAGCTGCTCACGAATGGAACTGCTGCTTTTCGACGCTGTCGATGATTCGCAGCCCTCTCGCATGATCAAGCTCGATCCTGTGAAGCATCGCACGTTTCATTATTGGCATGTGCAGGTCGATGGGCTGACGTCGGGTCAAATCTATGCTTACCGGGCTGACGGTCCATTTGTCCCAAATCAGGGGCTAAGGTTTGACGCAGAAAAGATCTTGTTGGATCCTTATGGTCGCGCGATTGCAGTGCCGAAGCCGTTTGATCGTGAAGCCGGCGTCCGGCTTGGCGACAGCCGCCTATGCGATGAAGAGCGTTGTCGCCGATCTTGTCGAACTACGACTGGGAAGGCGATACGCCGCTGTATCGCCCGTTTAACAAGACGATCATCTACGAAATGCATGTGCGAGGATTCACGCGACATCCAAGCTCGGGCGTGCTCCGCACGGAAACCGCGGCACCTATCGCGGGATTGGTCGAGAAAATTCCGTACCTGAAAGATCTCGGCATCACGGCGGTCGAACTGCTGCCCGTGTTTCAGTTCGACCCGCAGGAAGCACCAGTGGGCTTGTCGAACTACTGGGGTTACAACCCCGTCTCGTTCTTCGCGCCGCATTCGGAATACGGTTCCACGGATTGTCCGCTCGGCGGTGTTGGATGAGTTCCGCGACATGGTCAAGGCGTTGCATCGAGCGGGCATCGAAGTCATTCTGGATGTCGTCTACAACCACACCGCCGAAGGAAATGAGAACGGCCCGACGTTCTGCTTCAAAGGACTCGAGAACCCCGCTTACTACATTCGCCGAAGCGATCGTACCGTCGGCCAATAAACGAGTCGGTATGCGAACTTTAGCGGCTGCGGCAACACGCTGAACGGGAACCACGCGATCGTGCGACGCTTGATCCTGAGCAGCCTGCGGTACTGGGTCGAAGAGATGCACGTCGACGGATTTCGATTCGATCTGGCGTCCGTTCTGTCTCGCGATATCAACGGACAGCCTCAAGCGAATCCGCCGATCTTGTGGGACATCGAAACGGACCCGGTTCTCAGCGGCACGAAGCTGATCGCCGAGGCCTGGGACGCGGCCGGCCTGTACCAAGTCGGCAACTTTTTTGGTGATCATTGGAAGGAGTGGAACGGCCGTTTCCGCGACGACGTGCGGGCATTTGTCAAAGGTGACCAGGGGCAGGCGGGAACTTTCGCGAAACGATTTCTTGCCAGCCCTGACATCTACGGGCATCGTAATCGCGAACCCGAACAGAGCATCAACTTCGTGACCTCGCACGACGGATTCACGTTGAACGATTTGGTTTCCTACAACGAAAAGCACAATGAAGCCAACAATGAAGACAATCGAGATGGGCATAACCACAACCTCAGTTGGAATTGCGGCGTCGAAGGCCCGACCGACGATCCTGAAGTCGAAGAACTGCGAACCAAGCAGATCAAGAACCTGTTCACGATCAACCTGCTAGCCTTTGGGGTGCCGATGCTGGTCATGGGCGATGAAGTGCGACGCAGCCAGGCTGGGAATAACAACGCATATTGCCAGGACAACGAGATCAGTTGGTTCGACTGGGGATTGCTGGACAAGCACGCCGGGCTGCACCGTTATGTCAAAGAGCTGATTGGCTACCGTCTCGGACTACCCGAGCGGAGTGATCCTGGGCTGAGCCTGAACGAAGTGATTTTACGGTCGCGAGTTCGTTGGCATGGCGCGAGATTGTATCGGCCGGATTGGGGAAATGCCTCACGCAGCGTCGCGCTGACCATCGAAACCTCGAACAAATGGCACCACCTGATTTTCAATGCCTTTTGGAAACGACTTGAATTCGAACTGCCAGTGGTGCCAGACGATTTCCAGTCGTGGCACCGGATTGTCGACACCGACAGGGCGTCCCCCAACGACATCGGCAGTGGTGTGCCGGTTGCGGACAAGAGGAAGTACGTGGTGCAACCAAGATCAACCGTTGTCCTGACCTCGAGCCGAGTTCAAAACGGATTCAATTGAGTCGTCGGTGTCGAGCCGCCAATTTTCGTTTAACGGCAAGCCGCAGGCGACTGCGTCCGCCCTTAACAGTCGCCTGCGGCTTGCCGTTAAACAACAGCCCGCGATCTGCTCAACGAGAAACTAATCGATGATGTTCAAGCGTTCGCCGCAGGCCTTCTTCCAACGGCGTGAACTCAAAACCCGGAACCATCGACAGCAAGCGCTGCGATGACAGGCTGACCGAAGCGATGTCGCTGGGGCGGCCGGGCAAGTATTCAACCGCCGGCGGGTGAGCGACCGTGTTCTTGATGATTTCCAATAGCTCGGTCAGCGAAGTCGCCTTGCCGGTGCCCAAGTTGAAAGTTCCCGACGATTCCAGACGCGCACGAAACGGACATCAATCGGCAGACGTCTTCGATAAACAAGTAGTCTCGCCGGGCTGATCCATCACCGAAAACTCGGATCGGTGCGGCGTTGTGCATCGCGTCAATCCAGTGTGGCAAGACACCTTGGCCGGGACGCGCACGTTGCCCCGGACCGTACGGGTTGCCAATCCGAAAGACATCGACCGAAAAGTGGTGTTGTCGCGCCGCGTGATGAAGCAATTCCTCTGCAGCCAACTTGAATACCGCGTAGGGCGACCGTGGGTCCGTCAGCGAAGCTTCGGTTCGCGGTTGATCACTGTCGGCATAAACCGTGCCTCCCGAGGACGGAAACACGATCTTATGGACGCCGCGTTGAAACGCCGTATCCATCATCACCAACAACGGCTGAAGCGCTTCGGAGTACTCGGCGGCGGGGTCGGTGTAAAACAGGCTCGGGTAAGTCGCCGACGCAAAATGGTAGACAACATCCGCGCCCTCGAATGCTTCCGCCAGAATCCAGGTGTCTCGCAAATCACCCACAACCGGCGTCACGTTTTCCAGCTTGGCGATGTCCGAGCGCGGCTGGCGCCAATAGGCAACCACATCGTGCCCTTGACTGGCAAGGTAACGCGTCATCGACGAGCCCAGGAAACCGGCAGCCCCCAGCACGACGACGCGTCGCGGCGTCACTGTCGTGGTCATGGTGAGTGCCTGACGGGTTGGCGGATCAATCGTTCCAAGTAATCGCCGTAGTCGCTGTTCTTGTAGAAACTGGCCCGCTCGGCCATCTGCTCCTTGCTGATCCAGTTTTGCCGGTAAGCGATCTCTTCGGGGCAAGAGACCTTCAAGCCGGTTCGCTTCTCGATCGCGCCGACGAAACTACTGGCGTCGTGCAAACTTTCGTGGGTTCCCGTATCCAGCCAGGCCGTGCCGCGACCAAACACTTCGACGCTGAGTGTGCCTTCGTCCAAGTAAATCCGGTTCAAGTCGGTGATTTCGACTTCGCCACGCGGAGAAGGCTTTAATTTTCTGGCAAACTCGCAAACACGGTTGTCGTAGAAATAGAGTCCCGGCACGGCAAAGTTCGACTTCGGATGCTCCGGCTTTTCCTCCAGAGAAATGGCGCGCCCGGCATCGTCGAACGAGACAACCCCGTAGGCACGTGGATCGCTCACTTCGTAGGCGAACACACGTGCACCCTTCTCGATCGCTGCGCTGCGTTGCAACAGCTTGATCAAACCCTGTCCGTAAAACAAGTTGTCGCCAAGCGTCAAGCAACTGGTCTGATCACCGATGAAATCAGCTCCCAGCGTAAACGCTTGGGCGAGGCCACCCGGGGTCGGCTGCACGGTGTATTTCAGCCGCAGGCCCCATTGACTGCCATCGCCCAAAAGCGATTGAAACAATGGTGTGTGCTGCGGGGTCGAAATTACCAAGATGTCTTGTATTCCTGCCATCATCAGCGTGGACAGCGGATAGTAGATCATTGGCTTATCGTAAACCGGCAACAGTTGTTTGCTGATCGCGGTCGTCAGCGGTGCGAGTCTGGTGCCGCTGCCGCCGGCCAAAATGATCCCCTTCATCTCCACATCTCTCCGAATCGTTCTTCCGCCGGGGCTAAGATTGCCGTCTTTCGCTCCGCGAAAGAAACGAAGAACGCTGCTTTCGCCAATAGGTTGTGATTATATCGCCGGTGGCGAGGGAATGTCGTCGTTTGCTCCGCAAACGAACGCTCGTTCGCGGAGCGAACGACGACTTTCATAAATTCACAGCCTGGGAGCGAAAGGCGACACTCATTTCCCGCACGATGCGAATCTCGTCGCGATCATTGCTTGCCGAGTCGCTGCAACTGGTAACTGCCGTCCAAAATGTCCTGCCACCATTTTCGATTGTCCAAATACCACTGCACCGTTCTTCGCAAGCAATCTTCCAGGCTGTGCTGCGGTTTCCAATTCAGTTCGTTCTGCACCTTGCTGCTGTCGATCGCATATCGAAAGTCATGACCCGGTCGGTCGGTCACGTACGTGACAAGTTCAAAGTGCTTCTTTCCGCCATCGCGCGGATGGATGTCATCCAGTATCTCGCAAATGGCATTCACGAGATCGATGTTCCGTCGCTCGCTATTGCCGCCCACGTTGTAGGTCTCGCCGGGCTTTCCCGACTCAAGTGCAGTCAGCAGGGCACGCGCATGATCTTCCACATACAGCCAATCGCGTACGTTCAAGCCTTCGCCATAGACGGGCAACGGCTCTTCATTCAAGCACTTGATGATCATCAACGGGATCAATTTCTCCGGAAACTGATAGGGCCCGTAATTGTTCGAGCAATTCGTGATGATCACCGGTAACTTGAAGGTCGTCGTCCATGCCCGAGCCAAATGATCCGACGATGCCTTGGTCGCCGCGTAGGGTGAGTGAGGATCATAGCGTGAGGACTCGGTGAACATGCCGGTGTCGCCGAGCGATCCATAAACTTCGTCGGTCGAAACATGCAACAACCGAAATTGCTTTCGCCGCGCTTCCACAAGGCCGTTGTAATGACGAAGACTCGAATCAAGCAAATTGAAAGTGCCGACGATGTTGGTCTGAATGAACTCCGCAGGTCCATCGATTGAGCGGTCAACGTGTGACTCCGCAGCAAGATGCATGACGGCATCGGGATCGACCTGAGTGACGACTTCATGAACCCGTTTCGGGTCGGCCAGATCAGCACAAATGAACTCGTATCGCGGAGAATCGGCAACGTCCTCCAATGAATGCGGGTTGCCGGCGTAGGTCAGCTTGTCCAGATTGACCACATGGTGATCTGTGTCCGCCAACAGATGGCGGACCAGGTTCGTGCCGATGAAACCGCAGCCACCAGTCACCAGAATTTTCATGAATCGTGCTTTCGAGCCCTAGAAAACCGGCATTCCGGCCGGAAATCCCACCAATGATCACCGCGTTACGGAGTCTGACGATAGTTGGATTTCAGGAATTAGGGAATAGTGCTCGCCGCGGCCAATGCCTATCGGATCCCCCGTCTATCGGATCCCCCGTCTATCGGATCCCCCGTCTATCGGATCCCCCGTCTATCGGATCCCCCGTCTATCGGATCGCGCCACTTCGATTTCCAGACCTGGGCCAAACCCGAGCATCAGCCACGGCTTGGGCTGATCGAGCGAGGCGAACCGATTCAGGATGAACAGCATTGTCGCCGATGACATGTTTCCGTGGTCGGCCAACACCGCACGCGAAACCGCCAGCGCATCGGGGGCAAGCTGCAATGCAGACTCGGCGGCGGACAGAATTCGCGATCCTCCCGGATGCACCGCCCAACCACCAATGGATTCGATCGACTCACCGTGGCTCGCCAACCAGTGCGATAAGAACGACTCGAGATGCTGCTCGATCAGACTGGGGACCTGCGCCGATAACGTCATCTCGTAACCGTTGTCGCCGATTCGCCACGTCATGGCATCGCGGCTCTGCGGCACCAGGCATGAACCTGTCGCTTGGAGAGCTCCCGGACGCACCACTCCATTGGAGCCACCGGATCCCATCACGACCGCGGCCGCACCATCAGCGAACAAGGCGTTGCTGACGATCTGATCCGAATCGAGACCATACTGATAATGCAGACTGCAGAGTTCGACACAGCACACGAGGACTTTGGCATGATCCGAGTCTGCGACCAATCCGCGTGCGGCTCGAAGTCCATTGATCGCGCCATGGCACCCCATGAACCCGACCTGGATGCGTTCGGTCGTTGCCGGCAAACCGAGTTGATCGATCAGGGCAATGTCGATTCCCGGTGAATTGAATCCGGTGCACGAGACGGTCACCAAATGTGTAATCTCGTCTGCCCCAGCGTGACTGCAACGCAGCGCCTGAGCAGAAGCCTCCTCGGCCAAGATCGGCGCTTCAGCCCCGTACCGATCATTGCGGCTCTTGGTCGTCGGGCCACGATCGGCAAGTGATTCCGCGGGAGGGTAGAAATCGTTTACAAGGTGGCTGCCAGGATCTTCCTCCAACAAAACACTTCCGCGATGCGCGATACCGGTTCGGCGATAGAGTGCGCTGACCATGCGAGATTGCGAGGAATCGACACACGACGTTTGTTCGGCGAACTTCGCGCTGGTCCGACTATCCACACGAAATCTTGGAACGCTTGTGCCGATCCCCAAAATTGGCGTCGTCGATGACGCACAATTATTTGTTGAAGTTTTCATAAATGCCGTTTTGAGTAGTTGCCTGTGTTGCGCAGCCAACCCATCTTTAAGTTTCGTTGACAACGACTGGGGACTGTAAGATGCCAGTCACCTCCGACCGAAATCCGCCGCAATGATCCCAAGGGAATCAAGATGAACACCAGAAGCATGCTCGTTCTTTCCGGCTTCTTTCTGCTCGCCATATCTGTGAAAGCCCAGGAACAACTGAATAGTTCGACGAAATCCGAGCGCATCGGTATCGGCGATGGGGCCGCGGATGACACGGCTGCAATCCAGGCTGCGGTCGACCGCAGCGTTGGCGACATCCGTCTTTCCAAAGGAACGTATCGCATTACCAGACCAATTGTCGTCGATTTGGACAAGGTGGCTAAGACGTCAATCCGCGGAAACGGAGTCGCAACAATCGTAATGGAAGGCTCTGGTCCGGCATTTCGTTTCGTTGGCACGCACGATGGCACTGCGTCACCCGATTCGTTTCAGCGCAATGTCTGGGACCGGCAGAGTTCGCCAATGGTGGACGGGATTGAAATTGTCGGCAAACACCCCGAAGCATGCGGAATCGAAGCCAATGGAACCATGCAGCTGACTCTGACGCGGGTGGTTGTTCGCGAAGCGTTGCACGGGGTCCATTTGATCACACGAAATCGAAACGTGACGTTGTCCGAATGCCACCTTTACGACAACAGCGGAATCGGTGTTTTCATGGACCACCTGAATTTGCATCAAATCAACATCGCGAATTGCCATATCAGCTACAACGACGGCGGCGGGATCGTTGCAACGAATAGTCAGATTCGCAACTTGCAAGTCGGCACGTGCGATATCGAAGGCAACATGGGCGGTCCCGATTCCGCGGCGACCGCCAACATCTTGCTCGATTCAACCAACAGTTCGATTGGCGAGGTGGCGATCGTCGGCTGCACGATTCAACATACTCACGATGCGCCTGATTCCGCCAATATTCGTTTCAATGGACACTCGGATGTTCGCCCATTCACGGACGAGCGTCGTCACGGCAACATCACGATTGCTGACAATGTGCTGTCCGAT
Organism: Pirellulaceae bacterium; assembly: GCA_963704055.1. GTDB lineage: Bacteria > Planctomycetota > Planctomycetia > Pirellulales > Pirellulaceae > Rubripirellula. Next base: position 13,708 of record CAVPGW010000034.1, on the reverse strand, counting down.
GTTCAAGTCAACATCGAGCTGATGGACGCCCGCGCCGTCACCATCACGGGCAACACGATGTGGAAGGGCTACACGAGCAACCTGATCGTCGAGAGATGCAAGAACGTCGTGGTGACCGGAAACGTGTTTGACCGCAACCCGCGGTACCACTACGGCGACGGCGCCGAAGCCCGCCTGGGAATCATTTTCAGCGACTCCCAGGATTGCACGGTCGCCAATAACCATTCCTCCGGTTTGGTTCACGCAGAGGCGGCGATGCTGCTGCGGCGTTGCGATCGCTTCAACGTGACCGGTTGCACGATTCTCGATTACGGACAATGCGGGCTGTTGCTCGATGAAGTCACCCACAGCCGCGTGTCAGATTGCTTGATCCGCGATGATCGGCCCGAGGCCAAGGGTCAATCGATCCGGATGATCGGAGAAACGGACATTCCAGTGACCGATTGCATGCTCAGTCATGTCGATGACTGAGCTCGGACAATGGCTCTTCATGGCAGTTGTGGCCTGTTCCGCATTGAATGGGTGGCTGGTGGTCGAGCGTCAGCGAGCCCCCAGCAACACGCCAAGAGAATTCCGGGGGCTCGCTGACGCTCGACCACCGGCCACCCAAAGATAATCGGCTGGTCCCCCGCGCACTTTGCTAGCCTTACTGCTGCTCTTGCCGCGGCGGCTAACTATCGATACCCTCCGACTTCGAACAGGGATGTTTCACGCGATGAGCTAGGGAGGGCGAAAGCGTGTTGAAAAGGCGGTCGATCCGTACAAAACTGATAGTTGCGTTGACATTATTGTCCGCAATCGTGCTGCTGCTGGCCTCCAGCGGATTCTGGGGCCTCTACCGATACCGGCAGCTCGCCAATGCCATCAGCCAAAGGGCGATGGAGATCCAATACGCCAACGAATTGAATGGATTCGCGCTGACGCTGGCTGACAGCAATCAACGTGCCGGCAAGTTGGTCACGCAGTGGCGGATGATTGATGAACTTTCGCTCGGTGATCCGCTGATCAATATGAAGAATTTTGAAAAGATGCGGTTTGATACTGCGTTATCACGCTTCCGTGTGAAATTGGAACTGTATGAACACCAGGTTGCCAATACAGAGGAAAAATCGCTGTTGATTGACAACGCCCGCCGGAACCGCAGCCTGGGCTATATCCGCGGGTGGCTTAACGACCTGGAGCGGATGCATGGCGACCACCCGACCATCCATGGTTCAAAGAAAACGGATCTGACCGATAAGCTGGATCAGTTGGTAAAGCAAACGGCTGAGCATGTGTCTCTGATTCAAGAGGGCATGGAAAAATTCAGCGACGAGGTTCGCGGACAATATCGTGCTTGGATCGGAATGGCCTGGTTATGCACGGTCCTCGCCTTTTTCTTGGTGGCAGCGTTGTTGTGGGCGCTGCGTTCGCTCGTCGTCAAACCCTTCCGCACTCTGCTGGATGGATCACGGTTGGTGGCGGGCGGACAATTCGATCATCGTATTGACTTGGGCACCGGTGATGAGCTGAGCGAGTTAGCCGAGGCAATGAACGACATGACCGACCGCTTTCAAAACGCTCTTACGAAACTCAATTTGTGGTGTACCGACCTGGATCGTGAAGTTCGCGAGCGAACGCGTGAGGTGATCCAAAACGAACAGTTGGCCAGTGTCGGGTTCCTGGCCGCCGGAGTGGCGCACGAGATCAACAACCCGCTGGCAGCCGTCGCCTGGAGCGCCGAGTCGCTGCAATCGCGAATCGCCGAAATTTCCATGCTCAGCGCTGACGATCGTACCGTTGACGACGAACTATGCGAGGCGCTGACAACCAACCTGCGACGGATCGAGGAAGAAGCCTACCGCTGCAAAGGCATCACCGAAAAGCTGCTCGACTTCAGCCGGATGAGCGAAGTGCAGCGAGGGTCGACCGACCTGGTCGAACTCGTCAATGACGTTGTGACGATGGTCGCAGCGGTCGGCAAGTACCACTGTAAAACGATTCGTACACATCACGACGGCACGGTCGCCGCCCACGTCAATCCGCAGCAGATTCGACAGGTCGTTTTGAATCTGGTCACCAACGCGCTTGAAAGTGTTGACCATGACGGCGCCGTTGACGTCTACGTTCGCAACGAAAGCGCCTGTGCGTCGGTCGTCGTCGAGGACAACGGATGCGGTATGAACCAGGAGGTCTTGCGTCACCTGTTCGAGCCGTTCTTCACTCGCCGCCGCGACGGAACCGGCACCGGGTTGGGATTGAGCATCACCTATCGAATCGTCTCTCAGCACGGTGGTTCATTGGTCGCCAAGAGCGATGGCGAGGGGCGTGGTTCGCGGATGGAGATGCTGCTGCCGATCACCGCGGAGAGCAACGACGCAACAACACAAAGCCGCAACCGGCTTGGATTGAACACATTGGGCTTCAAATCACCTGGATCAAGTCATGAACCGAATCAAGCAGCCTAACAGGCCAGACACGAAATCAGCGTCGATGCACATCTTGTTCGCCGACGATGAAAAGAACCTGCAAGAGTTAATGCGCATCGAGTTGCCCCGGATGGGATACAGCGTGACGGTCTGCCCCGACGGGCTGACCGCCGTGGCCGCACTCGAGAAAGAGCCGTTCGATTGCTTGCTGGTGGATCTGGACATGCCCGGTATGAACGGCATCGAAGTGATCAGCAAGGCTCGCGAGCTGCGCCCCGAGATCGAGGCCGTCGTGATGACCGGCAAACCTAGCCAAGAGACCGCGATCGAGGCGTTGCGTCACCAGGCCTTCGACTACCTGACCAAGCCCTGCCGACTGGCTCAGATCGCCGGTTTGCTCGGCCGCGTGAACGAACGACGACAATCGAAACGCCGGTTGACCGCCCTGCAACATCGCCTTCGCCGAGCCGAGGGCGATTCCCAGCTGGTTGGCGGCGGCAAAGCCATGAAGGACGTCAAGCAGCTGATTGCCAAAGTCGCGCCGACCGACAGTACCGTGTTGATTCGCGGCGAAACGGGCTGCGGAAAAGAACTGGTCGCCCGCGCCGTCCACGATTCGAGCTTGCGGGCTGAACAGCCATTCGTAGCGGTGAATTGCGGCGCGCTGCCAGAAAACCTGATCGAAAGCGAGCTGTTTGGCCATTGCCGCGGTGCCTTCACGGGCGCTGATTCGGCCCGAACCGGGCTGTTCGAGGTTGCCGATGGAGGCACGGTCTTCCTCGACGAAATCGGTGAGCTGCCTTTGTCGATGCAAGCGAAATTGTTGCGAGTCTTAGAGACCGGCGACATCCGGCGACTCGGTGACAATCAAACGGTCCACGTCGACGTGCGGATTGTTTGCGCGACGCACCGCGATCTTGAACAGATGGTCGAGCAGGGAACGTTCCGCGAAGACCTGATGTTCCGCATCAATACGTTTGAGATTGGTGTGCCGTCGCTACGTGAGCGGACTGAGGACATCCCACTACTGGCCAAACACCTGCTTCGTCGCCATCGGACCGATGGCAGCGACGAACAGCTGTTTACCGAAGCAGCCATGAACGAGTTGATCTCACACCAATGGCCAGGCAACGTACGCGAGCTGGCAAACGTGGTGGAGCACGCAACGATTCTGTGCGAGTCCCTGCCGATTGACACCGAAGACCTGCCCAGGCATTTTGGCCGGCGCCAATTGCGGAAAGAGATTCGCGACAGCGGCCCAATGACGTTGCGCGAGTTGGAAATGATCGCAATCGACAAATCGATCGAGCGAAACGACGGCAACAAACCGGCCGCCGCGGAGGAGCTTGGTGTGAGCCTGAAAACGCTCTACAACAAGTTAAACGCCGCCGAAGAAAAGAAGCAGGCCGGGTAAGTCGTTATTGGCACCGTAGGTCGACCTGTCCTCAGGTCGATCGCTCCGCCATGATTCAGTGGTCACGGGTCGACTTGGGGACAAGTCGACCTACAAAAGCCGCGCTGTCGAGTCACTGTCGATTGGCTGTTACCAGTTCGTTTCCCAACCGGCACAATTTTTCCACAGCGTCCGCTTGGCCGGGACTCGAAAATGGCATTTTGATCACGAGTTCGCGCGGTCTGGTCTGCAGCGAGTTGTCGTAGGCCTTGTCGTAATATTCCAAGGCAATTTGGGCAAAGGTGTGCAAGTCCTTGCGTTGCAGTGCCTCGAGTGCCGCCCGAAGTCTGGCACCACCCAAGCGTTTGCTGATTTTCCCTATCGACTGTGCCAGCTCATCAGGTGGAAGATCACCATACTCGTCAACCAGGAACTGTATGCGTTGCTCACGTTCCACGTCGACGAAAATCGCCGCCGCCGCCGACATTTGTTCCCACACCGCTCGCGGTATGAATACCCTGCCGATCAATTGGCTTTCGCCCTCAATCCAAACCGGTCGGTGTGGGTCTAGATCTCGCCATTGCAGAAAGAGATCATTCTCGAACTGTTCTACGGTCGGTTGTGGTGGTTGATGGATGCCGCCAAAGACGGATCCACGATGGCAGGCCAGTCGTTCAAGATCGATGATCTGTTCGCCTCTTGCTCGCAGCGCATGGAGCAATCGCGTTTTTCCGGCGCCACTTTGACCGCTGAGGATGAGGATGCGACGCGGCTGAGCGAAACAGCGATGGGCCGCCTGGCGATAAGCCTTGTAGCCTCCTCGCAGCAGTCTTGGCCTGAACCCGTGCTGTTGCAGCAAGCCAGCAAAGCCCTGGCTTCTCATCCCGCCGCGCCAACAATGCACCACCACATCCGGTCCCGATACGATTGCTTTCACGGTCTCGACCAGTTGATCCACTTTGAAACTGACAAGCTCGCGACCGCGTGCGATCGCTGACTGCGATCCGCGGCGACTGTAGATCGTGCCAACCTCCGCCCGCTCGGCGTCGTCCAGGAGCGGAATGTTGTTGGCGCCGGGGATGTGTCCACGACTGAATTCGCCGGGTGAGCGAACATCGATGGTGGGCAGACGATCAGCGTCAAGGAAAGCACTTGCATCGATGACGGTACTCATAACCGTTACGCTCCAAAGACTCGTTCTTGTTCGTCGTGGCCGCATGCACGCCGTTGCGTGCGCAAAAAACTCGCTGAATCGGGTCGCGACGAACTGCACGTGGCGTTGTGGCTTCAATCAGCGACAACGAGCTAATCGCTGCAGGTGCTTATCGGGTGTTGTACGGCTCTTCTCGCCACAACTGCGTCGCTCAGGTCTTGCAGAATCGCTGCCGTTTCATCCCAGCCGATGCAGGCGTCGGTGATGCTTTGACCTCGCACCAGTTCGCCTTTGGTCGTCAACTTCTGATTGCCCTCGACTAAATTGCTTTCGATCATCACTCCCATGATTCGGTCATCACCATCGCTCAGCTGGCTGCATACATCGCGGCAGACGTATCGTTGCCGCTTCTGGATTTTCCGACTGTTGGCATGACTGCAGTCGATCATGATTCTCGCCGGCAAACCTGCTTTTTCTAATAGAGCGGATGCTTCGTCGACGCTTGCCGCATCGTAGTTGGTGTGTAATCCGCCACGCATGATGATGTGGCAGTCACTGTTGCCGGACGTGCTGAAGATCGCTGACGTGCCTTCCTTGGTGACCGACAAAAAGTGATGCGGACGTCGCGCACTGCAGATCGCGTCGACGGCGATCTGCACATCACCGCTGGTGGCATTCTTGAATCCAACGGGGCAAGACAACCCAGAGGACAATTCACGATGACCCTGGCTCTCGGTCGTTCGCGCACCGATCGCACCCCAGCCAACCAAGTCAGCAATGTATTGCGGGCTGATCAAATCCAAGAACTCCGTCCCGGTCGGCAGCCCCATCGCATTGACGTCACGTAACAGGCCCCGCGCGATTCGCAAGCCACGATTGATCTCGAAGCTATTGTCCAAGTTGGGGTCGTTGATCAATCCCTTCCAGCCAACGGTGGTGCGTGGTTTCTCGAAATAAACTCGCATCACAATCAACAGCTGATTTTGATATTTTTGCTTTTCCTCGGCAAGTCGCTCCGCGTACTCGCGAGCAGCGTCGGGATCATGAATCGAACAGGGACCGACAACGACAACCAGGCGGTCGTCCTCTTTGGACAGGATTCGCTGGATACCGATGCGGGCGTTGAAGACGGTTTCAGCCGCTTTCGGTTCGGCCGGAATTTCTTTCATCAGCTCCTGCGGCGGCATCAACTTCTTGATCGCCCTGATCCGCAAGTCATCGGTGGCGTAAGTTTGAGTCTTTTCAGTCATCGAGTTGTGTGTGGTAGATGCAAAATCAGCCTTCGCGAAGCGCAAACCGGCTGTATTCGACTATCGTTGATCCCCCAAAACTTGCAACCAGTCTAACTCGACAGCGTTACATGTCGCGCAATCGCCCGTCAGATTCAGTTCCAACGGGTTCTTGTTCGTAGTGGCCGCATTCATGCGGTTTTCTTGAAAAAAACCCGATGAATCGGGTCACTACGAACGAAGAGCCAGAAGTGCGAAAAATCCGATCGCGGATTAGTGCGTTGTGACGAACCAGCCCTCGGGTGGATCGGGAAGGCCGAAAGCTTTGTGATAATCTCGCTGCTTGAGCTCGATCCAAACCAGAGTCTGCTTGTAGTGCGACGACGGATGTCGGCGAATCGCTTTGCGAGCCAGTTGTTTTGCTCGTGAGAAGTCTTGGCCGGCTGCCGCGGCGAGGGCCAAGTTATGTGTCGCGGCGGTCTGCGTCGGGTGTTTTTCCGCGACGCCGCTCCAGATCCTCTCTGCTTCTCCCCAGCGACCGGAGAGGGCTGCGGCGTTTCCGCGGCGGACCTCTTTGCTGCCCAGCAGCATGTAGGGAATCGCCAACTGCACCCGATCACGATCGACCGATGGGGTGAACAGACGAAACGCGTCTCGCGCGGCGGCGCTGGCCAGGATCTGGTCGGGATCGCCGACAAGTGCGAGGTCGGGGTAACGGTCGACAGCTGATGCAACGTCGACGACGACGGGGCTGCCTCCGTCGGTTGGCCGCTGGTCGTCAAGCGACGTTAATCGCCAAGAGACCTTGAGCTCACGGTTTTGTTGTGGAATGGGTCTCGGGTAGCGATCTTCAATCACCTCGCCCCGCAACACATAGTCAATTCCGTCTCGGCGGGCGGCCGAAGCAAGCACGATATCATTCGGTTCGCCGTCGTTAGACTCGGCATCGGTAGCGGAAACGAGTCGGATTTCGCCGACATCTTGCAGGCTTGCGGAATCGACAAGCGATATTTCCCGCCCGGCGTCGCGGGGGACCATCGACAACAAATTCGTCTTGACCCGACCAGCGATATCATCCGGACCCGCCACGGTGGACAACACGACTCGCTTGCCGACAGTCGATACCAGTTGCGGCGGCTGCCAAACATGGATCGGAACACCCATCCGGCAACCGCTAAACATTACCAAAGTGGCGAGGATCGAAAGTCGGAGCGGAGTACGAGGGCACATAAGGTGACCTGTAGATCCCGCGGGCCGTGATCGTCAAGCCCGGCTTTCGTTTGCGTCGTCTGCCCGTCTACCGGTCCACCGCTCATGCCGATTGCGCGAGGGGGCCTTGCACAGCGACTCGAAGGCTCTCGCGGCGAATGCCGTCACTTCCGTAAAAGATGACGGTGCTCTTTGTGAAATCACAGATGGCTGTCAGTTTCACGCTTCTTGGTCCGTGGACACAGAAGTAAACGCCGACTGTCTTGCCAGCTCTGACGACTTCCCTCTGTGTCATCGGGAATTGGCTGGGAACCAGGTGGCCCAAATCGCAGAGCCGTCTTTCGATAGTTGTACAGAGGGTATCGAAATCAATTTTGTGAGGCGTGAAACCGATCATCAGCATCCATTGGGGGCAGGCGAATAAAGCGTCACGATATCGGTCGATTGTGGTGCTACCACGACCGACCGCAGCATGGATATCGGCGGCGAACCCAAGGAAGATTAGTTCCCAAAAAAGTCTATAGTGGAGCCGGGCGGTTCACGCGCAAGGCGTGCGGATTGTGCTGTTTTCAAGCTCGGAGGCGGTTTTCCCAACGTCGATCAGTGGTGCAACAGGCGGTCACCGTCGGCCTGAGTGATACGACCGAAAATGTCCCTCAGGATTACCTGTTCCAACGACGTATCCCGTCCTAGTGGAATCCACCCCAACGTTTGGGGGCTGTCGTCATACGCATCCGTGATGCGAATGATCGTACCATCGTGGCGCATTGTCGAAGCCGACTCCGTCTCGAATTGGCTGTGATTGGTGTCCTCCAGCTCTTTCTGCACGACCACCTCAATGGTGTAGGCGGCTCCACGAGGGCGGACGGTTACAATGGCGCGTCTGCGAATTGACTGCAAAGTACTCTGCAAACGCTCGAATCCGGCTGTGCTGTCTTTTCGCCAAGGTTCCAACAGCGATGCACCGATTCGGTATGAAGTTTCGACGCGGCCGTCCAAAACGATGCCGTTTGAATTCTGAACCGGTTGCTCTCGGGTGATGCGAAAGTAATCGTCAACCGAGTCAATCACCTGAGACCACACGAATTCATCGGCTGCCGGCGGCAGTTCCAGCGGGTTGGGGACAAACGTTTCCGGGGCCTTGTTGGTGAGCCGGTACTTCAATTGTCCACAGCCGCAAAAGAGCAATCCGGCAATCAGAGCGGCGGCGCAGAGCACCATCGTGGAGATTCGTGAAATCAGTTGGCGCGGCGGACCACATTGCATCGTCGCTGCATTGCTCATCGATTCTTTGTTGCGGCGGGTCGACCGGCTACGCGGACAGGCAGCTTGTTGGCTCCCGGCGTGTCGTCTGGGAAAATCGACCAGACCGGAATTCGCACCTGCATGTCCCGCATCACTTTCTTTTGCGAGTCGGCGATTTTGTTTTGTCGGATGGTGGCGCGAATGTCGTCCTGTACCTCACTCAGCGGTATCAGCCCCGCATCCGTCCGCTCGAGTACGCGGACGATGTGATAGCCGCTTGAGTCTTCGATGATGTCGCTGAGCTCGTTCAACGGAAGCGAGAAGATCTGTTCGTCAAGTTCTTCCGATGCGAGCGATCCTTTGGCAGTCCATTCATGGACGCCCCCTTTTCCGGCGAACGGTTCCTGGCTCTTTTCTCTGGCGACTGCCTGTACGTTGCCGCCGAAATAGGCTTCACGTCCCATGCCCCAGATGGCCTGGTGAGCAGCTTCGCGAGTGTCAAACTTCTCGAACAATACGGTCAGTTGTTCCCAACGGGCTCGCGTCGGACGCTGATAGTCGTCCACTTGGGCCCGATAGTATTCGCTGATTTCGGCGATTGACACCGTCGGCTCGCGATCCACCTTGCTACGGATGTAGAGGTGACCAAGCATTGCATCGACAAAGTCACGTTGCCGGGCCGAGAGTGAACTTCCTTTTTTGCGGAGCAAATCGTCGAGTTCGTTGAGGTCTTCGACTTCGTACTGTTTTTTCAGTTCCGGCAATTCAGTCTCGAAGAACATTTGTCGAGCCCGCGAGGTGAGTTTGGCATCGGCCTCTTCACGCTTATCGGCCGCCTGGGTACCAACTTGATCCAGCAAGAAGGATTCACGCATCATCTTGTTCTGAATCGCCTGGGCCAGCAGACCACGAACAAGATTGACGCGGATGAAGTGCATCTGGTCTTCAGGGACCTTCTGGTCTGTCTTGGCGAGCACGTCGTTGATCCGTCCCTCGACTTTGCCCAACACATCACCCAGCAGGACCGGCGAGCGTCCCACCACCGCGATCACGGCAGCCGGATCATCGGGCAATTCCAGGCTTTGCGCACCGTCGACTTCGGCACGCGTCGGCACCTGAGCCTGCAGCAAAACTGGCAGCCCGAGCGCCATCGAAAAAACGAATATCGGTAGGTTAAGACGCGGTAGCATACCGTGCCCTGCGACTGGAGTATGAAACGGATTTCTTGATCCGTGGCTTGTAGCCAGAGCCGTGGCGACAAGACAAGATCGATATCTCGGTCTCAAAGGGGCGGTTTTTTCTCTTTCGGGTGGGAGCGATTTTTGGTTAGCCTTGGGCCGGGCGGCTCGCCTGCATGGCGGTCTGCGAGGATATCCAGTTTCACGGTGAGATTTCCCAAAACATGTCAGCCGAGTTTGATAAGAAAGAGGCCGCCACCGTCTCGATCAGGGATGGCCAACGGCAAGTGAAACAGCTGAGGGTTCACCGGTTGGGGGGCGGCCCGCCGTACGACGAGGTCACAAAATTCCGCATGGCCAGCTTGCTTTGGCTGGCCGGGATCTCGCTGCTGGTGGTTCCCATGGCATCGTTGGTCGACGTTCCCGTTGCCCGCTGGTTCTCGCACGATCCGCTGTCTCGCGAGGTTGGTGATGCGCTCGATCTCTCACTTGTCTACGCACATGGTAGCGGGATCTTCTTGATTCTGATCGCCATTATTTTGTTGGCACCCAATCGTCGCTGGCATGTGCCTCGATTGGCGACGCTTGCCATGGGTAGCGGCGCGGTCGCAACCTTGGCCAAGATGTTCATCCTTCGTCCGCGTCCCAACACCTTGAAGTTGGAAACCGCGACTTACGACTACGCTTGGATTTGGTCCTTCGACGGTACGCTCTCGAAAGTTGCTGACTTTGATGCCAGTACGCGTGCGTTCCCCAGCGCTTACCTGGCAACCGCGACCGCCTTGACGGTTGGACTTTGGGTCGTGTTACCGCGGGGACGTTGGTTGTTCGCGGCGCTCTGCGCCATGACAATGCTGCAACGTCTTCATTGCGGTGCGCATTTCGTGAGCGACCTGTTCGGTTCAGCCGCAGTTGGCTTGGGTTGGTCGTACATCTGTTACCACCCGCGTCTGATGGGCACTTTGTTCGACAAGATGGAGCCGGAGAAGCATCCGCGACGCCGTCGCTGGCAAGTCGAAAAACAGGACGAACCAGTCCGGGAATCCACAGGCGACGAAATCAAGCGGGCCGCGTGATTGTGTTGCCTGAGCCGCCGATCACAGTCGCAAGTCGAGTTGTCGTCGTAGCGGCCCAATGATTTCTCGAGGCACAAATCTTGCCAGCTTATCGTCGTCGGGGCTGAGTGCCGCGATCTGTTTCAGTAACGAACTGCTGATGTGAGCGTATCGTTCCGCGGCCATCAAAAAAACCGTTTCGATGCCGGGGTCAATTTGCTGATTCGCCATCATCATGGTGAATTCACCGGCAATATCGGTCAGCGGTCTGATTCCGCGAACCATCACCCGCGCGCCGATGCTGCGAACAAAATCGACAGCCAAGCCGTCAAACACCTGCACTTCCACGTTCGGTAGATCCTTCGTCACGCACTTCACCAGCTCGACTCGCTGTTCTGGATCGAACAACGACTTCTTATCGGCATTGAATCCGACTCCGATCACCAGCCGATCGACCAGTGACGCGCTGCGCTGGATGATGTGCAAATGCCCAAGCGTGATCGGGTCGAACGAACCGGTGTAGACGGCGGTGCGTGCAGCGGGCATCAGATCAGCCTGGAAGTGAAATCGAGTTGGTGGTGCGAAGTTGAACGGCTAGCCGATGATCAAACAATGTCGACGAGTCGGGCAAGATCCTCGGCGTCATTGTAAGCATGAACACTTGCCCGCACGCCTCCGTCTCGGCAGCTGACGACGACTTTTTTTTCCAAAGCTCTTTTGCGAAATTCGATCGGATCGACTCCCGGAACTTCAAACGTCAAGATTCCACTTCGGTTTTCCGGCGACTTCGGTAACCTTGTGATCACACCCTTGCTTCGGAGCATTGAATCGAGCGTCTCGATCAACTCGACGACACGTTTGCCGATCGCAAGGTTGCCGTGCTGTTGGCGGACTTTCTGAAAAATATCGAGGCTCGCCGCCAAGGCTGCCGCACCGATCATGTTCGCCGATCCTGGCTCGAACCGTGCCGCGTCGTTGCGCAGCTCCAATTTCGGCGACGCATAGTTGAACGAATTCTTGACGCTGCCCCAGCCGACATTTCCACAGCGAAGAGAGTCGATGTGCTCGGCGCGAATCATCGCGACACCGGCGCCCTCGGGACCAAGCAACCATTTGTGGCCATCGGCGGCCAAGAAATCGACGGGCGTCTTGGAGAGATCAAGCGGATACATTCCCAAGCCCTGGATCGCATCCAAGCAGACCATCACGCCGCGCTGATGTGCCTGCCGAACAAGTGTATCGATATCGACTCGGTAGCCGCTGGCGTAGCCCACCCAACTGACCGCGATGATCCGTGTGGACTCGTCAACGCGATCGATCAGATCTTCGACGCGGACTTCGCCAGCACCACGGCGTGGCACGATACGGACTTCCACGCCACGCGATTGCTGGTTCTGCCAGGGAAACAGATTGCTGGGGAATTCGCCCTCGGGCAAGATGACGTTGTCACCCGGTTGCCATGGCCAGCCCTCGGCGACCACGTTGATCCCCGTGGTGGTGTTGGGCACCATGAAGACTTCGGACGCTTTACAGGCCAACAATTCGGCGACGACGCGGCGGACGTGCTCGACGCGAGCCGCCCACTGAGGCCAAACGGTGTCTCCAAGGCGGGACGCCTGGTCAGCAAATTCGCGGATCGCCAGGGCTGCTGGACCACTCAGCGGCCCGACTGCGGCGTGGTCAAAGTAGGCCCAATCAGCAGCGATGGGCATCTGGTCCCGCCACCACAACCAGGGGGCCGAAGCCAAATCCGAGGGCAAATCGGTCAAATTCAGATCGGCCGTTCCCGCGGTCATCGCCGCTGGATCGGGTAATGGATGAGGGCCATTTTCGCCCGTTTTCATTGAAGATTCCCTGCGAAGCGGAGCCAAATAACCGGATTAATCGTTATAGAGAGTTTGCAGATTGAGGATCGGTACTGTAGCTGCCATTCGTAGGCTTGGGAAACGAGGCGATTTGCAACTATACTGCGACCCCGTCGTAATTTCACCTTTGATTTCTCTTCCATCCGTAGCTCTTCGGCGAGGTATTTGATGCCCAAGGCGCTCTGCCTGACCAGCCTTGTGGCGTCGATCTTGATCGTCGTCCTCTTCTTGGCCGATGCCGCGATGGGCATGTTCGGGATGGAGACGATCGCGCCCCTGCGATACGCCAACCCAATGATGGACATCGCTTTCATCATTCTCGGCTCGGCAATGATTTACATGAGCTGGTCCACTTTCCGCGAACAGCGGTAAGATAGCACCTTCTGCGACTGGCTATGATGGTCTGCCCCGCGTTCAGACTCGAGGCAAGATTCCGCGGCGAGTCTCAGCCCGCCGGTCATGATCGATGCTGGCTACGACTCTCCCGATGAAGAGTAACGATGCGATTCTCACGTCGACAGTTTCATACCATTGCTGGTTCCGCCGCCATCGCTTGCGGCACAAACACTTTTCCGGGGCATGCTTCTGCTGATCAGCCTGGCCCGTTGGAAACGTTCGTTCCCACCCGCGCGATCACACGCGGCCCGTTGAATCATTGGTTCGGCTACTACGATAAACGCGAGTTTGATCCAACCAATCGCTTCGTGCTTTCCAACGAAACCAGTTTCGAAGGCCGTGGTCCTACCGGCGACGATGTCATCAAAGTTGGCTACGTTGACACGCAAGCCGACGATGCCTGGCACGAGATCGGTTCAAGCCGCGTGGGGCTGGCAACAAGGCTGCATGTTGCAATGGGTTGGTGGCCAGGGAGACAAGGTTCTGTGGAACGACCGCGAAGGTGATTCGTTCGTCTGCCGTGTCTACTCAAAGACCAAGGGGAGTATCCACACCTTGCCGCGACCCATTTACACGA
>CAVPGW010000033.1:0-241452 GCA_963704055.1 Pirellulaceae bacterium | reverse complement strand
AGGTTCCGTGTCACCCGGGTCCGCCAACCAGGCGCGCCGCCAGGCCAGACAGGCCCGTCACGTTCCCCGCGGCTTCGCGCGCAGCGTCGGCGTGGCCGTGGTCGGGTCTTCCGGCCAGGGGTGTTTCGGGTAGCGTCCGCGCATGTCCTTGCGCACGTCGGCGTAGGAGCTCTGCCCAGAAGGCCGGCAGGTCGGTCGTGGTCTGCACCGGGCGGCCGGCCGGGGCTGAGCAGGGTCACCCGGAGCGGCGTGTGGCCCGACCGTCGGGTGGCGGGTCACGCCGAACATCTCCTGCAGCCGGACCGCGATCTCGGGCACCTCGCGCGCCATAGTCGATCGGCGCCTTGCGCCCCATCGGCGTGGTGAAATGCGCCGGCGCGGCGCGGTCCAGCGCCTGCATCTGGCCCCAGTCGAGCCGGGCGCGCAGCGCGCTCGAGGATGTCGAACCGCTTCCAGTCCGCCGCGGCCTGCGCACGCCCGCGAGATGCGGCAGCAGCCAGTCCTCGAGCCTCGTCCATCAGCGCGGGCTCGGTCATCTCCGGCAGGTCCGCGCCGCGCGGCGCGCACCAGCTCGACCCGCGCCATGAACCGGCGGGCGGCGTCGGACGGGCCGCAGGCCCAGCTGGCGCACGCCCGTCGAGCATCGCCCGCGCGACGGCCTCCGGGTCGGCGTCGCGCCAGACCCGGTCGTCGAGCACCAGCGCGCCGAAGCGTTCCTGCTCGCGCGCGACCACCCGGCCCTCGCGCCGCGACCAGTCGCAGACGTCGCCCAGCCGATCTCGGTCGCCGTAGCAGCGCGCGCAGCTCGGCCTCGGTGATCGCGGTCGCCAGCCGGACCCTGCGCCTCGCGCGGGTCGCCGTCGGTATCGGTGACCACGATCAGCCGCTGCCCGGCGAGCGGGTCGGCCTCGTCGAGCACCGCGCCCTTGCCGCCCGACAGCACGTAGCGCGGCGCGTCGCCCGTGCGCCGCAGCCCGACCCGGTCGGGATAGGCGAGCGCCGCCATCTGGGCGGGCGAAAGCCCGGCGTCGTCGCCCGCGAGCCGGGCCAGCCGCTTCGCCTCGGTGCGGATCCGGTCGACGACGCCGCGGTTCGGCTCGACCCCGCGCGTCGCGCGCGGAACCGGCCCGGATCGGCCAGCGCCGCGAGCCGCAGCTCGAGGTCGACCGGCGCGCCGCGCGGCAGCGGATCGCGCTCCTCCATGCAGCGCCGCGAGCGGCGCCGCGGCCGGGCCCGGCCAGCGACCAGCATGTGGCCGAGCCGCGGGTGCAGCGGCAGGCGCGGCGAGGCGCTTGCCGTGCGGCGGTGATCCGGCCCTGCCGCGTCGAGCGCGCCGAGGCTCGCGAGCAACGCCCGCGCCTCGCCGAGCACGCCCGGGTTGCGGCGGCGTCAGGAAGGCGAGCCCCTCGCCGTCGCCCGCGCCCCAGAGCGCCAGTTCCAGCGCCAGCGGCGCGAGGTCGGCCACCTCGATCTCGGCCGGCGGGAAGGCGGGCAGCGCGCCCTCCTCGCCCCTGGTCCACATCCGGTAGCAGACGCCCGGCGCCACCCGGCCGGCGCGGCCCGCGGCGCTGGTCGGCCTCGGCCCGGCTGACCCGCTCGGTCACCAGCCGCGACATGCCGGTGCCGGGATCGAACCGCGCCCGGCGCGCGCGGCCGGCATCGACCACGACCCGCACGTCCTCGATGGTCAGCGAGGTCTCGGCGATCGAGGTCGCCAGCACCACCTTGCGGCCCTCGGCCCCGGGCCGGATCGCGGCGCGCTGCGCCGGCGAGGTCCATCGCGCCGAAGAGCGGGCGCAGCACGCAATCGCGGCAACCGGCCCGCCAGCAGCGCCTCGACCCGGCGGATCTCGCCCTCGCCGGGCAGGAACACCAGCACCCCGCCCTCGGTCTCCGCCACCGCGCGTTCAGCACCAGCTCGGCCACCGCCTCCTCGAACCGTGTCTCGCTTGCTGCATCGGCCGGTCGAGCCAGCGGGTCTCGACCGGAAAGGCCCGGCCCTCGACGGTGACCACCGGCGCATCGTCCAGCAGCGCCGCCACCGGCGCGGCGTCGAGCGTCGCCGACATCACCACCAGCATCAGGTCGTCGCGCAGCGCGCCGCGCGCCTCCCAGGTCAGCGCCAGGCCCGAGATCGGCATTGAGGGAGCGTTCGTGGAACTCGTCGAAGATCACCGCGCCGACGCCGGCGAGGCCCGGGTCGGATTGCAGCATCCGGGTCAGGATCCCCTCGGTCACCACCTCGATCCGGGTCGTCGCGCCCGACCCTGCGCCTCGCCGCGGATCCGGTAGCCGACCGTCTCGCCGACCGTCTCGCCCAGCGTCTCGGCCATCCGCTCGGCGGCGGCGCGCGCCGCCAGCCGGCGCGGCTCCAGCATCACGATCCGGCCCGTCGACCTCGGTCGAGCAGCGCGAGCGGCACCCGCGTGGTCTTGCCCGCGCCCGGCGGGCGCGCGCAGCACGGCGCGGCCCGCGCGCGCAAGGGCGGCGCGCAGATCGGGCAGGGCGTCGTCGATCGGCAGGGGGGTCGATCGGGGGCGTCATCGTGCCCTTGTGGCAGCCGGGCGACGGCTGGACAAGCGCCGCCCGCGCGGGCATCACGGGCGCCAGAACGGAGGGCACATGGACACGCAGGATCTGGCCACACGGGTCATGGCAGGCGAACGGCGCGCGCTGGCGCGTGCGATCACCCTGGTCGAAAGCACGCGGGCCGATCACCGCGCCGAGGCGACGCGCCTGCTCGAGGCGCTGCGCCGCGCTGGCCGCGAGGCGCTGCGCATCGGCCTGTCCGGCACGCCCGGGCGTCGGCAAGTCGACCTTCATCGAGGCCTTCGGCATGTTCCTGATCGAGACGGGGCTGCAAGGTCGCCGTGCTCGCCGTCGACCCGTCCTCGGCCCGCTCCGGCGGCTCGATCCTCGGCGACAAGACCCGGATGGAACGGCTCGCGCGCGAGACGAACGCCTTCATCCGCCCCTCGCCGTCGCAGACCCAGCTCGGCGGCGTCGCCCGGCGCACCCGCGAGGCGGTGGCGCTGTGCGAGGCGGCGGGGTTCGACGTGGTGCTGATCGAGACCGTCGGCGTCGGCCAGTCCGAAACCATGGTCGCGGGCATGGCCGATCTGTTCCTGCTGCTGATCGCGCCCGCCGGCGGCGACGAGCTTGCAGGGCGTGAAGCGCGGGCATCATGGAGATGGCCGACCTGATCCTCGTCAACAAGGCCGACGGCGAGCTGCTGGAGACCGCGACGCGCACCTGCGCCGACTATGCCGGCGCGCTGCGGCTGCTGCGCAAACGCCCGCAGGATCCCGAGGGCTACCCCCGCGCGATGACCGTCTCGGCCCTGACCCACGACGGGCTGGCCGAGGCCTGGGCGGCGATGCCGAGGCTTGCCGACTGGCGCCGGGCGGAAGGGATCTGGTCGGCCACCCGGGCCGCCCAGGCCCGCGCCTGGTTCGAGGAGGATCTGCGCCAGGCCCTGCTCGCCCGGCTCGAACGGGATCCGAAGATCCGCGGCCTGGTCGGCGATCTCGGCGACCAGGTCGCGACCGGCCGGATCTCTCCCACCGCCGCCGCCGAGACCGTGCTCGCCGCACTTGGCGACTGAAGCTCCGCCCTTTATATCGCCCCGTCAGCAACGCGTACCGAGACGGCGTGCAGACGCTCGACGCCGTGTGCGCGTCGGTAAACACCATCCCGTCAGCGACCAATTGGTCCAGGTTGGGTGTCGGAATCTTGCCTCGCTGTCGGATTCAACGCATGGATTTCTCCGTAGCCCATGTCGTCGGCGAAAATGAAAACGATGTTCGGTCGAACCGGCTCGGCGTCGGCTCGGACTCGAGTCACCGCCACTTGGCCGACAAGAATGGCAAGCAAGACAAGTCGTGTCGTGAGGTGTTTCACTGGATTTCTCTATGACTTTGCGGGGGATTCACGAGTGGTTCTTCCGAAATTTCAAGGGCAGATTGAGAGTTGCCTTCGCGGTGTGGCCGGCGGTCGAGCGTCAGCGAGCCCCCGGAATTCCATGGGCTCGCAGCTGGGGGCTCGCTGACGCTCGACCGCCAGCCACCCACTCATAGCGATCCGCCACTAGAAGTCACAAAGAGTCTCACGAGTCGGGGTTATCAGATGAATATACTAGAGTTAAAAGAAGCGTGTGGGGATACGCACCACTGCAAAGCTGGAAAGGTTGGTTGATGAAATCGAATTACGACTGTGTGGTAGTGGGTGGTGGACCGGCCGGGTGCTCGGCGGCATCGATCGTGGCCGAAGCAGGATTCGATACGCTGTTGATTGAGCGCGAAGCCCTTCCCCGATTCCATGTCGGCGAGTCGCTGATGCCGGAGACGTACTGGGCACTGGAGCGATTAGGGCTCAACGAGCGAATCAAATCGTCCGGCTGGCAGGTCAAAAAGAGTGTGCAATTCGTGACGCACAAAGGGACTGAATCGACCCCCTTTTTCTTCCGCCAACATGACGACCGCGACTGTAGCGAAACTTGGCAGGTGGAACGCAGTGAGTTCGACAAAATGCTGTTCGATCGGGCCGCCGAATTGGGTGCCGAGTGTGTGGACCGCACACGATTGCTCGACGTTCGATTCGACGACGAGAATCGCGCAACTGGAGTCGTCGTCCGCGATGCAGAAGGCATTCAGCGCGAGATCAGCTGTCGGGTTGTGATCGACGGCACCGGCCAACAGGCGGTTATCGCGAACAAGCTTGATTTGAAAGAGGTGAACCCAGACCTGAAGAAGGCCGCGATCTGGACTTACTTCAAAGACGCCGTTCGAGGCGAAGGAGACAATGAAGGCGCGACGATCATCATGAACACCGAGTCGCAAGATTCCTGGTTCTGGTTCATTCCGCTCTCCCGCGGCATCACCAGCATTGGGTGCGTGGCCGACAACGACTACCTGTTGAAAGGACGGGGGAAGCCGGAGCAGGTTTTCCAGGATGAACTGAAGCGATGCCCCGGTCTGACGCCGCGTCTGAAAAATGCAACTCAGCTCGGCGACATTCGTACGGCGAAAGAGTTCTCGTACATGACCAAGTCCAGCGCCGGTGACGGTTGGGTCCTGGTCGGCGACGCATTCGGCTTCATTGATCCGGTCTATTCATCTGGCGTCTACTTTGCCTTGGAGATGGGCATCCGCGCCGGTGACGCAGTCGTCGAAGGTCTCCGCAAGAACGACCTGAGCGGACAACAATTGGGGTGCTGGTGTGAATCGTTCAAAGAGGGAGCTCAGTGGATTCGCAAGCTCGTGCATGCGTTTTATACCAAAGAGTTCAGCGTCGGCCGGTTTATGAAGGAGCACCCCGAGCATCTTGGGAACGTGACCGATCTACTGATCGGCCGGATCTTCAACGAAGGAGCGGGCCAGGTCTTCAAAGACATGGACGATTCGATCGAACGAGCAAAGATGCAGGCGGCCGAGAAGTAGTTCGTAGTAACCCGATTCGTCGGGTTTTCCGGATGAATCGGGTCACTAGGATCGACAACGCGTTGACATCGACATGCGGTCACCTACTGAACTAGTCAGAGTCGGTTCCGTAGGCCAGGACCTGGAGAGTCGTCCGGCTTAGCAGCGTTCCGTTTTTGTTAGGATTTCCGTACGCTCGTCGTTAGCGTATAGACACCGAAAAGACTAAGTACATCACTCGATTGGACAGCCGCGGAGCGGCGGATAGAATGTAGCCTGGGGCCAGGCGTGCGCGCTTTCAGCGAGCAACCGCAGCCCCAGGAATTGTCATATCCGACCCGATTTTTCCCGCGGCGATTTGGCGGCTACGCCGCCAAATCGCCGCGGGGATGGTTTTTCCGGTTTCGGTGACCTGGGGTTACACCAACCTCGCTGTCGCTCGTTGGTTCACCCCAGGCTATATGCTGCCACCGCTCCGCGGTTGTTCAAGCTCAAACAAAACCGACCCGTGAAGCCGGACGGTCTCCAGGTCCTGGCCTACGAATGCCGCCAATCGAAGACGGGCCAGGTACTAGTCAGCCCAACCGAGAAAATCCGAGAAGTCATCCACCGTCATCGGCTCTTCATGGGAGACGGTTTTAGTTGTCGGCGGCGGCGACTGCTCTTCGCTGATGAACTCGCCCTGTCGCTGCTGGGCGACTCGGGGAGTTCTCGCGCGAATGTTTCGCGACAGCATCCGGCCGTTGACGTGGCCGGCGATCACGCTGCCGTAGTAAATCGGCGTCGCATAGGCCGGAGCGAAAAAGCCAACGGAGTTGCCCACATAGGTTCCATAGGCGGGATAAAGAATCCGATTTGCTTCACGGATGCTCGACGGATCACCCTGCTCTTCCAAGTAAGCAAAGACGTCTTGCGACGCCAGTGTCTCGTGCCACATTGGCGCCAGCAGATAGGCTGCTGCATAGCAGCCCTGATACGTTCGCCTGGTAAAATCCTTGGCGTGTGCCGCTTCGTGCAAGGCGATCGCCGGAATGTCGCTATACAGGTGGATCGTTTGCGTAAAAGGATTGAAGTGATCCCCGCCGATGATTCGCCCCGGCAGAATCGCCTCGCCCGCCACCGACAGGGTCCCCAGTGAATAACGCCAGGGCCAGGCAACGGTTTTGTTTTGCGTCAGTCGCTTCCAGTCTTGGAGCGGCGCGTACTGATTGGCTCGTACCTTGACGTGCGGCAGATTGTTTTGCTCGAGGTAATCGGCGATCGTGACAATTGTTCGCTCCGAGATCTTATGCCGGTCGATACGGCGATCCCACAGCAGTATTTTGTCGGGAATGCCGACGACCCAGCCAATGCCGTCGATGATCGGTCGCCGCTTGCCGATCTCGACTTGCGGATTTTCGGAATCGATCAATTCATTGGCGATCTGCTGGCTGCGGACCGTGATCGGCCGAGGCGGCAACACCTGGCAGCCCGCGCAGTGAATGATCGCGCAGGCGAGAAAGGGGGAAGGACGCGGCGGGCAATCCATTGCGATCCGACGTGTTGATCGATCAAAGTTCTTTCGGCGTTTTGGTTGCACATTGAGAGTTGCATTCACAGGGTGGCCGGCGGTCGAGCGTCAGCGAGCCCCCGGAATTCCATTGGCGCGCCTCTGGGGGCTCGCTGACGCTCGACCACCAGCCACCCAACCATTGCGGTTCTGCCACTAAAACTCACGAAGAGTCTCGATCAAAGGGTTAACGCAGCGAGAGTCGCAGTTTCACGGCAAGCGGATTATGCCGACCGTACATGGTTCCTCATAAGCAACCGTACCAGAGAATCGCAAGAGCGGTTCGACGGTGGGCCGCACGCAGTGCCTCGGGCCAAATCAAAAATCCAACGTCATGCCGTCGGTGGCCAAGAACACTTCGCTGTCAACCTTTGCTCGTATCGATTCGATATCGACCGGGTCGTCCGACATCTCGAGCGGATTGATATGCGTCAGCAACAGTTTTTTGGGGTTCGACGCGGCAGCGACCTCCGCGACCCGACTTGACCAACTATGCCCCGTCTTCCGCGCCCACTGCTCGTCGTCATCACGAAAGTAGCATTCGTGCATCAGCAGATCAGCATCGCGACTCCATTGGGTCTGTTCGTCGCTCGTATCGCCGGTCGTATCGGTCGCGTAGACCAACCGCTTGCCACCGGGCCAATCAAGACGATAAGCGACCGAGCCGCCGGGGTGTTGCTGTCGGCGCCAGGCGATCTTGGTGTCGCCGATCTCGAACTCTCTCTGATCCTCGATCGCAATCCACTCGGCGTTGATGGGTGCGGGGAAAATCAATTCATGAAAGAGATGGTCTCGAACCGCGGCAATTTTCTCTGACTCGCCCCAGATCCGCAGCCTTTCAACTGGCCGCTGGAACAGCACATCCAGCAGGAACGTCAGGCCGATCGTGTGATCCAGATGAGCGTGACTGAGCAGCACATCCAGCGTAGTCGGTCTCGATCAAATCTGTCAGCCGAAACGCCCCCGTGCCAGCGTCCAGCACGATTCCTGATTCGGGCAGGAAGTAGCAGGAGGTGTGACGCGCGTCGTTGGGGTGATAGCCCACCGTTCCCAAGCAATGAAGTCGCATCTTGAACCGTCCTCGAAACGAACCGCCGCAGGGTAATCGCTAGTGCTTTGTCACGACTAAGAATGAGGGTTCAATTTGCTTCGGGAAAAGGGGTCGGACCAAAAGTGCGAAGCACCCGAAGGGCCGTTCCGGCTTTTGGTACCTGACCCCTTTTCCCGGCCAACCCCAAAACAAGCTTTGACAAAGCACTAGTTGGATAGCGTTTTCTTGCCGGGAGCCACCCGGCTTTGCATTTTGACGGATCGGTCACTCGGGCTCAATAGCATTGCCGCTTGCGAGTGTCAGCGGGAAGCGATATTCTCTGGCACTGCTGAGTCGAATGACTGCCCAGTGACCAGCAAATGCCTAAATATCTGGAAGTGCGAACCACGGACACCCGGTTTGGGTCCACACAGAGAAACGCGGATGTGGCGGAATTGGCAGACGCGCTAGATTCAGGTTCTAGTGGCCGCAAGGTCGTGGAGGTTCAAGTCCTCTCATCCGCACTATCGAGAAAACACCGAAAAGCCGATGCTCAAGAGTCGGTGTTTTCAGGCGGCGTGTCCCCCAATATCTCACACGTCGCTCCCGGTTAGCATCGTGCTTCTTCGACCGTCGTCTCGAGCCTGGAATCGCTCCACCAAAGCTCGCCAGCAAGTAGCTCGGCCATGTCGCCGGTGTAGCACTGCGTCGTCGTCTTGATTTCCACGCACCAAGTGCTGCAACACGAACGGCTTGACGCGAAGTGACCAGCGGGGGGAACGGTTGATAAACGACCTATCGATCAGGAACCCGGACCAGACGAAAACCCTGGGTGCCGTAGCGGCTCCATCGATCCATCGGGTTCGGCAGTCCCGCAACGCAGACGTCGGCGGCTTGGTTATGAGCGCCGCCCCGGCGCTGCCCGATATCACCACCCGGCTCAAGGTCAGAGCACCACTGAAAGACGTTGCCATGCATGTCGTACAGCCCCAACTTATTCGGTGGATAGGCACCGACTCTCGTTGGACGCCCCAAATGAGACTCCCTTTGGCGCCCGACCGCTGGGATGCTGTCCATTGAAGTTGGCCTGGTCCAACGAAAGGCTGTTCGTCGGTTGATCGAAATAGAAGTGGTAAGAACATTCCTGCTCGGTCGTCGCGCCGCCACGACACGCATACTCCCACTCCGCTGCGGTCGGTAAGCGATACAACCAGCCGCGACCCTGCTCCAACCTATTTAGCTTTTCGATGAACTTCATCGCGTCTTCCCGCGAGACCATCTCGACGGGGAACAGCTTCAGTTCTTCATCGGAGATCTCTTTGACCAGATCTCGCTTCTTGCCAAAGCGGGAGAATCGGCTTGGGTTGGTGCCCATCACCGCTTGCCACTGCGACTGCGTGACGACATGAGCGGCGATCTCGAAGTCTTCCAGGATTTCCGTTTTTACCCCTTTCTGATTCGTGTTGCTATTCCAGCCCATGTAGAACGTCCCCTTGGGCAGACGCACGAAGGTCATCCCAAAGTCCTCGCTGAGTTCGACGACCGCTTCGGAAGGCTGGCTCCCATCGCGGCGAACGGTCACTTCGCCGGCCCCTTGAACGGACTCTTTGTGCAGGTCGGATAGGAAAACCAGTTTCACTTGAGCGTCGGCCGACAGATTCAGCCGGTCGTCGGAGTACAGCAGCATGCTGGGAGCCGGCTTTTGGTCCGTATGCCTGGTCGAGTGCAGTTGCACGTCGCCGCGAATTTCCAGAATCATCGCGACCATCCGGTTCGATTCGATGCCCTCGCCAATCTTCTGCTCGCCGAGCCGATGGGTGGGAACCCGGACCAGACGAAAACCGATATCGTGCCGCTCCAATTCCGGTAGCGTGCTGTGCTGTGACGCAACAAGGTCGTGGCCCCCGCGCGACCAACTGCCGCCACGACCGATGAAGTTATAGTTTGGTGGTTTATGATCGAAGCACCATTCCCAGATGTTGCCATGCATGTCGTACAATCCCAATTTGTTCGGTGGGTAGGCTCCGACTCTCGTTGGACGTCGCAAAAAGACTCCCTTTGGCGCCCCACCCACGGGATGCTGTCCATCGAAGTTGGCCTGGTCCGACGAAAGGTCGTTGGTCGGTTGGGCGAAGTAGAACTGGTAAGAACATTCCTCTTCGGAAGTCGCCCCGCCTCGACAAGCGTATTCCCATTCCGCCTGGGTCGGTAAGCGGTACCGCCATCCACGCCCCTGCTCCCTCTCATTCAAGGTGTTGATGAAGGTCATCACTTGCCCCCACTTGACCAACTCGACGGGGAACAGCTTTAGTTCTTCCTCGGAAATATCTTTGACCAGATCCCGTTTCCCGCCGAAGCGCGAGAAGTCGCTTGGGTTGGTGCCCATCACCGCTTGCCACTGCGACTGAGTGACTTCATGAGCAGCAATCTCGAAGTCCTCCAGGAATCTCGGTCTTCACCCCCCGATGCCGCTCATCCCAGCCCATGTAGAACGTTCCTTTGGGCAGACGCACGAAGTTCATCAAAATGCTTGCGTCTCGTTCGACGACCGCTTCGCGAGGTCGGCTGCCGTCGCGGCGCAGGGTCACTTCGCCGGCCCCTTGGACCCACTCTTTGTGCAGGTCGGATAGAAAAACGAGTTGCACCCGAGCGTCGGGCGACAGGTTCAGCCGGTCGTCGGAGTACAGCAGCATGTTAGGAGCGGGCTGTTGGTTCGTATGCTTGTTCGAGTGCAGTTGAACGTCACCGCGGATTTCCAGAATCATCGCGACGATCAATTTCGACTCGATGCGGTCCCGAATCTGTTGGATCTCAGCGAGCAACTCTGCTTGCAAGTCAGGTTCGTCGGCAAACTCCAAAGGAATTCGTTTTTCGGCATCCTCCACGATCTGGATGGCAGTCACGACTTCCCCGGGACGATCGGAATCGGAGAGTTGGAAGATGCTGACGAGGAAGTCTCGGGCTTTTCTTGCCTTGGCGGCTTCACGCAGCGCTTCTGCTTCTCGGGCTTGGGCAATCGTCTTCTGCGCGTCCGCTTCGATTCGTCTTTGTTCGGCGACGGCCTTCTGCTGCCCGACTTCGATCGATTTAGCGACAATCCCGGCAACACCCAGTAACGTCACCAAGAGCAGCACTGCGATGGCTGGTCGCCGGCGGGCCCACTTGACCGCGCGCTCGAGTTGTCCGACGGGCCGGGCCACAATCGGCTTGCCCTGTCGAAAGCGACGCAAGTCCTCGGCCAGTTGCTCGGCGTCGGCGTAGCGCTGCGCCGGTTGCTTCCGCAGACACTTCAGGCAAATCGTTTCCAGATCCTTCGGCAGTCCCGGCTGCAGCTCGGTCGGCGCGATGGGCTCGTTCTCAACGACCATCTTCAATCGTCTCGATCGGTGTCGTGCCTTGAAACGGCGGCCGACCGGTCAGCAGCGTGTAGAGAATCGCCCCCAAGGAATAGATGTCGGAGGCTGGGCCGACGTCGCGGACACGGCCGGCGGCTTGTTCGGGAGACATGTAGTACGCCGTTCCCAACACCGTCCCCGTGGAGGTGTGTTCCGCCTCCGCATCCAAATCCTTGGCGAGCCCAAAATCCGTGATCTTGGGGACCAATCCGCGAATTCGTCTCTTGCCGGCCCGACAAGGCGGAACCGATCGATGATGACGAGCGACGTGAGCTGCCCGATTCGTTTGATGACGGTGGTGAGGAGACCGGCGGTGCATGAAGTTGGCTGCGTTGCGAAGCGTTGCGTCGTCATCGCTGGCCGGTGCCAACACCGTGCTGCCAGCCTCGACGATCTCACCGGCCAGCAGCACGTTGGCCGGTTTCAGATCGCGATGCACGATGCCTTGCTGGTGGCGCATAATGCATCGCGCGTGCCATCTTTTCGACCAGTTCCGCGGCAAGTCGCGGCGGCTGTGGTTCGCGGTTGGCAAATTCGGCGAGCGTCCTCCCTTCGATCAACTCGAACGTCAGATAAGGGATGTCCGTCCTGCTGGCCGATGTCATAGATCTGGACGATGCCCGGATGCTGCAAACGAGCGACCGTCTCGGCCTCGGAGCGAAAGCGAGTGAGATGGTCGGCCGAAGCATGCTGGCCTGCCAAGATCATCTTCAAAGCGACCAGCCGTTTGAGCCGTAAATCGAGCGCTTTGTAAACGACTCCCATGCCCCCGCGGCCGATCACGTCCAGGATCTCGTAACCTTCGATTTTGGGTCGACCGGGTTCGCTGGCTCGGGCAACCTCTGCCGGGATCTGCTGATTGCCGGACTGACCATGATGATTGACGGAAGACTTCGGCGATCAAACTCGCGTCATCGGGAAACAGATCAACGTAATCCGCAGGCGTCGGTTGCTGCCCCATCAGCGTCGAACGCAGTTCCAAGTCAATCGCCAGCAGTTCCGCCAGCAACGAGGATCGCTGCGGCTCGGCCACACCGGCCAGATAGCTTTGTAGTTGCGGGCGTGGCAAGACAGCAGATGCTTCATCATCGGCACCGACGCGGGCCGATTCCTTCGCGACTTGATCCGCACGGCGCCAGTCTGCTTCAAATCGCTGACAGACCTCGTGAATTCGGCGGGCGGTTTCCAGCGACGCGCGATCTGGAGTCACGTCCCGGTACTCGTCGGTAGGCCGTGTGATCACTCCGGCATCTCCGGATCCCAGATTTTTCGGATCAGCTTCAACATGCGCTGGACGGTCACGCGGGCACAGCCCAGCTTCTCGGCGCTTTCGATGTTGTTGTGCCCTTCCAGTTTTAGCAGCACCAATTTCCGCAGATCATCATCGAGCAATGCTAACAAGCGGTCACATTCTTCCGTCATCACGACGATGGTCTCGGGTGACGGCTCGCGGCTAAGCAATTCCTGCAGCACCGCCTCGTCGTTGATTGGCCGGCTGATCCCGCCGCCACGTTTTTGACGGCCATCGTACTGGATTTGATCGATCGCCTTGCGCAGAGTGATCACGATCAGCATCGCCCACAAATCGTTGCGGTCCTGCATCTCGGGAAAGCGGCCTTGTTGCAGTCCTCCGCAAAAACTGTCGAAGGCTGAGATGGCCACGTCTTCTTCATCGGCAATCCGGCCGGCTCGCATGGCCGAGCCTGTGCCGAGCGAGCACGAACCATGCGATGGTAATAGTGGTTCCAAAGTTGATGACCCGCGTCGTCACAGCCCTGTTCCAAGTCGCGTAAACAGGTGGTGATCGAACCCTCCGCTGAAGATTCCATGACGTTTCGGGGGCCCGTCTCGGTAAACAAACCTGTAACCTCAGCCCCTTTTTAGTTTAACCAGTTTCAGGCCTAGTGCTTTGTCAAAGCTTGATTTTGGGGTTGGCCGGGAAAAGCTGCCCGACAAGTCATTTTGACGACGCGGTCGATTTCCGTTGGGCAATCATCTTTACGAGATTGCTGCTGATACACTCCGAAGCGATTTGCGGAGCTATTTCGCTGGAGACCGGTTTCTTCGGCGACGAGAGCCCCGGTTTCCCACGCCGATTTACCCCCGACCTCCTGATCGGCGAGAGCAACGACCGATGCGTTTTACGAAGTTGAGACCTTCTCCTCACCGTCAAAACGTTCCTGAAACACCATCCTGAAAAGCACCCGCCATGGCTCTCTCGAAGAAACTGGGCAAGATCAAAGGGGTCTCCCTGACCGCTTTGCGTCTCCTACCATGGGTATCGGCGCCGTTTTGAATAGCGCCGGGGTCTCTTAGGCTGCAGCGTCGCAGGTCCGCCCTTCACGGCAAAGCGTTCCCAACGTCGAAGCCTGAGTGCATCCTTGGCTTGTTGATCGGTGAAACCTATGGCAACCGGCCATTTCAACGGT
The DNA here is from genome assembly GCA_963704055.1 of Pirellulaceae bacterium. Lineage (GTDB taxonomy): Bacteria > Planctomycetota > Planctomycetia > Pirellulales > Pirellulaceae > Rubripirellula. Next base: position 227,632 of record CAVPGW010000033.1, on the reverse strand, counting down.
TCGTCATCCACCGCGATGACGAAGTACCGGCCTTCCTCTTGGACCTCGATCTTGCGGATCTGGCAGACAACACCCATTTTCAGGGCATATTCTTCGAGCACGCGCGTCGCGGTGTCGGAGTAAATACGCATGACCTTGCCTCTGTTGAGACCAGAGCCTGCACTCCCGAATAGGTGATCGCTACTCGTGCATCTGGGGCTCTCCATTGATTGTACGCATTCCAGGGCTGCCCAGCAGAATTCCGTCCGTTGATGGAGTGTGGCAACAATCAGCCACTCCGCCCGCGTGACCTGCCACATTCAGATCGTGTTCTGAATTGTTTTCGATCGGAAGCTCCCGGACCTGGGAACCACTCTCCGATCCATCCAATTGAATCCCCAACTCATGGTCGATGACACGCCGCCAACCATTCAAACACGCGCGTCGCAGCTTGTCGAACAATCGAGACCTACTGCCGTCGATTTTCTTCAGATCATCGAAGACAACAGTTCGTCCACGGGGACCGTCGCAAAAGTGGTAGCGTAGTCCGACATGGCGTAAGGAAGCACAAGATGCCCATTGTGGATCACGCTACCGCAACTGTAAACGACGTTCGGGACATAGCCTTCCCGTTCATTTTCGTTTGGAGTTAGCAGTGGCTCTTTCAAGCGACCGATCACTCGCGATGGATCATCCAGGTCCAGCAGGATGGCTCCGATGCAGTACTTGCGCATCGGCCCGACGCCATGCGTGAGCACGAGCCATCCCGCGTCCGTCTCGATTGGCGAACCGCAGTTTCCCATCTGCACAAACTCCCAAGGGTACGTTGGCTTCACGATCATCTCTTTGGTATGCCAGAAGTAGAGCATGTCAGAATACATCAAGTAGAGATGCTCGCCGTCTTGCCGAGACAACATGGCATAATGTCCGTTGATCTTTCGAGGGAACATGGCGAGCCCCTTGTCGGTGATTGCCGGACCATTGAGCGTGTGCATTTTGAAGTGGAGGAAGTCGCGCGTCTCGAGCAATTGGGGCAACACCATTTTTCCGTCATACGCGGTATAGGTGGCGTAGTAACGCGAGCGTCCATTTTCCTCTTGAAATTGCACAAAGCGGGCATCCTCAATCCCGTTGGTTTCGGTGGGTCCAAAGGGAAAAATCAGGCGTTCGGATAGCTCGTGTTCTGGCAAGTAGGTGATTTCGTAGTTTGACTTTGCGAGCGTGACGACTTGCTCGACGATCGGCGTTAGCTCGCGACGTCGGGACCGATGCTCTCGCAATCCACTCTGCAGCGAGTTCTCCAGTTGATTCAAGGTGAATTCGTTTTCCAATGCGGCAAACACAGATTCCGTGAATGCGTTGCCCAACTCAAGTTCGACCAGTTTGCGTAGAAACAGATCCTTCTCATACAGTGCGTCTGGAACAAATTTGGGCGTCGTGACAAACCTCGTCGGTTCGTCGATCGATAGCCGGTTGTCGCCATCAATGACCCCTGATCGAAACGTGACCGATGAAATGTGACCTTCACCGACCGCACGCAGACTCAGCACGAATCGCCGAGAACCCGCGGCAAGGTTCGACTGGTCGGGATGCCAGACAATCGACGGATTGAACAGCGCCGCTGATTCCAATGCGTACTCCTGAGTGAAGTAGGCACCGAGTAACAGTTGGCGGTTTTCGGTCAGCGGTGCGTCCGTCAGCAAATAGTGGACGAATGGCTTCGTAGCGGCCCAGAAAGAATTCACGTGGTCGCTGATGTCTTCCGTGGAATTCCGACAAAACATGACTTAACTCCGCATCGACCTCGTCTTCGCAAAGAGTCGACACACGAGCGATGATCCGGAGTTTTCGGTCACCATTACGCATCTCAAACGGTCGCAGCACGACGCGGCGGTTGTTGGGCGAAAGAACGATCCCGGTTCGCTTAACTAACATAGGCACCGCTGACGGTTTCCTTCGGTTGTGGCTGCGCCTGTGCAGACTCGGTTGGGAGCGTTTGTAATGCAGGCAACGATCCTTCCAGCTGTTGCATCTCTGCTAGGGAAAGCAGAAATGCCAGAGTCGATTCCGCCCCTTGGTTCTGGTTGACCTGATGTTCGGCCAGCCCGTCGTAGCATCCGCCCGTGTTCGCGTTGTAAATCGGTAATCCGTGGTCGTTGCGTCCGAGGAACCAGTCAAACGCCAAGTGCGCTTGTTCGCACCAAAAGGGGTCTTTGACGGCATTGAAGGCTTCGATCGCTGCCGACACCATCGCGTGTGCTTCGATCGCCTGTTGATCATAGATAGCAGTGGGCACACCTTGGCGACAAAAACCATTGCACCCAATCGGACGGAATCTGCCTTCGGGCGACAGTTGTTTTCCGCACAGCCAGCGGAGCGACTCGATACCGATGTCCGTGACCCGCCGATTATCACTACAACGTCCGCTCAGAATCAATGCATGCGATAACTTGGCGTTATTGTATGCAGCGACATCCTCAAACCAAGGCCAATCGTCGGACGCCGTTCGATCGTACAGGTCGACGAGTTTTTCGGACAATCGCTCGCCGGTTTGACTGACGACGCGATCACCGCCCATCCGACGCAGGTATTCGTGAACACCAAGCAGTGCCAGCGCCCAAGTACGCGGCGACGTGGTGTCTTCGCATGCGGGCAGCGCCTTTGCGAACAACTCCATCGCCCACGCCTGAAAGCCTTGTCTCCGTGAACGACCGACACAGGTGCCGAGTGCCCAGATCGCGCGACCCTGGGAATCATCGGAACCGTCTTTCTCAAGCCACCGTCGATCGAAGCCGAGAAAGTTGCGAAAACGGCCGATGTTTTCGTCGAAGGCATAATTCAGGAAGGCCGCGTAAGTCGATGCCAGCGAGTGCAGTTCTTGGGAATCCTTGCCCTGTTCCTCCAGCAAAACTGTCAAGATCAAGGCTCGTGCGTTGTCATCGGTGCAGTAGCCTTCGTGATGGTTGGGGATCGAATAACAAGCGTGTTGCACAATGCCGGTGGAATCGGTCATCCGGTGCAAGTGTTCCAAGTTCATACGCGGCAGGTCCAACGGTTGCTCATCCAGCGTTCGCACCGCCAGCGGCTTGCGGTCGCTCGCCCAGTTCGCCCGCGCATCGCGGAAGGACCGCAGATAAATTTCCGCCACATGACTCCAGAGCATCTCGCGTCCCAACGCGTAGGCACGATCACGCATCGTCTGTCGTCGACGATCGTCGCCCAGCAGGGCGATCATCTCTCGGCCAATCGCATCCGAATCGGCAAACGGAACGAGCACCCCGCGATCGTCAGCGAGTAACTCTTCGGCGTGCCAATAGGGAGTCGAGATCACGGCTTGTCCGCAGCCGAACGCATAGGCAAGCGTCCCGGAAACAGCTTGTGCCACGTTGAGGTAAGGAGTGATGTAAATGTCAGCGGCACTAATGAATTCGGTCAACTCGTCCAGCTCCACAAATCGATTGTAGAAGCTGACGTGCTTTGTAATCCCCAACTCTTTTGCCATCCGTTCTAAGCTGATGCGATATCGTTCACCTTCGCTGCGCACCAAACTTGGATGCGTCGCTCCCAAAATCAGATAGATGAAGTTGGGAAATTCGCGAATGACATTGGGAATCGCTTTCAATACGTACTCGATACCTTTATTCGGAGAGAGCAGTCCAAACGTCAACGCCACTTGCTTGCCTTCCACACCGAACTGTTCTTTGAATCGGCTCGAATTCCCATACGGTGCGTCGGGAATGCCGTGTGCGATCAAATCCACCTTACTGGCGGGGACTGCGTACGTATTGCACAACGTCTCGCGACTTCGCTCGGTCATCACCACAAGACGTGTAGAAAGCTTGGTCAACTGTTCCATGACTCGCCGCTGCGTGGCATCCGGCTGCGACAAAACCGTGTGCAGCGTCGTCACGACCGGAATTCGGATGTCTCGCAGAAAGGCCAGGATGTGGCTTCCACCGACTCCGCCGAAGATGCCGAATTCGTGCTGCAAAGAGACCACATCGACTTTGCTGAAGTTCAAAAAGTCGGCGGCACGGCGATAGGCGTCAACCTCCTGTTCCGGAATTTGAAAACACACCTCGGACGCGTATTCGTAGCCACCGGCGATATCGTCCACTGGCACAACAACACACTGAGCGGCAGAAGCGCTGGCGACGGCGCCGCGCAAATCGTGAGTGAACGTTGCGATGCCGCACTTGCGCGGCAGGTAGTCGCCAACGAAAGCGATTTTGGAAAGGCCAGGGTTAGCCATGGGTGGCTCCTTTGGGTATCTGGTCGGAATGTCAATGAAGTGCGCTGAGGATGTCCTGTCTGGAAAAAACGACTTCACCGATCGAAGTGTCGGCCGCGCCGTAGTAAACGCGAAGCAGGTCATCGTACGCATGGAGGTTGGAGTTGATCATGGCCGTCGGAAACACGACGTCGGGTACGAAACCGTGTCGCTCGAACTCAGCCATAGGTCGCATGATCGGCTGGTCGGATCCCGCCAGCACTCGAGCGGGATTGTCTCGATCCAATAGCAATGCACCCACGGAGTACTGGCCGACACGACCATCCCGCGGGGCTCGCTGGCTGCCGTGGTAGAGATGCAGCCAGCCTTCGTCGATCAAAATTGGCGGAGTCCCTCCACCGACTCGGTCCGCTTCCCAACTCTGCTGCCCGCGATGCAAGATCTGGTGCTTGCCCCAATGCAACAGGTCGGGTGATTGAGCGATCCAGATTTGTGGCGGACTGAAATGTGAATTCGGATTCGGGCGATGCAGGGCAACGTATTGGCCTTTGATCCGCTGAGGAAACAAAACGACGTCTTTGTTCTCTGGGCAAAAGATCAAGCCGTGTCGCGTGAACGTCAGCATGTCATCGCTGGAGGCGAGCGCCGTTGCTGCTCCCTGTCGCGAGACCGCCACGTAAGTGATCCAGTACGTTTGATCGATCTTGGTAATCCGCGGGTCTTCCATGCCGAATTCCTCGATTGCCATCTCAGGCAGGAGTGCAGGTCCCGGCACCCAGCCATCCGAGCTTCCGTCAACCTTGCGAAACAGACGCAGGTGCGAGACCGACGTCAGCCGCAAAGTGCCCTCGGACTTGATTTGCACAACGCGCGGATCGACCGAAATCCAATCGTCGTCGCAAACCCAGTCGATGACGTAGTCACCGCTCGTTTCCCAACGCGGCAACCCCAGGAAACCGGTGCGCCGCTCAACAGGCTTCTCGGCGACTCGCACGAGCATGACGACTTCGCTGTCGATCCGTGCCACGCCTGGATTGAAGACACCAATCACCGCGAAACCATCTTGCCGCGGCTTGATGTCGGCCGGACAAAGCACCTGCGATTCGGAAAGTCGCGGAATCATTGGCGCTCGCTGAAGTCTTTGGGCACCGTTTCCGCGGAATCAATCGAAGATGCGTCAGCCAGTTCGGTTGCCAACAGCACGCGAACCTCACACGGGCTTCGACATTGAATCGCGAGTTCGGCGAGTTCAGCAGCTTGGCGCGAGTCCGTTCGGCGGATCACCTGGCGGATTGCGGCTGCGCGATTGGGGCTGACGCTAAGCTCGCGGATACCGAGACCGACAAGTAAGCGGGCAAAATCTGCGTCTGCCGCCTCTTCGCCGCAGACGCATACCGGTCGGCTCCATTGTTGGCTTGACTGGACAATCTGCTGAATCGCGCGCAGTACGGCCGGGTGCATCGCGGTGCAATCGTCCGTCCCCTCGGACAAGTCACGATCGGCTGCCAACATGTACTGAGTCAAATCGTTCGTGCCGATCGCGATAAAGTCGGCCAACTCAAGTATCTCGTCCAAGGCAAACAGCGCAGCGGGTGTTTCAATCATTGCTCCGACAGCAGGTCGACGTAGCACATCGAGTTGCTGCACGGCACGATCAACGGCTTCGATTGCCTGTGCAAAATCGTGACTCCCGACCACCATCGGGAACAAGATGCGGACGTCGGCGGTCTGCGCGACTTGAACAATCGCCCGCAATTGAGCGTCCAGCAGATTTTTCTCAGACAGCGAGAATCGTAAGCCACGCAAATGCAGGCTCGAACGATTCCTCAATTCATCGAGTGCCAGGAAGGGGGGAAGTTTGTCGCCGCCAAGATCGAAGGTCCGAATCACCATCGGCAAACCAGCTAACTTGATCGCCATCTCACCATAGACTTCCAACTGCCAGTCGAAGCTCGGACGCGTATGCGAATCGATGAACAAAAACTCGGTTCGAAACAGTCCGACGCCGGCCAAGTGATGCTCTGCCACATGATCGAGTTCGTTCGGTAGTCCGACGTTTCCCAGCAGCGAAATCTCCACGCCATCGCGTGTCACACACGGCTGATCTTCCTCGGCCACCAGTGAGGCGATATGCCGCTCGTGCCGGAGTTGACGAACCAGAAATTCTGCCTGTTCGGATTCGGATGGCTGAATCGTGACGGTTCCTGTCGAGCCATCGACAAGCAACTTTGCGCCGGACGATATCCGCGTGGTCACGTTCGTGATACCCGAGATTGCCGGGATGCCCAATGATCGTGCCACGATCGCGGTGTGACTGAACTTACCACCGTACTCGGAAACGATCGCAGCCACACCGCTATTGGCAAGCCCGACCGCCTCGGACGGAAGAAGTTCGCGGGCCACGATTACCGACCCCGGCGGCAGCAGCTCGAAGCCGGACTGCTTGACGCCTGCCAAATTGCGAGTCATCCGTTGGCCCACGTCACGGACGTCTTGTTCGCGTTGTCGAAGGTACTTGTTGTCGAGTTCTTGCAAACGGCGGATCCAATCGCGGATGACGGAATCGAGAGCCTGCTCCACATTGACAAGATCACATCCAATCTGCTCCTTGACTGACGCCGCAATCTCACTGGCCATTGCCGCATGAGCCGACAACAGCGTTGCCGCGTCCGCGAGTTGCGGATCACCGCTAGCAGTTTGCTCAGCAACATTCAGCTCGCGCTTGGATTGCGCAAGCGCATCGTCAATCCGATCACATTCATTCTGCACGTCGGCGTACCGAATGTCGCGATCCGGTAAACTCAGCTTGCGTTCGACTTCGCAGTCATAGACGACCGACATCCCGATCGCGAAGCCAGTTGAAACGGGATTCCCTTCCAATATCTTCATTCTTTCTTCCTGTTCGTTCAGCTGTTTGGTTTCATCTTCTCTGCGACGCGCAGCTGGTCGATGACACGGCGGATTCCCTGCACTGCCGCGACGCATCGAACGATTGGCTTTCGTTCGTATTCGTTCTTGAGTATTCCAGTGATGGTCGCATCGCCACCCCGAACAGTTGCACTGATTCTTGTCGCTCCGGTGCACTTTTGCATCAATTTGCGTTCGACATTTCTTAACAGCGTCTTGTCGGGGATTTGGTTTCCAAGGGTCATGATTCACTCCAATGAAAGATCGATACCACGCAGTCCGGTTCAACGGCTGAACCGAAATGGGTACCGAGGTAGTAAGCGGGGTCTTCGATAAACTGCCGGCAGGATTCGTCGGTAACGAAATGGATTGGTGCTAGTTGCGAGACCGACCAGGGAGATAGCTTCTTGTACGTTCCCAACAGCGATGGGACCACGAGAGAATCATTATCGGCTTTGGCGGTGACTTCAGGCCTTGCACGAATGCGTCGACTTTTGTCTCGGCAGTCGCCTTGTCGTTTCCGTATCGTTGCTCGAACAGCCTGACAAACGACTCTCGTTGGCCGGAAATCATGGCAAGGTCCTCGTTTGTGAACTTGCCCCACTTGAGTTTGATTTGCTGGCTGACCGACAACCAATCGCGTTTCACTTGATCCCATTTCATCTGACCGTCTCCTGGTATAAATCTCTATAGCGAATGCTTCGTCTCCCTGTATCGTTAGGTTAGGAAAAGACGTTGCCTAAAATTGTTATGTTCTCTGCGTTTCTGCTGGCCTGCTCGTCACGTCCGAGTCGCACGAAGCCTTCTGCACGCGGTAAGCCTGTGATCCGGGATCCAGCATCAACTGAAACGAGATGCTCACGTGACTCGCTTTTTGTTCCTGGGCTTCCAAGACGGCGTTGATGGTTGCCGCATTCAATTCGGATTCCTGCGGTCCTGCGGCATCAACCACAACAAGGTGAACGGCTTCACCCGGTTCAGCGATCTGATTCTTCAAGTAACCTTTCACCAACGGGTAGGGTGTTAAGGGGAGGTTGCAATTGGCACAAAACAGGTCATAGGGTTGCTTGTCCGAGAACCCGTAAATCGCCACGTACTCGAGTCCGCCGCGCCGGGCCAATAACTTCGGGCCCAGACGCTGCTTGCCGTCAAGCAATACGTAGCACGGTGTGTTGACTAATAAAGCGCTCATGGTCGAGACCCTTTTTGGCATCTAACATCCTATTCGCGATCACCATATCGCTGGCCGGCAGCAACCTGGAAACACCGGCCAAGTACTTCAGTGCACAACGAACAACGTTGCTGGAGCAAACGAATTGAGTAACGACTTTCGGCGACGTTACCCAAACGACGCATCCGTCGACCTACAGACTGCGGGACGACGCCCAAAGTCTGGGTGACAAGACTCGGTACGCGTACAGCAAAACGACCGCACCGCCCGTTGCGATCGCCAGGCTGCGGATGTCGAATCCGGTCACGCTTCCGAATCCAAGAGCCGTTCCGATCATTCCACCGACGATCGCACCCCCAATGCCAATCAGCGTCGTGACGATGATCCCACCTGGATCCGTCCCCGGCATGATCCACTTCGCAAGGACTCCGACAAGAAGTCCCATTGCAATCCACATTAAAATTCCCATAGCAGCCTCCTAAAGGCATTCGAGAAAGCGTCATTCGATTTCGCGACTTGAGCCAAAGTTGCCCATGCCGGTGAATGACCAAAGTTCAATCAGAACTCAATCAATAAGTTGTCTCAATTCAATCTGAAGCATCGACCTGTGCCGGCGGATGGAATCCGTCATCATCGGTGCGCTCCATCGATTCACGGTCAGTGCCCTCGTCCGAATCCGCTTCAGGAGTCAGCAAGAACACTTGCACCATCCCGCCCGACGTAAATGCATGAGCGATGACGCCCGTTGCTGTTTCGACTTCTGCGGTTGCTTCTCGCACGTCCCGACCGGTGATCCTCTTGATCTCCTCTCGCATCGACTCGGACGAACTGGCGAAGAGTTGTCGGTGAAACTCTTGCACCTGCGCTGCGCCCGGCGGAGTACGGACCAAGGCCTTCTCGGCTGGTGTGAGTGCATCGTCCAAAGTCACGACCAACGTGTTCTCGCTGAGGATCACGGTCACCGCCGTGGGGGCGACTCCCGTCCTCTCCTGTTGCAGCGTGCTAGCGACGCGGGCGAGCTGTTGCGTCATCTGCGACTTGGATTCATTCATTTGGTCTCTCGCAGCACCGTTCGCTCAACACTCGCTTGAGGCAGTTTGACACTGAAAAGTGCGCACAAAAAAAGCCGACGGGGTAGAACACCCAAAGGTGTTCCGCCACATCGGCTTACTTTTTAACGAGCCCACTGAGTTTCCCAATTGATTGGGCTTGCCAGATTGCTCTTTATCTTGTCGTCCGGGTTATTGGAGAGGAAAGGATCGACTGGACCGTTCCCTCAACTACCTCATCCTACGGTGTCTCGTTGAGAAAACAAGGGCGCGAAGCCGACAATGTCAGTCCGGACGCGTTGGCGTGATCGGATTTGGCTTCCTTTTCTATTGCGCCAGTCAGATCTCAACGAGACAGTCTTGGTGCTTGCCAACGCATGGACACCCAACGGAGTCAACTGGGAAAACACGCCCGCACCCTTCCAATCTCAGGCTGTCCTCGATGGGCGTCTGGTAGATTAGTCGGTTCGAGGATGTTGTGCCTGTTTGTTCGTGGATCGCTTTGCGATGTGAGCGTCGCAGACAGTCGCTCGATGAATTGGGAAGAGTTGGTGAAAACACAGGGAGAAATCGAAGCGGCCGTCTGCAAGGGGATGTCCCATTTCGAGCAGGAGTACATGGGGCGGGGCCCGAAGGACATCCGCGCCCATTTGATTGGCGATCTGCTGGTGGTTCGCCTGCAGGGTGTCTTGACCGCGGCCGAGCAGCATCTGGTGACAACGCTTCCCGCGGAGAAAGGGCGGGACCTGCTGAAGCAGGTTCGGACCCAACTCATCGAGACGGCGCGTCCGACTTTGGAGACGGTGATTCACGAGATCACCGGCATTAAGCCTCTCAGCCTGCACCACGATATCAGTACCCACACCGGCGAAGAAGTCGTCATTTTTACGCTCGAAGAGACGCCCGACTATCGCGAGTCGAAAAAGAAGTAGAGTCCACTTTCCACTCAGAAAAGATCTGCGTCTCGCCTCCGCTGTGGGTCGAAAGCGGACAGTCTGCTCTTGGTCAGCGTTTCAACAGAAGCGGAGCTTGGTTCATCAAGCCGGTCTCCGTCAGCTTGCGATATGCTCCCTCATAACTCCAACGAACTGAGATAGGTCAATTTGGTGTGCGAAGGTCAAAGACAGGCTCCTTGGTGGAGCGCGGGGTGATCTATCAGATCTACCCCCGATCGTTTCAGGATAGCGATGCGGACGGCGTGGGTGACCTTGCCGGAATCGAGTCGCGGCTGGATTATCTCGCTGAGCTTGGGATCGATGCGATCTGGCTGTCACCGATTTATCCCTCCCCAATGGCGGATTTCGGATACGACATTGCTGACTATTGCGACATCGATCCAATGTTCGGCGATCTCGCCGGGTTCGACCGGCTGCTTGCGGCGGTCCACGCGCGCGGGCTCAGACTTCTGCTCGATTTCGTTCCAAATCATTCGTCAGACCAACATCCCTGGTTCGTCGAAAGTCGCTCGTCGCGTGAGAACCCGAAGCGAGATTGGTATATCTGGCGCGATCCGGCGCCAGACGGAGGACCGCCGAACAACTGGATCAGCGACTTCGGTGGCTCGTCCTGGCAGTGGGACGAGACCACCGGCCAATATTACCTTCACGCTTTCCTCAAGGAGCAACCCGACCTCAACTGGCGCAAGCCCGAGGTACGCGAAGCGATGATGGCGGTGCTGCGTTTCTGGTTAGACCGCGGCGTCGACGGATTCCGGATCGACGTGCTCTGGCACATCATCAAGGCCGAAGCGCTGACGCGACAATCCGATCAATGCGGACTGGACGCCCGACCGCACGCAGCGCGACCGGCTGATCCAGCTCCATTCGACCGACCAGCCGGAAGCGCATGCCATCTCTGCCGAGTTCCGCGGCTGGCCGATAGCTATGGCGACCGCGTCCTGATCGGCGAGATCTGTTTGCCCGAACGATCGCCTCGCCCGCTGGTACGGCACGCCGGATCGTCCTCAAGTGCATCTGCCGTTCAATTTCCAGCTCATCGAAAACGCCTGGGACGCAGCCTCGCTGCGGCGGACGATTGCCGCCTATGAGGCGTCTCTGCCCCGATTCGGCTGGCCCAACTGGGTGATCGGCAGCCACGACGCGCCGCGCATCGCTGCGCGGGTCGGCGAGGCGCAGGCACGAATTGCAGCCATGCTTCTGCTGACGCTTCGCGGGACGCCGACGCTGTACCAGGGCGACGAAATCGGCATTGGCGAGGTGCAGATTCCGCCCGATCGGGTGCGCGACCCACAGGATCTGCGTCAGCCCGGCCTGGGGATCGGTCGCGATCGTTCGCGCACACCGATACCGTGGGATGCTTCGGCCTATGCGGGGTTCAGCACGGTCGATCCCTGGCTTCCGCTCAACGAAGACTGGCGGTCTCGCAACGTTGCCGCACAGGATTGCAGCAGCGGTTCACTTCTGTCTCTCTACCGATCTCTGCTCGCGCTGCGGCGATCACACGACGCACTCGCGATCGGCGATGTCGCGCTCGTCGACGCGGCCGAGGACGTGCTCGCCTACCAGCGGCGACATGCCGGCGAGTGCCTGCTGATCGCGCTGAACCTCAGCGACGCCGCGCGGCCGCTGCCACTGTCCGCGGATACCTGCGTCGCCGAGGTTCTTGCATCGACCCTGGCGGATCGCCCGATGGACGGCACGCTCGTCCCGGACGAAGGTCTCGTGCTGCGACTGAAGGAGAAACGCTGAGATGCGGATAGCAATGCTGGCCCCGATCGCCTGGCGCACGCCGCCGAGAACCTACGGCCCCTGGGAACTCGTCACCAGTATGCTGACCGAGGCGCTGGTCGAGCGTGGGATCGACGTGACTCTCTTCGCCACGCTCGACAGCATCACCACCGCAACGCTCGATGGCGTCGTGCCAGCTCCGTATGGGGACGATGCATCGATCGACGCGAAGGTCTGGGAATTTCGCCACCTGGCCCACCTCTTCGAACAGGCCGGCCGATTCGATCTGATTCACAATCAGGCGGACTTCCCTGCCCACGCCTTCGCGCGCCTGACCGACACGCCGATCGTGACGACGATCCACGGCTTCTCGTCAGAACGCATCCTGCCGATGTATTCGGAATACCAGGACGTGGTCCATTACGTCGCCATCAGCGACGCGGATCGTTATCCCGGCCTGCGCTACGCTGCGACGATTCATCACGGCATTCCCATCGACGATTTTCCGTTCAATCCGGTCGGCAGTGACGATCTGCTCTTCTTCGGACGCATCCACGGCGACAAGGGCGCTGCGGAGGCGATCGCCGCCGCTCGCACAAGCGGGCGCCATCTCCACATGTACGGCATCGTGCAGGATACAGACTACTATGAACGGGAAGTCCTGCCAGCCGTTGACGGCGTGCGAGTAACCTATCACGGCGCCGTCGGTGGAACGCAGCGGCTACGGGCCCTTGGCGACGCACGCGCGCTTTTGCACCTCATCAACTTCGAAGAGCCGTTCGGGCTTTCGGTGATCGAGGCGATGGCTTGCGGCACGCCCGTCATCGCCTCGCGGCGCGGATCGATGCCTGAGTTGATTGAGCATGGCGTCACTGGTTTTCTGGTCGACAGCCTTGACGAAGCGAATCAGGCAATCGAGCGTATCAACGAGATCGATCGCCGCAGCGTCCGCCGCGCCGTTGCTGATCGATTTACCATCGATCGGATGGCGGACGCCTATCTGACCCTTTATCGACGCATCGTTGGCCCTTAGTACCTCGACCATCATGAATTGACGGGTGCGATCGGCGTAGGCCGGGACCTGTCCTGGCGACAAGTCGCATTCGTCAGGCTGCCAAAACAGGGAGACTGTCCGGCTTAGGATGCCGATTGTGATGAGATTTGGGTAACCGCAGAGCGGTGAAAGAGGGTAGCCTGGGGCTGCGGTTGCTCGCTGAAAGCTCGCACCCTTACCCCAGGCTACATGCTTCCGCCGCTCCGCGGCTGTCCAATCGAGTGATGTACTTTCTTCTCGGTGCCTATACCAAACGACGAGCGTCAGAAATCCTAACAAAAACGGAACGGCTAAGCCGGACGGTCTCCAGGTCCTGGCCTACGAATGCCGCCAATTGAAGACGGGCCAGGTACTAGGAGCGTTCGGTGTTGGCTAGCGACGTCCGGAAGTACATGACCGGTGGGATTTCGCTAGCGACTCGAATCACGAACCGAGAAACCGTCGTTTGATGGATGTCTCTGCCGCCAAGGAATTCTGGATGATCGCTATCCAAGAGCGAGAGACAGCCACCGAGCCCGCATTTAGTTTTTCTTCTTCTCTTTTTGCAGTTTTCGTTTTTCCTTCGGAGTACGCTGCGCCTTTTTCTGTTTTTCCTTTTTACCTTTGTCTTTACTTCCCTTGTCACCCATCTCTGTTTCTCCTCGATTGAAAACGAATGTGATTGTTGTCAAAGCCGCACTGGGAGCTGAGTCTAACCGAGATTTATCCGGTGATGCGAAGAATTGTGAACACTTCGCAGGCTTAGTTTGGTGTCATGGGTCGGCGACAGCCGAGCAACCAAGGGGCGTTCGAGCGTTTGATATCTCTCTATACTGAACCGACGCGAGGAAAGAACTTCGTTTGCGTGCTGCATGCGACGCTGCATTCAATTCTGATTTTTCCCAACTTCGCCTTATTTGATTACGCCTCGTCTTACGAGAAGGATGAACTGATGGGTGTCATGGCACGTGAGCAGGGTGACCTGTACGTGATCACTTCGGATCGCACATTAGGCGATTCTCCAAGCAAGGTTGCCCCAAAAAGACCGAACGACGGGGTTTACCAAGTCTGGACCGGTGACTCATGGTCGACGATTACGAACGACGCCATCACATTTGAAGCAATCGAGGAGGCCGACGAGTACATCAAGGAAAACTCCAGCCGACTCATGGAAAATGGCTGACACCAGTCGCTGATCGAATGCCGGAAGCACGTGCACGCCAAGTTCTGGGAACACCGATTGCTGTAGTTTGCGCTCGCAGTTTCGCTCGATGAGAAGACGGCCAATTCGTGCATCGACGCACAGCTGGGTGTGCTGGCGAGTCACAGAATTGCGGTGTGGGCAGGTAAACCATTGGAGAGTTGAATATGACCGAACCCTCAACGCATCCAAGTGACGCTGCCATCGCAGCTCGTCAACAAACACTAAATCGCCAGCAGACTCAAGCGGGACGACTAGTGTTATTGGCTGTCACCGTGGTCACCCTTTTCATCCTCCCAGAGTACTTGACGTCGCCTTACGACGGCATGTGTATGGGTTTCGGTTCTGCCGCCCTATTAACGGCCTTCTTGTACCTGTATCCGGAGTCATTACGCAGTCGCGGTGGCTCGCTTGTTCCTGCCCTCTGCCTGGTCGTCGCTCTGTGGTTGTTGGCGGTCGTCGCCACCGCTCTGCCTCTCATCGAATGGTCATTGGAACAATGTTGAAAAGAATGCCCGTCTTCGCAGTACTGCTCTGTTTGCAAATTGCTGCGTCCCCCACGATGCCCACGGTCAAGGAGTTGTTTTGAGATTTGCATTGTTGATTTGGTTGTCGGCCGTTGCCATCGCCGAAGCGGATGACGGAATGGGAATTTCAAGCTGGGCAGCCTGGAATCCCAAGCAGGTGACGCGAGCGGATTGCCCAGAGCTTCGTAGCGTGCCGCTGATTCTGCATTGGAAGAAACTGGAGCCGCAACCGGGGATGTACGAGTTCGACAAATATCTCGGCAATCCGCTCCGTGCCGCCGTTGAAGACGATCTCCATGCAACCCTCATGATCTGGGTGGGCCCGGCCTGCCCAACGTGGATCTATGAGCTGGGCGTGCCGAAGGTTTACAGCGACCGGGAAGTCAATCCGCTCGGCGACAAGATGAGCAAGGAACAGAACCTATTCCCCTATTATCTCGCTCCGCAGTACAAGCAACGCTTCTTTGAATTGATCGACGCTTTCGGCGATTATGTCAACGACCTGCCGCCGGAACTGCGCGAGCGAATCATTTTCGTGCAGAGTGCCGAAGGCTCCACCGGCGACGGCCAACCCTACAAAGGCAATCCTTTGGAGCAGCGATACGTTATTCCCGAGGATGCCTGGAATACTTTCCGAAAAGAAACCTGGACTCGATATCAGAAAGCGATTCCCGGTATTCCCATCTTGGTCAATTCAGATGCGAACACACCGGAAGAGACAAAGTGGATGCTCGACAACATGGATGTGATCGCGCTGAAGCATGGCATGTTCAGCCACGGCTACCACGTCAGTGACAATAACCAGCGATTGGAAGAATTCGAAGCGATAGAAGCGGCCGCCAAGCAACGCGGCATCCCGGTCCTGACCCGTGGGGAAATGGATGGCGAGATGTTCGTTTACGAGTGGTCGACACGCAACATCCCGCAGGCGCTCTACTGGTCCGGGTTGTTTG
Organism: Pirellulaceae bacterium; assembly: GCA_963704055.1. GTDB lineage: Bacteria > Planctomycetota > Planctomycetia > Pirellulales > Pirellulaceae > Rubripirellula. The sequence goes on along the minus strand of CAVPGW010000033.1, from coordinate 211,894 downwards.
CCACCCACTGCCGGCTCGATATCTGGAACATCCCAAGCAAGGCACTGAAGGAAGAAGCCAACTTTCCCGCTTTTAGGTTCTTCAACAGGTACGCCGGCCTGCGTGATCCGGCAACTTCACCGCGTGCCTTCTGCGCCCTGCGCGACGGGCTAGACGCTGCTGACTTCCAGCGATTCCCTGCCACACAGTTCGGCGGCAAGGCCGGCAATAAACGAGATGTCCAGCGCTACCTCCGCATCGCCAAGGTATATGCCCCCTACGGCGCTCGCATGGACGATCCGGAAAAGGCGCTCGGCGGTGGCATGATCAACCGCAAGCGAAACGGCTACAACGATGTCGGCTGGGGTATTGTTTCGGGAAACTATTGCCGATTCCTAAATCAGGTCGAGCCTGGCTCCGGCGACGTTGGCCGCTGGCACATTGACGATTCCATCTACGGTCGTTTTGGCCGCGCGTTCGAACACGCCGCCGGTAAGACACAGATGCGTTTCGAACTCGACGAAGCCTTCCAAGCCGACACAATCGTGGTCAACGTCACCTACCTTGATCAAGGCCGGGGCAGCTGGTCGCTCGGCGTTGACGGTTCGCCCGAGAAAGACCTCTTCCACAACAGTGATAGCGGCCAGTGGAAAACGGTGAAGATCCCCATGCCCAGAAAGCGTCTGCGGGGTGCGCCACTGTTGCTGAATCACGAAAGCGGGGACGACACGGTCTTTCATATGATCGAGATCGAGCCGCCTCGGGGAGGAACAAAATGAACGATCCAAACTTCTTGTTGGTTCTGGCGACTTCGGTGATCGAAGTACGCTGCTAGTGCCGCGAGCATCAATTAACCTAATGCCTTGTCAAAGCTTGATTTTGGGGTTGGCCGGGAATAATGGGTCAGACCCCTTTTTCAAACACGTTCTACGGTGTTTTCACCTCGATCTCGAAGTGCGAACGGGTTCCAAGCTTCAGCTTGGCCAACGAGTTGCTTTGGGCTCTCAATGTCGCCGGACACTACATGGCCGGTCGAAGCTTGAACGCTCCGACTTCAGAGCGATCGGCGACATGGGGCCGATGGGCTCACTGTCGCTTGATCAGATCGAGCACGGTCGTATTGCAATCGATCTTCTTGAGCCGCTTCAGGGCGGCGGGCGAATCAAGATATCGCGGGCGCAGCGGTGGCCTGCGCAGGACACCACATAACATTAACTCGCGAACAATGGGGACGTGCTCGACCGCGAACTTGCCCAGCAGCAAAGGCTCGATGTCGCCCCCGCCGCCCAGGTAGTCCAGGATCTCTACCAACCCGCGCAAGTAGAGGGCGTCTTTGGTCAGACCGCCACCGCGAAAGACTCGGAGTGTGATCGTGAAGGCCGTTCGAGGCTCAAAATGCAAGTCATCGACCAACCGACGAAAGACATCGCAAAACGAAGAACCGCCGGCCATTTCATTTACGACAATGACGCGAGCCGCCAGAGTCCGCAAGCGGCCAATGGTCAAGCCGCCGACAAGGTACTCCGCCAACACCGCGACACCTTCCTGCAAGGCGTCGTAGTTCGCCAAGCCGCTGCGCAGCATTCGTAGCGGCTGCGCGGCACCGTTGTAGTAAGTCACCAGATGTGTCCCGACCTCATGTTGCAGTAACGCCTCCGCTCGAGTTTTCGAGAGTTTCGATTCGCGCCCAATCAATAGCTCGCCACCGGTGACCATCAGACCCGTATACATATCATCACGGATCGTGACCTGCGCGGTGAAGGAGGAACACTGCTTGCGATAATAGCCAACTTCTTTTTGCGCCATCCGCGAAAATGCCCGCGCCCCGAGCATGTCGGTCTGATCATTCTTGCCGTTCCCTTCATTGGATGCTTGCAGAATCTCCAACGCGGTTCTACGCAGACTCGGCTTGACACTGCCAAAGACCTGTAGGCTACCGGGCAAGAACCGCGACGTACCGATATCGGCAAGCATGTTGATCTGCCGATCGAGTTCGTACTGGGTTTGCCGATAGATGTACGACAAGGCTGGGTCTTCGATCTTTTCGGTGGCGATTCTTGTGACCCGCCGCTTCAATAACATGGGGTCGCCGTCGAGTGGGCGGTACTGAAAAACCGGTGACTTGGAATACCCGCCCTCAGAAAAATCAATCCAGCAGCGATGCGAATTGATCGGCGTGACGAGCAGCAAGAACTTGAACTGGCGGCTGAGGTCGGAAAGTTGTCGGTCCACTGCCAAGACTTGATTCGAGAGCTTGCTGGAACCGAACGAGAAATAGTGGGCGGGTCGAACAATCGTGCGGTTGTTGGCAAACGCGAAAAACGTCTTTTTGACCGCCTGCGACACTTGCCGCCTATAGGATCGCATCACGCGATCATAGACCTCTCCCGAGTCGGGGTCCCGATAGAGCGGACGGACTTCAAGTCCCAACACGTGGCAACCAACGATCAGCTCCGCCCGCTCCGAGATCAGCGGCTTCATGCCACTGGGATGATTGTTGGCTTCCCTGTTGATTTCGACGATGGCCGATTGGCGGTGAACACGAATCTGCTTCAGCGCATAAGCCAAAGTCGCGACCGTTCCTTCGGGCCGATGGGGGCGCCGCGGCAGGATGCGAAAGAACGGCTCAGGAAGTTTGCGCTCGCCGGTCGTCTCGTCCAAGTGGACCTCGTCGTCGCCCGACCAAACCTCTAGCAGCAGAAACGAGCCGAGTTGTCCGGAAACCGTCTTGGCGATCCGTCGCACCAGGGTTCGCAGTCCGCCGCGCTCCAGTGAAGTGCCCGGCGCGGACAGGAAAGATGCTTCGCACGTGACCAGTTGCGAGGTCCCTTCGTCGCGACGCTTGGGATCGCGGCGATAGATGCACAGAAACGGCAACATCCGATCCATTTCCAGCATGCCACCCCCCGGTAAAGGCTGTCGGACCCGCTTGTTCCCCAGCAGTCGTGCACAGACGTCCTGGATCAAGTCCGCCGTGATCGCCTCGTGATCTTCGTCCGAATTGGCCTTCGATTTCATTGCGCAAACCGGTCGATTCTAACGACCACTCCCGCCGCGGCGTATTCGGACGATTGCCGTACCGCGAATTTGGCAATCAAAACACGAAAAAATCAATTTGCATCCTTGATGAACCAGACGTTTTTTGGCGATCTTTCGCTCACCGCACCATTGCGGGCAAGCGGGAATTGCGGCTTGCTCAAAAAGAGAGCAGCTCAACTAGAAAACGGACTGTTTCGGAAGGTAACGCAAGATGTGGAAGCCGAATGCATTTTTGTGCCAGATTGTCCGAATCAAAGTTGATCAGGTGCAAGATGGCGGCGTGTTGGTTCGTTCTCGTCCGGTCGTGCAGCCTTCGCGACTGCACGCCGAGGATTTCCATCGACGCCGGTGTTGCCGAGCGTTTCCCGAAGGTGTCCATGCCGCGTCGATCTCTACGACAGTGTCGTTGATCGAGACTTCCGCATTGTCGCACCATTCGGGAACTCTCAGGTACAGCGGGAACGTAACAGCCCGGTCCGCACCGAAACGAAACGCGGTCGTATCGTCGAAGGGATAGTTCGTTTGTTCCGCACAGCGGACGGTCGTGCCGTCGCCGACTTTGACGCTGACTTCACTGGCACTGTACATCGCCACGCAAACGCCGTTGTCAGGCGTCGCCATCCAACGATGCTTGCTGAATAGGGCCAGCGGTGCGAATGATTGTGTTGACAGCATCGCGAGCCCATTTTGGTTTTGGCTGGTTGGGTCAGCTATTCCGCCGTCAGAATTTCGTCGATGCCGCAATCAATGCACTGACCGCCACTGGTTTGGTGACAGTGAATCGCCATCACGTTTTGCATCGCGGCTCGGCAGCAGCCTCGACCTCCCGTATTGTGCGCCGTCGATCGGCAAAGTCGATGGCATTGGGCGCTGGTCATCTGGCCGGATCGGCCGCGGGCGCATCCGTTGCGTCAGCAGGGCTGGTAACGCGAATCCAATCGACGAGATAAACAGCCTTTTCGGCGCGGACTGAAATCGACCGTGGATTGAGGAAGTCCGGGATAAGGCTCGCGGACGTTGTTAACGCCTTGAGGGTAAGTTCCACCCAGGGCAAAATTGACAATGACAAACTTCGGGTTATCGAAAGCCCAATCGCCATGTTTTTCGATCATCGCTTTCGTCGCCCGGTAAACTTCGTGACCGTCGACCTTGAAAATCATTTCGCTGTCGGACCAGTCCACGCTATAGACATGCCATGCGGTGGCATCGGCGCCTTTCGGGAGTGATAATCGATTAACAATCGGCGTATCGCCTGAATACCCAGGACCATGCACGGCCTGGCTGACCCAGCCGGTTTCGCCAACGTATTCCATAATGTCTATTTCACCCGTTGCCGGCCAAGGTCCGTCGCCTAGCAACCAAAACGCCGGCCACAGTCCGGCACCGGCACTCATCTTGATCCGCGCTGCAGCCGACCCGTAGGTGAATGTTACTTTGCCGCGTGAATTGATCCGTCCCGACACGAAGTCGTATTTTCGTCCTCGGGTTGCATCCGAAGAATAGGCTGGACGAAACTGAGGCCGAATGACCAGCACACCGTCGTTCTCCGCACCTTCGGTGAAAGGGCCATCGTGCGCGATAAACATCGTGTCCGGCTGAGTCGATATAGGCTTGCTGTTCGTTATTCACCGTTCGCCCGGTGATTTCAACGTTCCAATGATCGCGATCGAGTTCTTTCGCCGCAAAGTCTTCCGAAAATGGTTTTCCCGGTTCGACAACAAACTCGGGGCTTTGAGCGGACACAACACAACAGCCCAGCATGATGATGGCGGCAATTGGCCATGCGATTCGTTTCCGAAGAAGACGTTGGTGGTTCATAGCGCAGATCCTGGGTCAAATTTTCAAGCGGACGAGAAAGCTTCCGTCATGCCACAATCTTACAAACCCAGCTCTTGTAGCTTTGGTTCCAGCGCGTCGGCCCAACGTTGGTAGCCTTCGCCGCTGATGTGCAGAAGATCCGGCATGATCTCTTCGCTGATCGAGCCATCCGCTTCCAGAAACTGGTCGCCGATCTCCATGAAGTGGACGCGGTCGCCATCGGCGTAACGACGAATGATCTGGTTGATCGCGATGTTGTTCAATCGCTTTGGATCCAGCGGGTTTGGGCCGCGGGGAAAAATGCCGTTCAGAATGACTTTCGTTTCCGGCAAACGTTCCGCGAGGATCTCGAGAATTCGCTTCACACCGGCGGCGACCTGGGCGGGGTCCTGGTCGAGGTGGCCGGTGTTGTTTGTGCCGATCATCAACACGGCCACCTTCGGCTGAATCTTGCCGAGGTTGCCGTGGGTGAGTCTCCAGATCACGTGCTCGGTCCGATCGCCACCGATTCCCAGGTTGATGGCTTTCCGGTTGGCATAATGCTTCTGCCAGACGTCCTTGCCGCGGCCTTCCCAACCCTGCGTGATCGAATCGCCAATGAAGGCCAGATCGAAGTCGCCTTGCTTGGCCAGTTTGGTCATCGCGGCATCTCGTTCTCGCCAATTTTTTTCGTCGCCTCGAGTCGCGGGAATGATCGCAGTGTTGACGTCATAGAATTGACGCAAATCCCGGTAGCGTTTTTGCATCCCCGCCAAAACTTCCGCGTACTGAGGATCAGCATGAACGCTCTTCATCTCTTGCGGATCGGTCTCGAGGTCAAACAGATTCCACTCGCGACTGCGCGGGAAGAACATCAGCTTGTAGCGCTCGGTGCGGACACCGTCGTGAACCGGCACATTGTGAACAGCGGCGTTTTCGTAGTAGGCGTAATAGATCGCATCGCGCCATGAAGCCGATGGTTTGCCTTGATTGCGTAACATCGGCACCATGCTTCGACCCTGCATCTCGGCGGGCACTTCCGCTCCCGCCACGTCAAGAAAGGTCGGCCCGTAGTCGATGTTTTGGATCAGTGCCGTGGAGTTGGTGCCAGGTTCGATCACGCCGGGCCAGCGGATCAAGAACGGCATCTTCAGCGATTCCTCGAACATCCAACGTTTGTCGTACCAGCCGTGTTCGCCCAGGTAAAAACCCTGATCCGACGAGTAGATGACAATCGTGTTGTCGGCCAACTTCGCCTCGTCCAGGTAATCGAGCAGGCGACCGACGCCGTCATCGACCGCCTGGATGCAACGCAAGTAGTCCTTGATGTAACGCTGGTACTTCCAACGCAGAACATCTTTATCGCTGAGCTGGCCCGCCTTCATGCGGCGGATGAAGTCTTGATTCTCCGGCTCGTATTGCGCGTCCCAGGCCGCTTTCTGCTCCTCGGTCATCCGCCGGTACTCGGCGTTCTGAATTCCCGATTGAAAGGAATTCGGAAAAAGGTTCTCGCCATGGAACTTCAGTCGTGTCCCCAATAGAAATGCTTGTCCAATGACATCTCGTTTTGCTTCAGCAGCGCGCTGCGGCCGGCATAGTCATCAAACAACGTATCGGGCTCGGGTACATCCACATCCTGAAAGAGCGAGAAATGCCGCTGCGGTGGCGACCAGTTGCGGTGCGGTGCCTTGTGTTGGCACATCAGGACGAACGGCTTATTGGGATCGCGCTGGTCCTTCAGCCACGTGAGTGCGTTGTCGGTGATCAAATCGGTGCAATAGCCTTCGTACCGTTTCCGCGTTCCGTCCATCTGGATAAAGTCGGGGTTGTAGTAGCTGCCTTGCCCGGGGAGCACTTCCCAGTGATCGAATCCGGTGGGATCGGTCGACAAATGCCACTTGCCAATGATCGCGGTCTGGTAGCCGACATCTTGCATCAACTTGGGGAAGGTCGTTTGCGTCCCATCGAACTGGTTTCCGTTGCGAAGAAAACCGTTCAGGTGGCTGTGCTTACCGGTCAGGATGCAGGCGCGCGATGGACCGCAGATCGAATTGGCGCAAAACGAATTCTGAAAGACCGCGCCCTCTTTCGCGATCCGGTCCAGATGCGGTGTTTGGTTGATCTTCGACCCGTAGGCACCGATCGCTTGCGGTGCGTGATCGTCCGAAAAAACGAACAGGATATTCGGTTGTTTTGCATAACCGGCCGATGATGCCAGGAAAACGGACAACGCGAGCGCGAGCAAGCTGGAGCACCTTGCTGATAGAATTCGGCGTGCGATCATGGGGGTCTCTGTTGAAGGAAAAATGAAGGGGTGAGGGAGATTGTAACCGCTCATTGTTGTAGGGTGGGCAAAGAGCGACAGCGACACAGACCCACCCTTTGCGAATGTATGCCCCTCGATGATCTGGTGGGTGGCGTCGCTGTCGCTCCTTACCCACCCCACAAGACACATTGCCCACCCCCGAGAAAGCAACACGATATGGCTACTCGCCGAGGTGGCATGTGGCGATCCATGGCACCCATCATCGCGCCCAATTGATTAACATGTTGCGGTACGTTGGCGCACCGATCGTGAATATTGACTTGTTGTCTGCGATCAACAAATTGCCTTCGCAGTCGTTCATTCTTTCTCGTCGTCGCTACCGAAGGAGATGCCGAATGATAGCTCGAGCCTTGATGCTGGTGATCGTCGCATTCGCGTTTGCGGGCAGCCAGAGAGCAAATGCTCAGAACATTTCGCCTGCTCAGCTGCAGAAGTTGCTTCAGCAGTTTCCCCAGGCCGACACGAACCAAGATGGCGTTTTGTCGACCGCGGAGGCATTGGCATACCGTGAAAAGGCGCGGTTGGGGCGAACCAAGCAACCAAAAGAGATTGCACCACCGCCGACTCACGAAAATGTGAAGTACGGGCCATGGGATCGCAACGTGTTGGATGTCTGGGTTCCCGAGTCGAAGCAGCCGACGCCGTTGATCGTCTACATTCACGGCGGCGGCTTCGTCGGTGGCAGCAAGGAGAAAGTTCGTCAGACCCAGAACGTTCAGCAAGCCTTGGATCGAGGCATTGCCTTCGCCTCGATTCAATATCGTTTTCGCTATCCCGATAATGGTGATACTTCCGATCCGCAACTTGCCGGGCTGCCGAGTATCCTTCGCGACTCGGCACGGGCGATTCAGTATTTGCGGTACCACGCCACGGACTACAACCTCGATCCTTCGAGAATTGCCTGTTACGGAGGATCAGCAGGGGCTGGTACGAGTATCTGGCTGGCCTTTCGAGATGACTTGGCTGATCCAACGAGTGACGATCCAATCTTGCGCGAGTCCTCGAGAATCTCTGCAGCCGGTATGCTGAATGGTCAATTCACTTACGATCTGAGTCAGTGGGACGACGAGTTTGCCGGCCGCGAAGGAGACCTGTTGAAGACCCATGGCAGCAATGGCAAATTGGAACTGCATAAATTCCTCGGACTTTCGGAAGAGGAGTACAGCGGCCCAGTTGGTGATGCCGTTCGAGCCGATGTCGACATGCGGGCGATGATCTCGAAGGACGATCCGCCGGTCTTCATTTTGACCAGCACTCCTGATGTGCCGGTGAAGACTCGCGGAATCTACAACCATCACCCTTTGCACGCGAAACTGATTCAGGAACGCTGCATCGAGGTCGGTGGTGACGTCGTCTGTTTGTTGCCGAAAGTGAATCCCAAGGACGCCGCAACACTGCAGAACAAGCCGGACACGATGATGGAGTTCTTCTTCCGGCATTTGGAAGAGATGCCATCGGAAACTAAATAGCGGAGTGACTTGCTAGTTTGCATACATGCCTAGTTTGGGCATCAACATCCGCCAACTGCGGAGCAGTGATAGCATCTAGTCTGGGGCCAGGTTCGCTCGTCTCGGCGAGCAAACCGCAGCCCCAGGATCACGATCACCGCGGCAACCTTCCCCCGCAGCGATTTGGCGGCTTAGCCGCCAAATCGCTGCGGGGGAAAATGTTTCTGCTTCCCTTAACCTGGGGTTACGCCAGCCTCGCTGTCGCTCGTGGCTCACCCCAGGCTACATGCTGCCACCGCTCCGCGGTTCGTTGTGACGATTGTCTCATGGCTGAGTTGTAGGCGGCTGAAGTGGATCGTCCCTCATCACACGAGGACGCAAGTTTGTTAACCTATTCCGTTTCCCCCACGTCCGTCTTTGTCACCGAGAGTTCTCATGAAGATCGCCTGGATAGTTTTACTGTTGGTGTCGATTACCGTTCCTGCATCGGCTCAAGATAATGCGAGTAGTTGGGAGCAGAGAAAAGCAGAACGCTTCAAACCGATTTCTCAAGCCGACCGCGATGCGATCGCTGAGGCCGTGCCCGACGAAGCGACCGCCAAGCCGAGAAAGGCACGCCGGATTCTAGCCTTCTATCGCTGTGAAGGCTTCATTCACACCTCGATTCCGCACGGCAACTTGGCGGTGCAGAAAATGGCTGACAAGACCGGCGCGTTCAGCGTTGACCTGGCCGACAGCTATGACGTGTTTACGACCGACAACTTAGCTCAGTACGATTGCATCCTGCTCAATAACTGTTCGGGGTTGCAGTTTCCCACGCCGAAGCACCTGAACGCTTTCATGGATTTCGTTGCCGGTGGTAAGGGCCTGGCCGGCTTTCACGCAGCCAGCGATAGCTTCGGCCGACATCCCGAGTGCCTGGCCATGGTCGGCGGCATCTTCGGCGGCCACCCCTGGGGCGCCGGCGGGAATTGGGCCTTCAAGCTGGACGATCCCGGACATGTTCTCAACAAATCGTTCGGCGGACGCGGGTTCTGGCACACCGACGAAATCTATCAATACAAACCAGACTCCTACGTTGGACCAGAAGTCTTACGGCTGTTGGTCAGCTTGGACATGAGCAAAGACGCGGTGTCGGGCAGGATCGATGACGGCCCGAGGGAAGTTCCGGTCTCTTGGATTCGCAAGGCTGGCGATGGCCGAGTTTTCTACACCAACTTTGGTCACCGCGAAGACACCTATCAGCAACCCAAGATCCTGCGGCACATGCTCGATGGCATCCAATACGCGTTAGGCGATTTAGAAGCCGATGCGGAGCCGACGGCCAAAAGTACCCCGAAGGAGCCAGCCCTGGCACCAGATTCGCCTTGACTTAACCTGAGATAGTCGCCGTTTCTCCGCGAACGCAGGCTGCACATCACTCTCCCTCCGGGCATTGGTGTCGGCACAGGTATTCGGCTCAAGCCAATCTTAGCAATTGCATGTGAGAACTGCGGAGCAGTGGCAGCATATAGCCTGGGGCTAGGTTTGCGAGCTTCGGGCGAGCAAGCCGCAGCCCCAGGTTCGCAAGCAATCCCCCCTTTCGACCTGCGTCGGTTTGGCGGCTCAGCCGCCAAACCGACGCAGGTCGAGCTCTTGTGGGTGTTCTGTTTACCTGGGGTTTCACGAACGCTCGCTGTCGCTCGGCTCGTTGCACCCCAGGCTATATGCTGACGCTGCTCCGCAGCTAAGAGCGTTAGAATCACCATGCAGCTAAGCCACGAATATGCCGTGCTGAGCAGACTCGGATCGGGCTGCTAGAATAGAGGTCCCTCCTACCGTTTCCCGCCCTTGCCTGAGTGACTTGCCGGTGCGTCCTCTATTTTTCTTGTTGATCTTTGCCTTGCTCGGTGCCGGTCTGCCGATCCGCGCCGAGACCGTTCAGTTTGACCGTGACATCCGACCGATCTTGTCGGACAAATGCTTTTTTTGTCATGGACCGGACCATGAGCGTCGCGAGGCGGGACTGCGGTTGGACTTGGAAGACGAAGCCCGAGCAACGATCGTCGCGGGAGATACGGATGCGAGTGAGCTGATTCGTCGGATCAGAACGGAGGACGCCGACGAGCTGATGCCGCCAGCCGATTCGCACAAAGAGTTGTCTGCGAACGAAATCGATTTGTTGACTCGCTGGGTCGCCGCAGGAGCGGAGTGGACTCAACACTGGTCGCTGATTCCGCCGCTCAGACCGGCAGTCCCCAAAGGCAATCAGGCGAATAGCAATCCGATCGATTCCTTCGTCGCCCGTCGGCTCGCCGAGCGTCGTCTGCAACTTTCGCCCGAGGCGGATCGTGAGAAATTGATTCGTCGAATCACGTTCGACCTAACCGGTTTGCCTCCCACGATCGAAGAAATCGACGCGTTTGTTGCTGATGCCTCGAGCAATGCCTATGAGAGGTTGGTCGATCGATTGCTTGATTCACCCGGTTACGGTCAACGAATGGCACTCGCCTGGATGGACGCTGCCCGCTACGGAGACACCAGCGTCTATCACGCCGACGGTCCGCGTGACATGTGGGCTTGGCGTGATGCGATCGTCGAGGCTTACAACAGTAACATGCCGTTCGATCAGTTCTCGATCTGCCAAATCGCCGGCGATCTGTTGCCCGAGGCGACTTTGCAGCAAAAGGTCCTGGCCGGGTTCAATCGCAACAATGGGACGACGGACGAAGGGGGCGCGATCGCGGAGGAGTATCGCGTCGAATATACCGTCGATCGGGTCAAGACGACGTCGACAGTGTGGCTGGGGCTGACGATGGAGTGTGCTCAGTGTCACGACCACAAATACGACCCCATCTCGCAAGAGGACTACTATCGGTTCTACGCGTTTTTCAACATCAGCAGTGATGGGGGAATGCAGACGCGCAATGGCAACGCCGATCCAGCGTTGCCCATCCCCGATCCCGAAAAGGAAAAACAACTCCCAGGTGTTGAAAAAGAATTGGCCGCCGCCCGGGACCGGATGCGGTCGATTGAGGATAGCTGCGAGAGCGAATTCGCGCAATGGTTGTCAGATAAGAACGCAAGCTGTGAACCTCTTGACGCTCTGCACACCGACAACGTTGTGCATGTTTCGTTGATCGAAGGAACGGGCACATCCGTTGCCGACACGATCGATCGAGATCGCAAGAACGAGATCAACGGAAAAGTCGAATGGGTGAAGTCGCGTTACGACTGGGCTCTCAAACTCGACGGCAGCAACTATGTCGACTTGGGGAGCGTAGCCGATTTCGAGCGGACCGATTCGTTCTCTTACGGTGGTTGGGTAAAGCCGGAAAAGGGTGCGAGCGGAGCGTTGCTGGCGCGGATGGACGATGCGAATTCCCATCGCGGTTTTGACATGCTGGTTGGCGACGGACCGATTTCCGTTCACATCATCAACACTTGGCCGGGCAACGCGGTCAAAGTGGTCACAAAGAAGAAGTTGAAGCCTAACAAATGGCAACATGTATTCGCGACTTACGACGGGTCATCGAAGGCCAAGGGAATCAAAATCTATGTCGACGGTGAAGTTTGGGATTGGAAGATCGAACAAAACGGACTGACCGAAACGATCAGGACTGACAAGTCTCTGCTGATCGGCAGCCGACACACCGGTTCTCGGCTGAAGGGGATCGTTGACGAAGTCGCAGTCTACAAACGCAAGTTCGAGCCGGCCGACGTTCAGGCATTATCCAAAGCCATTCCGATTCAAGCGTTGCTATCGATCGAGCAGGAGCAACGGAGCGAAGAACAGAACAAATCGATTCTGCAGTACTACTTGTCGAGCGAGAACAACGAGTATCAGACGCTGAAGACAACAGCCGCTTCGCTGACCGCACAGCTCGAGGAGCTGAAGAAGCCGCTAACGACGGTGATGGTCATGGGCGACATGGAAAAGCCTCGCGAGACCTTTGTCCTCAATCGCGGTGCTTATGATTCGCCGACTGACAAGAAGGTCGAGCCGGGAACGCTGGCGTCGCTGCCGCCGATGATGAGCGACGCGCCACGCAATCGCTTGGGGCTGGCTGAGTGGCTGTTCCAGGAAGAACACCCTTTGACCGCCCGCGTCGCTGTGAATCGATATTGGCAGATGTTCTTCGGCGTTGGTCTGGTTGCGACGCCGGAAGATTTTGGCGCAGGGAGAGTTCCCGTCGCACCCAGAACTGCTCGATTGGCTGGCGATCGATTTCCGCGAAAGTGGTTGGGACGTCAAACGGTGCATCAAGCAAATTGTGATGAGCCAGACGTACCGACAAAGTTCCCGGAGCAGGCCCGAGTCGTATCAGGCAGATCGTAGCAACCGATGGCTCGCCCGCGGATCACGCTTTCGCCTGCAGGGTGAATTCATTCGCGACGCGGCGCTTTCTCTCAGCGGCTTGCTGGTCGATCAGATGGGCGGTCCGGGCGTCAAGCCATATCAGCCACCGGGGCTTTGGGCCGAAGTCGGACTGGGAGGCAACCCAAAGTTCGTCCAGGATCGAGGCGAGAAGCTCTATCGGCGCAGTTTGTACACCTATTGGAAACGATCAGCACCACCGCCGGCGATGCAGATCTTTGACGCGCCGACTCGCGAGAAATGCACGATCCGTCGCGATCGCACGAACACGCCATTGCAGGCCCTTGTGACGTTGAACGACACGCAATTCGTCGAGGCGGCGCGTCACTTTGCCGAGCGAATGATCTTCGAGGGGGGCAAGACAACCGGCGATCGAATCGAATACGGTTTTCGGTTGGCAACCGCCCGCCGCCCGACAGCGTCAGAGCAAAAAGTGCTCGCCGACGTACTGGCGTCGGCTCTCGAGCAATACACGACTGACGTCGAATTGGCGAAAGCGTTGTTGGCGCACGGTGAATCCGCACGAGATCCGACGCTTGATCTGTCGCAGCATGCCGCCTGGACGATCTTGGCAAGCGCGATTTTGAACCTGGACGAAACGTTGACTCGCGAATGAGTTTCTCGCACACTCTTGATGCAATGAATCCGATCGATCAATACGAACTGATGATGACCCGCAGGCAACTGCTTGCTCGGGGTCGCGGTTGCCTCGGCGCCGCGGCGCTCGCCAGTTTGCTCGCCGCCGACAACCGCTCTGCCGCAGCCCCTTCACAGTCGCCGCCGCGCTCCGCCGCCAATCCCGGTTTGTCGCAGTTGCCACACTTTCGACCGACGGCCAAACGCGTCATCTACTTGTTCATGGCGGGCGGTCCCAGCCATATCGACATGTTCGATTACAAGCCGGCGCTGCGAGAGATCCACGGCACGGAGCTGCCCGATTCGATTCGCAACGGTCAACGTTTGACGGGGATGTCCAGCGGCCAAAAGACGTTTCCCTGCGTCGCACCGATGTTCAAGTTCGATCGGTACGGCGAGCGAGGCACGTGGGTCAACAGCGACCTGCTGCCTCACACCGCTTCGATTGTCGACGAGATGACGATCGTCCGCACGATGAACACCGAAGCGATCAATCATGACCCGGCGATGACGTACATCAACACCGGCACGCAGCAGCTGGGGCGACCGAGTATGGGCGCATGGCTGAGTTATGGCTTGGGCAGTCCCAATGAAAACCTGCCGGCCTACGTGACGATGATCTCCGTTGGTGCAAAGCCGGGACAGGCCTTGTTTTCGCGGCTTTGGGGCAGTGGTTTCCTGCCCTCGAAACACCAAGGTGTGCAATTTCGCAGCGGGGGCGATCCGGTGCTTGTACTTGAGCAATCCGGCGGGAGTCGATCCGAGCATTCGACGCAAGATGCTCGATGGGATTGCCGAGCTGAACCAAACGCGATTCCGCGATGTTGGTGACCCCGAGATCCAAACGCGGATCGCGCAGTACGAAATGGCGTATCGAATGCAAACGTCGGTCCCCGATTTGATGGATCTGAAATCGGAATCCGAATCGATGTACGAGATGTACGGGCCCGATTCACGAAAGCCGGGGACGTTCGCCGCAAATTGCATCTTGGCACGTCGACTGGCCGAGCGTGGTGTGCCGTTTGTGCAACTGTTTCATCGCGGCTGGGATCAACATGGCAACTTGCCCAAGGACTTACGGACAAACTGCCAGAGCGTTGATCAGCCGGCGGTCGCGTTGGTCAAGGATCTGAAGCAACGCGGGATGCTCGATGATACGGTCGTCATCTTCGGAGGCGAGTTCGGACGCACGATCTACAGCCAAGGGAAACTGACCGAGGACAACCATGGTCGCGACCATCACGGGCGATGCTTTAGCACATGGGTTGCCGGCGGCGGCTTCAAGCAGAGGATTCGATTACGGTGTGACCGACGACTACAGCTACAACATCGTGGAAGACCCGGTTCACATCAACGACTTCAACGCCACGATCCTGCACACCTTGGGGATCGATCATGAGCGGTTCTCGGTCAAGTACCAGGGCTTGGACGCCAAGCTGACCGGCGTCGAGGGAGCGCGTGTTGTGAAAGAAATACTCGCATGACGGAAGCCAAGATTGGCATCGTGACTGTTTCGGATCGCGCCAGTCGCGGCGAGTACGAAGACCTGGGCGGACCGGCGATTCGCGACTACCTGGGTGAAGTGCTGGCGAGCCCCTGGACGGGCGTGGCGCGAGTGATCTCGGATGACGAGTCGATCATTCGTGACGACGCTGATCGAGTTATGTGATCGCCAACAGTGCTGTCTTGTCGTCACGACTGGCGGCACTGGCCCGGCGAAACGGGACGTCACTCCCGAGGCGACCGAGGCGGTGTGCGAAAAGATGATGCATGGCTTCGGCGAGCTGATGAGAAAAGTATCGCTCGAGAAAGTGCCGACCGCGATTCTGTCGCGGCAAACCGCCGGCATTCGTGGCCAGTCATTGATTGTGAACTTGCCGGGCAAGCCCAAGGCGATCGCTGAGTGTCTTGACGCAGTTTTTCCGGCGATTCCCTACTGCATCGACCTGTTGGATGGGCCGCGATTGATGACGGACGAATCGCGATTGGTCGCCTTTCGCCCCAAGAGCAAGTGAGTATTTCAAAGCTAGGCCAGGACTTGGAGACCGTCCGGCTTAGGATGCCGATGGTGATGAGATTTGGGTAACCGCGGAGCGGTGAAAGAGGGTAGCCTGGGGTGAACCAACGAGCGACAGCGACGCTGGTGTAACCCCAGGTAAGCGAACCCGAAAGAACCTTTCCCCCGCGGCGTTTCGGCGGCTACGCCCCCGAAACGCCGCGGGGGAAAAATGTCGTGGAGCAACCGCAACCTGGGGCTGCGGTTGCTCGCTTCAAGCTCGCACCCTTACCCCAGGCTACATGCTTCCGCCGCTCCGCGGCTATCCAATCGAGTGATGTACTTTCTTCTCGGTGCCTATACCAAACGACGAGCGTCGGAAATCACAACAAAAACGGAACGGCTAAGCCGGACGGTCTCCTTGTCCTGGCAGCCTGACATATGCGGTTAATCGCCAGGACACGTCCTGGCCTACGAGGAAAGCCCCACACGAAGACGCGATCATGAAATCTGGACCGGAGAGGCTTTTCTCAGGAACGGCCTCGTCTCTAGCCGCGACTCTGTCTGGCACGTCCGTGTTGTTGGCGGCCGATGACGCGGCAGAATCGCGGACCCGAGGAATGCTGGTCGGATCGTTGATTGGAGATGCACTGGGCGGGCCGGTCGAGTTCCTGCCGCCCGCCAAAGTCAGCTCCATCATGCCGGCCGCCCGATCGTGGAAGCCAGACCGAGTCGTCGACGCGCCCACACGAAAACGTCTGGCGGAATCTCTGCAGATGCATGCTTACTCGCAGCTTCGGCCCGACACCGCAGGCTACGGACCGTGGATAGCAGACGCCCGGCGCGGAACGATCACGGACGATTCGCGACATAAGATCATCCTGATGCGATCGCTCCGCAAGATGCTCGCGGACCATCGCAGGCGGCTAACGCAGCAAGACCTGGCACGTCAGTTCGTCGTTTTTCGACCACACGAAGATCGTGAACCGGATGCGGCGTTGGCGGCGCTCGTCGACGAAGGTCTTCGAGAATATCGGTATGCTTCCCGTTGGCTGTTGGGTGAACGGGATCCGACCAAAGCGTTGCCGGTGGAGCGATTATGGTCAGGCATTGCGAACTGCAGCGGGCAAATGGTGCTACTACCGCTGGCCGCCGTTTTTCCGGGCGACCCCGATCTGGCGTACCGCGAAACGTACGCAATCGATTTTGTGGATGCGCCGGGGGCACGCGACATCGCGGCCGCCCTGAATGCCGGGCTTGCGGCCGCGCTTGATCCTGCACTCGACGCCGCCACGGTAAATCAGCGATGGGACCGGCTGCTCGTTGCGATGCGAGAAACGGACCCCTATCGGTTGCGCGAAGTGCCGTTTGCCGGCAGGCCATTGGACCGGTGGCTCGATCTGGCTGACTCGATCGTCAAACGTAGCCAGGGCCGGCCGGCGCGAGCCTACGAGTTGCTCGAATCGGAAGGCGAGCCGGTCTATTACTGGGACGCCCACTTTACGTTGCTGGTGCCACTCACGATGCTGAAGCTCTGTGAGTTCAATCCGCTCGCCGCCATGCATCTGACCCTCGACTTTGGTCACGATACGGATTCTTATGCACAAGTACTCGGGGCCATGGCGGGTGCGGTCCACGGAACGAACCTATTCCCGATATCCATGCGTACGGACGTCGAATCACGTTTTTTGGATGACCACGGCGAATCGATCGACCAGTGGGTAAAGACCCTGTCGGAAGCCGCCGGAGTCTGGTCGGATCTACCCGCTGAGTGATATTGTTGGTTTTTTCGGAGTTTTGGTGGCAGATGGAAATTGCGTTAAGGCGTGGCTGGTGGTCGAGCGTCAGCGAGCCCCCAGAATTACATTGGCTCGCTGCTGGGGGCTCGCTGACGCTCGACCACCAGCCACCCTCTCATTGCGGATCAACCACTAAATTCGCGGAATAACCACTTTTTTGGGCGACGCAAAAAATGCAGGCTGCTCCGTTTTCGTTGATCACAATCGATGACCATGCGGCGATCGAATCAACGCTGAAACAAATCGGCTTGTGGGAGCCGGGTGAAACGCTCGAGGACGTTCAGCGGGCAGGTGATGGGAATATGAACTCGGTGCTCCGAGTGACCACCAGCCATCGTCGTTTGATCCTGAAGCAATCGCGGCCTTGGGTCGAAAAGTATCCTCAAATTGCCGCCCCCGCCGATCGGATTTTCGCCGAGATCGACTTTTACCGGCGCGTTGCCCCACATGAGGAACTATCGCGTTCGATGCCGAAGCTGCTTGCCGCCAGTGACAAACTGCATTTGATGGCGATGGAAGACCTCGGACAAGCGAGCGACTACTGCGATCTCTATCAGTCGCGTGACGTGGGGTCGATGCCGTTGCGCGGAAGCAACGAGATGGCTTGCCCAGCTACATCGCGTCCCGCTGGATCCGAACGAGGCCGGCCGGGTCGGCTGCCACGAGCTTCGCGAATTGAACCACCAGCACATGTTTGTGATACCGCTGCAAACGCCCTCAGCGATTCCACTCGACGATGTCTGTGCTGGACTCGAAGACCTGGCTGCGGATGTACGAAGCAACCAACTCATTCACCAGATCGCGACCAGCTTAGGCGAAAGATACTTGGGAACGGGACCGTGCCTATTGCACGGAGACTTCTATCCCGGTTCGTGGCTTTCGACCCGCGACGGAATGCGAGTGATCGATCCCGAGTTTTGTTTCGCGGGACCGGTGGAGTTTGATCTCGGCGTGCTGGCCGGTCATCGAGTTTTGGTTGGCGGCGGCGAGGACTCGGTCGATGTCGTGTTACGACACTACAGTGAATCAGGCGGAGGGGAGATCGATATCGGACTCGTAAGCCGATTCGCCGGCATGGAGGTGATCCGCCGATTGATCGGAGTCGCCCAGCTACCGCTGCAAGCGACACTCAGGCAACGTGAGAGCATGATTCAAGTGGCGACAGCATTGATCGAAGCCTAGGGCCGTTTGCGGAGAAAGAAAGTAGCCGTCACGCTCCGTCGTGAGGATGCCCGACCTTGTGGCAGCCATTGGATCTGTTTCCATCGAAGAGATCGTGTGACCACGCCCTTCGCAACTCGCGTATGCAACGTCGTCAGCACCAGATGCCCGGTCTCCGCGGCGCTCAGCGCCATGCGGGCCGTTTCCTGGTCTCGAGTCTCGCCGACCAGGATGATGTCCGGGTCTTGACGCATGGCGTACTTCAGTCCCTTGGCGAACGAACTGACATCGCGTGCCACCTCGCGTTGCCTGATCACGGACGAGACGGAATGGGGAAAGCGGTATTCAATCGGGTCCTCGATCGTAACGATGCGGAATCCGTGAGTGCTGAGCATGCGGACCATCATCGCCATCGAGGTTGTTTTCCCAGAGCCGGTGACGCCCGAGAAGACGACCAACCCGTTACGAAACGAGCTGAGTTTTTCGGCGAGCGCAACGGGGAAATTCGACCAGCTGAAGTCTGGAATCGTGGCGGGAATCACCCGCATGCAAACGCCCGGACTCTCGCCGCTGTAGAAGAAGTTCACGCGGAAACGCTGCGCGAGTGTCCCCAGTTCTTCGTCGTCTCGATTGAGTTCAAGTGCGAAGTCCAAGTTTCGCTCGCGCTCGAAGCGGGCAAAGTCTTCTGCGGAGCAAATTGACACGAGCGCCGTTCGCACCGCCACCGCATCCAAAGGCGGGAGATCCATCTGCAGCATCTCGCCATGTTCGCGGCGGATGGGTGGATATCCCGCGACCAGGTGCAAATCGGACGCGCAGCGCTCGGCCGCCTCGATCAGCCAGCGTCGAATCGGTGAGACTGCGTTTTCTTCGGACATTCAATACTCGTTCCCGTTCGTAGTGACCGCATTCATGCGGTTGTCTGTCTCTCAGGCTTTTCCGCGAATTTAGTGGTTGATCCGCAATGAGAGGGTGGCTGGTGGTCGAGCGTCAGCGAGCCCCCAGTTGCGAGCCAATGGAATTCCGGGGGCTCGCTGACGCTCGACCGCCGGCCACCCCGTGAATGCAATTTTCCATCTGCCACTAAAACCACGGAAGAACCGTCTGGCAATAACACCCGATGAATCGGGTCACTACGAACAACAACGTGTTGAAGCCTGCGCTCTTGCTCTCTGAACGCCCGTACCCCATCTCGGAATGTTGTAGAGCCCGTTTCGTCGCCTCGTACAGTGAACACCCGTTCCTTTGCGCCTATCTGCACACTGGTGCGTGGACCATCTTCGATTGGCGGAATTCCGTAGGCCAGGACTTGGAGGTCGTCGGGCTTAGAAAGCAATGCGAGACTGAGTTTTGGTGCGATTCGCGTCAGCGGTGGGCACGAACATTCTGACTCCTTACAACAAACCGACAACTGCGGAGCAGTGACAGCATATAGCCTGGGGTGTAACGAGCCGAGCGACAGCGAGTTTTCGTGAAACCCCAGGTAAACAGAACAACCACGAGAGCTCGCGAACCTGGGGCCGATGAAAATGTTTCGATGACCTGCCCTGAACGGTACGTATCCGAGCTATTGAAAAATGAGAATTGACAAATGCAAAATGTAAAATGAAAGGCGTGACGCTGCCGAATCTACTTTTTGCATTTTGCATTTTGCATTTCTCATTTTAACTTTTTCAATGATTCACTACGCGTAGGGAAAGGTACTCAACTCATTGTGCCTCCGTCGCCCAGTTTCCAACATTTTCATCAGACTTCCCTCCGGATCGGTAAACAAAGCTGCACGACCTCCCAACAGTCAAGCGTTCACACTGCAATCGTTTCCCATGCTGCACCGCTACTTTTTGCATCCGTTCCATCTGGGCATTCAGAGCCTGAAGATGCACAAACTGCGCTCGTCGCTGACGATGATGGGGGTGGTCTTCGGCGTCGGATCGGTGATCATCATGCTGGCCATCGGGGAGGGGCGCGCGAAGAGGCGCTGCGGGCCATTGAGGAGTTGGGGGCGACCAACATCATCATCCAAAGCGTCAAGCCGGCGCCCAGTGCAAACTCGCAAACGTTGGGGGCCATCCGATACGGGCTTCGGATGTCGGATATCGATCGCTTGCGAGCCTCGATTCCGCACTTGACCGGTGTCGCTCCGACTCGGCAGCATCGGCACGATGTTTGGTTCCAGGACCGACGCGTCGCGGCCCGGATCATGGGCGTGACTGCTGCCTATTCAAGCCCGCACGACCTGCCGATGGCGGCGGGCAGATTCATCCGTGCGCTCGACTGCGAGCGAAGTACGCCGACGGCCGTGTTGGGGGCGACGGCCGCGCGGATTCTGTTCCCCCTCAGTGATCCGCTCGGTCAATCGATTCGGATTGGCGAAGATCAGTACTTCCAGGTCATCGGCGTCGTGGCAGCGCGCGCCTCCTCGCAAGGTGCAGGCGAAAACATGCCGGCGCAAGACTTTGGTCGCGACATCTACATTCCCTTTCCCACCGATCTTCGACGGTTCGGCGAGAACGTCGTCTTTGATCGGGCAAGCTCTCAGCCGCCGGAGAAAGTCGAAGTTTCTCAGTTGACTCTGTCCGTCGCCGACGAAGATCTGGTGAAACCGTCGGCTCAGATCATCGAATCGCTGCTCAAGGCATCGGGCCGGCAGAATGAAATGGCGATGACGGTGCCACTGGACTTGCTGCAGAAAGCGGAGCGGACGCAACAGGTCTTTACCTGGGTTTTGACGGCCATCGCATCGATCTCGTTGCTGGTAGGCGGGATCGGCATCATGAACATCATGTTGGCGACCGTGACCGAGCGGACTCGCGAGATTGGTATTCGACGAGCTTTGGGCGCGCGGCGATCCGATATTGTGTTCCAATTCTTGATTGAAACGGTCGTCTTGGCCGGCGCCGGCGGCGTGATCGGAATGCTGCTGGGGTTTGGCGGTGCCCGTTGGGCCGAGTCGATCGCAGGGGTGCCCACGATCATTCAACCATGGTCGCTGATGTTGGCGGTCGGCATCTCCGTGCTGGTCGGAATCATCTTCGGGATCTATCCGGCAAGACGTGCCGCGATGATGGATCCGATCCAAGCCCTGCGGCACGAGTAGGGTGGTTGATCGCCTGCCTGGCTTGTCGCGGATTCGACGATCGACGTACAAGTGTGAGCCGCGGGCCGTCAGGCACCGGGCAATGTGCGATGCCCGGCCGCTCACGAGACCGTCCGGCTTAGGGGAGTGATTTTTTGGAGTTTCTTAGCTGCGGAGCAGCGGCGGCATGCAGCCTGGGGTGAATCCAACGAGCGATAGCGAGGCTGGTGTAACCCCAGGTTGAGGAACACAAAAAACATTCCCGCAGCTCTTCTGGCGGCTACGCCGCCAGAAGAGCAGCGGGGAAAAATGGGTTTGCACGCATGACCTGGGGGTTACGGTTTGCTCGCTCGAAGCTCGCAATCCTCACCCCAGGCTAACATCTTCCACTGCTCGGCAGTTGCCTGACATAGTGACCAATCACACGTCCGTGCGTACTTTCATCATGGCACATTGCGACTTACGTTGTGCGCCCAACCTTCTAAGCCGGCCGCTTACGCGTCACGGCTCACAGGGTGTTGATTCAAACGAAATGCGAATTGCAGGTGAATCGGGTGACTACGAACTAAGACAGCTAAGCCGCTTCGCCTTCGGTGATGTCTCCATTTTCGCTGACGTCTTCGAAGCGGATGGAGACTTGCTTGCTGACGCCCGATTCTTGCATCGTGACGCCGTACAACGTGGTCGCGGCAGTCATCGTCTTCTTGCTGTGCGTGACGACGACGAATTTCGATTGATCGAGAAACTCGTTGAGCACCATCACGAAACGGCCAATGTTGGCTTCGTCAAACGGGGCATCCACTTCGTCCAACACACAGAACGGGCTCGGTCGATACTTGAAGATCGACATCAACAGCGCCACGGCCGTGAGCGCTTTTTCACCACCGGACAGCAGTGAGTTGTTGAAGCTCGGTTTGCCTGGCGGGGTGGCCACGATTTCCACGCCCGCTTCGAGCGGATCCTCGTGCTCTTCCAAGATCAGGTCGGCGTGGCCGCCACCGAATGACTTACGATACAGCAGTTGGAAGTTCTGTCGAATCGCCTCCAGCGTATCAAGGAACAATCGTCGACTGTCTGCGTTGATTCGTCCGATGATGCGTTGCAATGAGTCTTTGGCGGCGGTCAGGTCTTGGTATTGACCGTGCAATTCGTCGTATCGAGCTTGCAGTCCTTCCAGTTCCTCGAGCGCCTCCATGTTTACGTTGCTGGTCCGCTGCAACTGCGCCCGCAGATTGGAAATCTCTTGCTCGACAGCTTCGCGGTCTTCGGGGGCCTGCAGGTCCTCGGGCGGCTCGCTGGCCTGCAGATCGATTTGGTAATCCTCCAACAATCTCTCCGCCAGCGTATCGCGTCGCAGTTTCGCGTTATCGCGGCGGGCGGTGATCGCATGCACGGACTCGCTGGCCGCGGATGCCTGCTTCATCGCCTCCTCGCTGGCCTTCATGATGTCGCGATTTTCACGGCGAACGTCGTCAGCCGACTGGGCAAGTTCCTTGAGGCGAGCGGCGTTTTGCTCGACATCCCAGTGCAGGCTTGCCAGTCGATTGGTGGCATCGAGCACTCGAGCGGTCAATTCGTCGATGCGACCGCGACCTTGTGAGGCCTGGACACGAACTTCATCGACCGCGGCTTCACGCTGAGATTGATCCCGTCGCTGCTGCTGCATCGTCGCCGACAGCGCCTCGAACTTCTGCTCGGCCCTGGCAACATCGACCGAGATCGACATCACGCCGCTAGTCGCGGTTTGCAAAGCGGTTTGAGTTTCCGAGAGCATCTCGTCGACCTCAGCGGCTTCCATTTCCAATCGTTCGACTTCTTGACGCGCGGCGTTGATTTGCGAGACCAGTCGCTGGTTCTCGGCTGCTGCGGAATCTCGCAGCCGGGTCGACGATTCGATTTCGGTGGCGATCTCCTCGCAGACCGACTGGTGCGATTGCTGGCGTTCAACGGTGTGTCGGCGTTCCGCATCGGCCGCTGCACGCTCGGCAATCAGACCGCGATGATGCTGTTCGATCCGCCCTAAGGCCGCCGCTTCCTCGTCGACGTGCGCTCCGAGTCGCTCTGTTTCGGCTTGCGCTTCGTGAAGCTGGAACTGGTAGTGTTTGATTTCTTGCTCAGCCGCAGTCAGCTGACTACGACGGCTGACCAAACCGGTTGAGGCCGCCGCCGGTCCGATCACGGTCGAACCATCGTTTTCGAGGAGTTCACCGGAAGCGGTGACAAAGCGAAGTCCGGCACCGCTGAGCTTACGCAGCCCCAGTGCCGTTTGCAGTGAATCGACCAGCCAGGTGTTGCTGAGCAGGTGCCGAGCGAGCGGCTCGAACGTCGCGTCGCACTTGACGAATCGATCGCCGCGGCCAATCACACCTTTGAGCCCGTCCAGTCGGATGCGATCGCCCGGCCGTCGTCTGGGCAGTTCGTCGATACGAATCAATCCGACCCGGCTATTGATCGTGAGCGAACCGTCCAGGATCGCGTTTTGCACCTCGCCGCCCCTGACGATCACGTATTGGCTCCGCTGGCCGAGGGCCGCGTCGATCAGCGGCGCCACTTTCACGTCCACCTCGAAACAGTCGGCGACAATGCCGTGCAGTTTGTCGGCAAGCGGCGAAGAAGAATCACGAAGCTGGTCCAAAATCGTCCGCACGCCACCGGAGATTCCTTCCTGTCGCCGCTGCAGATCCTGCAGCACGCTCATCCGTTCGGTCACCCCCTGCAACCGCATCCTCAGCGCCGAAACTTCCTCACGGCGTCGCTCCAACGTCCGGCGACTCTCCTGCAACTTGGCGTCGGCCAATTCGATCTCTTTGACCAGTGCGGTGATCTGGGCATCCAGCGATTGAACTTGCCTGCCTGCAGCCGTGGCTTCCATTGTTGCCTCGGACAGAGAAGCTTTTGCCGACGTGATTCGCTTGGTCAGACTTGCCAGCATCCGGCCGGCTTCGGCAACACGCTGCTCGGTTCGCTGGCGGTTGGCCTCCAGATCGGCGACGCGACGGACGACAGCCAGATGTTGTTGCTGGACGGTGTCACGACGTTCACGAACCTCGCTGACCTCCGCTTGGATCTTGTCACGATCGGCTTCCGCTTCGGCGGCGCGACCGCGGACTCGCGCTAACTCGCGTTCGTATTCCTTCAGCCGGTCGGTGGCATTGCGAAGCTCGGCTGCCGCCGACCCGGCCTGTGTCTGCAGCAAGCGGACGCGACGCAGCGACTTGGCCACGCTGGTGCGGAGATCAGCGATCGCCGCGTTGTCAGCCTCACGCCGTCCCGCCAGCTCGGCGATCTTCTGCAACCAATGGCTACGTTGTTCTTCAACCGCGCGGGCGTCGTCGGCGATTTTCTGCAATTCCAGATCCGCAGCCTGCCGCAGCTCGGTCATCTCGCCGCGAAGTTCTTCCAGTTGCTTGTGCTTGGCAAGGGCGGCAGCCAGTTCGCTTTCGCAGGATTCGAGTTCGTGAGACAAGTCTCCCCAGTCGGTCCAGGCGACTTGCGTGCGAAGCTCTTTCATTCGCTCGCTGGCCTGACGATAACGCTCGGCTTTGCTAGCCTGGCTGCGGATGCTTTTCAGTCGCGAACCTACCTCATCGACGATGTCACCCAAGCGGGTCAGGTTGGCTTGGACTCGGGCGAGTCGCCGTTCGGCTTCGACCTTTTTGGCCTTGAAACGACTGATGCCGGCGGCCTCTTCAAAGATCGCGCGGCGATCCTTGGCGTTGGCGTTCAGCATTTTGTCGACCTTTCCCTGCTCGATCAGGCTGTAGGCATCGATGCCGATCCCGGTGCCGCGGATCAGGTCCTTGACATCCTTCAGCCGCACGGGCTGGTTGTTGATCAGGTATTCGCCTTCGCCGCTGCGATAAACTCGGCGAGTGACGTGGACCTCGGGAGCATCGATGGGCAGGGCGCCGTCGGCGTTATCAAAAATGATCGTCGCCTCGGCCGACCCGGCGGGACTGCGTGTTTGCGAGCCCTTGAAGATGACATCGGACATGTCCTTGCCGCGAAGGCTCTTGGCACTTTGGGAGCCGAGAACCCACTTCATCGCGTCGACGATATTGGACTTTCCAGAGCCGTTGGGGCCGACCACGACGGTGATCCCGTCGGGAAAGTCGAAACGAGTCCGATCCGCAAAACTCTTGAAACCGGCCAATTCGAGTGCTTTTAGCATGCGAAGGTCTGTAGAACCGATTCAAAAAGGGCGTAAAATACGGGATTTCGTTCAAATACAGGGTAAATGAAAGAGCGACCTGGGCCTAGCTCTGTTTTGCCTCACAGGGGGGATTCCGGCTGATTTTGGTCGCCCTCCAAGAGGCGAAAACAAGCGGACAGACGGCCGGGTGACCGTCAGCGAGCCCCCGGGAATTGCGATGGCTTGCTGCTGGGGACTCGTTGACGCTCGAGCACCAGCGGCTCACTTATTGCGGAGTGGCCACTCAACGTCATCAAGAGTCGTTGTTAGCGAAACTTTCGTTGTTAGCGAAACTTTCGTTGTTAGCGAAACTTTCATTGATTCAACTGCTGTTGAAACAGTTGAAGTCCCAACGGATTCGCGTTGGGAGCCGGTTACAGATAGGATAAAGCCAATCGCTCGGAGTCGAGCGAGTGTGTAAGCCGCGTTTCCAAATCCGTTTGATATATGTGTCGATGTCAGAGTTAGATGATCAGGAGCTTCTCGTCAGGCTAAGGGCCGGCGACGAGAAGGCTCTCGGCGAGCTCTATTCGCTGCACCGGGACCGATTGAAACAGATGCTGGAATTTCGCATGGATCGTCGGCTCCGCGGTCGGGCAGACGCATCGGACATTTTGCAAGAGGTGTACATCGACGCTCACCAGCGAATGCGGCACTACCTGAAAAAGCCGAAGATGTCGTTTTACATCTGGTTGCGCCAGCTGACGACGCAGCGACTGATTGACATACACCGGCATCACTTGTTGGCCGAGAAGCGGGACGCGAAGCAAGATATCTCGATTCATCGTCAGTTGGCTGCGGGAACCTCGGCGTCGATGGCGGCCTTGCTGGTCGCCCGCCTGGCTTCCCCCAGCCAGATGGCGATGCGAATCGAGTTGGTCGAGCAGATCGAAGATGCGCTGGAAACGATGGACCCGATCGACCGAGAAGTGTTGGCGCTCAGGCACTTCGAGGAGCTGCGAAATGGTGAAGTCGCCGAGGTGCTGGGGCTCAAGCCGGCGGCGGCAAGTAATCGCTACGTTCGCGCCTTGTCGCGACTGCGAGACGTATTGGAGGGGATTCCCGGGTTTACTGGTGAACTCTGATGGAATTGGCTTGGATTGTCGCTCGGTTGTCCCAACCGAGTCATCGCGAAATCCCGTTCGGGACAAACGAGCAACAAAATGTCGAAAGCTCCGATGAAACAAACCGAGGACCGCAATCCCGTCGAAATATTGGCCGAAGAGTTTCTGGATCGCCGCCGCCGCGGTGAGGTCGTCTCTGTTGATCAATTCGCCAGCACTCACCCCGAATTGGCGAAAGAGATTCAACACCTGTTCCCAGCCATGATCGCCATGGAACAGTTCAAGATCAGCAAACGCTCGGGTTCCAACGAGCCGATCGAGATGCATTTCGATACGCCCACGCAACTGGGCGACTATCGAATCATTGGGGAAATCGGTCGTGGTGCAATGGGCGTTGTCTATGAGGCTGAGCAACAGTCACTGGGGAGGAAGGTGGCGGTCAAGGTCTTCCCGCGGCGAATGCTGCGCAACTCGCGGCAACTCGATCGCTTTCATCGCGAAGCCCGCACCGCGGCTAGCCTGCATCACACGAACATCGTTCCGGTCTTCGGCGTCGGCGAGCAAGATGGTCTGCATTATTTTGTGATGCAGCGAATCGATGGTATCGCACTGGACGCAGTCATCGGCGGACTCGATCCATCGCCCGACGATCAAGTCAGTGGAGCTTCACGCGGAAAACTGCTTGCATCCGCCAGTACGAGCCACGGTTCCGACGATACCATCGAAACGAAGACGGAACTCGCTCAGCTGCGCCTTGTCGGTGACGAATCCAGCGATACCCTTCCCGCGAGTTCGCCTGTTCCGCAGATTGATTTCAACAACCTTCATGGCCGCGCGCGGTGGCGGTGGGTGGCAAACATTGGTATTCAGGTTGCCGAAGCGATTGGTTACGCCCATGCCCAAGGGGTGCTGCACCGAGACGTGAAACCAGGCAATCTGCTGCTCGATCCGCGTGGCAGGGTTTGGGTTACCGATTTCGGACTAGCGACCGTCATGCAAGCTGAGAAAGAACATTGCCTTGACGACGTGGCCGGCACGCTTCGCTTCATGGCTCCCGAACACCTGAGCGGCGAGCAAAACGCGCGTGGAGATATCTACAGTCTGGGTTTGACGCTGTACGAGTTGTTGACACGGCAACCTGCGTTTGCCGAGCAAGATCGGGCCGAACTGATCGACAAGATCCAACGTGGCGAGATAACTCCGCCCCGCGTGGTACGGCCCTCGATTCCGCAAGACTTGGAGGCGGTCGTGATGAAAGCGATCGCGTGCGATCCACAGCATCGTTACGACAGCGCTGAAGTGTTCGCGGAAGACCTGCGGCGATTCGTGGACGGCCGGCCGGTCCGCGCGCGGCGCACTGGACCGTCGGGGCGAGTACGACGGTGGGCTCGCCGCAACCCGGCAATCGCTTCGCTGACCGCCGCCTTGTTGCTTGTCGTCGTTTCCTCTTTCCTGTTGGTCAGCGCCAAGTGGCGGGAAGCCGTCGCCGAAAACCACCGCGCTGAAGACAACTTATCATTGGCGCTCGAGTCCATGGATCAAATTCTCGAGCGATTCGCGGCCGGTTGGATGGCCCAACCTTCGGTGACGGCGGTGCAAATGAACGCCGCGAACCGCGAGGATGAAGCACCCTCGGCCGAGGTGGAGATGGTCGTCTCGAATTACAGTGCCGCCGTTTTGGAGGACGCGCTGAAGTTTTACGATCAGTTCGCCAGAAAAAATGCAACGAATCCTCAACTGCAACGCGAAACCGCCAAGGTCCACCGACGCGTTGCCGATATCTATCAGCGGCTCGGGCAATTCGACCAGGCCGAGAATGCCTACAAACGCTGTCTGGAGATCCTTGAGTCGCAGCCGATAAGTGATGCAGCCGATCTGGCCCTCGAACAAGCGGCGACGCGGAATCAACTTGGACTGACCTTGCATGCCAGCAGTCGCTTCGAGGAGCGCGGGGCGAGTATCTCCGAGCCAAAGAAATCTTGTCAAAAGAACAATTCAGGGAGGACCCTGAGTGTCAGGCCGAATTAGCACGTGCCAGCAGCAATCTGGGGCACTCACAGTGGCTGATGCTGCGTTACGATGAAGCCAAACAAAGCCATCGGCAAGCAGTCTCACTGCTGGAACGCCTGGTGCAACGCGCCCGGATGATGCAAGTTACCGTCTTGCCTTGGCGCGAGCCTATCGAACCTACGTGCCGCTGGCAAGCTCGCGCAGCCGCGACGGCGAGCAGCAGAGAATCCGTGCCGCGGGAATCGCGATGATTGAAAAACTCGTGCAGGATTACCCCAACGTACCGGACTACCAGTGCGAATTGAGCGAGATGTTAACGGTGACAAGCTATCGCTCGCGTGGCTCAAGAAGCGGCAAGGAACCAGTGACTCAAATTCAGCGGGGAATCGATGTCGCGAGGCAGGTCTCTCAATCCCACCCATCGATCCCGCGTTATCGAGCCGCCCTTGCCCACGCCTTGAAGGAGATGGCAAGGTTGATCCAGAGAACTCAGCCCAGTGATGCGGAACAGTACTACACCGAGTCGGTCCAGATTCATCGCGAGCTGGCCCGAGACTTTGCCGGAATCCCCGCCTATCACACGCTGCTGGCGATGGCACTGCGGGAGCATGCCCGGTACGTTCGTGATTCGGGCCGCGCCAATGAAGCCCTGGCGCTCGTCCAGCAAGGTGTGGCTGAACAAGAAACCTACGTCGGCCTGCGTCCGGACAATCACTTTGGAAAGAACATGCTCGTCCGGCTCTACGAAGAGCTTGCTACGACTCTGTCGGCCCTTGGCGAAGAAGACGATGCGGAGAAGGCGGCCGAGAAAGCGAGACAATTGCGAGGTCCGTGGAGCAGCCGCCGTCGTGAACGTACTTAAGCATCGTGCGGGAGACTGCCAGGATGGCTGCGACGATTCCAACTACAAAAGACGAATTCTTCGTTGGAGCGGTATAATTTTCAGGCTCGGATTTCGCCTTGCCAAACTGGGGTCCTCTCGGAATGAAGCAGAAACATAAATCCGGTAACCAAGGAGCGAAGAAGGCAAAAAGAATTTATCGCATTCTTGAAGTTGATGGCTTTCCAAACCCCGTATCTGCAAGGATACTCACGGAATAATACTGCCTGGGCGGGGTTCATACACTCCGTCCGTATTCGTCAGGATACTGACGGAACAATACTGCCTGGGCGGGGTTCAAACACTTCGAATGTTTTTTCCTGGAGAACTCCGAAGCGGGTGAAGACCTGCGAGTCCAAAGCAGCTGTTGGCTACTGGTGCGTGTTCGGCGGGCCTGTAGGCTGCTGTGAAGATCGCGGCGTTGTTTTACATTGTTTTACTCTCTTTAAATTTGAGGTTTGGTAAATGAGAAAGTCTGATGTCAGGAGTGGCTTCACGCTTGTGGAGTTGCTCGTGGTAATCGCCATCATTGGCGTCCTTGTGGGGTTGTTACTCCCAGCGGTTCAGGCCGCACGCGAAGCAGCACGCCGGATGAGCTGCAGCAATAATTTCAAGCAGATCGGGCTTGGGATCCACAATTATCACTCTGCGTTCAAGCAACTGCCGAATCAGGGAACCGGCACCTATTTCAACCCGGGGCAGAGACGTTTGGGACACGAATCCGGGACGAGAGATTTCGTCGAATATGCGTCTGTCGTTTCTGGTCGGCATTCTACCGTTCGTCGAGCAGCAGGCGCTTTGGGAAATGATGGCCAATCCGCACGGCTTCAATGCTAATGGGACACCCCACACTCCCCCTTGGCAAGCCTTTGGTCCGCATCCGGATCGGGTTCAATATCCGCCGTATGCGACCGAAATCCCCACTTTACGCTGTCCCAGCGATCCCGGAGTTGGTTTGCCATCACTCGGTCGAACGAACTACGCCTGCTGTGAAGGTGACTCGGCAGTTCATTCGCGCGACCCGTACCTGAACATCGACGAGCTTGCTTCGAGACCCGACGGTGACGTTTCCGTACTCGGTCGATCAACGGGCATGCCACCCAATCCAATGGTTCGCAGCGAGGCATGTTTGTCAACCATCGCGAGATGAGGTTTCGCGATATCTTGGACGGATTGGCCAACACGGTCATGGGCGGAGAGATCGCTACCGACTTGGGCGATAACGACAAGCGCACCACGGTTCCGACTAATGTCGGCGGCCACGCTGCCCCGAACGAGAAGAACCAGTGCCGTTTGAATCCCTCCTACGCGCAGCCTTATGTCGATCCGGAACGCCCGCAATTTTGGGATCCAACATGGTCTTACCAAGAACGTGACTTGGGGCCGCGGTTATCGCTGGCATGACTTTGAGCCGCCTTACACCCAGATGACCACGGTGCTTCCGCCGAACAGTGAACTCTGCTCGGATGGACGGGACCACCGCGATGTCGTGTCGCCACCGTCAAGCCGACATCAAGGGGGCGTTCACGTCTTGATGGGTGACGGTGCAGTCGTCTTCATCACCGACTCCATTGAAGCCGGTGACAGACATGCCCCGCAGGTATCCCACCGCGCCGGTTCGCCTCCGCCGGGCAGTCAGAGTCCGTACGGATTGTGGGGAGCTTTGGGGTCGCGAGCCTCCAAAGAAACGATTGAAGAGCAGCTGAACCAGTAGTCAGCTGATCGTCCCAGTGGCGTTAGGTTCTCAAGCTGCCGCTGAAGTGATAAACGATGCCTAAGAATCGCCCCCGTTGGGCTTGGTAACACAAACGCTCGACGCATTGCCGTCGAGCGTTGTTGATTTCAGAAACCATTTTTATGACAAGGACTATTAGATGAAGTACTGGATATTGGCGAGCTGTCTGTTCCTGGTTGGTTGTGGATCTTCCGGACCATCCAACATCATGGAGGACGCGGACCAAGCGGCACTCGCCGAGTACGAAGCCGCACTCGCTGAGGCGGACAAAATGGCTAGCGAAGATCCCGAATTCGAGGAGTAGCCAGGGAAAGGCAAAGCGCCTTCGGCTAGTACCTCGACGATCATGAATTGACGAGTGCGATCGGCGTAGGCCAGGACCTGGAGAGCGTCCGGCTTAGGATGCCGGTTGTGATGAGATTTGGGTAACCGCGGAGCGGTGAAAGAGGGTAGCCTGGGGTGAACCAACGAGCGACAGCGAGGCTGGTGTAACCCCAGGTAAGCGAACCCGAAAGAACCTTTCCCCCGCGGCGTTTCGGCGGCGTAGCCGCCGAAACGCCGCGGGGGAAAAATGTCGTGGAGCAACCGCAACCTGGGGCTGCGGTTGCTCGCTGAAAGCTCGCACCCTTACCCCAGGCTACATTCCTCCGCCGCTCCGCGGCTGTCCAATCTAGTGGTGTACTTTTCTTCTCGGTGCCTACACCAAATGACGAGCGCTAAAAACCCGATGAATCGGGTGACTACGAACTGACAGCATCGATGCGTATAACATCAGGCATTGCCACGCCTGATGATTTTTACGCGAAAACGACTGCTGATGGCTCAGAGCGAACGACAGACGAACGAACAGGGCAACCCGCCCCCCGAGGGCGGGCTCGAGCCGCTGCGGAGTGTTCATACGTCGAACCTGCCGGAGATTCTGCACCACTTCGGCGTCTCCGTGATGGTCACGACCTACCAGGCAGGCCGTTTGGTGATGCTGCGGGCGCAAGACGGTGTTTTGAACACGCACTTTCGCTCGTTCGACAAACCAATGGGCTTGGCGGTCGACAACAATCGACTGGCCGTTGGTGCGGCGACCAGCATTTGGGAATTCCACAACCTGCCCGCCGTCTGTCAAAAGTTGGACGCTGCGAAGGAAAGCGACGAGTCTCTATCCGCTTCGCTTGCGGTTCCCGCCAAACACGATGCCTGTTTTCTGCCGCGGACGACTCATTGGACCGGCGATATCCAGATTCACGAAATGTCGTGGGTTGGCCAAGGCAACGAAGCTGAATTGTGGTTCGTCAACACGCGTTTTTCTTGTCTGGCCCGGCGCAGCAACATCTATTGCTTCGAATCCCGTCTGGCGACCGTCGTTCATCACCAGTTACGTGCCGGGAGACTGCTGTCACTTGAATGGGCTGGGATCGCGTGACGGTCGCCCGCGGTACGTGACGGCGCTGGGCCAGAGCAACGATCCGGGCGGCTGGCGTGAGCACAAGCGGGATGGCGGACTGCTGATCGACATGGATTCGGGCGAAATCCTGACTCGCGGTCTTTCCATGCCTCATTCGCCGCGTTGGTACAACGATCGCCTGTGGCTGCTCGAATCAGGGACGGGCGGCTTTGGGTACGTTGACCTGCAATCGGGCGAGTACGAATCCATCGCTTCGCTGCCCGGCTTTACGCGTGGCTTGACATTCATCGGGCCGCTAGCTTTTATCGGATTGTCACAGGTGCGTGAGTCGGCGGTATTCGGCGGCGTGCCGATCGCGCAGCGAGAGCTCGAAGAACGAACGTGCGGTGTTTGGGTGATCAACATCGAGTCGGGAGACACGATCGGTTTCGTTAAATTCGAGGACGCGGTCCAAGAGATTTTCGCAGTCGAGATCGTGCACTCGCGGTATCCGGAGCTTGTCAATGAAGACCGCGATCTGCTGGCTGGTTCGTTCGAGTTACCGGACGAAGCATTGTCCGACGTACCGCCCGAGTTGCGTTCGGATCGATAGGTAAACTTTGCAGAACACGTTTTGAGCAGACGATGACAAGACTTTTTGCCGGAACGCCGTTCGACATTCCGCCGCGCTGCGATCGATGCGGTGAGCTGGAGGAAGAATGCAGGTGCGAGCCCTTACCCATCGAGCGTGTCGCCCCAGGGAAGCAAACCGCGAAGGTCCGCGTCGACCGACGCAAGAACAAACGGCTGATCACTGTGGTTTGGGGGCTCAGCGCAGAGCAGAGCGATTTGGCGAGCTTGTTGTCCGAGCTCAAATCCGCCTGTGGTAGCGGAGGTAGCCTGCAAGGGGATCAAATTGAGCTTCAGGGCGACCATCTGGACCGGGTCCAGAAGCAGCTGCGTCAAATCGGTTACAAAGTACGTTGATTCGATAAGTGCGCCCCGAAACGGCAGTTCCATGGCCTATTTGGACAGCATCACTATTAGTGTTTGAAGGTTCTTCCGCGAATTTACTGGTTGATCCGCAATGATTGGGTGGCTGGTGGTCGAGCGTCAGCGAGCCCCCAGACGCGAGCCAATGGAATTCCGGGGGCTCGCTGACGCTCGACCGCCCGCCACCCCTTGAATGCAATTCTCCATCTGCCACTGGAATTCCGGAAGAACCACGAACAACAGGCACCTCGCCTGCGGGCCGCTGTGGCAGATCGCGCAGCGTCGACAACCAGGTATTGAGACATGCAACTCAACAAACATGACCTTCGGCAGTGGATCGCCACGCGATCAGCGCCGCTGTTGTTTGCGTTGTCGTTGTCCTTCTTAGTCTGCCAGGCAATCCTGGTTGTGGTTTGGGTCGACGTGCCTAACTTGAGCGAGAATGCGATTAGCGCGATCGAAGCGAACAGTCCCGACGCGGAGGAAATGCGAGCTTCGCTGAGTAGAAACATCGTCGATCATCGCATCCAAAGTGCGACCATTTTTGTGATGCTGGCGATCTGGCCCATCGTGATTCTCGAAGCCGTGCTGCATTGGTTCACGCGACCTTGGAGCAGGGAAACACGACGGTTTCACTTCTTTGGATTGTTATTCTGCGCTTGCCCCTCACTGCGAATGTGCGCGCGAAGCCCAGAGATGCGAGATCGTTTGTGGTTGCCTGGACTGGGTTGGCGGCAAGCCAACAAGCGGTTGCGGGCGCGCCTCGAGCGTCAGTTCGGGATGCCCATGATCTTGATCGCCTTGATGATCATGCCCGTGCTGATCGTCGAGTTCTTCATGAAAGCACAGGTCGCTCAGTACACTTGGCTGCGGATGCTGTTGCACCTTGGCACCGGAGTCATCTGGTTCGCATTTGCAGCCGAGTTCATTTTGATGGTGTCGGTTGCCGACAAGAAACTTGTCTACTGCAAGGACAATTGGATTGATCTGGCGATCATTTTGCTTCCGCTCTTTTCGTTCATGCGTTCCCTGCGACTGTTGCGGGCTACGCGAGTGTCAAACGCGCTGCGGCTTAAGCAACTGACGAAACTGGCACGCGTGTACCGACTGCGGGGCACGGCGGTGAAAGCCTTACGCGCGTTGATTCTGCTGGAGTTCTTCCACCGTTTCATGAGCCAGGATATCGATCACAAGATCGACAAATTGCAGGCACAACTGGGGGATCTTGAAGCCGAGGCAAAAGAGATTCGCCGCAAGATCGCCCGCCTGGAACGTGAGCGCTGCGAGCAGGAAACGCGTTGTGAAATGAACCAGCTGATCGATCCGTAGGACGAAGTATTCGTAGGCCAGGACGTGGAGACCGTCCGGCTTAGGATGCCGGTTGTGATGAGATTTGGGTAACCGCGGAGCGGTGAAAGAGGGTAGCCTGGGGTGAACCAACGAGCGACAGCGAGGCTGGTGTAACCCCAGGAAAGTGAACCCGAAAGAACCTTTCCCCCGCGGCGTTTCGGCGGCGTAGCCGCCGAAACGCCGCGGGGGAAAAATGTCGTGGAGCAACCGCAACCTGGGGCTGCGGTTGCTCGCTGAAAGCTCGCACCCTTACCCCAGGCTACATTCTTCCGCCGCTCCGCGGCTGTCCAATCGAGTGATGTACTTTCTTCTCGGTGCCAATACCAAACGACGAGCGTCGGAAATCCTAACAAAAACGGAACGGCTAAGCCGGACGGTCTCCCTGTCCTGGCCTACGGCTAGCCGAAGTCGACTCCGCACTTCACAGTCGCCTGCGGCTTGCCGTTAAACCATCTAGTTGGATCGATGTTTGAATACGAACGGCATTGCGAAAGCGTTTCGCTAGCAAATCACGGCGTGGTTTTTCACGAGCGGGATTGCGGCGAGCTCGCAAAATGGGGTATTTGCAAACCAGCGCCGGGCAGGATCCGCCTGGCGAAGCGACCACTGCCGGCTCGATCAACTGGCTGACGTCAACACGTGGGCTCACCGATGATGCCTTCCTTCACCAATACACTCCGATACTTCGCGGCGTTTGCCTGCGCGGCGATGATGATGTTGCCGAGCCAGGTTCTCACGGCCGCAGATGCGGCGACTGTCGGTGCATCCCTCACGCAACTCGATCAGTTGGTCTCCGACAGCAAACTTGACGATGCAATCAACCTCGCCAGGACCTTGGACAAGCAGGCCGATGCAACAACGGATCTAACGCTCCCCTTGGCGCGTTTGGCACGCAAACTTCAACAACAGAATCAGTTGCAGGCTGCTGCCGAGTTCTATCAGCGTGCGGTCGAGGCTTCGACGAGGGCCGCTGCACACGATCTGTCGCCCCACAAGATCCTGGCGGTGCGACTGGCCGCGGGTTTGGTGCTTCTCCAAAACAAAACACTCGCTGCGGCCGTTGACGCGCTTCGACCGGTGCTTTCGCCCGACAGTGGTGCAAGCGATTCTCAGCGTGAAATGGCGACGTCCTTCTTCTTGCGTATCGGTGCGACCGGCTTGGCGACTGGTGACGCGGTGACTGCCGTCGAGGCGTATTCGATTGCTTGGGAGCATGCCAGAGCGTCGCAGAAACCGACCGCCTTGCTTGGCGTTGCCTGGGCAACCGCGGTTCAAAACAACCAGCCGCTCGAAGCGGCAAAGAAGCTTGCCGCCTTCATCGAGCAATACCCCGATCATGTCGATGCGGCGCGTGCTGCGCGGGCGTGCGCCGAGTGCCTCAAACAGGCAGGTCGCATTGACGATGCGTCGGTGATGTTGGCGGATTTGCTGGAACGTTGGCCGGACTCCGATGCTGCCCTTGAAGTGGTTCGCAGCCACTGCGACCTGGCAATCGACTTGGTGCCGCCATCGGCGCGCGACTGGTTGATCAGCAAAGCAAACGCAAACGATCTCACAGCCTTCGACGCCAAGACGACAATGATGGGGATGCTGATCGCGGCGCAGCAAGACGAACGGGCAGCCTGGTCGAATCTAGCCAAACACCTGGCCGCGGTCGACGATTCCGGCCAAGCGACGACGGAGCTGCTGTTGGGCCTGAGTGGCAGCGGAAAAGAAGCGGACGCGGAACAGTTGGCGACAACCTTGGTGGCTCCCACCGATAGCGCCACGGTCACTCCGGCGGCTCGTGAAGCAGCGTGTCAATGGGCTGGTCGAACACAGCGGTGGTCGATGCTGGCCTTGGCATCAGAATCGGAAAAACTCACCGAATCCAACCCGTCTCGCACAGTCGCGGTGGAGCGATTGTTTGCCGAGTCGTTAACACAAGCGGGCCGCAGTGCAGACGCCAAGGAGTGGTGGAAGCACCTGATCGACGTTCGTAAAGTCGACGATTTTCCGACATTGCTGCGGTGTGCCGAGGCTGAAACCAGTGCTGGTGAAGATGCATCACAGGCGGAGCAGAGAATTGCCGCCGCCCGAGCTGCCGCCAACGAGGATCGATTCAGCATTTCATTAGTCGACCTGCTGGACGCGGAGCTGTGCATCCGCCGACTGCGATTCGACGAGGCCCGCGCACTGCTGGAAAGCGTGATTCGGTCAAGCGAAACCGAGCCCAGCCTGCGCGGGCGAGCCCAGTGGTTGATTGGTGAAACCTACTACCTGCAGCGAGAATTCGGCCAAGCCATTGAGGCCTATCGGCGTGTCGAGGGCATCGATAGCGATGGTGCCTGGGTTTCCGCGTCGCTGGTCCAAGCCGGCAAATCGTTTGAACAATTGGGGCGGACACGCGACGCCGCAGTTTGCTACGGAAATCTTCTCAGCCGCTTCGCAGACACAGCTCACGCGGAAATTGCCCGCCGTCGTTTAGCCGCGATCTCGCCTGACGCTATCCCATCCAAAGTCAACTCTTCTCAGCAGACGATTCGACGATGAACGATCCATACGATCGCGACCACCGACCCCACCGACTCGAGCGACCCCGCCGACTCGAGCGGCGATCCAGCGTATCCGGAAAGCATTTCGCGGGACTCGCCTCACGCGTTGCACCACTAGTCGTACTGGCCATCGGTTCGCTGTGGTGGATGACATCCATGCAAACAGCGCAGGGGCAATATCAGAATCGGCAGGGTTTCAGCCCTCAGCCGTACCAACAACCGGGCCAGAACTATACGACGACGGCGGTGCCCTCGATTCCGTCAGCCGCGATGACCGGGCAACCCGAAGAACAACCGGCGACGACGGAAGCGGAAGGCTCGATCATACCCTGGGAGATGCCGGCGCTGGTGACCAAGATCGCGCAGGGCGGCTGGTTGATGATTCCGCTTGCGGTTTGTTCGTTGATTGTGTTTGCATTGTCGCTGGAACGTCTAATCGCACTGCGACGTGGGCGTGTGATCCCAAGACCATTCGTTCGGCGGTTCACCGAGTGCGTCGAAGATGGGCAACTGAGTTACGACGAAGCGACGGAGCTGTGCGAAGCCTTTGACTGTCCGGTGGCTGAGGTCTTTCGTGCCGCGGTGCGTCGCTGGGGACGTCCGATGTTCGAGGTGGAACAGGCGGTGATGGATGCGGGAGACCGCGTGGCTGACGGATTGAAGCGATTCCTGAAAGTCTTCCATGCGATCAGCAACGTGGCACCCCTGCTTGGTCTGCTGGGCACCGTGTTGGGCATGATCGAGGCGTTCGAGACCATGAGTGGGCAAGAATCGATGGGACGGCCCGAGATGCTGGCTTCCGGGATCAGTGTCGCCCTGATGACAACCGCGGGGGGGTTGTCGGTCGCGATCCCAGCCTATTTGGCTTACATGTACTTCAGCAGCAAGTCCGACAACTATCTGAACGAGATCGATAAGTTGTGCCAACGAGTCGTCGACTGCATTTCCGCCGAAGCACTCGAGAACGCTGACAGCCGAAACAATCGCAAGCGACGCGCTGCTTGATTCTATTCAACAAACCCATCTCGTCTACGAAATCAAAATGTCCGTTCGCCGACAACGAAGCGAAGATGCAACGATCAACTTGACGCCGATGATCGACGTCGTGTTTCTGCTGGTGATCTTTTTCATGGTCGGCAGCAAGTTCAGCGAAGCTGAGAGCCGCATCAAGGTCAACGTGCCAAGTGTGGGCGAAATGCGGAGCATGACACGTGCACCGGACGAACGGGTTGTTGCGATTGCCCTGGATGGATCGATTAGCCTTGATGGCACGCCGGTCACATTATCGCAGTTGACGCAAACGTTGCGCCAGCAGCACGCCAGCTATCCCGGTCTGAAAGTCGCCGTGCGCGGCGAGGCGGATGGCTCTCTGCAGCAAACGGTCGAGGTCCTGCATGCGGTGCGAACCAGCGGTGTGGACCAAATCGGCATTTCGACCCAGAGGATGCGGCGTTGAATGATCCCGCCCAGCTCTGGGCAGATCCTCGACTTATCTACACAGTTGCAGCGACAGCGGTCGCGCTGCTGCTAGCGACAATCTGGTTGTTCCGGCGCCGTCAACGGCAAGGTCGGCAAGCCGGCATCATCTGTTTGATCATCTCGATCGTCCTGCATGCCGCATTGATCTTCTTGGTACCGCTGCTGCAACGTCCCAACGGCGGATCGTCGACCGCCGATCAGCAGAGCGAAGATGAAGCTGGTGTCGATACGGTTTCGTTTTCAACCTTCGACCCCGACATGACGGCTGCCGATGCGTCAGCGGATACTACCGAGTCGCCGATCGTCCCGCTGCCAGTAGCCAACCTGACCGATCTGACCGAAGCGACTGCGGTTGAGGACGAAGTTGATCCCGCCGGCGATGAGCCGCCGGAGGAGCCTGCAGAAATTCAAACTCAGGAGATTTTGCCGGAGTCTCTTGCCAGCGATCCGATCGATGCAGGTCGACGACGCGATGTCGGAAATCGATTCACAGCTCAGCGAAATGCTTGACGACGCCTTTGCCGACGACCAGCCCGAACCGACCGGCGTGACCCCGCCCAGCCAAGCTCAGGTCGCGACCAGCCAGCTCGTTGAGTCGGCCAGCTCAAACGCGGGACAGACCGAGGCGGGGCCTGCATCGACGGCTCCGGCACCCAAGGCCACCGTCGCCGGCTCGCTCGAAAGTGACTTTGCCAACCGCACAGGCCAAGCAAAACAACAAGCATTGCTGCGAACCGGTGGTAGCGCCGAGTCCGAAGCGGCTGTCGAAGCGGCGTTGCGGTTCTTGGCGGAGTCCCAACGTGCCGACGGCGGATGGGACCCGCGAGCTTCCGGGGCTGGCGTCGAGCGTGCACCGTTGGGAGAACACCGTGGTGGTGCCGGTGCGCGAGCCGAAACGGCGATCACCGGATTAGCACTGCTGACGTTGATGGGCGCGGGGCAAACGCACCAGGTCGGCGAATATGCGGACAATGTCTATCGCGGCTTGGCCCATTTGATTCGCAATCAAAAGCCCGATGGTTCACTTGCCGGTAACGCGTCCGTTTATGCGGCCAACTACAGTCACGGCATGGCGGCCCTGGCGATCTGCGAAGCTGCCGCAATCACGCAAGATCCTTCGGCAATCCTTTCGGCTCAGCGCCATCGCTCATACTCGGCGAATGCAACATCCAACGACGGGCGGTTGGCGTTACACCGAAGGATCCCCTGGTGACCTCAGTCAACTCGGTTGGCAGGCGATGGTGATGGACGCCGGTCATCGCGCCCAAATCCCACTCGATCAACGCGCTGTCGCTGGCGTGCAGCGATTCCTGCGAAGCGTGCGGATGGGTGCACACGGAGGTCTGGCCAGCTACCGACCGGGCGAGGCCCCCAGCCGCACCATGACCGCCGAGGCCTTGGCCACCCGTTTGCTGATTGGCGACCAAGTTCCTACAACCGCAGTCGCCGAGGCCGAGCGTTATCTTCTGCAGCAGCCTCCAGGGGTCGGCAAGGACAACTACTATTACTGGTACTATGCCACGCTGGCGCTACATCAACTGCAGGATGACGCCTGGGATCAATGGAA
Organism: Pirellulaceae bacterium; assembly: GCA_963704055.1. Lineage (GTDB taxonomy): Bacteria > Planctomycetota > Planctomycetia > Pirellulales > Pirellulaceae > Rubripirellula. The sequence continues at coordinate 171,098 of CAVPGW010000033.1, read as the reverse complement.
CGAAGCTCTCAAGCGTCGGCTGTTGGCGACCCAGCGCCACGACGGAAGTTGGTCGTCCGATACGCTGTGGGGTGGTTACGGCGGCACTGTCTATACAACCTCGATGGCAACCCTGTGTCTGGAAACTTACTACCGCCACGCGATCCGCGACGACAGCGGTCGAATCGCCCATCGACCCTCCCAGCCAATCCAGCAACCAACCACGCGGTGAGCGAGCCAGAGCATCTGATTGACGACTTGCGTCAGACGGCCGATGAGCAGGGGTTCACGCTGTGTCGAGTAGCCCCGGCGGTTGACTCGAAAGGTTTTTCGGACCTGATCCGATGGATTGAAGCGGGATACGCCGGCGAGATGTCTTACTTTGCCGACCGCCAGGCAGCTTACCGCAATCCTTCGGGCGTGTTGCCCGGCACCAGGTCGATCGTTGTTTTGGCGTATCCTTACGCCGCGTCCGCTCGTGCCACGATACGGGCGGGTGATGGCAAGGTCGCGCGATATGTTTGGGATCGCGTTGACTATCATGACACGATTCATCCCAAACTGAAACGACTCTGCAGGATCATTCGCGAGTCGCATCCAACCGCGCAGGCACGCGGCATCGTGGACACGGCGCCGTTGATGGAACGTGAAGTCGCGGAGCTTGCGGGACTTGGTTGGCGAGGTAAGAACACGCTGTTGTTGAACAAGCAGCTGGGCAGTTATTTTTTTCTCGCTTGTGTGCTCACCGATGTTGAGTTGCCGTATGACGTGCCTCAACAGTCGTCCCATTGCGGAACGTGTACGGCCTGTTTGGATGCTTGTCCCACTGACGCATTTCCACAACCCGGCGTGTTGGACGCAACGCGTTGCATCAGTTATCTGACGATTGAGCACCGTGAATCCATTCCGACCGATTTGCGCGACGGGATGGGCGACTGGCTCTTCGGCTGCGACGTCTGCCAAGAGGTTTGTCCGTGGAATCGAAAACCGTCTCGGAAAGCTGTTCGACCGACGGATCCGCTAGACAAGTTGACCCTGGCAGATCTGTTTTCGCTTGATGAGGGCGAGTTTCGGAAGCGTTTTCGCAAGACGCCGTTATGGCGGACGCGTCGTCGCGGCATCCTTCGCAACGCCGCGATTGTGCTTGGAAACCAGTCGAGCGCGGCCGCCCTGCCAGCCCTGACGCTGGGGTTGAACGATCATGAACCGATCGTACGCGGAGCTAGTGCCTGGGCCCTGGGACGAATTGGGGCCCTGGGACGAAGTGGCGGCAGCGCTGCGATCGAAGCTTTGCAGAAGCGTCATGAGATCGAAACCGATCAAGACGTGCGAGAAGAGATCGCCGCTGCGCTCATGAACAAGTGCTGAAACTGCGAATTGAGCTTGATGATAAACTCGCTGGAAATCCTAACCCGAAGCGTGAGTTTTGAAGTTGCGTTTTTTAGCCGCGTAGCGGCGACAGCATCTAGCCTGGGGCGTGAGCCCCAGGAAAACGGAACGAACGATGCCCATCAGCCGCGGAGCGGCGACAGAAAACGGAACGGTCACAATGCTGTCGCCCCTTCGGGGCTTTCGGTCGTTTTCGATTACAAATCCTGGGGCTCGCGCCCCAGGCTACATGCTGCCGTGCCTCCGGCACTAGCGAAACGCGCAACTTCAAAAAGCGTGAGCGAGGCCTGTTCTCGCCGTGTTTCCTCGCTCACGCTTGGGGTTACGAAGTAAAGGTCAACTCACAAGTCCGGCACTAGGCATCGCGGTCATGGACGTCCCACTGGTCTAAGTTCACAACGAGGCTGTGAATTCATGGAAGTCGTCCTTCTCCACTGGCGAATAAATTCACGGCCACGCCGCGTCGAGAATGTGGCAATTTGAAGTCTTCGAAGCCGATGCGGAGCCCCGCCGACCCCAATTTCCGGGCCGGGCAATGCACTCAGTAGGTGAATTTCCCCCGTTGGGCTTCCGTAAAGGCAAAACGGGCTTTAACTCGCAAAATTGCTGGAGATCGGCGGCCAGCCGACGCCTATAATTATGGCTTCTTGTCGAGCGCCAAGCCCGGCACCGTTATTCGGCGTCTCATCGAATCGATCCTGATTGTCTGATCCTACCGACTACAACTATCCCACCGCCGACGAACCGACGCGTGACTTTTCAAGTGACGATTCGGCTGGTTCGCTCATGTTCGCCCGGTCTTCCGCGTTGGTGGGAGAGGTCCCGAAGCGAATCGGTGACTACGAGATCCGACAGCAGATCGGGGCCGGCGGGATGGGTCAAGTATTCTTGGCCGAGCATACCCGGATGCAGCGGATCGTTGCGATCAAGATGTTGCCGGTCGACCGGATGGCAGATGATGTTGCGATCGGAAGATTCTACGATGAAATCCGCGCTGCTTCGCGGTTGATGCACCCAAACATTGTGACGGCTTTCGATGCCGGCGAAGCGGATGGCGTGCACTACCTGGCGATGGAGTACGTTGATGGTCAGACGCTGACCGAAATCGTGGCGAAGAAAGGGCCAATGTCGGTCGGTGAGGCTGCCGCAGTGATTCGTCAGGCCGCGATCGGCTTGCTGCATGCCCATCGCGCCGGCATCGTTCACCGTGATGTCAAACCTGGCAATCTGATGCGCGCGGCCGATGGGACCGTGAAAGTGCTGGACCTCGGTTTGGCACGAATCAACTCAGTCATTTTGGGTGAGGAAGACGAGGCACTGGCGAAAGGGGCTGCCGGAAAGAAAAAGCCGAGCGGTCGGCTCACGGGAACTCTTCCGTTTATCTCACCCGAGCAATTGGAAGATTCCGATACGGCCGATCCACGGAGCGACATCTATTCGCTGGGAGCGACGATGTACTTTCTGTTGACGGGGCGACCACCGTACACCGGCGAGTTCTTGGATCTCATCTACGGCCATCGGCATGGCGAGATCCCGGACTTGATGCAAGCTCGGGCCGATGTCGATATGCAGTTTGCCAACATCTTTAACAGGATGATGGCGAAGTCGCCGGATCAGCGATACGCCTCGTTCGACGAAGTCATCGATGACTTGGGCGAGTACGCAAGTAAAACGGACGAGCCGGTCTGGCTTTCAGAATTCACAAAACCACAAGCCGGGCAGGAACACTCGACCGCTTCGATAGGATCAACGCTAGGCTCCACAGCGCGTATTTTGGCGATTGATTTTGGAATGTTCTATTCGGCGACGGCCGGGGCGTCCCCCAACGGCGGCGTCAATCTTCTCTGCGCCGGCGGCGGAACTCAGACTATTTTTCGCATGGCTGTTGCCAGCGACGGCGAGCAGCTTGTCTACGGTAGCAAAGCCATGGAGCGGCGTGCCGAGCGTGGGCAAAGCGTGGTGCATTGCTTGCCCATGTACATTGGCAAGGCTGTGGTGGAACGCGAGATCGCCGGTCGCAAGTGTCCGCCCGAAGTGCTGATGGCGATGTTGTTTCGACGAATCCAACAGAACGCCTGGCCCACAGAACCGTTGCCGCACGCAACCGCGATCACGATTCCAGCAAGTTACGACCAATTGCACCGGCAAAGCGTGTTGCAAGCGGCCCGCATGGCGGGGTTACGTTCGGTTCGTTTGGTCAACCGCTCGATTGCGTGCGTGCAGTCTTTATTCGTCGATACCAATATGGAGTCGCTCGACGATGCACCGTCAGGTTTGAATCCAGCGAAGGACCAAACGATCTTGTTTGTCGGAGTCACCGGTCAAGCGACGGAGGTGGCGGTCATTCGTCGCGATTCAGCACGGCTGCACCAAATGTCAACCGCTGGTCACTGGCACACCGGGACGCTGCCTTGGCTACATCGATTGACTGACCTGGCCGCCAATGAATTCATACGGCGGCACAACTTCGATCCGAGAAAAAGATCAACCACCGCGGCCCGGCTGCAAATGGCGTGCGAGCGGGCGATGAATTCGATGCTGTTGCTGTCGTCGGTAACGATCAAGATTGAGGTGCGAGGGAAGGAGAAAGCGGTCAAGATCCAGCGGCGAAATTGGCTGCACGCCTGCGAAGATCTTGCTTCGCGGGTTCGCGCGACCATCAAGACCGCCTGTCGCGAAGCCTCCGTTTCGCTGGGAGACATCGATGCCTGCGTGACCTTGGGGCCCTTGCTGCGGATCGCCGCGATCCGCGACGCGGTGCTCCGCGGCCATCGCGAAAACCTCACGATTCATGCGATGGATCGTGTCGATTGCGCACGTGGCGCAGCCGCCTGCCTGGTGGCGGAGTTGCCCGGCCGGCGCGAGGCCGCCATGCCGCCGCGTGGCGTGACCACCCAGACAATCGGAATCGTGGTCAACGACGTGAAGGGACGCCGTCGGATTCTACCCATCATCCCCAAGGGAACTTCCCTGCCCGCGCGAACGAATCGACGCTTGACCGTCGGCAGCGATCGAGACTCGATGACCTTATCCTTGGTTGAATCGTCCGGTGTGGAAGGCGATGACTGGCACTCGCTGGGACGATACGACTTTGAGATTGGCGAGTCCAAGACTCGGCCCGCATGATTGGCTTCGAGATCAATGTCAACGGCATGTTAAATGTGCGTGCACAGACGCCGGGGACTTCGTCGAGCACCAAGCTGCCGTCGCTGCCAAAGCCGGCTTTGTCCGAAGAAGATATCGTCAAGTGGACGAACTGGTTAGACAGCCTCCGGTGAGCGTCCGATGATCGATCCCACCATCGCCTGACGCTGGCCCGCGCATCGTGTCACCCGCAACCGGTGACGCACTTCTCCAAGAAGACTTCGTAATTTGAGGACGCGCAGGGATTCGCAGTCCAGGAGATTGGCGTGTCGCGTTAAATCGAGTAAAACCTTCCCAAGAACGCTTGTCCCACGATCAAAATCGTGGCTCCCGGTGACCGAATTCACAGCAGGAACCTTTCAACGTGTCGCTATTTGTTGGAGTTGATGTCGGAGGCACCACCTCCACGATTGCGATCGGGAAGGGAAATCGCGACATCCTGTGCATCTCTGAGCAGTTTCCCACACGATCGGCTGACGGGCCCATGGCAACGATCGAGGACATCGTCCGCCAGATTCTGATCGAACTTGATGCTCGAAAGCTGTCGGCTAAAGACGTGCAGGCGATCTCGCTGGCAACACCTGGGCCCGCCACGGCCGACGGCGTTCTGCTTTCAACTCCGAATCTTTCCGCCAAGGCTTGGGACCGTTGCCCCGTGCGGTTGCTGCTGGAACAGGAGTTCGCAAAACATGCCACCGGGGTTCCAGTGGCGTACATCGGTGACGGACAGGCTGCGGCGCTCGGCGAGTATGCGATTCGAACTCAACAGATGCATTGGGACGACGCTCCAGACGAAACCACTCACGCGATTGAATCACAGGCAACGGAGATCCATTCGCTGTTCATGGTCGCCGTTGGAACAGGGCTTGGTGGAGGTGAAGTTCGCGATGGCTTGCCGATCTGCGGTAGCAAGGGGCGCGCCGGTCACGCGGGGCACTTGCTGCTGCCGGCGACCGCTTTCCGTTACGAGCACGATCAACGGTTGAAAGTTGGCAACTCCTATTGTACGTCGGAGTCAGCGATTTCATTGACGGCGTTAACGCATCAACTCGGGTATCGGCTAAGCCTGGATCAATGGCGAGACCATTCGCTCAATCGAGAGGAAGGCAGCGTCAGAGACAAAGCCAAGAAACTGCGCGAGTTGGCGGCCACGGGAGATCCGTTGGCGCTGGAGTTGTTTGACGATCAGGCGCACGCCCTTGGGATCGCACTGTTGATGATCAACTACATCGGCGATTACGATCTGCTTGTGGTCGGCGGAGGTGTTTGTGACTTGTCCGCCGAACTGCGACAACGGTACATCGAAGGTGCCGAACGGGCCTACTACGCACATGCACTGGATGGGTTTCGCGAATACGGTGGCATTTGCTTTTCCGTCTGCGGAGATCGAGCCTCCGTCATCGGTTCACTGGACCATGCCTATCGCGGCTGATGATGATGCTTGGTTCTTACTAACCCGATTCATTGTTTGTAGTAACCCGATTCATCGGGTCTTCGAACGTGTTTTGAGATCGGTGATCATGAATTTTGTGAGCCGACGGCGCCAGCCCAATGCTAGCGACTTCGGCTCACATCTCACATCTCGAATCGCAGGCACAAACCGCATGAATGCGGGCACTACGAGCAAGGAAACGTCCTCACCCATCACCGAAGATGTCTCGGTAGAGCAGGAAAATTGCGCCGAATAGGATCGGCAGCAACGGGATGACTGGTAGAAAACACATCATGCTGGCGATCGAAGTGATCGCCCCGGTGACGAGCACAAACCAAATCACGCCGCCCAGGTTCGTGGCAACGCCGCGAGCGCTGGTTCGAACCGCGTCGAGCGCCCTTAGGTTCCGATCGGCGATTAACTGAAACGTAAACAAGAATGGTAACGCCACCAGGATATGCGCGAAAATCATCAGTGGATACAGAACGAGAATCGCTCTCAACGTGCCTGCCGGTATCTCGAGAGGCGCGTTACCGGCGTTGCCGGCCGCAGCAATCATCGGTCCGATCACCATCACAAAGATCGCGATCATGAAGGGGATCATCACCAATACGCTGGCGATGAAATAGACCAGAAAGGCAATCAGCGATTCCATGAAGAAGTCAAAACCGCGAAAAAGCGTGTGGAATTCGACTTGGCCGCCTCGTTCCCGTTGGATGTAGCAGAGGAAAATCCCCACCGCCATCGCACCGGCGACCAACCCGAAAGGGACTGCTGACGCGACAATCGTACCGACAAGTGTCACGCCGACGAACATCCAGTACTGATCGGCCACCAGGCTGTAGGCACGCTTCATCAAACCATAGGTCCGCACCCTGACTTTGCGAATTCCAAGGTCCTGAAATGATGGCGATGATGTCGGAGCGTAAGGATTCGGAGTGCTCATGTTCAATCAACCGACGCAAAATGAAAACTCAGGCTGCGCTGGTTCTACCACAAAGAGAGGCGTAGGCCAGGACCTGGAGACCGTCCGGCTTAGCCGTTCCGTTCTTGTTAGGATTTCCGACGCTCGTCGTTTGGTAGAGGCACCGAGAAGAAAGTACAGCACTCGATTGGACAGCCGCGGAGCGGCGGAAGAATGTAGCCTGGGGTAAGGGTGCGAGCTTTCAGCGAGCAACCGCAGCCCCAGGTTGCGGTTGCTCCACGACATTTTTCCCCCGCGGCGTTTCGGCGGCTACGCCGCCGAAACGCCGCGGGGGAAAGGTTCTTTCGGGTTCGCTTACCTGGGGTTACACCAGCCTCGCTGTCGCTCGTTGGTTCACCCCAGGCTACCCTCTTTCACCGCTCCGCGGTTACCCAAATCTCATCACAACCGGCATCCTAAGCCGGACGGTCTCCCTGTCCCGGCGACAAACCGCATACGCCAGGCTGCCGGGACAGGTCCTGGCGTACGAATGCCGCCAATCGAAGACGGGCGAGGTACTAGGGTGGTTCTACCACACAGCTCACGCGATTCGTTACCCGAGATGCTTGCTACTCTGCCACAAAAGCGGACAGCGTCTCTCGCATTCGGTCGATCACCCAGGCGTCTCTGACCTTCGCGCCGATGACCATCAAGGCGAAGTTGTCGGCCAGGATTTCTTCCGGATGAACGATGTACCTGGTGTTCCGTCCGATTTGGCGCTGGAAATCGGGAAGTGACGGATCGTGAAACACTGGTTGTCCTTCTTTGCTGTTGGGGATCATCCGTTTTCCGACGATCGGCATCAGCTCCATCAACTGAAACTCCAAGTAGGCGAACATCGACTGCGGATTTTCCGCGTCGAATGGCCGTTCGGAATAGACCATCGGCGTGACGAAGACAGTCTTCTCTTCCGAAAGCTTGACTTCGATCGCATGCTCAATGGTTGGGGCGTCGGGATTCGTAATGTGCACCCCAGTGGCACTTTTCGGCAGTGAGATCGATCCGACGCGTTGAAAACCGAGGACGGAATACAGCTCGTCTCTCCACTCTGAATTGCCTCGGGATACGACATGAAAAAGTTCGTGAGCCAGCAATTTGCGATTTTTCGCAGCATCGGACGCGATCATGTTTGGAGGCAGGACGATTGCCGACCCGCGTGTGTAGGCTGCACGCGACTCTTCGCGACCGGATGTATGCACCAACGCGATGGGATCTGTTTTGGGTAGCTTCAACTCTCGCAGCGGGCCGTCCAGCGACTCGATCGCTTCCCGCACCGCATTTCGTTTTTCTTCGGGCCACTCCAGCACCTCGCCGGCAACGAAATCCAGGTAGCCGTCAATGCCCTTGTCGTCGCTGGTCCGCATCCGCACCTGACGGTCAAAAGGGCTCATGTGATCAACGAATCGGTCTCGCCGGCGAAGCAATTCACGACCCCGATCAGCTGTGGCGAAGATGAACTCGATGCCTCCAGCGTGGAGCACGTCCGGTTTGGTTTGGTCTGACTCTTGAGCAAGCCCTACCGCCGCGAACAGTGTGCAGACTGCAATGAGAGAAAACGGTCGCAGCATCGCTGAATCCTTCAACTTGATCGTTCGCAGGGAGATAAATCAGGTTGCTCTTTGCCTGCAGGCATTTTCGTGCCGCGGTCAAGGTCGCCTGAGTTTCTGCCTTCCAGCTCGTGATTCAAAATCTCCAATAACGTCTGCAGGAAGACGACCACCATGGGCCCAATCAGGATTCCGATGGGACCAAACACCTTGACACCGCCCAGCACGCTCAGCAGCGCGAACAGCGGGTGCAGCGTCGATCGTCCGTGCAGAACGTACATCTTGATCACGTTGTCGATCGACGAAACGATGGTCGCGCCGTAGATCGCCAACCCGATTGCGGCCGACCAGCGCTGGTCAACCGCGCCCAGATAAATCGCGCACGGAACCCACACCGACGCGGCCCCGAGGAATGGGACGAGGGCCATCAGACTTGTGATCAGGAACAGCAGAATGATGGAATCGAAGCCGAGAAACCAAAAGGCGATCGCAGACAATAATCCCTGAACCAACGCGCTCAGCACGCTGGCCAACACGATCGCGCGACTTATCCGATCAAACTCCAATAGCAGTCGCTCTTCGTAACTGTCGTCCAACGGACTGAGTCGCATCAGCGTGTGAATCATGGTTGAGCCATCGACCAGAAAGAAGTAGACGGCGATCACCATGACGATAAGCCCAATCACGATTTGCACCAGGTAACTGCCGGTGGCACTGGTCACGCTGACAAACCTTGGCTGCAATACTTCGCGGCCCTTGCCGAGCAACTTTTTGAAATCTTCGGCGCTGGGATTGGCTAGCAACCGCATTTGGCTTCGAAATGTTCCTCCCAGCTTCTCGCGCATCCACAAACGAATGGCAGCGGGCGTGGCTACGCTTTGGCGATGCAGCAGCTCTTCACTTTTCAACTTCCCGATAACTTCGTCGGATGGTTCTTGATCTTGCTGGAGGACGGCGGCTCTGAATTGCTTCAGGCTTTCCTCCGCAATCGCCGCATTCGCATCGGCGCTCGGTGGACCAGGCTCTTCTCTCTGCAGGAATTTGACCAGCTCCAGGGCTTCGTCGATGTTCGCGATCACCTGTTGGCTGCTAATGGAATTCTCGCCCTCCTCGGGTTCGTCCAGCGAATCGGTCAACGCGTCCAATCTTCGGAACTGCTCCGGGTGCTCCAACGAGATTCCAACCTGTTCACGAGCACGATCCAAGGCACTTCTCAGATCGTCGTAATTGACGTGGCTGACCAACGACGTGAATTGGCTGGTTGCTACTGAAATCACCAGAATGATCGGCAGCAAGACAACCAACAGAATCGAGAGCGTCGTGCCCAGCGAAGCCAAACGGGGCCGATTTCCCAAGCGGTGATAAATCCAAGCGTGGACGGGGCGAAAGATAACGACCAACAGCGCCGCCAAGAAAAGCGGCACAAAGAAGCTGGCCATGACTTTGTAGAATAGCGCACCGACGGCTATGATTCCCAAGATCAACATCACCACCGACAGGATTCGTGACAAAGACGGAAGCCTGGAAAACGATGACTTCACCTGATCGGTGTCCGGTTTCGGTTCTGTCACCGTGGTTGCCGGCGGTTTCGAGGGATTGGCCGGAGCATGCTCGGACACCGGCTCTTGTGTTTTCGGCTCCGATTTGCGTTTGCGTCGACGATTGGACATCCGAAGTATGCTCGAGAGAAAGTGTTTGATGAATGGAGTTCCTGACTTCAGCAAAAACGCTGCCGGCAATGCACGGATTGTGGATGATTGCTCGAGCGTTGAACAGCCTCGCGGCGGTCTCGCGATCGCTTTCCACGCTGGTGATACTCCGTTGCCGATACCCGTTGCCGATACCCTGGGACCATCGCGTGACTGACACCTTGGAGCGCAAACGAACCCGCAGCGAATTTCGCCGATCGGCGCGAAATCTTGGTTCGCATCGCCAAAGTTTTGATCGCGATTGCAGTCGCGATTGGCCTCTATTTTGCCGCGCGCTCGGCAGTCACCCAATGGAAGGGCGAGAGTGACAAGCTGCGTTTGCAGATTGCGGAGATAGATGAGGCTCTATCGCGAACGGACGAAGCGGAAGCACGGTCTGAGTTACAGAAGTCCAAGGCGAAGCTGGTGGCAGCGGTTCCCCGACTTGAGAATCTGAAGTGGGGCCGAGTCGCGCTGGCGTCGTTCCTGTACGCGATTGGACTCATCCCGCCATCGTTCATACTACGTCGTGCGCTGCTGTCGCTGGGGCAACAGCCACGGGTGGGAACAGCGCTCGCTGCCCAGTTATTGGGACATGTTGGTAAGTACGTACCGGGGAAAGCGATGGTCGTCATTCTCCGCGCCGGTGTGCTGACTCGCGACGGCGTTCGACCTCTGGCTGCGACGATCAGTGTTTTTCTCGAGACGTTTTTGATGATGGCGGTGGGAGCAGCAGTCGCCGGCATCGTCGTGGTGTGGCTGCCGGTGCCGACGTGGATCGCGGTCACAGCGGTTTTGGTTGCGGTTCTTGCCAGTCTGCCGACGTTGCCACCGATTCTGAGGCGAGTTGCGGCGCGGGTTTCTAAGGTCGATTTGGCGGAGATTGATTCGAAGATCGGCATCGGATTGTTTGCCGCCGGCTGGGCTTGGTCGATCATCGGCTGGTTGCTGATCGGGGCGTCATTCACGACCTTGATTACTGCGATCCCAACCTCCGCGCCATCGCCGCCTCTGCTGGAATTGTTCGCGGCCGCGACCGCCGCGATCAGCTTGGCGGTCGTGATCGGCTTCGCCTCGCTGCTGCCTGGCGGTGCAGGTGTGCGAGAATTAGTGTTGATCACCGTACTCAGCGTCTCCATCGGAAGCGTGCATGGATTGCTTGCTGCAATCGCGGCCAGAATCATGTTCATTGTCGTTGAATCAGTACTCGCTGGCGCCGCGTGGATCTGGCTGCGTCGAAGCGAAGGGGCGCAAGTTTCTGCGAATCGCGGCTGACTTTGCGGGCTGGTTCTTTCGGGATTTTGGTAGCGGATCAAAAATTGCATTGCCGGGGTGGCCGGCGGTCGAGCGTCAGCGAGCCCCCGGAATTCCAATCGCTCTCTACTGGGGGCTCGCTGACGCTCGACCACCAGCCACCCGCTCGAGGTTTTTTTGGAATACCATTTGGCTCGAGTTCACCGACTGCTACACTGGTGCCGCTAACGTTTGAGATTGTTCGCAGGATGGGCACTCCTCTTATTCTCATGACGTTCTATTTCTTCTGATGGGCGACGAGCGGGGCAAACCGACGAGCGATCAGACGCGATCTCTTCAGGATCAGCGTCGCGCTCTCGAGTTGGAATTGGTCAAAATTCGCAATCAGGCATTGGCGGCGCGGCTTGAGGCTCGTGCGGCGGAAATCGAATTGATGATTCGCCAGCTCGGCAGTCGCGGAACAGATAACGATTTCCCAGGTCTGACCAGTGCGACCGTCCTGGCACAGGCGGCTGCGAACGAAACCAGATCGGCGACACCGATCAATCCGCCCCATCCCTCGCCCGCGCGACCAACGTCTTCCACAACCCCTTTCGCAGATTGGAACGAAGTCCGTGCCGCGCTTGCCTCGGTGTCCACGGAACTGGAGGCTCCTTCGCTGCCGACTGCCACGGAGTCGGTCATGGCAGCGGTCGAACCGGTCACTGCGAGTGGCGAAGCGAAGATCACACGAGTCGACGCGGCCTCGACAGGCGTCGGGCGACCGCATTTTTTGGATGTCGAGAAGGATCATGAACTCCGCGACGATCGCGACGAAGACGACCTAAGCGATCTGGCAGCTGTTGGCACCGATGATGAAACAAACTCGGTCGCCAGTGTCGATTTGAACGAGTCAGCCTCCTTCGATCCGCTGCTGATCAGCGACGCTCCTGTTCCGGACGCGGCGCGGGTCACTGGCGAGGTTTCGATCAACTCCGATTTTGATGATCAAGATAGCGAGCAGCGTCGCGGCAAGCCCGCCGCCCTGGTTGGTCAGTGCAGTGGTGCATGTCGGAGTGCTCTTCTTGCTGGCCGCAATCGGTCTGCAAACTCAGCGACCAAGAGACCAAGTCGCGTTGTCGGCATCGGCCGCGGAGAGCAACGAGGTCTCGATGGAAACAATCGAGATCGACTCGAGTCAGCCGGAGACGGAGCCGACAGAGCCCACGCCAAGCGAAACAGAGTATGAGTTAAGTCCGGTGGGAGAGCTCGCAGCGACTGACTTTGCGCCGGACGCACTTTCCGCCCCTCCTGCTCCGGCACTATCGGCGATGACAAGCAGCCAGCTTTCTTCAGCGGCAGCCCTGTCCTTGAAATCGGACTCCAATGCGAAGATCCAGTTCTGCGGCGTCGAAGGCGGGGGCAATCACTTCGTTTATCTTGTCGACAGCAGCGGAAGCATGGGGCAAGGGTTCGAGTCGGCGCGTGCCGAGTTACTGGCCTCGATCCAAGTATTGAAACCGGATCAACGATTCTACGTCGTCTTTTTCGATGCCGAATCGGACTACATGCGATTGAGTAACGCGGACACCGATGAGCCGCGAAGTGTCAATGCGACGCCGGCGAACAAGGCGGCGCTGAAGCGGTGGGCGATGCGGATTTCGATGGATCGGGGCCGCGCACCGTACGAGCCATTGCGGTTCGCATTGGGGCTTAAACCGGATGTGATCTTCCTGTTGTCCGATGGCGAATTCCCACAGGGGATCGAGGATTTGCTGAGGGAGGAAAACAAAGTTGAAAACCTGTTCGGAGAAAGCCACCCGATCAGCATCGTTCACACCATCAGCTATCACAGTCAGGAAGGTGAAAGCCGTATGCGACGCATCGCCGAGCAAAACAAGGGGCAGTACCGCTACATTCCTCAGCCGTAGGTCATGCATGAGGCGGGTGAATCGACTAGACTTTGGCTCCTCGCCCCTATGCTGTAGCGCCATCTACTCCCCGTTTAGAAACTCATGAAACGTCTCGCGTCCTTCATTTTGGTCTGGATGTTGGTCCCGACCGTGGCACGGCTGGAACCTTGTTGCGACGCCAACGGTCAGACCGAGGCGGAGGGCAGCCCGCGCGCAACGGTTTCGGTCGGGCCTGCCGGGATTCGACGTCATGTTTCGGGGAAATGGGCGACGTTGGCCGTCAACGGAATGAATCGGACCGCTGCCGATACGGTGGAGACGGTAACGGTGATCATCGGAGAAGACACAAATCAGCAATTCGCGCGCCGTCTGTGGGTGCCCTCTGGGGCCACACGTCAGACCTGGTTGCCCGTTCAAATTCCTGCCGATCTGTATATCGAAAACGTCACCATCCCCATGAAATCGATTCAGCTGAAGGAATCGGGTGGTGTCGAGCAGTTTCAGTCCAATGTGATCGGCATGGCAACCAGCGAGCGATCACTCTTACTTTCTTGGGATCAATCGCGAACGGCAGTATTGTTTGACCGTGCCGACCGCGACGGCGAAAGCGACGACCGGACTCAGTATCTCGCGAAGACCGTGTTCGCTGGTCGCGATTCAGTCGCGATTTCGGTGCAGGACCTGGGGTTAGTCAGTCTGGGGGCCGGTTTCTTGCCGCCATCGGCGAAGGCCTTGGACGCGATCGATCAAATCGTGGTTGCGAGCGATATGATTCTCGACGACACCATGTCGGTCCAAAGCATTCGCAGTTGGCTTCAGTCGGGCGGTCGTCTGTGGATCATGGCCGATCAGATCAGTCCCGATAGCGTACGCATGCTGCTCGGTGATGCCGCCTGCTACAGTGTTGTCAATCGGGTGGAGCTAAACGATTTCGAAATCGAGCAGATCGATACACCTGCAATGACGCAAGCCTTTGACCCCGTCGCTTGGTCATCCGAAACGCCTGTCGAAATGCTGCGAGTTCTGGTCGACACAGATGACGTTCAATTCCGCGTTGACGGATGGCCCGCGGCCTTTTGGAAGTCGGTCGGAAATGGCGAAGTTCTATTCACGACGCTTGGAGCGCGGGGATGGATGGAGGATGACAAGACCAACCGTGCGTACAGAGATGTCGCCTCGCGGTTCTTCCTTAGCCGCATCGAACCGCCGCGGCACACCAAAGAGTTGATCACGTTCCTGGACGATGAAATCGGCTACCAGATTCCCAGTCGCGCATCTGTCAGCGGCTTGCTTGGCTTGCACATGTTGATGGTGTTGGTCGCGGGTGCTTGGTTGGTCCGGCAACAGAAACTCCAGCATCTGGCCATCGTCATCCCCCTGGCCGCCGTCATTTCCGCCGGCGGCTTGATTGCGCTCGGAAACCAGCAGACCGCGGCTGTGCCTTCGACAATCGCGTCGGCGCAGAATCGCGCGTGCAATTCCCGATACTTCTGAAGTCAAAGTGGAATCGGTTGCGGCTGTTTATAGTCAAGAGCCTCGTCAGCTGGCCATTGAGTCGACCGCTGGAACCACCACGTCTCTACTGGAGGAAAATACCAGCGGCGAGATGCGACGAATTCTTTGGGATGATTCTGGTGAATCACAATGGTTATTCGTCAGCCAGCCACCAGGCGTTGTGCGGCATGTCGAAAGCGAGTCCATCGTTACGTTGGCCCAGCCCTGGATGGTCAAAGGACGATTCACGCCGCGCGGATTTGAAGGGCGGCTCAGCGGTCTCAATGTGAACAGCTGTGAAGACGCCGTGATCGTCGCCGCGGCAGCTCCATCCTTGGCGGTCGCTGCTGACTCAGCATCGCCAAGCCTGTTCGTTGGCGGTGCGGACGACATTCTATCGGCGAACCAGTTCATCGACGAGAAACTGATGTCGGACGTTCAGCAAGATCGCCAAGATTTACTGCGGAAATTGATCTCGTCGGAAACGCCGATCTTCGGGCGAGATCCGACGCTGCTGGTTTGGACCGATCCGATCGATTCGGGTGTCACTTTCGACGACGATTATCGAAGACGTGGCTCCAGCTTGGCAGCGATTCCGATCCGACTCGAGCGGTTGCCCAGCGGATCGGAGTTTCTGGTGCCGGCCAGCTTCGTGCGGATGGAGGCTTATGCCGGGGAGCGAGGCACCTCGACCGTTTTCAATCCAGCGACTGGCAAATGGCTGGATGAAATGAACCGGCCGAATGAGTCCGATTTGCGATGCGTGCCACCCAAGATTCTGTTGCCGTGCCAGCTCAAACGAGCGACCGTTTCGATCAAGATCAACGCACCCTCGCGAACGTTGGAATTGAAAGGCTTCGTGGATGGCCGATTCGTGACGCTGCACCGCCGGGAAAACCCAAATGGTCTGTTGCGTTTCGAGATCGACCAACCCAGTGCACTGCAGTTGGATGAAGATGGTGGCCTGCTGTTGTCGCTGTCAATTTCCGACACCGAAGAAGATCGCCAAGCGGCCAGCGAGCCTGAGGATCCGAACAATCCCAAATTGCCAAGCCGCAGCACTTGGCGAATCGATTACGTCCGCGTCAACTTGGAAGGATCAACCCTGTGAGAGAAAATCAAAGACTTGCCCGAAACGATGGAGGCTCAAGTGAACGACTCTGAGGCGGTCATCGAAATCGAGAATTTGACCAAGACTTACGGTGATTTCTGCGCTCTTGACGCGTTGTCGCTGCGGGTCAACAAGGGACAGATTCTTGGGTTTATCGGACCCAATGGCGCGGGCAAGACGACGACGATTCGAATCTTAGTGGGATTGCTGAAACCGACCAGCGGTTCGGCGCGGATCGCGGGTGCAGACTGCTTGCATGAATCGCGAAAGATCAAGCGGATGGTCGGTTACATGCCGGACGATTTCGGCACCTACAACAATATGCGGGTTAACGAGTATCTGGACTTCTTTGGAGCGGCCTACGGAATCCCCCGCGGCAAACGGACCAAACGCATCGACGAAGTTCTGCAGATCGCCGGAGCGTCACACATGAAAGACCTGTTCGTCGATGCCTTGAGCCGCGGAATGCAACAACGCGTCGCCATTGCTCGGACGTTGATGCATGATCCTCAAGTACTGATCTTGGATGAGCCCGCCAACGGACTCGACCCGCAGGCTCGCATCGATATGCGGATCATGTTGCTGCGACTGGCCGAACTGGGCAAGACGCTGATTGTCACCAGCCACATTCTGCCGGAACTTGCCCGCGTTTGTGATTCGGTGGCGATGATCACCAAGGGTAAGCTGCGTGCGTTCGGGACGTTGGACGATATCATGCGGGATATCCAGCAACGCAGAACCTTCGAGCTGATGCTGCTGGCCGATGACCAGGTCGATCGTGTGGCCGCATCCGTCCAGCAGTGGCTGGGAAAACATCAGTTGCATGTGAGCACCGGTCCCGGCGATGTGACCGGTGCCCAAGCCGAAAAGATGGTTCGATTCTCGACCGGCCTGAGCGACCAGGATATTGCCCCGCTGTTGACTCACTTGATCGAGCAGGGCGAAGCGGTGGCACAATTTCGCGAAGTCGCCGCCGATTTGGAAGATGCATTTCTTTCTGTCGCCAATGCGGGCGATGAAGATCCCGGCGAGCTGGCGGGTGTCTCCGCGGGCAACGGAACCGAGGAGGCCGACTCCTAATGAATCCTGTGATCCAACGCGAGTTTTTTGGTATTCTACGGTCACCCAAAGCGTTTGCGATGTTGCTGGTTCTGACGGTTGCATTCTCGGTCGCGGTTTTGATGCGTTGGCCCTCCGATGCCTCCGTTGACCTCAGCGGCAAACAATCGATGGAGGTCTTTCGGATTTTTGGATACGGGCTGCTGGCGGGAGTCGTCTTCCTGGTGCCGGCGTTTCCGGCGACATCGATTGTCAACGAGAAAAACAGCGGCACGTTGGCGTTGTTGCTCAATTCGCCCCTCAATGGTCTTGCGATCTATGCAGGCAAGATTTCGGGAGTCCTGCTTTTCAGCTTGTTGGTGTTGCTAAGCAGCCTGCCGGCATCGGCGGCTTGTTATGCGATGGGAGGGATCGAACTGTGGGGGGAGCTTGGCCTGCTGTACCTCGTTCTGATGCTGTTGATTTTGCAGTATGCGACCCTGGGAATGCTGGTCAGCAGCCATGTGCAGTCGAGCGACGCAGGTGTTCGGATCACATACACGGCCATTCTCGGTTTGTTTTTTCTGACGCTTGTTCCCGCCGCCTTCATTCGTGGGACCGGGACCGGTGGAGCAGTCACCCAATCACTCGCCGGCTGGATTCGCGACTTTTCGCCGCTGCCCGCGGTCATGGAAATCATGGGGCACAGCGACGTGACGTCTGCCGGATTGAAGGAAACGTCCAGCACCAGCGGGTTCATTGTGGTGACACTGATCAGCAGTGCCGTCTTTGCCCTGCTCACGTTAACGCGAATGAATTACCGCATCTTTGATCGCTCACATGCGCAAGGCCTGATCACCAACGAGCGTGGGTTGTCGGCTCGACTCGCCCGACGAGTCATGTACATCGTTGACCCTCAGCGTCGAAAAGCCGGGATTCCCTGGTATCTGAATCCTGTCATGGTGAAGGAATTTCGCTGTCGCCGCTTCGGTCGGTCGCAATGGCTGTTGCGCTTGGTGGCGGTCTGTGCGGTTGCCTCGATGGTGTTGACGTTCATGGCGGCAACCAGTGTGACCTCTTGGGGCGTCCAGACAATCGGTGCCCTCTTGGTGTTGCTGCAGGTCCTTTTGGTGGTGGTGCTGACGCCCAGTTTGGCATCGGGCTTGATCAGTGGCGAAAGAGACAGCGGCGGATGGGAATTGCTGCGTTTGACTCCCGTTGTCATCCTTCAAGATCATCCGAGGCAAGATTCTGAGCGTGCTTTGGACGTTGGCCTTGGTGTTGATGGCCACGCTGCCCGGCTACTTGATGATGATCCTGATCCAGCCGGTGATGTGGTTGCAGGTGAACCTTGTTTTGGTCTGTCTGGCGTGGACAGCAATTTACGCATTGGCGGTCAGTGCCGCGGTGGGCAGTTTGTTTCGATCAACCGCCGTCTCGACCACCATGACCTATGTGGTGGTGATTGGTTTGTTCCTGGCCCCGATCTTGATCTGGCTCGGACGTGATGCGCCGTTCGGTCATGATACCGTCCAAGCCGCCTTGCTAACCAATCCGGTCGGTGCGGCTCTCAGCGTGATCGAGGCGCCCGGTTTTGAAAGCTACGATTTGCTGCCGACCGCCTGGTGGATCGCCGCGATCGTATCCGCAGTCATGTTTCTAGTTTTAGGTGTTCAGGTATGGCGACTCACTCGCGCGGTTTGAATTCGTCGAATCAATTCACCA
Source organism: Pirellulaceae bacterium (assembly GCA_963704055.1). Taxonomy (GTDB): domain Bacteria; phylum Planctomycetota; class Planctomycetia; order Pirellulales; family Pirellulaceae; genus Rubripirellula. Next base: position 152,441 of record CAVPGW010000033.1, on the reverse strand, counting down.
TACTCTTTCTTGTGATCGTTGCCGGGTGCTGTATCCTGCCGCGCTGCGCGTCGCGCGGCAGAGCCGTTCGCGGAGTACGATCTGGCGATGTATGAACGTCCATCCGTGTCCATTTTCGGCACCACGGAAACGACTGTCCCGGTGGGCTTTAAAGAACTGTGGCTCAAAGCCCTCGATCGTCCCGATGCCGAGCTACAGCGGATGGTCGTTGATACGCTCGCGATCGCGCACAAGCGAGGCATGAAGGGGCTGTCCGACGCAAAACCGCGGATGCTGGAATTGGCCAAAAAGCCCGATCAAAACGTGGATGTGTTGCGAGCCATCGCACAGACATTGATTGTGATGGACCAACGTGATCAGGCGGAGATGCTTGCCAAACTGGCTGTGGAATATGGTGCATCGATCGGGCAAATTGTCGAACCTGCACTGGGCCGGTGGAATTCGCCAGTGATGCAAAAGGTGTGGTTGCAGCGTGTGACCGATGCCAATTCCAGCCAGACAATGATGACGCTTGCGATCAACGGACTTGGCATGTTGGAAGTCGCAGAAGCAGTTGATCCGATCACGAAGTTGTTGGAAAACACCGGCGAATCGCTGCAGCTGCGGATTGCGGCAGCCCGAGTATTGGGAAACCTTCGCACCGAGGGTCTGGTCGATCTTGCTCAAAGTCTTCTGGATCTGCCTTCTCGACCCCCCGAATTGCATCCGCTGCTTGCGATTGAGCTGCTGGGTCGTCATGACCATGCCGAGGCGATCGAGATGTTGACAAAGCTGGTTTCCCACGACAGCACGGTCGTTCAATCAGAAGCGTTAGAGCGGCTCTATGAAATTGACTTTCAGTTGGTCGACCAACACGCGGAGAAGCTGATCTCGAGTCGTGATGCCAACGTCCGACGCTGGATCGCCAAAGCGATGGTGGACAAGCAGGACATTGGGCGAATCGGGATGTTGTGCTCGCTGTTGGACGACGTGAATCCGTCTCTTCGGCGCGAGGTTGCCACTGGTTTGATCAAACTGGCGGAAATCGATGAGCTACACGACGAAGTCATTGACCGCACGATGGATGTATTGAATCAGGACCAATGGCGCGGGTGCGAGCAGGCGGCCGTCGTGTTAACGCGGCTGGATCATCAACCGAGTGGGGAGCGGATGGTCGAGCTGCTTGGACATGAACGTGGTGACGTTCAGGTTGCAGCAGCCTGGGGTCTGTCAAAGCTGCGAATTGAGGAATTGCTGCCTGACATGTTGGATCACGCCCAGAGCGTTTACGACGGCTTTCGATCGGGCCAGCTTGACGACAGCATGCGGGGGGCCTCACTTCACATCGCTCACCTGTTCATCGCTTTTGGAGACCAACGTTTCAAACCAGCGGATGCTTTGCTGCGAAAGTACCTGGCCAAGGATTTTTCGCTGGGGTACCAGTCACGCCCAGCCGCTGCCTGGGCTCTGGGAATGATTTACGAGGACGACGTGCAAGAGGATTTGGTGCCGATTCTTGTGCAACGACTCAACGATGCGGGCAGCCCAGAACCGGAAGACGACGACATGCGATGGATGTGCGCGATTGCACTCGGACGCATGAACGCCGAATCCGCCTTACCATCACTTGGAAAGCAATGCCGTACCTTCGGCGGGTGTCGGTTACGCGTGTTACTGGGCGATTGAACGCATGACTGGTGAGAAACCACCGCCACCCAAGAATTTGAAGGAACGAATCAATGACTTCTTTCTGATGCCGATTCCCGACGAACAGCCTGCGGAGTCTTAGTTCGTAGTGACCCGATTCATCGGGTGATTGCGGTCGGACCGCATGAATGCGGTCACTACGAACAAGACGTCTTAGGCCGGCACGGCGCTGCGGTTGGATCGACGATCTCACGATCGAGATCGATTTGATCGGCCTCCGAATCATCGATTCGCGGATTGAGCGTGCCCAGGTACAGCATGATCGTCAACGCGATACCGACGCTCATTACGATCCACATCGGCTGATAAGCCGGACCCGCTTCGGTTGCCGTCAGAAACAGTGACGCGCCATCCCACCCGCTCGATGCAACGCGTTCAAGTGAAACGGAAAGAGCATTGTTGGTGAAGTGCACCAGAATACAAGGCAGGACGCTTCCGGTTCGCAGTGCCACCCAGCCGAGTAGCAAACCCATCATCGTTGCCGCGATCGATTGCTGCAGCACACCGTGCGAGATACCAAACATCAACGCCGTGACGATAACCGCACGCAGCCGACCGCGTTGACGTACCAGACCCCCGAAGATGAAGCCGCGGAAGGCGAGCTCTTCGCATATGGCCGGCACCAACGCCATCAGAAAAATTACCGACATCCATGGTGCGGCCGAAATCTGATCTGAAAACGGCTTCATCGCAGCGGTTGCCTGCTCGCTCACCGGATAGGTGTAAGTGATCCACTCGGCCAACATCACGTACATCGGATGCAGCGTAACACCAAGCAGGACAGCCAGCGGTAAGGTGGTCCAGTGTGGCATGCGAATCCGCAGGCTCTTTCGCAGCGAAGTTGTCAACATCGTCGCCATCAGCAACGCCGGGGCCAAGATCATGGCGATCTGTGGCAGCAGGACCAGCTTCGCGATACCCGTAAAACCCTGGGGCATCTCGGTGACGGCCAACTTGGCGAAGAACAGCGCCACCAGAATAATCGCGCCACAGGCAAAGCCTTGCGCGGAGTCGCCGCGGTTTGTCGGTCGCGCCACAGGTGACGCATCCACATGCTCAACTCCCATTGGTCGCCGCTTCCAAACAGGACACTTTCGTCATCAAATTGTCGGCGTGCCCAAGTCACTGCCAGCCACAAACAGCCGGCGGTAACACCAACCACCATTGGCAGATGCCATAGCGCGAATCCGTACTGGCCTTCCACCAAGGCGCGAACGAGCAGGAACATGCCGGTGACAGGGATCAGACTCGTGCCGGCCGTTAACGTCGTGCCGGGCAACATTGGCAGCAACACCAGCGGCAACGTGACCATCATCAGCGGCATCAGATAGTACTGGCCCTCTTTGCTACTGCGTGCCATCGCGGCAACGGCCAAAGCCAGTGCGCTGAACAAAGCTGAAAGCGGCACAAGCGCCACGATCAGCCACAGCATCGGGCACGATCGGAGGTGCTCCGATCCCGCCGCCGCCACCAATGCCCATTTGGCGAAACACGAACGAGCTGGTCACCAGCATGCTGCCTGCGTTCAGAATCGCCGTCAACATACTGAAAGTGGTAACCGCTCCAAGTTTTCCCCAGACGATTTCACTGCGTAAGCGCGGGGCTGCAGAGCAGCGTTTCAAGCGTTCCACGCTCCTTCTCGCCCGCGACCAGGTCGATGGCCGGATAAAACGCGCCGGTCATCGCCCACACGAGCATGATGAACGGCAGCAGCTTGCTCCAGAACGCGGCTTCACGCGTCCGTGCCGGTGCAATGTCGATGTCGCTCACGTTGAACGGGTTGATCAGCTCGACGTCGATGCCTGACTGTGTCAAACGCTCGCGAACCCAACCGCCGCGCCAGGTACTCAAAATTCGGTTGACTCGGTCCCGCGCAACCATCGACTGGTCCGAGCCGACGTTGTACAGCAGGCGTATCGCGGCCGAATCGTCGACTGTTCGAAGTGCCGGATCAGCAAATTCGGGGGGAATCACAACGACAACGTCGAACGTTCCGTCGCGGACCCACTGTGATGCCTGCGTTTCCACATCGAAATCTCTGGCGATGTCGTCCCAGCGGTAATTCAGCAACTCAAGGCGATCATTGCTGTCGGTCATCCCCTCGGTGAACGACTCGGTGTCAAGCAGAGGTGGAACTTCGGACAGGTGATCGGTACCGACGACGCAAACGGAGGTTGGTTGCTGGCGAGTGAATTGTGCGATCTGAAGCAACAGCATGCCGACCAGCGGGTACAACAAGATTGGCAATACGGCGATCGTGAACAGAGTTCTTCGGTCACGCAATTGATCGCGCATTTCGCGGACGTACATCAACCAGATGACGGACCATCGCGGGCTACCGGTAGTAAGTGGCTTGGTGTCTTTTCGCTCCAGAAGAAAGACTCATCGTGATTCCCCGCTTGTCGAACGATTCGTGTGATCAGAATCGATGTCACAATTCCAGCTGTCATCTTCTTCCTGCTCATGCTGGCTCAGCAGTCCGTAGAATAGTTCTTCAAAATCCGTTTGCTCGTGTCGCTGCCGCAATTCTGGCAACGTGCCGGTGTCGAGAATTCGACCTCGGTGCATGATTGCAATCCGGTCGCACAGTCGCTCGACCTCACTCATGATGTGTGTCGAAAAGATCAAGCACTTGCCTGACTTCGCGCAACGCTCGAATCACGCCCAACAGATTGCGTGCGACCAGTACGTCTAAGCCGAGCGTGGCTTCGTCAAAGATCAAGACGGGCGGGTCATGCACCATGGCGCGTGCGATGGAAACCTTTTGCTTCATCCCCGTCGACATTTTTGCGCCGGGAAGATCTCGGAACTCGTTCATGCGAAGTTGTTCGAATAGTGTCTCGAGCCGCTCTCTGAGTTCCGGACGCGGCATCCCATGCAATCGTCCAAAATACTCGACCATTTCCCAAGCCGTCATGCGATCGTAAATCGCGGTGTTATTGCTGACGAAGCCGATATGCCGTCGCACGTCGGCCGGGTCACGAGCAACATCGTATCCAGCTACCGTTGCGATCCCGCTGGTCCGACTCAGTACGGTACTGAGGATTCGCAGCACCGTTGTTTTCCCGGCACCGTTCGGTCCCAACAGCCCGAAGATCTCACCCTTGCGGACGGTAAACGAGACTTTGTCGACCGCCACAAAGACTCCTCGGCTCAGATCCTCGTAGGTCTTCGTCAGATGTTGAACATGAATCATGGAGATTGAACCGATCGTGTAGCATCATGGCGGCGGTAGCCACGTCAAGTTCCGAACTGAGACACGTTGCAGGATGTGCGTGTCAGTCCGATTGTTCCGGCGCAGCATGTAGCGCGAAACGGGCACTATCGGAGAGTAGCTTGTTGAGAGATTTTGTGGAGGGTTATCGCGGGTGAAGAAGCGGTATTCGCAATGGTCCCGCCGCGCTAACCGTCAATCTGAGTTTTTTACCCGCAGCCTTACGACCGGACCGGTGACCGCGTCAAGCGACTCGATTTCGCCGGTCGCGCTGCGGGCCACTCCCTCGCTTGCGTCGTGCGTCATGATCACCAGCGGGACCGGATCGCGTTGCGCGGCGCCATCACTGCTTTCGTGCTGGATCACCGACGCGATCGAGATTTGATGTTTGGCCAGAACATTGGCAATCGCAGCGAGCGTTCCCGGATGATTGGCGACCTGCAGCCTCAAGTAGTAGCGACCAAGTAAAGTGTCGGCATCGCGGAGCTTAACGCGGGGAGGTTGATCGATCGAAAAGTACTCAAGCGTTTGGAATGTCAGTCGCGTACGGCCGACCGCGGTGTCAATCATATCCGCAACGACTGCGGACGCCGTTGGCATCTGTCCGGCACCAAGACCGTGATAAAAGACCGGTCCCACTGCGTCGCCGACCACGCGAATCGCATTGAACGCATCGCGGACTTCGGCCAACGGCGTACCGACTCGAACGAGGGTGGGGGCAACGGAAAGCTCTAAACCGTCTTGGGCTAAGTTTGCGACCCCGAGCAGTTTGATGCGGTAGTTCAGCTTCTTTGCGTATTTCAAGTCATCGGGATCGAGTCCGTCGATACCGACACGCGGGATCTCGGACCAATCCACCGTGGCACCAAAGGCCAAGTGGGCTAGGATCGCTAACTTTTGCGCCGCGTCGGTCCCATCGACGTCCATGGTCGGATCGGCCTCCGCATAACCAAGTCTCTGCGCTTCGCGAAGCACGTCATCGTAGGATGAACCTTTTTCGTCCATCTGAGTGACGATGAAGTTACTGGTCCCGTTCAGAATCCCTTCCAAAGACCGAATCTGGTTCGCTGAGAGACACTGGCTGATGTTGGCGATGATCGGGATGCCGCCAGCCACCGAGGCCTCGAACGCGATGCTGCGGCCCAACTCGCGAGCACGCGTGAACAACTCGGGACCATGCTCGGCCAGCAACGCCTTGTTCGCCGTGACGATGTCCTTTCCCGACTCAAGCAAGCGCAGCATGATCGTTCGAGCCGGCTCCAACCCGCCGATGAGCTGTGCCACAACGGTAATCTCCGGGTCTCCGATGACATCTTCCAGCGACTCGCTGATCACGCCTTTCGGCAGATCGACATCGCGCGGCTTGGAGGCGTCGCGAACGACAGCTTTTTCAGCCACAGCGTTCGTCCGGCATGACGCGCGGTTCGATCCCCATGGTCTAGCAATAGACGAGCGACGCCCGTGCCAACCGTCCCCAGCCCGACAATAGCAACATTCGTTTTTTCCATGGGCGAATGGTAGCCTTTGACGCCGATCGCCGGGAGCCCTGTTTGGGTCGAGTCATCGGCGAATTCCGGTGCATGCTCGGCGATCGAGGCCCGTTCATCTAGGATGGACGCGGTTGTATTCTGGCAACGCCCCTCTCACTCTGCCCCGGCAATACCCGCTCCATGGATGACTTCTGGCCGATCGTCGCTAGCGTTCTGGGGGTTTTCTTGGTGATGGGGGTCGGCACCTTTTGCCGCCTTCGCGATTGGCTGACCACCGAATCCGATCGGTCACTTGCGAACTTAGCGACCAACGTGTTGCTCCCGGCCTACTTCATCCACAACATCCTCGGCAGTACTCAGTTCGACGCGCTCGCCCACGCCTGGGTCCCACCCGTATTTGGATTCATGACGACTGCGCTCGGTTTCTTCATCGGAATTGTCTTGGCACGAACTTTGGGGCCAACGGTAGGACTTGATACCGATGCCAAGCAACGTGCATTCGCGCTGTGCGTAGGAATCTGCAACTACGGCTACATTCCTCTACCGCTTGCCGAGCGGTTCTTCCCTGATGCCGTCGTCGATCTGATTTTGCACAACGTCGGTGTCAATCTGGCTTTGTGGAGCATTGGCATCGCGATTGTCAGCGGATCGGCCGGCGGTGGTTGGAGAAGGGCGATTCTCAGTCCGCCGTTTGTCGCCGTTGTCATCGCGGTTGTGATTCGACAGTTTTCCTGGGGCGAGTTCATTCCGACGCCAATCCTGACCGCGGTCACAGCGTTGGGCAACTGCGCGATCCCGCTAGGACTGCTATTGAGCGGCGCGATCATTGTCGATTTTCTGCGCGGCTCGAGTTGGTCGGGATCCGCGCGGATGATCGCAGCAGCAATTGGTTTCCGCCAAGTCCTGATGCCAGTGCTGATGTTGTTGGCCACCGGTGCGCTGGCCGTGACCATCGACATGCGACAAGTGATGATGCTGCAGGCAGCCATGCCATCTGCCGTCTTCCCGATCGTGCTTGTACTGCTCTACCAGCGCGATACCGCAACCGCACTGCGAGTCGTGCTGTCGACTTCGCTCGCCGGCATCGTGCTGATCCCATTTTGGCTGGCAGTCGGCAAATGGTGGCTGGGGCTGTGACAGCTGGTTCTTCCGCGAATTTAGTGGCTGATCCGCAACGATTGGGTGGCTGGTGGTCGAGCGTCAGCGAGCCCCCAGACGCGAGCCAATGGAATTCCGGGGGCTCGCTGACGCTCGACCGCCGGCCACCCTTTGAAGGCAGTTTTCCATCTGCCACTAAAACTCCGAAAGAACCTGACAGCTAGCCGTCTTGCTGTGTCGGGTATTGTGCCTTGGTGAGAACCAACATCGACGCGCACAAGAGCACGGCGGTATAGATTGACAGCGTGATCAAGTGCGTCGACGCGAGTTCACTGCCGAAAACGGTCTCCGCACGACTGCGAACTTCTTCCCAGTTCATCCAGTCGGCCAGCAATCCGCGGAGGTGGTAGTTCACGGTCAATTTGTTGGCGACTGCCGGGACAAACGACAATCCGTACTCGATGGCCAGCGTATAAACGACCGCGGTGACCATCGTTCGCCGGTGAAAGATGACACCGATCAACAAAAAGATCGCAGCATGCGAGAAACAGGACAGCGTCGCAAGTGCGCACATCACCCACCACATTCGGAACATTTCGGAGCGGAAACACAATCAACACGCACAACGAGGCCGCGACGATTGCCGCCGAAAGCGACCAAACCACCGCCGTCAGATACTTGCCAAGCAACACCATCGTGCGACCGCTGCGACGCATCGCCAAATAGATCCACGTTTGCCCTTCGATTTCCGTCGCAATCGCCGGCGTCGCCCACAGCAGCAGCCCCAGCAGACAGACCACCTCCGGGATCAAGAAATACATCGCGAATCCGATCGGTTCGATTGGCTCGATCGGAAGCTTCATCCGCAGAATCGAGATCAGCCCCACCGGAAAAGCAACCAGCACCAGCCAAATCGTGATCCGTCCAGCCGTCAATGACCTGCCTAACTCGAATCGCATCACGTCCAGGATTAGCATTGGGTTCATCGAGCTTCTCCCCGATGATGACGCAGCAGCGACTCGAACAAAGATGTCAGTTCACCGTTGGCTGTCTGCAGCTGATCAATCTGCAATTGATCTTCGTTGATCCAGCCGGCCAAATGCTCGTAGAGTTTCGTCGGATCGCGCAGGGCCAAACGGAGTTCCCGTCGACCGCCTGTCAAGCCATCGCGTCAACCCATGAGACATCCGCCAACCGCTGAACGAGTCGACCCACATCCTTTCCCAGCAGCGTGACCTCTTGAGGTGTATCGGCCAGAATGCTCTCGATTTCGGCGGCGGTACCCGACGCCAGCAAGCGTCCACCGTGGATCAACAAGAATGACGACGTGATCGCCTCGATCTCATGAAGCACGTGACTGGCGAACAGCAGACTGCGACCCTCGACGGCCCATCCCCGCAGCAACTCCGTCATCTGATAGCGACCGACCGGATCGAGGCCGTTGTACGGTTCGTCCAGAATCAACAGCTCGGGTTGATGTGCGATCGCTTGAGCAATCTTGGTGCGCTGCCGCATGCCCAACGAATACGTTCCCATTGGGCGATGCATATCCTCGGTCATGCTGACGTTGTCCAAGGCTTCGACGGCAAGCTGCTCGCTTTCGGCACGTGAGAACCCATGCAAGCGAACTTGGTACCGCACCCAATCGAACCCCGAAACGTTCGGGTACAAGACATCCGTCGCGGGACAGAGGCCCGATCGCCGCAGAATCCTTCGTCGTCCCCACGGATTGTCACCGAAGACGCGAACGCGACCCAAGGTCGGGATGCAGTTGTCCGGTCAACAAATTGATGAACGTTGTTTTTCCTGAACCGTTCGGTCCGACCAATCCGTAGGCACCCGACGGCAACTCCACCGTGATGTCATTCACACCGATCACGTTGCCGTAAAGCTTGGATACGTTCTTTAGCTCAATCATCGCTCAGATACTTAGCCTCGCGACGATTCGGTTGCGGATGACCCACACGACAGGCGACGGTAATCACCAGCAGCAGTATCATGGCAGGGATCACGCTGGCCGGAGTCGTATCGAGCCCGAACACCCAGCTTTCGACCTTGCCGAGAGTGTCATAGGGCGAAAGGAGTCGCCATTTGTCGTAGTCGATGTTGTTGTACCATTGCTCCCACTGCTCGCTGACCATGCGTCTGCCGCTGCCGAGGTGGACCACCGGGTACGCGATCGAACCGTGGTGGTTGCCCGGCAAAGGTCAAGATTCGATAGGCAACTCCGCCCATCGCCCACGTCGCGAACCACGCGAACGTTGCGTATCGACTCTCCGATGTGAACGCAGAGTAGCAGAGTGCAAGCGCCGTGGTGGGAACGATCAGAACTCCGGTTGCCGCCAAGATTCGCAAGGGAATGTCCCAGGTTTCCCACGACCACCGACAGGTCTGGCGAAAGCAAGACGCCAAACACATACAGGGCGAGCGCTGGCAGCGTCGCAATCAACACTGAGAAAGAACCAAACGACTGCCGTCTTGCCGGCGATGTATTCGCCCGGTGTCAGTGGCCTCGAGAAGTACATCAGGTACGCCTTACTGCGAAGATCGTACGAGATCATCATCGGAGCGATCATTCCGACGACTAGCACCATCGCAATCGCCTGCGGATACCGAAAGAACGCCAGAATCAACGTCGCCCAAACTTGATGCCGTGCCGAATCAGGATCCGCCAGAATCGCGTCAGCGATTTCAGCTTGATTCAACAACGGACTGCGCATCAACTGAACGATCAATTGCTGAAAGTCTGGTTCGGTCGAGGAAAACTCGAACACAAAGATTCCCAGCGAAGGAAAAACGATCGGCAGCCAGGCCACCAGAATCATCAGGCGAAGCCACTTCCGACGCCAAACCAGAGCGATGCCGCTCTTGGCGACCACCCAAGGACGAAGCAATCGTGGCACCCGTCGGCCCAACCACGCGCGGTATCCCAAATCATGAACCGGCATGGTCGGGCTCCCGATTCTTGTCATGCCGGCCAGGCGTCTCACTAGCACCGGCCGCATCGAAGAAGATCTTGTCGAGTGAGTTCACCGCTGGTTCAAGCCGTCGAATCGAAGTCCCGGTCTCGGCGGCCCAATGCCAAACCATGGAAGTCTGCTCGTCCGACACACCGCCGATCCGGAGTGACCCATCGACGTCGACCGTGACGTCATGTCCTTGCTGGCGGACCAGCTCAACCAGGCCGGAACTGTCTCCGTAAACCGTGACGTGGACGGTCGGCTCAATCGGTCTGCTTAAGTTGTCCAGGGAGTCGGCCAGACGAACCTTTCCGCGAACCAGCATGACGACTTGATCGCATACCGATCGGACATCCGGCAAGATATGTGTCGAAAGCATGACTGTCTTGCCATGGTCCCGAGCCAACGTCTTGATCCGGCTGAGCATCGATTGTCGCTGGTCTGGATCGAGGCCCGTGGTCGGTTCATCCAGAATCAACAACGGTGGATCATGCACGAGTGCTTGGGCAAACTTCAGCTTCTGACGCATCCCCGTCGAATAGGTTTCCACTTCGCGATAACGTTCTTCGCCGATATCGCAAAAGTCCATGATCTCGTGAGCACGGCGGAGGCCCTCCAGTCCCAGGCAGCCCGGACAAGCGAGCCATGAAGGCGACCGATTCGATCCCAACCAGTCCGGCGATGTAACAGTCATCTTCGGGAAGATACCCGACCTTGTCCCGGATCGCTCGCACTTGATCGGGCCAGGCGTGGCCAAGCACGCTGCCGCCACCTTCCTGTGTATGCACCAGTCCGAGCAGCGCCTTGATCAGCGTGCTCTTCCCTGACCCGTTCGGTCCTAACACGCCAGTCACGCCGGACTCGACGCGCAGGTCGACATCCTTCAGCGCCTGGATTTCTCCGTACTGCTTGCAGACACCAGTGATCTCGACAGCCGGACTCAGCGTACGGTCCCGTTTGGTTTTCTTATAGTAGCCATCACGCTCCGTCGTGATGATAGCCCGAGATTGTGTCATGCCCAAGCGAATCGGCGAATCGCAAAGAAGAGTTCCTCAAAGATTCTTCTCGCCGATACAAATCTATCACGCTGATCGGGAAAATTGTCGGGCTTTCATCACGGCGGAGTGCGCTGGCTACTTTGTTTGCGCCTTGCGGGAATCGCAACAGTGACCAGAGTCTGATCGGCGGCCTGGATGAGAAGACGAAGACGCGGCGGTTATTTTCGCTGAAGATCAAGAGCCGCGAGAATCGCTGAGCAAACCCGTTCGTAGTGACTGCATTCATGCGGTCTTCGACGTAAGCACCCGATGAATCGGGTCACTACGAACGAAAGCAAAGTGCCGCAGCCTCTCCCGCGTTGGGAGAGGCGTCAAAACCGTCTAGCGACTAGCTGCAGCCCATGCTGTTGCCACAGTTGTGACAGAGATAGCAGTTGCCGTTTCGCACCGTGATGCTTCCGCAGTTGTCACAACTCGGCGCGTCGATTTGGAAGCGAGCAAACTGGTCGCTGGGACCAATTTCCTTCGTATCCGACCTGCCTCTGTCGTATCCTCTGCCATTCCCGTTGCTTGTCTTGATTTCACTCAGGCTTGCCAACAGCGTCGCTCGTTCAGCCAACGCAACCGCCGCACCGGCGTCCTCCTTCAGACCATCCATCACTGGACTGCCTGACAAACGAACTTCCGAATCGTTCCCCTTACTCGTGTTGTCGAGTTGTGAGGGAATCTGGTCGTGATGACCGCTCATGAAAGTCAGCCCCAACCAGCGAGCGATATAGTCGACGACGCTCTTGGCGATGCGAATGTCCTTGTTGGACGTGTGACCCATCGGCTCGAACCGCGTGTGGCTGAACTTGTTGACCAGCACTTCCAGCGGAACGCCATACTGTAGCGCGATCGAAAGTGCGGTGCCAAAGCTGTCCATGATGCCGCCGATCGTCGATCCCTCTTTCGCCATCGTGATGAACATCTCGCCGGGTCGTCCGTCGGGATAAAGACCGACGCACAAGTAGCCCTCGTGACCTGCGATGGTGAACTTGTGCGTCACGCTCTGACGCGTGTCGGGCAAGCGTTCTCGGCGAGGCTTGTAAACGATCTTCTCGACCGTTTCGGTGACCACCTTTGAACCTGACGTCTCGTTGTTGCTCTCGTCACTCTTGGTGTTCAAGGGCTGAGACTGCTTGCTGCCATCGCGATAAATCGCGATCGCTTTCAGACCGAGCTGCCAACCCCAGAAGTATGCGTTGGCGATATCTTCCGGCGTCGTATCGTTGGGCATGTTGACCGTCTTGCTGATCGCTCCCGAGAGGAACGGTTGTGCGGCGGCCATCATTGTGACGTGAGCCTGCCAAGGAATGCTTCGCACCCCGTTGGCTGGCTGGAACGCGCAGTCGAAGACCGGCAAATGCTCGACTTCCAAATCGGGTGCACCTTCGATCGTGTCGTTCTCGTCGATGTAGTGCAGAATTCCTTCCACCTGGGACTCGTCGTAACCAAGCTTCTCCAAGCCAAGTCGGACCGTTTGGTTGACAATCTTCAGCATGCCGCCGCCGGCCAACTGCTTGTACTTCACCAGCGCGATGTCCGGCTCGATGCCGGTGGTATCACAATCCATCATGAAGCTGATCGTGCCGGTCGGTGCCAGCACGGTCGCCTGCGCGTTTCGGAACCCATACTTCTCGCCGATCTGCAACACTTCGTCCCACAGCTTCGTTGCTGCCTCTTTCAACTCGGCGGGGCCAGCGTCATCGATTGTCTCGCAAGCGTCGCGGTGCATCTGCATCACGCTCAGCATCGGCTTCTCGTTCTGAGCATAACCATCGAACGGTCCGACCACCCCGGCAAGCTCGGCACTGGTGCGGTTGGCTTCACCGTGAAGCAGCGCTGTCAAAGATCCACATACACCGCGCGCGGCTGCTGAGTCGTAAGGCAGCCCGGCAGTCATCACGACGCTGCCCAGGTTCGAGTAGCCCAGTCCCAGCGGGCGGAACATGTGGCTGTTGCGAGCGATCGGCTCAGTCGGATAGCTGGCGTGGTCGACCAGGATCTCTTGAGCGATGAAGAACAATCGCGACGAAGCTCGGAATCGTTCCACGTCGAATGTTCCGTCCGGTCGAACGAACTTCATCAAGTTGATCGAAGCCAGGTTGCAGGCAGTATCATCCAGGAACATGTACTCGCTACAGGGATTTGACGCATTGATCGCACCACTGTTGGGGCAGGTGTGCCATTTATTGATCGTGGTGTCGTACTGAACGCCGGGATCGCCGCAGTGCCAGGCACATTCGGCCATCTTGTTGAGCAGTTCCTTGGCATCGTACGACGGTGCGTCGCCCTTGGTTTTGTCAGAAATCCAGCGTGTTTGCCAACGCTTGTTGTCACGAACCGCCGCCATGTAGTCATCGGTCACTCGGACCGACAAGTTCGCGTTCTGGAAGCAGACGCTGCTGTACGCCTCGCCGTTGAAGTTCGACTCGTAACCTTCACGAATCAGCGCGTGAGCCTTCTTTTCCTCGGCCCATTTGCATTCGATGAACTCCAACACGTCAGGATGCCAGATCTTCAGCGACTGCATCTTCGCCGCGCGACGAGTCTTTCCGCCACTCTTGACCACGCCGGCGATGGAGTCGTAGACCCGCATGAAGGAGAGCGGACCCGAAGGTGTACCGCCGCCGGAGAGTTTTTCACGCTGCGAGCGAATCGTCGACAAGTCGGTGCCGGTTCCGCTGCCAAACTTAAATAACATCGCTTCGCTGCAGGCCAGCCGCATGATGTCTTCCATGTTGTCATCGACGCTTTGGATGAAGCAGGCCGATCCCTGTGGGAATTCGTAGGGATTCTCCGGCTGCTCGGTCGACTGCGTGTCCGGATTCCAGCACCAATTGCACTTGTCACCGATCACGTTGTACTGAGCATGCAGGCCAACGTTGAACCAAACCGGGCTGTTGAAAGCACCATGTTGGTGCAGGCACAACCAAGTCAAATCGCGATAGTATCGCTCGCCGTCCTCGGGCGTATCAAAGTAGCCGTCCGCGAGCCCCCAATCGGTGATCGTACGAGTCACGCGGTGGATCAACTGGCGAACACTGCGCTCCCGCTCATGAGGATTCTTGGGGTCACCGTAAAAGTACTTCGAGACCACAACGTTGGTCGCTAGCTGACTCCAGGTCACCGGAATCTCGCAGTCGTTCTGCTCGAATAGCGCGGTGCCGCTCTCATCCTTGATCGCGGCACTGCGCAATTCCCATTTTACGGTGGCGAATGGGGTTCGCCCGTCATCCGGGCAGAAAGTCGAATTGATCTTCAATCCTGAATTGCTGCGGCGAAGCTTCTTGCCGAAGCGCGCTCGAGCCCACTCGACACCGTGCTCGGAATTGACCCTTTCCAATGCGGGATCGGAGGAAAGGTCATCGGAGGTGCGTGCAGAAAGTACCGTGGCCATACTCTTTAGACTCCTTTTAAGTCATCCGTGCGTCAGTGTCCGTCGCCAAGATTCACTCGCGTTCCTCGCGAAGCGAACAGGCACTAACTATTCTAACTTGAGAAAATGAACAATTGTCGACCACTCAGTGAGTGCTTCGGTTGGCATATTCAGGGGGGCAAACGCTGGCATCAATCCCTCGATGCACCCCGGAATGCATTGTTTCTCAAAACAACATTGAAAGCACTACCGGTAGTGCTTTCCGAAGTGGTGAAGCACTACATGTGGGTGAGATGGGCAGATCTTAGAGTTTGCCTGGCCCCTGTCAAACCATCTTGCCAAACGATTTGTAAGTCATTCGCAGCAAAAGGTTTGCGACTCAAAATACGCTCTCATTCCACCAGCTCCACCGATTGCCACATGAGCCCTAAGCTAAGTCCTGATGTGGAGTTAGTGAAGATTGCTAGCAAATTTTTGGCAGTGGTGGAAAACCTGTCGGAAACTTGAAAATTTCTGCTTGCGAGAGGGTCCGGCAGCAAGACGGGAAGCTTATGCAAAATGGGTAGGCCTGATCCTCTTGGTTTTGCTGCGGCCCACGCTGTTTCGGTCTACGATGAGGCGGAAAATCGGAGCATCTTTCCATGACTTTTTCGAGACGACGTTTCCTTAAGTCTGCGGCGACGGTGAGTGCCGTTACGCCATATTTCTGGACGAGTTCCACAGTCGTTGCCTAAAGCAACAGCAGCCGCTTGCGACTGGGAATGATTGGCTGCGGTGGGAAAGGACGTGATGACGCTCGTTTGGCTGCTGAGCATGGTGACTTCGTGGCGGTTTGCGATGTCGATCGTCGGCGTGCCGAGCGCTATGCCGCGAATCCGGAATTGAATGGAAATGGCAAGCGGAAGTTGGACATCGACTCCGGCCACCTGACAGCGACATGCTACTTGGGGAAGGGATCGGCCGGCGGACCGTTCGACGTGAAGCCTGTGCCCGAGGGTTTAGATTGGGATCGGTGGTTAGGGCAAACTCCAATGGTGGACCATCTGCCACAGCGAGGTCACGGATCGTTTCGCTGATGGTCTGAATACTCTGGTGGCAAGCTTACCGATTGGGGGGCGCATCCTATCGACATCGCTCAATGGGCATTGGGGACCATTGGTACCGGGCCTTTGGAAATCGAGGGGAGTGGCATTCATAGCGACGGTAATTTCCCGCACGATGCTAAAGTCGTTTTTCCCTCGGTGGAGCCAGGATCAGTTCGGATGAGAATCCGAGGTCCGGTTTCCGTTGGCGCACGCTGCCGCCGCTGCAAATAACTTTCGGCACGACGTTCGCAACCAACGCTAGCCTGACCGAGCTCGTCGAAGTGCGTTTGCAGTGACGCGAGTCACAACAAAGTAGCCGTCACGCTCAAGTCTCTCGCTCCCAATTTCGGATTCGGAACTGGCTACGACGTGATTCCCGAAAAATGAGCGGACAGCGAGGTTTCGGGAATAGGGCAGAGGTCAAGACAATCGATCCACGCTGGGATGCCTGCAGATTTATTCAGCAAGCGAGAAATCGAAGCATTGCGTATCACCCGTCGGTGTCGGTGACCGCGCCCCTTACGCCCAGCGTGTGTGATGGAAGTTCACCGAAGTGCCGACGGTATTCCGACGCAAAGGGTCCTAACCGATGAAACCCCCAACGACCAGCAATGCTAGCGACCGACTCCCCCCCTCCCCTCGCTGCTTTGAGCGATGATCGCGTCGAGTGCAATCGTGCCAAGCGTAAGTACGCCATGGGGCCGATACCGAGAACCTCGCGAAATGCTCGTCGCAACGTCCGATCGCTCGTCTCTAACTCGGCACACAAATCGAATGCGGTCAGCGGCTGTTCCAGATGCTCGCGCATGTATTCAACCGCCCGACTTGCCAATCGTGCGCGATCCTGATTTCCGGCTTGGACTTTTGTTGCCGTGGAAGATGTCTCCAACGCGTCAATGAGCCTGCGGAGGCATTCCATCTCCATTGCTCTGCCCTGAGGACCGGCAAACACTTCCGGCGTTTCCAGCGAAGTGGTCATAAGCTCCAACAAGGACCGCTGGAATCGCTCCATCTTTTCCGGCGCAATTCGCGGTGCCCGCCACAAAGGGAAGGTCTGGCTCGTATCGCTTCCTGTCAGGATGCGGCTCGCACTTTGAATTGTGTCCACTGGCACTAGCAAGGCCCGCAGAACGGTGCCGCGACTCGTCAGATTGTGATAGTCGGCATCGGGACTCTTGACGATCAACTGGCCGGTCGAAAGTCTCCTGCCCTGCCAAACCGTGCCTTCGTTGCGCGGGGTGATGGGGATAAAGGTTGCCAGCGAGGCATTGTCCATGCCTTGAGTCAGAATCGATTGATTGGTTTCTACCTGAAACGATCGCACGCTGTGCCCGCTTAAGATGTGGATTGTTCCCTGGAAACTCCCTCGAGACATCTGCTGAAAACGTCCATTCCAGCGAACAAAGACGTTGGAAAAGTCCTCGAAGTCACTCAGCCTTTGTGAAATGACTCGGCTCGATAAGGCTCGCTGGTTAGATTGGGACACCGTGTTCGATACGGCACCGGCCGGACGAGTCGATGGCGAGCGGTTGAGCATTTGGAGCCGATCTCTATTTGGCCAAAAACGGATAATTCCAGATCGATAGACTATATCGGATTTGGCTCCCGAATTAACATCCGTTGTCTCTCGGCGACACCGCAGCAGCATCTCGCCCGGACGTCGCGTCCTCTTCGCTCGAGGGCTTGTCTGCACTTCGCATTGGGCGATTCTTTCGATTCTTGGGGAGACCTATCGTGCGTTCTACGATTTCCTTGCTTTCGGCGATTTCTGCCGCTTTTCTTGTTCTGCCGACCCTGGTGCAGGCTCAGGGCTCCGAAAAGAAGCCGAATGTTTTGCTGATCGTTGGCGATGACATTGGATTTGGCGATCTGGGTGTTTACGGCTCGGTCACCAAGACGCCCAACCTGGATCGATTGGCCCAAAGCGGCGTGAAGTTCACGAGTTTTCATGCCTCGCCGGTCTGTTCGGTGACGCGGGCGATGTTGCTGACCGGCAACAACCCGATTGAAGTTGGGCTTGGTGCTTTCGACTACGCGCTCTATCCGCCAGCGGAAGGCAAGCCAGGTTACGAGGCGTACCTGACGCGTACAACAGCCACCGTTGCAGAACTGCTTCAGGATGCTGGCTATCGCACCTCCATGGTCGGCAAGTGGCACTTGGGTGGAACGCACCATGGTGGTGAAGGACCGCACCAATGGGGATTCGATCGAAGTTACGCGATCTACACAGGCGGTTCCAACCACTGGAATCAAGGCGTTTTCCATGTCGACTTGAACGACCCCGAGGTCGCCGCGATGGTCAAGGAGGGCAAAATCCCGACCGAGCCGTTCTACGAAAACGGCAAACAGGTGAAGCGTCCTGTGGGAATCTACTCCGACGACCTTTACACGTCGAAACTGCTCGATTACCTGGAGCAAGGGCGGGAGAGCGGTAAGCCATTCTTCGCTTACGTCGCCTACACCACGGCGCACGCACCGCTTCAGGCGCCAGACTTTCTGATCGACAAGTATTACGATCACTACTTCGAATTGGGCTACGAAGGGCTGAAGCGAGCCCGTTTCGAATCACAGAAGTCGCATCGGATTCTTCCTCCAGGAGGCTCAATACCCGAGCCACGAAAGCAATCCGCTGGTGCGAGCGTGGGCTGCGCTGAGCAAGGAGGAGAAGCAGCGTGAGGCACGCATGATGGCGACCTATTCGGCCATGATGGAGTCGCAGGATTACCACATCGGCATGCTCCTGAATTATCTGCAGGAG
Source organism: Pirellulaceae bacterium (assembly GCA_963704055.1). GTDB lineage: Bacteria > Planctomycetota > Planctomycetia > Pirellulales > Pirellulaceae > Rubripirellula. The sequence goes on along the minus strand of CAVPGW010000033.1, from coordinate 133,731 downwards.
ACCGGTGAGATCGACAATACCCTGATCATCTACATGTCGGACAACGGGCCCGAAGGCTTGGACGTCCAGGGAGAACTCGCTAACCCTTCTTTCGTCGATTGGATTCGCTCATCATTCAGCCAGGAGATTTCACACATTGGGCGAGGGGATGCTTTCGCATTTATCGGTACGAGTTGGGCCAATGCCTCCACCGGAGGACTGCAGTGGTGGAAGTGGTTCATCGGCGAGGGAGGCATTCGCGTACCCATGATGATCATTCCCCCCAAAGCAAAGTCACTGGCCCGAGCAGGGCAACAGAGCAACGAATTTGCAAGCGTCAAGGATGTCCCAATGACGATCCTGGACTATGCCGGGGTTGAGCATCCGATGCGCCGATTCAAAGGGAGAAAGCTCGCGCCTCCTTCCGGTGTCTCCATGCGAGCGTTTGTCGAGGGACGCTCGGAAAGACCTCGCACCGAAGATCAGTGGGTAGCCTTTGAGCTCTTCGGCAACAGCTATGTCATCGCCGGGGACTACAAGGCGATTCGAGTCCGCACCGGGATGTACGGTGACGGTAAGTGGCATCTGTATGACATCAAGAGTGATCCTGGCGAGACCCAACCGCTGGAACAAGAAATGCCCGAACGATTGCAACAGCTCGTGACGATTTATGAGCAATATGCTGAAGAGAAGGGAATCGTCTCGGTGGCTGACAACTGGAATCCTTGGCACGGTTTTCTGAAGACGAAAACGAGACAAAGTAAATCCTCGGAGAACCGAAGGTCTGCGGCATGCGTTTCTTGCAGGAGCTTTCCATCCCCCATCTTTTCACGAGAATACGGGAGAACGCAAAGCGACGTGGATGGAACTGTTCTTCGACTTGGCTTTTGTCGTCGCAATCGCCACCACGGCTCACTCACTCAGTAGTGCGGAATCGACTCGCGGATTGATTGAATTCTGCGTCTTGTTCGTGCTGCTGCAGTGGGCTTGGACCGGGTACACGTTCTACAACGACCGATTCGATTCCGATGATCTCCTACATCGCGTCTCAGGCTTGGCCCAGATGGCACTGGTCCTGTTTCTTTCGACGTTGAGCAAATGGCTGACCGACGATTATTTGCAGTTTGTTGTCGCGTATTCGCTGCTAAGATTCTTCACGATTGCATTCAATCTTTTCGCCGGGTTTCATATTCCTGCTGCGCGCCGGTTGACTCGCACTTTCGCGTTAGGGTTCGCGGTCGCGTTGGTTCCATTGGTTCTGGGCCTTGGAGTCGATGACCCAAACTGGAGACTCGCTCTGGTCAGTGCGACCGCGCTACTGCAACTTCTGCCGCCGCTGTTGCCGACGCATCAACTGGCATCTTTGCCGCTCAGCATCTCGCACATTCCCGAGCGACTAGGTCTGTTTGTGACCCTGACGTTGGGAGAATGCCTGGCGAGTATCGCGAGAATCGGCACCACGGACCACAAGACGGCATCATTGATCCTCGGTTCCACGTTTGCGATCACGATCGTCTTCTGCTTCTGGTGGATCTATTTCTCCCAACTCAACGGCGATCTGCTGAAACAATTGGGTCTCCGTTCTCGTTTCTGGGTCTATGGACACGTTCCCTTGACGCTGACGCTCGTTGTTCTGGCGGTTGGTCTCGAAGAGCAGCTTGAGCTCATTGTGCATCCCGCAAACACGGCGAGAACATCGCTGCTGTTTCTTGCCTGGGGCTCGGCTCTGATCTGTCTCGGTGCTATCCACGGAACGTCTAAGCCCGCTGGGAGTGGGATTGCAGAAATCGTTCAGCTTGTCGTCAAAATTCTTTTCGGGACCGCTTCTCTCGCCATGCTGATCGTGCCCTGGTCCCCAAGGCCAATCGTCGGCCTGGGAATCGTTTCGGTCATGGGAGCGATTTTGGTCCTGCTCGATCTGTGGGCTGGCGGACGAGCAAGCTTGGCCAAAAGCGGATATTCGCAGTCGTGACCCCCTGAAAGCCTTCCCGGATTTGGAATCATCCTGGAGAATTCAGGCATCGACAGCATCTTCAGCGGCCGACTCAGTGTTTGAATGTGGGCAAATATTGACCAATGCCCCTTTCATCTCGGCCGACCCTACGCGCGTCACTCGGATCCTGCAACCAAACCTTGGGCAAATCACAAGTCAATGAAAAAACCTACCTGGCTGGACCGGCTCAACACCCGAGCGCTCCTTTTGCTCACTCCTGAATACAGTGGAGTCAAACGCGCCCAAGGTCGAGAGTACGGCAAGCAGCCAACGTTTAGCCGCCCGGCGCACATGCCGCTCGAGTTCAAGCGTATCGCTGGCATTCAAACGCGCTATGCGCACGCCGGTTCACCCGACAATCCGACGGTGATCCTGCTGAACCCACTCCCGCAGAGCATCGTGGCATTCGCGCCGATATGGGAGCAACTGGCATCGCAATTCAATCTCTATGCCTATGACCTGCCCGGCTTTGGCCGCAGCGAAGGAGGCAACGAGATGATGACGTTTGAAGCGCAAGGCAAATTCCTCGGTGACTTCATCAGCGAGTTCAACATCCAGAAACCTCACCTCGTCGGTCCTGACATCGGCATGGCGGCAGCGCTCCACTACGTGACCCACTTTCCCAATGACGTCGAAAGCCTCATGGTTGGGGACGGTCCCGGAATCGCACCGTCGAAAAACGGCAGTATCATCAACAAGCCCGTCAACTCGGGATTCTGGCGTCTAGGCTTCAAAATTACCGGTGCGGGGACATTTGTGCATGCCGCAAACCAACTTTGCTATGTCAACTACGTTCCGAACGCAGAGGAGATCTCCGATTACATCGAATCATATGAGGGTCGCATTGGACCGGTCACCCTGTGGTTCAAAAAGTACCCCGAGAGTCTGGCGTCGGTCGATCCCAAGCTCGCGGAGATCGACAAGCCGGTTCTGATCTTTTGGGGAGCCCAGGACCAACTGCTGCTGGTCGACAATGCTCATCGTCTCAGCGAAAGGTTGAAGCGGAGCAAGCTGCACGTTTTCGAGCATTGCGGCCATTTCTCTTACCAAGACCAGCACCAACAGTTTGCAGACGTTGTGAAAGATTGGGTCACAGGCGGCTACAAGCAAGTGTAAGCATACAGACTTGCAGGTTTCTCCTCGTACATTATCCGTCCAAAGTTCGGAAACAATTTCATGGCAAAGCCCGACAGCCTCAAAGCATCTGTCTCGGTCATCATCGATCTACCAGCGGAAAAGTTTGATCTGCCGGACTGGGTCATTCATTTCCCCAACGAGGAGTACATTGCCTGCACGCCGGCGACGAAGGCGCACAAGCAGATGTACGTCTATCGCGACGGAGATGGCGGATTGATCTTTCGTAACGACGAGACCTGCGGGGGCTTCTTTATGACCCAGCTCTACCGCGAAGAGATCATGGAGCGACAACATGTCTTCCTGGTCAGCCCGCGAACCAAGGGTCGCTTCCTCGGATTCATACCGATGACCTTCCAGGTCACTTGGGATATGAAAGTTGAAGCATTCGACGCCGAACGCTCGAAGTTTACCTGCACGGTTGTGCGCGCGGCTGAACCCTTTCTACATGATCGCCGCCCTAATCATTCGTCTGTCCTACTGGACCGAGGCCCACATTGAGGAGGAAACACCCCATTTTGCCGACAGCGCCGCCCGTTGGGCGACTCGAAACGATTCAAACCAGCGTGCATCCTATGTCAGTCCGTCTGCATAGGCTCTCGGTGGTTCTCGTGGTTGCCTCGCCTCTCGCTACTTGAGCTGGGCTAACTCGATCAAGCTTTCCTGGAGCGTTTCGCCGCGATAACGGGCTCGACGATATTTCGCAATGAAGTTTCTCGCTTTCGCCGCTCGTTCATGATCACCTTGATCGGACAATCGTTCGATCAATTCGTCATCCGTTTCCGCGGGAAGCGGCTTCAAGCCAAACTGTCGTAAGGATCTCAGGTATCGCTGATAGATCCGATGCAATTCAGGGTTCATGGAGTCGCGTGTCGTGACGGTTGCGGAAGCTTGACGCGCCATCCAGCGCTGACGAAGCAACAGAATGAACGAAATCAATACGAACATCCACGAGAGTGGTGAGCGTATCAGTGAAACGAGAAAGCCTGAGGGATCATTTCGGCCAGTTAGCCATGCGCGGCGGATCAACGATCCAATCGCGCTGAACAGCGCCGATACTCGCCCCGGTGATCGTGCGGTTCCAATGACTTGCTCTCTCGAGCGACCTGGCGTCGGGTCAAACGAAACGAATCGTTGCTCGTTCGGCAGCCAGGCTTCGACCCACGCATGGGAGTCTCGTCTTCGAATGATCACGCGGCCGGTCAATGGGTTGGTTTCACCGGGGACATAGCCACTGACGAGTCGCGAGGGAATTCCCTCCATGCGCATCATCACCGCCATCGCGCTGGCAAAGTAGACGCAGTAGGCTGGGCTCCGTTGGTGGACGAGTTGAATCAGCGGGTGCTCCGGACCCATGAGGTTGGTGTCGAGTGAATACTCGAAATTCTCTTGGAAAAATCGCTCGACCGCTTCGGCCTTGGCGAGAGGCGTCTGTTCGCCTCGCACGAGTTCTTCAGTGAGCGATGCCAGGCCCGCGCGCAAATCATCTGGAACTTCCAGAAGTTGTGCTGTGGGCGTCGACTCGTTCGGAAGCCTTTCGAGTTTGTCTCCGACGAATCCGATCGTTGATCCCTGTGCTTTGCCTCGCAGCACCCAGCCTCCCTCGAAGTAGGCTTCCGCGCCGTGGACGCCCCACGTTCCCGCGGGCGATGGCAATTTACCACCTGGGTCATCCAGAAGCAGCATCTCTAGGTCTCTCGACGCATCCCGGTGCACCGGCGCTTCGGCCAGCGTGTAGACGACCGATTCCATCTCCGTGGAAGTTGACCAGCGCTGGCCGTCGAAGTGATCCAACACCTGCACTCGCAAGGGTCCCGATTCGGCAGACAGCTCCAACAGCGGTCGCAGAGAGATAGAGATGGAACTGCGAGCTCCAAGTAAGATTTCATCATCGATCCCTGTCGCCTTTGGCAAACTGCCAGTGTCGAAAAAGCCTTCGATCGCCACCTGGACCATTCCATCAACACGCTTTGCCACCACCGAAATACCGAACGTGGCGGAGGCGACCAGCAGAGCGAAAGGCCCCAGCGTGGCGAGAACTCGAGGCCCTGCGTCGAACACCCTTGCCATCGATGCGGCACCGACTAGCGAAGCGGCGAGAAAAACAACCAATGCGGCATTGGCGAAAGGCGACGATTCTGCGTTGGCAGACAAGGCAACCAGCAGCCACGAGCAAATCCACGCCGCATCGATGCGCCGGCCAATGGCAAAGAAGGTTGCCAATCCTAGCAACGTTCCAGTTATCGCGCACGTTAGCAGCGGGGGCAAGGGACCGGGTGGCGGTATGCTGGTCACCATCAAAGCGACGCCAGCGGTCAGTCCGATCACGCCGGCAACCATCGCACGCGGCATGGATACACCGGCGGAAACGTTCGACAAGACCGCGGCTATCAACACGAACCCCGCAGGAATCACCATCAGCCAGCGTTCAAACGTGACCGCGTGAAACACCATGGCGGCGAGCACCGGCGACAACTCAATCAAGCGTTTCGGCAAACTGAACTCCCCGGTCATGGGAACGCCTCGATGAATTCATCCGGCTCGAGCCCTTCGGGACGGGTTTCCCGGCGCGTCATGAAGATACGAACGGCGACACCGCGAGATTTTAGACAGCGCACAAGTTGGGCTCTTTCGCTATCCCACTCCATCATCACAAGGATCACGGCAGACAGGCCCGGTGTCTCGGGTAATAAAACCGCTTCCAGTGCCGGAGCGTCCATCCGCCGGCACGATTCCAGGCAGGACAAGACCTCCAAGATGTTCTCCAGTGACGCCAACGCCCTCCCGGCCTGGAATCGATACACGTCGGTGCCGGCGGCGAAGACATCGACGATATAGTCCATTCGAGAAAGCGCCGAAGTGATGCCTGCGGTTAGCGAAATCGCTCGATCCAATTGTTGCTCGCTCCGCACCGTACGTGCCTCGACGTCCAGCACCACCGCTAGCCGAACGAAGTACTCCTGCCGAAACTCTCTCGCGATCAGCCGGCCTGTACGCGCCGTGGAAGGCCAATGGATATCGCGTACCCGATCGCCATGTCGCCAATCTCTGGTTCCTAGAAACTCAGGGGAATCGCCCACCGAAGAGGCCACCGCAATGCCACCAGGTTGATAGTTACTGCTATGGGGAAGCTCAAAGTTTTCGATTGAGGTGACACGTGGAAGCACAATCAATCGATCGGATTGGCGTAACTTTTTGCCTGACTTGAACAGCCCCGTAGGGAGCGTTGAGGCCCCCTGCAATCGTTCCAAATCGTAGGCGCCTCTGCGAAGACATGAGAGCCGCAAGGTAACGGCCACACGTTCGCTGGGTGCTAGCTCCGCAATCACGGGTGGAGGACCACTTGGCCGGAGCTCTGGTGGAAGCCCACGTTCCTCGACGACGAGGTGACGCGTCGTTCGCTTGCCGACGTTTTCAACATCAACCCGATAATTGAACTCCGCCCCGGCCGTTGGATAAGCCGCAATCCGTCGGGTCATGCTTAACCGGGGGCGATAGAAAGATCCGATGATTGCGGAGAGCAACAACGCGGATGCGCAAAAACCGAAGCCCAACACTAGCGGAGTGGAACGTCCGGCCAGTAAAGCGAGTCCCGTCGCAAGGGCGCCCCACAGCAGCACACGACCTCCAGCGGTAAGACGGCCTCGATAGAGATCATCCAGCGCAAGAATGGGAGGATGCTCTAATGGCGGCATCCAAAATGACCAGCGACGTCGACGCGTCATGCTCTTGCTCCATCACGTCAACGCGGAATGGGAACCCTGCCGATCAAATCGTGGATCACCGTCGATTTGTCGGTACCGGAATAGCGGGACTGCGTATCCAACACCAGACGATGGGCCAAGACCGGTTCGGCCAGCCGCTTTAAATCCTCGGGTAGCACATAGTCTCGTCCCTGGATCAGAGCATAAGCCCTTGCCATTCTTGCCAGCTGTAGAGAACCACGCGTCGATACGCCAAGCTGAACACCGATCGTGTCTCGAGTAGCTGACACCAGCCGAAGCAAGTAACGACTCACCGATTCTTCCATCTTCACGTTCCGAACCGCCTGCTGAAGACCGATGATTTCGTCCGCGCTGGCAACCGGTTGGATGTCATGAAGCGGTTGGCCTGACTGCTGAGTTTCCAGAATCCGCAGTTCCTCTTCTTCGCTGACATAGCCAAGCGTCAAACGAACCGAAAAGCGGTCCAATTGCGCTTCCGGTAACGGATAGGTTCCGTGGAACTCGACGGGGTTCTGAGTCGCAATGCAGAGGAAGGGGGAATCAAGAGGACGCGTGTGGCCATCGATCGTCACTTGTTGCTCGCCCATCGCCTCGAGTAACGCAGACTGTGTTCGCGGCGATGCACGGTTGATCTCATCTGCAACAAGCACGTTCGCGAAGATCGGGCCCGGATTGAAATTGAACGTCCCCTGCTGAGGATTGAAAATCGAAGCTCCCAGGATGTCGGTTGGTAGCAAGTCAGGAGTGAATTGCACTCGTTTGAACTCACATCGCATCGACAAAGCCAGCGCCTTGGCGAGCGTCGTCTTCCCAGTCCCGGGAATATCCTCGAGCAACGCATGCCCTTCCGCTGCGAGGCAACAAAGCAACAATTTCAATGTGTCTCGTTTACCTCGAATCACCTTTTCCAGGTTGCCGAGCAATCTTTCCAACAGCTGAGTTGATGGATCCGCACAGATGGCGTGTTGGCCTGACGGCGGATTCAACGGCATCGATCTTACTCACGTACCTTTCCAGTTCGGGCGAAACCCAGATTGTAAACCACAGATTGAGACGCCGTAAGCTCGGCGGAGCGTGTCAGCCGATTGGTAGAACCCGAGAGAGCCCATCGTCATTCCGGACGCTATTGTTCGTGCTGCGTTGAGCCAGCAAGTGAGCCCGCGTCAACCGATCAGTAGGACTATTCTTATCTTGTCGTCTGCATTGGTTTCCCGAACCTCGGCGCCGACCGCAAACAAATCCGTCAGTGCAGTGGTAATCGCCAGGGTGCGAAATCGGCCATTGACAGTCTCGGTCATTCGACCGCAAACTCGCGGCGATTGCATCGACTTCGCAGAGTTGAAGCGATACCGGGTATGGCTAAACGCGCCGAGGTTCGACCACCCTCCCGCACGACGCACATTTCGTTCGGCGCAGGAGGTGACGCAGACCGAAGCGTCGAAAAACCGTCAGAGACACGGCTTCCAGGGGCGGTAGAATCGTCGGGACGCTACCTCGTCATGTCCTCCGGTTCGCCGGGTACCGTGCACATTCAACAATCCTCAACTTGAAACTACCAGCAGGCACTCAACTGAATGCAAGGGCAGGGGAGAGACAGTCGGGACACGCTGTCAGACGAATTGGGTGCGACGTTTCGCAACTCGCGAAGCCCGCCAGAGCCGATCGAATTGGAAAAGGGTCGACTCGAAGAAACACCGGTGAGTGGTTGGCATTGGGGCAACCGACTGGCTGCAAAATGGCTTCCACCTGAGCGGCACCCTTCACCCTTATCCCGAACAGCGACTGTGCGTCATTACCTGAGGTAGGAGCCTTGTGCGGTAATTCCGCTCGCAGGGATCTGGGCGGGGGGATCGCCGGGCAACCAGCGTCCTTACCGCGACGGTTAGTACTTTCACCGCATCACCAAACCATCGACTGTGGATGCAACAAGTCGATCAAATTTGTCCATGAACTTCACGTGACGAAGAGGGTGATTGATTCGAAACGTTCCCCTTCTCGTCGCCGTTTCGCCGATCCTAGAATTCGATTTCGCCTGACGGTACAACGACGATAAGACACTGGTCATCTGGAGAATATGTTACGGTTTCGAGTCGGGTGCAGGTCACTGGAAGAACTTTCTTTTGGCCGCTTGGGACATTGACTAACGAAACTTTCGGCGAGTCTCTTTCGATGCATGCAAGCTGTCACCCATCATTAGAGAAACTCACACTGTACGTTGCCTGAACATCAAGCAGACGACGGAACTCTGGGTTTGCGGGGTCCGCCACGGCCCATAGTTCTCCGGCGACGTTCCTTCAGATCGGATCGACTCGCATCGCGGTCCCATCAGACGGCAAAGTCGTTTTTCCCTCGGTGGAGCCAGGATCAGTTCGGATGAGAATTCACGGCCCGGTTTCCGTTGCGTCGCGCTGCCACCGCTGCAAATAACTTTCGACACCACGTTTGCAACCAACGCTAGCCTGACCGAGCTCGTCGAAGTGCGTTTGCAGTGACGCGAGTCACAACAAAGTAGCCGTCACGCTCCGTCGTGATGTAGCCCGACTTTGCGGTATCCCGAAGCGTTTCGTTTTTGTCGAAGAAGCGACTTCACTGGTGCGACTTGTCTCCGAGAGAATCAGACACCATTTGTGAACCGAATGTCGGGCTACATCACGGCGGAGCGTGATGGCTACTATTCTTCGCGCGGGACGCCGAGTGCTTTGTGGTAGTCCAATTCCATCGCCGGTGGATCTCCGCCCGGTCCCTGCAGATAATGCTGCATCCAGCCGAGCATCCTGAGGTTGTAATCGAGCCGTGCTGCGGCTTTGCGATTGCCGTGCCCTTCGCCCTCGAATAGTACCAAACGCACCGGTGCCTTCCCGAGCGTCTTCAAGTGACGAAACAGCTCCAGCGACTGCGACGGGTGGACTCGCGGGTCATCTTTCCCATGCATGATCAACGTTGGGGTCTGATTGCGCTCGACGTGTCGGATCGGACTGCGCTCGAGGAAATACTCCCAGTCATCCCAGAGGTGTTTGCGATGATGTACCAGATACATCTCGTCAGGAATGTCGGTCGTACCCACTTTCGATACGTTGTCGCTGATTCCCACGAACATCACGCTGGCGGCGAACCGATCGGAATAAAAGGTCGAGCACCAAGCCGAGGCATAACCGCCGTAAGAGCCACCCGTGACGCCGACGGCATCAGCGATCCGTGATGCCGAGTTTGATCAAATGATCAATCCCGTCGATCAGGTCATCAAACTCCTTGCCCGCTGCGTCAGCTTGTCCCATTTTCGAGAACTCAACGCCGCGACCGGTGCTGCCGCGATAATTGGGATAGAAAACGGCAAACCCACGTGCCGCGGCGACTTGCCCTGGTCTCGAATAGCTTGTCAACCATCCGTTTGACTCGTGGGATTCTGGTCCGCCGTGAACGTACATGATGGTTGGATAGCGTCGACCTTCGACGTAATCGAGCGGATAGATCAGCATGCCTTCCAATTCCAAACCGTCGCGTGCTTTCCAGCGCACAACGGACTGTTTCGCGAACTGCATTTCTTCCAGCCATGGATTGACGTTGGTGATTCTCCGCGGCGCGTCCGACGGATCGTCGGCAATGAATAGCTCTGGCCCATGTGTTGGGCTATGACCCAACAGCGCGATCGGTTGGTTCTGTTTGTTGCGAGAGAACTGAATGAAGACAGTCTTTCCACCTGGTTCAATGAAATCCTGGCGTTCGCCCTCGAGGTTCACAAGGCCCAATCGCGATGAAACACCTTCGGCTGCAAGCCAGTAGAGGCTTGTATCGTCTTTCCAGCTGAACTCGGTGACGTGCGCATCCAAGCCAGGTAACAGATCGGTTAGCCCTTCGTCGCCGTCGACCGTGCCAACCATCAAGCGGCCATCCTTGGGGTCGTTGATATCGGCGGCGGAGACCAGGGCCAACCGTTTCCCATCCGGGCTCCAATCAACGTGGCCAAGCTTTCCGGGATTTGCCAGCGATCGAATGATTCGTCCCGATTCTGCTTCGACAACATGCACCGTCTTTTGCATGTAACTGTCGTCCACCGACGGCGTCGGTGCCAGGACGACCATCAGTTCTTTCCCGCTGGGACTCCACTTCACGGAGGAGGCTGATCCTTCCAAGTCCAACATCCTGGTGTGCGTATGCGTGTCTGAGTTGGTCGCAGCGGGATCGAGCGCGGCGATCCAAACACGTGTCGACTTCCAGTCCTCCTCGTAGATTTCCTGATCAAAGCCTTTGTCATGCAGTTCCTTAACCGACTTGTCGATCTCTTCCTTGGCCAGCAGCGCCACGCTTTTGCCGTCGGGCGCGATGTCGAAACCATCGATCGAAGTTGAGTGCTCGAAAGCCGGTACCGATTCGCCACCGTCGACGGGGATTCGATAAAGGACCTTTTCTTTGTCGTCGTTCCGCTTTGCGATGTAATAAATCGATCGCCCGTCGGCGGACCACTGGGGAGTTCCAATCGATACGTCGCCCGTGATGAAAGGGCGAAAGTTACCTTCCATATCGGCAACATGGAGTTCGGACCAAGCAGGGCCATTGTCATCTTTTAGCGGCCGCCGCGGGACGGAGACCGTATAAGCCACGTGCTTGCCATCGGGAGAGACAGCTGCGCTCGCGACATACTTCATGTTCGCGACATGTTTCGGCTCCAGTCGCTGCCCGTCCTGGCCGTGTACCAGACTTGAGCAAGTAGCTATTCCAACAAACAGACCCAGCAAGAACGTCATTCGGTTACACATGATCCAAATCCAGTTGTTGGGGAGAGCGTCATTTCTTGTTTGTCGTGACCCGATTCATCGGCTGTTTGCGGGACAACCGCATGAATGCGGTCACTACGAACGAGAATCCATCTAAGTTAGCCGAACCACACATCCACAACAATCAACGACGATTCTCTACGAGATCTACGGGTTAGGCTATACTCTCGCCGGCGTCAGCATTTTCTTCCGCTGGATCGACGTGATCCGTGGCAGTTGCCTTCAGCGTAGGATTCTTTGACGCTCGTTTGTCTCATTCGAGAAATCATTGTCAATTTCGTATGGGACAAACGAGCCACCATCGGCTAGCGGAGCGTTCTTGACAAACCCAACCTCGGATCGTCTTTACGACCGGAATTTTCTAATCGCCTTTGTCGGCCAAATGTGTTTCGTGATCGCGAATACGTTGATGGCCCACTACGCACGTTGGATTGAATTTCTCGACGGTGATTTGCGTCAAGTCGGATCGATCATGGGAGCCGGCGCAATGTTGGGGCTCGTGTTGCGGCCTTGGATGGCGCAATGGATCAATCGACTCGGCGCACGTGCGATGTGGGGAATCGGGTACGCGACTTTCGGATGCGCCGCGATGGCAAATTGCTGGCTGTACGATATCGGCTGGATGATCTACATCGTTCGTTCAAGTCTTTTTGTGGGAACCGCCATCGTTTTCACAAGCGGTCTGACCTACATTTCGCAGACGGCGCCCGACCATCGCCGCACCGAAGCGATTGGGATCTTTGGCATCGGCGGCTTTCTTGGCATGCTGGTCGGCCCGCTGCTCGGCGACCTGGTGCTTGGTGACCGAGAGCGGGGCAATTTCGTCACGCTGTTCGTCGTAGCGACACTGGCCAACGCATTGCCCCTGATCGGGCTCTACTTCTTGCGTCCAACGGACAGCGAGGGAACCAAATCCTCGGTGCGTCTTGCCGAGTTCATTTCGATCACGCGTCGGCACTGGCCAGGCATGATCTTGCTGGTCGATTTTGCCTTCGGTGTCTGCATGTCGGGCCCGTTCATCTTCGTGGCCAGTTTCATTGACCGCGCAGAGTTGGAAATGGACGGCATCTCCGTGATTGGGATTTTCTTCGCGTGTTACGCGGGATTGGGGATCATCGTTCGTTTGTCGTCGCGCCGCTTGCCTGATCGGATCGGCGCGAGAAAGGTTCTGTTTGGCGGCATGCTCTTCATGTCACTCGGAATGTGCTGTTTTGGCTTGGTCGACGCACAGCACTCCTGGATGATTGTCATCCCCGCGTTGTTGGCCGGAACGGGCCACAGCTTGATGTTCCACACGATGGTCTCGCTGACACTCGAGACGTTTCCCAATGCGGTCCGCGGGACGGGATCGGCGTTGGCCTTGATGATGCTGGATTTAGGTACTCTGGTCGGAGCGCCGATTTTGGGGCTGATTGGCGAGCGATTTGGTTTCGGAGTGTTATTCGCGTCGATCGGCGTTTTTTGTCTCGGCGCGGCAACCACGTATGCCGCGACCAACGTTCGGCTGCCAACGTCATACACGGGAACGATGTGCGAGTGATCAAGCTTCGCCAAAGTTCGAGCTTCAGCAAGAAATGCGGAGCAGAAATCCTGCTGGTTCGTCCGGCGTTGTCGCGGCACTTTGACGGCAACTTGCTGCAAGAGTTGGCTATCGAATCCGAGATACACCGTACCGAAACCACCGGCCCCCAGGATCGATTGGATCTCATATCGTCCAATGGCGTCCGGGCTTGCTGCCGGCCCTTCAAGGTAGGAGCCGGCGTGAGAGGTTGTCAGCTCTTCCGTGTGGTCCGTGGGGTCAGACATTCCTCGATTTCGCCTGTGAGGGATATCTCTTGTCATTTGCTCAGCGTAACACAATTTGCAGTACCGGTTGAAAGCCGACGGGCGTTCACCACAAGACTTCTGCGTATCGCATCCACCGCTACTTCTGTCCCTCGAGGAACGCAAGCAGATCGGCCATCTGTTGGGGCGTGACGTCTTTCTCGATTCCTTCGGGCATCAGCGAGACGTTGCTGACTTTGAGTTGATCGATTTGACCGCGTCCGATTGTCTGCTGCTTCCCCTCTGCCATTTTCAGGACGATGGCGTCGGCCGTCTCGGAAACGATCAATCCGTTGAAGACCAGACCGTCGACGGTCAGCACTGAATAGGCCGTGAATCGCGGCTCGACTTTGGAATTCGGATCAAGGATGTCGTACAACAGGGCGGGCTTGGATCGATTGCGAGTGTCACTTAGATCTGGTCCCGCATCATGTCCTTTTCCGTTGATGCGATGACAGTTCGCGCAGATACGCATGAACACCTTTTCGCCTTCAGCGGCGGAAGCCTTCAGCGACAACGACGTTTCGTAGTCCTTGGCGACTTGCTGCCGATTGGTGGAAACGGCGCCCCCGAACAATTCCGTGGCCTGCGCGCGAAGTGCTTCGTCGGAGTGCTTTAACAATCGCACTCTTTGGTCGATGCTCAGTACCGACGCGTTCATCGTTCCCGCGGCCATTGCGTCGAGAGCCAACCGCGTTGAATCGACGCGGCGTAACAGCAGGTCCAATGCGGCACCACGAACCGTCGGCCCAAGCTCGCTCCATCGATCCAGGACAATCTTAGCCGCCGCCGGTGATCCGTTCCTGGTCAAAGCATTGAGGCAGGCGGATTGAATCTCGGCAGGCTGCTCGTTGGAAAGCATTTCTTCGAGCGCCGGGGCTGCTTCATCAAACGGCTGATAGGCCAGCAGTTCAACCGCGGCCGCACGATCGGCGACTCTGCGCCGCGAATCGCGGGCAATTTGATGGTTCTGCTTGAACACTTGCTTCAACACTTTGACTGAATCGCGCAACGGCGCCGGTGGGCTTGACTGCAGTTTCGCCAGTGTCATACGACCCAAATCGCCTCGATGTCGCGGCAGTCCCTCGCCGAGACCGCTGATCGCCGCTGCTTGCCACCAAGATCCCGCTGATTCATCGATGGCCAGTAACTCAAACAGACTCGACAGCTCATCCAGATCTCCTCGCGCCCCGATCACCGAGGCAATTCGTTTCAGCAGATCAATCTTGTTAGCGTCTCCGTTTTCAGTGAACGCACGGGAATCTACTAGCGAAGCGAGAATCACACCCGCGCGGTCCTTGGTCGACGTCAGCAACCCGTCGGCGAACCATCGATCATGTCCGTCGCGCAGTGCCAGGCTACAAAGCATCGATGTCGCGAAAGGCGAGTCGTTGTCTGACAAGGCGAGTGCTGCCTGAAAACGGACGCGCACATTGGAATCGAGGGCACATGTCGGTACAAGAGCGCGAACCAACGGGTCACTTTGGAATCGGCCAGAAAGCTGCAGGCCAGCGATCCGAACGTTCGGATGCGCGTCCATCAATCCCGCCGCAATGTCCGTCGGCTGCAGTACCCCCAGCCCCTCCAGCGTCCAGAGCGCGTGCAGCCTGGTTGTCGCGTTCTTCGCATCATGAAGCAACTTGCGGACGAAAGATGCCGCCGATTTTTCACGCCTCTCGACTAGCAGTCGTTGTCCCAGAAACTGACGCCATCCATTCAGATCTGCCAGTAACTCCACCAAGTCTGCAGCGGACTCAGGCGGATCGAAGGGCCGCGTCTTGGCCCCCTTGGGGATGATCCGATAGATCCGCCCACGGTCCTCGCCAGCTCGCCAATCGAGTTTCGCCGCGATCTCCGGCGGCAAGAATTTCGGGTGCTCGACCCACAGCCGATACATATCTGCCAGATACAGAGCCCCGTCGGGGCCATTGGCCAAACTCGATGGCCGGAACCAGGTATCCGTTGACGCGATAAAGTCGCTCTTGGGTTGCGCGCGGCTTGCCGACAATCGCAACCCATCTGGCTTAACGATCGAACGTGTCACCAAGTGCCCGATCGGCTCGCATACGAAGACGCTGTCTAGTAAATCGCCTGATGAAAGATCACCCAGGTAAGCCGTTGTCCCGCATGCCGAGGTATGCGTCCCGGCGTGGGAAAGGTAGTTGCTCTTCATTTCGACCAACGGATAAACCCGCGTGTCACCCCCCGCCTTGCCAACGTCATAGTGAGCTGTTGCCACAACGTGGTACGGATTTCTCGCCAGCACGGTTGGCGGCAGGAAAGTTGTCATGATCGGATTGCGATTGGTGCAGTAAAACCGATTTCCCCAGCGATCAATCGTGTTCCCGAATTGTCCCAAACCGCTGTCCGCTTGAAGCTCCATCGTAAGCGGATTGAAACGCACGTCTTTGCGTGGCATCTCAACAACCTCGTCCGGCTTGTTGCTTGCAGTAATCTTGCCGGGGCCGTAGTTCAGGTAGATCCAATTGTCGATGCCCCATCGTGGGTTGCCGATCTGCATCTGCGGATGCGCCGGAGTGAACCCATCGAACAAGACTTCGCGGACATCGGCGACATGGTCTCCGTCAGTGTCTTTGAGAAACAGGATCTTCGTCTTCGCCCCCACCAGCAGTCCGTCGTTGTAGGACATCAAGCTGTGCGCGAAATCGAGTTTGTCGGCAAATACGTGCCGACGATCTGCCACACCGTCTTGGTCTGAGTCCTCGAGCATCACGATCTTCGAGAGCGGATCTTCACCCTCGGGTGGCCCAATTGGATAGTCGCCGTATTCAACCACGAACATCCGGCCCTGCTGATCAAACGTGATTGCCACAGGATCGCGGACGAGCGGCTCGGCGGCGAAGAGCTGCACGTCATAGCCCGATTCGATCTGGATCGAGGCGAGCGACTCCTGAGCGGACTTGGGCGGCGCCGTTTCAGCGTCTACCCAATGTCTGCCGCCACGCACGCCCTCGATCATGTTCAATGCGTTCGGCGGTGACGGTTCCTCCTGCGGATCGGCAGCAGGGGCTACATACGGATACAAACCAAACAAGCAGAGGCAACAAAACAAGCCAAGACGCTTCATCATTTTCCGTTCAAATTTACGAGATTCTGCAATTGTTGCTCGATTGTCCCAATCGAGTCCTCGTTGCTACTGACCGCAAGCTCGATTGGGACAATCGAGCAACAATATCGTTAGCTCTCACGCCCTCATAGCTTAACCTAAAACAACCAGTTGATTGGATCGAGCACCCAACGCTATGCCCCGGCGCGGACACCGATGCGGGTGACTTTGGTCGCGGAGCTTCTATACTGAGACGCATCCGATCATTGCTCCGCTGCCGTCCAACGAAGTGCCCAACTTGATGCGTATTGTTTTCCGCCTGTTGCTGCTGGTCCTTGTTCTTGGCGGACTCGGCGCCGGGGGCTATTTCGGCCATCAGTACTGGAAACAACGCAATCAGCCGAAATTCCGCACGGCAAAAGTGACGGAAGGCGAAATCGTTTCCGTCGTTAATTCGACCGGCGAAGTCAAACCGGTGCTGTCGATTTCGGTGGGCTCCTTTGTCTCCGGCCCCATCCAGTCCTTGCACGTTGACTTTAATGACAAAGTCACCAAAGGTCAGTTGATGGCCGAAATCGACCCCAGGATTTTTGAGGCGGTTGTCAAAGGCGATCGCGCGGTACTTGCCATCCGACGTGGTGAAGTCAATCGGGTGCAAGCTGATTTGGCGAGGGCAAGAGCGGACGAGGAACGCGCCGACAGTTTGCTACGCCGGGGCGACGGGTTCATTTCACAGGTTGAGATTGACCAGTATCGGTACAGTCGTCAATCGCTCGAAGCGCAGCTGCAAATCGCCGAGGCCGGCGTGGCTCAGGCCGAAGCTTCGTTATTGAATTCCGAAGCTAACCTCGAATACACGCGCATCGAATCACCGGTGGACGGCATCGTGATTGATCGCAAAATCGAACCAGGACAGACGTTGGCCGCGCAATTTCAAACTCCCGAGTTGTTTGTCGTGTCCCCGGACATCCGTCGCGAAATGCATGTCTTCGCGTCAGTTGATGAAGCCGATATCGGTCTGATTCGTGCCGCCCGCGAAAACAGGCAGCCCGTGGAGTTCAGCGTGGATGCTTATCCCGATGTGTTGTTCAACGGTACAATCGACCAGATTCGCTTGAGTCCCATGGTGACTCAGAATGTCGTCACCTATCCAGTCGTCGTTTCCGCACCGAACCCAGACGAAATGCTGATGCCTGGAATGACGGCCAGTCTTTCCTTTCAGATCGACCAGCGCGAAAAATGTGTACGAATCCCCAATGCTGCGTTGCGGTTCTTTCCGGAAGTCGCCCACGTCCGCGAAAAAGATCGTCACCTGGTGACCGGGATCAGCGACGAAGAAGACGTCGATTTGGTGGACGAAGAATCGGCGGACGAGAAAACCGCGGCAGCTAAGAAAAAGTCAAAACGCTACGTTTGGATTTGGGAGGAGCCTTGGCTGAGAGCCGTCGAGGTGACGACAGGTATCCGGGACAGCAAGTGGACGGAAATGATCGATAGCAACACTCAAGTGTTGGCGACGAGTTAGTGATCGCCAAGAAGCAATAGGGTCCGATGGGGTTTTGGAATACCGTTCGAATCGCCTTGCGTTCGCTGGCCAAAAACCGGATGCGGGCGGCATTGACGACGTTGGGGGTCGTGATTGGGATCGCGGCGGTCACCGCGATGGTCTCGATCGGCCAGAGCGCGACGCAGCTTGTCCGTGGCGAGTTGGAAGGGCTGGGCACAAACGTGATCATCATTTTTCCGCGAATGATGCAGCGTGGCGGAGTGCAGGACATGCGCTCGGTCAAATTGACAGCAGCCGATTCCGATGCGATCCAGAACGAGTGTGATTCCATCGCAGCCAGTAGTGGCCTGGTCGGATTCGCGAATCAGGTCGTCTATGGCGGCGTGAATTGGCAGCCGAAAGAATCGATCGGAGTTGGACCCGAGTACCTGACGGTGCGCAGTTGGGAGCTTCATCGTGGCGGCTTCTTTGGCGAGCGCGAAATCCGCTCGGCAGACAAAGTCTGCGTGATTGGGCATACACTGGTCGCGAAGCTGTTTCAAACGATCGATCCGATCGGTGAGAAAGTCCGCATCGGCAACATTCCTTTCCGAGTCATTGGGGTATTGGAGAGCAAAGGGGCGAACATGGTTGGCGAAGACCAAGACGATGTCATCCTGGTGCCGTACACATCGGTTCAGAAACGGCTTCACGGCAATCAGTTCAAGAGCGTTCACGCGATCATGGCTGTCGGCACGAACGCCGGAGTCGACGGCCAGTGCGACAAGCGAGATTCGTCAGCTGTTACGTGAGCGTCACGATATCGCCCCCGGGCGGCCGGCTGACTTCGAGGTGCAAAGCACGACCGAGATCGCCAACATTCTTGGCGTCATCACCGGTTCGATGACGGCGATGCTGGCTTCGATTGCGGCGATCAGTTTGGCGGTTGGCGGCGTCGGCATCATGAACATCATGCTGGTCTCGGTTACCGAGCGAACTCGGGAAATCGGCGTGCGGATGGCAGTGGGAGCGCGCGGCGGAGACATCCTGCGACAATTCCTAATCGAGGCCGTGGTGCTGTCCGTGCTCGGCGGGATGATCGGTTTAACGCTTGGGGTTGGCGGGTCGATCGCGGTGATCAAGCTGATCAATGCGGTCTCCCCAGGTACCGCTTGGCCGGTCGTTGTGTCAATTCCGGCAGCCGTGACCGCGATTCTGTTTTCGGCCGCGGTGGGAATCTTCTTTGGATTCTACCCCGCACGTAAAGCGAGTCGTCTCGATCCCATCGACGCGTTGCGATACGAGTAGATGATTGATCTTGTTGGCTCGGTTGTCCCAACCGAGATGAGCGTGGTCCGACGTCATGCTCGGTTGGGACAACCGAGCCACAATCAACCGAGCCACAATCAGGATTACCAGGCGATGTCCGTGCGGCTCGCCAATCGACCGGTGACCTGTGAGTTGCTTCCGTTCAAGATCGTCAGACGGGATAGGATCTGCGTGAGCTCGACTTGCTGCGCTTCGTGAATCAGCTTGGCTGTCGATCCAGGGATGATCGCCACGGTGAGAGATCCCTTGTGGACGGCACGAACTTGTGGCTCAAGCCGGCTGCGATCTTGTTCGTTACCGACGACCAGAATCAATCGTTGCAGGCCACCGAACGCCAACAGCTTGGGCTTGACGACCGCCAACGCCTCTTCGACCGACAGCGGTTCATCCGGGTTCCGAGATGGCTGAAACCGTTGCGTGACCGTATCGCCGGGAAGTCCCGACAAATCATTTGTCGACATGGAAGCGTTGGAAATGGGTTCCGTCGTCGCCGGTACACAGAGCGTGCCGTGTTTCACAAAAGCCTCGTGATTTTCATCGAAGAGACTTGAGATGATCGGCACGATGGCCTCGTTCAATTCGCGGACCATGACGTTAGCGTCAATGTTGGATGCCTGGTTGCTGAGGGTTCGCAACAGAAATCGGTTGGCGGTCGTCTCATGCAACGCGAGTTCGACTGAGTGGAATTGCGATCGCACTGCCTCTGGCAGCATGTCCCAGGGATTGTCATCTTTCGCTTGTGACTTGCTTGACTGGACGATGGCGATTGCAAGCACGGTCGCGAACTCCTCGAGTCGCTGCTGCAGTGAGCTCAAGCTGGCTGAGATCTGGCCGAAGTAGTGGGCAGCGATCAAGCGGGCCACAGCAACGTCGACGGGCATGGGCGTGTTTTGCTGTGCGGGCGCGCTATCGCCTTGGCAGCTTGAGATCAGGCTGACAATCTTCTCTCGAATCAGCTTCAAGCATTCGATCACGGTGGTCAGGTCCGCGCGGCGGTCATTCAAGCAGACCGTGATCTCCCGGTGAACGTTGGTAACCACCTCCGCCGGGATGGATTCGAAGTTTTCTTGGGCTGTCAACGAGTCAATCAGGGGCTGCAGAGCGGCGTTGACAGTCGGCATCGACTTGCCGTTGCTGCGGCGAAAGGCACGAGATCGCCTCTTCAATCGAATCTCGATGTGACCGCGTTAGCAATGTCTCGCTGACATCTTGGACAATCGTGTCGACTGAGATTCCAGCTCGCCGCATGATGCGATCAGCGAGGGGAACGGCGGTTTGGCGAGCGTGTGAGGGAAGACCGAGCCATTGAATGAGAAGTTCGCGGACCACGGTCGGGGCGAGTGATTTTTGCTGAGCAACGCGGATGTCTGCCAACGGAACGACGCCGACTGAGCGAAGTGATGCGGGAGCGATCGAACTGTTCTCGCTGATCGCCAGTCTTCGTGCGGCAGCCAGCAAGTCACCCGCTCCGGTTGCGTCGGACCAGATGTAATCGGTGATGGTTTCGACAGGCGTTGGCGCCGTGCTGCCGCGGGCGCTGCCTGCCACCAGGTAAACATCCCGCAACGGTGTTCGGGCGGCCGGAACGCTTGGCCATCCGGCACCGTTGTCGCCGGGATATCCGTTGCCGGCCTGCAGGAAATATCTCATCTCAACCAATGCGGCCTGAGAGTCGTGGAGGGCGAGCGGATGAGCAGGGTCAGACTCGAAGGCCGATGTCGACAGCATCGACAGAATCTGGACATCTTCGAGACCGGCTTGGTCTAATAGATGCCGGAGCAAATGGACGACGTCGATGTACATGCCGCTGGAAGTTCCGCCGGTCAGCGATCCAACGACATACACCGAAGGCGTGATTCCTGCTGCGTCCGAGGCGAGTGCGTCAATGGTTGCTTTTAATCGTTTCGTCACGACCGGTCCGTGATCGACCAGTGCCAATCGTCCCAGCGAACGCATTCCTTCGGTCGATTTGCTTCGCGGGACGTTGTAGATCCAGCGTCGCGAAATCGTTTTCAATCTTTCCGTGCCGTCTTGACGATATTCGTGGGCCGTGCGAAGCGGCGTGTGAATCAGTTCACACTTGGTGACACGGTCGGACACCTCGGCGACACGCATCGCATGGATCGTCTCCCTATCAGTATCGATGAGCACGCTGTGTAAGTCGAGTGGAATTGGCGAATGATTGTCCGCGGCACGCCGGCGAATCGCCCGCAGACAATCCGCACCGGTCCCTCCAAGCGCCACCACGATGGCGCGATGCTTGCCGCTCGCCTGTGTCTTACCCGCGGCTGAATGAGACCCCGTTGCGGTTTGTGCCTCTTCGTTGAGTTGCGGTAGATCATCGACATCAGCTGCCGTGCCCATTCCTTCGACCACTGGCTTGGTATCTTCGCCGACAAAGTCGTCACCAAATGATGTAACCGTTGTCCCTTTTCCACGTGGCACGCGGAGTGCGTCGACGAAGTCTTTACAGTTAGGAAAGCGTCGTTCGGGGTTCTTTTCCAATGCCTTTGCCACGACCGGGCGATCGCTGGGCGGAAGCGGTTCCAGATTGGGTGCGCTGTGGACGTGCTGTGTCGCCAGTTGAGCGATCGTACGTCCGCCGAAGGGGCGTGTTCCGGTCAGCAATTCCTGGTACATCACCGCCAGGCTGTACTGGTCGCTATGCAAACTTGGCCGGCCGTCAAAGACTTCGGGTGGAGCGTAGATTGGGGTCAACCCACCCACTACGCTGCACTCGACGTCGCGCAGATCCTTCAGAAGTCCGAAGTCAGCAACCTTGACATGGCCACCGACCAACAACAGGTTGCCCGGCTTGATGTCCAGATGCTGCAGTTGATAACGTTGGTGCAAGTAGTCGAGGGCATCGGCGGCGTCGTGAAGGTGCGACAGCAACACTTCACGGGGAATACCGCATGATCCACGATCGCGATTGCGTTTGAACACTTCCTCGAGCGAACAATCGGCAAGCTCGGTGACGATCACCAGTTGATCGTCGATCGCCTCGAAACGCTCCAACGTCAACAGGAATGGATGACAGACTCCTTTGATTCGCTCGAGCGAACGGAGTTCACGAGACCCGCGTGATTCATCTTGAGCCCCGAAGACGAACTTGATCGCTTTCTTGAGGCCGCCTGGCGCGTTGGCACGCCAAACCTCGCCGAACCCGCCACGACCAATCATCTCTTCCAACACGTAACCGGGAATGGGCTCGTATCCTTCGCGGATTCTGGTGGTGTCCGTTGTCGTCATCGTCAATTCAAGTGTTGTTTGTGATCCGTTTCGTTTCGCAGATTCCGTTCGGGAATCGCGATTCTTATAGCTGGCTGAAGTAACTTCGGCAGGCTTGATCGAGGTACTCGGGGCGAATCGCCAGCGGCATCTTGCGATACTTGCAAAAATTCATGACCTGCGTCAGCAAGTCTCGCGGATGACAGCGACGGAGCGGGCGCGCCGGAACTGTCGTAGAATCTCAGCAAGTGTTCGGCTGCCTCAGGTGTGTCGGCGAAACCCAGATACGCGCGTCACTTCCTTGATCAAACTTCGGTATTCGTCGCGGGTCGGATCACCCACGAAGATCTTGTAGGGAACGCGGCGCAAGAACGCCTCGTCGACGAGCGAATCTGGATCTAGATTGGTCGAGAAAATGATCAACTGCTCGAACGGGATTTGAATCTTCTTACCGGTCGGCAGCGTCAAATAGTCACAGCTGTTTTCGAGTGGGACGATCCAGCGATTCAAGAGTTCTTCTGGCGCGATCCGCTGGCGACCAAAGTCGTCGATCAGCAGACAACCGCAGTTGCTTTTCATCTGCAGCGGTGCTTCACAAATATTGGAGCGGGGATCGTGCCGGACTTCCAGGTTTTCCATCACCAATTCACCACCGACCACAACGGTTGGCCGTTGAATGCGAAGCCAGCGGCGATCCCACTCCTGAGTCTTCAAGATATTTCCGTCGGCCTCGGGGATTGGCGCGGGACGATGGAAAGCGTCGTCTTGTAATTTGATCAGGTTGCCGTCGTCCAGGATGCGCGTGTGGAATCCAAATCTCCTGGCCAAGACACTGGGTCAGGCAGCGTGCAATGGTCGTCTTTCCATTTCCTGGAGGCCCGAACAAGAACATCCCCGTGTTGCTGTTGATGGCTGGGCCAAGCTGATCGAGCAAGTCATCCTGGTACGAGATTTTTGAGAGTGCAATTCGCAGTTGGTCGCGATCGATCGGATCAAGTCCAGCCGCTTGTGCTTCGACGCTGAGTACATAATCACCCAATGGAACCGGCGCTGGACCGACGTAGCTACAGCTTTGCATGTCCGTTTGTGCACGGCGCTGGCCGGCTTCGGTTAACGAGTAGTAGTAGTCGTTGAAGGCGGCCGGACGTACATGGGAAACGAGCTTGCGTGTCCTCAGAACATCCAGCAGCGGCTCGATCACGCGGAATGGTAGCCCGGTTCGCTCGGAGGTAGCGCGTCCGCTGACGGTGCCGCCAATCAGAACGGTTTTCAACACCAAACTCTCGATAAACGATTCACTCAAGCCGGTTTCACTCAGATCTTGAGGTTGCGTTGGCCAGAAGGTGTCATCGGAAAGCAATCCACCAAGCATGCTGGGCTCGAATGTCTGCGTTTCGCTGGCAAGTGCTGTCATGTCTGTTATGTCTGTTTTGAGGATCGCGTCAGAGTCTCACGCAAATTCGGACGGACCGAGCGCGCAAGAATCATCCGATTTTGATGAAACCTAGCTCGCGATTGGATACCAACCTCAGCTGTTGCATGAAAACGAGGAATGCCCCAGAAAATGCTCCGTGGCATTACGCGGGAAGAAATCCTGACCTACCATTTTCTCGGCGGACCCTAGAGCGGTATTCGTGAGCCAACCAAGCGGCATGCATTCGCCTGGTGATGCTCGTCGCGATGATACCGATGGTTCCGCCTAGGACTCCCGATTCAATAAAGCCTATCCATGCCAAGTGTCGACAACGCAACGCTCGAACGCCTTCGCCGCAGCACTGCTGCGACCGAAGACGTTTGGTTTTTGTCGGGACCGACGAAACCTGGCGAGACAATCTTGCATTTGCCGGTTGACGGAGACCCGTACATCGTCGGCCGCAAGACCGGCGTTTCACTGAGGCTGCAGTACCGCACCGTCAGCGGAAGTCATGCTTCGTTGCGAGTCAAAGACGGCACGCTATTCTTACAGGACTTGGGCAGCACCAACGGTACCTATGTCAACGGAACACGCATCAACATGGACCAAACGGTCCAGGTTTCCGAAGAGGATCTGATTCACTTCGCCGAAGCGCCGTTTCGTGTTCGCCGACAATCGCCCACTGGTATGACCAACGGAACCTACGCCGAGAACGTCTGTGATCAGGCGTTGGCGCTGGTCCAGTTTGATCGGCTGATGACCGAGCGGCTAGTCAAACCACACTTCCAGAGCATCATCGATATGAGCGATTCGTGCTCGATCGGCTTTGAGATCCTGGGACGTGGGAGCGTTTTCGGGCTCGAATCGGTTGGCGCGATGTTCCAAGCAGCTGAAAAGTTGAACTTGGAAGTCGAACTCAGCCGCTTGCTACGCTGGGAAGGCGTGCGTGTCGGCCGCGATCTTCCCGATCGGCCAACGCTGTTTGTCAACACTCACCCACGCGAGATGGAAGACGGGGAAGGCCTGATCCGTTCGCTGCAAAAAGTCCGCGAGATGACGGGAAACACCGACCTGGTGTTGGAGATTCATGAGTCCTCGGTCACCAATCCGGCGATGATGCAGTCGCTGTACAGTGCGATGCGTGAACTGAATATCTTGCTCGCCTACGACGATTTCGGCTCCGGCCAGGCTCGACTCGCAGAACTGATCGAGGCACGGCCGGACTTCGTCAAATTCGACATCTCGCTTAATTCGTCAGATCGACAAAGCGAATGAGCAGCGACGTCGGATGATGGAAACGCTGGTCCAGATGGTTCGCGACCTCGATATTCGCGCTCTGGCCGAGGGAGTTGAAACGGCCGAGGAAGCGGAGGCCTGCATCGACCTCGGTTTCGATCTTGCTCAAGGCTACTTCTACGGCCGCCCCTCACCCGCCTGATCGCTTGGGATCGAATCGATTTGCAAGCAAAACGATTCTGAGTGAAACTTTGACGGTTCTGCCGGATCGTTCGGCTCGGTGTAGTTCTAACGAAGATCCTGTTTGAGTTTGGCAGTGATCTTTGACGCGATGGTCCGATCTGTATGACGTGGTCACATTCCCCGTCGACCCCGCGATACGTCGACCCCGAGATACTCGGAACAGAAACGTGAAGATAAAACTACACCAACTCACTGCACGTCATCGTCAGACTCTGCTGCTAGGCCTGTTGGTCGCGTCGGCGTCATTGGCTTCCTCGGCTCTGGCCGAAGAAGCGGGGGACTCCGCGAAACGGAAAGCTCCCAGGCGTCTGCCGACTGTGACTGCGACCATATCGGCCGACCACATCCCAACGAAACAGCACACGCTAGC
The DNA here is from genome assembly GCA_963704055.1 of Pirellulaceae bacterium. Classification (GTDB taxonomy): domain Bacteria; phylum Planctomycetota; class Planctomycetia; order Pirellulales; family Pirellulaceae; genus Rubripirellula. Next base: position 107,928 of record CAVPGW010000033.1, on the reverse strand, counting down.
AACGTCAACAGAGCTGGCTGCATGCTCCGCCGAAGCCCTTGTCAACGACAAGTCCGACACCAGCCCGGCGGCGACAGGCATGACGGTCGGCATCCACAATGACCCGCCCACGCGATGGTTGCGCTCATCCACTTCGAGTGCTTCGGCCGAGGTCGCCCGCCGGATGATTGCACAGGCAACGCGAGAATACGGGGTTGGTGCTTCGTTGTCGGCGGAAACCTCCGCATGGACAGCGATCCGCTGGGCCGCTGAGTCGGTCGACCTGGCCCAACGTGAAAATGGTACGGCGGTATCCAGTGACGCCGGGGCCAGTGCCTTGGATAGGCTTCAAAGAGCTCGCCAGGCGATTCGCGAGGCCCGCGATTTTTCAGGTATCTACGGATCCGTTGATGCGCGAGCGATCACGCGGATGGCGAAATCGCATCTCACAGACGTGCTGGACGACCAACCGACGCAAGGATTGTCGGCAACCGACGCAGCGGATCGATACCTGGACGACGCCCGCGTCCAGCTCGCTCCGATCGCTGCACAGAGCGTCGAAGCCGCTCAGGCCATGGATTTGCTGGCGGCAATTTATCTTCGCCGCGCCGATGCGAGAACGCTTCCCAGCAGCACCGCACTCTGTTTGCGCCGTGCCGCCCTGCAGGGACAGCCCGGCAATGCGAGCCTTGCTTCGCGGCTTGGAATGCATTTGGCGGATGTCGGCTTGGTCGAAGAGGCACGTTGGGCGCTCGAGCATTCGCTGTCCTTGGAAGCGGATCCCGCGACCGCAGACGCGCTGGTCAAAGTGCTACGCCGCTCGGGCCAGGGTGACGACGCGGCTCGCCTGATTGTCTCGATGCAGAATCTCGCGCCCGCCAATTCCATGACGCAGGCTGATCCGCCACGGCCGCAAAAATCCCGAATCAAGATCCCGGAAATCACGCAGTTGTCGCCAGCTGATTTCGCCGCTTTGTCGAAACCAGTGATGCAAACTTCAAGTCAAACCAACACCGTCGACGCATCGCTGGTCAGCGCGAAGAAAAAGGTGATTTCGGTCCCCGCCATACACAAAGCAAGTGCCGAAACCGGCAGCGTGAATTCGGTCGCAAGTGAAGAGGAGATCGAGGACGAGGCCGCAGATAAACCTGGAGCCTTGCGACGGCTGATGAATTCGTTCAAACGAATCTGGTAGTTTTGCCCACGTTTCCCCTGCCAAGCCGCTTCTCTTGACGTGACAGCGGGTGACTTCGTAGCGTCCCATCTCTTCCGCTGCGTCAATCATTTCCACACTGCGCAAAGGCTAGCAATTGCACTCCCGTGGGAATCATTCGTGGCATTACTGAAAATCCTGCCACGTGGTGACAGGGCCAACGGTGGTGCGTCTCATTACGTTCTTATCAAGATTTCGGATTGCTTCCTGCGCCCTGCTCGCGGTGCTGGTTGTTGGCTGCGCCAGTTGGAAGGAATCAGCAACGCGTGACCCGGCGATCGAGCGCAGCTCGGGAAGTATCGGCGACAACAGGAAGCGAGTCATTCTGGAAGTCGAATTCGTGAACATCGCAGTCAACCCGGATGACATCGACGAAGCGGCTTCGCTCTGGCAATGGATCGACGAAACCGCGATTGATGCCAATACTCGTCGGACATTGCTTGCCAACGGATTTCGCGTAGGTTTCGTAGCGAACGAAGAGCATTTTCGGCAGCGTCTGGCAAAGTCCACGATCGAACCAGATGTGGTGCAAACGTTTCTCAGCCATGCGTCGGTCGCCAGTGATGTGGCACGAGGCGAAAAGCTGATTCCGATGCGGTTGGGGCATCGCTACGAATTGCCGCTGCAACAGCCCATCGCAGGCAGCCACGTAGCAATGGTGCGAGCGGACGGGGGAACAATCGGCCGAACGCTCAGCAATCCGCAGTACTTTTTCGCGATCACGCCGACTCAAGCCTCCGGCGTCAAACAGGTTGATCTACATTTCCGTCCGGAGATCCACTTCGGTGAGGCTCGGCAAAAGCGAGTCAGCAGTGACATGGGGCTGCGGATCGAGACGCGTCGAGACAGATGGTCGATTCCAGAACTTGATCTAGCGGTAACGGCGAGCGAACACGACGCGCTTGTGATCGCGGCCACAACACCGGTCGCGGGACTGGCCAAGCACATGCTGATGGGAACGGACTCCGACAACAGCCAGGAACAGGTGGTGCTGATTGTGCGGGTCGCCCAAGTGCCCTCGGCAGTCGACGACCTTTAGCGGCGTGCGGGAAACCCAGCCTACGAAGACTTTACCGATCGAACGTCGACTTTGACCGCAGCATATGATGATAGTGTTGGGCGAAGCGATGTGATTCATCTCGCACGTACTGCAGCAAACGTAACGCGAACGCGCCGCGGCTGAGCTTGATCGATTCAGAGTTGCCAGGCCGAAAGATCTCCTCTTCCTGTTTGGCCAGTGAGATGACCGTTGGCGGCGTGATTTCCTGGTCGCGGAAGGCGGCCATCGCCGCGTTCAGCTGCCCCTTCCCTCCGTCAATCAGCAGGATGTCGGGAAACGCGTCCCCATCGTCGCTGAGACGGCGGAAACGTCGTGAAACGACTTCATAGATGCTGCGGAAGTCGTCGATGCCGTCGACGTCTTGAATGCGGAACCGTCGATATCCCGGTTTGAACGGCAAGCCGTCGATAAACTGAACCAAACTGGCGACCGTTTCACCGCCACCGAGGTGCGCGATGTCGACGCCTTCAATGACTCGCGGTGTTTCGGATAAATCAAGCACTTTCCGCAATCCGGCGAGTCCCTTTTTCGGATCGATGTAAAAGACCTCGGGCTGCGCGTGCGTGTCGAGCTCACCTCGTTCTTCCAGACGCTCGAGCATATTGATTTCGTCGCGGAGCACCGCCGCGCGTTCAAAATCAAGAGTCTGGCTCGCTGATTGCATTTCGTCGCGCATCTCTTTGAGCAACCGTTTCTTGCCGCCTTCGAGAAACGTTTGCAGACGCTTGATGTCGCGACGATATTCGTCTTTGCTAATCCGCAAATTGCAGGGGGCCGTGCATTGATTGATGCTAGCCAATAGACATGGGCGGAACCACTTCCAACGCTCCTCTGATTCACTAATGTCTAGCGCGCAAGTGCGGAACTTGAAGATCCGCTGCAGCACGCCAATGGCACCCCGCAAGGCGCCGGCGCTGGCGAATGGCCCATACAGCTTGACACCTGTCGACTTTGGTTCGCGAGTCACCTCGACCCGAGGAAACTCTTCCCGCGTCGTGATCATTAAGTAGGGAAAGGTCTTGTCGTCTTTAAGATCCTTGTTGAACTTGGGTTGGATGTCTTTGATCAACCGCGATTCCATCAACAATGCATCGACTTCGCTGTCACATTCAACAAAGTCAATGTCGGCGATCTCGCCAATCCAAGTGGACGTGCGCTGGTCTTCGGCCGCGGCTTTCAGGAAATAGCTCGCGGCGCGGCTCCGCAGGTTCTTGGCCTTGCCGACATAAATGACACGGGCGGCGGCGTCTTTCATCAAGTAGACGCCGGCGGTTTGTGGAAATGTCTTCACCTTCGCGGCAGCGTGACCGAAACCCGACGGCTCCGAATGCGATGACTCCGCACCCAAAGATTCGGGATCGATCGACGGATCGGGATCGCCAGCGTCTTGTCCGGGGTCCGCGGGGTATTCCCTAGCCATCCAAGAGCGGCTCGTACGGATTCTCCAGCATGCCTACTCCAGTTTTGCTTCGAGAGCTTTCAGTTGTTGCTGAAGCCGACGAATCTCTTCACGCAACTCTTCCGAAGATTCGGGCTGCGGTGCTTGCTGTTGGGGCTCGCCAGTCCCGATGGGAGTCGCCGACACGCCAGGTGGGAGTTCCAACGTTTCCAAGGAGGGTGGGTCCTCTTTGAGTGCTGAGGGATCCCCTTCAATCTCTGACTCGAACACGACCTGTTGAACTGGCTCGTTGTCATCGAAAGCCATCTCGTCGTTCGCGGAGTCCACTTTCGATTTGCTGCTTCCGTTCAACAGTCCGCTCGGCGCTGAACCGAAACTGCCGAACACCGAACCCTTGTCCGCGGGTTTCTGTTTCGTCAAGTCATTGGCGAGAGTCCCGGGATCGACCATCTGAACATCAGCCGCAACTAACTTGCCATCTCGCACGACTTGCAGGTTCAATTCATCGCCGAGTTTCAGCTTGGCAAGTTCGCGGCTTAACACGTCGGCGGTTTGTTGCAAACGCCCGTCCAGCGACACGATGCGGTCACCCACCCGCAGTCCCGCCGCAGCCGCAGGCGAGTTCTCTGCGACATCGGCGACGATCACACCTTGCTCGCCACTGCTTGCTGCGATTTCGATGCCAAGCTCTATCGGGCCTTCGGTCAACCTGCTTGTCGGTGAAGTCGGCGGTTTTGCACTGGCGACTTCGTCCCCGATCAATGGAAGCTCCAAAGCCTTTGTGGTTCGGCCTCGGACAACTCTTGCTCGGATGTAGTCGCCCCCTTTTCGCCCGCTAAGAAGCCGGTTGATGTCTGCAATAGTTGGAGTGGCTTTGCCATCGACTGCAATGATCAAATCTCCTACCTGCAATCCTGCTTCATCGGCACCGGAGGTGTCTTTAATCTTCACCACCGTCAATCCTGGGATCGCGCCCTTCAATTGTCGCACATCAATTCCCAGGGATGCTCGCCGCGGTGCTGACTTGGCAGCGGAACCAGAGGCGGCAACCGCTGCGTCCGATTGCTGCGTGGGACTGAAAGGAGGTTGAGAACTCTGAGCCGGTGCCAGGATCGAGCCGCCGAATTCTTTTGTCGCGGCGGTCACGCCGGTGGGTGGTTTCGCAGCTGGATTCGAGCCGCCTTGTGGAGGAATCGGCTTGGCCGGAGTCGGTTGAGGTGCGACCGGCGAGACACGTTGTCCTTGCGGTTGGATCCGAGGTTGTGCGGCACTCTGTCGCTGCAACGTCTGCGGTTGGAACGGTTGCCGTTGCAGCTGGACTGGCGGGGGTGCGGGGATTCGGGATTCAATTCGAGAGCGCAGACGACGAAACAGCTGTGCTTCGGCCGTTTGGGTATCCATGAAGATGCCGGTGATTGCCACCACTAGCGTTGTGCAAATGATGCTGATGCGGCGTAACATCCAAGTTTTTCCGTTTTTCGAGGGACCACCGGCGTCCTGATTGGCTGCGGTGGTAAATGTGTGGGGAGGTAGTCCGGCGGTCTCTATGATAGAGTCAGAGAGCCCAGAAGAAAAATGGGCGTTTCTTAAAAAACCAACCGAATTCAGCAGGTTTTCGTAAGATTGACACGCTTCCGAGCACAACTCGCACCGCTTACGTCGCTGGAAGGCGTCTTACCACTCCTTCTGAGAAATCTCTCGCTCGGACGAGCGCAGATTGCGGTCGACCACATCCGCGGCGCCATCGAGGCCAAAGCGTCCGATCGAATCGTGCTCATCACGCTTTGCGATGGGGACAAAGTGGACGAGCCATTGGCCGCGGCGATTGCGATTCAGCAGTCCGACGCCGATTCAAATGCTGCCTGCGACATGGCGTCGATCGTCCATGCAGGTCTGCTGACAGACGTATCTGCCCAATCCGACGCGTCTGTCAGACCAGACCGTGTCAGATCAGAGTCGGGAAATGCTGCGGCAGCTTTCATCGGCATTGGACCGCGAACTCGAAACCCGGGGAACGCGTTTTCTTCAGTGGGCGACCGACGTACGCAACACGCTGGATGATTCAGTCGTCCTCAGTTGCGACGCCCTGGGTTTCCAATCGATCGGCACGCTCGACTATTTGATCGTGTCCGTTCCGAAATCAAAACAGACGCCATTTGTGATCAATGATGAGGACCAACTGCGCTTCCAGCCTATCGATTGGTCCGATGGCGAGTTCCAGCGATTCGTGGAGCTTGTTGAGACGACTTACACACAAACACTTGATTGTCCGCAGATATCCGCCTATCGGACTGCTGCGCAAACTCTCGGTGGATATCAGACGTCCGACGCGTTCGACTCGAATCTTTGGTTTACCGTCTTTGACGGAAGCAAAGAACCGATCGGATGCGTGATCCTTGCCAACCACCAACCTGCGGAATCGTCCGATGCAGCCGCGTCACCAATCATCGAAATCGTCTACATGGCGTTGGTTCCCGAAGCGCGAGGAGCCGGGCGAGGCAAAACTCTCGTACAACATGCGTTTTCCAGTGCCCGCAGCGCAAGCGCAGATCGAATCATCCTGGCAGTTGACCAAAACAATACTCCTGCGCGAACAATCTACGACCTCGCTGGTCTTGAACCAATGCTCAGCGAAACAGTTTGGGTAAAGTTGATTGGACTGGGTAAATGAGACTCGATCGTGAGCGCGGTCCCAACTGAATTCGCGTTTGCTTTTTCAAGCAAAAGTTTGACCAATCATGCGTCGCGAACCGTTGTCTCGGCCGCGAATTGCATCTCGACAACCGTCAAACCACTTAACTTCTTCGCTTTGCAAAAGTTACGACTGCGCGCTTGCTGCGAGTGTTGTGCTAAGATCTTGTCGCCAACAGATTATCCACCACACGTCGAACTTGCGGCGCGGTCATCTGCCGGTAATTGTGTTTCGTCGTCAGCCGCTAAAGTCGTGATTTCCCATGACTTTGAAAGTCAATGACGACTATCCGGTACGAAAATTTTTGTTCTGTCCCAAACGGCATTTGACTTGGTTGCTAGCATCTCTAGAATCTTGCCTCTCACCTGTTCGGACTTAGTTCGAGTCAGACGAGAAGATGAGTGTGGGGAGGCCGCGTTGCCGCCCAGCGGAGCTAGGTTGGAGACGATTCATTGCCAACGCTTCGGTGGTCCTCCTGAAACTCGACGTCGGAACGATTCGCGTCGGCGAATCGAAATTGACCGATGCGTTTGCTGCACCGCGAAACATCCATGATGGAGGATTGCGCTACCAGTATGTCTGCACCACCGCATGGCTGCACCGACGACATGGCCGTCGTCGAAAACTTCAAGGAGGCGTTGAAACAACGCATTGGTGCAGAGCGATACCAGATGTGGTTCGCGCATGGAATCGAATTCGAATTCGACTCCATCCGAAAGCAGGTGTCCGGCAGCCAGGATGCAGAGCCGATTGATGCCCATTGCACCGATCATGACTGCACCGATCAGACGCAGTGCACCGATCATGACTGCACCGATCATCATCGCGGGGGTATTTCTCGTGGCATCGTGAAGGTGCGAGTGCGTGGCCAGTTTGCACTTGATCGAGTTCGCAAGAACTTCCTGCGAGAACTTCGCGGCGCGGCGATGCAGGTTTGCGGTTCATCCACCGATATCGAATTCTGTCTGAACGAACCGCCCGCCGAACAGGCTGACCTGCCGCTCGGTGATCCGGCGCAGTCTGCAATTCCCGAGACTGATGCATCGACTTCTGGGGTTTCCTTAGCACAGAAGTCTCAGTCACAAAATCGAAACCAGCCGAACAAATCTGCTCTCAAGACGAACCAGCGGCGTGGCGGAAGTCGACACGGCAAGGCAAAATCGATTACGAATTTGATCGCCGCTGGTGCCGGTGCGGTGCGGCCCACAACCAGCAAGGGCAAGTCTGCATCGTTGTCGCATCCGAAACAGCTGGATTTTCTTGCCGCTGACGAGCCCCGAGACTCGGGTGGTTCCGCGGCGGACGATGTTGCGTCGCCGTCACCGATGACTGCCAGAAGTTTCGTGCTTGGAACCAGCAACCAGCTGGCTCACACAGCGATGGCGATGGTCTGCCAGAATCCGGGCATGGCCAGCCCGCTGTTTCTGTGTGGTCCCACTGGAACGGGCAAGACGCACATGTTGGCTGCGATCGCCGACCAACTGCGACGCTGCCATCGCATGCGCCGGGTGATGCACTTGTCGGCGGAGCAGTTCACCAACGACTTCATCAGTTCGGTCGGAAACAGCGGAATCACGGCATTTCGCCGACGGTATCGAGAGGTCGACGCCTTGTTGATCGACGATGTTCAGTTCCTCGGTTCGAAGCAAGCGACACTGCGCGAGCTGCTGTACACGGTCGAAACGCTCGCCGGTGCCGGCCGCCCCTTGGTATTTTCCGGCCTGCAATCACCAACTGAGATCCCAGGCCTCTCGCGCGAGTTAGCAGGGCGGATGGCTGCCGGTCTGGTGTGTCCGATTCAACCGCTCGACATCGCCACGCGCGAAATCATTTTTCGGCGTTGGATTGCAGATCGTTGCCCGATCGCCGTTCCCGATGCGATGATCGAACAGATCAATTCGATCTTGTCGGGCGACGGTCGCGTGATCAGTGGTGTTGTGAATCTGATCAACACGCTGGAGCGAATGTTGGGCCGCGTGCCGACGATGGACGAACTGCGGCGGTTCGGTGGCGAATTGCTTCGTGCTTCGAAGCCGGTTGCCACGCTGTCGGTGATCGAAATGGCGGTCTGCGAGGCATTTCAGCTGTCTCACGACACATTGCGCGGCGGATCACAGACGCGAGCGGTGAGTCAGCCGCGGATGTTGGCGATGTATCTGTCCCGTCAGCTGACCTCGTCCGCCTACACCGAGATCGCCCGCCACTTTGGCGGCAAATCGCACAGCACGGCAATCTCAGCGGAGAAAAATGTTAAATCTTGGCTGGAGCAGGGGAAATTGATCGGTCGTGGTCTCTCTGCGATGTCTGCCCAAGAAGCGATCGACCGAGTCGAAAGCCTGCTTCGCAGCGGCTGAGAGCGTGTTCAAAACGATCGTGACTTGCGTATTCGGGCTCGCCGCGAGAGATTAGGAAGATTGTCGCTCGGTGGTCCCAACCGAGGATTGACGCCAATCGCGTTTGGGACAAACGAGCAACAATACGCCGGTTTTTTTGGGCACAAACTGGCATCAAATTCACTTTCGCTTCCACGGATCGGAAAATGATTTCGGACGAGAAAAACTACCGACGGAAGAAACCGGAACCGAGCGCCGCTGAGATTCTTCAGCGTCAGCCGCCGTTCGATCTCGAAGCGGAAATGGGAGTTTTGGGCAGCATCCTGTTGTTGCCTGAGGTCTGCGACGACATCGCGTCCCTGCGGGCGGACGATTTCTACGACGATGCGAACCGCAAGATCTACGAAAACCTGCGTGAGATGCATGACGGTGGTAACAAGATCGACATCACGCTGCTGGTCTCGCGGCTGCGCACCTCAGGCGAGTACGAAAAAGTCGGCGGCGCGGCGTACCTTGCCAGGCTTTCCGGCGCTGTACCCAATGCCGCGCACGCGGTCTTCTACGCCGACATCGTCGGCGAAAAGGCGGTCTATCGAAAGCTGATTGAATCGAGCACCGAGATCCTGCGCGATGCCTACGATCAAGCCTCGACCGCCAAAGAACTCTGTTCGCAGGCCGAGCAAAAAGTCTTCGCAATCATGGACGGTCGGTCGTCGCAATCGGTCCAAAGCATCAGCGACGTGCTCCATCAAGCGATGGACCGGATGGAAGCTCGCATGCGGGACGAGTACGTCGATGGCGGTGCCGAAACGGGGCTTTCCGGGTTCGATGAGATGACTGGCGGGCTGCACAACGGTGAACTGGTCATTTTGGCAGCTCGCCCGTCGATGGGGAAAACGGCACTGGCAATGAATATTGGCGAGCACGTGGCGTTCGAGCAAGGTGCGCCGGTGCTGTTCGTTTCATTGGAAATGTCAGGGATCGAACTGGCCGATCGAATGCTCTGTTCGTTGGCTCGTGTCAACGGGCATCGTCTCCGCAACGGCACGATTTCTTCGGACGACCGCGAGCGATTGATCAAGAAAGCCAATGAGATCAGCCAGGCGCCGTTATTCGTGGATGATTCCCCCAGCCGCACGGTCAGCGAAATCGCAGCTGCGGCGCGACGGATCAAGCGGCGTGAGGAGTCGCTGGGGTTGATCGTGGTGGATTACCTGCAATTGATCGAGCCGGACAATTCGAGGGATCCGCGGCAGGAACAAGTCGCCAAGATCGCGAGACGCTTGAAGGGGGTCGCGAGAGAGCTGAATGTGCCGTTGCTGTGTCTTTCGCAGTTGAATCGTCAAGCCGAGGACAGCAAGGATCACCGGCCAAAGCTCAGTCACCTGCGCGAGTCGGGGGCGATCGAGCAGGATGCCGACGTGGTGATGTTCGTGCACCGAGAGGAGTACTATCATCGTGGAGATGATCGAGCGCAGTACGCAGGACAAGCCGAAATCATTATCTCGAAGCAGCGCAACGGACCGATCGGCGACGTCGAATTGACGTGGGAAGCTGACTACACACGGTTTTCGGATCGCGCCGCTCAGCGCCACAGCGAGTTTGACGACTACGCCGAATTCACCAGCCCCGGCGGATTCTAAGAACGGTTTGAAAAAGTGGTCGGATCCCTGTTCAGAACACGTTCTAACTCGCCATCGCTTCTCCGTGAAACACGAGTCCAGATATCGGGAATCTGGATATCGGGAATCTGGTCCCGATGGCAATCACTCGCTCCGATTGATTCCGACTCAGGTTCGGAGTCGATTGTGCCGATCATTCCGATTGTATCGACCCGCGTGACGTGACCCCAATTGTCCACGCGGTTCATCCATGGCCTCCCCGTTTCCGGTTTGAGAACGATGCAGCCAAAAGATCGAAATTACAGCGTACCACCCTTTCCCGCGTTTCCGAGCATCACGCGATACGTTCCCCTCGGCTCAGTCCAGGAGGCGATGGACCGCGTTTGTCGCAGCGTTGACGCGAGTGACGCCATTTCGCTGGTGATCGGACCGCCCGGCACCGGCAAATCCCTCATCTGCGGGTTGTTGGTCGACCATTATCGTTCGTCCCATGACGTCGTTGTGATTGGTGAAACACCGATCGACAGCCGCGAAGCTTTCCAGCGTCATCTGCTGCATCATCTGGGAGCCGATTTCAGTCGCATTCCAGAGGGTGATCTACAGCTCGCGTTGATCGATCGCGTTTGCAGTGACGAGGCTCCCCAGGGCGGATTGCTAATCATCGTCGACGAAGCGCAATCACTTCCCACCGATGTTCTCGAAGCAATTCGGATGGTGACCAACATCATGCGGGACGGCCAGCCGCGTGTTTCGGCCGTGCTCTGCGGAGGCGTGAAACTTGATGAGACTCTCGTCGACACGTCCATGGAAGCGTTCACGCAGCGAGTTGCCACCCGTTGCTATCTGCATCCCATGAACGGGGAAGAAACCCGTCGATATATCACCGAGACGATTCAAGCCTGCGGATCGAATCCTGACGAAACGGTGACCGAAGAGGCGATCGCTGCGGTCCACCATGCATGTTGCGGCGTGCCTCGCTTGATGAACCAAATGTTGACACAGGCAATCGACTGTGCCGCAGCGGCTGACCAGGCTCAGATCACCGAAGAACTCATCGATCAAGCCTGGGCACAGCTGCAGCAGCTACCTAGCCCCATGGTCGAGGAGCCCAAGATCGCTCACAAGGGCGCGCCTATCGAGTTCGGCGAATTGGACGAATCGGTCAACTTCGCTGAGTGGCTTCCCGAAACAAAGACCGATTTCGTTGACGAAGATTCAACGCAGGCTCGTCAGTTTGAGACGGGCGATTGCGAGACACTCGAGTGTGAACCGGTCAGTTGCCAGGCGGCTGAAGCGGAGTTCGAGAACGACATCGAAGTTGAAACCTCGACCGCTAACTGGGTGGAGGAGCCAGCAGAGTCAACCGTCACCCGCGGTAACCGCCTTGTCACCAACTGCACTGTTCGGGGACTTTGAGCAGGAAGAGGAAGTCGCCGTCGGCAGCGGTTTCGCTCGACCTCACTCGCCTACGAGGCTACCAGCGGAAAACCTCGAGGCGATGTTGCACCAAGAGATCGTCAACATCTCGACGTTTGATGAGACTGCGGCACTGTTCAACGAAACCGCGCCGCTGAGTGACGACCAGAGCGAAGCCAGCGGAACGCACGAATTCTTGGCGGAGCCGCAAGCACAGGATCAGGAAAGCATCACCGTCGATGACGAAGATACGAGCTGCCAAATCAGCGAAGATCGCGAGGATGTGATCCGCTTAACGCACGTGGAGAATGAAGAGACCGATCACACACCCGCGACTCACGACGATAGCGACATCCTGGTTATCGAAGACGAAATCGAGTTGCGGATGCTGGTTCCGTCATCCCGCGTCGACTCGGAAGAGAAAACGATCTCGGTCGATTTCCAGGCGATGCTGTCGAGAATGCAATGCGGCAGTTGACCGCGGTTGGTTGACTCGATGGTCAAGGACTGCCGCTAACATAAATCCTTCGTTTAACGGCAAGCCGCAGGCGACTTTGTCCCGCGACACGCTGTCGCCTGCGGCTTGCCGTTAAACAAGTAGCCCGCTGATACCTTCAAACACGGTCGGCTCAGATCATGCCGCTTCGCCAACTCGCTGACGAAATCATTCGCTTGAGTGAGCGGCACCGATCGACGCCGGTTCTGGTCACGCCAGACTATCTCTCTTTGCGGACCCGGTTCTTCCTGGAATTGGTCGCTGCGCTGGTTGAAAAAACGGATCGCCCGATCCGTATCGATTGGTGTCGTGGGATACCAAGTATGTTCAGCCTGGTCGGCGATCAAATCGCGCGGGCTCATGCGGCCAGAATGAACCGAGCCCTCGAATCGTTGATGTCCGGGCGCGAGGCAACGGCGAGCGTGCAAATTACCGGCCTGATCGCTCGAGCGGGCGGGGTGGAGCGAGATTTGGTGGTCGGAGTGTGCGACCAGCATCTGATCCTGCCCACATGGACGACACCAATCCGTCTGGCAGCTTCGCCAACGGAGCTGCACGGCTTACAATCGTCGGCATGCTAAGGAATCGTTTGGAAACAACTTCGGCATGTTGTGACACTCTCCCTCCGCGAGAGTGAAGTCGTAACTTAGAAAGGCGAAGTTGTCTCCGCCCCCTCACCCCGAACCATTTAACGAGGCGTCGGAAGCGAAGTGACAGACTCGAATAGCTCCATCAACCCCAGCACGACACGAATTGGCTGGATCGGCACCGGCGTGATGGGCCGAAGTATGTGTGGGCACCTGATCGATGCCGGCTACAAAGCGACCGTGTTCAATCGCACCGTCGAAAAGGCCAGCGATTTGATCGGCAAGGGTGCCACCTTGGTCGGCTCGCCGCGAGAGGTCGCCGAGCAAAGCGATGTTGTTTTTACGATCGTCGGCTTTCCTGATGACGTCCGGCGAGTCATCCTTGGTAGCGACGGCGTGCTGGAAGGTTCGACGGAGGGGATGACGATTGTCGACATGACGACCAGCCGTCCCTCGTTGGCCGAAGAGATTGCCTCTCGTGCAACCGAGCGGAACGTCGCATCCATCGATGCGCCCGTCAGTGGTGGCGACACCGGAGCCCGAAACGCCGCGTTGTCAATCATGGTCGGCGGTGACGCCGCGGCGGTCCAAAGGATCCACCCGTTGTTAAGTTTGATGGGCAAGACGATCGTACATCAAGGTGGTCCCGGTCGTGGTCAACATACCAAGATGGTCAATCAAACTTTGATCGCATCCGGAATGGTCGCGGTTTGTGAAGGTCTGCTCTACGCGCACAAAGTCGGGCTGGATCTGCCGACTGTCTTGCAAAGTGTTGCCTCGGGCGCTGCCGGAAGCTGGTCCTTGTCGAATCTTGCCCCGCGCATGATCGATGGTGACTTCGATCCTGGTTTCTTCGTGGAACACTTCCTCAAGGACATGCGGATCGCCCTCGAAGAAGCTGCCGCGATGAACCTGGCGCTGCCGGGATTGGCACTGGCTCATCAACTCTATCAAGCCGTCGCGGCCCAGGGGCACGCAAAGGACGGCACGCAAGCATTGTTGTTGGCATTGGGGCAACTGAACCAAATCGATTGGCGGCGGCAAGAGAAATGAATCGCTACCGAATGCGATTTGCACCTCAGGTTTGGAAGCCAAGCCTGAGCCCGACCCTGGTGAATTGGTTGCGGCCGTTTCGCAAGCGACAGCAACAGCGAGAAGTCAATATCGCTGAGGTCGAAGTGATTGGCCAGGAACTCGTTCGTGACCAACTGGATCAGGGTCACGGCGTGATGATCATGCCGAATCACTCCAGTCACGCAGATCCGTATGTGATCTACGCGGCGGCGGACGCGGTCGGGACGGCATTGCATGTGATGGCGACCTGGCATGTCTTTCACGACAAATCTTGGTTGGCGCAGTGGACGCTGCGAAAGCATGGTTGCTTTAGTGTCGATCGCGAAGCAAATGACATCCGCGCATTTCGAATCGCGACAGATCTCCTGCAGAAGAAGCGTGAGCCGTTAGTGATTTTTCCCGAAGGAGAAATCTATCACTGCAACGATCGTGTGACGCCTTTCCGCGAGGGCGCGGCGGCGATCGCGGTGACGTCGGCAAGAAAGAGCCGATCGCCCGATTGTCTGCATACCCTGTGCAATTACCTACCGTTACGTCGAAGACCCGACCGAAACTTTGCTCGAAACCATGGGCGAACTCGAGGAGGCGATCTTCTGGCGACGTCAAACCGATCGGACGCTGGAGCAGCGGATCTACGATTTCGCCGAAGTGCTGCTGGCCATCAAGGAGCTGGAGTACTTCCGCGAGACGCAAAGTGGGGCAATGCCCGATCGCATTCGCGCCCTGGCAGACCACTTGATGTCGAAAGTCGAGGCACGTCACGAACTGGCATCGGACGGCAAGTCGATTCCCGAGCGGGTGAAGGCGGCCCGCCGGACGATTATCGAAAAGTTGTCAGCTGAATCGTTGCCCGAGCAAGCTCGAAAAACACTCGACGATGATCTGGAGGATGTCTTTCTGGTCGTGCAGTCGTTCAGCTACCCTGGCGACTACGTCGTCGGCAAGCCAACGACCGAACGGATGGCCGAAACGCTGGACAAGTTCGAGGAAGATGTGCTGCGAAAGCCCTCTGCCTCAATCAAGGCAAGGCGAAGTGCAAAAGTGCAATTTGGCGAGCCGATTGAAGTCATCGGTGATCGCAAAGTCAAAGGTCAAACCACGACGCTGACGACTCAGGTCGAACAGAGCGTGCAGACGATGCTGGATCAGGCCTAGTTCGACCGAATTCAGGTGATCCAAATTTTCGGCGGATTGTCTGTCACCTCGGCGTACCGCCGTGTTACCTATTCTCGGAACCACGTTTCCAGACAACGAGCGGATGTCCGATTTCGGAGCATTGGTTCCAGTGGCCCTTTAAGAACTCGCAGGAGCCAGACCGATGAGACCGTTCACCCTCGCGTATGCGTTGTTTGCCATGTGCGCTCCCCTCCTGCGGACAGTCCAGCCAACCATGGTCGCCCACAACTTCGGCCGAGCCAAGTCCGTATCGCTACTGTGTGGTCTCTTTGGTCGATCCGTCCGACCCGTACTACCGGGCCGTGGAGGAACTTCAGCGGTTACACAACGCGACCGTGTTAACGACCGATTTTGAATCGATCGATAGGCTGCTTCCGGACCTGCAGAATGTGAATCCGGAATATGTTGCCATCGTCGTCAAGCCGGAAACCTTCGAAGTGAATTTGGTTCAACGATTCATGCGTTTGGCGACGCAGGTTGATGACGATCCATTCCTCGACTTCGCATACGGATTCATCACCGGTGACACGCCGCAGACCGCGTTGTCGTTGATCAAAGCAGGCCAACTGTCAGATCCACAGATTACGCCAAGCATCTCAATGGTCGCTGTCGGCGGCGCCAACATGCCCTCCAAGTCAAGCACCTGCGAGCAACAACTTCCGCTGCGTAGTGGATACCTGACCCAAACGACTCACACGATCGCCAGCGACAAGGGCCGGCGCGACACGGCCTATATCGAAAGCGTCATGCCAAAACTTGACAACCGCCCGATCCTCGTGCTTGCCGGCCACGGCTATCCAAACGAGGTTGTCGGTGGTCCCACGTATGAGCAACTGAAGGAGCGTGATTTCCATGGCGCCATAGCACTGAACATCGCATGCTATACAGGCGTTACCGGCACGTGGTACGAAGACGATTGGAACACGATGAAGGTCAAACAACGTAAGGTGCCAGCAGAAGAGAGTTTCTGCTTGAATATGTTGAAGACTGGTGTTGCTGGATACATTGCCTACACGTCCGCCCGTCCGTCCGGTCCAACCATGCTGGGCGATTCGATGATTTTGGCCACGTCCGGGGAAACGCTCGGAGAATTGAGACGCCAAGACGGAAATAGCGTAGTGCTGGCACACCTGCAACAAGGTTTCGCGTCGCTGCAGATCAAAGATGTGACCGCAGACACCCCGCTCGTCAGAAACCGCAAGACGCAAGATTTGCTGCTCGCCATGTCAACCGGCGGACTGCTGTTTGGTGATCCCGCGTGTCGACCGTTCGCGGCAAAGCAGAACGCGGATCCTCGCCTGACAACGATCTCGCATGCTGACGGTGTTTTGCGCGCTGCGCATCGAAGTCTCTGGACCGCTCTGGCATTTCTTTTGTTCCGACCAAATTGTGATGTGGGACGAACGGACACCATCTTTCAGAATCGAATCAACGATCCCACTGGGGAATCGCTACGCAACGAATGTTCGTTTGCAGGAATCCTCGTTCGGCGACGTGCCGCATCAGTTGCTGGCCGTCGTCGAACAGCACCACAGCCAGCGCCGCCTGCATGTCAAAGCGTCATTCCAGCAGCCTGCGATGCCCGAGTTGATGAAGCTGAGTCGATCCGGCGTGTTTGGCCTGTTTGAAGTCACCCTGTCCGATGAAGCCGGCAGCGCCCTAGTGATTCGTCATGGGAGTCGCGGTTGATGGACGCAATCAGTGACGAAGTCTTGGTCGCGCGGAGTCTCGAGGGTGATTCCACAGCCTTCGAGATGCTGGTCGCTCGTTACCAAACGCTGGTTTGCTCGGTCGCCTATGCGGTGACCGGCGATTTTGCTCGCAGTGAGGATGTGGGCCAGGAAAGCCTTGTCCAAGCCTGGAAGCAACTCAGCCAACTGCAGGACAGAGGAAAGTTCAAATCGTGGATCTGTTCGATCGCCCGCAACGTCGCTCACAACTCCGACCGCAGCGTCGCCAGGACCCGTTCCAGCGAAATACCCGATTCCCTCCAAGATCCAGGCGTTTCGATCGAGGATCGTGCGATGCAGAATGAGGAAGAAACCTTGGTTTGGGAAACGCTTCAGCGGCTACCCATGAACTATCGCGAGCCGATGATCTTGTACTACCGCCAAGATCAATCGATCGCAGAGGTCGCCGAGTCGCTGGATGTGTCGACCGACGTCGTCAAGCAGCGGCTGTCGCGGGGACGCACGATGCTCCGAGACGAAGTCACCGCGGTCGTCGAACGTACGCTGCGCCGCACCGTGCCGTCGTGCGCGTTTACTGCTGCTGTCTTGGCCGCGATTCCGGTTTTTGGGGCCGGCAACGCGACCGCTGCGACCACTGGAGCAATGGCGACAGCAACAGCTGTAAAGAATGTCGCCGGGGCCGGCGTCTTGAAGTCGGTCGGAGGTGTGGGCGCAATTCTGGGGCCGCTCGTCGGAATTGCCGGCGGCGCCGTAGGTGTTTGGAGCAGTTGGTCAATGGCGCGCTACCAAAGTCAACGAGACCTAATCGTTCGCTGCTCGATCATCTATCTGACGGGCATGACAATTTTTGCCGTGCCATTCTTCGCCATGAGACTCGGATGGAAACCATGGGCGATCCATGGACCGGTCGCCTACACTTTCATGCTGATGGCGTGGATGGGGACATTCATGATCCTGAACGGCATCTGGATATTTGCTGTGATTCGCAGTCACAAAGAACTCGTGAGTCGGGAGCAGGCCAATCACACAACACCATTGCCCGAGACCGCGCCACATCGCTTCTTGGACCGATACGAAGGACGGCGCTGGTCGAGTAAGAGAAAACTACTGGGGCTGCCGTTGATTGACATCGCGTTCGCTGACCGAGGATATACGGCTCGATCGGTCGAACCGGTGATCGCGCGAGGCTGGATTGCGGTTGGCGATCAGGCCGTCGGTGGACTATTGGCGGCTGGTAACATCGCGTGGGCGCCGATCGCCTTTGGCACGATGAGTATTGGATTGATCTCGTGTGGAGTTGTCGCGGCCGGGGGAATTTCGTTCGGCGTTGTCTCGATCGGAGGCTTGGCGGCCGGAGTCGCGGTGTTGGGCGGCTGCAGCGTCGGAATCGTGTCGTTGGGCTACCTTTCCACAGGCGTCGTCGCGGTTGGTTGGAAAGCAGCGAAAGGCGTCGTTGCGGTCGCGTACCATTTTTCGCTTGGCGTTCAATCATTCGGGCAGCATGCTGGCGACGAAGCAGCCAAACAGTGGATCGAAAACTCGCAATTCTTGCAGACTGGCGATTCACTGCTGCGTCAATCGAATGGCTGGATCACACTTCCGACGGTGGCTGTATTCGTTGGAGCGTTCTTATTGCTCGCTCGCCTCGCATACCGACGCAAGCCAGTTGACGGTGCAACCCTCTATGCCCGACCCCGTCTAACTTGCGTTGCGCCGACACAGCATCTTGATTCAGCATTCCAATCGGCATCCTTCGTTGAACGGCAAGCCGCAGGCGACTGCGTCCGCCTTTCGCAGCCGCCTGCGGCTTGCCGTAAAAAAAAATGCAGCACGCCGTACCAACACGCGGTACATTCAGTAGCCTGCCCACCCTGATCGAACTTCCTTTCCAAGAAGCGCCCATCATGATTCGATCCTTCGTTTGTTTGCTCGCCTGCTTTTCATCAACGATTGCATTGTGCCAGGAGAAGGAGCCTGCAACTCCGACGTACCTGACCGCGGCAAACGTGTTGTATCGCACTTCGGACGACGCCTTGGTCAACCAGATGTGTCGTCTTGATGTCTACTACCCGGAACATGTCAAGGAATTTGCCACCATCGTTTGGTTCCATGGGGGCGGTCTAACCGGCGGAAAGCGAAAGGTACCGCAGCAGCTGCAAGAGCAAGGCGTCGGCGTGGTCGCCGTCGACTACAGGCTTAGCCCCACCGTGAAAGTCACGCAGTGCATCGACGACGCGGCAGCCGCGGTCGCCTGGACGTTCAGTAACATCGAGCGATACGGCGGCTCGCCGGACAAAATCTTTGTCAGCGGGCATTCGGCGGGCGGCTATTTGACCAGCATGCTCGGGCTCGACAAGAAGTGGTTAGCGGCTCACCAGATCGACGCGGATAAGATCGCTGGTCTGATCCCTTTTAGCGGACACACCATCACACACTTCACGGTACGAAAGGAGCGCGGCATCGATGGCAAGCAACCGCTGATCGATGACATGGCCCCGCTCTTCCATGTTCGCGACGACTGCCCGCCATTGTTGCTGATCACCGGTGATCGCGAACTGGAAATGCTGGGTCGATACGAAGAGAATGCCTACATGTGGCGGATGATGCAGGTTGTCGGCCATCGCGACACGACATTGAATGAGCTTGACGGATTCAATCATGGCCAAATGGCCGAGCCCGCATTTCCGTTGTTACTGCGCTTTGTCGCTCTGCATGCCAAGAGCAAGGTACTTGCAGAAAAATAGGCATGAGATCACCAGGCGACGTAATAAGTGGCGCCGTCAGCATTGACTCGATCAAACAAACCGTTGCGGCTGATGATTGACTCAGCACTGCATCTCTAGGTGCGTCCTTGGCGGATCCTGCGGGGGTCTGACGGGACCCTGGCCACCCAAATATCCGAGCACGCGCAATCCAATCTACGTCACATTGATCGCCGAATCCTAACGCGATTCGGACTTTGCCCATCGATACCATGCGCTCTGGTCGTAGCCAAAGTCTTCGCCGGTGTACTGCTTGAGTGATTCGTAGATCTCCGGTTGTCGTGTCTGTAGCCGGATCGGTACGTTCTTCCATTTGTACTCAGCGTGCCGATGCCATCCCCATCCCCCTGCCTTAGGAACTCGCCCAGTGTCGTAGCCGATCAATACCTTTTTCTCGAAGGTTTGATGCTGGAACAGGGCGTCAATCATCGTCTTTAAGAATTCGGGGCTGCGAGGATCTTTGGCTTCGTACCGATCACTACTCGCATACGGCTTCAACAGTCCCAAATCAAGAATCACCTGATTGGCTGCGAGGCGAGTTTGTTCGTTCTCCAGAAGTTGTTGGAACGCGTGGAGTGCATCGGCGTCGCTGGTTAGCGCCTTCAATCCGAGTTTGGCGGCCGTACTTAGAGATGGTGACGTCGAAGTTGTTGCCAACTCGGCCAAGACCGGCGGTACGATCGGCAAGTCAAATCGGCACAGTGACTCAAGCGCAGCGAGCCGTAGCGGCAGCAGTGTTCGATCGTTTGTGGCAACCCTGATGAGTGCTTTGGCAGCGGCATCGTCCCCAATGTTGCTGAGCCAGCGGGTGGCGTCCCTGAGTGCTTTTGGATCTGCCAATGCGCCGCGAACTTTTTTGCCAATGTGAACCCGCCATCGATCGTCCACCGCCGTCAAAGTGGAGGACGCAACTTCAGGATCGACGCAGCCGGAAAGGGACGTGACTCATCAACGCCATATTGCTGGTGAACGTATTCTAGATCCACGGTTGAAATCGCCCAAGTCGGTACACGAGTGTGTTTACCTTCGTATTCCAAATGGATCTCGAACCGGTCGGCGGAGGTCAATCGAGCTTTCAACGTTTTGTTGTTCAGGTCGGTCCAGACCCGCAAGTCTTGATCGGTGGCTATTTTTTCCACTTCGACTCTGTCGCGCACCTGTTCCACCAACTCCGCACCCGTTAGCGGTCGTGCCTCAGCCTGAATTTGCTTCACTCTCTTTTGAAACTCGTAGATCAGCGATTGCTGTGACTCGACCAGGAATGAAATCGCGAGCCACGTGACGTTGACACCACTTTTCACATAGATCTTGCCATCATCGATTCGAATCAGTTTCCCATGCGTCTCATCGCCGAACTTCGTATACCATGTCCGCACCTCGGACAATCCGGTGAACGCCTCCTCCATCGCATCCTTGGGATCCGCTCGGGCCGGGACCAAGCTAACCGCGCAAACACTGAGGAAGAGCGCAACTTGGCAACAGAAAATGCTCGAACCACGGCTTGAATTCAATCGCATGCTAGCCCTCCAAGAATCAACTCGCAGTCTGCGCCCAACTTGCGTCGAGTTTAGCACAGTGTCGTGCGATTCCGTCGCTGTAGAGCGAAGTTTTTCGGTCAATTCGGGCATCTTGCCATCTGAAACAAAAGTCTGTCAAAGTCTCGCCGGATTGAAGGGCGTGGTGGGTGTCGTACCTGACGCCCGAGCACGCAGCAATGGCCGAAGGCGATTGATCACAGCGGTGGCGGATGCGTCCGGCTTGATGGCTAGATTATTGAACTCCATCGGATCGGCATGATGATCGTACAGCTCAACGCCTGCGGCTCCCTCGGCCCATTCGGTCAATCGCCAGCGGTCCGTTCGAATACTGCAACCCATGACCGGATAAGCAAGTCGGTCGTCGGCTGGTCGTAAAACCTGAGTCACCGCAAGACCGTTCCAAGCTGCGATCGGATCCTCCAGCAGCGGCGAAAGGTCTCTGCCTGGCAAGTCGGCGGGAGCCTTGACGCCAGCCAACTGAGCAAGCGTGGGGTAGATGTCAATGAACTCGACCACTCGAGGGCTGGACTGACCTTTGCCCGCCAGCGATGGCGCACGGATGATCATCGGAGCCCGCGCCCCTTGCTCGAAAAGTGTCCGCTTTTGCCAAATCCCGTTGTGTTCGCCCAAATGGTAGCCGTGATCGCTCCAGAAAACGACAATCGTATGGTCGTCAAGCTCAAGCCGCTCGAGCGCATCCAACAACCGTCCGACCTGCGCGTCGACGAACGAAACGCAAGCGTAATAGGCCTGAGTCGCTGAAAGCAGCAGATTCTCGTCCAAGTTGTAGTTGGGCACTGGGCAGTTGTGAGCGAATGCAGCGACGGGGATGTCATCACGGTCATCGGCCGGAGCGTACGGCAACCGAATCTCCTCGATCGGGTATAGGTCGAAGTACTTTTTCGGCGCGACATACGGGGTGTGCGGTCGAAAGAAGCCGACGGCCAGGAAGAACGGTTCGTCCTGTTTCTGTTCCATCAGCTTGATTGCTTCGGATGCAATCATGCCGTCCGTCTGCTCTTCATCGTGTCCATCAGCGGCAAGCCAACTGAGTGATGCGCTAATCTTGCGGTGCGGTTCAGCGTTAAAGATCTTGCCTTCCTCTGCCTTGTCACGTCCTTTCGGATTCACCGTCAACTGCCAGGAGGGTGGATCGTCGAACCCGTCCGTGCCGATCGACGCGGGGACGTTGTAGTGATAGATCTTGCCGACGCGGGCGGCGAAGTAGCCCGCGTTTTGAAACGCTTGGGGGATCGTGACGGCATCAGGTACCTCGTCGCGGAAGTGGCGGTCGAGGTCATAAACTTTGATTTGATCGGGACGCAGCCCCGTCATCACGGAGGCACGCGTTGGATTGCAAAGCGGCAGCTGATTGTAAGCTCGATCAAAGCGGACTCCGGTCGCTGCTAATCGGTCGATGTGCGGCGTTTTGGCGACCAGATCGCCATAACAGCCAAGCGTGCAGGCCAGGTCGTCGACGGCGATAAACAGAACGTTGGGCGGAGCATCTTCGGCGGCTGCAGCAAGCATGGGGCCAGCAAGACAGAACAGACATGAAGAACAATCGAATCACCGTCGTCTGACTCCTTCAAGTCGTCACTTTTTTGTGGGCAGAGTTGTCCCACGTCTGGGCTTCTGCGGATTCGTGCCAACCGTTCCAACTCGGATCGCGGATTGTGCTGACTTGGGACAAGTCAGCCTAAGTTCCATCCGGCGCGGTAATGTCCGTTGATCAATCTTGTCTGCCTCGGGAACACCTGTCGCCTTCATCGCTTCGGCGTCCCAGCGAATGATCTTTCCCGTCCTCAGCGCAACCAAACCGAGCAACGTGATCTCGGTCAACTTTGCGCCGTATTGAAATTCGCTGCTCGCCGGGCGGACCGCCCTTGATCGCATCAATCCAGTCCCGATGATGCCCCGACGATCGGGGAATGCTTGACTCGGGTGATTGGATTGATTCGCGGAGGTCCAGCGGGAAGATATCGGGTCGGCCGCCAGCACCAGCGCAGACGATCACTCCTTTGCTGCCAACAAACAACACTCCGCGTGTCGGCAGGTTCACGCCGTCAGGCAGTTCAGTTGGTCGCGGCGGCATCAACCCGCCGCTGTACCACGTGATTCGCACCGCTGGCCGATCACCGCGCACGGCAAAGTCGAAGTACCCGATTTCGCCGTACGGAGCCATGGAAGGATCTGACTTTCCGGCTGGTCGCATTTCGATTTGCTGCGGCAACCCCAGATCCAATGCCCAGACGGCAGCATCCAGATCGTGACAGCCGAAGTCGCCCATCGCACCACATCCGAATTGCCAGAAGTCTCGCCAGCTGACCGGCGCGTAGGCTTGGTGAAATCCCACGGGTTCGCGCGGACCACACCAGAGATCCCAATTCAAACCCTTTGGAATCGGCTGTGACTCGGTGGGCGGTTTTTCGAGTTGCCGATTCCAACGCGTTGCCGGCACCCAGGCGTGGACTTCCGCGACTGTTCCAATTGCACCTGCACGAACCAGCTCGCAGGTCAATCGAATGGTATCGGTGGAGTGACCTTGATTACCAAGCTGTGTCGCAGCACCGGTCTCTTTCGCAACCTTGGCCACCAGCCGCGCCTCGGCGATGTTGTGAGTCAGCGGCTTCTCGCAATAAACATGTTTGTCGCGCGCATGGCTGACAGCGAAACATGCGCATGAAGATGGTCGGGCGTCGCACAGAGCACAGCGTCGAGATCATTGCCGGCGACATCCAGCATCTCGCGATAATCCTCAAACTGCTGGCATTTGAATGCTGGGTTGTTCGCCTGGTAGTGCTTTTCGATCTCGGCGACCGTTGGCAGTCGCCCGGCAACGCCGCGATAGTAGAAATCGCTCAGGTCCCAGTGCTCAGCCGGATCGGCGACGAAGCGGATCCGGACGTCGGAGAGCTTCATCAGTTCACGGGCGTTTTGCAGTCCTCGGCCCCCGGCACCGACCAGCGCAACGTTGACTTGATCGCTGGGGGCGACATGCTTCGGCCCCCCCAGCACGTGGCGGGGAACGATCGTCGCCGCCGCAACTGCGGAACCGGCTTGCAGAAAGCTGCGTCTGGAAACGGGTGGCGGATTGACAACCATGGTTCGTTCTCGATGCCGATCGCGGATGCCGCCCAAACAGCTGGTCTCGCCAGAGAGCTCGAATCGGCGTAGTGTGTAGTGAGTGAATCGATGACCCCTGATCGCGCAGCTGTGAAGCGTTCCGTGGAGAAAATAAGCCTCGTGACCGAACGTATTCTATTTGAATCTCACTCCCACACGCCACTGTGCAACCACGCCGATGGTGATCCGACCGAGTACGCTGCAATCGCCGAACAGCGAGGGCTGCGTGGGCTGATCGTGACCTGTCACAATCCGATGCCCAACGGTTTTTCCGCTGGCGTCCGGATGCGAGAGGACCAACTTGATGAATATGTCGAATTGGTCGCTCAGACTCGCGACCTCTGGGCCGGCCGCGTCGACGTCCGTTTGGGCCTGGAAGCCGACTACTTTGAGGGCCATGAATCCGTACTTGGAGAAACAACTCGAGTCGGCCGATTTCCATTTCGTGCTCGGTTCAGTTCATCCCCAAATTGATGAATTCCGTCAACGATATTGGCAGAACGATCCGATCGAAGTTCAACGCATCTACTTTCGTTTGCTTGCTCAAGCGGCCGAGACAGGATTGTTCGATTCGATTGCGCATCCCGATTTGATCAAGAACTTCACTTCCCAGTCATGGAACCCCGCAGCGATTGCGGATGACATTGACGCGGCCTTGGATCGGATCGCTGCCGCGGGCGTGGCAATGGAACTGAACACGTCAGGAGTCAATAAGACGATTTCCGAAATGAATCCATTTCCCGGCATGTTGCGGGAAATGCGAGAGCGCGACATTCCGGTGACGATCGGTGCCGATGCACACCAACCCGATCGCGTCGCCGATGGTTATGAGACTGCGCTGCAGTTGCTGGCCGACTGTGGCTACACGAAAGTGAGCTTCTATCTTGATCGACAGCGACAAGAAGTTTCGATCGAAGATGCGCTAGCGAGTCTTGTCAGCAGCTCGGTCGCGTAAAGGAGACCTTATTGTTGCTCGGTTGTCCCAACCGAGTTCCCTCCCAGATCTCGTTTGGGACAAACGAGCAACAATCGTTTCTACAGTCTTTTCTGCATCACACAGAGATTGGCAGCGGATCGATCATGGGCATTCCATCGACCGGGGCGATACGCGTTGCCTGTTCACGGGGACGGTGTTCGACGCGGATCTTGTTGATAGCGTCGATGTTGGCGACGAACACCTCAATCAGTCGAGGATCCCATTGCGTGCCGGCGCCGTCCACGAGGATCTCGATCGCCCTCTCAAATGGCATGCCGTCGCGGTAGGGTCGGTTGCTGGTCATCGCGTCGAACGCGTCGCAAACTGCGAGGATGCGACCGTCCAACGGAATGTTCTCGCCTACCAGCCGGTCCGGATATCCGTTCCCATCAAATTCTTCGTGATGAAACAGCACGCCGGGAAGAACCTCGCGAAGTGCTTCCAACTGATGCAGAATCCGCCAGCCAGCTTCCGTGTGCGTTTCGATGATCGCACGTTCTTCGTCGTCGAGACGGCCCGGTTTTTGAAGCACACCGTCGGGGATCGCGATCTTGCCGACATCGTGCAGCAAGCCGGTCAAGTAAATCCGCTCGCAGTCAGTGATGGATGCGCCGCTGCACTCGGCCAGGCACCTGCCGAACAGAGCCACTCGCTCACTGTGTCCACAGGTGTACGGGTCTCGTGCCTCGACGGCATTGACCAGGGCACGGACAATGTCGGTGAACAGTTCTTCTTTCTGTCGCAGCAACCGCATGTTGTGCAGTTGTGCTGCCAGCTGATTGGTCGCGGTTTCCAGTAATGCAGCCTGGACGGTCGTGAATCCGAGCTGAGCCCACGGCACGTCCTGAGCCGCGTCGTCAGCGCGGTTGCAGGCGATCAGCCATCCATGCAACCGTCCTTCGCTGCGACACTGAACCAAGACGAATTCGTTCAGCGACTCGGCATCGATTGTTTGTTTGGAATCGATGGTCGTGTTGCGGACCACCGGCTGCGTTGCGGCTTCTTCACGATGCTCTCGAATTAGCCGGTGCAGCGATTCATTGGAAGTCACGGCTTCGCCCGACCAACATGCTGCGGCCATTTCCTCGCCGTCTTCGGACAAGAAGACGGCTGCGATCGAGACCGCTCCGACGCCGCTGGCCAAAGGACGCAAGGAATTCAATGCGAGTTCGTTGAACCCCACACCGCTGGACGGCAATTCCATCGATGACGCCAGTGATCGAATCAGTGACAATTCCTCGAAGTCATTGACGACCTGGGTAGCAAGAGCTTCCGCTTCGGCTTGCAGCTGATTATTTTCGTTTAGCGCCGTCTGTAAAGCGAGTACCGTTTCGGCGTACGCGGCTGATTGGGCGGCATGCGTGGACTCGGATTGCCAAGTCGCTACGCCGCCAAGTGGCAGTTTCAGGGCGATCGTACAGGCGGCTGCGGCACCATCGCTGATCGCGGCCTTGCCGGAGTTTGCAAGTGCTTCGGATAGCACCGAATCCGCGTCCGGTCCGACGCACTCGACTAACGAGACTTCGCAGTCGAGGCGTTCGGAGAGAATGTTGACGAGCGTCTGATCCAGGCTCTCTGCCGGTGCGGAAGGTGAGTCGGACATGAATATTGCTCTCGAAATCTACTCGTGTGCAGCGAGTTTCCGCCGGTCTTTAGGAAAGGCTTGCTTCGTTGATTGCGTCGCTAACCGCGGCGATCACGTCGGCGGGGCTGAAAGGCTTGCCGAAGATCTTGGTGATTTGCAATTCTTCGCCAACGCCCGTCGTCGACAGTTCCAGTTGCCTGCCGGTCACCAGAAAGAATGGAATTGAAGGGTTTTGTGAACGCACTTTTCGGCATAACTCAACGCCTGACATCCGCGGCATTTCCTGATCGCTGATGACCGCCACAGGTGTCTTCGCTTGGAAGGCTTCCCACGCGAGCTGTCCGTCGGCGCAAACAATGGGAGCGAATCCACATGATTTGAATTTGAATGACAACACACGCGCCAAGCCGGGGTTGTCTTCGGCAATCAGCACCACGGGCATACTATCTGTCATGATTCACCTGAGTGTTCCTGGGGCTCAAACGCCGGTTGTCGCAGTCGCGCCGGCCGATCCGAGGGATTCGGCAAGCACTGCGGAAGGCACGAGTCCTTCGGAATTGGGTGTGAAGGAAGTACAGAACTTTTCGATCAATTCCGGATCGTGCATTCCTTGCCTCGCTCGCTCCTGCAAAATCTCGAGTGCTTCGACGTGTGACTTGGCACGACGGAATGGACGGTCGTTCGTCAACGCACTGTAGCAGTCGACGATACCAACGATTTGGGCCTTCAACGGAATCTCTCGTCCCCGCAAACCATCGGGGTAACCAGTGCCGTCAAAATGCTCTTTGTGATGTCGAATGATTGGCAACACAGGACCCAACGGCTTGAGCGGCGCACAGATGTCGCATCCCACTCGAGGATGTTGGTGGAACAAAGCTCGCTCGCGCGGCGTCAGCGGGCCGGTCTTTTCCAGGATCGAATCGGGAATTGCGATCTTGCCGACATTGTGAAGAATCGCACCATAGCGAAGCATCTTCAGTTCGGCAGAATCCATGCCCAACGTTTTTCCAAAAGCGACGGCGTGATTAGCAACCTGCTCGACATGGCCGCTGCTGTAACCATCCTTGCTGGCCACGGCGCGGGCCAGACTCAAGGCCACGCTCTCGGCACCGATCATCTCAGCGTTGCCTCGGTGCATTCGCGTGATGGATCGGATGCGGACTTGCAACTCGCCACGGCTGATCGGCTTACTCAGGAACTCATCGGCTCCCGCCTCAACGGCCTCGGTGATCTCTTCATTCGATCCGGTTGTTGTCAAAATCACAACGGGGATCGTGCGAAATTGCATGTCGCTCTTGAGACGACGGCAGACCTCCAAGCCATCAACGCCGGCGATGCGGGCATCGATCAGGATTGCATTTGGCTCAGGGCTTTGAGTGGCCAGTCTCAGCGCTTCGTTACCATCGCCTGCTTCGACAATCTCATAGTCTTCGTTGCTCAGCCCGAGCCGCAACAGCTTGCGGATGGTTGCGTTTCCATCCGCAATCAGGATGCGCATCTTCTGGACCGAATCGACTGCTGCCTGTTGAAAGGTCTGTGCGATCCCTTCGGATAGCTTCAGTTCTTCGTGATGTTCTTCCATTGCATTTCTCGTTTCGATGCGGATCGCACTCGCTCCCCGTGCTTTCAGGAAGAAGTGATCGCAAAATTGTTTTGCGGGGCTTGAGGTCGTTCGTGATTCGGGAGGTTGCTTAAACGCCAGTCAATTCAAACGATGGCAGTTGAAATTCCTGGCTTCCGCATCGTGCTTCGTCGCTTCGCGTTTGCTCTTCCGTGGCCTTGGCTTCGGTGGGCAATTGAACCGTGAACATCGTGCCTGTGCCGACAACACTTTCGACCTCGATCTTGCCACCGTGTAGCTCAGACAAGTGCTTGATGATGGCCAATCCCAATCCTGTTCCGATGCCTTGATCAGCGATCGCAGCTTGGTAATAGGGTTGGAATAGGTGTTCGAGATGCTGTGGTGCGATTCCCCGCCCCGTATCACGAACGCTAATGCGGAAGTCGGATCTACCGTCGGGTCGGATGCGTACGATGACGTTGCCGCCTGGATTGTTATATTTGATTGCGTTACTGAGCAGGTTCAGCAGAATTTGGCGGAGTCTCAGCGGGTCGGCGACGACTTCGCTCAACGCCGGATCCACCTGGGCAGTCACGGTGATTTCCGCTTCTTGTGCTCGCGGGGCGACCATCGACACGCATTGATCCACCAATTCGACCAACGCGACCGGTTGCGGGGCGATTCGGATCATGCCCGCTTCGGCCTTGGCATAGTCCAAAATGTCGTTGACCAGATCCAACAGGTGCTTGGCGGCTTCATCAATGTCACCGATGAATTCGCGTTGATCGTCTGTCAATTCGCCGGTACTACCGTCCAGCAGCGTTTCGCTGATAGCCGTGATCGTTGACAAGGGTGTGCGTACTTCATGAGACGTGCGGCGAAGTGCTTCAGCTCGCATGGCCACGAGCTGTTCTTCCACTTTGTTTTGTAACTGTCGACGCTTCTCTTCGTGCTGCATTTTGTAGCTGGCGATCAACAAGCGAACCGTCAGGTATAGCAACGCGCCAAGTCCGATCATGTCGCGACCCGCGTCGAAAACAGGATTCCACGTATCAGGTTGCGCAGCGTAGTAAATCTGTGCGAACATCGTCGCTGCGACAATGCAAACGATTGCCGAGGCCAATCCGATTGCGCGACGACGCACAAGCGCATAAGCCGAGCCTACGGCAGCCAGATAATAGAGAATCAATACCATGCGATCTTCGAAAGCGATCGAGTGCATCACGCCGATGAACACTACCGCCAGCATAAAGATGCCAACGTCGCCGTTGATCAGTTTGCCAAGTTTAGACTGCTTGAGGTCCATGCTTCCCTCGATGGGTGAGTCGTTGTAAACGAAAAGCCGTGCGACTATTTCGCCGAAAAACTCTACGACGCTCAATCCGTGGAGGGAGATTTTTACAACGCACTGCGGCGTGCGTTCTTCATGCGTGGGGGGGCGTTGCTGAACGCAACGGTTGTTCCAGCGCACGACCGGCAGTTGCCGCATCAAATCATTGAGCGTTAGCTCTCCGGCATCCGACAATCGCTGGAATCGTGCCAAGCAGCATCATCCTCAATCGCCACAACGCTCACTTCGGCTTGCCGGATTTCAACGGCAGAATTTCCGCAGTTGGCGGCTGGTTGGCGTCCACCTTCGGCTGCTTTTCCGGCTCGCCCGTGGGAAGCGGAATCGGAACCAATACGAGTCGAACCGGAGTGCCGACCTGGGGAATCCGCTCGGAGAATGGCACGTACTGCAGTTGATCTGCTTCGGCGCTGCTGGCAATCGGCACATCCATCATCGCCGACGAGAAATTTGAGACGCAGATCATATCGCCGCTATCAGCGCGGTAATACTCTCGTCCGTTGGACGGATCTTTCCAAAAGCCGCTTCCGGCGAACACCCAATCCGGCTCCATGTGCGTCTTTGTACCGGCTTTCTTGACCCAGCGGCGCGCATCACTGACTTGAAACTTGCCCTGATCGTCCCAATAACAAACCCAAACGCGAATCCGTTGACCTGTCGCAGGCACGAACCTTGGCAAGTAAGCAACTGGAGTACCGGGTTGAGCACCGACCGCCAACAATGCCGCGTGAACCTCGCTCGAACGGGCTAACGAACCAATCACCGACTCGTGTTCCTTTGTCCCCATCGGGCAGGCGAACATCTCCAGCGGACCGTCTTGCATTGCCACGTACCCATCCAGGTAAACTCGTCCCTTCGCGCGGTCAACCCAAATCAGGTGCTGCTCGCTAATTGCTTTCGCCTCCGGTGGCGCGTCGAAGGCCTTGCGAACGATTTCCTCGGGCGGAACATATTTGTCGACCTCAACTTCGGCCACGGCGTCGGTCTCTGTGGCAGGGGAGGACACTGCGGGCAGGGATCGAGTCTTCGTCCCCTCCGACTCCTGAGCCACCGAATCGTTGACCCCGATCGAATGTGCGAGCAAGAAGGTCATCGCGTGAAGAATCGCGAAATCGAATCGTTGACGGGTTTTCATCGGTGGGTCAGCCAAGGGTAAACGAAAGTCGGGATCGCGATGGCATCACGAATATCGCGGAATGGAATTTTCATACAAGCCATGCCAGAAACTTTCCAAACGAGGTTTCACCATACCTGCTCGCTAACGCACCCGCTGGCGTCCGCACATTTTGCAGCTAAGTTATCGGCTAGCTGCAAAATGCCACGATTCGTTCGTCGTGACCCGATTCATCGGGTGTTTTGCCGGCACAACCGCATGAATGCGGTCACCACGAACAAGAATGCGTTGCCGGATGTTCCCCGATAGCCTCTCATCGATTTAGCTTCCATGTCGATTGATTCCACCGAAGAAGTCGTGTCGAGTTCACTGCCAACGGACCGTAACCTGGGATTATCCAGCGAATCCGGCCATTGGCAAACATTGCGTCAGCAATTTCTTTCCGCCGCGAAACAGGGTGAAGCTGAAAACGTCTTTGGCGACGCCGCGAAACGTGGCGCCGTTTATCGCTGGGGCGTCGCTGTGGCCCAGTGCGGACCCTGCAATGCATTGACCGATTTGCTGAGCCGCCTTGCCTGCGGCCAACGAAAAGGCAAGAGCAAACATGCGAGCGTCGACCTGTCTAGCGCCAGTGACCTGTTTGCCGAAGACACTGATCGTGCGTCATCGTACTCCACACTGGATGCGGCCAACATTGTGCTGTGGAGTTCGGCACTGCCTGCCTTGAGCGATCACCTTGACCAGTCGCGTTGGTGGCGCGTGCTGACCGCGATCCAAATGGCTCGTGAATCAACTCTTCAGCGTAATCGCACTTACGCGACAACCCACCTGATCATGGGGGCCGAGCTTGGATTGACGCTCACTTGGCGGCTTGGCGACTTGCCATCCTGTCAGCATCTTCACGCTTCTTCTCTTGATGCAATCACTCAATGGTGCAAGGGCGACGAAGAGTCGATGCAGGCCTCGATCGCAGGTGGTATAGACGCGCGACTGGTGTTGGCATCGCTGATTCGATGCCGCATGATTCTGCAGCAGCTTGGGAAAGGGAAACTGCGAAAGAAGCAAGTTCAAATCGGTGCTGAATTGGCCACCTGGGTTGCCGCCATGACCACGCCTACAGGCGGTTCGGCACTGAGCACTGCCTGCCGCAAAGACGTGGCTGACGACTTGCCGCCTCACGGACTGCTTGCACATGCGGTCGAGTTTGAGCCGGAATCGATTGGACCCGCCGTGGCCGCCTCGCTTGGTGCGAAACCCTCGGGCGGTCGATTGGCTTGGGAAGTCGATCTTCCCGAAACGATGCACCATGATGCCGAGGCGAAGTTGGCAGTGATGTTTGCCGATTGGGATGTTCGCCGTGGACGCACGCACGTCGACTACTCCGGCGAGGAGGTGCGCATCGAGGTGTTCGCTGGACGCGAGAAGGCTCTTTCTGGCCCCTGGCAAACCATGATCGAAGTCGATGGTCAAGAACAGCATCCGTGTGGCGAGTGGATCAACGCATGCGAGTTCAGCGACGACGACGTGCACTATGTCGAGATCGAGCAAGCTTGGACCGCGGGTCTTCTGCTGCAGCGTCAAATGATGTTGCTGAGAGATGACCGGTGTTTATTTCTGGCCGACGCGATCGTGCCGGCCGATCGGCTGGAGTCCGATTCACGTTCCATCCATTACGTCAGTCGGTTGCCGCTGAGCCCGTCGATTGAGATAGAAACCGAACCTGAGACCCGCGAGGTTTTTCTACGCGACGGACGACGACGAGGGCTGGTGTTCCCTCTTTCCGCGTCCGAGTGGCGTGTGGGACCGACGGATGCCACTCTGAAAGAAACCGAGGATCGGCATCTTCTGTTGTCAACGCAGGGTCGTGCCAGGCTGTATGCGCCGCTGTGGTTTGATTTCCACCAACGACGTTTTAAGCGCAAGCGGACGTGGCGACAATTGACGGTTGCTGATCAGTTGCGGATTGCCCGTCGCGAAGAAGCGGTCGCTTATCGCCTGCAGGTCGGTTCGGAACAATGGGTGTTGTATCGTTCGCTGGCTGACAGGTGCTGCCGCAGTTTTCTGGGAAAGCACTTAATCGCGGACTTTTTTGCTTCGCGATTTGATCCGGGCGATGGCAGCCACGACGCACTCGTAACCGTTGATGACAACGATTCGCTCGATGATTGATGCTTCAACACTTGAACGACTGAGGCAGAATTGGGAGTGCATCCAAAACGATGTCCAAACCGCCGCACGACACAGCGGTCGCGATCCAAGCTCTGTCACAATCATCGGTGTTTCCAAGTACGTGGGCAGTGAAACGACGCGCGCTCTGGTCCAGGCGGGATGCCATGATCTCGGCGAAAGTCGCCCCCAGGTTCTGTGCCAGAAAGCCGAGGCAATGTCGCTCGATCACGATGTGCGATGGCATCTGATTGGGCATCTGCAACGCAACAAGATCCGACGTGTGCTCCGTGAATCACCGATCATTCATTCGGTCGACAGCCAGAGATTGTTGATTGCCCTGGCGGCGGAATCAGTGCTTCAAAAGCAACAGACTGCTGTGCTGCTTGAAGTGAACATCAGTGGCGATGATGCGAAGACAGGATTCACGGTCGACGACATGGCAGGTGTGATCGACAAGTTGCCGAGTGAAGGTGTCCGCGTCGAGGGACTGATGGCGATGGCCGGCTGGGGTACTGACCCGGGGGACGCAAGACGACAATTCGCGATGTTGCGAGAGCTTCGCGACAAGTTGGTGAAAAATTCGGGGTTGCCGCTACAGGAATTATCGATGGGGATGAGTGGCGATTTCCGCGAAGCGATTGCCGAGGGTGCGACGATGGTCCGTATCGGTTCACGTTTGTTCGAGGGCGTGAGCGAGCGGAGCTAGCATGCGAGTTTCCGTTCACGCGACCCCCGGTGGGAGGCGAAATCATGTCGGCGGCTGTCACGATGGTGCGCTGCGAGTATCGGTCACGGCGCCGGCAGACAAAGGACGGGCGAACAAAGCGATCGCGAAATCGCTCGGCGATGCCCTCGGTGTCAAAGCGTCGCAAATCGAGTTGATCAGCGGCCAAACCAGCCGCCGAAAGGTTTTCGAGATAGACAGCGCGTCGACTGGGCTGGCAGAGAAGCTCAGGGAGCTGATGGCCGGCAATTAGTCTTTCCGTCCAGGGCCAGCGGCTCGTCTTGGCCAATGCTGACTGGGTTTTGGCCAATTCGAGGCAGCCTCGGCCCATTCGCATCACTTCGTTTGTCGCAGCCTGTTGAAAAAAGGGGGGCTGACCCTTTGGTGGGCATCCAAAAAACACGACCAAAACGAATGCTCGGAGCGGGTCGGATCCCGTTTTCATCAGGCTGCTAGCCGTGATCTTCGAAAAACCTCTTGTTTGCGGCCCGCTTCCGGTGATGATTGTCCGATTTTGATTGACGAATCGGGGTGTTCTCGGGGATACTGTGTAAAGTCTCTTCTGTCCTGCCGGCAGCATCCCGTCGGCCAACGCTCCTCCGGTGAATCCCTCATGAGCTTTCGACCTCTCCAATCGGACCCTGTCGCCTCGAATCTCGACGATCTCCCGGTCTGTCCTCCCAGGGTGCTGGCAACGACTGCTTCGGATGGTTCGCGGCGGCGATTGATTTGGGCATTGGTCCTGTTTTTCGCCGCTGGTCTGGGTGCGATTCTCGCCACCAATGCCTCGGGGCAAGAATACGATTCGTTCCCGATGCATGAGAAGTTGAAAGACGAAAAAATTGTCAAGATGGTCCAGGGTGCCGCCAAGAATTTTGCCACAACTGGCAGCGGGAATCCGAACACCGTGAACGCGTACTTTGGGTACTACGTTCCGGCGAAGATGACTGAGATACCAGACGGCGTGAAGAGTATTACACCGCTGATGAAAGAGGTCACTGACTTGCTCGGTCGTGCCCAGCGATCGAATCGACCTCAGGTTGCGGCTCAAATGATGAAATTCATTTTCGATGGGATGAAGAAAGTCGCCGAAGGCAATTATCATCCTGCGGCACGCATCAACGCGCTGTTGGTCCTCTCACGCATGGATTCACGACCTGCCGACAATTCAAGTCGCACGCCGCCTATTCCGCTGGCTAACGCGCGGCCGATCTTGCTTGCCCAGTACCAAAATGTTGACAATTCCGATGGTGTTCGCGCTGCCGCCTTGCAGGGCCTGCATCGACACGTGATGTACGGATTCCGCACGATCCCGGAAGCCGACAAAGCGACTCTGCGGACGGCGATGGATGAACTTCTGCAGGCCGAGCCACCAGCGGGACGTTCACCCGAAGCCCATGCGTACCTGCAACGCTTTGCCGTCGACATCCTCGAGATGCTGCAGCCCGCAAACGATAAATCGCTTGGCGTCAAACTGATCAGCATCAGCACGCAACCCAACAAACCGGACCTGATCGCGCTTTACTCAGCGTCCCGTATTGCGTCGATGGGAGCCGAATTGAAGGGGCAAGTCGCGACGCCCGAAGACGTACTGAAAAATTGGTCGATGCGGGCGCTGGCTGCTTTTGAGAGTGAGTTGCAGCGATTCAAAGCATTCGAGCGTCCGAAGCCTGATAAGACACAGCCGAAAAAGCCGGAGGATCAGTTGGGCAAAAAAACTGAAAAGCCGGTGCGTGGCTCGATGGGCAGCGGCATGGAAGGTTACGAGGATGAGATGATGAGTGGCATGGAGGACTACGACATGGAAGACATGATGGGCAGCATGGAGGACTACGACATGGAAGACATGATGGGCGGCTATGGCATGGGAATGGGGACGCGTTCCTGAAGCCAAGCCACAGCCTCCAGAAGTGCTCGCGTCACGTCGCAAGCTGAACAACGTTCTGCAGCAGCTCCACCTCGGCGTCACCGGCGCAGCGGTGAAGGGGGTCCCCGCTCGTGATCCGGGCGGCCTTCTCGCATCGGTCGCCGAAGACAAAAAGCCTGTTGTGACAGAATGGATTGCCGCAATGGAGTCTATCGTCACAGCGATCAACGACGAGATGCGCGACGACGAAAAGAAGTATCTCGAGACGCTCGCGGAGCAAACGGCCGCGCTGCGAGAATTCCTCGGCCTGGAAGAGCAAGTCGACATGAGCGGCGTACCGGCTGCCATGGCCGCGATGGCAACTGCGGCACCCGCTGCGGAAGCAGAAACTTCGTTCGACGAGCTTTTGTCAGGAGCGGCCGATGAACTGGCACCAGCGGCGGCCGATGAACTCGCACCAGCGGCGGCCGATGAACTCGCCGCACCGTAACGTTTGACATCGCCACGTGAGTTCGTATTAACCCGATTCATCGGGTCCTCGCGGGGAAAAACCGCATGAATGCGGTCACTACGAACGCGGCCGCGACATCACCTGACGCACACCTGCACCAAATCACCGACGATTCGCACAGCGTATGATTTCGCGTTGAAGTTCGGTTTTTCCTCGTCCATGTACTTGCCACTGCGCAGACAAAACCCCCAATGGTGAATTCGGCAGCGAATCACCTCGCCGTCGATGGATCCGCGTGCCAGCGACGCGCCGGCATGGGGACAGTGGTCGTCGAGTGCGAAGTACTCGCCACCGACATGAAAGACGCCGATCGCCTTCTCCCCGACGAAGAACATCCGAGCCTCCCCCTCAGGTATCTCGCCGACTCCGCACACGGTCTGATATTCGCTCATCGTGATCGTAAAGTCGCGTCTTATCGGTGATCGGCGGCAAAACTACTTACTGTCCATGTTCCAGACAGTGTCGACGGTTTCTTCGCGCCGCGTCAGTGCGTCGACCACCCGTCGGAGCAGCACCACGCTTGGATTATCATCGGGATGGTCGCAAACCAACGAAGCAATCTGGCGGGTGGCTGCAGGTAAGTCATTGTTGTCAAACGATGTCAGCGCTGACTCGTATCGATGAGCCATTTGACGCCAAGCTTCGTTCGCGCACGCCTTCAATTCGTGCAATCCAATCGGTTCGACGATACCCAATGGCCGGACGAGTGCTAGGCGTCGATGGTCCTGCGCGCTGCCAATCGCCATAGCGGTTGAATCGGTGATCAGTGCCGCGACACCAAGCTTCTTCGTGATCCCCTGGACGCGACTCGCCAGATTGACCGTATTTCCGAGTGGTCCGTACTTGAACTTGACTTTCGATCCGGTGTTGCCCACGCGAGCCATTCCCGTGTTGATGCCAATGCCAAAACCAAACTTATCGGGCGTAATTTCTTTCCAACGCTCGCGAAGCGGATCAAGCAACTTCAGCATTTCGACCGCTGAACGACAAGCTCGTTTGGCGTGATCAGGCTGCTCGGCCGGCGCGCCCCACATTGCCATCAGTTCGTCGCCAACGTAGTCAACAAGCACGCCGTCGGTCTTTGTGACACACAGGCTCAGTTCGGTCAGCACGTCATTGATCCATTCGATCGTTCGCTGGGCCCCCACTCGCTCGGCAATCGTGCTGAACCCGCGGATATCGCAAAACATGACGGTGACCTCGGCATCGCGACCAACCAGCAGATCCTCGTCTTTTTCCAGGCGTTCCGCGATTTCATGCGAGAAGAACTGAGTCAGCGATGATCGAATTGCCTCTTGTCGCTGCCGCGCGATTCCCGAGGAAACCGCACCTGCCATGACTTCCAGCAGTGCCGCTTCTAAATCGCCGATCGGCGAGTCGATGGCACCTGTCACATACTTTCGATCACCATAGATCGCGCCGATCACTTGGCGATTCTCGTCAAAGATTGGTGCTGCGACAGCCCGATCCAAGACCATCATCGACGTGTCGGTCGAATGCATGTAGTTTGCTGGATCGTAAACGACAGTCTTGCCAGTCCGCAAAACGCGCTCGGTCAATCCCTTGCTGAAGGTAATTGGTGGTTGGTCCGCATCGCTGGCGTCGGTACCAGCATCGCCGGCGGTACCGGATCTGGCAGCATAGGACGAGCGTATCGTCCACTCGTTACCCTGGCGAAGCAGCACCAGGGCACGATCGAGCTCGATCATGGTAGCGACCGCGTAGACAGCCGAATCAAAGAACTCGTTGGATCCGGCCGCCTTTTGTACTACCGTCAGCGCCGAGCGGACTAAGTCGACGGCGACTCGCCCTTGGTCTTCCTTCGACTCGCCGCCAAACAGCGCGTTCAATCGAACCGGCGCGACGTTCTGCAACGGCGATTCGATGTGTGACAATGTCCGAAAATGCGTCTCAGCACCCGGACTGGCGGGCGACGCGACGCTTTCAGGATCACAGGTGGTAACCTGAACGGTGCGGTTCTCGGGCAGCGATACGACGATCTCGTCACTCTCAAAAACCTCGCCCGGCGCCAACGGCTGGGCTTGCCTGCCGACATAAAACGACAACCGGGCGTGAATGTTGGTTACTTGCAGTCTTCCGCCGGCGGTATCGATGCGAAGTGCTTGGCGGGGAATCGAACGCGCCGAAACGGGCGCAATCACCAACCGTTGACTGGTAACAAGATCTTGCAGATCGAGTGGCCCCGAGTCCCCTTCCTGCTGACGACCAACCTCCAACGGCGTCTTGGAGACGCCCTTCCAAAGCTGCTCCTTGCCGTCGAAAACAATGACTTGGACTTTGTCTACCACGCTGTTCTTTCCAGTTCGATCCGAATCGTACGCGGCCGTTCCACTCCGACCAGCACAACTCGAATCCGGGACAAAACAGAATGTACAGCGCATTCCGATGGACTGCACAGAAGCTGGCGAAATCCAATCTGAAACGCGGTCTTGGGCGAGTGCGTCGTACGCCTGGCGAAAATCCTCAGATTTGCGGTCTTAACCCCAGGAACCAGCATTCAACAGCAATCAGTTCCGAGCCAAAGGCCCCAACGATCCCAGTGTCGGAGGTACCATTGGCTTGGCGGGCCGGTGGCGCGGATTTCGGGCTGGGTGTGTATTACCCTTCCATCAAAGGAGCCCAGCCATGTTTTTCAAGCGGCCAAAGAATCGTCGAACACACGTCACGCGTGAATTGCCGGAAACACAGAACGCTGACGAGGTCACAGCCGCGCGTCCGGTCGCCCCGGACGATACCACTTGCCTTGACGAGTTCTTCAGCTATCTCGGCTCAAAACCTGACAACTCAAAGCTGCCCGAGCTCTCCGCGGGGGAGGTGCCACGATCAATTTCGTCGCGATTGTCACGCCAGCAGATCCTTCACCACGCTACCATGGACATTGGTCAGTCGTCGCTCGAGACCGTTGTGGTAGAAGGTTAATCGTTCGTGGTCGAGGCCCATCAGGTGCAGGAGCGTTGCGTTGAAGTCATACACGGTGGTCTCGTCGACGACCGCCTTGAAACCGAACTCATCGCTTTCGCCGTAGCTGAATCCTCGTTTCACACCGGCGCCGGTCAGAAAACATGTGAACGCGTCCGGATTGTGGTCGCGGCCGGTACCGTTGGCTTGCAGGAACGGCATGCGACCGAACTCCGTTGCCCAGACGACCAGCGTGTGCTCCAAGCAGTCCGCGTTGTTTCATGTCAGCGATCAGTGCCGCCGTTGGCTGGTCCATGATCTCGGCCTGCATCGCATGCGTTTTCAGAATGTCGGAATGCGAATCCCAGTTCGTGATGCCGTTGCCGCCCGCGGGATCGCTGCCGTTGAACAGTTGCACGACGCGAACTCCCTTTTCGAGCAGTCGCCGTGCGAGAATGCAGTTTCGCGCGTAGTGGCCGCGTAGTTCACTGCCACCTTCGACGCCGTAAGCCTTCAGCGTCGACTCGCGTTTCGCCGGACAAGTCCATCACGTCGGGCACGGACGTCTGCATCTTGCCGGCCAGTTCGTAGCTGGCGATTCGCCCGGCAAGGTTGGCGTCGCCGGGATACTTTTCCAGGTGCCGAGCGTTCAGCCGCTGCAGCAGCTCCACCGTTCCTCGATCAGCGTCGGCCGACAGCGCACCGGGACGATGCAGATTGTTGGGTGGGTTCTTCGCATTGAAGTCCGTTCCCTGAAACGCGGCAGGCAGGAAGCCGTTGCCGAAATTGTTCTTGCCGCTTCGCGCCAGGCCGCGAGGATCGTTGATCGCGACGAAGGCGGGCAGTTCCTGATTCTCGGTGCCCAACGCATAGGTCACCCAAGCTCCGAACGAGGGAAAACCTTCCATCGTGAAGCCGGTGTTCATGAAGTTCTCGCCTTGCGGATGAGCACTTGTGTCGGTCGTCAGCGAGTGCAGAAAACAGAAGTCGTCGACCTGCTCTGCCAAGTTCGGCAACAGATCGGAAACCATCTTGCCGGTCTCGCCGCGCGGTTTGAAATCCCAAAACGGTTTGGCGATGTTACCCGTAGGACCTTCGAACGTGACCTCGGGAATTCCGGGCGGCTTTTGTCCGTGAAGCTTCGTCAGTTCAGGCTTGTAGTCGAACGTGTCGATATGGCTGACAGCTCCGGGCAAGTAGATCACCAGCACCTGCTTGGCGGGCATCTCAAAGTGGGGCTTGCGTGCCGCGTAGGGATTGTTCGGATCAATTTCCGGACGAAGCGGAGTCTTGCCACTGACCGTTCTCGCATCGGCAGCCAGGAGCCCGTCCGCGTCGAGCAGACTTGCCAATGCCAGCCCCGCCGTCGACAAGCCTGCCGTGCCAAGAAAATTGCGACGATCAAGCAGTCGCCGACCGTGTGGTGAAATTCGTTCTGGGTTAGTCATGTCAGATGTTCTCCTAATCATAACCCGAAGCGTGAGTTTTGAAGTTGCGATTTTTAGCCGCGTAGCGGCGACAGCATCTAGCCTGGGGCGTGAGCCCCAGGAAAACGGAACGAACGATGCCCATCAGCCGCGGAGCGGCGACAGAAAACGGAACGGTCACAATGCTGTCGCCCCTTCGGGGCTTTCGGTCGTTTTCGATTACAAATCCTGGGGCTCGCGCCCAGGCTACATGCTGCCGTGCCTCCGGCACTAGCGAAACGCGCAACTTCAAAACTCACGCTTCGGGTTAGGATTGAGCATGCGTATCGTTCGTGTTTGCGGAGAGATGACCGACCAATCACGGCAAAAATGCGAATTCGTTGGAGTTGATCAATGCTCGGCATACCAGCGACAGGTCGTTTTCTTTTGCTAACGCCAGAGAGTCTTTGCGCTCTTGCTCGTCCGGCTCACGGCCCAATAGCAGTCGGAAACACTCGTCGATCGATTTGATTTCGTCACCGCCCACGTTCAACTTGGCACGTGCTGCGATCAACTTCGATTGCTCGAGCACAAAGTCGCTGTTCATCAGGTTCAGTGCCTGCAGCGGCGTTGTTGAAACCGGACGCTTGGCGCGAACCTGTCCGCAATCGGGGAAATCGAACGCGGTAAAAATTCCGTCGTCGACACGACGCATCCGTTCCTGATAGAGCAGCCGACGCCAGGTTTCCGGTCCGTGATTGTTCAGGACCTCCCACTGCGCGTAGGTCTTTTTCTCGTTGTGAATTCGGTAACTGCGACCACCGATGGTGCGGTCAA
Organism: Pirellulaceae bacterium; assembly: GCA_963704055.1. Lineage (GTDB taxonomy): Bacteria > Planctomycetota > Planctomycetia > Pirellulales > Pirellulaceae > Rubripirellula. The sequence goes on along the minus strand of CAVPGW010000033.1, from coordinate 66,747 downwards.
GTGATCCCGAAGCTTGCAAGATCGAATCGCGAATCACCTCGGCCTCGACACGCTTTGGTGGGAATCGCCAGAGAAGTGCGGAGCCCGCATCTTTGGCCATGCCTTGCGGCGTTGGCGCGCTGGCTTGACGGAAAGCGTGGGACATCACGAGCAGACGGATCGATGGACTTCATGGACCACGGTTTTTGTGAGCCGTAGGCGCTAGCCTCGGGCCCTGCGACTTTGGGAGTTTCGGAAAGGCCCGCGGCTAGCACCGTCGGCTGACTGGGATTAACAAACTCCGCCGCCAGCCAATCGAGCAGCTGCGGATGCGTCGGCGGCGCACCGGCTTTTCCAAAATCGCTGGTGGTCGGTACGATACCGCTGCCGAAAACGTGATGCCAGATGCGGTTGACCATGACGCGAGCCGTCAGCGGATTCTCGGCGCTGCTGATCCACTTGGCGAACTCAGCGCGACGCTTTGATCCCGAGGCTTTTGACGTAAGACCCAGGTCGCCACCAAAGATTGCCGGACCGGCCGGCATGACCTCGTCGCGAGGATTCTCCGGACTACCGCGAAGCAGAACCCGCGTAACGTCGGGTCGGACAAACCGGCCAACAAAACTCGGACGCGGTCCTTCTTCGGCCAGCGAATCGATTTGGCGTTGAATCTCGGCAAGCGTCTCGGCACGCTGAGGGTGTTGCTTGTTCAGCTCTGTATTGACGTGCCAGGTCCCGAGCCATGGTTGCCACGTGCCCTCCTCCTTGAGCACATCCATGTCGTATTCGTATCTGGGCAGATACGGCTTCTTGTCCAGATAATCGGTGTCGTAAAAGTACTCGCGATTGCTGCTCAAACGCAGACGATTGATCGGTCTCCGGCTGCTCAAAATCGAAACGCACCCACGGCTGATCCTCCGACTCTTTCGCCGTCTGAGCCCGCCAGGTCATCGTGCCAAACTCGCCGTCGATCAGACGCTCGATTGGGAAGCGACCGTCGACGCCCTTCTCCGGAAACCCGGAAACCTTGGTGCCGCGGCGCTCGTGCACAAGATTTTCACTCCGATCCCGGGTACCAAACACCTCCAATTCGTCCAGTCCAACATTCTTCATTTTGAAGCGAATGCGAATCGCTTTGGTGGTGACCGGCTTGAAATGCATTTCTCGAAAAGCACCCCAGTTCTCTTCCCAACCTCCCAATTCGCGGAGGATGCGTCGCTGCTTGGCGATCTCTTTCCAGAGGGCATCGCCTCGCTGTCGGCGCGGATGATCGGTCGAAAACTCCGGGAAACGGCTTCCAAACTCGACGTCTTGAAACACGCCGGTCATCGAGTAGTAATCCTTGATCGAGATCGGATCGAACTTGTGGTTGTGACACCGCGCACAACCGATCGTGACTCCCATGATCGAGGCACCAACCGTTTGCATGACCTCATCCATCCGATCGGCACGCGCTTGTCGAATGGCCGTCGGCTCGCGGCCGACCGTTGCCGCTGGCACATGTGGACCGGCAACAAGAAATCCGGTCGCCTCGCCCACGCCCAGCGAGTCGCCTGCGATTTGTTCTCGAACGAATTGGTCGTACGGCAGGTCTTCATTGAAAGCACGCACGACGTAGTCCCGATAAATCCAAGCGTTCTTTCGATACAAATTCGCTTCCGAGCCGTTCGTTTCGGCCCAGCGAATCACATCGAGCCAGTGTTGTGCCCAGCGCTCGCCGAAGTGAGGCGAAGCGAGCAGTCGGTCGACGAGTTCCTCGTAGGCTTGCTCGGAATCCGTTTCAAATGCCTCAAGAAATTCGGATGTCTCTTCCGGAGTCGGTGCGATTCCCGTCAGCACGATGGAAGCGCGGCGGATCAATGATCGAGGATCCGCGGGCTGCGAGAAGGACAGATCGTTTTCCACAAGTGACTGAAGGAGGAAGGCGTCGACGGGGGATTGTCGCCGCTGGCTCCGTGAAAGTCGTGTTCCGTCCGCCGATTCTTTCGCGGAGCCAACGGTGACTATCGGCACATCTGGGCGCACGACAGTTTGGAACGACCAATGATCGGACGTCTCATCGTCGTCAATGGTGTCCATCTGCCCAGGCCAAACGGCACCTTCTTTGATCCAGCGAGTCAGCAAGTCGATCTCTTCCGCCGGGATCTTGTCTTCGTCCGGTGGCATGGCCATGTCTTCATCGACATGATTGATCAACTCGATCAGATAGCTCTTTTCAGGCTTGCCGGGTACGACAGCGGATAAGCCGGAGTTGCCCCCTTTGAGCATCTTTGCGCGGAGATCCAAGCGTAGGTCTGACTCCTGTTCATCCTCGCCGTGGCAATACCAGCAGCGTCCTTCGAGAATCGGTGCGATGTCGCGTTCGAAGTCGATCTGGTCAGCACGCGATTGGAGCGGCAACAGAATGAGAAGAACAACAATCGCGAGGTAGCGTTGAGGTCTGCGATCAAAAAATGACATGTATATTCCTGCAGTTCGATTCTTCCTGAGCCGACGGCGACTAGCCGCGGGCCCAAGAGATTCGGCGTTGTTTTCTTCGGGGCCCGACGCTAGCGCGTTCGGCTCACAAATCCATCACAGTGCCTGCTTCCAGCCCGCGTTGAGCTGTCTTGTCAGGTCACGGACGATCTCTGGATGATCATTGGCGACATTCGTGGTTTCCTGGGGATCGGTCTCATGATCGAAAAGCTCAACGAAGATCGGCTCTGCTTTCGGATCGCGATGGTCTCGCCAGACGACAAGGCGATAGCGGTCGGTGCGCATCGTGTACCCCATCAAATGCTGCTCGAACAACTCACGGTTCCAGTTGTCGCCCTGCTGAGCGATGATCCGTCCTTCGACCTCTTCGATCAACGGTCCGAACCACGTCTCGCGCATGCCAGGCGACAACGGATTCGCCGCCCACTCTCTTAGTGCCGGGTTGGGGTACTGGCTGAAGGCAGCCTGCTTCCAGGTCCGGTCCGGCTGGTCAAGTAGTGGAACGAAACTGTGTCCTTCCACGTGCTCGGGAATCGGCAGCCCCGCAAGTTCGCAAAGGGTCGGATACATGTCGACCAGTTCGACGAGTGCGTCGGTCGATTCGCCACGCACTTTCATGTCCGGGGTCCAGATCATCAAAGGGACACGCGTGGCAATTTCGTAGTTCGTCGCTTTGCCCCAGACGCCCATGTCGCCAAGGTGCCAACCGTGATCGCCCCAGACAATGATGATCGTGTTGTCGCGTAAGCCGGCCTCTTCCAGAGCACCAATCATGAGACCGATTTGCGCGTCGACATAACTGACACAGGCCAGGTACGCGTGTTTTAAAGTTGTCGCCAATTCCGGCTCAATGGGACCGATCTTGGGAATGCCGGCTCGGGTGCGAAGCTCAAACGACGCGTGCAGCCCCATTGCGGCCCCGCCTTTCGGAGCATCGGTTTGCGTCGCCAGCTTGATATCAGCCGGGTCGTACAGATCCCAGTATTTCTTCGGCGCGACCCAGTTGAGGTGAGGCTTGGTGAATCCGAGTGCAAGAAAGAACGGTTGCTCACCTGCGGCGACCATCTCTTTCATCGTGGCGATCGCGAGTTGCGTGTTGTATCCGTCGATATAGGCCTCGTCCGGAACATCTGCGCTTTCATAGGCCGGACCGCTTCCCAATCCTCGACGCGCGGCTTCGCCATACTTGGCGAGCATCCGCTTCATGTTCTCGTTCTTGATCTTGTTGTTCTCTGGAAGCGCGTAAGCACCGATGGGCTTCTTGATGCCGGCGACGTTCTTTACAGGTTCGCGGCTCCACGACTTCCCTTCATCGGTATCGCCGTGGTGGAACACTTTTCCGCAATAGACGGCTTCGTAACCGTTGGCGATGAAGTGTTGTGGCAGGGTAAGTATGTCCGGCTGGAGTTCTCGCAACGACACGTAGTTGTGGAACAGTCCGGTCGTTTCCGGTCTCGCCCCCGTCATCAGACTCGCCCGCGACGGACGGCAGATAGCTTGTTGGCAGTATGCCCGCTCGAACAGCAATCCATCTTTGGCCAGTGCATCAAGGTTCGGCGAGACCGCAATGTCCGATCCGTAGCAACCAAGTTCCGGACGCAAGTCGTCAATCGCGATGAACAGCATGTTCGGTTTGGCTGCCTGGCAGACGCTGGCCAGCACGAAACCGATGTAGATGTAGGCCAGGACCTGTCCTGGCGCACGTACCGCTTTCTTTCTTCGCCAGGACAGGTCCTGGTTGACGAAGAACGACCCACACGAAAACGCGGTGGACCTGAGAAAACGCACAAACCCTGTCAGGAATTCGTTCGTATCCAAAAGGTTATCCTTGTTCGTGGGCGGCGAGTGTCCCCTGTTTTTCAACATGATAACAAAAAGGGTTCTTCCGCGAACTTAGTGGTTGATCCGCAATGATTGGGTGGCTGGTGGTCGAGCGTCAGCGAGCCCCCAGACGCGAGCCAATGGGATTCCGGGGGCTCGCTGACGCTCGACCGCCGGCCACCCCTTGAATGCAATTTTCCATCTGCCACTAAAACCTCGGAAGAACCTCTAAAAGAAATCGCTGACACATCATCGCACTCCGGAAAGATGCAGAGCCAAACGCTAGAATCAGTCATCGTTGCACCAATTCCTCGAGGTTTTTTGATCCCATGTATCTGCTAATTCGCCTGCTGTTCCTTTCGTCCGTTGTCGCCCTGCCTCGCCTGTTCGCAGCCGACGTGACCGCCCCCGGTGCGGAGTTGAAGCTTGTCGCGGAAGGCTATTCATTCACCGAGGGACCGACGGCGGACGAGGCTGGGAATGTGTACTTCACCGACCAGCCGAACGACCGTATCGTCCGTTATGACTTCGCTACTGGCAAAGCGACCACATGGATGCAACCGTGCGGCCGCAGCAACGGCCTGTTCTTCGTCAAACCGGACCGCATCATCGCGTGTGCCGATGCTAATAATGAACTTTGGTCGATCGACATAAAGACGAAGCAACGCAAGGTGTTGGTCGACGGATTTGAAGGACGGCGTCTGGGTGGGCCAAACGATTGCTGGGTGGACGGCGATGGAGCGATTTACTTTACCGACCCGCTTTACAAACGACCCTATTGGACAAAAGAGCAGACCTTTGAGGATAACCATCCACGTGGCGTCTACCGCTTGTCAGCCTCGGGAGACTTGACGCAGGTGGCTGGCGATCTAGTCCAGCCCAACGGGATCATCGGCGACGTGGGGAAGCGCATGCTGTTTGTCGCAGACATCAACGCCAAACGCACCTACCGTTACCAGATTGCCGACGACGGATCATTGGCGGAGAAGCAGTTGTTCTGCGCATCGGGCAGCGATGGGATGACGCTTGACCGGCAGGGCAACTTGTACTTGACCGGCAACAAGGGCGTGACGGTGTACGATCCCGCCGGCAAACTGGTCCAAACCATCCGTGTTCCTCGCGGCTGGACCGCCAACGTGACCTTCGCCGGTCCCGAGCGTCGTCATCTGTTCATCACCGCGGGCAATGCGGTCTTCGTGATCGAAACAACGATGGTTGGTCAGTGAATGCAGTTCGTAGTGACCCGACTCATCGGGTCATTGCGGGACAACCGCATGAATACGGTCACGACGAACAAAAATGCGTTGAGACTGAGCAGGAGGGCTGTTGTGCGATCAGCGGCGCATGCGATTGCATTACAGCGACGGCTCGAGCTCACCACTTGGCACGGACTCGGCTGGGCAAACAGATCGAGGCAACGTGACGGTGATGTGGGCACCGGCGGTCGTTGTGGCAATGGCAATGTCTCCGCGGTGTGCTTCGATGATTCGTTTGCTGATCGGCAGTCCGAGTCCGGTTCCGGCCTTCTTCGTTGTAAAGAAAGGCTCGAATGCATGCTGGCGTTGCAGTTCGCTAAAACCTGGTCCATTGTCTCGGATGGAAACCTGCAGCATATCTTGCTCGCCCATGATCGTTTCGCACAGGTTTACCTCGATATTCGGTGGTGGATCCGACGCGGCAATCGAGTTCTCGAAAAGGTTTCGGAATACCTGTTCCATTCGCATGGGATCGACATCGCAGAGGGCACCGCAAGATTCACCGCAGACCACATGGAGTGTCGCGCCTTGACGTGCTGGAACCGTGAACAGACTGTCCCAAGCCCGCTGAATGGGGGTCGTGATTTCAACATTCTCTTTGGTAAGCACAATGGGGCCGCTATAGTCTCGCAGTTCGTTGAGGATCATACGCAGGCACTCGTTTGCCTCTAAGATCTTGTTAATGTGTTTCAGAGCTGCGGGTCGATCATCCAGATCCAAGCGCAGCAGTTCCGCATGGGATTGGATCCGCTGCATTACGTTGCGGCATTCGTGGGCCACTCCAGAAACCGCCTGACCGACGTCTGCTAGACGCTCGAATTGCTGTGCTCGCTGTTCCGCATCGCGGAGTTGGCTTAGACGCTTGAGACTCGCTCGCAACTGGTCGGGATTGATAGGCTTAAGAATGTAATCTGTCACGCCCTCACGAAACGCGGTGATCGCGCCGTTGAGATCCGCATCGCCGGTCGCGACAATGACTGAAGCATCGGGAGCCAGATCGCGAATTAGCGGCAGCAGCTCGTCGGCGTCTCCGTCGGGCAGCCTTCGATCGAGGATAATCGCCTCAAATTCGCTCAGGTGGCGATGGGCCAACGCCTCTTTGGCGGTACCCACGGAGCTGACGGCGTAACCACTGAGTTCAAGGATATCACTGATAACGGCTCGCGTATCAACGTCGTCTTCGACGACCAAGATTCGGTGCATGAACTCGGACATGTTGAGGTGACCCCGTGATTTCTAGTTCTTCGTCTCGTCGATACCGGCTTGCAGGCGTACCGTGAATACGCTTCCCTTACCTGGTTGACTTGCGACGGTGAAGCCGCCGCCGTGTTTTTCCACAATCGCTTTGGCGATCGGCAACCCTAATCCCATCCCGTGAGCCTTTGTCGTATACAGTGGATCCATGATCTTGGTGAAAGCGTCGGGCTCGATTCCGATTCCCGTGTCGCAGACCTGAATCTCAACGCCGCCATTTCGTTGTTGGGCCACCACCGACATCGCTCCGCATTCGGGCATGGCATCAACGGCATTGCGAAACAGATTGCCAAGCACCGTCTGAATCTGCTTGACGTCGCCCAACGCGAAGACATCGCCAGGTGACTGAACTCGAATGTCTATTTCTGCCGGTGTTTGTAAGCCAATCACCGATTCCTGAATTGCCGCCGAAACATCAAACGGATTCATCTCGGGAATCGCCGGATTCGCGAACTCGGCCAATGCGGTCATCAACGAATCCAAGATGTTCGCTTCGCGATCGATCCGTCCAAGATGTTCGCCAAGTTTTTCAGGCCGCAGATCTCTCGCGTTTTTTAAGTAATAGACCGATCTCTTGAGGGTACTCAGCGGTTTGCCCAGTTCACGCGAGATTCCCTCGGCGAGTTTCTCAAACGCCTCCAGCCGTTCGGTCCGCTCGCGTCGCCAGTCATGCTCCGCCGCATAAGCCTCTTGTATCACGGCAAGATCGAGATCGAACAATAGATTCAGCGACCCAATCGTCGCGATCAGCTCTGCGGCGGGGCCGATCCATTGCTCCCCTATTTCTCGAATCAACTCCTGACGCAATGCAACAAACAGAGTACTCGTGTAGATCGCATCGAGCTCGGTTCCCAGTTGTTGCCAGTGAACGCACCAACGCTGGAATACGTGGTCACCGTCGCAAGTTCCACGCAACAGTTCCTGAAGCCAGTCAAGCAGTGCCTCCTTAAATCGTTCGACATTTGGACGGTTCCCAACGATCTGCTCGGCTTGCGACTGTCGTTCGATTTCGGTGTGAATGCCCTCGATCAACTCGGGCAGAATCGGATTCAACAACCGAGACACGTTGCGTACCCGCATCGCATCGTCTCTGGTCCAACCAACCTGCTGTTGAAGTTCAAGGTAGTGGTCAACCAGCAGCGGTGGGGCCATTGAATCACTTCGTGTGAAAGGGCAAAGGTATGGTTACAGTTGGGGGTTCCGCCAGCGGGTGAGGACGCGTGCTTCCCAGGCAGGCTGCAACACACGTACAACATCGATTGAAGACAGAGGCAACTTAAGCTTGCATGGGACGGTTCGCAGTCGAGGAACCCGGAGGACGGTTGTGGAATTCCGCCGCACCGAGTTGTCAGGGAATTCCTGACGCACAGACGTAGATCAACAGTTTGAAATGCGAGTGGCAGACAATGGCCAAGAAGAAAGCGGGCGAAAATTCAGCAACACAGGAAGTTGCACGCCCCCAAATCGCAGGTTCCCAAATCGCAGGTTTTCCTGTGGTCGGTATCGGCGCGTCAGCCGGAGGTCTGGAAGCGTTGGTGGAACTGCTGGACAACATGCCGGCGGACACGGGTATGGCGTTTGTGGTTGTGACGCATCAGCATCCTGGGCATACGAGTTTGCTGCCAGAATTGCTTGGGAAAGACACTGAGATGCCGGTCGTAGCGGCGACTGATGGAACGACGCTGGAGCCCAATCACGTTTATGTCGCGTCGCCCGGTGGGCATCTGGCGATCCTCAACGGTACGTTGCATCGAATGGAAACCGAGAACAGGGAGGCGCCCAGGTTGCCGATCGACTACTTTTTTCGTTCGCTGGCCGAGGATCAACGGGAACGGGCGATCTGCATCGTGTTGTCGGGCACGGGAACCGATGGAACATTGGGGCTGAAGGCCATCAAAGGTGAGTCGGGGATGGCGATGGTGCAGGAGCCGCAGTCGGCAAAGTATGCCGGCATGCCATCCAGCGCCGCGGGAACGGGGTTGGCCGACTATGTGCTGCCTGCGGCTGCAATGCCGAATCAACTCGTCGCCTACGCGAGCGGACCGTACCTGACAGATCATGCCATGGTCGCCCAGTCGCCGGTCATGCCCGCCGAGCCGATGCAGAAGATCTTTGTGTTGCTTCGCAATCGTACCGGACACGACTTCTCCGCCTACAAAGAGAACACGATTCGCCGCCGCATCGAACGACGGATGAACGTCCATCAAATCGACGAGCCTGGCGAGTACGTCCGCTATCTGCAAGAAAACGACCACGAGATCGACACTCTGTTCAAAGAGCTGTTGATCAGCGTGACCAGTTTTTTCCGCGACCCCGAAGCGTGGGAGGTTCTGGCGGCTGAGCCGATGGCGGAGCTTCTCAAGTCGCGGCCGGACAACTACAGCATTCGAGCCTGGGTGCCGGCGTGCGCGAGCGGCGAAGAGGTTTTCACACTCGCCATCGTGCTGCACGAGTGCATGGAAAAGGCCAGGCGGCATTTTGACGTTCAGATCTTCGGCACCGACCTCGACAGCGAGGCCGTGGATGCCGCCCGTATCGGACAATATCCGAGCGGCATCGGCGTCGATGTGTCGCCCGCGCGGCTGGAGCGATACTTCACTCACCAAGACAGCACGTATCGCATTCGCAAAGAGATTCGCGAGATGGCGATCTTCGCGCCGCAGAATGTCATCAAGGATCCGCCCTTGACCTTCGTCAACATCAAGGACTTGAAGGATGCAGAAAAAAGCAGCAAGATGCGTACTTACTTTGAGGCCATTTTCGAGACAGTGCGGCAACCGTTACTCGTGCTCGACGAGCAACGTTCGGTCGTCTCGGCGAATCGCTGCTTCTTTGAGACCTTTCGCCTGCGCCCAAGCAGGTTCAAGGAGTGCCGCTCTGGGAATTGGGCAAAGGTGCCTGGGACATTCCGGAATTGCGTGAGTTGCTGGAAGAAATCTTGCCGCAAAACACGGCGTTGGAGAATTACGAAGTCGCGCATGAGTTCCCCAGGATCGGTCGTAAGGTGTTTCTGCTCAATGCACGTCGCCTCGAAGCAAACGCCACCCTGCCCGCTATGATCCTGTTGGCGATGGAAGATGTGACGCAGCGGGTGGGAACATCATGAAGAAAACAGCGAAAGATTCCCAGTCTTCCCAAACGCTTCGTGAGCGCCGAACAGCTGCTGAAGATGTCGCATGCAGAGATCGCCGACATGTCCGTCGAAGACGTGCGGAAGCTGTTCCACGAGCTGCGCGTGCATCAGATGGAGTTGGAGATCCAAAACGAGGATCTTCGTGAAGCTCAAATTGAACTCGCCCATTCACGCGATCGCTATTCTGATTTGTACGAGTTTGCTCCCGTAGGTTATCTGACGCTCGACCGGGATAGCGTGATCGTCGAGGCGAATCTGACTGCGGCGGGCATGTTGGGTGTGGAACGATCGCGGCTCCGTCGTCGCAGGCTTACCGACTTTCTGCCTGACGAGGCCAAAGATGTCTGGCACCTCCATCGCCGTAGGGTGTTCTCAGACGAAACGAAGCAGGCGTGTGAGCTGGCGCTCAATTCAGCAGATGGGAGTCCACTCACGTTGCGTTTGGAGAGTCACGCCTTTCGTGATCAAGGCGGCAAATCGAATCATTGCCGTACTGCTTTGATCGATGTGACCGAGCGGAACAAGGCCGAGGCCGCCGTCCAAGATTTGAATCGAGAGCTCGAAGAGGGAGTAGCCCAACGGACGCGTGAACTGAATGCAGCGAATGTCGAACTAAATAAGACTGCTGGCAGGCTGCGCCACCTGCTGGATAAGGTGGACGTGATCATTGCGGAATGGGACTTCACGACGAAACTGCCGACGTTCGTCAACGAGCATGCCGAGAAAATTCTGGGCTACAAACTGCAGGACTGGTACGAGACACGCAATTTTTGGGAGTCCGTGATATTGCATCCGGCGGATCGTGAACAGGTGATCCAGTATTGTTCTCAGCAAATCGAAACAGCCCGAAATTACGACTTCGTTTATCGCGCAAGGCACGCGGACGGGCGAACCGTCTGGATTCATGAATTTGTAAAGGTGATCACAAACGATTCGGGCGTTCCCACAGGAAGCATCTGCGTGATGACCGATATTTCTCGCGATCGGGCTTCCGCGGAGGCCCTGCGCGAAAGTGAAGAGCGATTCTCGCTCGCCATCCGCGGTTCCGCCGATGGCATTTGGGACTGGACTGACGTGCGCCAGGACGTTCAGTGGTGGTCTCCCAGGTTTTACGAATTACTGGGCTACGAGCCTGGCGAAATCGAGCCGCGATTCTCGACTTTCATAAAACTTCTTCATCCAGCCGATCGCCAGCGGACACAGCGCCCAGTCACGTCACATCTCGAGCCAGACATTCAAAACGGCATCGAACACAGGTTGCGAACAAAATCGGGGGAGTATCGTTGGTTTCGCGCGAGGGCGGAAGTGTCGCGCGACGAACGTGGAAATCCGGTTCGAATGACGGGCTGCCTGGAAGACATTCACGAACGCAAACGAATGGAGGACGCATTTCGGAGCGAGCACGAATTCAGCGAGCAAATGATCAACACGGCTCAGAACATCATTCTGGTGCTGAATACCGATGGTTGCATCGTCCGCTACAACCCTTTCATGGAACAGCTCTCCGGCTGGAGTCTGGAAGAGGTACGTGGGCACGATTGGTTCGATACTTTTTTGCCCGAGCGAGACCGACAAAGGATTCGCGATCTGTTCCGCCGAGCGTTGAAGGCACGAACACGAGTGAACACGAATCCGATTTTAACCAAAGAGGGATGCGAGCGGGAAATCGAATGGAGCGACGCCACGTTGACCAACAAAAATGGACAAGTCATTGGTCTGTTGTGTACCGGACAAGACGTCACCCCGCGGAAGGCGCTCGAGCGACATGTGCTCGAGATTGCCAACGAGGAGCAGCGGCGCATCGGACAAGATCTTCATGACGGGGTCGGCCAGGAATTGACGGGGCTGGCAATGATGGCTGACGCGTTGTCGACCACGATGGCACGAAGGGGTGAAGACGAAGCTGCGGTTGCGGAAAAACTTGCCGATGGGCTCAAACGCGCCGTCGGACTTGTTCGGGCACTGTCGCGCGGTTTGAACCCGGTCGAAGTCGACCCGCTCGGTTTGCAGTCGGCCCTGTTGGAGCTTTCGCAACGCGTTGCCGAACTCTATTCGGTTCCCTGCCTCTTTCACTGCGACGATCATGTTCTTGTTCCGGATGCCGAAATCTCAACTCAGCTCTATCGAATCGCGCAGGAAGCGGTCAACAACGCAGCCAAGCACGCCAAGGCAAGGGAACTGCAGATCACGCTAGAGAAGGATGATGGTCGTATCCGCTTGCGTGTGACCGATGACGGTGTCGGTATTCAAGACAATCGCAACGCGGGACTCGGAATGCGATCGATGGGGTATCGAGCGGGCGTGATTGGAGGAGAACTTCACGTTCGACCGGGGCCCAGAGGCGGCACGATCGTCGAGTGCACCTTACCGGCCAACCGCTCAACCGGTTAGAATCAGGCTCTTCTGGTTAGCATCGTGCGGGAGCTTACGATTGTCGGCGTGCTCTTCGAGCTCGCAACATTCTCCCGGTTTGTCGGCTGCGAGCTCGGAGAGCGGCGACGCTATTTTCCCTCACGATGCCAAAAACGACAGGAGTGATGAAAGTGGCCAGGGTCATGATTGTCGATGATCACCCCACAACACGGGAAGGTCTCGCTGTTCGCATCGAGATCGAACCCGACTTGACGGTTTGCGGTGAGGCGAGCGATGTCGATGAGGGCCTCGACCTGGCCGCGCAGGTCAAACCCGATGTAGCCATCATCGACGTCTCGCTGAAAACCGGTAACGGAATCGAACTGATCAAGCGTCTGAAGTTGCAAGATGCCCGAGTTCGCGTGCTCGTCTGGTCCATGTACGAAGAGTCACTCTACGCCGAGCGAGCGCCTGCGCCGGGGCGATGGGGTATATCAACAAAGAAAACGCCAGCGACAAAATCATTGAAGCGATTCGTTGCATCTTGAAAGGCGATGTGTATCTAAGTCCCGAAATGTCGAGTCGAGTTCTGCACCGAGTCGTTCGAGGAGTGGATGCGGCTGGCAAATCGCCAACCGCCTTGCTGTCGGACCGCGAGCTGGAGACCTTTTCACTGATTGGGCACGGCCAGACGACCGCTGAGATCGCCAGAACAATGCAACTCAGCCCCAAGACAGTGGAGACGTATCGAGCTCGTATCAAAGAGAAGCTCGAACTCAACGACATGGCGATGCTGACACGCGAAGCGGTGCAGTGGGTGCTTGAAAACGGATGACGAAGCAGTGCGCCAGATTGGCACTACGCGGCGTCAGGGACTGCCTCGCTCCATGCAAACTTCTACTTTCTTTGTGGGGTTTCTCCTTACACTTCAGCATCGCAACTTCTGACGTGACCGCTCCTGCATCCATGACTTGCGACAGCATGTTCGTCCCATAGACTGCGAGCGCCCGTGGATCGCGATGCGGCGGACAGCTTCGATGGTCGCGGTGGTCGCAGGACTTATCTCGATGCTTCCCGAATGCGTAGATCAGGAGAGCTTGATGTCTACCTTCTTTTCCCAGAACTGCCCTAAATGCGGGCGGCCTCATCGTGTCAACGTAGTGTACCTGGGCGCACAAGTGAGTTGCGGACATTGCTACGCGAGGTTCGTCGCCGAGTGCTCCGATCAAGTACAGATCCCAGCTGCAAGCCACACGAACGGCGACGCCGACAGCAGCGGTGCGAAGAGCCGCACGGCTCGATGATTGAAGACGACCGTTGACGGCGTGAGCCGGCAGCGAAGACTGGCACATCATTTGCAGAAACATCTGCGGTGTGCGTTTGACTGGAACGTGTGGTTCTTTGAAAACCTGAATAAAGGAGATCACTCATGGGACTTCTCACACGACAAAGCGCGTCGGTTCCTACGACCATTGAACGACTGCGCGACGAATTCGATCGCGCCCTGCAGAACTGGTGGAGCGACAATGGCGACTTTGAGAAAGGCTTTGCGGTGGCGGACTGGCAACCGAAGGTCGATATCTCCGAAAGTGACGATGCCTTGGAAGTCAAAGTCGACCTGCCTGGAATCAAGCCCGAGGACGTTGATATCAGCGTCGCCGACAATCGACTGACCATTAAGGGAGAGCGCAAAGAGGAAAAAGAGACGAAGGAAAAAACGGTGCATCGGATTGAACGCAGTTACGGTTCGTTCTTTCGGAGCATCGCGCTACCGGCGGGGACCGATCCGGACCAGGTATCAGCCCAATCGGACAACGGCGTGATTACGGTCACCCTGCCGAAACCATCCGAAGCACAAGGCAAGAAAATTGCGGTGAAGCCGAAATAGTGGCGTCACCTGCTGCCGCCAAGGATCCTATCGCGGTTAAGATTCAGCTATGCAGGGGGTTCACGAACTTGAATTCACTCTCCCCGTGGGAGAGTCGAGCTTTAGCCAGATGAGGGCCGATCAGGTTTGCTGACGACGAACTTTCGCCCAAGCAGCAATCAACCACCCTCTCCGGCCGCTACCGCGTCCGACTCTCCCGGAGGGAGAGTAGTGCTTTGTCACGACTAAGAATGAGGGTTCAATGTGCTTCGGGAAAAGGGGCCAGGTACCAAAAGTGCGAAGCACCCGAAGGGCCGTTCCGGCTTTTGGTACTTGACCCAGCTTTTCCTGGCCAACCCCAAAATCAAGCTTTGACAAAGCAGTCGTCTTGTTCGTAGATCGGTGCGAAATGTACAGTTGTGCGAAAGGCAAATCAGTCGAGTGATCGACAATATCTTAGGCGCGCGAACACGCACACCGCATACGCCGTCAGAACAACCTGCGGGGATTCAAAAAACGCTTGCAGAGTGATCGAACCGATGGCATGATCCTGCGTAGAATATTTCTGACAATCGGGAGAGGGTGTTGATGTGCGGATTTGACTCCCTGAGGAAAGATTCCAGCTTCTCTTGCTTCTCAGCCATCAAATCGTCTGCAAAATCTCAACCACACCAATCCCTGACAAACTCATATAGGATTGTGACGAAGGGGGGATTTTCATGCAGGTTCTCAAGGGACAGCCCGTATCTCCCGGGTACGCCCAGGGTATTGCTGTCGTCATTGACAATGGCACGATTCCGGAAATTCCCAAGGTTCAAATTGGGAAAGAGGATGTTGACGCGGAACTCAGCCGATTCCATCAGGCGTTGGAAGCGTCCTGTAACGAGCTAACGCAACTTGAGCGTCGCGTGATGGCTGAGCTCGGCGGAACCTATTCGACGATTTTCGCCTCTCATTTGTCGTTGCTGACTGATCGCCAGTTCACCGAACAAATTCGGCGGCGGGTTCGCCAGGACCTGGTCAATGTGGAACAGGCGCTCGACGTCCAAGTGTCGGAGTTGGTGCGTCTGCTGGGGTCGCTTGACAACGAGTACCTGTGCGAAAGAGCTCGCGACATTCGCGATCTCGGTAACCGGCTAATGCGACAGCTCCTTCGAGGTGAGACCCACCGGTACGTACAGCTGGCCCCGCGAACCGTGATTGTGGCACATGACCTGCTTCCTTCGGAGACGATTGATCTGGATCGCGAACATGTCATTGGAATTGTCACCGAGGAGGGCGGCGAGAACAGTCACTCGGCGATTTTGGCCCGCGCTTTGGGGATCCCGGCTGTGACGGGCGTCGTCGATGCGACATCGCTGATTCATTCGGGATCGGAACTGATGGTCGACGGCAATCTAGGTCAAGTCACGTTGCACCCTACCGAGGCGGCGTTTGCCGACATGGCGACTCTCAAGAGTGATTATGACGAGTCCACGGCTGCCGCCGTCGACGCCGAGGGAATGGAGTGCGTTACCCTCGACGGCGTCAAGGTGTCGTTACTCGCGAATCTCAATCGGCGCGATGAACTGCGACTGGTGGATGCCCACAAGCTTGACGGTGTGGGACTGTTCCGCACCGAATTCCTGTACATGGATTCGCCGGTCGCGCCGTCTCTCGAACGGCAGGTGGAGACTTATCAGAGTTTGCTGGACGGTCTGGGCGGGCGAAAGCTTGTCGTGCGGACGCTCGATCTTGGCGCCGACAAACTGCCGCTGTTCTTACATTCGCACTATGAAACCAACCCCAGCCTGGGCTTGCGAGGTCTACGTTTCGCACTCGAGCAGCAGGAGCTTTTCATGACGCAGATCCGCGCCTTGTTGAACACTGCGTCGGACGGAGACCTGCGTATTCTATTCCCGATGGTCTTGGGGCAGAGTGATCTTCGGGAAGCGTGCCAACACGTCGAGCGTTTAAGTGACGATTTGCAGCTAAGCAGGATGCCTCGTTTGGGAGCGATGATCGAGACACCAGCCTCACTGTTTTCGCTCAAGGAGATTCTTCAGCAGGTAGATTTCATCAATATTGGAACCAACGACCTCACACAGTTCATGTTGGCAGTCGACCGCGACGCGGCAGAGCGTGTAGCTGACTATTCGGTGCTGCACCCATCCGTTCTACGTGCCATCGGCCAAGTGGTTCAGGCATGTGACGAAGCGGGCCGCCAACTGTGCGTCTGCGGTGAAGCTGCCGGCGAAGTGGGGACGGCCTGTCTGTTGGTCGGACTTGGCGTTCGAGAATTAAGCATGAGTCCGATTCGGGCTGCACGTGTGCGACTTGGGATTCGCACGGTTGCTGAGAGTCAACTTTCCGAATTGGCAGAGCAGGCGTTGCAAGCGGGCAGCGTCAACGAAGTGCATGAAATGGTCAAGCAGTTTCAGCAGGACTGGATCGCGCCGCTGGAGTCCAAGCAGAACGAATCCGTTTGAATGTGGGAACATCTTCGGTTGCCCGCCGGGATCCCCTGCGTAGAATTCGTTCAACGGATGTTCCGACCGGACTGACGGACCTCTACCCACCTTATCGCCCCTGTTCGTAGTGACCGCATTCATGCGGTTAGATAGCAAGTTCTCGATGACCAGCCAGTTCCCGATGAATCGGGTCAGGACGAACGAGAACGCGTGCATACTTCGCTTGACGGGCTCGTGATCAGAATGTGGCGTTGTCCATTTCGGCATTTCCGCTAACCGCACGCTCTGGTTGCCGCACCCGCGATCCGCAGCCAATCAGCAAGTATTGACCTCAACCCCAGTCGGTCCTGGCAGGACCAGAATCGTAGATGATTGCACCAAATCCAGACTATCGAACGGCCGATGATGATCTCAGTTTCGAGAACACGGAAAATCGTCGTTTTGCTGCAAACCCCCGACAAGTATCCGAAGATCCGCTCGCCGCATATCTGGCACAAATTGGCTCGTTTCCGCTCTTGTCCCGCCAGCAAGAGGTCGACATCGCGCGGGAAATGGAGGACAGCCGCCGGCGATTTCGAGAGCTGCTGTTGGACTTCGACTTCGTGATGCGCGACGCGATCCAACACCTTCAGCGTGTCCATGCTGGCGATCTCCCCTTTGACCGGACCATTCAGGTAGCGGTCAGCGACCGGCTCGAGAAACACCAAATCCAAGGTCGGCTTCCGCACAACCTGGGTACGCTGGCGGCCCTGATCGAGCAGAATCAGCTCGACTTCGACGCAGCGGTCCAAGACAGGTCGAAACGCCGCCGTCGGGCAATCTGGAGCCAACTCCTGAGGCGTCGCCGACGGGCAGTCCAATTGGTCGAGGAGTTGGGGTTGAGGCTCGATTACCTTGAGCCTCACTTTGATACCATCATCCAACTCGAGCGAAGAATTGGAGAGATCTCTGCCGGGCACTTGGCCGATACGGAAGATGAATTGACGAGCATCTTACGAAGTGTCCAACAGACGCCAGGCGGGATATCACGTCGGGTACGGCAGCTGCGTTTGGCGCAGGGACGCTACCACGCCGCAAGGAGAGAGTTGTGCGAGCACAACTTGCGACTGGTGGTTTCCATTGCCAAGAAATACAGAAATCGAGGGGTGAGCTTCCTGGACCTGATTCAGGAAGGCAACAAGGGGCTAATCCGGGCCGCCGAAAAGTATGAACACCGCCGTGGATTCAAGTTTTGTACCTACGCAACTTGGTGGATTCGTCAGGCGCTCTCGCGCGCTGTGTCGGACCAGAGTCGAATGATCCGCGTGCCGCCACACCTGACTCCCGAGATTACTCGGGTTCAGCGAATTCATCTGGAAATGACTCATCGGCTGCGCAGAGAACCGACCATGGAAGAAATGGCCAAGGCCACAAAGCTGACGGCCGAACAAGTGAGCAAAATTCTGCGGATGAACCACGCTCCCGCGAGTCTAAATCTGTTAGTTGGAAATCAAGAAGACCAGGAGATTGGCAACACACTGCCAAGCGAGCATGAGCGACCGCCACATGAGCACGCGTTGCACAATATGCTTCATCACCGACTCCATGATCTGATCGACTCGCAATTGAATTGGCGAGAGCGCGAGATCATCAAGCTTCGGTACGGATTGGGTGACGGCTATGACTACACGCTCGAGCAAGTTGCCTACATCTTCAAAGTCACGCGCGAACGGATTCGTCAAATCGAAAAACGAGCGTTACAGAAGTTGCAGCAACCATCCAACAGCAGCGAACTCGTCGAATTCGTCGACTAATTCCTGTTCGTAGTAACCCGATTTATCGGGTCGAGCCCTCAAGCGTAGTCCAGGACCTGCCCTGGCGACCATCCGCATACGCAGGGCTGCCAGGCAGGTCCTGGCCTACGAATGCCGCCCATTCCTTACGGTCCCGCCTTGCCATCGATCCGAGCCCAAAGCGGCGCGACTCCCGAAAGGATATGCGCAAAGATGAACTCCCCACCCCTTGCCAAGTGAAGAGTTTGAGCACGCCGCGCCGATAGGCGCCAAGATTCTTGATGATCGTCGAGCAGTGCAGAAACCGTGAGTCTTGGTGGCATTGTTCACCTGTAGTCGTTGCCATTGAGGCTATCGACAACCGAACCCAACCAATTGTCTAAAGCTTTGCCCATGCTCTGGACGCGCGGAGCGTGCTGGGCTGCGAGATCCGTGGTTTCCATGGGATCGTTTTCGAGGTTGTATAACTCGACCGTGATCTTGTCCGGCTGCTTCTTGCTGCCTGAAATTCTGTGCAGCTTCCACGGCCAGTCAAGCCAGGCGGAGTGTCCCGGATGCTGATCTCTTGGATACTGCTTACCGATCTCGGCTGCATCGACCATTAACCGTGATCGGTCGTGATACTCTTTGCCGGCCTTTTGAGCAGCCAGCTCCTCGCGCATCCATTGATCGCTCGGTGTGCTAATCCCACCTTCGTTCGACTTCCAAAAACCCATTGGCGTGGGGCGCACGTCAGATTTGCCGTCGATCACCGATACCAGGCTGACGCCATCAAGCACAGGCTGGTCGGTAGGCGTGATACCGGTAATCTCCAAGAGAGTTGGATAGATGTCAGTCGTATTGGCGGGCACATTCGTAACGCGAGGCTGTTTGATTCGCTGCGGCCATTCGATGATTGCCGGCACGCGAAGCCCGCCCTCATAGATCGACCCTTTCTTGTCGCGTCCACCGCTGCTGCTCGGTTCCGTCCCTCCATTGTCCGATGTGTACCAAAACAAGGTGTTTTCATGGACGCCTTCCTCTCGCAGAGCAGCGCGGAGTTTACCAACTGCGCGATCGAGCCCTGTGATTTCACCAAGTCGATCCGCGTTCTTTGCATCGGCATAGTGGGAAAGATCCTCCGCTGCGGCGCGAAACGGACCGTGGGGAGATCCGAACCAGACGACCGCAAAGAATGGTTTCGATTCCTTGACCTGTGACCGGATGAATTCGATCGCCGCATCGGCGGCGATGATGGAACTCTCGCCCTTGAGCTCGACCGCTGTTCCTTCGCGACTGAGGATCGGATCGTTGTCGTAGAAATTGAAAGCTGACAACCAGTGATCGAATCCGCTGTTGCCGGGATTCACGGGACTGCCCTTCAGCACCGAGCCCAGATGCCATTTGCCGAAATGCCCCGTGCCGTATCCGGCAGCCTGAAGCCGCTCGGCAATCGTGATCTCCTGTGGCCGCAGCGTGCGGCCCCATGAAAAGCATCCGAATCGATTCGGATGCCGGCCCGTCAACACGCTGCCACGCGTGGGCGAACAAACAGGGGCGGCTGCATAAAAATGGTCAAAGCGCAGACCTGCGGCAGACATTGCGTCAAGGTGCGGCGTCTTTAGCAAGGGATGCCCGTTGTAGGCCGTATCGCCCCACCCTTGATCGTCCGCCATGCACAGAACGATGTTCGGTTGGGCAGCTTCCACCGAGCTAAATAAAACCAATTGTGCCGCGATAACCGACGCCAAAAGTCGAGGCAAGACGGAAATGGTCGAGTCGGTTAGAGGTTTCATTGTTGTCATCAGTGCAGTCTCTCTTTGAGTTTGACAATGGGCTGAATGAACATTTTGCAGAGGTTACGACGTTCAATTTACTCTCCCTCCGGGAGAGTCGAGCCTAACAGCCTGTTGATTTTCGATAGTCGCCGATCGCTCCGCCGATCGCAGCGTCGAAAACGCAACGTTTGCGGAGCAAACGGCGACTATGGGAGTCCGGTTTCTCAAAAATCAACAGGCTGCTAAGTGAAGAGAGGGGCAATCGGGTTTGATGACGTTTCAACTTAGCTCTGACAACAAAACCTCTCCGGCCGCTACCGCGTCCGACTCTCCCAATGGGCATTGTCTCTAAACAACTTTCCAAAACGAAATTGATCGCGAGTATTTTAAGCTGTCGTGTTTTCACGTCTCAGCTGCGGAGCAGCGGTAGCACTTAGCCTGGGGTGAACGAATCGAGCGACAGCGAGCATTCGTGTAACCCCAGGTTTCACGACGAATATATACAATCGCCCCGGCTCGTTTTGGCGGCGAAGCCGCCAAAACGAGCCGGGGCAAACATGTGGTTTCGGCAACCAACCTGGGGCTGCGACTAGCTCGCTCGAAGCTCGCTATTCTAGCCCCAGGCTACATGCTGCCACTGCTTCGCAGTTATTTTTCACCGTAATCGTGGAATCTGGAGACAAGAAAATTGTGTAGAGACCAGTGCCCGAAGGGAGAGTGAAGCAACAACTTAGAAAGCTGCACGACCTCTGGGAGAGTCAAGAAAAACTCATGTATCCAAAGAACTCAAAACGTTACGATTTCCACGGAAATGATAGCACGTTCTCTTCGACATGACGAGCATTCATGGTGCGTTCTCCGGTCGGGCTTCGTCACGACGGAGCGTGACGTCTACTTTCTTTATCCGCCGGCATACCGCAAGGTGCACTCGCGATTGGCGTGAAACACGATCGGTGTAGAACCAGCCGGGCAAATGTCGTATCTAAAAATCTGCCCCATTGCGCTTAGCCGGTATTCTCTGATCTCTTGCGTTCTCTCCCCACGTCACCAACTCAGGCAGTGGTCAATGATGACCTTTCAACTGTACCAATCTCTCGATCGTGACATCCACAGCATGATGCTCGGCACGCGATTGGCCTGTTGCAGAAGTCTACTCGCGTTGGTGGTCTTGATTGCCTGGGGGGGCGGCCGCTGCACGGCTCAGAATATCATTTATCAAAATTCGTATCCCGCAACGACGTCTTATCCGAATTCCTATCCCGCCTACAATTCGTCGTCGGCGTTTGGCCCCGCACGGATCGTCGACTACGGCAGGGTTGATAGTACCCACTCAAGTCCCAGTTCGCGAAGCGACAACTTCACTCGTGTCGCAAGCACCAATTCGTTCAACTCAGAGCCGCGATTTCCGATTGACGATTCGCTCGGTTCACGGCGATCAGCTGAGCCGGTGTCGACGTATGATCTGACGATGATTCAATCGGCTCGTCAGAGTGCGGCACAATTTCGGAGGATCGCTGAGTCTGCGTCTCCCGTCACCGGCAAGATTGCGAGTGAGAACGCCGAATTTGCGGAGCAATGGGCAAACCTGGCGGAGACGCATGCTGCACTGTGCGATCGCGTCGATGATGCGACCACGAAACTACTCGCCACGACGCGCGACTTTGAGGACGTCAGCTCAAAGCTCACCAAGTATGGTTTGACACCCACGGTCGGTGTGCTGTTGCGGCACAAAAAGGAACAACTCGACGCTTGGCAGGTCAACGATTCGCAGACTCTTTTCGCGGGCCAAGAACTCGGACGTTCACGCCAGAAACAGCTGGAACTGGAAATGGTCCGCTACGACGGAACCGACGCGGTGCGAGAATCCGCCGAGATTCTCTCTGATGCCGGTTATGCCCCGGCAAGTGCCGAGCACACGACACTCGCGCCGCAGATTCAAGCTTTGCTGCTCCACCGCAGTCACTGGCTCGCCAAACTCGCTCAGGGCTATCAAGACTACCAGCAGAAGTTGGGTGAGCTCGATTCAACGGCGACGGCATCCGCCAAACTGACCAGCGACTATCGCAAGTTGATTGATCGCCACATCACGTGGATTCGCAGTGGCGATCCGTTAAGCGTTGGGGATCTGCGCGATTTGAAGGGTGGAATCGCAGCCCTGTTTGATGCCCGACGCAGTGGAGACTTTGGGCCCACGCTGGAACGCAAATTGAAATCCAATGCCGTCAGCGGCATCGGCCTGGCGGCCTGGGTTCTTCTGATCTTCGTCGCGCGCTGGCGAGCCAAGTCATGGGTGGTCGGCATCGGCGGTCGCAAACGGATGCGTGAGGCGACCGCAAATTCGCGCAAAGTGGCTGCCGGTATTCTGACGACCTTGGTCGCGTTGGCGTTTCCCAGCATCCTGCTGGCGATCGGGCGTTGGCTGGGCACGGGCATTGTCTCCGAGTCGACCCTGCACGCGTCCAGCGGTTTTTGCGCCGCCAGCTTGGTAGCGTTGATGGTGGAAGTACCGCGACAACTGCTGCGTACTGACGGATACCTGGACAAGCACGTCAGTGTCGAACTTCCTGGACGCAAGCGAGCAACCCACTACTTAACCTTGGTAGGGTTCGGTTTTGTGGTGGCGGCCTACGCTATCACGGTGATGGGTTCGATTGATCACGGGATGTGGCGTGACTCGGTGTCGCGAGTCGGATTCATGGCCGCGTTGCTTGCGGTGACTTGGACGGCCCATCTCGCCTTACGTCCGACCGGCGGTTTGCTGGAACCATTGATCGCCAAGTTCGCTGGCAGCGTGATCCATCGTATTCGATTCGTGATCTACCTTGCTGGCCTCGGATTTCCACTGTCTCTGGTGGCTTTGTCAGCGTTTGGCTATGGATTCACGGCCAACGCGTTGATCGCACGGGCGATCGTCACATTGGTCAGCCTATTGATTGGGGCCACGCTTTGGGCGAGCGTGAAAATTCTGTCCGCTCGTGTCTGGCGGATGCTGACGGGATCGCCGCCAGCACCGCGCCAATTTGATCAGTACGGTGAAATCAAAACCGAAGCGGAGACCGTCACCGGCAAACTTGGCGAACACTACCTCGAGCTGAAGCACCACTTGGCGTTTCTTTGCCAGTGTGCGTTGGTGTTGGGGGCGATCGCCTGCTTCGGTTGGTTGTGGCTCGATATCTTTCCCAATGTTCGCATGGGCAATCCCGTCGTTTGGACCGTGCAAGACACGCTCACGCAGTCCTCCGTCGACGCTGCCGGACAAACGATCACCAGCTCGGTGGCGGAAACGACTCCGGTGACCGCGCTGCATCTGTTGCTGGCCGCGGCGACTTTGTTTGTGGCATTCCAATTGGCCAAGTTGCTGCCGGCGCTGTTTGATGCGTTGGTCTTGCAGCGAGTCTCGTTTGACGAGGGCATGGAGCACTTTTCGTTCGTGCTGGGACGCTGCCTGCTATTCAGCGTCGGATGCCTGGTCGCAGGTAAGTTGGTCGGCGTCCGCTGGCAAACGATCCAGTGGCTGGCGGTGGGGCTGACGATCGGCTTGGGGTTTGGGTTGCAAGACATGGTGCGAAACCTGTTCGGCGGCCTGATCGTGTTATTCGAGAAGCCCGCTCGATTGGGAGACTTGATCACGGTGGGGCAAGTCACGGGTCGCGTCGCTTCACAAAAGTTTCGCACCACGGTCTTGTCGGATGACGATGGCCGCGAGGTGATCATCCCCAATAAGAAGTTCGTCAGCGAAGATGTCGTCAACTGGATGGGTGCCGGGCGCTTGAGCGTGATCCCGATCGAAGTCGCAGTCACACGTGATGAGCGTCCCGCAGACATTTGTCGAACATTGCAAGAGCTGGTGATCGAGCAACCGCACGTGCTATTAACCCCCGCCCCGCAAGCCACCTTGGTCTGCGTCGGACAACGCTCTCAGCGGATCGAAGTTCGCGCGTGGATCGAGGAGGGGCAAGACGCATCCCGCTTCCGCGATGTGTTGCTCAAGATCGTTCGCAAATTCTTAGCAGAGAAAACTCTGTTAGCCGAAACCCAGCCACCGCAGCCAAAATTGCTCGATCCCGCACACGAAGGTTCGGGCGAAAGCTACCGACGCAACACCAACCAAAGCCGCAGACGTTCCGCTTAACATCAGTACCTGGCCCGTCTTCGATTGGCGGCATTCGTAGACCAGGACCTGTCCTGGCAGGCTAACGTATGCGGTTTGTCGCCAGGACAGGCAGAGCGTCCGGCTTCGGGGGAGTGATGTTGAGGAGTCTTCTTAGCTGCGGAGCAGCGGCGGCGTGTAGCCTGGGGTGAATCCAAAGAGCGACAGCGAGGCTGGTGTAACCCCAGGTTGAGAAACACAAGAAAAGCACTCCCCGCAGCTCTTCTGGCGGCGTAGCCGCCAGAAGAGCTGCGGGGAAAAATGGGTTTGCACGCATGACCTGGGGTTACGGTTTGCTCGCTCGAAGCTCGCAATCCTCACCCCAGGCTAGCATCTTCCACTGCTCCGCAGTTGTCTTTCGTAGTGACCAATCACAACACCGGTGCATCCTGTTATCATCGCACGCTGCAAATGACACTGTGCGCCGAAGCTCCTAAGCAGGACGCTCTTCAGGTCCTGGCCTACGCCGATTGCACCCGTCAATTCATGATGGTCGAGGTACTAGTTTGGTCCGGCAGTCCCGATGACTCAGCTTCAACGCGGTCGTGTTCGTCCTGACCGCATTCATGCGGTGTTCCCGCAGATACCCTACAAATCGGGTCGCTACGAACTTACCGTGGCGCTGCCCAATCGGGCTCCCAAAGAAAAGAGGCCCTTTCGTAACGATTCTCGGTAAAACCTGCTGTTTCGTCGGCCACAGCGATTTTTTGCGTTTTCTCTGTAACAATGACCGTTGAGCTGTGTGTTGTTGGTAGGAGAAATCATTTGCAAGGCCCCGAAACACGAGCGTCCCTGATCGGCAAACTTCGCGACCCGGCTGCTGACGAAGCTTGGACGGAATTTGCAGGTCTGTATCGACCGCTCGTCATTCGAGTGGCCCGCGTCAAAGGGCTGCAGTACGCCGACGCCGAAGACCTGGCTCAAGACGTACTTGCGACCGTTGGCCGGGCGATCGGCTCGTTCGACCCCGAAGCCGATGGTTCG
Organism: Pirellulaceae bacterium; assembly: GCA_963704055.1. Lineage (GTDB taxonomy): Bacteria > Planctomycetota > Planctomycetia > Pirellulales > Pirellulaceae > Rubripirellula. The sequence continues at coordinate 41,494 of CAVPGW010000033.1, read as the reverse complement.
TTCCGAGGATGGCTGTTCAAGATCACTCGCAACCTGTGCGTCAATCATCTGACTCGTGGAAAAGGTCCAATCGGCTCGGGCGACAGCGACGTGCAACGAATGCTTTTGCAACAGCCGGCCGATGAAGCGACGGTGACGCTGTTCCAGACAGAGCATCGTCGCCTTTGCTTTCGACAAGCAGCCGAAGCAATGAGGCCGCGGATTAACGAATCGACATGGCTTTCGTTTTGGATGACGGCCGTAGAAGGTCGCACGATCGAAGCGGTAGCCCTGGAACTCGGCAAGACCAACGGAGCTGTGCGGGTGGCAAGATGCCGTGTGCTCGCGAAGCTGAAACAAACCCTTCAATCGCAGGACTAAACTGGTCCCCTGGAGTCAAACATGATCGCTCGCTTCCACTACGACGACGAAACCTTGGGGCAGTTGCTTCGCGATGAGTCCGCAGACGACGATCGAGAGATCGCCGAACATGTTGAAACGTGCGAGGAATGCCAGATTCGCTTGGAAACGATCACGCAACAAGGCCTGACGTGGGAGGAGGCCGGCGAGTTGCTGCGGGACGATCCGCTCGATGAGCCAGTCGGTTTGTCATTCGATGCGTTCGAATCAAGAACTGGGAAGACGTTTCTCGAACCGAGCGATCATCCGAAATCACTTGGTCGGTTCGGTCGTTACGAGATCATGGAGTTTCTTGGTTGCGGCGGCATGGGCATCGTCATGCGTGGGTTCGATCCCGCGCTCAACCGATATTCGGCCATCAAGGTGCTCGCGCCGGCTTTAGCCAGCAGTGCCGCCGCTCGAAAACGTTTTTCTCGCGAAGCGAAGAGTGCCGCGGCGGTCGTGCACCCGCACGTCGTGCCAATCCAAACCGTCGACCAGCACGATGGGCTACCGTACTTGGTCATGCCAGTGGTAGAGGGGAAGAGCTTGCAGCAAAGAGTTGACCAAACGGGTCCGTTGCCGATTGTTGAAAGCGTCCGCATCGCGGCACAGGTCGCCGAAGGCCTGGCCGCCGCTCACGCACAAGGCTTGGTTCACCGCGACATCAAGCCGGCCAACATCTTGCTGGAAAACGGCGTCGAACGAGTTCAAATTACCGATTTTGGATTGGCTCGCGCCGCCGATGACGCAAGCATGACTCGTAGCGGCGTGATCGCTGGCACGCCGCAATACATGTCGCCCGAACAAGCTCACGGCGACGAGATAGACGACCGCAGTGATTTGTTCAGCCTTGGAAGTGTCATGTACTTCATGTTGACTGGCCGAAGTCCGTTCCGCGCCGAAAACACAATGGGTGTGCTCAATCGCATCGTCAACGATGAACCCCGGCGACTTCGCAGCATCAATCCCGCCATTCCGACTTGGCTTCAGTCGATTGTGATGCGCTTGTTGGAAAAGTCACCGGACAAACGATTCGTTTCCGCGGAATCGACCGCCCAAGAACTCAACCGGCGACTCGCCCGACTGCAAGACCCGTCCTATGAAAGCGCTGAGCCGAAATCGTCGGCGCGTCGCCAAGTGCCACCACCGGTGAAGTGGCTAGCGCTGGCCAGCGTGCTAGTGCCGGCGATCTTCTATCTGGCGGTCGTCGTGCTGCAGACCAAAGACGGCACGATCCGGATCGAGACCAATGGGGAGCTCGATGAAGCCGTCCCACTTGTGATCAAACAGGGCGACGAAGTGGTCGAGCGTTTGACAGTCGACAGCAAAGGCGCGTCGACTCGGGTTCGAGCGGGTTCGTACATCATCGAGTTTGACGGACAGAACACTTCGTTTGCGTTAGTCAACAACACAGCGACTGTCACAGCAGGCGGTGTCTGGACGACGAAGATCGAATACCAGAAAGACGACGACTCATGGGAATCAAGCTTCGACCCGAATGCCGTACGGACGCTGGCGATCGAGGACGCCAAGTACGGCCGCTACGAAGCCGCCCTGGAAAAGACGCTTTGGTACTGGGACAACGCGGTCAAAATCCAGCCCTCACTGTCCGCCGTTCGTCGATCCTTCCTGCTGTCGGATTGGCTTGCACTGGGCGAAGACTACCCGCCCGCGCTCGAAAAGCTCAAAGCGGTTCGCGACTCGCTCGAAACTCGAATCCTTTCCAAAGAACAGGTTCGCGTTCGCGCGGACGACTTTGCCGACTTCTCCACGATCAATCGAACGCTTCGACAAGACGAACTGACTCATCGACTTTTCGAGAAGATCAAAGAGCGATCGGCAGAAGACGCAGAGCGAATTCACTTCTGGCTTCCGCAGGCTCCCGGAGCTTCCACTTCCACTCCGGAAGCGACGTTGGATCTCTTGCACCGCAGTTCGCTTCTTAAACCAGACTTCTCGCTCTTCGCCTGATGCGATGTCGTCGCCGTTGGTGTCGATCTCCGAAAATTAAACTCGACTTTGGCTCGATTCCAGGGCCAACCGTTCTTGGTCCAATTCGCTTTCTCGTTGACCATGTACTCGTCTTTCGACCAGTCGCTGCCAGCCTTGTTTCCTGACGATTGCGCCGCAACGTCTTCCGGCCTTTGCCAAACGCGGACGTAGTCGATTGACATCGTCGTTGGAAAACCTTCGTCAGTCTTCGCGTCGTCGTGGTTCAGCTGGCGGATCGGGGACAACGAATCCTGCGAAGACGATACAGCGTGCGACGATATTGGAAAATTCTGGATTGACGCGATCAGACTGAGCATGTTATCAGGGTGTTCGGTCTCGATCATTTTTTTCCCTCGAGGATAGCGTTTTGACGAGTTGTGTTCCGACTGCCCTGATCACGGGAATCACTGGTCAAGATGGTTCCTATCTGACTGAGCTATTGTTATCCAAGGGATATACAGTGCACGGGCTAGTGCGCCGCAACAGCTCGACGCAGCGAACGCGACTCGACCCTCTCTTCTTTGGAAAGGGGATTTACGACCAGCGATTGTTCCTGCACTACGCAGATCTTGACGACGCCACCACCATCCGCCGGATCCTCACCAAGACCCTGCCGGACGAACTCTATCACTTGGCGGGTCAAAGCCACGTCGGCGCGAGTTTCGAGATACCCGAGTCGACGTGTCAGTTTACAGCGATGGGCACCTTGCGGCTCTTGGAGATCGTTCGCGATTTGGAGAAGCAACCGAAGTTTCTGCATATCAGCAGCAGCGAGATCTTTGGTCGACCGGATCAAGTTCCGCAGAGCGAACAAACACCAATGCGACCTGTCTCACCCTACGGCGTGGCCAAAGCGTTCGCCACGAACATGACGCAGTTGTATCGTGATTCATTCGGCTTATTCGCCTGCAATGCGATCTGCTACAACCACGAGTCTCCGCGTCGTGGCGAGTCGTTTGTGACACGAAAGATCACGCGTGCGGCTGCCTCGATCTCACTCGGATTGCAGGACAAATTGAGGATGGGCAGCCTCGATGCACGTCGCGATTGGGGATACGCCCCGGAATATGTTGAAGCGATGTGGCGAATGCTCCAGCAGCCCGACCCCGGTGACTTTGTGCTCGCGACCGGGAGGGCTCACAGTGTTCAAGACTTCCTGCAAGCGGCGTTCGAGGCAGCCGACCTCGATTGGAAACAGTATTACGAAGCGGATCCACGGTTCATGCGCGCGGCCGAACCTTCGAGACTGGTCGGCGATCCGTCACGTGCCAGCCAACAACTGGATTGGCGAGCCCAATACGACCTGCCAAGATTGGTTTCGGCCATGGTTGCCGCGGACAAAGAGCGACTCGCGGCTGAAGACCCCTCGCGCAATCCAACCGCCTCGTCCTCCGTTCAAGTTCATGAACAACGTCGTGCAAGATCGTACCAGACCAACCGGTCGTATGCGCGTCAAGGGTTGCGGTGCGGACCACCTGCCGGACCAGTCGTTTGAGGAACGAAGACGCACAATCCCACGACGGTTGCCGATCTCGCATGAGACATTGCGCGCGTTTTACGAGATGGACTCGATCGGAGACCTTGGATCGCTCTATGTCGGGTCGATCGACCCAACCTACTCACCGTTGCCGGCGTGGACACGAGCGGTGATTTCGGCAAGCGCACATGAGTTTCTCGTGGACCAGCTCCGACATCTGGCCATGGCGGGCCGGGCAGTCCGACATCCTCGCTCGGAATTTACACTGTTCCTCGACTCGACCTCTTGGACTTCGCACTTCGGACTCCTACTGTCGTGTTGGCAGCAACACAAAGATTCAATCTGTGGGGGTTTGCGTGTCTGAATACGTGACGGCCTGCGAGCGGATTTTTCGAGAGGCTGGTTTGAATCCCCAGCTCCATGCCTACGGTACCAACGTGGAGGGGCCCTGGGATGATGTCATGGCGGCATTGAAGCAATGCCATCCGACAGTCCACGAAATGGGAGCGCCGCGAATCTCCACTAATATCCGCCCGGGTACTCGGACAGATCGCTCCGAGAGCATTGCCAGAAAGGTTAGAAGTGTTGAAGATCAATTGGCCGAATAGGCACAATTCATCCGGCTCCTTGGTGCCGATGCGTAAAAAACTCGACTGTAACAAGAGAGCATCTCTGTGGAGATTCAGTCAGACTCCGACGAGTTTTCATCGGCGGGCGGTCGTCATGAGGTCTTATGGTAGGATGCAAAACCCATCGATCACGGTCAGCCGTCGAAGGGTAGCTTCAAAACCATTGTGATGTTGTGACGAATCGATTTGTACTTCTCTCCGCTTTCCTCACCCGATTCCATTTCCTCTTTGCTGCTTCGAAGTGTATATCGGCCCGGCGATTCCGGTGAGAAGACAACTCGCCCGCGTTCATCCGTTTTCATGTTTTGTCGAAACCGTTCTGGTCCCCGAATGAAGACCATGCGGTTCTTTACAGGTTCGCCTTTCCAAAGGAGTGTAAGTTCGACCTTGTTTCCAACATCGTGAGGGACGAGGTCAAGGTCCATTTGTTCGGCTCGCCCAAGCTCATGAATCGCGTCATGCGAATGGACTTGAAGACTTCTCGCATAGTAGTGAAGCAACACCTTCCCGGCTGGGTACTGGTAGACACCGAATTTTCCATACACATCGACACTGCACTGGGCGTCTCCATCGAACGCGGTATTCATCCATCGGTTGCTGCCTTGCTTCGCCTCTTTCGCATTCAATGGATCCGGATCCGGTTGGGCTAATGTGCGAATCCAAGTCTTCTCCTTGCCGAGAAAATGATCCAAGTACGAACCGTCGCCCGGATGAGGTGATTCCTCGAAGTAAATGTTGGCTACCCGACCATCTCCCTGCCTGTCGATCACCACCCACAAGTAGTGAGCCAAGCAGTTGGGGGCAAAAGCAACGAAGACAACAAGCCCAAATAATCCGCGACCTGTCATTGGTTTTTTCCCTAAGACTGACTCTCGATCCAGTTGTTTAGTATCGTCGATTTTTTGCGTGTTGCCAGCGCTCAGCCAAAATTGCTTTTCTGCCAGGGCCCCGGGGTGTCGATGGTCTCAAGCGACGTCGGTGCTCTACGAATCGCCTTGGCCAACCGAGAGCCGACACTACTCCGCGCTCTTGGTCGGCCCGTCGGCCTTACCCAGTTCGACATCGAGCTCGCGAGACGCAGCACCCAAGATGCGGTAAGCCTTGTAGTGATCCAATCCGTTCGGGATGGCAGATGGAGGTCCCGTCGTGATCCGCTGTGTGGGTGACGGGGGATTTGAGCGAACCGGCCGTTGAATGCGGTTGGTTTTCGCGACAGTTGCCGACGCAGTACCATGCGAGGAGTAAACAGATTAGTTGCGGCTTCTACATCACAGAGGAGATTCTGATGGCAGACGCGGAACACACCACAAACTGGCCCGACTTAGCGATCGGGCTTTACGACCGTTTGACCGGCAGGAATGCTGAGATCACGTACGAATTTGACGATATGCATGTGAAGATTCCCAGCGGGACGGGCCCGAAGGCCGAGCACGCGGAGTGGATCCTTTCCGGCACAATGAAGATTCGCACGTCCGACACGGGTTCGGCCCCAAACTGACAGTGACCGGTCGGCTCGAAGGGACGTTGTTCGATCGGCCGGTCGAATTGGAGGCCTCAGGACGCGATCTACTGTTGAAGGTTGACAACCTGAAATCGGCGTGGCGACTGCGCCGCAACGCGGCTTGCAGCATGCTCCCGCTCTTGCGTTCACTGCAGGAACACGGTGTCGCCTTACGAGTGCGCGTCGGCTCTCGCCTTACTTTAGAAGTTTTGCCCCGTCCCAGTTTCGGCCTCCGCATCCTTGTCCCCGCCCTGAAACTCGTTGTGCCTGGAGAAAACCTCTGAGTCCGGAGACCAATCAAGCAGCTGAGATACTCGTCACGGGGGCGACGGGGTATGTGGGCGGGCGGCTCGTCCCGGCACTCCTCGAACGCGGATTCCGGGTTCGCTGTCTTGTGCGTGAGCCTCGCAAGCTCGAAGAGCGAATTTGGAGGCACGATCCTCGTGTCGAGATCATCCAAAGTGACTTGACCAATACGCCGGAGCTCGCCAACCAAATTCGCGGCTGCTCGGCAGCCTACTACCTGATCCACTCGATGGTGGCCTCGGGGCGAAGATACGCCGAACGCGATTCTCAGCTCGCCAAAAACTTCGCACAGGCAGCGGATCAGGCTCAGATCGGTCGGATCATCTATCTGGGAGGATTGGGTGAACTCGGCGCAGGTCTCAGCGAGCACCTCCGCTCACGAAGGGAACTCGAAAAGGAACTTGGGTCGACCGGGATACCGGTGACCACCTTAAGAGCGGCGATGATTATCGGCTCAGGATCCGCGTCCTTCGAGATCTTGAGGTATTTGGTGGAACGACTCCCAGTGATGATAACACCACGCTGGGTGCAAACAGAGAGTCAACCGGTTGCGATCGAGGACGTCTTGTTCTGGTTGATCGAATCCTTACTCGTCCCCGAAACCAGCGGTCACCATCTCGAGATTGGCGGACCTGATGTGCTTTCCTATCGCGAGCTCATGCAGATGATGGCACAGGAGTTGGGGCTTCGGCGGCGTCTGATCATTGGCGTCCCCGTACTTACGCCGAGATTGAGCTCGGCGTGGATCAGCCTGATCACTCCCGTCACTTACCGCATCGCTCGCCCTCTTGCCGATGGTCTTCGTAATCGCGTTGTTGTCAACGACGAGAGCGCGCGGCAGCTTATGCCTCATCAGCCTCTGCCGATTCGTGAGGCCATTCGCCGTGCGATAGCGATTACTCGCGACGGTCAGGTGCAAACGCGCTGGTCCGCAGCCGGCCCCATTCCTGGTGATCCAGACTGGGCCGGGGGCAAAGTCTTCGTCGACCAAAGGTCGATCGACATCGACGCGAAGCCTTCCGCAGTCTTCGCCGCTGTCTGCCGTGTTGGGGGCGGTCATGGTTGGTATGCGGGTGACATCCTTTGGAGGATTCGTGGCTGGATGGACCAACTTGTGGGAGGTCCCGGACTTCGACGTGGACGACGCGATCCGGAGAAAGTGGAATTCGGCGAAGCCCTCGACTTTTGGCGCGTCGTCGGAATTGAGCGCAGCAAGTCGCTGTTGCTTCATGCGGAAATGAAGTTGCCGGGAACCGCTCAGCTCGGATTCTGCATCGATCAAGTCGAAGATCAGGCGAGCAGTCGTTTGACGATGACGGCACGTTTCCGCCCCAAGGGGCTTCTCGGGATCCTGTACTGGTATGCCGTAGTGCCTTTGCACCATTTTGTCTTCGGTGGCATGTTGAACGGCATCAAGCGTGCGGCCGAGTCGAGCCAAGATCCGCGAGACGCCGAACTATTCGACACGCGCAAGGCAAGTCGCGAAGCGGATCAAGCCGGGGCCCGAGGATGAATGACCGCCGACTGCGAGACTAAACGGGATCAGTCGCAGCAGCATGTCGTTGCATGGAACAGTCGCAGACGTCTTGCGGCAACAGAGGCGTCTGCCGGTAAACAGGCGAAATCGTGACAAGTTCCATGCACAACGAGCCAATCTATCCAATGCTTGCTGCGAAGAGATTTGTATCTTTACCTGAAGTCAACTCCGTCCGGAGAGAGAGCGACTGTGCCAACCGGTTCCGTGTTACATTCAGCCCCGGAAATTATCAGGGCTGCGGAACGATGAGAGTCCAGGCATCGTGGCGCGACGATGAAGCAGAATAGGACGTCGACTCTGTGAGACTAACGGTCAGCTTTACCGACTGGGCTTTGGCTCCACCGTCAAGATCTGCATCAAGGATGACAAGCTCGCCGCGTTTGGATTCGGCGACAAAACCGTTGTTACGGTGCGGATGGTGTCCGGCTCATTCCCGAAGATGGACGATGTATTCGCCAATTTCGACCGCGAAGCAGGATGACACGATCCGGGAGTACGCGAAGAATCGCAATTTAGAGATCGTCAAGACGTACGCCGACGAGGGTAAGAGCGGGCTGAACGTTGCCGGACGGCAATCACTCCAAAGACTCATCGATGATGTGCAGAGTGGGAACGCGGAATTTGAAGCGGTCCTCGTTTATGCGTCAGCCGGTGGGGACGATTCCAGGATGCGGACGAAAGTCCCTATAACGAGTATCTCTGCAAGCGCGAGGGCATCGTCGTTCACTAATGTGCCGCAACCAACGGCATTCACGGCGTTGCATCATGGATTTGACGGAGAGTGTCCGTGCTGCCGACGGAAGTTCGACCAAGCCTGACGGCGCTAGGTTGTTCATCAGGGCGTCGGCACCTGCGTGTAACCTGCGGAGGTGTCTTCACCGAAGCCGCCAAATCGATTTGCTTCGTGCGGTAAACTGGTCCACCCTCGGCAGGTTGAAAGCGGACGAGCACATTCGGCTTAGGGCCTCGAAGATGCCGCTAATTGGGATCCATGTAGGACGTAAGGGCTGTGTCGATAGATCCGCGATACGCTGAACGAGTCCTCACGTTGGTTGCCAAGCCGGATTGCAATGAAATGGAAGCTGCGAAATCGAAGCTGCGAAATGGAAGCTACCCCGGCGTCGCAAGACGCGGTATGTTGATGCGACACGTGAACTCTGTCGCCTACACCGCGTCGGTGAGTAATCACCCAGGGGCAACCGGCCCGCTGCGAGTTTGCTCGATCGCTTCGGCGTAGTCTTCGCCGGATTTCGGACCATTTACACAGAAATTTGCCCACTGCAGCTTGCGGCACCCGCTGTCTTACGACTGAGATCGACACCCCCACCAATGTTCCTCGCCATGGTTTTCATGTTGGCGGGGCTCAAGATCATGAAGCGGACGCAAGACCTGCAGGCTGATCTCCGCTCTCGCTAAAGCCGCATGCCAACAGCCACCAAGTGTCAACGCCCAAGTGAAATGCGACTTCAGTTTCCGGTGCTCCTTACACTCAACCGGAGATTTCAATCGCTTGTTACATCGGTATCCGTGTTCATTGAGATGCTGGGCCATTTTCACGGAGGTGACCGATGAAGGGTAACGTGACTGACCTTGCATTCGCCGCGTTGCCGCTGATCTACCTCGCGACAGCTGCCACGGCACCGCTGCTACGGCGCGGCGCCGGCTGGCGTCTGACCCACGCCGGCAGTGCCCTTGCCCTTGCCCTTGCGATCGCCCTGCCGTGGCTGGCTCGGCCGGTCTCCGGACTGTTTGCAGCGACACCGATGAACTTCACCGTTACCGTACTGGTGTCTTTCATTGGTCTGATCGTTGCGAGTTTCGCAGCCCACTACTTAGATGGCGACGCCGGCCAGGCCCGCTTTCAGCGCTGGCTGCAGCTGACGCTCGCCTGCGTGGCGATTGTGGTGACCACCAACCATCTTGGCGTGCTGATTGCGGCTTGGGCTGGCATCAGCCTGAGCCTGCACCAGCTGCTCATCTTCTATCCCGAGCGGAAGCGAGCTGTGCTCGCCGCGCACAAGAAGTTCCTCTTCGCGCGCACCGCAGAGGCCTGTCTCATCGGCGCCACCATCCTGCTGTACCAGCAACACGGCACGCTGAGCCTGAGCACCATTCTCAACGGCTACAGCGGCGAGGCCGTCCAGCTGGGCCTCGGCGAGCAGCTCGCGGCGGTGCTCATCGCCATCGCCGCCATGGTGAAATGTGCTCAATTCCCCATGCACGGCTGGCTGATCCAAGTGGTCGAAGCGCCCACGCCCGTATCGGCGCTGCTTCATGCTGGGGTGATCAACCTCGGTGGCTTCCTGCTGCTGGCTCTCGCCCCCTTGATGGTTCACGCCGAGCTGGCCAACTGGCTGCTACTTATCGTAGCCGGTCTGACCTGCATCGCTGCGGCTCTCATCACCATGACCCGGGTCAGCATCAAGGTGTTGCTCGCCTGGTCGACGGTCGCGCAAATGGGCTTGATGCTGGTGGAATGTGCCCTCGGGCAGTATGGCCTCGCCCTGCTGCACCTGGTGGCGCACTCCTGCTACAAGGCCTACGCCTTCCTCGCCTCCGGTGGTGAAGTTGAGAACTACTTGCGCAAGCAGCTCGCGCCGCCGGCGAATCCCAGCGCCGCCACACTGCCGATCCTGTTCCTGGTCACACTGGTCTTGCTGGGAGGGCTGATCTTTTTGGGCGTCCTCACGACCGACGCCAGCCTGTGGCTGCTGCTGGCCCTCTTCCCGATCATCATGCTCAGCGAGCGTTCCAGCCGCATCGCGGCGGCATCGCTTCCGCTGACGGGTGTGCTGGCGGCGATGCTGGTGCTCGGATACGCGTTGCAGAAGAAGATGTTCGCCGCTGCGGCTCCCGTCGAAGCCCTGCCCGGTCTTGCTGAGGCCATCTGGTGCGGCTGCCTTGCCACGGTTCTGATCGCGTCTTACTGGCTGCTGCGACAGCGCGGGCACAGCAGCGTAGCTCGACGCCTCTACAGGAACCTGTACGCCGGTTTTTACCTTGATGAATGGTCAACTCGTATCACCTTGGCGCTCTGGCCCGCCAAGCTCCCGCAGCGAGCGGCATTACGCAAGCCCACCGCGATGCTGGACCAGGAGGTGCTGTCATGAGTGCGACTGCCGAAAAGATTGCCGGCGACAACCCGACGCGCCGGGCGGCCGAGGCTGCCGAGGCTGCCGAGGCTGCCGGCCGGCGTATCGCGCCGACTTGGCCCTTGGATCAGCTCATCGCGGTGAATGCATGGTGGGAGATGCGCGATTGTCCCTTGCAGGAAGTTGCGGCGCGGGTGGCGGTCCTCGGACACGCCAACGGACACATGCCCCGCTCGTGGTTCCGGTCCCTATACCCTGGCACCATCAACCGCGAAAGCGTCGAGGCTGCTGCCGCCGAAGCCGCCGCGGGCTTAAGCGTTGACGAGCTGGTCAACTGGCTCTCCGGTGAGGATCAAGCGATCCACTGGCGCAACTTTAGCGACCAAGTGGACAGCCTCCGCGATCTTGCCAGGAATGTCAGCTGGCACGATGAAATCACTTACCAGATCAGCCAATTCTGCGCGAGCTTTTACAGTGCTGGCACGCCTCTGCCGGCGGAGCCCGACCGCTGCCTTTACGAGGCGTGGCTGGACAATATCCGCAACGATCGCGGTATCGAGATCATGATGGGCGCGCGCGGGCTGCACCGCGAGTTCGACGCCCTGCCCGAGAACGTCGATGACCTGCTTGACCAGGCCGTCGTGGTCCTGGGCGTGCCGGCGCAAGCGATGGAGGACTACTTCCACTCGCTTCTCCTGGACGTTAACGGCTGGGCCTCGTGGGTCGCCTACGGTCGCTGGCAGTCTGCCCTGGCCGGTGACAATGACGACGCGATGCCGCAGCTGCTCGCCGCGCGTCTCGCCTGGGAGTTGGCCTTATGGCGACATCAGCACGCGTTTGACCCCGAGGGCATCGAACCGCTTGGGCGTCAGTGGCAGCAGCAGTTCGAACGTCTTCCCGAACTCATCGCCCGGTATCAGCAGCTTCAGCAGCCGGCCTGGATCTGGCAACGCGCTGCCGAGCTCAGCTACCAACAGTCACTCCACGCGCAGCTGCTGGAAGCGCCGGCGATAGCGGGCACCGCGAGTCGGCCAAGCCTCCAGGTAACTTTCTGTATCGACGTGCGTTCCGAGGTATTCCGCCGTGCCCTCGAGGCACAGGACCCGGGCATTCAGACCCTGGGCTTCGCGGGCTTCTTCGGCCTGCCGATCGCCTACGCGCCGGCTGCGTCGAGCTATGTGCGGCCGCAGTTGCCCGGCCTGCTGAGCCCGGCGCTCACGGTCACGGAAATCCTTGCGGTTGAGCCCGAGTCCCATCGCGCGAGGACCTTCAATCGCAGCGCCCGCTGGTCGGCGATTTCTCGCGCTGCACCGGCAGCTTTCGGTTACGTGGAGTCCGTCGGCCTGGGCTACGCCTTCAAGCTGTTGCGTGAATCGGTGATCGGAGCCGATCCGCAGCACCCGGTGAACGCCGGCATCGGCGAACCCCGCCGCTACGCGCTCCGCAACGAACAGGGCGAACTGGATGCGACAGCACAGGCAAAGCTGGCCGCGGGGATCCTCGCAGCGATGACGCTGACCGGGAATTTCGCACCCGTGGTGATCTTGGCCGGTCACGGAAGCAGTACCCGCAACAATCCGCATGCGGCGGGACTCGACTGTGGCGCCTGCTGCGGCCAGACCGGAGAACTGAACGCGCGTGTCCTGGCACAGGTGCTCAACGATGACCTCGTCCGCGGGGTTCTCGCCCGAGATCACAGCATCGCAATCCCCGACGACACACACTTCGTGGCGGCTCTGCACGACACCACCACCGACGACCTGCGCTGCCTCACGAAGCTGCCCGACGGAAGCGACAGGATCCGCAGCTGGCTGCAAGCCGCGGGGAGCACAACACGGCGCGAGCGTGCCGAACAGCTCGGCGTCGCTCCCGACAAGGCTGACAAAAGAATTCGCCAGCGCAGCCGCGATTGGTCGCAGGTCCGGCCCGAATGGGGCCTGGCGGGCAATGCCTGCTTCATCGTCGCACCGCGAGCGCGAATCAAGTCCCTGAACCTCGCGGGACGCAGCTTCCTGCACGACTACGACTGGCAGGCCGACAGCCGTAACGGCTACCCGATCCTGGAGCTGATCATGACGGCGCCGATGCTCGTCACGCACTGGATCAACATGCAGTACAACCTATCTGTGATCGACAACGAACGTTATGGGTCCGGTAACAAGGTGCTGCACAACGTAGTCGGCGGCAATCTCGGTGTCTTCGAGGGCAACGGCGGCGACCTGCGCATCGGCCTGCCGATGCAGTCGCTCCATAATGGCAATCGCTGGATGCACGAGACGCTGCGTCTCTCCGTCTACATTGACGCGCCAGCGGAAGCGATCGAAGCCATCGCCCAGCGCCACCAGGTCGTACGCGAGTTGATCGACAACGACTGGCTGTACCTGTTCTGCATTGACGACGGACAGGGCGTTATCAAACGGCTGTACTCGGGCGAATGGCAGAACGCTAGCTAGCGTTCTGCCGACCGAGCAGCTCACGTAGCAACGGTCGGCTAGATCGTCGCGGGCTCCCAGACCCGGGTTCATTGACTCCACCGTGTTTCTCGGTGGAGGATTTCTAAAGCTGTGGGGTCAGACTTAGAGCTGTGGGGTCAGACTTTGTTTTTTGTTTTCGGGTCATGGCGCAGCAGACGCCGAAAACCGACCAAGTCGTTCACGCTCGCTTGGAGAGGAGTAACATCATCGATTGGAGATCACGCACACGAAGCACGGGTGCTCACTAGGCCAACCAGTTTCACCCACACCCTAAAACAGCGATAATCTTGTTATCAGACTGCTATCGATACTCTTACGACTAAACGCTGATGAATCACTCCCACGACTTTGATGTGAATGAGTGGCCTTTTGACGAATCGGTCGATACAACGGTCTTCTCCACGAGGAATGTCGTTCACGAAGGATTCCCGGTTTTAACCGTGGCACACGACCACGATGGAGATTGGCAGTTCCTATGTGGCATGACCGACGACCCAGACGACATGTCGATCGTATGTTTTGGATGCATGTACGAACTTCATCCATTCATCGCTCGGTTCAAGGACCTACCGCGTGGTTGGATTGCCTGGCGTGATGACGAAGATTCCCCATGGAAACGCGAGGAGCTGGATGGAAAGATGTTGAACGATCTTGACCTGTTGTATGAAGATGCAATGACCGCGCTTGGCGAAGAGGAACTCGACGAAGCGTTCGAACTGCTGGGACAGATGATTTCCGATGCTCCCGATGATCCCCGCACCCTGGAAGTGCGAGGAGATGTGGCGCGAGCTCAAGAGGATGCTCGGCAAGCGGAGCACCTATCGAAGCTGGCCTAGGTTATCAACTTGGCCCTAGGCTCCGGCCGCCGTGTCTGAACGTGCAAACGATAAAGCGTTTAGTGGCATGACCGGCAAAAGTTAAGAACATGCCCTTAGCCGACGCGGTCTCCCTAGCCCTTGCTACACGCGGTTGCATCGGCAGCGTGGAGTTCGCGGACTCGCTTCGGGTGCAGACTTCTCGAAATCTCGGATCAGATTCCGGGGCATCCGCAGCGAAGGCTAGTGCTTTGCCTAAGCTTGATTTCGGGGGTTGGCCGGGAAAAGCGTACCGCGAGAACGGCTGTAGATGATTGGGCCGCGTCCGTAGCCGTCAGTCAAACAGATGCATCAGCCGGGCAAAAAAACCGACGCGGACCTCGCGGGTCTCGGACTTCGTTCGCTCGAAGAATACCTCTAACGCCTGAATCTCGCCCTCATCCAGCCAAACACCCCGGCACTTGGGGCAGGCGTCGATCAGTACTTGGGAACAAGCAGCATGCTCCAGTCTTTCCATTTCCGCGCCGCACTGGGGACATCGGACAGTCGGCTTGGTGCGTGCCAGTGCCATCGCGTAGGCTTGTTCAACCAGATTGGGTAATTGTCGAATCTCCTCCTGATAGTCATTGACAGACGATTCCTCAATCCGCTCCAGTTCATCGGCATCCAACCACATCCCGCGACAACTCGGGCACTGATCGACTTGGATATCGGCCTCATAGGTATATTGATTTAGCGGAGTGCCGTCGTTGGGACACTTCATCAGACGTTCTCCCTTGATCTAGAGACAGATTCTCTGTGCAGAACGAAGGTATCAGGTCGTTGGGGTTTCGGATAGCAGGTTCGCGAGATGGAACTGGCGTCCACCGCGTAATCGAGCAAGCTATCCATCAGCTTCTCCAATCGCGTGGCTCCCTCGTCGCCCCTCTAGCTTGCAACAACGCGAGCACCAGACACCTTAGTCGGCATCGAGATACGTGCACAAGCAACAAAACCCAAGGGTCTGCACCGGCCCGTTAACGCTCGGTGTGGCGACGCTCGGATGACCGATGCGCTGAACTAGGGTGCGCTGAACTAGGGTGCGCTGAACTAGGGTGCGCTGAGCTCTCCGGTCACGCCCACCGATGCGTCCGCTGACTTGCAAGGGACCTCGGTGCCGGTTTCGCCTCGTCGATTGCCGCCTCTGAGAATCAACAAGTCGTTCCGAAGTTTGATCCGTCGAACTGCAGCCAACTCACGCGATCGGGTAATGCAACAGCATGGATCCCGAGGTCATGCGCAATGGCGAGCAATGATCGCTCTCGCTCGGTACGGCGGGCTGCGAACGCCGAGCGAAACGGCAGCCCTCAAATGGTCCGATCTCGACTTTGCTGCTGGCCGAACGATAATCAACGCCAGCAAGACGGAACATCATCGCAGACCGTAGCGACCGCCAGTGGACCGCACGAGCAAGTGCAAAAGAAAAGCCCGCTAAAAGCGGGCTCGTTGCCACTTCCGCCCCCTGCGGTCCACTTGGAGCAAAGCGACGTAATGGGCGATACAGAATTCGAATCTGTGACCTCTGCGGTGTGAACACAGCGCTCTAACCAACTGAGCTAATCGCCCGTCCGTGTTTTACGGTGTTTCTAACAAGTTCCCTTGTCCAGAGTTGTACCCTTTTGTACCTCTTTCGATCGGAAAAGGGTACAGCACGTATTCTAGGAGTGCCCGTCGAAAAACCAAGAGGGCCTGGCATTTTGTGGGTTGTCCCGTGCTTACCGAGTAAAGGGGTGGGGGTCTGCTAGCAGGCTTTTTCAGTGTAGCAAAACGGTCTCGGTATCAAGACGTGCTTGCCAGTCTGCATCACCAATGGTTGCTCGCTACTCCGTCAGGTGACTCTCAACGTTGAGTAGATTCGGTGTTGTGTGCGAGACACGGATACTGACGGGCGGCAACCAGGGATGCAGACGCCAAACTCCCACCCGCCTGCCATCGGCTCGTCAGTCTTGACACCGAGCTGCGTTTTGCTGTCTTCAGCCTGTCCTTGCAGACCACGAGGACCTCTTTATGACTTTCTCCTCTCTCATGGTCCAGTGAACATCATCGGCATCGCACAAAAAGAGAAACAGACATCTCTATCCATTTCCCTTTTACCAATCATGGAACCAACTCTTTCACATCACAGGCAGAATGTCAATCAAGTCTGGAATCTGGCTTGTCCGAATGACATCGAAGTCAGTGACTGCTGCGGCGGCATGGTCGTCACCTGGAACGATCAAGAAGTCTGCGTTCGCTGCAACCAACCGTGTTGTCCTGAACAGTAGGCAGCACACGCCCGTGGATCGCCAATGCGGTTCACGGGTTCTTTTTCTATTTTCTTCCTCCTTCATCATTATGAATGAGAATTCAACATCACCAGCATTTGACTCCCCTTCTGGCATACGACAGAAATTCCACGTCGTCGTCGTTTCCACAGACTACTGCGACGCCGATATTTGGGCGAAGATCTGTCATCAGTGCCGCGTCTGGACCGCAAGCGGATCGTCAGCCGGATCAACTCCCGGATCGATCAGAGATCGAATCTCGGGGCTTGGCGGAGCCAAGAAACGGCTCTGATAGGGCACCATCGCTCACGGACCTTCGGCCGCGAGGCCACCGCCCGCCACCTAACTTGGATTCGTCCCTCATCACGGCGTGGGGCTGCCGGTGGCCTCGCTACCTGGCGGGCGGTTTTTTGCTCCGCAAAAACCTACCCACCAGTCCGCTCGCGGGTGCCGCATAGCACCGGCCGACGCCGGAATGCCGGAGGCCGACAACACCCTTCGCTATCGCTTCGAGACAAACAACACACCCTCCCGCTGCCCGCTTGATCGCCCCCTGCGATTTTTTCATCCCGCCCCGAGCCCGTTGACCGCTTCCCAGCGGCTGGACATGAACAGCTCGCCGCCAGGATTGCCGGCCAAATGGGATAGGTTGGACGCTTCGGTCATTCTCACCGGCGCGAGTTAGCCTGGATCGCAATCCGCTTCGGTCGATGCATCCTCGCGCACGAGGACGACGGATTGCTGCGACTACTAAGGGTGCGTTGCTCGCCCTTGGCTGTGTTCCGACGGAGACCGACGCACGGTCGTTTGGCTTCGCTTCGGTTTGTAAAGCCTGTGCAGAGTCTTGATTGCGTAGCAGCGCCTGCCTGCCGCTTAAAGCTGGGATTCCTCAACGCGATACATCAGGAACGAGCTCGAATCACGACCGATTCGTTTCGAGCGACGGGCAACCGAGTTCTTCGAAGTAGTCGTCCACGAACGCAGAAGTCAACCAATGTTGGAGGCGATTGAGTATGTTTGTCTCTGACGTATGCGGTAAGGACTCGGTTTCGGATGGCGGTGCCGCCAATCCATTTTTCAGATTCCAGATTGGCACTGCTCCTAGCTCCGTCTGTTCGTCGTAACTGTAAACGCTTTTTTCGCGTCGAGACGCGAATGACACGTGATGACCCAAAACGGCGGTTAGCGACGATTGCTCTCGACGCATGACTAGCTGTTCGCCATCTGCTTGCAGTGTGACACGCGCGAGTTGGTTAATGATCACCAACGCATCGAGTGCCGACACGCGATCGTCTCCGTTGGGGTCAAGAAACGGTTGAAATTCCAAGGGAGGCCGCAGCGGAAGATCGCGTGGGCCGTCGCTACGGGCAAGCTCGTTGATCACGTTGAGGGCATCAAGTGCTGAGACACGTGCGTCGTCGTTAACATCAAACTGATTGACCGGATTGCGATGCAGGAAGTCGGAGGTGTTCATCACCGGTGCGCCGAGTACAGTGATCGTTCCATCAGACATTAAGTCACTGTCACCTCGCTGTCCGTCTCGGTAGTGGACAACAATCCGGTCACCGACCAGTTCGGCTCCGGTCTGGCCATCGAAGAGGAAGCGGTAAAAGCGCGGGCTGGAATTCTCTAAAGTGGGCCCATACATGTAGTAGGCGTTGAACGCATTGAGCGTGTCCGTGAAGATCGTGATGATCGTCTCTTCGGAGTTGCCGGTTTGCACCTGATATTGTAATTGGCCGATACGAAAGTCCAGATCCTCGGGCGGCATGACGTCCGGACTCGGCATAACCTGAACGGCGGAAAGATTTTGGGCATCGGGCGCGGCGATCGTGACGTAGTTGCCGTTATCGGGATTGCGCAACGAAGCGATGTGGGCTTGTTGCCGATCGGGCGTGCCGTCGTTATTTCCGTCACCTCCGTTAGCGGCGCCGTCTTCGATCGCGTCAGGTACTCCGTCCAGATCGGTGTCCACCTGGGTCGTAATGTTATCGAGTCGAACCGTCGCAGGAGTTGTGAGCGGTCCGACAATGCGAAAGGTCAACTCGCCAGAACTCGGTGCGATTCCTGCGAGAGACACGGACTGACGCGACTCGGACTCGACACTCACCAGATCAATCGATTGGAGCACTGTGTCGTTGTACGCGATTACCAGGCGGTCGTCGGCGCCGGCGTCCAGCACCTCAAGATCAAAAAGGACCCCGTTTGGCGACTTTTCGAAGACCAACAATTGCCCCATAGAAGTGTCATCGGATTGTTTCAATTCGGCCAAAAAATTGGACTCTTCTTCCACGAGGCGAGCGTCACCGGTCGCATTCCACTGCGAGGAGAACAAAAACAGAGGATCAGTCACGATCTCGTACCATTGATCGACGACTTGCAGACCCGTGGGCGTGGAATCGGCCCGCCGAACTTCAGTGACGAAGTCCCCTAATTCCTCGAAAGATCCATCGGTAAAGTCGTCGTTTGTGGCGGCAGATGACGTCTCCACACGCTCAGTAACTTGGTTTCTGCTGCGAAACGCAGCAACCTGACACATCCCTCCATCGAAATCGCTTGCTTCCAATGGTGCAAGTTCAGCTGCAATCGAAACGTCTCGATTCTTGCCTACGTAGTTGCACAAGATTTCGTTTCCGTTGTCTTCGGACTCGATGAACAATTTCGTGATGTTGACATGATTCGATCGCGCAGTCTCACCCTCACCCACTCCCATGATGATTTCATTGCTGTCGAATCCAAAGCGGCCGGGGGCGAGCAGGGAATTCTCGCGTAAAATGTCGCGAATTTCTTTATCGTCCCCGAGCAAATGAATTAGCTCGTCCGGTAACACTCCGCCAAGTATCTCGACCACGTTTTTGATCATCGACGCCAATTTTGGCATCTGGATCACTCCCTCGACTTCGTCGACGACAAAGTTGGCGATGTCCCGCTGGACGCGATAGTTGATTTTCGTTTCTGCGGTCGCCTCGTCCGCAATATCGATGTCGCCGATCAAACCACCGTTGGATGGCCAATCGATCGAGTAGCCGTCGAGGGACGTGTACTGATCGACGACGTACTTAGAGTCGAGTATTTTCGATATTCGGGCGTTGACCGCAGCACCACGACTATGTCCGACCAAATGGATTCGTTGAAACTGGCGGCTAAGACCCGGCGGCAGCAAGTAGGTTTCGACCTCACCAGCGATTCGTTGTGCCGCGGCCACCGCCAACCTGGAGGAAATGCGTTGAAATGTCGATGCGCCTATTTTTAAGGCTTCGAAACGATTCAAAAACTTGCTTTTGGCATCCGCATCGGCGGTAATCTCCGCTGCGGCCTCAGCAGTCTTAGCAAGGAATAGACTGGCGAAGCCCGCCAAAAACCCGCGCGACGAATCCCATTCGGACACCGATGAAACGACTCGATCGGCCAGCACTGTCCCGGGGTTCGGGATCTCCGATAGTGCTTTTGCCAAGCGATTCCATTCCTGACGAAACGCTTGCCATTCCGTCGCGTCGGTATCGAACGAACCGCTAGCGATTTCTAAAAGTGGCGGAACCGGATTGAACCCATGCGTGGCAATATTTACAACGAGCGGGAATGGACTGAATTCGGATGTGCTCTTTCCGCCCGTCAGCTTGGTGGCGGTTGCCGAAATGAAATCGTCTTTTCTAGTCGGCCGCTCTATCGTAAAATCAAATTCCGCCCGACCCGTGGGGCCCACACGGCCTTGCACGCCGTACAAATGGCTATTCCCCTGCATGATGCTTTCAGCATTTGTCGCTGTGCTAACATCGCTGGTATAGAAATCAAAGTAAACATCGGTGTTGGGTGTGCTCTCAATGAAGCCGACCAGCCGCGTGACGTCGCCGTTCTCGATGCGGGTGATCACGGGATAATTCTGCAGGCCGTTGGGCCCACTGTCTGCGTCCCCTTCATCGTTGGGTGTGATCCGTCCTTCGCCGAATTTCGGGTCCACCAGATCGATGCCCAGCCCTCCGTTGTCCGTGATGACATTACCGCGAATTAGATTGTTCTGGGAACTGCCACCGACCACGATACCGCCCAAAGCATTGAACGCCAGAACGTTGCCATCAGAATCTTCGTCATCGGGGTTCATTCCGATGGTGTTGTCGGATCCGTCGTCGATACGGACGCCGTAACCACCGTTTCCCCGCCCTTCGCCGCCAATGACGATTCCTACTTCATTTCGCTGAAGGATATTCCCGTCGGATCGCAGGACGATACCATCACCTGAGAATTTTCCCACATGCAATCCCTTGACCGTGCTGCCACCGTTGCCGGCTAGCGTCAGGCCGTCGGTGCCCGCCGGTGCCATGCTGCCGTCCAGTTCAATCTCTGCAGAATTGGAATAACCCGATTGTGACGTGCCGTCGATTACCACGGGATCGGTCACGACTGGCAGCGTCGAAAGTGTCTGTATCGTGTGCGGTCCATCGCCGGGAATATCAAATGCGATGGTATCGAGGCCCGCATTCCCATTGGCGATGTTCAATGCAAACCTTAGCGATCCGATGCCGTCATCTTGTGTGTTGGCGACTGTCAGCAGGCTAAGCGAAAGCAGATTATTGCCCTCGTTTGATTCGGATATCAACCCATCTTGTCTCTCCGTTTGCGGTGGATCGGCCACAACGATCAAATGGGTTGCCTCAAGAGGTGGATCGATCAAGTTTGCCGCCGGCACCGTGATCGGTCCGTAGTCATCCTGTGCCGTGGAAGTGACTTGGCTGAAGACCGGACTGCCGATGGCATCTTCAAATCGATCGCCACCAGCCCAATAAACATTGACCGTCGTCGCAACAGGGAGGTCCGCGTCGCTGATCTTGTAAGAAAACTCGACGCCATCGGTAGGATTGGTTGATACGATCAGAGAGTCGACGATCACGTCGGCGACATTCCCCGTCCAGCGAAATGCCTCTTGCCCGTTTGAGGAACTGCTTCTACCAACAATAACCGAACCATCGCCTGAGATACTCGATGCCCTGCTAGATATCGAACCACCAGCTAAGTCACCGATAGCGACCATCCCCGTTTGCTCAGTCCAGATAAACGCCTCTGTACCATGCTCAGACTCGCTGTAGCCCGTAACGACTGAGCCGTCGGCCGATACGCCGGTTGCCACGCTAAAGAAATCCCCACCAGGCAAGTCCCCGAGG
This sequence comes from Pirellulaceae bacterium, assembly GCA_963704055.1. Classification (GTDB taxonomy): domain Bacteria; phylum Planctomycetota; class Planctomycetia; order Pirellulales; family Pirellulaceae; genus Rubripirellula. The sequence continues at coordinate 19,831 of CAVPGW010000033.1, read as the reverse complement.
GGAACCATTTCCGTTTCAGCAGTCCAGCGATACGCCTGCTCTCCATCAGAGCTAGCGCTGATACCGACGATCACAGAACCGTCAGCCGATACGTCCCTGGCGTTGCTGTAGTTACCGCCAGGCAAGATGCCAAGGCCAACGGGCATGCTACCTAGGCCGTCCATGTCTGGACCCACCGTCCAATGCACTGCCTCCCAGGTGGTATCAGAAACAGCGTATCCGACTACAACGGTGCCGTCGGCGGATACACCCCAAGCTTCACTGCGATGCAGCCCTCCGGGAAAGTCCCCCAGGCCAAGCATCCCTAATTCCTCAGTCCAGAGAAACGCTTCTTTCTGTGCGTTGCCAATAGTGCTAGAACCGACAACGATTTTCCCGTCGTCTGATACACCATAGCCGCTTGATGCGAATCCAAGATCCCCTAAAAATCCTAAGCCAATCATTCCCGATTCCTCAGTCCAAACAAACGCTTCCCGACCAATCGTGGACCAGCCGTCTCCCGTTATCACGGAGCCATCGGCTGAAACGTCTTTTGCTTCGCTGAAATCACGTCCAAGCAGCTTGCCGAGTCCGACCATGCCCTTTTCCGAGGTCCAGCGAAAAGCTTCTAACCCGTCTGAAGTATCGCTCAGTCCAACAACGACTGAACCATCGGATGATACGCCGTTTGCTTCACTCCGAAACGTGCCGCCTGGCAGGTCCCCGAGTCCGACCATGCCGGATAGGACTCTGCGGTCTTCTAGGATTTCAAACCGGGAACATCTCGTTGTCATCATTCGATGATTTACACGTCGTCGATTATTCACGCCAGAACTATTCTTTGGGGGCACGTTCTTATCTTCTCTTATATGACCACTGTGTTAATGTTGAATATGCCGCAGCGACGTCCGTCAGCAAGTTAGAAAACTGATAGCAACTTTGATTGGGTGTGACCGGCGTTCCGACAGTCAACACGCTAGGGTCAACAGCTAACAGTCATCCAAGAGTTTGCGGTGTGGGTGGGTCGCTCGGCTTCTCGAGCGTGCGTTCCTGCAAAAAGATTCCTGATGATCGCTGTAAGCAGCAGTGCATACGTGCAACATTCATCGGGCTTCCGCAAGCGTCCATCGCATCCCACCGCGTTCCATCCGATCTTTGACCACGTGACAACACCCACTTTCGATCACACCTGAGGCGATCGGAGAGCCGCGACGAGGATGCGAATTTTAACACATTGGAGAAAGCTTTTTCAGATAGCCGCAGGTTTTTCATAGGTCCTGCGCCGCCTCAGCGCACACCGCGAACCCGTCCGCACATTCCATTTAAAAAGGAACATGTAGGCGACTTGGCCCCGGGACTAAAGGAATTCGGGATCGAGCACCAACTGCAACTCGCTCGTCCGTTCCGACTGAGACTGGCGACGATCCAATTCGAAACACTCGTCCTGCTGGTACCATTGACGAAAACTGCAGAACCGCCGTTGTACGGCAAGAATCAAGGGTGTCGAAGCTGCCATAGACCAGGTGTATCTTGCGTCACACAACCTGCAGCGGCTGGACCAGCCTCATGCACGAAGCAGATCCGCTCCGCAGCTTCGGTGGCGACACCTCTGCAGATAACGCGGAGTTGTCGAATGATGGACGAAACGACACTGCTCAGGCGCATTCAAGGTATCGGGTCCGAGATGGCGTCGGCAGCGACGACAAAGACGATAGTGCCCTCACGCAGCATTGCGAGATAGAACGGGTCAGGGTCAAGCAGAGGTTCGTAGAAACGCACGAAGACCGCCACGCCCTTCGGTTGCCGAAGTGCTTCTAGTACCGCCTTGGATTCAACACGCTTCCCATTAACGTCGAACGCACGAACCGACTTGCCAAGCGTCACCTTCTTTAGATCGTGCCACTTCATGGCCTCGGCAGATACGGGTTTGCGTGGGACGTCGTACTCTGGGCGGGCAATCTGGATCACTACCTTCCCATCCTGTTCCGTGGCCAACGCCCGCCACAACTGCGGCGGCTCATTGGGTGGAGGGTTATCGTCATCTGCCGTCGCACTCACGACGCACACCAACGCCGCGGAGAAAACCAAAATCTTTTGCATCGAGTAGCTCCCACGTTGGCTCGAATCTTAACGCCACAAGCAGTTCCGCTTAGCTGCACGTTTCCCTCGTTTAGCGCAAGGGAACGCCTCGTGACGACGAGTCGACGATTGCGAAGTCTCACTGTGGAGCAGATTCTTAAGCCGGTTGCGTTGGTTTAGGAAACAGTTCTGCTCTACGTTTCCACAGTGCGCGCAGCTTAAGCAACAAGTGCATTTCGCCGCAATGCTTGGCTTCGTCATGGAAGCCGTGAATGATACGGTCGGTAATGGTCGCCGGGCCTCGAGTCGGATCCGCGATCTCGGTGAGTTGGTCGTCACTGGCTTCCGACAGCAGTTTCAAAATGCGGGTGATTTGTGCCTCAAGCAACATCCGCATTTGATCGCGCGACGGCCAATCCCGAGTTTGGCTGGGCGGCCGGCATTTCATCCCAAATCTCACGGACCAATCGGCCGGAAGATACCCGCCGCCGCCGATCAGTTGTTCACAGAGCAGGTCTCCCAGCCAAACCGCATGGCCGGCATGCCAAATGATGTGATTCGATGTTCCGACGGGAGCGAACAACAGCCAATCGGGCTCGGCTGCATCGAGGATCGCCAGTGTATCCCGGCGCACCTGTCGAGCCAATTCTTGGAGTGTTTCGGGGGTGGTCATGCTCATTCCTTCTTGGATCCAACTACCGTGGGTCGGTCGGTTTAACCGCGAAGCCATGTTTGGCGAAATAAGGTTCGCTATCGACACGGCAAGCAACAACCGACACAACCCTCCCTAGCAGACCAGCCGACAACGATCAGGGGGCAAGATTCGATCGCGGCTCGCTTGCCGCATTTGATCGGGATCTAGGGTTGAAAGGTCTCTGCAGTTCTCGATCGCATACCAACACCGGAAGATTGTTATGAAGTCGTTGGGTCACCTCGCCGTCTTTCTGCTCTCTGCGGCCGGTATGTTCATAGGCCTGAGTCGACGTCAGCAAAACAACAACTTGAATTCAACCTCAGGAATCGCGAGCACAAGCACAGACGAGAGGACTTGGGACGAGAAGAATCGACGCTCCGTCGACAGCGTGTTCTTCATCGAGGTCCCAGCTTGGATGCGTGGCTCGCAAGGCGAGGCAACGCCTGGCCCTGCCAGCGGGCCTTTTCAACCCGTGTCGTCAGGAGTGCAGTCCAATCCGTTCTCCGAGTGAGATTGCGGCGCGACTCATCGTGGACCAATCGGCCCGTTCATGCTGACGACCCTATCCGGGCGATAAAGCCGGGGCCATTTAGAAACTCGCCATGAATCCGCTTCGGTCGCTACACCGGTGCAAATTCCATGACAGGCGAAAACGCTGCAATCGATGCAACCGCTGTGCGTTCTGTAAGTCAAAGGCGAGGGCGGTAAGGGAGCGTTCAAACCCCCTTGTGAGTCCCGGGTTGTAAACGTTCCGGCCCACCCAGTCGCGGGAGTGGACCAACCTTTCAAGAAACCTCACCACCGCGCCTTAGGTGCAACCGATGTGTTATCCCGTTCTCTCGCTTTGGTTCTAAATTGTAAACCCCGCGACAATGATAGCGATCAACCCCGTTAACATCAGCAAATCCGAGAAAGCGAATTGAGTCTTGGGCTTTGGCTTGATTATGTACGCAGCAATCGCTGCCAGCGTAGCCCAGCACAAATGAGGCAAGTGCAGAGACACTTCATCATCAGTCCAGGAAGTGCCAAATAAATCCGCGTTCCACTCTCGTGTGTACTGCGAGTAGTTTGAGTGCATCCGATCGTCGTCAATTGACCAAAAGATCCACTGGTTTAGTTCGTACGTCTTTCCGCAATTCGTGCTGTGGGTCATCCGTAGCTTGCCATTCCAACTCTCAGCACAATAGAGTTCGAACTCGGAAACGTTGTTGAACAGCTCAAAGTTGCGGTTCTTGGTAACCACCCACAGAACCACGATCCCAACGCATATAAGGGCGAAGGCTCCTGCAACGGCCGATCGAAAGCTTTTGAGTATTGTGACCATTGAAGATCAAGCGGGATGACCGCAGTCGTCACTGGGCACGGAGAGACGACTTTCCATTTGTGAAATTGCGCTATCCGTGCTCCGCGTCAAGTACGCCCAACGATGGACGTGATCTTGTGGGGTGGAAGTCCCCTGTATTTTGTTCCGCTTACTTTTGTGGGAATCATGATACCAAATGGATTGCTCGTAGAAGTCACTACGAGACAGGGCAGCAGCGGGAGATGCGGAGATGTAACGAACTGTGGGGCGATGACACCGCTCCAGATTTACCCGTGCAAGTTTCTCAGAATCTGGTCCGAGATCTCGCGAAGTGTGCGGCGAAGCAATCAGGCTAACTCGCGCAGGGCGATGCAACCTAACGCACGAATGTAACCGAATGCCGAGACTGCTAAAGGCATGTTTCGCTCCCTTGACATATGCGGACACCGCCGACCGATGTGTGACGCCAACCCTGTTCCGGGTTTAGCGATTGCGAGAACCTTGTCGCCAGTGACTCGCAAGAAATCTGGGCTCAGATGCGTATCAGGGCCGTGCTTGGAATCCCGTCCTTTGCCTTGCATGAGTGTCGGCCTAGTATTTTGACCCCACGAGCTTGTCATACCCGGTCTATTGCTTGAGCTTATCCCGCAGGCCGCCGAGCAGTAGATCGACTCCCTGTTCGCCTTTCAATTCGTCCTTGTCATCGTCATCGATCCCGTCGCCGAGTGCTAACGGCCGTGAACCTGATCGTCCACCCACTCTTGCGATGGCAGCATCCAGAGCAATCAGCGTTTTCATTGGTCTGCCGAGCCACCGATCAGTAGGTCATTACCTCGACCACCTTTCAGTTCGTCCTTGCCATCATCGCCGATCAGAATATCGAGCCCGTCACGACCGTACAGCTTGTCGTTGTCGGAGCCGCCCAACAGGACATCGTTGCCGGACCCACCATCCAGCTGATCCTCGCCAGCGTCACCCAGCAGCACGTCATCGCCAGCGTTTCCGTTCAGCTTGTCATTTCCGATCCCGCCGAGCAGCGTATCGTGGCCGGCACCGCCAGTCAGGTGATCATTACCGGCACCGCCATCAATGGTTGAGGAGTCATACCAGGCATCGCCGCCATTGTCGCTTCCGCCATCACTTCCACCATCCAATCCACCGCCCAGTGTCGCCTGGTCGTTGCCGTCGCAAAGCGAGATTACCACCGTTTGGATGTCATCAGGATCGAAATAGTAGATATCGGCACCGCCGTCGCTGCCTCCGTCGGACCCGCCGTCGCTTCCCTGTACGTCGAGTCTTGCAATGACTTTAACGCGTGGCTTGTCCGGTCCCCCATCGCTGCCACCATCCGATCCACCATCGCTGCCGCCGCCGATTAGGCGAGCGCTGACGATATCTTTGCCGATGGTACCAATGATATAGAGCGTGTCGCCGACCAATCCGACACCTTGGTTGACTGCTGTCGCGGTCCGAGTATTGGTGCCGCCCTTGCCATCATCCACCGTCACTGTGATCGTGTAGACCCCACCATCGTCGTAGATATGGCTTCCGGCCAGCGTATCGGACAACTGATCGACCGAGAGCGACTCATTCGGCGACCCGTCCCCCCAATCGACCGTAGCGGTGTGCGTGTCATCGAGATCAACATCGGAGAACAAACCGGCAATCGTTATCAGACCGTCGACAGAACCAGTACACGGGGTTTCATTACTGGACTCGAAACTCATAATCACCGGTAAGTCGTTGACCGGTGTCACCTCGACGGTCAGATCGAAGGGATCGCTCAAGTCCGACCCATCATCCACCTGCACCGGGACGGTCAGGATGCCGTTGAAGTCCAGACCCGGTGTGATCGTGGTGCCACTGACCGTGTAGTTGCTGCCCGGCAGGACGCTGAGCGTGAAATCATCCGGGTAGAGATTGTCCGGATCAACAACCGACAGATCAGCCAGCGTGATCGCCAGCGCCGTCTCTTCGAGCGTGGCCAACGCGACCTGGTCGGTGATAAGCGGCACGTCGTTGACCGGTATGACTTCGACAATCAGATCGAAGGCATCGCTCAGGTCGGTCCCGTCATCTACCTGCACCGGAACGATCAACGTGCCGTTGAAGTCCACCGCCGGTGTGATCGTATTGCCACTGACTGTGTAGCTGGTGCCAGGCAGGACGCTGAGCGTGAAGTCATCCGGATAGACATTGTCCGGATCAACAACCGTCAGATCAGCCAGCGTGATCGCCAGCGCCGTCTCTTCCAGCGTGGCCAACGCGACCTGGTCGGTGATAAGCGGTACGTCGTTGACCGGTATGACTTCGACAATCAGATCAAAGGGATCGCTCAGGTCGGTCCCGTCATCGACCCGGACCGGGACGGTCAGCGTGCCGTTGAAGTCCACGGCCGGTGTGATCGTGTTACCACTGACTGTGTAGTCGCTGCCCGGCAGGACGCTGAGCGTGAAATCATCCGGGTAGACATTGTCTGGATCAACAACCGTCAAATCAGCCAGCGTGATCGCCAGCGCCGTTTCCTCGGGTGTGGCCAGCACGACCTGGTCGGTGATTACCGGCACGTCGTTGACCGGTGTCACTTCGACAATCAGATCGAAGGCATCGCTGAAGTCCGACCCATCATCCACCTGCACCGGGACGGTCAGGATGCCGTTGAAGTCCAGACCCGGTGTGATCGTGGTGCCACTGACCGTGTAGTTCGCGCCCGGCAGGACGCTGAGCGTGAAATCGTCCGGGTAGAGATTGTCCGGATCAACAACGATCAGATCCCACAGGCCGACAGTGAGCGCCGTCTCTTCAAGCGTGGACAACGCGACCTGGTCGGTGATCAGCGGTATGTCGTTGACCGATATGACTTCGACAATCAGATCGAAGGCATCGCTCAATTCCGACCCATCATCCACCTGCACCGGGACGGTCAGGATGCCGTTGAAGTCCAGACCCGGTGTGATCGTGGTGCCACTGACCGTGTAGTTCGTGCCCGGCAATGATGGTGAGCGTGAAATCGTCCGGGTAGAGATTGTCCGGATCGAGGACGGTCAGATCAGCCAGGGCGATGGTGAGCGCCGTCTCTTCAAGCGTGGACAGCACGACCTGGTCGGTGATCAGCGGTAAGTCGTTGACCGGTGTCACTGCGACAATCAGATCGAAGGCATCGCTCAGGTCGGTCCCGTCATCTACCTGCACCGGGACGGTCAACGTGCCGTTGAAGTCCACCGCCGGTGTGATCGTGTTACCACTGACTGTGTAGCTGGTGCCCGGCAACACACTTAACGTGAAATCGTCCGGGTAAACATTGTCGGGATCAACAACCGTCAGATCAGCCAGCGTGATCGCCAGCGCCGTTTCCTCGGGAGTGGCCAGCACGACCTGGTCGGTGATTACTGGTATGTCGTTGACCGGTGTCACCTCGACGCTTAGCTCGAAGGCATCGCTGGTGTCCGTCCCGTCGTCGACCTGCACCGGGACGGTCAACGTGCCGTTGAAGTCCACAGCCGGCGTGATCGTATGCCCACTGACCGTATAGCTGGTGCCAGGCAACACACTTAACGTGAAATCGTCTGGATAGACATTGTCCGGATCAACAACCGTCAAATGAGCCAGCGTGATCGCCAGCGCCGTTTCCTCGGGAGTGGCCAGCACGACCTGGTCGGTGATTACTGGTATGTCGTTGACCGGTATGACTTCGACAATCAGGTCGAAGGCATCGCTCAAGTCCGACCCATCATCCACCTGGACCGGGACGGTCAACGTGCCGTTGAAGTCCACCGCCGGTGTGATCGTGTTCCCACTGACTGTGTAGTTGCTGCCTGGCAACACACTCAGCGTGAAGTCGTCCGGGTAGAGATTGTCGGGATCAACAACCGTCAAATCAGCCAGCGTGATCGCCAGCGTTGTTTCCTCCGGTGTGGCCAGCACAACTTGGCCGGTGATAATCGGCACGTCGTTTAGCACGGAGTTATCGACATTGATGGTCACTGTTGCGGCGTTCGATACCGCACCGTTGTTATCAGTCACAACATACTGAAAGGTGTCGATACCCTCGAAACCGACCGCTGGTTCGTAAGTGATTCGGCCCGTCGATGGATCGATCGATACCGCTCCATTGGCCGGTCCCGATCCTGCAACAACCTGGACCGTCGCGACAATCAAAGACCCGTCGGCATCCTGATCGTTCGCCAGAACGTCAATCTCAATGGCCGCGCCGATAGAGGTTGCAGCCGCATCGTCGACCGCCATCGGTAAGACGTTGGGTATCTGCCCGACTTTCTCCAGCTCTGAGTCGACGCCGTAAGTGAAGTCGAAGTAGTTGTCCCATACATCGACGTCGTAGAGTTGGTAGATCACTTGCCCAGACGCCAGGGTCGCAAAGAATGGGTCCAGGAACGTCTCGTCATTAGTGAAGAAAAATCCCGTGTCGAGAGTTTCGTTTCGGAAACCGTGGTGGGAGTTGGGGTAGATCCGCTGGTTGGTACTGCCGCCCCGATGATTTGTTTCGATGGTGGGGACGTCGCTGAAATCACCGAGCGTCACATCGTTCAGCAGAAGGAAATTCTGACCGTTTCGATCGAAGTTGTCCAAGCCGCGATTGACATCATAGGAGGTGTCGCCGTCCCAGAGCGTGATGCGGACGGCCAGTTCGCTCAGGCCGCCTCCCAGCACGTCGACCAAGGTGGCGTCGAATCCGTCCTGGATGCCAATCGTTCCGGGGTTGCCGCGGTACTCGTGAGGCGATCCAAGATCGAAGAACCCCTTGAACAGCGACGTCGCCGGAAGTTGACTCACAACACGAAAACCGTTCACCCCGATCATGTCGAGGACAACTCCGCCGATGACCGAAACTGTCGGTGGGAGTTCGCCTCCCGAAGTAGGGGACTTCCATGTCAATTTGTGACGGACATCGACCAAAACCGACGCGACGTTCGACACATTGCCATCACGATCGCTGATCGAATACGTAAACCAGTTCGGGCCAAACTTGTCGTCGTGCGGTGTGTACGTGACGATGCCGGTCAACCGGTCGACGGTGACTTCGCCATTCCGCGGTTGGTCGATGATCGTGAGCGTGCCGGGATCGAGCCCCTGGAAGTCGTTGGCGAGAACGTCAATCTGAGTTGACTCGTTCGCGAGCACGATGAACGAATCGTCGATCGCGCTGCGGACGTCGATGTGCACCACGACGTGATTCAAATCTTGACCGGAGCTGTTCTGCGCCGTGTATGTAAGGCTGTCCAGCCCACGGAAATCGGTGTTTGGCAGGTATTCGATTTGGCCCGTCGCCGGGTCCACCATGGTGCTTCCGTGAGTTGGTGGCGTCAAAATCTCGATGGTCGTGGGATCCACGATCGGAGCATCGTTCGCCATTACGTCCAGGTCGACGAATTGCTCGGGAAGAACGATGAACGTGTCTGCGACGATTGGTTCCACGGTGATCGACACCGTTGCGGGCGAGGAGACGGCCCTCTGCGTCTTCGATAGTGTACGTAAAGCTGTCGGGGCCGACGTAGTCCGGGTCTGGCACATAGCGGAACTGATGATTTTCGCCTGTACCCGGGTTACGGATGTAGGCAACTCCATGGCTCGGCGCATCTGCGACCGTGAGCGTGTAGGACACAAGCTGGCCGTCCGGATCGTAGTCGTTCGCAAGGACGTCGATGTAGACTTGCGTCGAGTATCCGACAAAACCGAGGTCATCGGTCGACACGGGCGGATGATTGATGTCGAGGTTCAGCGTGCCGGAATTCGAGAGCGTTCCGCGATTGTCGCGGACTTGGTACGCAATTGTATCGAATCCAATGAAGCCTGCATGCGGAGTGTAGATGATTCGTCCCGTTTCGGCATCGACCATCGCAACACCGTCAGACGGTGGAGTTATGATCTCCACGGTCGCAATGTCGACAGACCCGTCGGCGTCCGTGTCGTTAAACAGCACGTCGACCTCATTGGTGGACCCCAGGAGGACGACCGCCTCGTCGTCATTGGCAACTGGGGGATCGTTGACCAAAATCGCAACCGATGCGTAGCTCGCAGCTTCGCCGCCAGTACTTCTCGCAGCGTACGTGAACGAGTCACTGCCGAAGTACCCTGGTGCCGGCGTGTAGAGAAAGCGACCTTGCTGCGAATCTGGCGTTATCACGCCATGCGCTGGCTGAATGGCCACCTGGGCACTCGCTGGATCGACGGCGGACGCATCATTGGCCAGCAGATCGACAAGAATCGACTGATTCGTCGTCGTCATATAGCTGTCATCGAGTAGTGGGTGGACAATGAGCGAGACGGTGGCGACGTTGGACGAGGCGCCTTGGTCATCTAGCACGGTATAAGTGAATCGATCGGCCCCCAAAAAGTCTGCATTCGGCGTGTAACTGGCTATCCCCGTCAAAGGATCAATCTCGACCGAACCGTTCATCGCGTCGTCGACCAACGCAATGGTCGCGGGTCCAGGGTCCCGTCGGGATCGGCGTCATTGGCCAACAAATCGACAATCGCCAACTGGCCAAAACTGGTGACTCCGAAGTCGTCAGAGGCAACAGGCGGGTCGTTTACTTCGACGACGACGGTGGCGAGGTTAGAAACGACTCCTTGTTCGCTCGTCACCGTGTACGTGAAGGTGTCCTCACCGACGAATCCGGGCTCGGGCATGTACGTAACGGCGCCGGTCACGGAGTCGACGGTGACCATGCCAGCTTGCGGTTGGTCCACGATCGCTACCGTCGTAGGATCAGGATCCCAATCGAGGCGGTAAGGAGCGAGAGAAGGAGTGGGAAACGTGCCATGTGGGATCATTGGCAAGTACGTCAATTACAACAGGTTCGCCGCTGAGCGTGTACGCGTCATCGTCGTCGCTAACAACGTTTGTGATATGCACGGTGGCGACATTTGAGACTCCACCCTGAAGTCGGGAACGGTGTAGGTGAAGCTGTCGTAGCCGACATGACCCGAACTTGGAGTATACCGAACCCGCCTCGAACTTTTTTGTACCCAGAGGTTTCCGTGGTCGGGATAGTCAATTATCTCGAAGGAGCTCTCGTCAATGTCTCCGTGGCCAGTGGGATCAAAATCATTGCTGGTCAAGTAGATCCATGCGAGCCCCACACTCGGGTCGAGTTCGACGTAATCGTCGACGGCAACCGGCGGACGGTTATCCACGACATTGACTGTAATGAGAGTCTCATCCGAGCGTTCGCCAATACCAGGACCGTCGTCCAACACCGAGTAGAGGAAAGTATCCGTACCGACGAAGCTATAATGCGGAGCGATTCGGACAAGTGTACCGAAGGCTTGTGCAACGGTGGATTCAAGCGTTATGAAGCGGCCCGTCTGATTGTATTCAACAATTCGTGGCAGTAACGCAGAAAGATCACCATCAATCCAATTGAACTGCACCGAGTCGGGATGGATCGTTCCGTCCGGATCGTTCGTTGTCTCCGTGATATCGACAAAGGTAAACTGCCCCGACTGAATTGTCACGCTGATCTCGTTCGCGACCGGCCTCTGGTTGGAGGGCAACTGGACGGTTGCGACATTTGAAACCTCGCCATACGTCATCGCGCACCATGTACGTGAAGCTATCCTGCTGATCCGAACCATCCGACGTGTAAGTGATCTTTCCCTCAGGTGAAATGTCGCTGATGACACCCGCCGACGGTTGCGTCACGATCTCTATGGTGCTGATGTCGATCACGCCATCGGCGTCAAGGTCGTTGGCAAGGACATCGAGTTCATGGTTGAAATGGCCCCCATAGCGAGGATACAGGTCGTCGTTGGCGACCGGGGCCAGGTTGAATACGGTTACATCGACGGTCGCCACGTTCGACGCGAGTCCCAGGGCATCGCGTACCACGTACGTAAATGCATCCAGCCCAACGTATCCCGGCTGCGGAGTGTACGTCGCCAAGCCGGTCGAGGCGTCGACGCCCACATGATCCATTCGTCGGAGGCTCAATGATGGCGACGCTGCTCACATCCATTGGTGTGTCCGGATCAACATCGTTGAACAGCAAGTCGAACGTCGCTACCTTCGACGAAGTGGACCAAGACGATCGTCGTCGTTGGCTACAGGCGGTTGATTGACGACGACCGTAAATGTCACCGTCGCGATATTCGACCCACGCCCTCCGCGTCGGCAATGGAATAAGTCAGCGTGTCGATTCCGAGAAATCCGGAGTCTGAGTTGTAAATGATCGCACCCGTGACTGGATCGGTGTCGGCTGTCCCGTGGCTAGGGCCGGTGACGATGACCACGCTCGCCGGGTCGAGAACACTGTCCGCATCCGATGTCGTTCGCCACGACGTCGACTACGATCGGCAGTCCTTCCACTGCGAGCGAGCTGTCATCTTCGGCAACCGGCGGCTGGTTAGCGAGAACCGTGACATTCACAGAGGCAACATTGGAGACAGCCCCGTCGTTGTCACGACCGTGTAAGTGAAGGAATGCTGCCCCGGATCGTTGAGTCCGGCTACGGTAGAGGATTGCGCCGTTCGTTGGGTCGATCGTGACGGTGCCATGGTCCGGCCCGGTAACGAGTTCCACGGACGTCGCCGTCCAGCGTTCCATCCGGGCGTAGTCGTTGGCAAGGACGTCGACGACTATTGCTTCCCTTCGGTCACAGTACCATTGTCATCTTCCGCAACTGGCGGCTGATTGGCGAGAACCGTGACATTGACTGTGGCAACATTGGAGACAGCCCCGTAATTGTCACGCACCGTCTAAGAGACGGAATGCTGCCCCGGCTCGTTGAGTCCGGCGACGTAGAGGATCGAGCCGTTCGTTGGGTCGATCGTGACGGTACCATGTTCCGGCTCGGTAACGAGTTCCACGGATGTCGCGTCCAACGTTCCATCCGGATCGGAATCGTTGGCAAGGACGTCGAGAACTATCTGCTGCCCTTCGCCCAGAGTACCACTGTCATCCTCGGCAACTGGCGGTTGATTGGCGAGAACTGTGACATCGACAGAGGCAACGTTGAAGACAGCCCCGTAATTGTCACGCACCGTGTAAGTGAAGGAATGCTGCCCCGGCTCGTTAAGTCCGGCTGCATACAGGATCGAGCCGTTCGTTGGGTCGATCGTGACGGTGCCATGTTCCGGCTCGGTAACGAGTTCCACGGATGTCGCGTCCAACGTCCCATCTGGATCGGAGTCGTTTGCAAGGATATCCAAGACGACAAACTGCCCCGCGACCACAACGGCATTGTCTGCTACGGCAACAGGCGGTTGGTGGACGACGAGCGTCACCAGCGCCGTGTTGGAACGGGCTCCGAGGTCATCGCGGACCGAGTAGGTGAACTGATCTTCTCCGTCGTAACCTGCCACCGGTGTGTAGGTGATCACGCCCGTTGTGATGTCGACATCGGTGCCTCCCGTGCAGCGTCGGGGTCACAATACTGACAGTCGCCGGATCGAACGTACCGTCGGAATCCGCGTCGTTCGCCAGCACATCCACATCGACCGAACCATCCACCGTCACCGCGCCGAAGTCGTCTTCGGCGACAGGCGGTTCATTCAGCAGGATCGTCACGGTTGCGACATTCGGAAACAGCATCCAGCGTATCTCGCACTGTATAGGTAAAGCTGTCCGTGCCGGCTGCACTGGGGAAGGCGGTATACGTAAATGTCCCGGTGTCCTGAAAGATCAAGGACCTGATTCGGTCCCTTGACCAGAGCCGGCGCTGTTGGTGTCGACAGCCCCCGGATCGGCGTCGCTGGCCAAGACGTCCCCGTCGGTAGGCTCGCCGATAATCGCGACGAGTTCATCATCATTGGCAACCGGCGGCTGATTGGGGGCCACGTTCAGAGATCACTGTGGCAACGTTGGCGATGGTTCCCTCGTCATCGGTGACCGTGTAGGAGAAATTCCATGCCGATCGAACCAAAGTCCGGTTCATCGTTCCCCGTCAGCGGGACCTCTCAGCCTTCCCATGATTCGGTCCGGAGAGAATCGTGACGCTGGACGAGTCGAGCAATCAACGGAATCCGCGTAATCGATTTTGGTCTGTTGCAGGAGAGCATCGGCCCGGTCCAGACATTTTCCCCGGCGGTTCCAGGAGTCGACCTCTCGTAGGAGCCAGCCGTCACCTGCAGCGGCCGCCCACAGAGATGTGAATGTGATATCCGGAATAGAACGTAGTAGGAAATCAGATGCAGGACAAGGTCCTTCCCGACGATGCTCTGCCGGCCCCTCGTTCCCTGCACCTACCAGGGAGTTCCAGGGCCCGAGCGCGAGGTCGGCCCAATTGGCGGCCAAGCCGAAGGCCCGTTCCGTATCTTCAGGGCTCGAGGAGATGATGGGGCTGTACGAGAGCTGCGACCTGAAATTGAAGAGGCCTTCGGTCTCTCGGCGGGTGATCCATGTCGTATCCGTGATGCGATCCTGGTTGATCGGGTCGAGCCAGTCGGCATCGTCGTCCTTAGTGAAAATGATCGTGGGACCCAAGCAACTTTATTAGCCGGGGCTACCCGCGCTGGGCGTCGCTGGCTGGTCGGAGAAGCCACCACTACCCTCGGGGGACCAGGATGTGAACCTGATGTCGAGATACACCGTCTTCCTGGATCAAGTGCAAGACGGCGTCCCGTCCGACCATCCCTGACCGATCGTCAGCATTCCAAGCGGTCCACGGTTGGAAGGTGAGCGACTGCCAGTCGGGACGCTGAGCCAAAGGCCCACTGCGTGAAGTGGGGCTCGGATTCTCCCCGGTCGTCCATCGACTGCTAGATCGCGTTTCCGTACGGCAATTGAAGATCCCGCCTCCGACTGTCTGGCAATCCAGACGTTCTCCGTCAGTGGGTCCAGGCTGTCGGGATCGGTGTCGTTGGACAGCACGTCGACGACAGCCGGATTGTTCGCGATGACTCCAACCTTGTCGTCGTAGGCAATTGGTGATTGATCGGGAATAATCGCCAGATTCAACGTGGCCACGTTCGACGCGGCACCGAGAGTGTCACTGATCGTATAGGTCAGACTGTCCGAACCGATGTAGCCGGGATCGGGCTCGAAGAGATGCCATACTCGGGAAACCCAGGCCGGACCTCGGCATTTCCGTGGGCCGGTGGCGAGACGATCGTGAGACTCGACAGGTCCAGCCTTCCGTCTGGATCGAAGTCGTTGGTGGTAGGGTCGATCAGCACACCGCTACGATTGGCAATGATGTTTGCGTGATCGTCCGAGGCAATCGCCGGTTGGTTGGCAACGATCTTTATCGTCACCGTGGCGATGTTTGAAAAGGCACCTTCGTTGTCGGCGACGGTGTACGTGAATGTGTCCTCACCGACGTAGCCGCTTCCGGTCGATAGCGAAAACCGACGGGTAAAACGTCGCGTCGACGCTGACGCTGCCGTGCTGGGTGGGTCGACAACGGTGATGCTAGTTGGAATGAGGGCACCGTCGAGATCACGATCATTCCCGAGGACAGGCACAAACACGTCCGGCTGGCCTACCATCATCGATTGGACGTCGTCGCCGGCGATTGGCGGAAGGTTCGTGCTTACGTTCACATTCACGGTGGCCACGTTGGAGAGAATGCCATGCTCATCGGCGACCGTATACCCGAAGGTGTCGATGCCGCTGAAATCGCTTCGCGGTGTGTAGGTGACATGCCCAGTTGTAGGGTCCACGACGGCGATCCCGTGATTGGGACGGACAACGATGGTCACACCTGGATGGTCCAGTTTTCCTGATCGTCGGAGTCGTTTGCGAGTACGTCGATGTTGACCGGAAAGCCTGCGACCGCAGCGACGAAATCGTCACCGCCACCGGTGGTCCGTTCACAAATCGTCACCGTCGCGGCGTTCGACGCGTTGTTCAAGTTGTTGAGGACCGAATACTCAAACGAATCCTCACCTAGAAAGCCCAGATCGGGCGTGTAGGTGATGCGACCCGTCGTGGGATCGATCGATGCCGTGCCGTGACTCGGAAACGAAGTGAACACGACCGTCGTGGGATCAATTGAGCCAGATTCACCCGTGTCGTTCTCGAGGACGTCGATCTCGATCGTCCGATCGGGACCGATAACGAGGTGATCGTCGGTGGCCTTGCGCGAACCATGAACCGCGAGATACGTCGCGTAGTCCATTTCGTCATTATTGACCCTCACCTCCTCCCCCGCCCCACAGACCAAGATTCATCGTGGAGTTGGCCGAGTCCATCTGGAGCTCAAGCCAGTCATTAAACGTCGGATCAATTCCCCGAGTCCGCCCCGACGCCCGCGTAGCTGTTGGCGGGCGTTGTCGGGTCGAGCTTTGCCTGGTGGGTGTAACTCATCAGGCTCTGGTAGTCAGCCGCAGGTTTGTGAGCCTCAAAATCCGTTCCGCCGTGAAGAAGGCCAAGATTGTGGCCCAACTCGTGGGCGATGGTCCGCCACTCGGCGAAATCGGCTTGCCAGCGTGCCGCCATTGTTCGTCCATCCCCCGAACGTAACGAGGAAATCGTTCCCGGGGGCCCATGGAGTTGGTCTTCGGCGACGAAGAGACCCGCCGTGTGCCGATGGAAGGATGCTTCTGCAACGCCACTGTTCGTCGCCAGGACGACGATCTTGCTGCTCTCGTCGGGCCGCGTTTCCCAAGCTTCGTGGAGATGGATTCGGTCCGCGACTCCTAAGCCGTCCGCACGCTCGTCCATCACGACTCTCTGGATGCGACGTACCTGGCGCTCTCCAGTACCTTCTGTGATTAGCACGGAACCTGTTGCGTTTACCTCCTTTACAAAGCGAGAACGGGTGAGTTTGACGCTCTTGTTGGTGCTGGACGCAACAGGCTCCGGTTCGGACGTGACATGACCACCCTCACCACCCCCTCGAGCCCGATGAAGTCCGCCATTACCGCGTAGTGGAACGCAAATTCGCGCGCCCACTTGTCGCCGCCACCGAAGTATTCGTTCTTGATATCGTTGAACGACCGAAGGCCCAGGCCGGGAAACTTCTCCAAACCATCCGGCTGGAAGAACAGGTCGCTCTGATTCTCCCGGTACACAACGTCGGGCCGCATGCCGTCGACCGGCTCGATCTCTTGTCCGCCGTCCAGTTCGCTCCGGATGCTTAGGTCGGTGCCCATGTTGACGGAGTACGTTAGGTACTCGCATTCAGCCCCGCCCAACATCTCCGTGGTGGTCTCAGGCCCCGCGTCGACGTGGAGGGTGATGCCGGCGCGGCACGCGCGCAGGTTCGCCCGGCGCCCCCGGGAAGCGATGGCGCGTTGCCGAACATCGTTGCGAGTTGGTCCGTGACTCCCACCTTGAGCTCATTGGACCACGTGTCGATCGCGCTCGCTGCCGTCTCGCGGGGCTAGCCAGTCGATCTCGAGGAATAAGTCGCGGCGAGCGGGATTGGCCCCGAGCTTCCCGAGATCCAAGTCGACTTCACCGTCCTGATCGACATCGATGCCACCGCCCTCGCTTTCCCAATGGTCGAGTAGCCCGTCCTCGTCGCTATCGAGGTGCCCGCGCGCGGACGACGCTCGACAAGATCACGCCGTCCGGGGCCGAGACGTAAGTTGCGGGTCGAGCCACTCGATCGTGAACGCCAACTGGTGATCGCCACGATGCTGCACGCGGCTAACGCCGTCGATCTCTGTGACGTTCGCGATCGGGTCGTTCACGTCGATATTCAGGACTTCCTTATCCTCGATCATGTCGCCGATCTGGACGACGGGGCGAACGCCGGAGGGGTAGAAAAGCAAATCGGCCGCGAGATCGGGATTTTGATACTGCCAATCGGCGTCGACCTGAACCGTCCACAATCCGACCTGGTCGCTGAACAACAGCGGTCGATCCGCACCGTCGACCGGATTAGCCAGACTGGCCTGGTCCGGTTTCGCCATGAAGGAAACCACAAAGCTATCGTCTGCATCCAGACCCGGGGCAACGACGTCCTGAAAGGCGACGCCTACACGATCGTCCTTGAACAGCTCCCATACGTCCGCGTCGAAGAGAATCGGTTTCAGGTTGGAATCGTAGCCGAGCGAGGCGATGCCGACTTCCGTCTTGACCGGCCCGACCTCGTCTTCGGGGATCGTTCCGCCGGTGAGGCGATGCAGCGTTCTGTCGCTGATCGAAGCCCCTTGCTGTACGCTGGCGAAGATCCCCGGCCCGGCATCCCAGCCTGCCGCGATGGCTGCTTCGTCACTCAGGTCACCATAGAAGGCAATGATGCTTCCGTTGTCGCTGATTCCAGGTCGGAGGCCAAGGTCTTCCCAGGCGGCGTCTGAAGTCGAAGCAACCTCCTCCTCGCTCCCGCCGTAGAGACGAATGGAAGTCACACCCGCCGTCGTGCGATCGGTGACAAGAACACGCTCACCGTCCGCGGCGCGGAAGGTCTAACTCGGAAGAGGCGGGGCGGGCCGTCTTCAAGCGGCTTACACCGCCCGGTTCGATCGTTTCTGAGCCCTCCGGCGTCATGTAGACGTCCCAAACCCCATCGGATAGGGCGGCGAATGCTGTCCAATTCTCGTTGTTGATGGAAGAAACATCGAGAATGTCCTCGAACTCGCCAGGTGCACGGTCGGCTGGATCTGGGTCCGCGTGTGCGATCGATGAGGAGAAATCAACAAAACCACTTGCCCCATAAACGGTTTCGCTACCGAAATCCTCCCTAACAAAGCTCCGACGAAGCTGGTTGTTCAGTTGAACCTGCGGCCTGACAAGAACGCCCGAGTGCGTCACTGCAATTTCTGGAATCGAGTACTCGTTGTCGAAGCGCCAAAATAGCCCGTTGCCGACACTGTTGAGCCCCCCCGAGCTTTCCGAGAGAGGAGTAGTCCGTGTCAACCCAGCCGTACTGTCCAAGGTCGTTGATGGTCGCGCCTCGGCTCGACACTCGTAACGCTGAGCACGAAAGTGCTGCCGCCGTCGGGGAACAGACGTTCGATCTCGGCAGGCGTCAGCACTTCCGCGAGATCGGTCTCCTCCGCGTACCCGGACGCCCCAAGCTCCATATCGTAGTAGACGCTCAGGCACAGCCTCCGCTCAAGTAGCTCGACCAAGGGCTTTCTTTTGGACCCGGATGCCCCGAGCCTTCGATGCCTTTTGGTAGCCTTAAGCCGCGCTGCTCTCTTTTTGGAGAAATTCGATCGGGCAAATCGCATAGTCAAGCTCCAAAAGTAGGTCGACGGGAACCGTTAAGGATGTACCCGAGATTCATACGCCAAGCGGAGGTTGTCTCGTCGAGCAGATCTTGGTCACGAGCCGTGAACACTTCGCCCGGTTTGGATCGTTCATGCAGGGCGATTTCAATGGGCAATGCCGGGCATCAAAATTCTGCGTGTCATCCGAGAAAACGCGGCGAAGTCGTTCATCGACCTCCACATGGATAGCCGTCACGATTGCCGGTCGGCCAGCGGAGCCGAGCCGTCCAAGGCCGCTGGTTTTGTGGAACAATACAATGGGGGCATTCGCGTTTTCGATCAGCTATTCCTTCGATCTGAGAAAAATCCATGATGAGTTTGTTTTGGCTGTCCTCGAGGCGTTGGCGGCTACGGGTTCCGTATTGAAAGAGTGGGTATCAACCGCTCGTATCGAGGCTGTTGCAATTTTCCAGTCCACTTTTTGACGGAGTAGGCTACCGTGTCAGGCAGCATTCCGCCGATCGATGAGAAGCAGTTGCACACGATCGCGCAGAGCAAGCAGCAGTTGGCCGAATTTGAGCGATTGGTTGGCAACCACCGCGATAGGTTACGTAGAATGGTGGCGGCCAGGCTTGATCAAGCCCTGCAGAAGCGAATCGATGCCTCGGATGTTGTGCAAGATGCGCTGATGATTGCTTTTTCGCGCTTGGAGGAAT
>CAVPGW010000032.1:0-68829 GCA_963704055.1 Pirellulaceae bacterium | reverse complement strand
GAAGCATTCCGGCAGCGTCTGGTCGACAATCTCTGGCACATTCACGGCCAGGCCATCCAATCGGCTGATCAGCACGATGCGTACATGACGTTGTGCTACACGGTCCGCGACCATCTGATCGACCGCTGGCGGAAAACGGTCGAAGCACAATTTGCGGCCAACCCGAAATTCGTCTGTTATCTATCTGCCGAGTACCTGTTGGGCAAACAGCTACCGCAGAACATGCTCTACACGGACACGACTGAGCTTGCCCGTCAGGCCTTGGCGGCGTACGACCTGGATCTCGATGAACTCATTGCGCTCGATGTCGAACCAGGGCTGGGCAACGGGGGCCTTGGCCGGCTGGCAGCCTGCTTTCTCGACTCCTTGGCATCGCTGAACATTCCCGCCATCGGTTATGGAATCCGATACGAGTTCGGAATCTTCAAGCAAAAGTTTCGCGACGGCTGGCAGGTAGAACAGCCCGACGAATGGCTGCTGTATGGCAACCCTTGGGAGTTTCCACAGCCCAGAGACATGGTGGAAGTTGGGTTCTGGGGTAAGGTCCAGCAGTACACCGATCCTGATGGATCGGTCCGCCGCAGGTGGATTCCAAAGCATCATGTCTTCGGTGAACCTTGCACCACGTTGGTGCCCGGTTATGGCACGGAAACGGTCAACATTCTGCGATTGTGGCGCGCCCGCGCGACAGAGGAATTTGATTTCCAACTCTTTGACGTCGGAGATTACGCTCGCGCCGTGGAGAAAAAGGTTTACTCCGAGAACATCAGCAAAGTCCTCTATCCGAACGATGTCACCTGGGAGGGGAAACAATTGCGTCTGCAGCAACAGTATTTCTTTGTGGCATGCTCGCTGCGGGACATCATTCGCATTTTCCGGTTGCTCAACGATGATTGGGAACAGTTTCCCAGACAAAGCTGCCATCCAGCTCAACGATACGCACCCCGTCGTGGCGATTCCGGAGCTGATGCGGTTGTTGATGGACGATTATCAGCTGGGCTGGGATCAGGCCTGGAAGATTGCCACGAAGACCTTCGCGTACACCTGCCATACGTTGCTGCCCGAGGCACTGGAGAAATGGCCGCTCGACTTGTTTGGTGATTTATTGCCGCGACACTTGGAGATTGTCTACGAAATCAATCTTCGCTTCCTCGATGAAGTCCGAGCACGTTTTCCCGGCGACGATGATCGGTTGGCCCGCATGTCAATCATCGAAGAGGGTCCACCGCGACAGATACGTATGGCCCACCTGGCCAGCGTCGGCAGCTTTGCCATCAACGGTGTCGCGGAATTGCATTCGCGACTCCTTCGCGAG
Organism: Pirellulaceae bacterium; assembly: GCA_963704055.1. Classification (GTDB taxonomy): domain Bacteria; phylum Planctomycetota; class Planctomycetia; order Pirellulales; family Pirellulaceae; genus Rubripirellula. Next base: position 67,514 of record CAVPGW010000032.1, on the reverse strand, counting down.
CGCACCCTGCACGACTTCGCCGAATTGTGGCCCGAGAAATTCCAGAACAAGACCAACGGCGTCACTCCGCGCCGCTTCATGCGATTAGCCAATCCACGTCTGTCCGAGTTAATCACGTCGAAGATCGGCGACGGTTGGCTCAACAACTTGGACTTGCTCAGTGAACTCGAGGCTCACGTGGAAGACCCGGAATTCCGTGCCGACTGGCGAGACGTCAAACAGGCCAACAAACAGGACCTTTGTGCTTTGCTGCAAAGGTCAACGGCGTGATCGCCGATCCGAATTCGATCTTTGACATCATGGTCAAGCGACTGCACGAATACAAACGCCAGCTGTTGAAGGCACTGCATATCATCACGCTCTATCGTCGGCTCAAGGCGGATCCCGATGCCGAGATGGTCCCCCGCACCTTTGTCTTCGGCGCGAAGGCAGCGCCCGGCTATTTCATGGCCAAGTTGATCATCAAGCTGATCAATAACTTGGCAGACGTGATCAACAACGACTCGGACGTGCAAGGGAGACTGCGAGTCGTGTTTCCGGCCAATTTCAACGTTTCGATGGCTGAAAAGATCTATCCCGCCGCGGATATCTCCGAGCAGATCTCCATGGCAGGCAAGGAAGCGTCAGGGACCGGCAATATGAAGTTTCGCGCTCAATGGAGCGATCACCGTGGGAACTCTCGATGGAGCCAACGTCGAAATCCTCGAGCGTGTCGGCGCGATAACTTTTTCCTGTTTGGGCTGACGGCTGAGGAAGTGCTCGACCTCAAGCAGCGCGGCTACCAACCGCGAGACTACTTGGAAGCCAACTGGGAACTGATGGAGGTCATCGGCAGCATCTCTGCCGGGGACTTTTCCGGCGGCGACAAGGAACTCTTCAAGCCGATCGTTGACGCGCTGCTGCATGATGATCCGTACCTGCTGCTTGTCGACTATCCGTCCTACATCGAGTGCAGCGAGCAAGCGGCCGAGGCATATCAGGACCAAGATCGCTGGACACGAATGTCCATCCGCAACGTCGCACGCTGCGGTTTCTTCTCGTCCGATCGCTCGATGCGTCAGTACTGCGACGAGATCTGGAAGGTGCAACCGGTCGCCTTGAATTGACGCCCATTTTGATACCTCGATTGAAAAAAACCATGCCGTCGATCGCACCAAGTTCCGCAAAGCACATTGGATCACCTTCGCCCATCGGTGCGACGTTGACAGACCACGGTGCTAATTTTTGTCTGTTCTCGCGCACGGCATCGGGTGTGGAACTCTTGCTGTTTGATGAGGTCGATGACACGAAGCCGGCCCGCGTCGTGTTACTCGACCCGGTTGCGAACCGCACCTACCATTACTGGCACGTGTTTGTTCCCGGCGTGCGGCCAGGACAGATCTATGGCTACCGCGTGCAGGGAGCCGACGAGCCGGCCAACGGACTGAGATTCGACAGCGAAAAGGTGCTGCTTGACCCTTACGGGCGCGGCGTTGTGGTGCCAGAAGGTTATTCGCGCGACGCAGCACATCGACCCGGTGACAATGCTGCGTCAGCGATGAAGAGCGTCGTTGTTGACTCGGAGGCTTACGATTGGGAAGGCGACGCGTTGCTGCGACGGCCTTCGGCGAGAACCGTCATCTATGAAATGCACGTGCGAGGATTCACGAGGAATCCAAATTCCGGCGTTGCTGAAGATGTCCGCGGCACGTATGCCGGGCTGATCGAGAAAATTCCTTACCTGCAAGATTTGGGGATCAATGCGGTCGAACTGTTGCCGGTGTTTGCCTTTGATCCGCAAGACTGCCCGCCTGGGGTCATCAACTATTGGGGCTACGCGCCTGTCTCTTTCTTTGCTCCGCATCCGGCGTACAGTTCACGTCGAGACCCGTTAGGTCCGATCGACGAATTTCGCGACATGGTGAAAGCCCTGCATCGGGCGGGGATCGAGGTCATTCTGGACGTTGTCTTCAATCACACCGCCGAAGGAAACCACCACGGGCCAACATTGTCCTTCCGCGGGATCGACAATCCTTCTTACTACATCCTCGAGCCGGATCTGCAGTATTATTCGAACTACTCAGGCTGTGGCAACACGCTCAACGCCAATCATCCGGTGGTGCGGCGAATGATCGTTGATAGTCTGCGCTACTGGGTGAGAGAGATGCACGTTGACGGCTTTCGCTTCGACTTGGCTTCGATTCTGGCACGTGATAGTAAAGGCCATGTGCTGCCCAATCCGCCGGTACTTTGGGACATCGAATCCGATCCAGACCTGGCAGGAATCAAGCTGATCGCCGAAGCATGGGATGCGGCGGGCTTGTACCAGGTTGGTAGCTTCGTGGGCGACTCGTGGAAGGAGTGGAACGGCAGGTTCCGTGATGACGTTCGTGACTTTTTCCGTGGCGAACCCGGTTCGGTGGGCCGAATGGCCGATTCGATGCTCGGTAGTCATAACGTTTACGGGCACAAACAGCGTGAAGCCGAGCAAAGCGTCAATTTCGTTACCTGCCACGACGGTTTCACACTCAACGATCTGGTTTCTTACAACCACAAGCACAACGAGGCCAACGGTGAAGGAAATCGTGATGGATCCAACGACGATCGCAGTTGGAACTGTGGTGCCGAGGGCCCGACCGAGGATCCGGCGATCGAACAGCTTCGCAACCAGCAGGTAAAGAACTTCCTCACCGCGACGATGCTTTCCCTCGGCGTTCCGATGTTCGTGATGGGCGACGAAATCCGACGCACGCAGCAGGGGAACAACAACGCCTACTGTCACGATGACCCGTCGGTTTGGTTCGACTGGTCGCTCGTCGAGCAACACGCCGATCTTCATCGTTTCGTTCGCCTGTTGCTCGCGCGCCGTGTGCTCCGCGACGTCGAGGACGAACAACAGCGAATCAGTTTGAGTGAAATGATCCGAAGGGCGAAAGCCAGTTGGCACGGCGTGAAGCTAAATCAACCGGATTGGTCAGAGGATTCGCGCAGTTTTGCGTTCTGCGCGGAGTTGCCGAAGCAGAATCTGATGATGCACTTGATCGTCAGCGCACACTGGGAATCGCTGGAGTTTGAGCTTCCGTTGTTGGTCAATGGTCATCGTTGGCGGCGTTGGATCGATACCAACCTGCCGTTCCCCGAGGACATCTGCGATTGGGACGCCGCGAAGCCTATCCCCGGTTCCACGTACTTGGCTGGTCCTCGATCAGTCGTGGTGCTTCTGGCCGATCTCGCCTGACGCGGCCGGGTTGATGGGACCAATGGGACAGATACGCCCCATATGTCACATTGCTCCTATTCGTTTATAGGTCCTATTGAAGTTGGTTTATCGCGATCGACGGTCGCCTCGCGTGTTGGTCCTTGCCCGATACATCCGTTCTCGCATGCCGCCCTCTTTCAAGAACGCTTGTTCCAGCTGCCGAATTTGCTGATCGAGCAGGTAATTGGTTTGATGGATCAGACAAATCGCGATATTCGCAACCACATCACCACCGCGCGTTTCAACAAACGTCCGATAGGTCGCATACGTCTCCTTCGTCCCATCGGAATTCCGCCCCAAGCGGCGAACGAACATCGCTTGTTCGGAGTTTTTCTCCCACAAATCTGCATCATGGGTACACAAGTAATCGCGGTAGTCCTCCAGCAATTCCTCCAGGCTCGCGCGGGCGACGTTCGTTAATTTGATTTCCGTTTCCTTGGAAGTACCCGAGGCCATGCTGCCTTCGATGATGTTCTGCTTGCCGCTGCGAGCGGCCTGAACCATTTGGTCCACCGTGCGATCGAACTTGCCGAGAAAGCGGGTACAGAATTTGACCGTGATGTCGTAGACGATGACCGATTTCTGGTAGGAAAGCAAATCCTGATAGCCGCCGTGCGGCGGAATAAATCCATCGGTCATCGTGAAGCCCCTTGATTTGAAACATCGCCGTTGACTGTATCAAGCGCGTACGGGATTCCCAGCGCGTCGACGCGACCAACGCGACGCACAGTACCGACGGGACGAACGAAAAAGCACACTAAAGAATGAACTTCAAGCAAACTGCCAGCCAGGCCAGGCCAATTGCCGGCGCAATCAGCCCCACCACCAAACCGACTCGAACCAGGTCCCAGGTCTGCAGCCGGCCGGTGGCGAACACCATCGCATTGGGGGGCGTCGCGACCGGCAGACACATGGCCGATGATGCGCCCAGGGCAACGGCGATCGCCACGGTTGCCTCAAAACCAGCGGCCATGGTGACCACCAGCGGAATGAGAATGTTGGCCGCAGCCGTATTGCTCATAAAGTTGGAAAGAACCACCGTGACGTAGGCCATGACGAATGCCAGGCCAACCGGCCCGAGAAACTCAACGGGCAACTTCGCCACAATCCAATCAGAGAGCCCGGTGGAGATCCCCACGTTTCCCAAAGCCAACCCACCTGCCATCGAAAACAGCACGTCGTAGTTCAAGCCGCGAATATCCGTCGCCGACAGAACTCCCGAATAGACCAGATTGGTATCCACCTCCGCGGCAGTCAAGGAGAAGGTATTGAACCCGTCGCCAATCAACGCCCGGTAATGCAGCCCGCATCGCAATTCACCGTCCACCCAAACGCCCGCCGTCATCGATGGTCGGAAAAATGTCGTGGCCAACGATCTTTCGGCTCCCAATGTGAACCGTGAACTCTCTTGCCATTCCCAAGTCCCGGGGACTTTGCCGAGACCGTAGGCCAGATTGAATGCCGGATCAAACGGGTGACGGATCCAGGCCATCAGCATTTGAATCCGTTGATCGGCAACGGTGTTGTAGTCAATGTTGGCGTAGAACTCGAGCAGCGGATCGATCGCGTACCCAGAGAAAACCAATCGTCCACGGTTGATATCGAAATCGTTTCGATCAGGTGTCGGGACGACTCGCCCCGCCGAGTAGATGTAGAAAGGACCGTCGCTGGAAAAGCCGGTGTAACGGAACTGGTTATGCAGCGAGATCGTCAGTTCGTAGGGTGTGCGTTGAGGGTTACTACGAAGCGGTACAGAGGCTCACTCGATTTCGACCAGTGGTTCGGAGAGTGGTAACCCATCATCTCGGATGCCGATTTGCGAATAGAGTTTCGCGTCGATCGATTGGTTGATCGTCACCACGCGACCATCCGCGAATACGGCGTTAACCATCGGTCCGTGGGTCGAGCCAAGTCCACGAGGACGCGATGCTGCAGGCTCGATTTGCGGGATGGTAAATCCCGGCGGAATTTTGCCCGGCGGCGCCATCCCGAAATCAGCACCCATGCCGAATTCAGCCCCCATGCCGGAGAACATCTCCGGACCGTCGGCCCGTTGCTCGGATTGGATCATGCGGATGTCAACAATGGCTGCCTCGATCGCCACCTGATCATCGGTTCCAGCAGCGACGTGCTCGACGATCATGTCATAGCTGATCGTCTGCGGGTCTGCGAAAAGTCCGTATGAGTATGGTTCATCCAATCGAGTTTCGTTTGTGCCCCAACCGCTCTGTTTCGTTTCGATTGGCAGCCCAGTTGTCCGCAACGTCGACTGGTTGCCGGCAGTCCAAAAAAAGGTTTCGGCGACGTTCACGCGGATCTCGCCAAGTTGCAGCGTGTAGGACAATCCATCGGGAATATCGCTGCGCCGCAAGAAACGATTGGCGACGAAGAATCCGCGGCTGTTCGTATCAATCGGTGCGGCGAGACCGTCATGGATGCCAACGTAAGATAACGGGACGACGTGGCTGCGGTGCATGAACGGGCTGCTCGGACAGGCCAAAAACGGAGGCCCCATGAGTGTCAACGGCCAGTTTTGCGGGTGGTAGGAAGAATGGATTGGCGACCATCGCTCGCTGAACGCAAACCCACCGTCCATCAGCGGTCGGACTTGCACCAACCAACTGTGGTCTTTGCCGTCGGGAAACATTCTCGCGGGAAGTCGATCGGTTACCGTTCCCGCGGGAAACACGTCGAAAGATGCGTGGTAGCTTTCGATCGCCATGTGCAAGTTAAGCATATTGCTCTGGCAGCTGGTGGCCCGCGCCCGCTCGCGAGTTGACTGAACTGCCGGCAACAATAGCCCCACCATGACTCCGATGATCGCGATCACGATCAGGACTTCGATCATCGTGAATCCGCGCGGATGACGATGTCCGTCGTTCTTGGCTAAGCCGCTATTCACTCGTTCGCGTCCTCCGTCGCAGCGGCGTCGTCTGCAACAGCCGACTTACCCGAATCCGCGTCCGCAGAACTCTCCGCTGTCTCCGTCCCATCGCCGGCCGTCGCGCCGTCTCTTTCCGCCGCACGGTCGCCCGCGTCAATGCGATCGTCCAATGATTGCGACGACTGCCAGTCGATCGGAATCCCACCGTCGGCGCGTGAAGCGAGTTGCTGCAGCAGCGTTAAATCGATCGATGCGCTGCGGAAGTCGTACTGGCCGCTACCGAGCAGTAAATGGGCACCGCCGGGATGATCACTTGCCAATCCACCAACGTAGCTCGCAGTGACTCTGTTGCTGCCGTCTTGAACGCCGCGAATGCGCACTCGTTCGGCGTTGATCGGATGGCCCGTGTTTCGCAAGCTAGACCGTGTGCCGCTGATCCAACCGAGATCTTCCTCGTAGGCAGACAGCTTTTCGCCCAGGAATAAAGTATGGGCAAGACCGTCGGTGATGTCACCATCGCTGACCGGGATATTCAAACGGAAAACGCCATCATTGTCTTCGTCAATCGGAGTCTCGGTCGATGCATGAATTCCAGCGTAGCACGTCGTATTGTCGCGTGTATCGCTTGCCGAAGGGCACAACAGCATCGGAATCCGAAGCTTGCGGACTTCGTTATTCGCCGAATCGTAGACGCTGCGATTCTGGTCGATCGCATCGTACACATTCGTTGCATCCATCATCGGCAGCAACCCGGCAATCCAATTGTGGTGATAGCCGATCGGCTCGTTCCGGATCGGACCCGTTTTCGCAAATGTTCCGACTGGATAGTGCCCGTTGCGGGCTGAATAGGCGGATAGACCGAGCGAAAGTTGGGCCAGGTTTTGCCCACAGTTACTCCGTCGCGCGAGTTCGCGCATATTCTGCATCGCAGGAATCGACATCCCGATCAGAATGCCAATGATCGCAATCACGACCAACAATTCAACTAAGGTGAACCCACCCACCCAGGCTGGACAACGCACCGACCGTCGCATCGATTTCGAGTTAAGACTCATTCGCCGGACTCCACTTTCTTGACAAGGTTCTGTTTCATTTCGTCGATCAGCTGATCGCCGCGCAGCCATCGGGCGACAACACTCGAAGCGTCTCGGTTTACCGTTACTTCAATGAATTCGTTGGCGGCTGGGTCGATTGGCAGCCGCAGAGCATCGCTCGATTCGCCGCTCAGATCCTGAACGGCATGGATTGCCATCACCATCGATCGCACTCGCTGCCGCCCCACCTCGCCGCGACGGTTGGCCATTTCGCTTCGCACCATCGTCTGCGCCGCACCCAGGACAACGAGCAGCACCAAGAAAATCAACAGCAAGAAAGCGGCGCCTGTTCTCGGTGTACGACCGGAGATCTGGTTCTTGTTCATCCGCGTCGTGCCTCAATGACCCATCGTCGCCCCATTTTTCGGTCAAGGTCTTCGTCATTCAATCGGAGCGTCACCAGGTCGTCAGTGACGGAAATGCCAGGCCGAACATCATCCGAAAAATCGAAAGTCTCGATCGAAAGTTGTTTTTCACCCTCGCTGACGCTACGGCGGAACCAAAACCGTTTTTCGTTCCACTGGTAACGAACAGTCAGCGGCCCGCTCGATAAGGCGAACGCCACGGGGGCGTCCGACACGCTAATCTCGCCGGCTTGATGAATGTCGTCGCGAAACACTTTTGCCAGCCGCTCGACGGATGCCCTGCTGAGCATCGCACGGTTGCTGCGGACTCCGATTTGGGTAATCGACCCGAGAATACTGGCGGCCGAGACCCCCAGCACCAATAACACCGACAGCGTTCCCAAGACTTCCACCAACGTCGTTCCATTTCGTGGCTCGGCGATCCGCCCGCCGCCGTATCGAAAGGCCGAATCAAGCATCGTCGCCCCCGTTGGCTGTAGTCTCGTTGGCTGTAGTCTCGTTGGCTGTAGTCTCGTTGGCTGTAGTCTCGTTGGCTGAAGTCTCGTTGGCTGTAGTCTCGGACTTGGTCTTGGTTTCTTCTTCGTTGGATTCCAGTTTCGACTCCACCGCAAACCGCCAATCATGCAGACGGATGCGGATCGCCGGCGAGATCGTTGCATCCACACGAACATGAATCCCCTGACGATCACCCACCGTGAACGGCGCGGTCGATATGACAATTTCACAGCCCGCGTCCTGGGCCACCAATTCGGCGACTTGATCGGCTTGGTCGGAGAGTTCTTCGACGCCGACGCCCCGAAGTCGCTCGATGGTGTTTTCGGCGGCCAAGGTGGCGACCAGTCGCTGGTCCGATTGCTGGCCCAACGCAGCGGAGCTTCTGGCCAACTTCGTCAACGCGACGGTCGCGGTGCTCAACAAGACCAAGGCGATCACGGCCTCAATGATCAGAGCCGCACGGCGATTCGCGTGAGGCCGTCGCATGGAACGTATGGTCGGGATTTCCCACCCCTGTTGGTAGTGCCCCGATTCATCGGGTCTTTGGGGAATCACCGCATGAACGCGGTTACTACGTACAAAAACTGATGCTGTTCGATTAGGCAAGGCCATTGATCAACTCCGTCAACGCTCCAAAGAATCCGTACGCATACGCAAGTACCGAGAGTCCGAGCAGCATCACCAGGCATGGGAAAAAGATCGCCATCAACCATCGCAAATTGGACTGTGCGTCACGTTGCGTCTGGTCAGCGATCGATCGCAACAGCTCGGCCGTTCGCCTTGGCGTCGCACCACGCAGCCAAGATGACTCATCGGGATCGATCAACCCGGCCCGCTGCATCGCGTCGGTGGGGTCCGTGCCCCGTTCGATCAGAATCATCGAATGTTCCAGCGATCGGCGTTCGAGCGATCGCGTCGAGATCGTGTGCCCGACGGCCAACGCGCGACCGATCGGCCATCCTGCGTCGACCGCGTCAGCCAACCCGTTCAGAGTGTCCGCCTTCTGCTGGGCAGGGCGCGGCATCATGGGAATCCAATGCGCCAATCGCAGCCCGAAAATGTGACCTCGGTTGAGCAGCGGTACGATGATGATGATCACGAAGCCAAGCAGCATCAGAATCCAAAACGCGGGGCCAGCCCTCATCATCCATCGGTTCGGCAACTCACTCGCGAAGAACTCTTCGTACATGGTTTCGAGTGTGGGAGCCACAAACAAGCCCATGAACACCAACACACTGCAGGTGATCAAGGCAGTCACCGTCAAATACAGAAACTGTCCGTAGGCCGGCATCATATTGGGGTCGGCGACGTCAAGCTTGCGGAATTCTCTCGTTTGTTCGACATTCGGATCAGGTTCAATTCTGGCCGGAGACTGAAGTGCCACGGCGGTTCCCAATTGCAGCGGGACACGTGCCATCGCGGCCGCATCCACCGGATTCTCACCCATCATCAACCGCCGCGCGTACTCATAACAAGGTCCACTCAACGGGCCGGACTTCGAGAACGCCAAGGCGACCTTGCTGATCGCTCCCTCGTGATGGCAGACCGCACGCATCGAAGCGTTAAAGGTTTGCACTGCATTGCGATACCGGCGAGATGAATAGTCGATGACGGCGAAGACCAGCAGGATCGCCAGCAGAGCCCCGAACAACGATGGCAACAGCAGCAGAAAACCAAAGAACAGGAAGATCAGTGCGAAAGTCCAAAACACAACCCGAGTTCGTCTGCTCATCTAAGTCAGCCCCACCAACAATGCAGCCACACTCCGCCACATCCAACTGAGGGTGGCCGAGATCGAAACCCAAATCAGCAGGCCCGAAATGATTGTCGAAATCATCGGTGTCGATTGCAGCAACAACATCAATCGTTCGCGTGCCAGTTCCAAAAAATGTTCGGCTGCGACTTTCCATTGTCGTTGCGGTTCCGATTCGGCCGCATCAATCATCAGTTCCAGTATCGCCGTGTCGCCATGTGCGAAAGACGAAATCGCGACATCCCGACCACCGCGTTCCACACGATCCGCCGCACGAATCAACCACGTGCGTGGCGATTTGCTGCGCACGACCTTGGCCGCCGTTCGAAAGGCCTCGGGATAGGTGCAGCCAATCGACAACAACCGCGTTACCGCGTCACTACTGGCGGACCAATCGATCGCCGAAGTCGTCTTGCTCAAACCGGGAATGACACCCCACAACCAGCCGACGATGCCGCCAACGACCAGCAAAACCGCAATCACAACGAGCAAAATTGGCAGGTATGTCACCGTCAGCGGAATGCCTCTCTCGGGAACCACACCGTCGTCAAAAATCTCGCGAACATCATGCGAAATATTCAGAGCCACAAAACTGCTGACGATCGCCGCGGTTGTCATCAGCAACCAACCGCTCACGGCGCACAAGGTTGCACGTCGCCGCATGGTCCGGCGTTGCTGCTCGGCCTCCAGCCACTGCAGGACACTTGGCGACTGGTCCTCGCCGGCAGACGCCAATCGCTCGGCAACTGGGTCAAGGTCGACATTGGCAATCCGTTTCACCATGATGCCACCTGACGATAGACCGGAGCGATGACCCACCACGCGTACGAAAATGTGATCCCGGCTCCGACCGCGGCCATCGCCAGCCGCGGCACAAAACGCGACCACAAAAATGCCTGCTGCCGAGCACGCTCATTGTGCTTGGACCCCAAATAGCGAAGTTTTGCGATCAAGGTTTCCTTCAAAGGACCTTCCAAAGTATTCGCCGCCGACGGATCCTCGATCGCGATGATCTTGGCGATTTCTGGACTCTGCAGCGTCGGCTCGATGATCGACATCAAACCAAGATCCCCCGACATTTCCGCCGCACTGCGGATTGCGACATCCTCGGGAACGTTGTGAGTGAACTGATCGGCCAGCGAATTGCAAAACAGGCCAAGACGAACGTCGCGCGGAAAACGATCGCGTGAATGAAGCCAAAAGACGAAGACAACCAGTCCCGCTCCGATGATCAGCGGCGGCAACCACCAATTGTATTCAAGCCAGTTCGACAGCCCCACCAACCAAGTGGGCCAACGAAAGTCGCGTCCATGCATCTCCCGGATCATCGGTGCCATCACCGTGACTCCGACCGCGTATCCGACCGCCAGCAGCAGCCAGGGATAGAACCAAGCCAAGCGGAAACTGCGTGCATATTCTGATCGCAGGCGAAGCTGGTGCGCCATCCGCTCCAACAGTCCGCTATTGCCACTGTCCTGGCAGGCACGAATCGCGCCTGCCGCTTGGGCGCCCGCTGGTGAAGCAACTTTGCTGACTGCATCGGCGATGGTTTCGCCTCGTTCCAGCCCCTCGGCAACCGTTCGTGCCGCCCCCGAAATAGACCCAAGCCTGCGGGTCTCAAGCCGCCGCATGGTATCCAAAATCGGGGTACCGACACGCATCGCACAGGCGATTTCTTCCAACAGCGATGCAACCTGCAGGTCAGATAGCTTGACCATGAAAGGGGGTCACCAGGGAGAGGAGAGCCAAAAAAGACATTCCTTCTTATTCTAGGGGAGCGAGATCCGAGATGCAAGCGCACCGGCGGAAGATATCTTCCTGTTTGCAGTAACCCGATTTATCGGGTCCTGGTGCGCGAGCCACCGCACGAATGCGGTGACTACGAGCAACTCATGCGAACTTCACGCCGATGACTGACCGATGGGTGCTTCCCACAATCCTAGCGCCGGATTCTGAATAAAGTAGAACTCGGTTCCGTCAATATCTTTGTGCCATCCATCGGTCAGCGCATGGACATCGTATCGATTCATCAATTCGTTGATGTCGCCGGGCGTGTAATTCACCGAGGCGATTTCCGCGGCCGACAATTTGCCTGCCCCGTAGACAACCTCGAATCGATTCTCGTGCGAGCCATGAACCAGGTGTGCAGCGGCTGATGGGTTGGCTTTCAAGTCTTCGTTTTCGTCGACCAGTTGGATGATTTCCGCTTTGGTGCGATAGCCGTACTTGCGAATCAGTCGGTCAATTTCAGCGTCCTCGCCGAACTCTTCAACCGCCGGTCCGAGCACCGTCAGCCTGCCGCCCGTCTCGATCGCCAAACGCGTGCGGTAAATCGACTTATTTCCCAGCCAGGTGCTTTTGAACTCCGAGGGATCCAGGTAGGCAACCACATGCCGGGGCGCGTGATCGAGGTGAGTGATGTTGACCTTACGGGCCAACTCGGCCGCCGTGAAGAAGGTCTCGTGGTCGTCGCCGATATACACGCCTCGCGTGTGCAGTGTGCCGTCGGGCATCTGTTGCACGACCGTCAATGCGTACAGCAGCGGTAGATCTTTGCAAAACTCGTCTTGCGCGTAGTTCAAGATCTGACGAAGTGGCGTGTTGGCGCGGCCTAGCGTTTCCTCGATCCCATACACCGCACTCAGGTAATGACTCTCGTTGATACCTTCGGCGCCGCCGGTGCCGACAAAAACATTTTTGTTGTAATTGGCCATCCCGATCACTTCGTGCGGGACGACTTGACCGAGCGAAAAGATCAGATCATGACCGCCATCGCGGAGCATCTTGTTGACCTGTGCCTTCCAAGGTTTGTCGTAGACGCCGCCGGTAACATCCGAAACGTACGAGGCGGGGACCTCGCCGAGTGTGACCACGTCGTCTCGCCAACGATGCGGCCGAAATAGAGCATGCGGAATGCCGGGAAACATGTGCTCCAGCTGCGCGGGCTTCATCGGCGAATGCGTGCCGAGCGCGGGCATGATGTCGGTAACTTTGTCACCCAGCAATTCTCGACACAACACCGTCAACTCGCCGGCGCGGCTGAACAAACGGGTCGCGTCGGGCGGCAACAGCAGCACTCGATCGCGGTTTCCGATCGCGTCGAAGGTCTGCTGCAGAGCATCGCGGAGATCGTCGGTCGTCAATGACGTCGATTCACTGCCGTTGGCGTAGTAGGTGGTCATGGAGTCGACGAGATGGGTAGGCGGATACAACAGCCGCCAGACTATCAGATTCTGGGCGACTTGAAATCGGCACCCGGTTGACGTCCGCCCACGATTTGGCGTCTTATACTCGCATGAGTGCCCAAGAAATTGAACAAGCGATTCCACATCGCCCACCGATGCGTTTGCTGGACGAAATCGTCTCACGTGACCAGTCATCGATCGTGTGTCGAAAGACGTTTCATGAGGGCGACTTTTTTGTGCAGGGCCACTTTCCCGATTACCCGCTCGTTCCGGGTGTGATTCAGTGCGAATGTTGCCTGCAGGCCGGCGCGATTCTGCTCTCCGAGCACACGCCCGCCGGCGAGGGTATTGTTCCGGTCGCGACTCGAATGGACTCGGTCAAATTCAAACAATTGGTCCGACCAGGCGACACGGTCGAAATCCATGTGACGCTCAACGACCAGCTCAGCAACGCCTACTACCTGACCGGTAAGATGCTGCTCGACGGCAAAGTCACGATGCGTCTCGACTTCGCTTGCAGCGTGACCAACCCGCGTGAGGCATCCCAAGGCCAAACTGCTGACGGCCCATCGGATGGCGGCCCATCGGATGGCGGCCCTCCTGCGGGGGACCAGTCGTGACGAACGAACCCGTCTTCGATTTTTTGGGTCTGACGGGCAAGACGTTCTTGGTGATGGGTGTTGCCAACAAGAAAAGCGTCGCCTATCGGATCGCAAACATCATCGAACAATCGGGCGGAGAAGTGATCTACAGCGTTCGCAGTGAATCGCGAAAGAAGAGCCTGGCAAAGCTGCTGCGTGATCGCCGCGTGCTGGTCTGCGATGTGGAACAGCAGGAACAGATCGACGCTTTGAGTCGGCAGCTGCAAACCGACAAGGTGACGCTGGCGGGGCTGGTGCATTCGATCGCCTTCGCCGATTATCCCGAGGGGATTCGGCCCTTCCACGAAACGACTCGAGCACAGTTTCTGCAAGCAGTCGACATCTCGGCGTTTTCATTGACCAAAGTCTGCAACGCCCTCAAAGACCTGTTCGCGGCGGACGCATCGGTGGTCACGATTGGGATCAGCACCACGCGGATGGCAAGTGAGAGCTACGGGTTCATGGCTCCCATCAAAGCGGCCTTGGAATCATCGCTCGCATTTCTAACCAAGTCGTTCAGCCGATTCAGCGAAGTGCGTTTCAACGCCGTCGCCGCGGGTCTGTTGAAGACGAGTGCATCGGCGGGAATTCCCGGCTATGTCGATTCCTATCTTTTTGCCGAAAAAGTCATTCCGCGTGGCCGCGCGGTTGAAACGGATGAAGTGGCTGCAACGGCGGTTTTCTTGCTCAGCCCACGCAGCAGCGGAATCACTGCACAATCAATCGTTGTCGATGCCGGCATGTCGATAAACTATTTTGATGCTTCGGTCGTCGGCGCCGTAACGTCCGCCGACGTTGACTGAACCATTTTCCTACTGACTGACGCACCGAAGCTGCGAACCTGAATTGCCATGGCCCAACAGATCTACATCAACGGCGAGTTTTTTTCCAAAGAAGACGCAAAGATCAGCGTCTACGACCACGGTCTGCTGTACGGCGACGGCGTGTTCGAGGGGATGCGGATCTACAGCGGCAAGGTGTTTCGCTTGCAGGAACATCTGATCCGACTGTGGGAATCGTCGTTGTCAATCGGGCTTCAGATTCCGATCAGCATCGAGCAACTGACCGCCGACGTGAATCTTTGCGTATCGAAGAACAAACTCGACGACGGATACATACGATTGGTCGTGACGCGTGGGTCAGGCTCACTTGGAATCGATCCGAATCGATGCAGCAATCCGCAAATCATCATCATTGTTGACAAGATCACGCTGTACCCGAGCGAACTGTATGAGAACGGCTTGGAATTGGTCACGGCGTCGACGATTCGCAATCATCCAGCCGCGCTCAGCCCGCGAATCAAGTCGCTGAACTACCTGAATAATGTGCTGGCGAAAATGGAGGGACTGAAAGCCGAACTGCCTCGAAGCGGTGATGCTGAACCACAAAGGCGATGTCGCCGAATGCACCGGCGACAACATCTTCATCGTCAGAAATGGCCAACTGCAAACGCCGCCGATCGACGCTGGGATCCTGGAGGGGATCACACGCAATGCCGTGTTGGAACTGGCGCGTGCAGCAGGCATACCAACGATCGAGATAAATCTTTCTCGGCACGACATCTACACCGCCGACGAATGTTTTTTGACAGGCAGCGCCGCCGAAGTGATCGCCGCCGTCCGACTCGATGATCGCGTGATCGGTAGCGGAAAACCTGGCCCGATTACAAAACAGCTCAACGAAGCTTTCCGTATGTTGGTTCGCCAGTAATGGCGGTGGCTGGTGGAACGCCGGCCCCACGGCATGCACCTTCGCCGATTCCGGAAGATCCTCCATGAAAGGCGTTTGCTTCGAGCAGGTCCAGCGCGTAGCGATGCGCGAACTTGCTGATCCCGAAATCGAACGACCCCGCGACGCCCTTGTCCGCGTGCGGCTTGCAGGCTTGTGCGGCAGCGATTTGCATCCTTTTTTCGGTCGGGAAGTCGGGATCGACCCTGGAACCGTGATGGGGCACGAGTTTGTTGGCGAAGTTGTCGCCATTGGTGACGAAGTTTCCAGCATCCGCATCGGCGATCGAGTCTGTGCACCGTTCACGACCAATTGCGGGCAGTGCTTTTACTGCCAGCGCGGCTTGACATCGCGATGCGTCAGTTCCGAGTTGTTCGGATGGCGCGAAGCGGGGACAGGCTTGCACGGTGGCCAAGCGACGATGGTTCGCGTTCCGCTGGCTGACGCAACACTGATGAAGGTTCCGCCCGAGATGACAGACGAGGTCGCGTTGCTGATTGGCGACAACCTGAGCACCGGCTATTTCGCTGCCGACATGGCTGCAATTCGGCCCGACGGGGTGTACGTCGTCATCGGTTGCGGCACCGTCGGGTTGCTCTCGATCGCTGCGGCGTTTCGACTCGGCGCCACCAGCGTTTTTGCGATTGACCCCAATGAATCTCGATTGGAAATCGCACGCGCGCTCGGCGCCACCGCGCTGGCCGACGCCGGTCAAGCGATTTCAGCGATCAGGGACCAGACCGACGGACGTGGTGCCGATGGCGTGATCGAGGTCGTCGGGTTGCCGGAGGCTCAGCAGTTGGCCTACGAACTGATTCGCCCCGGTGGCACGATGTCGGTGATCGGATGTCACTGCACACCGAACTTCGCGTTCAGCCCCGCCGATGCGTACAACAAGAACATCACGTTTCGGACTGGCCGCTGCCCGGCGCGGTTCTATATGCCGCGGATCGCAACGGAGCTGGCGAAAGAACCACAGGATCTTTCCTGGTGCATCACCCATCGATTCACGATCGACCAGGCGAGCGAGGCGTATGATGTCTTCGCCAATCGCAAGCAGGGCTGCGTGAAGGCAGTCTTCGCGTTGTGAGCGGCTACATCCCACAAAGTAGTCGTAGGCCAGGACTTGGAGGTCGTCCGGCTTAGCCGTTCCGTTTTTGTAGGATTTCCGACGCTCGTCGTTTGATATAGGCACCGAGAAGAAAGTACATCACTCGATTGGACAGCCGCGGAGCGGCGGAAGAATGTAGCCTGGGGTAAGGGTGCGAGCTTTAAGCGAGCAACCGCAGCCCCAGGTTGCGGTCGCTCCACGACATCCCCGCGCGTTTCGCGGCGTGCCGCCGATAGCCGCGGAAAGGTTCGTTCGCTTACCTGGGGTTACACCAGCCTCGCTGTCGCTCGTTGGTTCACCCCAGGCTACCCTCTTTCACCGCTCCGCGGTTACCCAAATCTCATCACAACCGGCATCCTAATCCGGACGTCGTCCTGGCCTACGTTTCTATCGGCTCGACTGGAAAAGCGCTGCCTTCAAAAACTGGCTTACCTTTTCCATCATCTCACTTTCGTAGAAGCCGTTGCCTCCGTGCGCCTCCATACACGACGTGGAACTTCGACGAGCATCCAGCATCGATGTACGCGCCATGTAGCTCATGCGATTGGTTGATCGGCATCTGTGGATCCTGGTCCCCATGGATCAATAGCAGCGGCGGATCCTTGCCATCAACGTGCGACACGGGACTGGCCAAGCGAGCCAAATCGGGCTTGTCTGCCGGCTGGCCCTGCCAACAACAACTGCAGCGCCGGCACACGCACGCTCAAACCGTGTGGCGTCGATTGAGACAAGATCGTTTCCAGATTCGACGCTCCGTAAAACGAGACAATCGCCTGTACGTCGGAGGATTCCGTTGAGTCGTCACCGACTGTGCCTTCCAACGCGTCAAGTTTGTTGCTGACACCAACCAGCGCTGCGAGATGTCCACCGGCTGAAGCGCCCGCGATCACGAACCGCTGGGGATCAAAGCCAAACGATTGCGAGTTGGCTCGCAAGAACCGGATCGCAGCCTTGATGTCATGGACTTGGGCCGGAAAGGGGGCTTCACCGCTGAGGCGGTAGTCAACGCTAGCGATTGCGAAACCGTGTTTGGTCAATTCGGTGACTGGCACGTTGCTGCGTGAGCCCGCCCGCCATGCGCCTCCATGGACCCAGATGCCACGCAGCAGGTGAGGGACCAGACCGATCAGCCGGCTGATAAATGTCCAGCAACAAAGCCCGCGATCCGACGCGCGCATATTCGACAGCCTCTGAGTCGGGCTTGGCCGCACTGACGGTGCAGCACGAACAGATGCTCAGCAAGACAACCGCAAACGAAAGCCCCAGCCATGTGCGACGCTTACGCCAGATCGAATCCGTCAAGGCTTTCGCTGGTGCTGCTGCCGAAGTGATCGGTCTCGACACCCATTCGCTGTGCCAGAGAAACAAACAAATTCGCCAGCGGGGTGTTGTTCGTTTTGTCATGACTTAGATGCGTTCCATGTTGGTAACCGCCGCCCGCGACGAGAATCGGAAGATTTCGCCAATCGTGACTGCTGGCGTTCCCCAGATTCGACCCAAACAAGATCGCCGTGTGATCCAGCAAAGTTCGGCCGTTTTCGTCAATTCGCTTTAGGTCGGATAAGAAATCATTGAAGACGGTGAACTCGGCTTCTTCGATCAGTTTCAGCTCTTTGATTTTGTCCGGATCTTTTCCGTGGTGAGACAGATTGTGCCAATCGTTGCTGACGCCCGGTATCAGTGGTGCAGCGTTCAGGCCGCTCAGCTGATACGTGATCGTTCGCGTCGAATCGGTTTGCAGTGCGAGCACGATCAGATCGTACAGCAAGCGTTGTCGGGCGATCGCGTCATTGCGATCAGCAACGTCTTTCGGTACCTCGGCATCGACTCTCGGCTTCGGTCGCTTTGCCCAGCCTTGGGATTGCTGCATCCGCAACTCCAAATCCCGAACCGCCGTCAGATACTCGTCCAGTTTCTCGCGATCTTGATGGCCAAGTTCGTTTTGCAGTTTGGACGCTTCCCCAAGCACTGTGTCCAGGATGCTGCGGCCACGTTGCAGTCGCCGCATCTCGGCTTCGGTCTCTTTTGCAGAGCCGTCCACAAACAACGCCTCGAACAACCTCGCGGGTGAACTTTGGCCTGGGATTGCCACGCCGTTTGCGGTCCACGACATCGATCGGCCACTGGTCGACAACGCCAGATACGGATACCGAGTTTCAATACCGATTTGACGCGCGATCAACTGGTCCAATGAAATCGTATTCCTGAAGCCAGCCAGCCCTGGGCGTTGTGCCGACGTCAACCAAGTCAGCTCCGAAGCGTGACCGTTGTTGCCTTGTTGCTGCGGGTGCGATAGGCCCGACATGACAGTGAAATCATTTCGATGCTTTTCCAATCGGCACAGATAGGGCGTTAGTTCGTAGTCGCGTCCCGCGGTTCCAGGAATCAAGTATTCGGCGTGAAAACCGAGCGTTGCACAAATCGCAATGAATCGTTTGGGCGAAACGTCTTGACCATCGGCAGCCAGGCAAGTCAGCGCTGGCGACATCGCCTCGAGAATCGGCAAACCAATCGCGACGACGCCGCTGCCACGTAAGAAATGGCGGCGAGTGAGTTGTCGGCGCGTGTTGATGTTGGGGAAGTGCATTGTCTGCAGTGCTCAGTTACTTGCGACGAAAAATCTCGCTTTGAACAACCAAGTGAATCAGATCGCGGATTCCGTAACCCTGCGATTTCGACTCCGCAACGATTCGCTCAATCTCATCGCGATCCGAAAATCCCATTTCACGGCCGGTCGCAAAAGTCAGCAGTTTGCTGGCAAGCGTTCTTGCCAACACCTCCTGCCGCAAAGCAAGATAATCGCGGAATTCGCGATAGCCGTCAAATGTCTCGCCACTTGGCAGCTGACTGGATGCATCGACGACCTGGCCCAATCGATAACGTACCCGGTTGCCATCGATGACCTTGTTGACGGGATCTCCGCCACCAATACTGCGAAACCGCTGACGCCAGCCGCCAATCGGATCGAAGCTTTCAAGCGCAAACCCGGGCGGGTCAATCAAATCGTGACATGAGCGGCACGTATCGACGTCGCGGTGCTTGTCCAGGAGCTCGCGAAGCGTTGTCGCTCCACGGATGTCCGGCTCCACTCCCGGAATTCCTGGTGGCGGAGGCGGCGGGGCTTGTCCAAGCATCCGTTCCAGGACCCAAACGCCTCGGATCACCGGCGATGTGTTCGTGCCATTGGCTGAAACCTTCAACACGCTGGCCTGGCTGAGCAGTCCTCCGCGAACGCTGTCGGCGCTGAGGCTGACGGGCCGCAAATCAGGATGCGTCACATTGTCGATCTCGTAGTGTTCGGCCAATCGTCGATTCAGCATCGCAAAGTCCGACCGGACCAGATTCGAGACCGGCAGATTGTCTTGAACCAGCTTGTCAAAGAACGCGTGTGTCTCTGCGACCATCGAAAACCGCAGGAACGGGTCAAACTCGGGATACAATTTCTCGTCCGGATTGGTGAAATCGATGTCCCGTAGGTTGAGCCAAGCGTCCGTAAAGTCACCCACGAAACGCGCGAAGCGAGCATCCTTGATCAAGCGTTCGGTCTGGCTCTGCAAATTCTCGCGATGGCCCGCCAGCTTTCCGCTCCTTGCCAGTCGCAACAGCTCCTGGTCCGGCGCGGTGCGGGTGAGAAAGTACGAGAGCCGCGAGGCGATCGCAAAATCATCCAGCCAGCCTGCGTTCTCGCGAAGATAGAGAAAGTCACTCGAGCAGAGGATTGCCGCAACAGCCGTCCGCAGTGAATCTTCGATCGTCGCGCCACCGGCCAGCTCTCGCTGGAACAAGCCGGCGTAGGCGGTGACGTCGTCGGCCGTGACTGGCCGCCGAAACGCAGTCGACGCGACTCGAACCAACGATCGTTCCACGTCGCCGGCGATATCGTCGGAGACAACCTCAAATTCGGGTTTGTACCACGACTTCAGCTTGTCGTTCGGATTGTGCGGCTCGATTTCACGACGTTCGATTCCATCAAAAATCAGGCGATGCCCGCGACTTGGAAATTCCGCGGTGATCGGACCTTCGACCTCGACGTAATTGATGGCAAGTCCGGGGCCTTGGTAATTCTCGATCCCACCCCTCTTGATCTCGTAGTCGTCGCTGACGCCGTACGGTTCCACCTGGATCATGTAGCGATTCTCGATCCAAGTTTCTAACTCAACCGTTGATGGTGGGCCGGGCGGAAACTCGAAGTAACCAAACGTCGGATTCGCCAACCCAGGCTGAAACGTCTTCGCGCCCACAGAAAACGTGATTGGCGACGGCGACTGATAGGCGTATCCGTTGACCCGGACTTTGTAGAAACCCGACTTCCGGACGTTGGCTTCGCGCAGCATGCCGGTCGGATAACCGAGTCGACGAAAAAACACGACACCGCCATCATCCAGTTTCAACCATTGCTTGCCGAGAAACTTTTCCGCCCCCCGAGTATCCGCGTAGTTGGCGCGGACCACGCTGCGTTCATCAGGCACGGTTGTTTGTGCAATCGCCTCGTTCAAGACCAACTCGGCCGCGTCGAGATAAGACTGCATCTGATCGGACGACACGCTCAAGCTTTCGCCCACGTTATCGAACTCTTGCGTGCGACCGTCCTCGGGCAACATATTCGCCAGGTCCAGATGGGTGCCGAAAATATCGTTCAACGTGTAATGGTACTCACGTCGATTCAGACGCCGGAGCGTCGTTCCTTTCTTTTCCGCATGGGCATCGCGAAGAGACTTGCCAAGTTGCTCGACGAATCGTGCACGCTCGGCAACGTCAGGCTGCGGCGCTTCGGCAGGCGGCATCTCGGCCTCGGCCACGAGATCAAATAGCCGCTCCCAACTGGCAAAGATCCGCGGGTCCCTAAAATCGCTGGTTAGACGATCAAGTTCAAAGCCCCCCTCGGCTCCCCCATCCGCATGACATTCGTGGCAGTAGGTCGCTAGAAAGCGGTCGACATCGCCTTCAAAAGAATTCGCATGAATGGGCACCGCGAGCAGAGTGATCGCGGCTAATGCAAAGCGGCATTGTCCAGAAGCTAAGAATTTCATCAGAACTGGAATAGAAAAGGATTTTTCAGACAGCCGCATTCTAGTCCATTTCTGTGACCGTGTTATCCGACCACTTCGCCGGCCCCCTCGCATCGTGTGGGAAATTACTGTCGCTCTTTTTGTCGGCGTGCTCTCCGAACTCGCTACGGTCCCGGCTCTTCGACGCGAGCTCGGAGCGCACGCCGACACTCATTGATCGCACGTCTGCCGAACGATGCTCAGCCAACTGCATTCAAACGCAGCATGGCGGCCAAATCGATCAGGTGCCGGAGGCTGTCACAATGAGCGGTATAGCTGAGCTGAGGACGAATATCGTCGGTCAGTGCTCGCCCACCCACGATCAACGAGACATCTTCACCGATCTGGGCCGCCAATCGGTTCTGCTCGGCGACAAACACCGCCAGATTGGAAATCGCTGAAACGCTCAGCCATAACAACTGTGGGTCTTGATCTCGGACCGCCTGCAGGTAACTCTCCATCGGCAGCCCGCTGCCCAGACTGGTCGCGTTCCAGCCAACTTCTCGAAGGGCAAGCTCGACCAAAGCGGTCGGTAACTGATACGGGTCTCCGGACGTTGTGCCGCCAATCGCGACGGGAGCATTGGAGGGTAGCAGCGGAAGTTCACTTCTCAGTTCGTTGATCAAACGGATGCAGATATCGCACGCACGACGCTCTTGATAGGGATCGAGTTCGTTGTGATCCCAGGCGGCGCCAAGACCGTGCATTGCGTCGGTAATCAGAAACTCCGCAGCCTCACTCCGCGTCTGTCCGTCGGAAATTCGGCCCTGCAGGACACGGCGACAGGTCGGCTCGTCCCCTCTGGCCAATGCGTCCCTGAAGGCCTCGCGATCGGGATCGCTGTCGCCGGGAATGTTCACGCTCTCGGCGCAGCGTAGGCTCGGGAGGCCAAGAATCTGCGGCGCTAGAACCGAACGGCCAGAAGCCTGCAGGAACTGACGCAGCCCATCCATCGTGATTCTGCGGTGTCCGCCCACGGTACGGACAGTCGGAATCACCCCCTGGTCGCACCACCGCTTGACCGACGATTCGCTCACCTGCAGCGATTTGGCAATTTGCCGCGGGGAATATTGGAGCTGTTTCGCCGCCATGCGTGGATCTACTGAGAAGGAACGCTTGAGAATGAACGTTTTGATCGTTTGAGAAGATTTACCTTAGTCTACGGGCGTGGGAAGCATATCCGCGGTAAATAGCCGTGAATCGAGCTATTTTTGGAAATTATTGACGCAAAACCGCCAATTCGCGGTTCAGTCGATTGCTTCGGACAACCGATTCCGCTAAAACATAATTGAACGTTTTGAATGCTTCAAACGTGCAATTCGTCCTTCTGAGATGATGGACAGCTTAGGACTCGAAACGCGAGCGATTCGATCATGACCCAAACAATTTTGAAGGCACGCCCGGCGAAGACCCATAAGTCGCTTGGTACGGCAGAAACCACGGCGACGAACCTGAGCGCCCGTATTCGGGCGTGGATGCGGTCACCAGAGTTGGCGGGTGCGAACGCGGAAATCGAGCCATTGATTAAGCGGCTCGACGACATGGACTCGACGGAATTGCGTTCAGCATGCAAGAGCTGGAAAAAGCGAGAACTTGGGTTCATTGACAATCCAGTTTTCTCCAAATCAGAAGCAGGCGACGAGGTCTTCGCCGAAAAGTTGGGTCTGGCACCGCGAAAGAGCGAGCTTGGCATCGCAGCACTCCGCAAGAGCGGCGTTGATTTGCCAATTCACCTGAGCCGCCTTTGTGAGGCTCCGCTGCTAACTCAGGAGCAGGAGCAGATGCTTTTCCAGAGGATGAATTTCCTCTTGCACCAGGCCTCGGTTCACATCGGCCTGTTGAATCTTGATCGTCCTTCGCGAGCGAGGTTGGAGTTGATCGATCGATTGGTTTTGCTGGCCGAGTGGCATCGCGACCGAATCGTGGAAGCGAATGTCCGCTTGGTGTTTTCAATCGTAAAGAAGTTTGTTAATCCGAATAACCTCTTCGACGATCTGTTGAGTGACGGAATTTTTGGGTTGATTCGGGCCGTGGAGAAGTTCGACTATGCCCGCGGCTTTCGCTTCAGCACCTATGCCACGCAAGTCGTCCGGCGGAATTCGTACCGCACGGTTGTCGAAAACCAGCAGGACCGACAGAAGGTCGCTCGCGGCCTACAGGAAATGGAGATCGATATCACAGACGAGGGCCGTGGATCGGCGATCAGTGAAAAGCGTTGGCACGAGCTGCGCGGGCGACTTGGCGTCATGCTGAACGATCTCGACAAGCGAGAGAAGCTGATCATTCGCGCTCGGTTTTCACTCGGTTTTCATCGTAAGGTGCATACGCTGCAATCGCTGGCCGACCGATTGGGGATTTCCAAAGAACGAGTACGACAGTTGGAACGGCGAGCGATGGAGAAACTGCGGACGATGGCCGGTGATGCACAGCTTTCAGAGCTAGAGGGATAGCCCAGCTATTCATTTCCGCCATTGGATCGTCGATTCCTTCCGTTTCACGGCAGGCCGTTCATTGTTCCACATCGCTGCAGCGAGAGTGTCGAACGGCAAGCCGCAGGCCACTACGTCACGCATTCGCAGTCGCCTGCGGCTTGCCGTTAAACGAGGTATGGTTGCGACGCACAGTCGCCTGCGGCTTGCCGTTAAACGAGGTACGGTTGCGACGCGCAGTCGCCTGCGGCTTGCCGTTAAACGAGATTCGGTTGCGACGCGCAGTCGCCTGCGGCTTGCCGTTAAACGAGGTATGGTTGCGACGCACAGTCGCCTGCGGCTTGCCGTTAAACGAGGTACGGTTGCGACGCGCAGTCGCCTGCGGCTTGCCGTTAAACGAGATTCGGTTGCGACGCGCAGTCGCCTGCGGCTTGCCGTTAAACGAAGTATGGTTGCGACGCACAGTCGCCTGCGGCTTGCCGTTAAACGAGATAGACGGATGCCTTACCGCAACGAGATGGCTTCTTGCAGCGGTCTCAGCACGCTGCCGACAAGGTACTCGTCGACAAGATCACGGCAGAGTCCCGCCAGACGCTCGAATTCGACGGCATACGTCTCGTCAGCTCCAAGGCTGTCATAGCGGCGGACGGTCAGATAAACGCTAATTTGCTCCTCGCCGAAGTCCCCAGTCCGCACTTGAAACGCGTTCGTTCGTGACTCGAAACTGACACGACACTGAGTACGACATTCTTCGTCCAGTGCGAATTGGATCGCTGGCTCATTCGACAGCAGTTTGCCGTATGGCACGGTCAAGAACCGCTCCAATCCAGGGGCCACTCCGATCGCTTCGGCCATGATCTCATTGTGATTACCGCGATAGGCGAAATCGAAACCGAGCATCACGCTCAGCGATTCGCAGTCGAGCGGGCTGACGGAAAGCTCATACGGAATCAACTCGAGAACGGCCAGATGCTGTTGAATCGCCGAACCGTAAGTCTCAGGGTTAACGACTCCGCTGTTGACCCGTTTTGGTTCGACCGAGGCCCAGCGATAGGCTCCCGCTTCCTTCTCTTCCTCCAGCACGTACTCGTCTTTGTCGCGCGAGTAAAAATTTTGCATTTTGGGGTAACGGCGGCGAACTTGCTCAAAATAGTGCAGCAGTGACTCACGGCTCTGAGGTAACTCCATCTCGGTGGATAGGTTCATATTCACGTAGAAATCGTCGCTAAACGCGCCGTATCCGCTCATGCAATGCTCCTCGTTCGTTGTGAAAAGATCGAACGGTCGTGTCTGTTCTCTAGTCAGTATCCCGAGCGGCCCATCTCCCCAGTATAGACCGGGGGAAACAATCGCAAACCGCCAGGCGACGAGCTTTTCGCCGATTTCGAACGCAAATCACCCTCCAATTTCCAGAGACCAGCATCGCCGCAGCGGTTCGCGCTCACAGGGCTAAGAGGCCTGTTATGCAAATAATGGTCCCGCTCTTGTGCAGCTCTTATCGTGCCTTGTCGCGGACGGCCCAGCTGGGCGTGCCGAACCAATCGTGCATTTCCTGCTCGAAGGGTGCCACGATCTGCGCGCTTCGACGAAGTGCCCACGGTCGCCCGTTTCAACCATCCAAGTGTCCAGTGCAGCCCGCATCTCCGCTAACACGCGCTGATGCTCGGGCGAATCGGAGTCGGCCAGATTACGAATCTCGTAAGGATCCTGCTGGTTGTCAAACAGTTGCTCCTTTGCCAGCGGTTTCATCAGATCAGCCGGCGGTCCGTTCAACTTTCCCTCTTCAAACATCTGACGCATCAACGGTTTCACCAAGAAACACTTTTCTTTGTATCGGTTCAGCGTCGCGAATCCGGCGCCCTCGGTGAAATTGCGAACATAGTGGTAACGCTTGCTGCGAACCGATCGTTGCCGAACTTCGGTTTCGTCAATCCGATCGCGAGCGCTAAAGGCGTATCGTCGCTCCATCCCAACGTCAGCGATAAAGAAAGGCCTCCCTTGCATCACGGGTGGTATCTCGATGCCGGCAATCGCCAGCGTCGTTGCTGTCAGATCAATCAAGCTGATCACACGCTCGTCAACTGTGCCGGCAGCATAATGCTTTGGTGCTGGAATGTTCTTTGGCCAGTGCACCACCATCGGGACGTGCAAGCCGCTGTCAAAACACCAGTGGATGCCGCGTGCCTCTAAGCGTCCGTTGTCGCCGAAAAAGATAACGACAGTATCATCAGCAACCCCGTCTGCTTCGAGTTGCTGGAGAATCCACCCGATCCGCACATCCATTCCGCTGGCCGAATTCAAATATCTCGCCCATTCCTCCCGAACGATTCGGTGATCAGGATAGTAAGGGGGCGGCGTCACGTTTTCCGGAGTCGCGACTTTCGGATGCCACTCTTCGCCCACCCATCGCACACGCTTCTTTTCAGCCGACTTACGATCGTAGATATCGTATTCCGCTTCGGGCATATTGAATTGAGCAAAGAAAGGCCGCGACGTGTCAATCTCCGACCACAACTTCGTCTGATAAAGCTGGCCCTCGTTGACGAAGTTCAAGTCAAGTTTTCCAGTGCCGACTACTTTGTCGCCAATGTGAGTGACATTGGCGGTCTGGTAGCCCGCCTCTTGCAATCGCAGTGTGATCGGTCGCACGCCCTCGGGTAGACGGAAATCGTCATCCCGGTGCGACCGCATGTGATGCATGTCCGTCGTCGTCGCATACATGCCGGTCATGAACGCCGAACGACTGGGGGCGCAAACGGGCGAGGTCGAGTAGACGTTGGTAAAACGCACGCCATCGGCGGCGAGCCGGTCGACATTAGGCGTCGAAACCTGCTTGGCGCCGTAGCAGCCAAAGTCCAAATCAAAGTTTTCGCCAACGATCCAAAGAATGTTCGGACGGCGGGCGGACTGCTGAGCGGACACCTGCCGCAGAAGCAACGGATCGCTAACTGCCAACACGCAAATCGAAATTACAAGAGGTCGAATCATGAGGTGGGTCCCGAGAGTAGCCGGCTTGTTCCGACTGGCTGTTATAGCACTCTCCCTCTGGGCATTGGTCTCTACACAACTTTTCGAAACGCAATTTGTCGGGAGTATTTCAAGCTGCCGCGTTCTCACGTCTCAGCTGCGGAGCAGCGTCGGCATATAGCCTGGGGTGAACGAATCGAGCGACAGCGAGTATTCGTGTAACCCCAGGTATCTGAACGAGAATAAACAATCGCCCCGGCTCGTTTTGGCGGCGAAGCCGCCAAAACGAGCCGGGGCGAAAAGGTCGATCTCGGCCACCAACCTGGGGCTGCGACTAGCTCGCTCGAAGCTCGCCACTCTAGCCCCAGGCTACATGCTGCCACTGCTTCGCAGTTATTTTTCGCCGTGATCGTGGAATCTGGAGTCAGGAAATTTGTGTCGAGACCAATGCCCGCAGAAAGTACATTGCATGTGCTTGCTCACCGCTGACTTAAGGGCGGAACGTGGCGTACCGTGCCCTCAGGGCGTCGATGCGGTTTTCGTGCGACTTTGTCCAGTATCGACCCAGCTGGATGTCGCTGCTATGGCCATCGACACGGGGCGGTGAAACGGCTTCACGCCACAGATCGACACGCTGCTGAAACTCGGGCGAGTCTTCAGACTTTGGTAGGCCGTCGTCCAACTGCTCCAGCGTGAATCGGGTCGCCTCGTCGATGAAACGGTCACTCCGAGTTCGCTCCAACGGGATCCAGGCAACAGTCAGTGCGACCGGGTGACTCATGAAGAACTTGATGTAAGCGACTTCACCATCGGCGTATTCGTTTCGCCAACTCTCTTGATTGTAGAGTTTCCACTGCGTGATCAATCCATTGCGTCGTGATTCCTTGCGCAGCTTTCGATCAGGAATCAACTCGACCAGTTTGGCCAGCTCTGGTCTCGTGCCCCGCGCAGTGATCCACTGAATTGCATCGATGGCTGCGACCTCGGCGGGCTCGGCAATCCGTTCCAATTCCCACAGCGTGTACTTTCCGTCGGCAACTCCTTGGCGAATCTTGACCGCCCACTTCAACAGGACCTCGACGCAGGCTTGCATCAGACGTTCATCATTCGAACGCAATCCATTCGGGATTTGACTGATATCTTGCGAGCGAAACGTGGTCGCCGATCCGGTCGCTGTTCAGTTCCCGCTGCAGCATTTCATATTTCTCGTCTGCCGTCGCATCGGCAAACGTGCCAGTGGTACCGTTACCTGAATACGTGTCAGGTGAAATGTCACTCGTGTTGATGCCGTTAACATGGTCGCTGGCGGCATCGGCTGGCAACTGCACTGCCAGCATCTTTGTTCGCCACTGCGGCATCAACTCAGGCGTCGTCCAATACCTTGATCCCATCACCGCTGCGATCGGCAACGCGACAGCCAACGCGGAATACGCGACGACTCGCCAGCTGTACCCAAAATCGACTCTCCCTGCCAACCATCGTTCGCACAATCGCCAGGAAGCAAACAGCATCACCGGGGCCACCAGAATCGCCGCCCACAGGTAGGTCGAGTACGACGACAGCACGATGAGCAACGCGAGAGCCACCACCATGGTGTATGCCGGCGCGGCAAGAAATGTCATCACCGGACGCTGCATCCATTGTCCCACCAATTGACCGAACGAAAGCATCACGACAATCAGTACCGCAAAGTCTTTTCCCTCATACCTCTGGTCAACTCCAGCAAACAAGGCAACGCCCACCAACGCGATGCCACAGAGGATTGGAAACAACACGTCGCGTGATCCAAATCCGCGTCGGTGAAACGCCGCGGTCAGCAAAAAAGGCGCAGCGATTGCGAACATTGTCACCGTAAAACGCCAGTCCACCAATCCAGCTGGCACCAATCGCAATGAACAGCGGAG
This sequence comes from Pirellulaceae bacterium, assembly GCA_963704055.1. Taxonomy (GTDB): domain Bacteria; phylum Planctomycetota; class Planctomycetia; order Pirellulales; family Pirellulaceae; genus Rubripirellula. Next base: position 38,672 of record CAVPGW010000032.1, on the reverse strand, counting down.
CAAGCTCTTGCATCGATCGAAGCACATGGCCATCCTGCAATCGCTGTAGCGTTTGGAGTCCAAACGTGTACGCACGAAACTCGCGTGAACTGCAGAACCACGAACATGGCGACAATCACGGTCAATGCCACGGCGAACCATCCCATTTGACGCAACTGCTGCCAGAGCAAGGCAGCAAATGGATTCGGCCGACTGGCCCCGACCAGCGCGGGCGGGCGGTATGCCGATGTGGACTCCGGTTCGAGCAGTTTGTTGATCGCATTGGTGCCCGGCGAAGTCAGTCGTCGAAACGCGAGACCTCGCTGCAATGCCCACGCCACTGTCAGCAAGGCGACTCCCGCCAAGACGGCGAACAGGTAACTGGAGGGTTCGACTGCAGGAATCGCACCCTTGTATCGAAAGTCCCCCGTCAGAATCCACCTGCCAACGTCCGCCGAGATACCGATGACCACGGCGATCAGTGGTGCGACAGCGATCAGTCCGACAACCGGAGATCGGAACAGATAGGCCGTGATGAAACCGCACAGCAAAAGCAACAGACTGAAGAACAGCAGATAAGAAATGCCGCTGAAACTGAGCATGCTGTCGCTGTAGCTTGTGCTTGGCGCGGCGAACGTGACCAGCACAAGAAACAAACAGACGGATGAGGCCAGCCAGACGATCGCAACCGAAACCAGAGCGACCAAGAACTTCGCATCGGCAACCTTTTTCCAGCTGACCGGCAAGGTTCGCAGCCAGCTGAGTGTGCCGCTTTCTTCCTCGCCACCGACCAGCAATGCCGGAGCGCCCAGTGCAACAAGGTTCGGCATCAGCACCCAAATCGATACGTACAGACTCGCTTCGTCCCCCGGGTTCAACCATGTCAGCATCAACGCAAGCACGCAGTAGATCGCCACGATACCAATCAGGATCGCTTGCACCAACGGCTTGATCGTCATCCCATCTTTCCAAAGCAGATGTCGCATCATCATGGCATGACTCCTAGCAGCAGCGTCGAAACGAAGTTGTGACCGGGGGTCATCAGTCCGGTCAGTGCAATCCACAGAAAGGGCATCAGTACGGCGAGTGCCGTGTAGCCAAGCACGCGAGCGGTGAACTGAGCCTTGATTTGGCCGTCAAGCCAATAACTGGTCAATTGCCAGGTCGCGAACAAGAGCACGGGCACCGTCAACACAATCACATCGAAAGAGACGTCGAACACTTCGATCATGTAGAAAACCGGCGAGAGACAGACAAAGGCGTACGCCGGCGCGGCGAAAAAGGCGAGCAATGGCCGCTCGGACCACTGGGAAACAAGTTGCCCAAAGGCGAACATCACCGTCATCAATGCAGCGGCATGGAATGAGTCTGTGATCAGGCGTCCGCGTGCATCCGTGTAAGCGGCTGCCGCGACGATGCCGATCAACGCCAGCAGTATCAGACAAGCGGTCGCGGGCGGAGCCATCCGCGTCCACCAAATCCGTGTTGGCGAAATGCCGCGATCGGCAAAGAACGCGCAACGGCGATGGACGTTGTCACCGTAAAAAACGATCGCGCCGAGCCAACTTGCACTCAGCGCGATGAACCCCGGACACAATGCCAGAATGCCCGCCGCATTATGACGATTCGCGTTCGAGTAGGTGAGCGCATAAGCAAAGGCGAAAACTGTCGAGATCGCGACCAGCGCGATACTCACAGGTCCGGTTTGACGAAGTTGTTGCCAGAGCAGCGAAACAACTTGAGATGGCTGCGTGTGAACCGGCAGCCGCGAAGGTCGATACTCGCGGGATTCGGATAGGTTTGCCACCGCCCGCGGCACGAAACTTCCCACCGGCAACAGGAAACGCCGTCGCGCCAACAACATCTGCAACAACCAGGCGACCAGCAAGAAGCCGACGCCAAGCACGATCAAACTCGGCCACGATCTGACCCACGTACTCAAGTTCAAGTAATGGACAAGGATGGTGAAACCGAACACGACCAGGTAATACGCCGGCAAAAGCACTAACAAGGCGATCAGCGGCGAACGAATCAGGTACGAACAGGCGAATCCGAGCAACATCAACAGCAAGCCGGAGAAGGCAAAGGCCAAGATTCCTCTCACGCTTAGCACGCCAGGTACATCGGTTCGCGGCGAGTCTGGCCAGCCAAGACTCATCAGGGCCAGCACCATCGTGGCGAATGCCCAGGTCAGCAAGACGGCGCCAACGGCCACCCACAACTTCGCCCCCGCAATCGTCTGCCAGGGCACCGGCAGCGTGCGAAGCCAATTGGCGGTACCAGTCTCCTCTTCAGTGCCAACAATCATCGCCGGCACGCCGAAGGCAACGAAGCCAGGCAGCAAAATCCATAGCGTGTAGGAGAAAGTGACGAACGAGTCGTTGCGCATTTCGCCCTGATGCCACAGCACAAACCCCAGCAGATTGCCAAACAACACCGTACCCATCGCCGCCAGCAGTAGCGGCTTGATCGTTTGGATATCTTTCCACATCAACCGGCGCAGCATTTGGAGATGATTCATGAGATCTGCCAAGGTTTTTGGATTCGCCTATTGCTCACGCGCTTCCTGAACGCGTTCGCTTATTGAACCGGTGCATTGTCGATGTTGTTCTCGATGTTGTTCTCGGCGTTGGCACGGTACGGATCGGGCCGCTTGGCGCGCTGGTCACAGACCGCCACAAAGATCTCTTCCAGCGTCGCGTGCTGGGCGTCCAAATCGGTGATACCACTTTCACCGCCGTAGTTTGTCTGCCAATCGGCCGGTAAGTCTTGAACCACCCAGCGGATCTGACGTCCGGTTTGCGTTTCCGTCAGCACCTTGCCCGGCGGAAGTGCCACCGTCGCGGCCGGGTCGTCCAAGGTCGCAGTCACGATCGAAGTCTTGTTCCTTCAACACATCGAGCGGCTCGACCAGCTTGAGCTTGCCCTGATGCAGGATCGCCACCCAGTCGGCCACCCGCTCGACCTCACTGATCTGATGACTGCTCAGCAGCACGGTGCGGCCCAGCGCGGCGCGGTCCACCATCGACTCCAAAAACTGGCGTCGCACCATCGGATCAAGTCCGCTGGTCGGTTCATCCAGAATCAACAACTTCGGATCGTGTGCGGTGGCGAGCGCCAAAGCGACCTTCGCGCGCTGGCCCTTGCTCAGGTTCTTCAGCTTGATGCCGGTCGGGACGTCAAACGCCGCCAGCAACTCGAGGTATCGATCGGGAAACGCGACGTCGTAGAAGGCGGATGTGAACCAGCCGATTTCTTCCGAAGTCATCCATTCGTACAACGCCGGCGCGTCCGAGACGTAGCCAATCTGGCGGCGAATCTCCATGCCTGATTTGATGCAGGAATGGCCCAGCACGGTTGCTCTGCCCTCATCCGGTTTCAAAAACCCGGTCAAGATCCGAATCAACGTCGTCTTACCGGCACCGTTTTCACCCAACAGTGCAAACACGACACCTTCAGGAATGTCCAAACTGACGTAGTCGAGTGCGTGAGTCCGGCCGAACCGCTTGCAGACATTTTGAAGAGAGATCACAGGTGTGTTCATGGTCAAGACTTTGTGAGGAGGCTTTCGTGACTGTGATTAGCAATTGGACTTTCGATTCAGGACGAGCTTCGGTCAATCCGGTCCTTGAGCACTGCCGTTGGAGCCGGCTTGATGTGCCAGCTCGGCCTCGAACAACTCCCGTAACTCAGCGGCGGTCATCCCACCGGCGAGCGCATCGGACAGGGCGCGTCGCACACCATCGGCGACAAGAGAGTTACGAGCTTTCGTACACCGCGGTACCGAGTCGCGGCGAACAATCATGCCGCGACCCCGCAATGGCTCGAGAACGAGATCGCCTTGCAGTTGTTGGTAGGCCCGCGCGATCGTGTTGGGGTTGATCGCCAGATTCTTCGACAGCTGCCGAACACTGGGGACCATTTGCCCGCCCACCAACACGCCGTCGGCCACGGCGAGCTTCACCTGACGCACGATTTGTTCGTAAATCGGCACGTCACCGGAAGGATCAATGGAGAAAAACATTAGAGCCTCTCGTGTGTACTGGTGTCATGGTACACCGGTTCATGAGGGCCCGTCAAGCGTTTTGATGGGGATCGGAAATTTTTTCTGTCCATGAGAATCAGCCGCGATGCGTTAGGGAGCGTCCCGCTTGAGCGCGGTCTGCTCTTATCAGCCGCTGGCGCGATAGCGTGCGGTTCTTGGTGCATTCGTCGGTAAGAACCGCAGGCTATCGCCAGGCGGCTGATATCTGGCGCGGATTGAACCGATCAGCCGCTACGCGATAGCGTGCGGTTTTCTCGCGTTTCTGCAGTGGCCGCTGCGAGCTGTCAAGCATTTATCGAGCGGCCAGCATTACGAACCATCACCGATGACGCGTTCCTGAGCGTCGCCCGCATATTCAATCACTGCAGCCAACTCCTCCTCAGTGTTGGCGCATTGCCAATCGCCACCGCGCGTCCATACGGGACGATCGCGGAATCGTGGATCCGCTTCCCGTAGGCCCCTCGTGCAATTGGCTTTCAGCTGGTCGCGTACTTTGGATCCCTTGCGCCAATTACGGTCGCGACCACATGTACGTGGTTGGTGCGAGGATTGGCTTTCCAAAGCTTCCAGCTACGTCGACGGCAATGAACTTCGATTTCATGGCGGACGACGTCACGTAGAGAATCATCTAGCAAAAGAATCGGGTGCAGCAGTTGATCCCGACGCCAGTCAGCAAGTAACGGCTGCGGCTTTTCGTTCGCGCCGTGGAATCGCCGCCAACCGCGCACATCACCTTGCAGCCAGGTTCCGTAGACTGTCCATGTAATGAAGTAACCAAGTGGCTCGTTGTTATTCATATAGGTGCCCCATTTCGAACCGTGTCAATCTTCAGTTCAAGATCCCGCATATTCTAACGTTGTTGAGAGCATCGCCAGGCATGCCAAGTGTAAGAACCGCAGGCTATCGCCAGGCGGCTGATGTCCAAAGCCGATCGAACCGATCAGCCGAAACGCGTTAGCGTGCTGTTCTTGGTTATTGCAGCCCGTTCTGTAAGAACCGCAGGCTAGCGCCAGGCGGCTGATGTCCAGAGCCGATCGAACCGATCAGCCGAAACGCGCTAGCGTGCGGTTCTTGGTTATTGCAGCCCGTTCTGTAAAAACCGCAGGCTGGACGCCAGGCGGCTGATCATTGCTCGAATCGCGTGTCGGCCCAATCTTTGAGCACCTTCTTGAGGGTTGGCTCAGACGTTTCCAACTCATAACCGCGCGGGTCAATTGCGTTGATCGGACTGACTTGCATCTCGCGGAGTGAAACATGAAGTCGATACGCGAACGGACCGTCTTTTCGGCTGGTCCAAGGGCCGATCAAGCCGACATCGTCTTGCAAGTAGTTGCGGGTGACGAAAACGCGACCGGCAAGTGATTCATCCGCGGCAGTGGTCAAGTCCGCGCCATCAAGCGTTGCGTCACTCGTCAGTCGCAGCCCGACTGCCGAGATCAACGTGGGAAGCAAATCGGCGTGCGAGGTCGCGGCGTCGATGGATCGTGGCTCAGCTCCCGGCACATACACAACTGCCGGTGTCATGTTTTGGAATTCCGAGATCCGGATCCCGTGACCAATCGTATCGTCGTCCAAAAACGATTCGCCGTGATCACCCGTAACGATCACGACTCGATCGCTTCGCATCACAGCAGCAAGAAACCGATCGACTGTGCGGGCACTGTTCTTGTAGCGATTCCAAACCTCTGGCTGGACTGATTCGAAGTATGGATAGAGATACCTGTCGTCCGCGGCGGGTTGGAAGTGCTGGTCTTCGGCATAGCTGTCGTAGGTGGCGTGAGTCGCGTACAGATACAGCAAGGCCATTCGAGGGCGGCGATCCTCGGCGGCCGCATCCTTTCGATCGAGAAACATGGACGCCAACTCCGTCGCCCGCCGATCGGACTTGAGACCTGCGGGCTTGGCGATCTCGAACAGATCGAAGTGCTCGTCACTGATGTAGCCGTCCATGTAGAACTTGCGCCAATCGTCGTGGCCGGCAAAGAAGCCGAGTTCGTATCCTGCCTCTCGAAACAAACGGTTCAATAGCGGCGTGTAGCGAACTCCGCGCTCGTACCAAATCGCCTCCAGTCCATTGAGCAAGCTGAACATACCGTGGTTGGTCGCGTTCCCGCCTGAGAAATGCGTGCGACAGTGAATGCCTTTGCTCGCATATTCCCAAAGATTCGGCATCACCTCCGGCTCGACTAACTCTCGCCGAAACGATTCGACCACCACGATCAATACATCGGGCAACCGAGAATAATCGGATGCGGCACGATCAATCGCAAGCTGGCGTTGCTGGTGATCGCGAGCGACGACGGCTGATTCGAGCGATCTGATCGGGGTTGTATGGTCGGCACTGGGGACTGCGCACACCGACGCCGCGAAAAGGTACCAAACCGATCACACAAAACGGGTGCCTGGAAGAATCCTTTGCCATTGCCCGACGAGATTGCTGGAAGTCGACCAGCCAGGAAATTGAACAGAGTCCGGCAAGACCGAGGCAAACAACGTATGTCAGCGTCGGCCCCCACAGCTTCGGTTTCAGCCGCCCAGGCAGCGGCGATTCGTTCGGCTGTCCAACACGCCAACGCGATGCTGACCGAGCATCCCAGCAAAGCAATCGCCACCGCCGCGACCACATTCACCGTCACCTGACCGGATAGCACGGGCCGCAGATCGGTAACCACACGCCACATCGCCGGAGACAAAAAACGATCGCCGATCCAGTGAAACGTGATCGCATCCAAGAGCATCAGCAGGGGAACGGCGAGAATTAGCAGTGATCCCGAGTAGCGATGCCATCAGCGGTTTGCATTTGCGCATCAACCGAGCGACGCACAAATCCGGGAAGCGTCAGCAGAAACGCTTGTGCCGCAATCCAGCTGACCGCGATCAGACCAATCGAGGGACCGCTCGCGCTCAGCCACGCGATCAATACACTGGCAAGCGTAGTTAGCACGGCCAGCACGACGACGCGGCATTCCATCAGTCGAGAATCGACCAGCTCCGTCTTCCTCGCTCTAGTAGGGAACATCGATCGCATTGCATAAGAATTGCATCAACGGCTTCGCCTGTTTGATCCGGTCCAGCAGCAGTGAAACGATTCTGTCACCTGTCAGGTCCGCTTCGGTCAGCGGAGCGATGGCGATAAAGTCGATCCGACGCAGGTCTTCGATCATTGGATGATCTCGCGGGTAATCTCGCGGCGATGTTTTCAGACTTTCGCCGGCCAGAATGAATTCCTTTTGAAACGCCTTGTTGTCTCGTGCGCGTTTCCACGCTTTGGGGTCTTCATCGATCGCTGAGCGAATTGCCGACAGCACCTTGCTTTCAGGTCTCCAGCAACCCGCACCCACAAAACACTCTTTGGGCTCAAGATGCACGTAGACTCCGGGAGCGTGGATGTCCTTGTTGGCTTGATGGCGAATCGAGATTCCAACGTTGGTTTTGTAGGGCGTTTTGTCTTTGGAAAAACGCGTGTCCTTGTAAATCCGCATGACCGATCCGCCGTGGCCTTTGGGAATCGCGCACAACATGGGGGCCACCTTGGCAAGAGGTTTTTCCAGTTGCCGGACCAACTCGACGGCGGGATCACGAACGTCTTGTTCGTAGCGATTCTTGTGTTCTGTAAACCACTCGCGGTTGTTATTGCGTTTCAGTTCGCGAAGAAACTTGAATAGCTTGGGTGTGATGATCGATTCGGGCATGTTTCGGATCCGGCAAACTTGGTGGACTTGGAAAGGCATGGCGGGGACCCAGCAGGGTCGACCTTGGTTATACTGAAACAAACTCCCTCACACGCGAACCAAACCATGATGCAACGCCGAGAAATGATCAAGACCGTGGCTGCCGGTGCGGCACTGCTGACAACGTCCCAGCTTGCCGGGCAAGAACGCTCGCAGACGTCGAAGAAATTCAAACTTGGCTATGCGCCTCACCCCGGCATGTTCAAGCAGTCGGCGGGTGACAACGTGATCGATCAAATCAAGTTTTGTGCCGACCAGGGTTTCACGGCAATGGAATACAACGGTCTGCCCAACGAAACTCCCGAGATGCAGGCGAAGATCGGCGAAACGCTCGATTCGCTGGGCATGCAGATGGGAGTCTTCGTGGCCTACGGCAGCTTTGATCGCCCCACCTTCGTTCGCCCGCAACAAGACACGACCGAGGAAATCCTGAACGCGATGCGAGAGGCCGTGACGATTGCCAAGCGGGTGAACGCAAAGTGGTTCACGGTCGTTCCCGGCAGCGTCGATCAGCAATACGACGGCCAGGGCGAGTGGAACAGGTACGGCGGTCCGCGGCTGAGCGAAGGCTATCAAACGGCCAACGTGATTGACATGCTGCGTCGCTGCGTCGAGATCATCGAGCCGCATGAATTGGTGATGGTGCTGGAGCCTCTGAATTGGCATACCAACCACGGCGGTGTCTTTTTGGAGCGGAGTGATCAGGCGTTCGCGATTTGTCGGGCGGTCAACAGTCCCTCGTGTAAGATCTTGTTTGATATTTATCACCAGCAGATCACTGAAGGGAACCTGATTCCAAACATCGACATGTGTTGGAGCGAAATCGGGTACTTTCAATCAGGTGACAATCCGGGACGCAAGGAACCGTACACCGGCGAGATCAATTATCGACGTGTCTTCAAACACATTTACGACAAGGGATTCAAAGGAGTGATCGGCATGGAGCACGGCAACAGTGTGAAAGGCGTCGAGGGCGAACAGCAAGTGATTGAGGCCTACCGCAAAGCGGATGACTTCTAGTCACGATCACGACGATAGCTTCCCAACCCAAATTCCATGCCCGGTGATCAGCCTGGCCAACTCGAGATTGAAGCAGGCCTCTTTGTTTCCTCACGGCATTTTTCGCCTTACCGCCGCCGCGCCTGCGCTTCGATCGCAAACCCGGCAGCCAACGCCAAGGCTTCGATTCGAGTGATCGAAGCTAGTGACGCCGATTTGATCTTGCTGCCCGAGTTAGGTTTAACCGGGTACACATGCGGCGATCTGTTTGGCAGCGATGATCTGCTGCGCGGTGCGTTGGACGCGTTAGTGCAGATCGCCGAGCACAGCGAAAAGCACGAATCAATTGTGGTCGTCGGTTTGCCATTGGTCGTGGGCACAGCGTTGATGAACGTTGCCGCAGTCGTCTCCGCCGGGCGTGTTTGCGGCATCGTGCCGAAAACCTTTTTGCCCACCTATCGGGAATTCTACGAGTTACGGCACTTTCGCGGCGCTTCGTCGTCGGATCCTCAGGCAGTTCAAGTTGGCGGTAAGGAAGTACCGTTTGGCACCGACTTGCTTTTCAGTTGGGGCGAAGCAACGATCGGTGTGGAGATCTGTGAGGATTTGTGGACTCCGATTCAACCCAGCAGCCACGCTGCCATCGCCGGCGCCAACGTGCTGTTGAATCTGTCGGCCAGCAACGAAACGATCGGCAAAGCAGCGTGGCGACGTGACTTGGTGCGCAGCCAGTCGGGGCGATGCATCGCGGCCTACGCATACGCCTCGTCGGGGCCGGGGGAATCGAGCTCGGATTTGGTTTTCGGTGGTCACTGCTTGATCTCGGAAAATGGCGGGATACTCGCAGAGTCGCGCCGCGTTGGTGACGGCCAAGAACCGACGCAAATCAGCGAGACATCGGTGACCTGCGATATCGATCTTCAGCGACTGGCTCACGATCGTCGTGTGATCGGATCGTTTGATGATGCCCGCTCAGCGGCGCACCGGGGCTATCGACTGATCGATGCGGCGCCAAGCCACGCCGATCCGCGAGCTTTGCGGAAGAGCCTTTATCGGCATGTCGATGCACATCCGTTTGTCCCGGACGAGTCACAAGAGTTGGACGCGCGTTGTGCAGAGATTTTTGCGATCCAGATCGCCGGCCTCGCCAAGCGACTTTCACGATTGCCTGATTCGTCAGTCTTGTCGATCGGTGTCTCCGGTGGTTTGGACAGCACGCTTGCGTTGTTGGTCGCTGTCCGCGCGTGCGACGCAGTCAGTCGCTCGAGAAAGGATATCCGCGGCATCACGATGCCTGGGTTCGGCACCACCGAACACACCAAGACCAGTGCCGATCAACTGATCGAGGCGACGGGAATCTCGCGTGAATGCATCGACATTCGCCAGTTATGTCTCGATACGTTTCGATCGATCAACCATCAACCTCTGGGCATTCCGATCGACAACGAAACGACGCCCGAGTCCCTGCAAGAGGCCTTTTATGATGTGCCAGCCGATCTGTCGGATCTAACCTTCGAGAACGTCCAGGCTCGGATTCGCACGATGTTGTTGATGAGCCGCGGGTTTGTGCTCGGGACCGGCGACATGAGCGAGCAGGCGCTGGGCTGGTCGACGTACAACGGCGATCACATGTCAATGTATAACGTCAATACGTCGGTCCCGAAAACGCTGGTTCGTTTCCTTGTGCGTTACGCCGCAGATCACTACTTCGAGGGCGACTTGAGCAAGTTATTGCATCGTATCGCCGAGACACCAATTTCGCCCGAGTTGATGCCGCCGGCTGAAGATGGCTCGATTCGGCAAACGACCGAAGCGGTAATCGGCGCCTACGAGTTACATGATTTCTTTCTGTACCACTTTGTCCGCAACGGATTCGGTCGGGAGAAGATCTTGCATCTCGCCAGTCACGCGAAATTCACCCAGACACATTCGCTCGATGAGATTGGATCGACGCTGGATACATTCTTGAGACGGTTCTTTACCAACCAGTTCAAACGCAACTGCGTGCCCGATGGTCCCAAGGTCGGTTCGGTCAGCCTGTCGCCGCGAGGCGATTGGCGAATGCCCAGCGATGCTGACTCGGAGGGGTTTCGCGGCGAGTAGCGTGTTCGTAGTCACCGCATTCATGCGGTTGTTCGCAGACAGAACCCGATGAATCGGGTTACTACGAACTGGCAAGCTTCAGGCGGCAGACTTCAGCAATTCGCGTTTGGCTTCCATCTCGTCGATCGCTTCGCAGACGTGTTCGACACCGATTTGCCGCATCGCACTGTTGTCGGCGGATCGACGATGTCGGCGCGTTCCACTTTCGTAAGCTTTCTGAATGGCGACTTGACCGTACGGCCCCGAGGCTCCCGGTCGCGTCGCCCCGTACAGACCGATTGTGGAGGTTCCAACGGCGACCGCAATGTGCAGTGGGCCGGTGTCGGGGCTGATAAAGATGTCGGCTGTTTCGATCAATGCTGCCAGGTGATGCAGGTCCGTGTTGGGTGCGAGCGTGGCGGCACCGCCGGAGAGCTCGACGATTTTCTCCGCCATCTGGCGTTCAGCCGCGGTTCCCCAAACGACGACGCTGCGATAACCGTAGCGGTCTCGAAGGTACATGGCCGTACCCGCAAAACGATCCGGCTCCCAGAGCCTTGAACGCCACGTGGCGCCAGGGTTGATGACAGCGAGTGAACGAGCCGGAATGGTGCGACGCCAGCGCCTGGCCCAAGTACTGCGCCGTCTCGGTCATCGGCAACTTCCAACGAACCTTCGGCGAATGAATGTCCAACGGGATCAGAAGTTCCAGCGATCGGTCAGTCAAATGCGAGAAGACGGGACTGACCAAAGTGTTGTTCAGCAAGCGGCTGACTTCGCCGCCATGGTATCCCGCAAAGCCGATTCGTTTGGGAGCACCCGATAGCCACGCGGCCAAGGACGATTTCGTGAGTCCTTGACAGTCGATTGTGACGTCGAATTTATGTGATCGGAGTTCTTCGCGTGCGGCGCGGAGGCGGCCGCACAGAGCCCATCCAGCCTCGCTCAAGCTCAATCACCTGGTCGAGGGCCTGGTGGTTACGGACCATTGGCGCCGCCTTTTTCTCAACGACCCAAGCGATGTGAGCGCGTGGGAATGCGTCGCGCAGTGCACAAGCGACTGGCATCGTTAGAATTGCGTCACCGATGGCACTCAAGCGACAAATCAGAATGCGGGGAGTGGCATCACTGGGCATCGAGGCGATCCTTCGCACGTATGGATGAGTAGTAGGGCCGAGTCTACAAAGCCGCCAATGATAAAAGCCAGAGCGTTTTCTCGGCTACTTCACCCAATGAAGATCAACGGAAATGGCTGCAAAACCTTAACGGGGGAGAAAAGCCCCGAAAAGACAGCATTAGTCAATCCTGGCCGCCTCAAAAAGCTGCCATCGGGCCGAACGCACCTTGCGGTGCCAAAGTAGCCATCTCGCTCCGTCGAGATGTAGCCCGACCGAACCGTCTTCCAATGCAAGCATGGTTGATCGTAGCTGGATCGTGGCCAAATGATCTCTGCGACACATACGAATCAGATGACTCGCCACCCGGTCGGGCTTTCGTCACGGCGGAGCGTGACGGCTACTTTTGCATGGACTCCAAATCAACCTGCGTTTCTACTCTTGTCCCATCAGCTCTTTCGCTTTGCGGACCAATTCGACGAACTCCGCTCTTAGCTCGTACTTGTCTTCGCCCTTGGCCTCCTGAGCGGCTTTCAATACTTCGTTGAGTGTCCAATTGCCTGCGTATTCGCTGCGGCGAAGCTGCATTCCGAAGCCGGCCACGGCGGCGGCGAAGCGAACGTCAACATCGGCGTCCTTGAACTTGCCACCTTCGTCGACAACCGGGAACTCGACCAGCGTGCTGGTGTCGCCGTCGGGCTGCTTGTAACGCAGCTTCAACGTCAGCATTTCGTCACTGTCGGCGGCCTCGGTTGGCTTCAGATCCTTCTGATACTTCAAGTCGTCAACCTTCGGTCGACTCGCGTCCGCTTCAACGCCGGCTGGCACGATCTCGTAAAGTGCCGTCACGGCGTGGCCAGCACCGATCTCGCCGGCGTCCTTCTTGTCATCGTTAAAGTCTTCTTTGGCCAGCACGCGGTTTTCGTAGCCGATCAGCCGGTAAGACGAGACGTGTGTCGGATTGAACTCGACCTGCAGCTTCACGTCTTTGGCGATCGTCACCAACGTGCCGCTGGTTTGATCGACCAACACCTTGTGTGCTTCCTTATCGTTATCGATGAAGGCGTAGTTTCCGTTGCCTCGCCCACTGACCTTCTCCAACATGGCGTCGTTGTGATTGCCCATGCCGAAACCGAGCACCGACAAGAAGACACCCCCTTTGGCCTCTTGCTCGACCATCCGCACCAACTCGTCCGTACCGGTCGTGCCGACATTAAAGTCACCATCGGTGCAGAGGATCACCCGGTTCACGCCATCGGCGATGAAGTTGTCTCGTGCCGTTTGGTAGGCCAATGCGATTCCCGCACCACCATTGGTGCTGCCGCCGGCTGACAACTGCGTCAACGCTTTGCGGATCTTCTTGCGTTTCGTAGCCTTCGTGGAGTCGAGCACCAGACCGGCCGACCCGGCATAGACCGTGATCGCCACCTGATCCTTTTCGTCGAGTTGCTTCAGCAGCATCTGCATGCCATCGATCACCAGCGGCAACTTGTTCGGCGCGTTCATCGAGCCGCTCGTGTCGAGCAGGAAGACCAAGTTGCATGCCGGCCGCTCGTCCTTGTTCATCGTTTTGCCCTTCAGCGCGATGCGGGCCAGACGATGTTCCTTGTTCCAAGGACAGGCGGTCACTGTCGCACGAGCGGCGAACGGATGCTTGTCGTCAGCCGACGGTGGAGCGTAGTCGTAGTCAAAATAGTTCAGCAGTTCCTCAATCCGAACGGCATCGGGTCGCGGCAGATGGCCTGCACGCATCAGGAAGTCACGGGTCTTGCTGTAGCTGGCCGTATCGACGTCGACCGAGAAGGTGCTGAGCGGATGTTCGGCGACTCGCTTGAATGGGTTGTCGGTGATCGGTTCGAACCGGTCACCTGCGATGCCGGCACCGCGGCCCTTGTCGATGGGAAGGCCGTAGTCAGGCGTTTGGATTCCGAACGGGTGCGGCGTCAGTTGTTCCAGCTGCGCTCTTGGGATTTTTGTGGCCCATGCGTCTGCTTGACGACTGTCCACTTCGCGGCCGACACCGCCGGTCGCCACTCGACGGGTAACCGCCCCACCTCGCGAGCCTTCCGGAGCAGCATATCGAAAGCCGCCAGGAGCAGCCTCCCCCAACACGGAAATCGGATCTGCAGTGATGACGTCACCCGCCACAGAAAGCGCACTCAGCACCCTTTGCTAGATTGCGCTGTTTCTCGAAATCCACCTCCATTTCAGCCAAGCTTCCGCTTCTGCTCAACGAGCCATCTCCGGCGCGGGAACAACTGCCTGCCGTCGCTACGGCCCGCGGTGCAGCTGACTCTTCATCAGAAGCAGACTCTGCGGGAGCTTTCGCAAGCTCTTCCAATTCACGAACTTCTTTATCGACACGATCGAGGTCTCGCTTGGAGCCTCGAGCGACGATCGTACCAAGCTCGGGGACAAACTCAACTTGGACGTCTCCGATGGCTTCTTCGCCCTCCAGATCTGAAAGCAACGCCATCGGGAAGGAGTGCACAGCCGCCCGTCTTTGGCGTCAACTGCTCATCGCAGTCCAGGTGGCCGGAAGATACCGTACTTGGCTTCACGCCCGCGTGACAGCTCGGCGAGTTGCTTTGCCGAGTCAGCGACTCGTCGCGACCTCCGCTCATCGCCGCTCCAATCGGATCCTCGGCTGACTGACGTTCGCTCCGTATGCATCTCTTGCAACTGTGTCAACCACGGCCCTACGCCGATCAACAGCAGCAGCGACGCCGCCATGGCCAGGACCAACAAGGGAGTTTTCCAGGAGCCAGAATCGGGATCTGACAGTGACGCCTTCTCTTGCGTCGGTGACACGATCGCTTCACGCCGCTGGTCGTCAAGTGTGGCGGTTGTTTCGGAAGCATACAGCGATTCCAGTTGCCCCGTCACGCTGCGGGCTTCTTCCACCGCCGCAGCCAATTCGGTGTTGGACTCCAACTCGCTCTCGAAGTCGGCCAATTCCTGCTCGGGCAATTCGCCCAGCACGTAAGCGGTGATCCTCGGATCGTCCCAAGTTGATTCAGACATCTCTAAACTCGCGGGTGGTGTGTTTTGTGTGGCTGTTGAAAAAGGGGTCTGACCCTCTCCGGGCATTCGTTTTGGTCATGATTCTTCATGCTCTCCAAAGGGTCAGACCCCTTTTTCAACATGGTGACTCGGCGGAGCTAGCTGACGGCTAACGAATCGCGCAGGCTCGAACCGCTTGGTGCAGGTGAAACCCGACGTTGCCGACGGTCAGACCCGTCACCTCGGCGATCTCGCGGTAACTCAGCCCGGCCTGCAGCCGCAGCCGCAGCACTTCTTGTTGACGCGGCGAAAGTTTGTCGACCAGCTGGTCGAGATGAACTTTCTCTTCGGCTTCGCAGGCGGCCTCGGACGCATCAGGCGTCGGGTCAGCCACGGTCACCTGCGACGCATCGATCGGCGTCGCATGATTGGTACGTTGCATGTCGATCACTCGGCTCCGGCAGACGGAAAACAGCCAAGCCGCGACGCGAGATTCGATTTTCGTGTGATCCTCGCGACACAGCCGCAGGAAAGTCTCCTGCACCGCATCCTGCGCCCCTTGCCAATCACCACCCAACATTCGCGAGGCGTACGCCAGCAATGGTCGCTCGTAACGGTCTACGAGGCGATCAATGGCATCGGCGGGCCAAGTCGAAGCGGTCTCAGTCATCGAGAGTCATGGCAGAGGAGAAGAACGCGATTCACCCACGACAACGAGCCACCCCGGAGGTTTGTTAGGAGAGAATTCGGATTTTCTTTCTTCGCGTTCTGTTCGTAGTGACCCGATTTATCGGGTTGTTACCTAGATCGGTTTGTTTACTTCGCAAACCGCATGAATGCGGTCACTACGAACAAAGCCCCTACACCAGCTTGGTCTTCCCCGGAACCGCGAATTCCGGCTCCGGCCTCGAGCCGTTGATGTCAAAATCCTTCGGGAACAGATCGAGTTTCGATTCGCTGGTGGCAAAATCCCACGTCACCAACTTGCCGGTGTAGGCCGCCATCCGACCCAACACAGCCGTCATTGAACTCTCGGCCGTCGCCCGCAACTCGACGATCGGCTTGCCGGCGCGGATCGAATCGACCAGGTCTTTGTGTTCCTGCTTGTAGGCATCTCCGATGTTGCCTTTCATCGACCAGGTTTCGACGCCATCGCGGTCGACGATGTTCGCACCCTTGTTCGCACCGTAAATCGTCGCGATTCCTTTGCTGCCGTAGATCGTGTTCGAATTGTCACTTGTGGTCGCAGGAATCTGGCGGCACATGAACGACACCAAGCGGTTGCCAGGATAAACATAGTCGACCTCGACGTTATCCCACATCTCGCTGCCCTCGGGTCGAGTAAACCTGCCGCCCGATCCATAGGCCGATTCGGGAGGCCCACCCATGATCCAATTCATCGTGTCAATGTTGTGAACGGCTTGCTCGGCGATTTGATCGCCCGAAAGCCAGATGTAGTGCATCCAGTTGTAAATCTGGTACTCGGTATCGCTCATGCCTTCTTTGCGATTCTTGTGCCAGATTCCAGTCGCGCAGTATCGCATGGTCGCCGCGATCACGTCGCCGATCTCTCCGTCGTGAATCCGCTTGATTGCTTCGCGATAATTCGTTTGCCGTCGGTACTGGGTTCCCGTCACGATCGCCGTACCGTTGGCCACGGCCTGTTCGTGTGCCGACAAACAGATTTTGTAACCAGCCGGATCGACGCAGGTTGGTTTCTCTGCAAACACGTGCTTGCCCGCGTCGACTGCTTCGGCAATGTATTGCGGTCGAAACCCGGGCGGTGTCGCAAACATCACGATGTCGATCTCCGGATCATCAAGGATCCGTCGGTACCCGTCGATCCCGCTGTACATCTTGTTGTTTGCGACATCGACCTTGCCCTCGTAACGTTTTGCGGCACTGTCTCTGAACGCACCGAGTTTTTCTTTTTCCAAGTCAGCGATCGCCGCCAGCTTGACATTCTCGTTGATGGTCAACGTATCATTGATCGCACCACTGCCCCGTCCGCCCGCGCCGACAAGTCCCAGTCGAAGCATCTGGGACGATCCTTCCGCAGGCTCAGCGGCCCGAATCGCTCGTGTGCTCGTCAGTCCCGACGCGACTCCCGCCGAAATCGCCGTGCCGGTCTGCAGAAAACGTCGACGTGACTGGCTTGTTTGTTTTGAGTCACGGTCGTGGTTGGCAGACGCCTGGTGGGATTCGTGTATGCATGGGAGGTTCTCGTGGTTGTGGGCAAGGGGAATGTGTATCACGGAGGGGAGATCGTGTGGTCAAAATGACCGCCGATCAGCAGGGCGGGGCGGCAACGTTACGCTAGTGAAGGTGCGACACAAGTTTTCATCACGCCCAACTGAATGGACGGTGAATCATGTTCGTAAGCCATCTTAATGAATTCGACTCGCCAGGATCTCTCATTCGCCCCTAAAGATGGATCATTCGACGATGAAATTGACATTTTTGAATCTCGCAGCGACGCTCGCCCTTGTCGTACTCCCCACCCGACTGGCAGCCGACGAACAGCCAACAAAGCCGAATTTCATCGTCGTTTTTTGTGACAACTTGGGCTACGGCGACATTGAGCCTTTCGGATCAACCGTGCATCGCACGCCGCAGTTGAATCGGATGGCACGCGAAGGCCGTAAGTTCACGCACTTTTGCGTGACCGCCGGCGTCTGCACGCCGTCGCGAAGCAGCCTGATCACCGGTTGTTACGCGCAACGAGTCGGCATGCATGATAACCCCCGCGATGGGCAAGTGCTGCGACCGGTCTCGCCCTACGGCTTGAACCCCGACGAAATCACGATCGCCGAAGTCCTCAAAGATGCCGGATACGCGACAGGGATGATCGGCAAATGGCATTTGGGAGATCAGCCGTCGTTTCTGCCCACACGTCAAGGTTTCGACTGGTTCTTTGGCATTCCCTACAGCGACGACATGACCGCCGCGGTCGGTAAACGCTTGGGTGCGCCTTTGGATGGCGATCGCTGGCCGCCGCTGCCGTTGATGGAGAATGAAACGGTGATCGAAGCACCAGTGGACCGCGACCTGCTGACCAAACGATATACCGAAAAGTCGCTCGAGTTCATTGAGGCGAACCGAAGTCGGCCTTTCTTTCTGTACCTTCCGCAAGCGATGCCCGGCAGTACGCGAGCACCGTTCGCGAGCCCCGACTTCAAAGGGAAAAGCAACAATGGTCCGTGGGGCGATTCGATCGAAGAACTCGACTGGTCCATCGGCAAGTTGCTGGACAAACTGGTCTCTCTGGGCATCGACGATCGGACGTTGGTGATCTGGACCTCCGACAACGGCGCGCCGATGGCTCGCGAGATCGACAGTCCTTCGCGGGGCACGAATCGACCGCTGCACGGCCGCGGCTACACGACCGGTGAAGGGGCGTTCCGTGTCCCCACGATCATGTGGTGGCCGAATCAGATTCCCGCGGGAACGGTTTGCGATCAGCTCGCGACCACCATGGATTTGCTGCCGACGTTTGCCAAGTTAGCCGGAGGCAATGTTCCTCAAGACCGCATGATCGATGGGCATGACATTCGTGCGCTGATCTTTGCTGAGCCTGGTGCGCAGTCACCGTACGATGTCTTCTACTACTACGAACGAGACCAGTTACAAGCGGTCCGCAGCGGCCCGTGGAAGTTGTTTGTGCCGTTGGAAACGTTCACCAAGCATCCACATTTCCGGCCCACGGAAACCGCCCACACGCTGCTGTTCAACGTCGTCGAAGATATCGCCTCGGAGCACAACGTGGCGTCAGAGCATCCCGAGGTCGTCGAGCGTCTGATGAAATTAGCGGAACAGGGCCGCCAGGATCTCGGCGATCGAGGCCGCGTCGGAGCGGGGCAACGACAGCGAGCAAAGGTCGATCAGCCGCAAGCGTTGACGATGGGTGTGAAGTAGAGCCGCATTTTTTCGTTTAACGGCAAGCCGTAGGCGACTTTGTCCCGCGCAAACGAAGTCGCCTGCGGCTTGCCGTTAAACGAAAAATGAACGGTATTGCCGTTAAACGAAGTTTTTGCGGTTAGCGTTCTCGCTACGGACTAAGCGGCCCGCGAAACGGCACTCAAACTGCTGTCGGCCGCGTTCGTTCTGCTGGCCAGCATGTCAACCAAGCAGTTGATCCGATGGGGTTTGCTGACCACAACGTCGATGCCTCCTCGGATCGCTTCACGCTGTTCTTCCAGCCGCGGAGCGTTGACGATCCAGGCATGTTGCCGCGGCGCTCTTGCACTGCCGAACGCGAGCAATTCGTTCTTGCCAACCTTGGCTGGACGTGGGGCCGGCAACAGAATCGTCCCACCACACGGTATCGACGTTGCGAACTCGATGTGTTTCGGGCTGTCGACACCAAACTGCTGTCGCTCCCGCCGATTCGGCCAAGTCCATCAACGCCTCTCCCGCCACAAACGTCGACGCCAGCACGGCAACGCTGCGGACACCGATTTGCGACAACGGCTGCGAATCATGATTGGCAACACCGCAGCTGCCAAGCCACTCGGGCAAGACCTGATTCCAACGGTGCCAGTAATGTTGGTTGGGACCGAAAGCTGGCTCCGGCAATCCGCGCATCCCTTCGCAAAGCGTTCCCTGCAGGTTCAAAAAGGAAGCTTGCGGATAGGCTTCGCGTAGCATTTCCAAACAACGTCGATGCAGCTGATGACGGGTTGATTGAGCGACCAAGATACAACGAACTCCCGCGGCCGGCCGGCAAAGTGCATCGTCGAAGTTCAGTCGCAACGCGAGCTGTGCGACATGAGTCAGGCAGTGCTGGTACGCCTCGTTGAACTCGGGCGACGTCGACTCACCAATCCACATCAACGTGCCCAGTGCTGAATGCACGTTGGATGGCGGATGCAAATCGGGTGCTCGATGCGAGTCAGCACCTGCGTTCACGGCGTCGCTACCAAGTGGAAAAGTGAGATCGCTCATCGAGTTCCTCCATGAACCGTTGGGGCTTACTCAAGTGACTGCGGAATCGATCGCCTCTTCAGACTCCTGTAAACAATGCCATGCTTCGGCAGCTGTTTCAGACTCACGAATCTTGGAAAGCATGATGCCATCGGCAATCATCCGGCTTAACTTCGCCAGGATACGGAGGTGACTGGCATCGTCGTAAGAGCAAATCAGAAAAAAGATGTCGGTCAAATGACCAGAATCTGAAAACGGGATGGCCGCAGGACAAACGGCCATTGCCACCACCGAGTCGGCCAAAATCGTTGTCTGGGGACGGCGGGGATGCAACAGGGCGACACCACAGTCGAGTGCGGTCGGGTGCATTTGCTCACGGGCCCGCACCGCCTCGGCCATTGCCGGCGCGTCCCACATCAATCCCGATTTCGCGGCTAGCTCGCACATCGCTCGGATCACGCTGCCGCGAGTCCTGGCATTCAGCGGAACGGCAATCGTCTCGAGAGTACAGAGCTCCTGGATCGGTCGTTCGATCTCCTGCCCGGCCGCGCGATCGAGCACACGTTGGACTTTGTTCAATTCGACAGAATCACTCACCCCAATGCGGTCTTCCAACCAATGATGGATTTCCGCCTCGCTGAATCGCCATTGCCCGCCAACCTTGCGGCCCGGCAGCCGTCCGCGCATTGCCATCTTCGTCACCTGATCCGGGTTCAGGTGCAGATATTCGGCCAAGCGAGAGACGTCGAGATCTTCCATCGAAGTTTTTGCAGTCAAATGGGTCGGAGGTTTGTACTGGAGCGGCAAGGCTCTTGCCTAACTATCGGGTGGCTGGTGGTCGAGCGTCAGCGAGCCCCCAGCAGTGAAATCCGCCACATCTGGGGGCTCGCTGACGCTCGACCACCAGCCACCCAGAGCATTATCGCCAGGGTACACAATTAAGCAAAAACCATGCCACCCACACATGAATGATAGCGTTTTAAGTCTACGTTTGCGAACGGTGTTCCCGAACGATTCGCCTTGACCAAGTGTGCTTGTGCGGAGTACCTCCCAGAAGTAGGTGAGCATCGCACGAGCAACCGCTTGCCATTCAAGCTTTGGCCAAACGTTTCATGCATCTGATCGAGACTCGAATCGGTAACCGTCCTTTCCTGCCTCACTTGGCTTGCGCGGCAGCGTTGGTGGCAACGTGTTTTGCCACTTTCCCCGCGATCGCTCAACAGACGCTGTATCCCTCGAACAATGCCGGTTCGATCCAATCGGGTGTCTCCACCGGTTCAGTCGATATTCCGCAAACCAACCTGACGCCGATTGGACCGCCGCCAACGGCCTATGCACCACCGTCGAGTTTCGATCCGTATGGGATAACTCCAAGTGCTCAATACGGTAGCGGTATTTCCCCGCCAGCCAGCGGGATTGGGCCGACCTTTGGTCCTCCGCCTGCCGGTTCAGCCCTGCCCACTGGTTCAACCCTGCCCACTGGCCCTCCGGCGGGGGTCGCGGTGATTGGCCCGCCAACAACCACGATCGCACCGGGCGGCGCTTTCGGCTCACCTGATGTGATTCCACCGTCACCTCCCGGCGGCGGTCTCTTCAGTCGCATTTTTTCGTATCCAGCAGGCTATGGCGCACCCAGCCAACAACCGGTACTCGGGACGCCCGATTATGGGGCCCCAACCTATGGAGGCTCGGCCTATGGAGGCTCGGCCTACGTGCCCTCGCCCCAACTTCCGGGCATTGGTCCCAATCCGGCAGTCGTGTACGGCCAGCCAGACGTGTACGGCCAGCCAGACTTGTACGGCGCACCGGGGGGATCGCAATTCCCAACCACCGCCTATCCGTCAACGAATCCCTCGGTCCTTTTCCCCGGTGGTCTGTTTCCAGGCGGCGTGTTCGCAGGCGGAGCGCTTGCTCCGATGCAAGGTTACGATGCGTTCCGACTATTTCAGGGCCCCCGGCTAAGCCAAACGTTCGTCAGCGGCGGGAGCAAACCGACTGGCTTGCAAGTCAACAATACAGACGTATCCCTCGTCTTTGCGTTTCCTAACTTCTTGTATTGCGCACAACCGTTGTTTGTCATACCGTCGTTCTCATTGCAACTTTGGGACGGCCCAAATGGCAGTACAGGCGCCGACTTACCGCCGAGCGCCTACAGCGCGTTCATCGACATGGGTTGGGAATCGGATCCAAACCAGATGTTTAGCACTGAGTTTGGCGTTCGCCTTGGTATCTTCACTGATTTCAATACCTACAACAGCGAGAGCTTTCGAGCCCTCGGCAAGGCACTGTTCAACTTCCGTTGCACGCCCGCTACGACTTTGAAGGCGGGTGTCTACTACTTGGACCGAAACAGCGTCAAACTCGTTCCGGCCGGCGGCATTCTTTATCAGCCCAGCCCTTACACGCGGCTCGACTTTTTCTTCCCACAGCCCAAGTTCTCGCATTACTGCCGGACGATCGGTACGCAAGATGTCTGGTGGTACCTGGCGGGCGACTTCGGTGGCGGAAACTGGACGATCCAGCGCACCGACGGGACCTCGGACAGCGTCGACATCAATACGCTGCGTGCCGTGATGGGGATGGAATGGGGGATACCGGAGGCGATCCAGGCAGGCCGCCGGACCGCATTCGCCGAGATCGGTTACGTTTTCAATCGAGAAATCGAGTACCGATACAACCCGCAAGACAACATCAAACCAGAGGACGGAATCATGGTCCGGGTAGGGATCGGGTATTAGGTTTGGTGTTCAATAATGCGGCGGCTTCTCGTCCAACGGATCGACTGCCGCGGCCGGCTTATCCTTCAGCTCTTTGATTTGAGTTTGCAGCTGGGAAATCCGCCGCTCCATCCGGTCGGCTTCCATCGCTTGCGAGGTCACCACCTGGTTCAACTGCTCATACAGACGTTGAACGTGGGCGAGATGAATTTCCAACTCGGTCATCCGCTCGTTCAAATCCCGATTCATCAGCTTTTGATGTCCGCGAACGATCGCAAGTCATACGGAATGCCAACGTAGTCCAGCACTCGGCAGAGACCGCGGAGTGCCACGCCGAATCCATCGGGACCACTGAAGCCACCGAACTGTCCGCCCCCTTTGACGTGCGGTTCCAGATCAAAGAAGACGCCGTCAGCGCCTCGGGCCGTCATGCGACTGTGCAACTCCGGCAAGAAATCTTTCAAATCACGCAGGATCGCTTCGTGACCGGTATCGCCGATGTCGGCCGGCACAAAGTTGCTCAAGCTCGCTTCGTCAACGTGCTCGATCCGGCCGGTGGGCGAGGGATCGTGGTAGTCCTTGATGTGCAACCAGCCGAGACTCGGTTTCATTTCCAGGTACTGACCAAATGTTTCGTCCGCCGTGAAACCTTGGGTCACGATATTCGCGCCGTCAAAGATCGTCAGCATGGCGGGATGATTCACTTTTTCGGCAATCGTTTTCAACAGGCTGCCCGACTGCCCGACCAGATTCGCTTCGACCTCCAACCCAAACGTCAAGCCTCGCTTGTCGCAAGCCTCGGCGATCTGCCCCAGTTGGTCGCTGACCCGATCAACGTGCTCCTCGGGATTCGTCCCTTTGGGATGATAGAAGGCAAAACCGCGAATCAGCTTGGCACCAAACGCCTCGGCCCGGTCGCATGCCGTCGCCACGTCTTCCTTGAGGTATTGCTCGAAAGGGATGTACTTGTTCGCCGATCCGTCGTCGACATCCAACAACTTGACCTTGCCGATGGGCGACCCGATGCTGCTGACTTGCAGCCCATAGTCACTTTGCATTTTGACCAGCTGCTGGATCTCGCCGTCGGACAACTGCATCACGTTTTTGATGCCCTCGCCAGCGTCGATGAAGCGAATCGAATAGTACCGCAATCCCAGCGCGGCGAAGGCGGAGTACTGTTGCAGGGCAAGTTTTTCGTTGGCTGCCTCGTCGGCGAACCCACTCAACAAAATCGGAGTCGTCATGGTCGATGCCTATCCTTCGTCGGGGTATTTCACGATGATATTACTGCAGAGTCCGCCGCGGGGGGTCCAGCGACTTTCGACCGTGGCTCGGCGCGGTTGCACGATCGCGATGAAATCGTCCATGATTTGGTTGGTCACGGCCTCGTAGAAAATCCCTTCGTTACGAAACCGCTGCAAGTACATTTTCAGACTTTTCAGCTCGACGCAGACCTTGTCAGGGACGTACGAAAAGACGATTGTCCCGTAGTCAGGTTGCCCCGTTTTGGGACAGACCGACGTGAACTCGGGACAGTGATGTTCGATCGTAAAATTCCGTGACGGGCTGGGATTGTCAAAGACCTCCAACGTATCGCGAAAGCTGCTCGAGTCGCTCAATCTTGATTACTCCACTTCAGAATTCCGGATTCTCGCACGCGTCGCTGGCGACGACTAGGGGGACGCTGCGGATCGCCGAGACCTTCACCAGCCGCCAAGGCGAGGGCAAACTGACGGGCACCGAAAGCTACTTCATTCGCACCAGCGGCTGCAACCTGCGGTGCTGGTTTTGTGATACACCCTACGCTTCATGGAACCCCACAGGATCGCAGCTTTCGTTCGACTCGATCCTGCAGTCGATCGCCGAGTCGAAATTGCGGCACGTCGTGTTGACCGGTGGCGAGCCGCTGCTGCCGCAGGAGTCGCCCCTGCTGTGTCGTTTGCTGCGCGACCGGGGTTTGCATGTCACGATCGAGACGGCCGGCACGATCGACTGTGATATCGAGTGTGACCTGATCTCAATCAGCCCCAAGTTTGCCTCCAGCACACCTGACCCGATCAAACATCTGCGGTGGAGCCAGCTGCATGCGAAACGCCGTCTTCCGATCGAGGCGATGCAGCGGCTGATGGAGCGAGCGGATGACTTTCAGCTGAAGTTCGTCGTCGACTCGCCCTCCGACTACGACGAACTTTTCGCGGTCGCCAACGCACTGCAGGCCGATCCGGCGGACGTCTGGGTGATGCCTCAGGGCAGTACAATTGCGGCCATGGACGCTGCCGCCGAGTGGTTAAAGCCATGGTGCGAAAACCAGGGTTTCCGGTATTGTGAGAGAATGCAAATCCGTTGGTACGGAAACCGCCGAGGAACGTAGGAACGTTTTGACGGGATAGCGTATTTGTTTAACGGCAAGCCGCAGGCGACTGCGTCTCTCGAACATAGTCGCCTGCGGCTTGCCGTTAAACGAGAGAATCCGTTGTGCGGAAAAGCCCGATCCAAACTTAGTCATCGGTCGTAAACAATGAGACGGTTTCGCTTCTGTAGCACCGACATGAAATCGCCGTTACTACTCCCCCTGTTCCTAACGATCGGCTGGTCGGCCTTCGCCGCCGCTACCGCGTTGGGACAGGCGGACGCCGGCGATGCTCCGATTGAGGCGACCTACAACGAGGGTGTCGCTCTGTATCGTGCGGGGCAATTCGCCGAAGCCGCCGCCATGTTCCAGCGGGCCTCCGCCGCGACCAACGATTCGTTGGCAGCCAAAGCTCGTTTCAACCTTGGTAACACCCACTACGCCCGCGCTGTGGCTAGCCTGCAGGCACCGCAACAGCCCGACAATACGGCCCAGCCCAATTTTGGCGGTGCCATCGAGCAGCTGGGATTGGCGATCGATCAATACCGCAGCTCGCTTCGCATCAATCCTGACGACAGCGACGCCAGGGCGAACATCGAATTAGCGACTAGACTGATCCAACAGCTGACAGAACAGCAACAGCAGCAGGATCAACAGCAGCAGGATCAACAGCAGCAGGATCAACAGCAGCAAGATCAACAGCAGCAAGATCAACAGCAGCAGGATCAACAGCAGCAAGATCAACAGCAACAAGATCAACAGCAACAAGACAAATCAGATTCAAAGCAGAATCAGTCGCAGCAGTCGCAAGAAAATGCCGACAACGAAAAATCCGATCAACAGCAAGACGAATCGCAGTCAGGCGACGACCCGACTCAGCAGCCACCGCAAGATCCAAGTGATTCGCAGCAGCGGAAAGAGGATCAATCCGAACAGCAAGACTCAGCGGCCGAAAACGAGTCGCCTGAACAGGCTGACGACGAAAAAACACCTTCGGGCGAGTTGACTTCGACAAATCAATCCGAAGACGACTCGGAGCAACCGGAAACAACCGCCCAGATGGTTGAGCCCGACGAAGCGATGCAAATGACCGAGCAAGAGGCTCGCAAAATGTTGCAAGCCATTCGAGACCGAGACATGCTGCGCCGGCTCAGACGTCGGGCCGCTGAACGTTCGCGACAGATCCCCGTGGATCGGGATTGGTAATCAGTGGATCGGGATTGGTAATCAGTGGATCGGGATTGGTAATCAGTGGATCGGGATTGGTAATCAGTGGATTGGGATTGGTAATGGAAAGATGTGCGTACGATTTGGTCTAACCACTTTGATGTTTCTTTCGTTGGCCGGCATCGTCTCTGCCGCCGATGTGGAGACGGACGTTTCGACGCGTGAGACCTACGTTGGTGTGCCGATTGTGTTTCGGATTCAAATCAACAATGTGGCAAGCTATGAACCGCCGACAATGCCCGAAGTCGATGGATTGACCATCGAGTCGATGGGCGGACCATCACGCAGCTCACAAACCACGATCATCAACGGTCGCAAGACGGAGCGAACATCGATCATCTTCACGTTCCGCGTTACTCCCGAGCGGGAAGGCACGTTCACGATTCCGCCGATCCGAGTCGCCGCCGACGGCATGACGATGATTTCTAAAGCGGTCCGAATCGTGGCTAGCAAGAGTGAGCCAGGCGACTTGCTTTTCGTCGAGATCGAAGGAAACGAGAAGGAGATCTTCGTCGGCGAAGCTCTCGATCTGACGTTGAAGTTGTGGGTTCGTCCTTACAAAGACAAGCAGCTGGGAATCACGCTCGACGAAGCAAATATGTGGAATTTGATCTCCCAGCAAACCAACTGGGGACCGTTCGCCGAGAGCATCCAGAAGATGGCGGAGGACAACGAACGACCGAGCGGCGAACGCGTCTTGCGAAAGGATTCCGACGGCAATGAACGCGAGTACTTGTTGTACGAGATTGACGCGACGGTCTACCCCAATCGGCCTGGACAAATCGATGCCGATGACGTGCGAATCCTGCTCAGCTATCCACTCGAGCTGGGACGCGCGCGCAGCGCGTTCTCGATGTTCGATGATGACGATTTCCCTTTCGGCGGTGCCAGCAGCCTGTTCGATGACAGCTTCTTTCGCGGTTTCGGCGACAGGCTCAAAATCACCAAAACGAAGCCGCTCGTTGCCGAAGCGACAGTCGAGAAGATCACAGTGAAACCGATTCCGAAACAGGGTCGGCCCGAGGACTATCGCGGGGCCGTTGGTCAGTACTCCATCATTACCGAAGCCAAACCGACGCAGGTCAAAGTGGGGGATCCGATCACGCTTCACATCGGCGTCGACGGCACCGGACCGATGGACTTGGTGCGGGCACCTCCCATCGAATCTCAGCAGACTCTGACCAAAGATTTCAAAGTGCCCGACGAACCGCTGGCCGGCTTTGTCGACGGATCGCGAAAGGTCTTTTCGACAACCATTCGACCGATCAGCGACTCTGTGACCGAGATTCCGCCGATCACGTTCAGCTACTTCGATCCAGTTACCGCTAAGTTCGCTACGACCAAGAGCGAGCCGATTCCGATTCAAGTCGAGAAGGCCGATGTATTGGCACTCGACGCGATCGTCGGAGGCAAGCGCGCGTCCAGCAATCGATCTGCAACTGACAGCTCGACGGACAATCCCCAAGCATCCGCCGCCCAACCGACTTCGAGTTTGACGTTCCTGTCAGGTCCTGGTGTGCTGCGAAGTGTCCCGCGGCCTGACGTCATCTCATCAGAATTGATTGCGATGTTGGTCGTGCCGCCGCTGCTGGCCTTGGTGGCTGTGCTGTTTGCATCGCGACATCTGTTCAAGAGTCTCGTTACGGCGCGGAGTCAACTGCAGCGATCGCTGAGGTCGGCCGACTCGACTGCCGACGTTGCCAACGCGCTCGAAGGTTTTCTGTGCCGACGGTTTCGTTTGCCGGAAAGCCGACTGGCGCGAGATCAAACCATCGGCAAACTTCGCGCTGCGGGCCATCATGATTTGGCGATCCGCGCCGAGCGATTCTATGCGAACTGCGAGAAATCGGCATTCAGCTCGAGCAGCGGCCAATCGCTCGATTCTCTCAAAGAGGAAGCGATGCGAATCGCCAACGAATTAACGCGAAAGAAGCTGGCACTGCGCCCGGCAAGGAAATCCAGGCAACTCTCTTCCACGTCAACAATCCTGCTCGCTGCAATCTTCTCGTGGCACCCCGCGTCTGCAAACCTGGCACGCGGCGATGCGCCGCTGACACCCCAGCAGCAGCAGACGCTTTTGGACGAGGCGGTATCGATTTACGCGTCGGTTCCCAATGAGTTGCCAGCTGGGCCCACAGCTCAGCCAGCTGGAACCTGGAATGAAGACTTAGCGAAAGTGGCTGCGAAACTTGAGCTGTTGGTCGATTCTGGGATCGAGAACGATCAGCTCTTTTTCAACCTTGCCAATGCATACTTTCGAATGGGCCAAACTGGAAAAGCGATCGCCAACTATCGTCGTGCCTTGCGGCTCGATCCAGTCAACCAGAGTTATCGCCAGCAGCTTGCCGTGGCCGAGCAAAATCTCACCAGCGGTTGGCAGCCGCAAAAAGCGAAACTGGCAGGCGTCCGCAACGCCAACGATCTGGTTCAGCGGTACGTTTCACCGCGAACCATCAAGGGGATATTCCTCTCCGCCTGGGCAGCGTTTTGGGGGATCATTGCGTTGCGGGCCCTACAAGTGCAGTTTCACTGGAAGACCGCCGCGTGCTTGACTCTGTTGTGCGCGACCTTGGCCGCTGGTTCGTACTTCCTTCGCGTCATCGAGTTTAGCGCCGACGGCACCGCGGTCTTCGTCGAACCCAACGTGACAATTCGCGAGGGAGACGGAAGCGAGTTCGCGGAAGTCAGCGATCTCCGCAGTGCCGAAGGACGTGTGGTGCAGATCCTCGACCGCCGCGGCGACTGGGTCCGTATCGGCCTGCCCAGCGGGACCTCCGGCTGGATTCCAGCCGACACGAGCGAAGAGATCTGAGTTACGATAGGTCGCAGCCCGCACGGACACTCTTCGTCGCCTCACACAACCACATAGAACACCCTTCCATGGTTCGACCTATCACGGCAATCTTGCTGCTTGCATTTTTTGCGTCTCACGTAACATCCGCGGACGACCAATTCCCATCCGCACCCATGGCAACTCCCGGCGAAGGTATCTGCGAATCCGCCGAGTTGATCTATTCGCTCGACGACAAGCCGACGCCCGAGTGCCACGCGTCGACAATTGCGGAAACGCCCGACGGGTTGGTCGCGGCTTGGTTCGCGGGCACCAAAGAGAAACATCCTGACGTGGGAATCCGCGTCGCTCGGTTTGACGGGACGAAGTGGTCAGAGTCGGTCGAAGTCGCCAATGGGATTGAGTCCGCCGATCAACGTTTTCCCTGCTGGAATCCCGTCTTGTTTCAACCTCAGACCGGACCGCTCATGTTGTTCTACAAGGTCGGACCGAGTCCGTCGCAGTGGTGGGGCATGTTGATGACTTCGGGCGACCACGGAAAGACATGGTCCAAGCCGAGAAAGCTTGGCGAAGATCCCAAACTGGGCGAGCCGAACACACAATTGGCCGGCCCGGTCAAGAACAAGCCAATTCAGCTATCCGACGGCGCGATTCTGTGCCCTTCCAGCACCGAACATGACGGATGGCGAGTTCACTTCGAGCTGACGCGTGACCTCGGCAAGACCTGGGAAGTGATTGGGCCGATCAATGACGCCAGCCAGTTCGATGCCATCCAGCCAAGTATCTTGACCTACTCCGATGGACGCATGCAGGTCCTTTGCCGCAGTAAGCAACGGGTGATCACAACCAGCTGGTCGGCCGATGGCGGCAAGACATGGAGTAAGATCACGGCGACCGAGTTGCCCAACCCCAACTCAGGAACCGACGCGGTCACGCTCTCTGACGGTCGCCAATTGTTGGTCTACAACCACACCACTCGTGGCGGTGGTTTCCCATCGGGACGGCAAATGCTGAACGTCGCCACCTCAACCGACGGAATAGCTTGGCAGCCGATTCTGACGCTCGAAAAGAAGGATCGCAGTGAGTTCTCGTACCCGGCAGTGATCCAAGCAGCCGATGGAAAGGTCCATCTCACTTACACCTACAATCGCGAGAGCATCAAACACGTGGTGCTGAAACCGTAGGTTTAGGACCCATCACCAAAGGAATCCGACATTCATGGTTTAACGGCAAGCCGCAGGCGACTGCGTCCGCCTCAAGCAGTCGCCTGCGGCTTGCCGTTAAACAAGAAATGTATTCATGCCGCGTCCTGACCTGCATACCGAGTTTGCCGCAGCGGGAATCCTGGATTCACGCTTGAACTTCACGTTTCCTGGCGACCACAATGGTTGGATTCCATGGGTCCGAGCACGAGAAACTGCCGACCCGTTTGATGTGGATTTCGATCAAACTTTGGGCCTTCCCGAACGGGTCCGCCCGGTTTTGGCCCACCGCGAACAGGACCGAGCTTTGAAGCAAGTCCAGCGCAACCTGCCGCGACGATCAAGTCGGCGACCGTTCAGCCGTTCTTGTCGACGATCGAACTGCGAATCGACGGAGAGCCGGCGTGGCGGGCACGATCCAGTAGTGGCGTGCCTCCGATGATCGTGTTGCGAGAAGGCGAATCTTTGCAGCAGAAGATCGATGAAAACCAAAAACCGGACATCAGTTTTTTTTCGACCACCGATATCCCCGAGGCGATCATCAACCCAGCCTTCCGAACCGGCCTGGGGACATCCGTGATCACCAACCGAGGCCTGGTGAAAAAGAAGAGCGAAGAGTAACAAACCAAGCCGATTGCTGCACCGGCAAGATGGGATTCGACCAGCGGTGTAAACCCGGATGCGTCAACAAACAGTATTTGCCCAGTTGTGACTTCATACAACAACTTGCCGATCAGGCCCATCGACAGCGAGAGCCAAAGCAGCGCAGAGACTCGATCGCGGCTGCGCACGCAATCATGGCACTGATCAGCGACGAACCAAACGAACAAACCCGTGTCGATTCCGCTGAGACCGCGGTAGACAGAGACTTGGTCGCAAAAATAGCCGATCGAAGCGGAGATCACCGCGACCATGACGGCGAGTGCCGGCGCAAACGGGCGGCGATGCCGATGTTCGCATGCTCCTGCCAAGGCCACGAACATGATCAGATCCCAAAACAAATGGTTGCCATCGTAATGCGTCAGATGGCCTGTCCAGATTCGCCACCACTGCCCATCGGCGACCGCATTGAAATCAAGCTGCAGCCACAGATTCAATGTTGGGCAAGCCCAGGCAACAAACGCGAGAAGCGAGACAATGATCGTGACCGGATAAGTTCGCAGCAGTGATCGTTTCATAGGATTCTCCGCGCCAAATCACGTCGGCCGCTCAAAGGTCCTGCGGCTTTCAATTTTGGTTTTGTAAAGGTCGCGAACACGAAATCACTCTCCCTCTGGATCACTCTCCCTCTGTGAGAGCCGGACGTTTGAACGGCCGGAGAGGGCGGGAACAGCTGGCAGCTAACAGTGGACATACTTCTTTCTGCCAACTGTCGACTGCCAACCGTTAACTGGCTTGCCCGCCTACCCTTCCTTCCGTCGGCGTCTGCGGTGCGCCATCGCCGCGGCTCCGGCGGTGCTCAACGTCAGCATGGCCGTCACCGGATCGATCGCACCGCCACCTCCGCCGCCACGGGGGAAACTGACATCTAAGTCGATTCCGCGATTCGGACGACTACTTTGTGTGTTCGGCTGCGATGGTGGCGTGTTAGGTTGCGTCTGCGTGGGTGCTGCGGGAGTCGACTTGCTTTGACTTTGAGTCGATACCAATTTCTGCTCCCGATTCAGCTCGAAGCCCTCACCCGCGCGCCTGCGCATGTCCGCCAGCTTCTGCTGAACGACCTCGCGCGACCTACGATCTCGCTGGACCCGGATTGCGTTGCGTTGCTCGATCTTCCAGCGTTTGTATTCGGCATCGTTCTCAAGCACCAACATCGATGCGTAAGGCGACACGATCGAATAGCCCTCGCATAGCCGCACGATCTCATCCCGTTGGGATCCGTTGCCTGCTCGCTCGCTGCTTAGCAGTCGCCCGACTCGCTTTTGAGCCCACATCCTTTCGATCTCACTGTTCCCTTCGTCGCTCTGTGGCAAAGCCATGTCGACCGTTTGCTTCCACGGTCCACCTTGCACTTTTCCGCTCAGAGTGACAATCGTTGATCCTCCAGCACCGTAACGGCCAAACATTCGCAGCGGCGTGCCATAGAAGATATCGCCCAGCAACTGCGGTTCAACGTCTTTCACCGAGGCGCCGTCGAACTGCACGACCAGGTCCTCGATGGCCGGACGCACCAATTTCTGTCGCATCAGGTGAGCCTGCCGTTCGAAGCTGTCTTCGGTCGAAACAAACGCCGCCAGCCCGCCTGCTTGATTGGCCATTTGTTCCAGCAGCGGTCGATTGACTTCGTTGCCGACACCGATGCAAAAGACACGCACGCCGTCGGGGCGTGATTGAATCAAACGCAACAATTCGGCCTGTTCACCGACCTCGGTCATTCCGTCGCTCAACAACACCACGTTCAACGGTCGGTCGTCGTCGCGGTAACCGTAGGCCGCCGAAAGTGCCGGCTGCAGCACCGTTCCTCCGCGTGCTCGTTGATTGGCGAAGAAGTCTTTTGCCTTATCCAAGTTGCCCTGATCGGCCGATTGCATTTCCTTGAACAAAGGCGTCGGCGCCAGGTTGAAGGCCAGACAGTCGAAACGGTCCTCGGGTCCAAGCGAATCGATAAATGCGACAGCACTCTGGCGGCTGATCGCGAGTTTATCATCGTGCGCCATGCTGCCGGAGATATCGAGCAAGAAGACGTAGTCCATCGGCTCCATGGTGCTGCTCAAGTCATCGCCCGGTGTCAGCGTCATCATGAAGTAACCGTCTTCGCCGCTGGGATGACTGGTAACGACGTCCAAGCCGGTCCGCGGTCGCTTGGTCTGGACCGCCATCACGATATCGCGCGACAGGTCTCCTTCGACCAGCTCCATCGCCGCTTGGGCATAGTTCGGTTGGTGGCTCACCACGACAAAGTCATCCGCATGCGACTCGCAACGGAGTTCTTTGATGGCGACTTCGCTCTTGACGTCAACATTCATCGAAAACCGTCCCTTCACCCGGGTATCGAGCTGCTTGCCGCGAACGTCGGTGGCCAGCGGATAGACGTAGGTCGCCCAGTCGTGATCGACATTCAATTCCTGGTAGTACTCAATCCGTACTCGCTGTTCGGCGCCGGCCGGGATCGGGAAAATCCGCATTTCGAATTGCTTGAAATCGACTTGCTCCAACAAGCCCGGATCGCGTCGTTGGCGTTTGTAGCTCTCGTAGATCTGCTTGGCTCGTTCTTTCTCGACCACTTCGCCAATCATCTCCTTGCCGCCAATCCACATGCTGAAGTTGGAAACACTCGCTTCGCGAGGCACCGGGAAGGTGTAGAGAGCCTCGACCTGGCGGTTCTCCGTGTTGACGAAGATTTGATCGATTTGGGTGACGGCAATCGAGTTGTTGATCGTCACGCGGACATCCTGTTGCTTGATCTCCAGCACGCCGCCAAAGCCTCCTTCGGAGACCAGCAGACCAGCGGCCGATGCCGTCTGGGCAGCGGCAAAAGCCAGCAGCGTGGCTGCTGCGATCACGCAGCTCACCGCCCCATGGACGACGGTTTGCTGGAAACGTACGGGTAGCGCAAACATAGCGGTGCTCCTCAGTTCAGAGTGTGAAGGCGCGGCCAAAAAGCCGGCCGCTAGAGACAGGGAGCCTGTTGCTAAAGCGACGCTTCGCAATTTCGGCGGAAACTTCTCGCCGCCCTGCGGCACAGCGAGCTCCCACGACATCTGCCAAAAACTGCTGCTTTTCGCGACTTCTACTGGCCCTTCCGCAAGATTGGGTGGCTGGTTGGTCGAGCGTCAGCGAGCCCCCAGAAACAAGCCAAGGGAATTCCGGGGCTCGCTGACGCTCGACCGCCGGCCACCCCAGGGATGCAACTCGCAATCTGCCACCTAGACCTTGGAAGTACCAGAACTGTTAGGATGGGTTCGGTCGCGCGGATCGATTGCCGGCAACCTCCCTCCATTCAATCCGGAAGCTCGTATGACCGAGACAGCATTCATTAGCTCGTACGTCGTCGACGATGACATTCTTGTCATCAAATTGCACGGAAAACTCGACGCTGCCACCTCCCCGGAATTCAATGCGGAAGTCGACAAACACTTTCAGCAGGGAAAACGCAAGATCATCATTGACTGCGCCCACCTGGGGTACATCTCCAGCTTTGGCATCGGAACCTTGGTGACGCTACAAACGAGATTGCGGAAGCAAGGAGGCGAAGTGAAGCTGGCCTCGATTCAAGCGCTGGTAGCCGAAGTCTTCAAGGTCGTTCACCTCGACAGGTTGCTGGAGATTTACGGAGACATCGAATTCGCGCGCGAATCATTTTATGATTGACCGTACTTGTTCGTAGTGACCGCATTCATGCGGTTGAATCGAGCAAGACCCGATGAATCGCGTTAATACAAAATCAAACTCCCGATGAAACAAACCCTTGGCATTGCTCTGTTGTTTCTGCTGGGCATCGCGATTTTCATCTTCCTCCGCTCCGGCTCCGATGCCAACCCGCAGACCGGGGATCCAGGAAGCAGGCAGGTGATCTCGCTGAAAGGCGCGACGCAATTTGACGAGCCTCATGCTTTCACACGGACGATTCGCAAGTTTGAGGAACTGGTCAAAGAATATTACGACGGGCCGGTGGAGCTGGAGCTTTACCTGAACAGCGAATTGGGACTTGAAAAAGATTACTTCGCCTACATGAGCCAAGGCATTTCGGTCGACTATGGCATCGTCTCGCCGTCACACATGTCGACGTTTTCCGCGAGTGCTCCGTTGATGGACGTACCGTTTCTGTACCGCGACGTTGAACATTGGCGCGACGTACTTGAGAGTGACGCGTTTGAACCGATCGGTCGCAAAATTGCCAAAAAAGCGGACGTGATGTTGATCGGATACGCGGGGGGTGGTGTTCGCAATCTGATCGCCAAGTCGCCGGTCAAGAACATGGACGATTTAAAGGGGCTGACGATTCGGGTCATGGGCGCACCGATTCAAACCCAGATTTTTCAAGCGATCGGTGCCTCACCAACCGTGATTGCCTACAGCGAAGTCTACAATGCCATGCAGACGGGCGTGATTGACGCGGCGGAAAACGAAGCGGCCGGCACGCAACAAATGAAATTCTACGAAGTGGGACCGGAGATCTGTTTGACGCAGCACGCGATCACCGTTCGCCCACTCTGCTTCAGCGGGAAAACGTTTCGGCGACTTCCCGCGGAATTACAAAATGCGATCCAGCGTGCCGGACGCGAGGCCGGGGCCTACGGTCGCCAACTCGAGTCATCCGAGGATGCCGCGATTCTGTCGCAATTGCAGCAGGAAGGCAAACTGCGGGTCCATGATTTCACCGCCCGAGACGAGTTACTGCGGCTGGCCGCGCCGGTGAAAGCCGCTTACGCCCGCCAGATCAATGCCGAAGAAGTGCTGGCCCGCATCGATGCCATCAAGTAACGGTC
The DNA here is from genome assembly GCA_963704055.1 of Pirellulaceae bacterium. Classification (GTDB taxonomy): domain Bacteria; phylum Planctomycetota; class Planctomycetia; order Pirellulales; family Pirellulaceae; genus Rubripirellula. The sequence goes on along the minus strand of CAVPGW010000032.1, from coordinate 3,079 downwards.
GATGATGTTTTCCACAATGGGTTCTTCCGGAGTTTTAGTAATTGCATTCAAGGGGTGGCCGGCGGTCGAGCGTCAGCGAGCCCCCGGAATTCCATTGGCTCGCGTCTGGGGGCTCGCTGACGCTCGACCACCAGCCACACAATCATTGCGGATCAACCACTCAATTCGCGGAAGAACCCCACAATGAAATTCTTACTCGATCGATACTGCCAGTGTTTGAAAGTCATGATGACGCTGCTGATGGCTGCGATGCTCATTCCGGTTTCGATGCAGATTCTTTCCCGCTACAGCGGTTTCGTTCCGCGATACATTTGGACCGAGGAAGTCGCCAGATTTTGTTTCGTATGGATCATCATGATCGGCGCGATGGTCGCCGTGCGGGACGGAACGCATTTCGACGTCGATCTGATGCCGCCACCGAGCACCAAACGGGAAGCGGGCATTTCCAAGCTGATCGTGCATCTGTGCATGACGTTGTTGGCGGTTGTGTTTGTCTGGTACGGGTTCGAGTTTGCTCGTTTCGGCTTCATTCAAACGTCGGAAATGAGCGGCATCAACATGCTCAGTATCTATATCGCGTTTCCTTTGGCTGGCGTGACTTGGATCGTGTTCTTGGTAGAAAAAATCGTCGAAGACATCGGCATGATCAAAGACTCTTCATGACTTTGAGCGACCGATCCGCTTTGGGTGGGTGGCTGGTGGTCGAGCGTCAGCGAGCCCCCAGCAGCAAGCCAATCGAATTCCGGGGGCTCGCTGACGCTCGACCGCCGGCCACCCCGTGAAGGCAACTCTCAGTCTACCACTTATACTCCGCAAGAAACTGATCAAACGCGAACCGTCGGAAACACCCACATGAGTCCAACGCAATGAGTGCAGGCGAAGTCGCAGCCATCATGTTTGGCACCTTCGGCGTGATGATCGTGATGCGAATCCCCGTTTCGTTCGCGCTCGGTCTGGCCTGCGTTCCCGTCTTCTTTTTCAACGATCGGATGACGCCGATCATGCTGATCAACGAGATGTGGAAGTCGTACAACTCCTTTATTTTGTTATCGGTTCCCTTCTTTCTGTTGGCCGCGAACCTGATGAATGCCGCCGGGATCACCGAGCGGTTGGTGAAACTGGCCAGCGCATTGGTCGGCCATCTGCCGGGCGGATTGGCTCACGTGAACGTGTTGGTCAGCATGCTGTTCGCCGGCATCTCGGGGTCCTCGACGGCCGACGCGGCGGGGATCGGGTCGTTGATGATCCCGGCGATGAAGAAGCAGGGTTACGACTCCAGTTTCTCGGTGGCCATCACCGCTTGTTCGTCCGTGATGGGCGTGATCATTCCGCCCAGCATCATGATGATCGTGTGGGGCGGCCTGATGTCAGTCTCGATTGCCGGCCTGTTTCTGGCCGGCGTCCTTCCGGGACTGGCGATCGCATTGTTGATGATGGGAACCGTGCTGGTGTACGCCAAAGCACGCGACTATCCACTTGACGAGCGTGCGTCGCGAGCCGAATTGCTGCGGGCTGCACGCGACGCGGTTCTGGCGTTGGTCACGCCGACAATCATCGTGGGCGGGATCGTTGGTGGACTATTTACACCGACCGAAGCATCGGCGGTCGCGGTGATCTATTCGGCCATCCTGGGCGGAATCATCTATCGGTCGATCGCACCAAAGGAATTCCCCAAGGTATTGTACGAATCCGCCCGGTTTGCCTCGATCTCGCTGTTTTGCATCGGCACGGCTTCCGCGTTCGGTTGGCTGCTGGCTTACTTTCGCATCCCCCAGGCGCTCGTCGATGTGATGGCCGCCTGGGGAACTGGACCGATGGCGACAGGATTCATGATCGCCGCAGCGTTCTTGCTGGTCGGCATGTTCATCGATGCCATTCCGGCAATCATTGTTCTGGGAACAGTGCTGCTGCCGTTGGCCGAAAACGTGGGGATGCATCCGATTCACTTTGCCATGATCGGAGTCATTGCATTGGCGTTCGGCTTGGTGACACCACCCTATGGGTTATGCCTGCTGATCTCGTGCGCACTGGGCGAGATCAGAATCGTCGACGCCTTGAAAGACGTCGGGATTGTCCTGGCGCCGATGTTGGCGCTGCTGATCGTCGTGATCCTCTTCCCCGAATTCGTACTGTTCTTGCCGCGTCTGCTAACACCCGAATTTCTTTGACTCAACCAAGCGTCGAGGATCCTTTTCTTCGTTTAACGGCAAGCCGCAGGCGACTGTGCTCGTACACACCAAGTCGCCTGCGGCTTGCCGTTAAACGAAACGAGGGAATACTCGTGACCCGACGCGTGAGTTTTGAAGTTGCGCGTTTCGCTAGTGCCGGAGGCACGGCAGCATGTAGCCTGGAGCGCGAGCCCCAGGATTTGTAATCGAAAACGACCGAAAGCCCCGAAGGGGCGACAGCATTGTGACCGTTCCGTTTTCTGTCGCCGCTCCGCGGCTGATGGGCATCGTTCGTTCCGTTTTCCTGGGGCTCACGCCCCAGGCTGGATGCTGTCGCCGCTCCGCGGCTAAAAGCGCAACTTCAAAACGTGTGAGCGAGGAAATGCCGCACATCGGCTCCCCGCGCGTCGCGCACTGCATCGACCTCAAGTCCTTACTCGGGCTCGTCCAACGCGTTCCCGGGATCCGCGTCCATGGCGGCGATCTGTTCGGCTGTCAGCCGCTCATATTCAGCTATCGCCGATTCATCGGCATTTTCGATCACGCTGGTAGCCTTGGGGTCACCGCAGCCAACCAATGCGGTTGATGCCGCAAACAAACAGATCGCTAAGATTCGTTTCACTTTTCAATTCCTCGTGAGAGAGTCGTCCGCTGCAGCGCTCATGCCCAAGCATCCGACATTTGACAAAAACTGTGATCGACCAAGGTCGTTCAGTGTATCTTTTCTGGCGTTTAAGAAAATGCCTCGACTTCCAGCCGGAAGTAGAGGCGGGGATTCAAACGCGAGAATCGGCCAGCTACTGGTTCAGTTGCTCTTCGATCGTTTCTTTGTTGGCCCGCGTACCAAGCGCACCCCAAAGTCACGACTGGGCGACTGGAAGCTGCTTAAGAACAGTCCGTTCCAACCATAC
>CAVPGW010000031.1:0-196815 GCA_963704055.1 Pirellulaceae bacterium | reverse complement strand
ACTTCTGACTTCTGACTTCTAACTTCCGACTTCTGATTTGTGACTTCTCACGCGATCGCTCTTGGCGGCGGTGGCATAGCTCTCCACCTCGTGGGCGCCGCGCGCGACTTCGCGGGCGCCGCGCGCCACGGCCTCGGCGACGTCATCGCGGACGTCCTGACTTTTCCGGGTCAGGTCGGCGACCGCGTCACCGACACGGGCGCTGGTCTGCCGATACTGCTGGGACGCCCGGTCGCTCAGATTCGTCGCCGAGTCGGTCAGGCGATCGCGAAGGTCCGCAATGAATCGTGGGGCGAGCCACATCGCCAGGCCGGCGCCGACGAACGAGCCGGTGACGAGTCCGATCGCGAAGCCGCATCCTCGATGCTCCTGCGTGAGTGCGGTCATGCTGTCGTGTTCGTTCATGTACTTGGTGCTCCTGTGCCAGTACCTTACGCCGGTGGCCAAGGAGAGGGGGTGTTCACTACGGCACAGACACGCGTCGGAGCCTTCCGGGCATCCTGCAGGACGCAGGAGCCAGAACCATGACCGACACCACCGCGCGGGATGCAGGGCTCAGGCAGATGCTGAGCGAACGCCGTCGCGAAATGCAGGACTACGTCCAGAGTCGCATCCGGGACGGGCGCGCCGACCGCCCCAACGAGGTGCGCGACGAGGTCGAGGATTCCGACGCCGACATCCAGGGCGATCTCGACATCGCGCTGCTCCAGATGAGGGCGGATACGTGCTGACCCGCATCGAAGAAGCGCTCGTCCGGCTCGACGCGGCAAGTACGGGTCCTGTTTCGAGTGTGAGACCCGGATTGCCGATCCGCGCCTTCGAGCGCTGCCGTTCGCGGTGCGTTGCCGGGCGTGCGAAGAGAGGCGCGAAAAGGCTCAGGTCGCCCGGCAGCAGCTCGCGCAGCAGCGTCCCAGCCTCTCGCTGTGAAGTCCTGCGCTGCGGGCCGGACGGCGGGCAGGACTCAAGCGTCTGCCCGACGCTATACGACCGACGGCCGCTCACCAGGCCGACCAGAAACAGCACGACCGCGATGACCAGCAGGACGTGGATGAACGCGCCGACCGTGTAGCCGCTCACCAAACCGAGCAGCCACATGACCAACAGAATCACGGCGATGGTATACAGCATGCCTTTTCTCTCCTTGAACCGACGTTCCACGCCGATCCCTTGCAACTGACGTTCCACTGAGCGCGACGCTTACGCGTGGGCATACGCCCGCCGGCAAACAGCAGCGCGACGCCGCCGGCCACCGCGGCGATCCCCACCACCGGCGGCAACGACACCCTCTTCTGTCGATCCGCCGTCGCGTGTATGGGACCGATGTCGATCACCGTCTCGCGGGTCGTGTAGGTGATCCCTTGATAGACGAGCGCCGCCACGCCGAGCACGATCAACACCACACCAGCGAGCGCGATGGGCTTCATGGATTCCTCCGCGTTAAAAGAAATACGGTCTTGCGCCGAGCATGACACGCCGCCAGGCCATGGACGTGTGCTGAATGGGACAGACGCCGCTCATGGCCGGGCGCTATCCTTCCTGAACGGTCGGAAGGCACCCCTCACCGCGTCATTCAGGGCCGACATCCGCTCCAGATAATCGTTGAATCGGCGGCCGGCCGCGTCTTAACCCGCTCTCAAAGAGGTCACACACGCGCTATCTCAGTCTCGCTGTCTGCTTCGTGTTGGGATCGGCGGCCCTCGGCGCGGCGAACAAGGAAGAGAGCCGCTCGAAACCTCCGGCGTCGTGATCGAAGAAATCCTCGACGTGCCGGACAACATCCCGCAGGAACTGCTCGACAAGGCCGAATGCGTCATCGTCATTCCGTCGATGCTAAGGTGGCGGTCGGTCTCGGCGGCAACTACGGCCGCGGCGCGATGGTCTGCCGTACTGGCCCCGCGTTCACGGAGCCTGGGGCGCACCCGCGATGTACGCGCTCGACGGCGGCAGCGTCGGTCTGCAGTTGGGCGGAGGCCGACCGATCTCGTCTTCCTCGTCATGAACCGCCGGAGTCGACGCGCTGCATCGGCAGCAAGGTCAAGTTGGAGGCAACGCGTCGGCCGCCGCGGGTCCCAAGGGGCGGACGCAGCGAGGCCACCGACGTGACGCTGCGGGCCGAGAGATCCTCAGCTATTCGCGCTCGCGAGGACTCTTCGCCGGCGTGTCGCTCGAAGTAGCGTCGCTTCGTCCCGACGGATCGACCGGCCAGGAACAGGTCTGACGGTCGCAAGATGACGGCGCGAAGCATTGTCACGGGCGCCCGGACGAGCGTTCCCGAATCAGGTCGTCACCTGGTCGAACGTGCTGCAGAAGAATGCGCCGCACAACCAGTCGAACACGACGGCGAGCCGGTAAGCAGCAGCCACTCCTTCGGCCAGTCTGGCGGCTCGACCTTTGAGCCGTCAGCTGGCCGGTCGCGAGGACCCCATGCGATTCATCCATCTCTATCTCGTCGGGTACTTCATCCTGGTCATCGGCATCGGCCTGGCAGTTGTGGCAGACGGGCGTCCTCAGCCGCGTCTCGCCGATTTGGATCGTCATCGGCGTGATCATCGCGGTCGGCCTGGGGATCATGCTGTCGGTATCGTCCGGAAAACCGCGGGTCAGCAAGGAGATCCAGAAATGACCTCCACCTCCTGTCCGGCCGGAGATGGGCGAGGGCCTGATGTAGCGCAGGTCTTTAGACCTGCACGCGGCGCAGTAGGCAGGACTGAAGTCCTGCGCTACACGCTTAATTTTGCAACGGCCCGTTGACAGACTGTCGCCGGCGCAAGGTCGCAAAGCCCGCCAGCGTCAGAAGACCGATGAGCACGATCACCGCCCATGTCGACAGCGAGGGCACGGGAGGCGGTCCACCGCCGGCCGAGCACGCGGCGAATGAGATGTTGTTGGTGTCCAGCGTGACCGCGCCGTTTCTCGCCAGCGCTCTCCCGATGATGTTCGCGCCGGTGTTCAGCGTGATGCTCGACAGGGCGATCAGGTTGCCGATGAACGCGTGGTCGTTCCGAGTGTGGCCGACGCTGCCGATCTGCCAGCCCACCCCGCACGGGTTCCCGCCGTTGGTCATGGACACAGACGACCCGCTCGCGGTCGTCAACGTGCTCCCGGTCTTGAAAATGAAGACGGCATTGGCATTCCCCTGCGCGTCGAGCGCCAGGGGACCGGTCAACTGAGCCGACGTCGAAAAACAGTAAGTCCCGGGTGTGAGCGTCATTCCACCCAGGTCCTGTCCCGTGAGATCGGCGGTGCACGGCGACGAGGCGAGCGCGTTGTATTGAGTGGTGACATCGTTCTGCGCCTGAGCCGCGGCCGCATCTGCCGTGTGGACGTGGTCCCGAAATTCCTGGGGGAAGCCGGTCATCGACCGAGCCGGGACTGACGCCCAGCTCACCGAGCAGAACAGTCGGGCCGGTGTTGGTGACGGTCGAGCCCCCGAGGACCGCGAAGGCCTGGGCCGTCCCGAGCGACGCCTGGGCCCACACGGCGACGCCGGATAGAAGGGCGGCGACTGCCGCAGCCGACAGCACGCGCAGACATTTCGGCAACATTTGAGGGGCTCCTATACGGCTCCGGACGGTCAATTGAGGGACAATCGTACGCACTTCAGGGCGGCTGCACAATACGCATTCGTAATTGGCGTCGCTGTTCAATTTCGAACAGTGCCGTCTCAGCGGACACCCGCACAGTCTCGGAGGTTGATGACGCACGTCCCACCCGCCCTCTATTCGGTCGACCTCGGCGGGTGCACGGAGCTGGTCGGCCGCGCGCCAGACGAGATCATGGCCACGTTCTGCGCGGCGCTGCGGCGGGCGGGCGCGACGGTCGTGCAGGAGCGTCTCCCACTTCGTTTCCGGAGACCGGCCTCACGTGCGTCCTGATCCTCAGCGAGTCGCACGCCGTGCTCCACACCTGGCCGGAAACGGGCACGGTGAACATCGACATCTTTTCCTGCTCGACGAGGCTCAAGAGCCTCGAAGCGATCGACGAGCTGCGCCGTGTCCTTCGGCGCCCGACATGTCACCGTGCAGGAGATCCCCCGTGCCGACGGACACGGCCCGCGGCCGGACCGACGCCGCTGAAGTTCGCGCTGCGAGGCGTGGCGTGGAGCCTCGGCTTCTTCGGCCTGCTCCGACTGAGCTGGACCGAGGCGCACGCGGTGCTGCCGCTCACCCGCGTGCAGGGAGGGCTTGCGGCGGGACTGTTCGGCGCGCCGACGTCTGCCCGTCGAGGTCACGCTGGCCTGCAGCGGGGCCGACGCGCTGGCGCTGTGCCTCGGCGCCGTCCTCGCCTACCCGGTGAAGTGGCGAACGCGACTGGCCGGGGCGGCGGCGCGGCGTTCTGCTCTGATCCTCGCCCTGAACACGTTGCGGATCGGCACGCTCGGACGGGCGGCCGCGTCGCCGGCGTGGTTCAACACGCTTCACGTCTACGTCTGGCCTGCCGTGCTCACGCTCGCAATCGCCGGATACGTGTTCGCGTGGATGCGTCTCGCGGAGCGGCGCGCAGGACGACACCGGATGGAAAAGCCGTCGCCGTCGCCGTCGGCCGCGCCGCGGCTGGCGCCGGAACCGGCGCGACGATTCGTCCTGGTCGACGCGTGCGTTCCTCCTCCTGTTCTGCGGCCGGCCTCGCCGCTCTATCTCGAGAGTGCCGGCGTCCTCGCGCTGGCCGGCTTCATCGCCGCGCGGCTGCGGCGATCCTCGTGGCGTCGCCGGCGTCAGCGCGCACGCGGCGGCCAACGTGCTCTGGACGCCGCTGGTCGTCGGAAGGATCGTGTGAAATCCAGTCATCTCACCAAAGTGGTCGGCCCAGCGGTAGCCGCGCCCATTGAGTACGCTCCACAGTGGCCGGCCGGGAATCCAAAACCGAGGCCGCTCAGGATCGATTTGATTGTCGATTTGTGCGCACCATTTCGGGTTGTCTCTGATCGCCGCGCGTTGGTTGGGCTTCTGGACAGGCAACGTACTGATGTCCCGGTCACCAAGGTCGGTCTTGATTTCGCCCATCGCGATGGTGTTGGCCAATCCATCCAGGATGTCGCGGAATTTCATGTCCTTGTGCACCGTGAACACGCCGCGATTGGCCGCCCGCGAGTGCCGTGCCCAACCAGCTTCCTCATGCATTTGCCAAGCAACGCCGCCGGCACCGAATCGCTTGTCTCCGCGAACAGAAACCCAATACGAGTCGCCATAGCACACGGCGTAGTTGGTTCGGCCCAGTGCCGGAAGGCCCACGCCGGGATCACTGGGGCAACGAAGAGTTGGAATTTCGGTGGTCCACGGTCGATAACGATTCTGCTGTGGACGCGGTCCCATCGGGGGCCAGTTCGTGCCGGCCGGTAGTGGCCCTTGGGCGGTGGCGTCGTACGTGCTCGGATTGGAGATCTCTTCCCAAAGCGCTTGCTGCTCGAAGAACGGTGTCATGCCGACCAGTGCACTTAATCGCCAGGCGTTGGAGTGATTGTAATTCGCCCACCAATTTGCTGTCGGGCCCGTATCACCGATGCCTGGGTTACTGCTACCCGGGCTGTCGGTGCCAACACCCTGCATCGGCAACTGCTTGAATGCACTGTGGTAGTTGTGCATTGCCAAGCCGATTTGCTTGAAGTTGTTGCTGCAACTCATCCGCCGGGCAGCCTCATGCGCGGCCTGTACCGCCGGAAGCAAGAGGCCGACAAGCACGCCAATGATGGCGATAACGACAAGGAGTTCCACAAGCGTGAAACCGCGCGAACTTCTATCGCGTCTGTACATAATTTTGCTCCGAATCAGAGAAAGAAAGAATTCGCGGGAGTCTTCCCGCTTGCCAGATAATACAGACTGGAGCTCACGTACACCATAAAAGTGGTCGCACTGCCGCCAATTTTTCGAGATAATCGAAATCGAACCCCACGGAAATTGGATCGTCCATTCGTGCTATGCGTTCCGGTTCGTAGTGACCGCATTCATGCGGTTGCGGGCGCAAATACACGATGAATCGGGGTACTACGAACTGAGACTGGCGCTGACCATACAACCGACGACACCCCTCTGCAGGCCGGTCTTCACTGGGCAGTCCACCTACTTCACTCGCACCAGCTTCATGATTCGCCCCGACACGTTCCAGTCCTGCACGTACAAGTTGCCGTCCTTGTCCCAATAAGAACCGTGCGTGCCGCTGAAGACTCCTTCGATCCACTCCGTCTGGGGAACATTGAAGTTCTTCCCTTTCTTGGGATCGGGGTTGTGACCGAGAACGGCGATGATGGTGTTGCTCTTGTCCAGAATCACGACCCGACCGTGCAAATCCGGCACCGAGACGTAGTCACCCTGGATCGAAACCGATGTCGGCATTCCCAGGCCCGTCACGACCTCTTCGATGAAATTTCCGTCGAGGTCATAGTGCAGCAACCGACCCTTGGGCTCGTGGTTGCGGTCGCAGATCAACAGACGCGGCGGTTCGTAACGCGTATCCAAGGTCATCCCATGGGCAGTGTTGAATTGCTTCAAGTCGTTCCCCTTGGTTCCGAAGTGCATCAGGTACTTGCCCGTCTTATCGAACTTGAAGATATGGTTGCTCGCGTAGCCGTCCGACAAAATGATGTCGCCGTTGGGAGCCACCGTAATCGCGGTCGGATTGAATTTCTCAAGCTTCAGTCCGGACTCCTCCGGGAACGGCAACTTCAACACGATCTCGCCAGTACTGACGTTGAACTTGATTCCTTCGGCGTTCTTGTTGCGAGCACCGTAAATGAACTCGCCACCCTCTTCCTCGCGAATTTCCATGTCATGGATATTCGAGTACTCGGGTCCAAGGTAAGAGTGAATCACTTTGCCATCCGGTGAAAAGATGAAGACGCCCTCCTGGGCACTCGTGTAGATGTTGCCTGCTTTATCGATCACCACGGCGCCGTGGGTCGGCCCGATTGCCGAGTTACCGTCCGGACGCAGCCCCCAACCGGGTACCGTGTCGAACGTCATCAGCCCACACCCCATCCGCACTGGCTGCTGGATCTGTTCTGCCGCCGACAGCGGCAAAGCGATGCACAGTGCCACGCTCAGCGCGAATGTTCTTGATGCGTTTTTCATGAGAGAAATTCTCGTTGGTAAATGAATTGGAGGATGCACATGCCGCCGAGGGCTAGATCGGTACTTTAGCATCGTCCGGAACACATGTGTCGTGTTGTTGTTCGTAGTGACCGGAATCATGCGGTTTCGCCGCCAATACCCGACGAGCGTGGCCGGCGGTCGAGCGTCAGCGAGCCCCCGGAATTCCATGAGTTCGACCCTGGGGGCTCGCTGACGCTCGACCGCCAGCCACCCGCATCGCGTAGTTCTGGGTATCGCTTTCAGGCACGTGCCCGCTTCGTTCGCGATATGCGTCTGCGAGGCAGCATCGCGACGATCTGATCTGCCACTTCCTCGGTCGCTTTGTAGGACACGTCAATACACTCCCACTGGTTGTGAGACATGATCTGATGAATCTCTCTGAGTTCAGCTCGGATGTCTCGCAGTTCAGCGTAGCGGGCCACAGGTCGAGTACTGATTCGTTCTAGCCTTGTTTGCCGAATCGATTCCAAATGCGCAGCGTTCATGGTCAAGCCGATCACTCGTTTCGGATTCAACCGTGTCAGTTTCTCGGGCGGCGGTTGATTGGGAATCAGCGGTACGTTCGCCGCGCGAATGCCACGTGAGGCGAGGTAAAAGCAGGTTACGCTTTTCGAGGTGCGAGACGCGCCGACCAAGACAACATCCGCCTGCTTTAGCTCCCCCATGCTCTTTCCATCATCGTGCGCGAGCGTGAAGTCGACGGCATCCATTCGCTCGATTTGCTCGTGATGCAATTGGTAAAGCAAGCCCGCGCGGCCACGAGGCACGCAGTTCAGATGATCACCCAGCAGTGCCAGGGCCGGTCCAAGCGCGTCAATGTTGGGGACGCTGAGGCGCCGCGCCGCAGCATCGACCGCCTGGCGGATTTTCGGAACCACCAACGAGTGACAGATGGCAGCATGCGTCTCTGCGGCTCGCTCGACAATTTCAATCGCCCTTTTCGCACTGCGGACGCCGGTCTTGTAGACAATCTCGACTTCGTTGTTGGGGAACTGCGCCAACGCGGCCTGGAGCAACGTTTCAGCGGTATGGCCCGATCCTCCAGAAATGACCACGATTCGAGGCAGCTGCTGTGTTTCTGACTTTTCCATTGGTCAATCAAGCGATTCGCGGACGTGAACCATCACAGCCCAGTGGAGCAGACGACGTGCCGCTTCGCACCGAGCCCTATGAACAGTGAGCCCGATGAAAAGCGAGCCCACGGCGCCGACGCCAATGGCACTTATCTCTGACGGCAAGGCGCCAGCACAATGCCATCTATTTTAACGGCCAGGCGCGAGCCTCCGGACTCGCGTCTTCGCGCGTCAACCGGAGGCTGGCGCCTTGCCGTGAAAGAATGACGAAGCAAAACCGACGTCGCAGATCGTTTTGTAACGCCCGAGATCATACCTGATCTGTGTGCGAATGGGCCCATCCAGGATACTACAGGTGCGGCTTTGGCCACGCTCGCAGTAGCAAGCGAAAATTCTTCGGGAAGTGGCACGTTCCTTGCAGCATCGAACCGCTAGATATCATTTCCGCAGTCGAAATGTCCGCTGTTGAAAGTCGGTCCATTGAAACGTCATGCACTGGTGCTCTGCAAATCCGTCCATCATGGCAACACGAAGTTGGTTGCCAATCGCATCGCCACCGTTCTTGGTTCAATGGTGGTGGATCCGGAATTTGCGATGCTGCCGAGTGCTGGCGCCTTGGGGCTGATCGGGATTGGCTCGGGAATCTACTGGGGCAGGTTTCACAAATCGATACGCCGTTGGCTAAAGAACTTGCCCGCGGATGCGGGAGTCGGGCATTGCGTCTTTGTGTATTCGACGTCAGGACTGCCGCTCCTGTCACCGATTTACCACTTACCGCTCCGCCGTGCGCTGGAGAAAAAAGGTTTTGAAGTGGTGGGAGAGTTTTCCTGTCGAGGATACGACACATTCGGCTTACTGTGCTTGTTCGGCGGTTTGAATCGACAGCACCCCGATGAGCAAGACCTGCTTCGAGCAGAACGATTCGCCGAGCAGCTAGTCGAATCGCTCCCTTGAACGCAGGGATTTCGGTCGGGCATCTACACTGAAGAGGCAAATCGATGCTATTGATGGTGCTTTCGATCATTGCGTTTCTAACGCTTTCCGGCTTGATGGCAGCGGTTGATGCAGCGGTCTTGAGCGTGACTCGGCCTGAAATCGAGGTGCTGATTCAAGAGGGCAAATGGGGCTCGCGCCGTCTCAGCCGGGTCAAGCAAGAGATTGCCAAGTCCGTGGTGGTCATCGTGATTCTGACCAACACGATCAACGTGCTGGGGCCAATTCTCGTCAGCCGACAGGCGTTCGATCTCTACGGCACCGAAGGAATCGCCATCATCACGGTCATCCTGACGCTCGGGACGATCGTCTTTTCCGAGATTGTTCCCAAAGCGCTGGGTGCCCACTACGCGCCGTTGATCGCACGCGTCTCTGCACCCGCTCTCTTGATGGGGCGATACATGCTGTATCCGCTGGTCGTTGGTTTCGCTTGGCTGTCCAGACAATTCACCAAAGGAACTCGGCGGATCGGTACCGAAGAACAGATTCGATCGTTAGTCCGAATTGGTCACCGCGCGGGCTACATTCAAAGTGGCGAAGGCCAACTGATTCAGCGCGTATTTATTTTGAATGACAAGACTGCGGGCGAGATCATGACGCCTCTGGACCGTGTCAAGGCTCTCGGCGAAGCCTTCACCATCAAGCAGGCTGCCGCGGAGGTTTGCCGCAGCGAGTATTCCAGATATCCGGTGTTCGGTCAGTCGGTCGACGACATTCGGGGAATCGCTCTCAGCCGTGAAGTGCTGAAGGCCACGATGGATCAGTCGACGCTCGGTCCAGGGTCGGTGGGAGAGGAACATCTGTCCGACGCCTTGTCATCGATCGTACGACCAGCCGTGATCGTCGATGCACAAGTCAAGTCAGACGCATTGATGACGATGTTTCGTGACAAGCACATCCACTTGGCAATCGTGCAAGATCTCGAAAAAACGGTCGGCGTGGTCACGCTGGAAGACGTCCTGGAAGAGCTCGTCGGTGAAATCGAAGATGAAAAGGATATTGGAGCGAGAAAATGATCAAGTCACCGGCGCTCGATAAGCGACTTTCAGAGCGAACACCGATCTGGACCTGATCAATAGTACGGCATGTAAGGCGTCGGCTGGTACGCCTTGACTTCGTAGTGTGACTGCAGAAAGGCGACGAGATCGATCAATTGCTGGACGGTCATCTCGTCGTTGTACAGCCTCATCTTGGAGTCGCCATTGGCCTTGACATCTTCATCCGCATAGCCGCGTGCGAAGCGATGAGACGGATTGATGATGGAGGTTACCAAGTCGCCGTAGGTCTGAACTCGAGGCGTTTCTCCCCCCAGCTTAACGATCGGTTCGGAAGGCCCTTCCGGCTTGGTAAACTCCACACCGGCCACCGTATGGCAAGCGTTGCATTGCAGCTGTGCGAAAGTTTCCTGCCCTTTTTGGCTGCTGCCATCGGGCAAAGAGAAACCCCTTGCGGACTTCGGATCGGTGGTGCATCCGCTAGCGATTAGCAATAACAAGGGAACAAAGACAACGGTCAATTTCACGGGAACATCCTCCGGGCTCGCGATCCTACGGGTCTGCATTCCATCTCCTTATCAGAGCAAACGGCATGCCGATCCAAAATCTGGCGTTGCCCAACTGGACGACGATACTTTGCGCACAGTAGCCCGGAGTGCCATGTTTCAAAGCATTCTCATGCGAAGTGACCGCATGCACGCGGTTTTCCCGCAGCAAGCCCGATGAATCGGGTCACTACGAACTCGACTTGAGCCGAGGTAACGTGATCGCAAACGCTGCTCCACTGGAATGGCAGTTCTTGACGACCGACATCCGCCCTCCGTGCGTTTCGATGATGCGTTTGGCAATGGCCATACCCAAGCCAGTTCCTGCCGTCTTGGTGGTATAGAACGGCTCAAAGACCTTCGATTCCTGGTCGCTGCTTAGCCCCGGTCCGTCATCACGCACAACGATCGTCAGGTGTTCCAAACCATCGTCTTGTTCGTCATCGCATTCGACCGTGACTTTTCCCTGATCACCACAAGCGGCGATCGAATTCTCAAACAAGTTGCGAAAAACTTGGCCCAGTCGAGTATTATCAACGTCGCACTGCAGGTCGGACCCGTTGACCAGTTCCACGAGTTGGATGCTGCGGCCCATTCGCTCTTTCTCCAGCGTACTCCAGGCGCTGCGCCAAATTTTGGAGACATCGCAGGCGTGTCGTTCGATTTGGATCGGAGCGGCGAAACAGCGAATCTCTTCAAGGATGGAATGAAGATCGCCAGCCGCCCTGCGAATATTATCAACGTCCTTTAGTCCCTCAGGATCACCTGCCAACGTCAATTCAAGCAATTCCGACGAGGTCAGAATGCGTTGCAATGCGTTTCGGCTTTCGTGAGCGACCGAGGCCATCATCTGGCCGATCGTTGCCAGCCGCTCGTCTTGTCGTGACCGCTCTTGCATTTCACGAAGGCGCGCCACGCGTGCCAGACTCGCTCGTAACATGTCCGGGTTGATAGGCTTGGGAATGAAGTCGGCGATCCCGTGGCGGATCACCGCAACTGCTCCGTCGAGATCGGCAAATCCCGTGATCACGATCACTGGCGTATCGGATGCCAGAGCACGCAATTCTGGCAGCAACGAGTCGGCCGTCCCATCAGGAAGCCGGCGATCAAGAATGATGGCGAACAGGCTCGACCAATCACGCTCGACGAGAGTTTCCTTCACCGACGTGGCGACCTCGATCTGATAGCCATCCAACTCCAAGATCGACTGAAGATTCGCCTGAGTATCCAGGTCATCCTCTACGATGAGGACTCGGAGATCGTTTCCGCGGTCTGCCATCAATTCTTGAAGCTCGAAATGTGTGCGAAAAACGGACAGGGGCACAGAATTGTGTGACGATCCGGATCTGCTCGCACACCAGACAATATCTTGCTTCGGATCGAAAACTGGTCAGGGCATTGGCTTTCTAACATAGCACAGTCAAGCCGCTTGTGGCACGCGATGTGCTTCGCATGTGGCGGGTCCGCGACACGAACATGGTGACAAGAGGCCATCAGCCAAGCTGCGACGGGCTCCTGTATGCTCATCCTGACTAAATTAACCACCCCATATGGGCGGGCTTCTGGTATGCCACAACAGCTTCGAATCGTGGCTGCGGACGATGACCCTACGATGCTTCTCTACTACCTCAGAATGATTCCGCATTTGGGGCATCTCTTGCTGGCCGAAGCGAGCAACGGATTGGAACTTGTCGAGTGGGCTCTTCGGTCGCAGCCAGATCTCGTGATCAGCGATATCTGCATGCCTGAGCTCGATGGGATTTCGGCGATGGAACGCGTGCAAAGTGAGGCGGATATTCCGTTCATTTTTGTCTCTGCGGACGATGAACTTAATCACCGCCGGCGACTCGAGCGAAACCGCGTGCTCGATTACTTGCAAAAACCCGTGAAGCAAGCAGAGTTCACTTCGGCAGTCGAAACGGCGTCCGCGGCCATCTTCAGCTGAATCAATTTGTCAATAGCGAAATCCGGTCGAAAAAGAGCGGTAGGGTCCTCCATTTCCGGCGCGAATGTTGCTAAAAAGTGGGGTTGAATTCGAGTGAGCTAGGCCCATCACCCACCCAGGAGTCAGCGGCAGTGAGCAAACCCAAAGACAAGGACATTTACAAACGCCGCGTCAAGGACATCATGAGTCGTGATGTGGTCACCATTAACGCGGCTGACACGATCCACGAAGCGTTAACACTGATGGGCGAGAATCGTGTATCGGCGCTTCCCGTCGTCGACAATCGCAATAATTGTGTTGGCATCCTGTCGACATCAGACCTCGTGGACATGACTCGCGACGTTGACGACGACGTCTATAACCTTGACTTGGTGGATCCAACTACCCAGCGGTTCTTATTGGACAAACTTGCTCATAGCATGGGAAACGAAACGGTCCAGTCCTTCATGAGCGAAGCAGTCACGACCGTCGACATGGAAGCAACGATTGGCCGGGCAACGCGAGAGATGCTGCGCAACCAAGTTCATCACCTTCCCATCGTTGACGTTCATGACCATCTGATTGGCATCATCTCCACAATGGACATTCTTGCCGAGTTGGCGGACGCCGCGCCCGAGGATTGAACGGCAATACGGTTCGTTGTCCGTTTAACGGCTAGCCGCAGGCGACTGCGTCCGCCCACAAGAGTCACCTGCGGCTTGCCGTTAAGCCAATTCGCTGGACCGATGTTGAATTGCGAACGGCATTGGATTGAACAATCGGTTGCTCACGTCGCGACTTTTTCGGGTTCGTGCCTGGGGCTCGGATTGACCTTCCAAAGCAGCAGTGCGCCGAGCAAGAACAGCGGTAATAGCCCAAAGACTGCCGTCCGCGAGCTGCCCGTGGTCGCAACGATCGCGCCAAACAGGAACGTGCCGATAAAGCTGGTCGCCTTTCCGGAGAGGTTGAAGAAGCCGAAGTACTGAGCATTCTGACCACTCGGGATCATCACCGCCATCAGCGACCGGCTCACCGATTGCGTGCCACCCAAGACGAACGCGATCACGGCAGCCAACCACCAAAAACCGAGTTGGTCGTTCACGAACAATGCGCCGATCAAGACGACGCACCACACCAGCAGACAACCCAACAACGTCGGTTTGTCCCCGTAGGCATCGGCACAGCGGCCGATGATCAGTGAGCCTGGCAGGGCCAGAAACTGAATCATCAGGATGACCGCCATCAAATCGGCCTCAGGGAACGACAATTCCTGCAAAGCGAAGGTGGAAGCTTGGCTAATGACCGTCTGTACGCCGTCGTTGTAAAACAGGAAGCTGAGCAGAAACAAAGCCAGCGGAACTCTGCTTCGCAGACTTCTGATCGTTTGCATGACGTCCATGCCGCCCGCTCGAATCGTTTGCCGAATCGTCACGTCAGCTGCCGAACGCTGCTGTTCGTCGCGCAGCACCAGTAGCGCGGGCATTGAAAACAAACCCCACCAAGCACCCATCAGAATCAAACTGGCCTGCAGTCGACTCGCCATCGTTGCCAGCCCCAACGAGCCACCGAACTGCAGCAGCAACATCGCCAGTACCAGCGCGATTCCCCCGCCAAGATATCCAAGCCCGTAACCCCACGCCGACGCGCGGTTCATCTCCTCGTCGGTGACGATCTCGGGCAGGAAGCCGTTGTAAATGCCCAGCGAAAGCTCAAGCATCAGATTGGCAAACACAAACAGAATCACCACCAATACGTACATCCGAGGTGAGACAACGCCCAGCAGGATCGCAGCGGCTGAACCGCTTAGCGCCGTGATTGCCAGCCAGCGACGCTTATTTGCTTGTGCATCCGCAATCGCGCCGACGATCGGGGAGAGGACCGCGCCCAAGAACATCGACAGCGAAATGCCCCAGGCCCAGACGACAGCCCCGGTCCGTCCCCATTGCTCCGCCGGGAACACGACACGCTGAACATATGCAATAAGCACGGTAATCAACAGCGTGGTGTAGGCGCTGTTGGCCCAATCATACATGGCCCAGCAAAAGACTCGCCGGTCGCGAAGCGGGTTCAGCCGCGATGCCGGTCGATCGCGGGCCTCAACCATGCCACGAGTCCGTTTTCACCAGCACCACGTTCATCCAATTCGTGCCTCACATCAAGAGCTGCATCGCTCTGGTCTCTCTCAGTTCTGCTGCGATCTAAGGCAACTCGCGTGCCACCTGGAATTGGTGGCACAATCACCCGACCTGCGAACTGCCTTCAGCCGCGCGCGAGCCGAATCGTCGCCCAAATTAGCACAGTCGTGCGAATACGCGCACCACCGGTTGACATATTGGGTTATTATGGGAGTCGCAGTCCCACCATGCGGAGAAATCGGTTCTGTTCGTGACTGGAAACGTCTACCCGTCTCCTAGGCTGTGAATTTATGAAAGTCGTCGTTCGCTCCGCGAACGAGCGTCCCTTGGGCGTTCGTTTGCGGAGCGAACGACGACGTTCCTTCGCCACAGGCGAATAAATTCCCAGCCTATCAGCGAGTGTCAGTCGCGACTGCGAATCCTGCCTGCTCCGCATTCGCTCAGACACGAAAGATCTCTCATGTGCATCGATCTATCGACTTTGTACTTAGGCATGAAGTTGGACAGCCCGCTGGTCGCATCAGCCTGTCCGCTGACCGCTGACATCGTGTCGCTTCAGATCCTCGAGCAAGCCGGAGTCTCAGCCGCGGTGTTGCCATCGCTTTTCGAGGAGCAGATCGAACATCACCACTCGGCAGAGAACCCTGATCACGCCCATCAGACGAAAACGACGGTGGGGTCATCCGGTCGATTTCCTGATCTCGATACGTACAACACGGGTGCCGACGACTACCTTCAATTGATCAAAACCGCGAAACGGACCTTGGCGATTCCGATTATCGCCAGCCTCAACGGGGCGACCGACGCAGGCTGGGTGCAGTATGCCTATTGGATGCAAGAGGCGGGGGCAGACGCGGTCGAGTTGAACATTTACGTGATCCCGACTGACCCGGTGGTCAATGCCCGCAATGTGGAACATCAGTACTGTGACTTGGTAGCGGCGGTAAGCGAAAAGCTGTCCATTCCATTGGCCGTCAAGATTGGCCCCTACTTTAGCGCGCTACCGAATCTAGCGAACGAGTTGGTGAAGGCGGGAGCCGAAGGGCTGACGTTATTCAATCGCTACCTCGCTCCAGATATCGACCTCGAAACACTCACCTTCAAGCCCGATCTCAAACTCAGTAGTCCGGATGAGCTGCGTATCGCCCTCCGCTGGATCGCGATCTTGCGCGATCAAGTCTCTATCTCGCTGGCCGCAACCGGTGGCGTGCACGAAGCAACGGACATCGCCAAGGCGTTATTGGTAGGCTCCGACGCGGTCATGATTGCGTCGTCGCTACTGCAACACGGTCCCAAACGCATTCGGTCGATGCGGACCGGGCTCAGCGACTGGATGTCCGCGCAGAAATACACCTCGATCGATCAATTGAAAGGGCGGATGAGCAATCACAATTGCTCGAACCCGGAGGGTCTCAAGCGATCCAACTACATGAAGACCCTGACCACCTACGCAAAGAATCGAAACTAACGGAACACCGCCACTCTGCGTTGGTAGTAACCCGATTCATCGGGTATCTTCCGTACAACCGCATGAATGCGGTCACTACGAACCGGAACTAGAATCGCGACCACTGTCCGGCGACGTCATCCGCGAGCGTGCTGAGAGTCGATTCCAGCTCACCGCCGTCAAGATCTTCACTGCTGGCCGCCAAGTACGGTATGGCAGTCATGGAACTGGCGGGCATCGTCGGGCGCGATGCAAATTCTGGCGGTCGAATTTCTTCCGCCAGTCGCGGTTCAATTCCCGCAGAGTCATGGTACGAAGTCGGTTCAACTCGCTGCGGCAGTTCCAGCAATGGTGCAGTCAGTGCATCGACGTTCTCGGCACTGGCTTCTCCCATCGCGCCGGCAGAGATTCGCGCCATTTGGTTGATCACTCGCAGGGCATCGAGCGCCGTGATTTTTCCGTCCTCGGTGACGTCGTAGTACGGCGGCGCGTAACCATCGGCGGAAGCGGCGTGAGCACAAACGTGTCCGGATCGCTGACGCGGTGTCTGCCCATCTCGTTGATGATCACCAGCGCGTCGTGCGCCGTGACCTTGCCACTGTGCATCGACATCGTAAACGTCGACGCGATTGACCCAGGCCCCGATGATCACCAGCGTTTCGGTATCCGCCACCAACGGCATCGGTTCCACGTTGCCAACGTTGTCGCGAGCGAGGCTGACGAACCCATAGGTACTCCCCGACTCGCCAGTGAATTCATGGCTCGTTTCGGTGAGATGGGTCGCAACCTTTTCAAACGGCCCATCATCGCGTGAGACATACAGATCGTAGCTATGGATGCCCGATCCACTCGCGTCATCCTGCCCCGACCATTCGACCATGAAGTTGGCCGTCCCGTAGGCCTCGTCCAGCGGCGACAATGGTACTGGTGGGCTGACCACGATCAATCGTGTGCACCGTTTCCGGCGTCAAGATTGGATCGTTGATATCGAACACAATGGACGCTTGATTTCGGATCTCGGTTCCGGTCGGCACATCAGGCAGTGCTCGCAGGCGGTAGCGAATGAAGCCTTCGCCGTTGTGCTTTGTCTTGTCATTGACCGGCAAGAAGCCCGCGTCGATGTCGTCGGGGACCAGTCCGGTTAGTGGATCGAGCGAAGCAAAGCTGGCGGTCAGCGTCCGCGTGTCGAGATCAAGATCAAATTCGACGGGCACCAAGAGATCAATCCCATCAGGTCGAAGGTCGATCGTGGTTTCGTAGTTCGACATTCCCATCGGCACATCGAATTCAAAGTTATTGAAACCAAACGCAGTGATCTCCAGCGTCGACAGATCAACGTCTTCATCCAGCACGTCCGTGACGACAACCCTTTCGGCTGACAGCGTCGCCCCGAGCGCCCGGGTCACTTTCGAACTGGATCTCGTAATTCAAGACGCCAGGTTGCCGGAAACCGGCGTCGCCAAAGGCACTCGGTCCGAGTTTGTCATTGGGATCGAACGAGGTGCGTACGACTGTCTCGGTATCATCGGTCTCTGTCGAGTCGGGACCGGTATCATCGGCATCGTGCTCGTCACCCTCGGGTTCTCCCGGCGGCGTCTTGCAGATCACGGAGCTACACTCATCGGAGGCCGTTGCGAGGGCGTCATGCATCATTTCAGCTTCCGCGGGCTTTGTGGCGTCACCGCAGGTTAGGCAGTATTCGAGTACGAGAATTCGGATAGCCACTTCAGCAACGGTGAGGTCGTATATGTTCGCCAAGCGATTCATCGCCGAAGCAACCGTCAAATGACCGCGCACTTGTTGTAGCGAGTTTATGTAGGCTTCGATTCCAAATTCAAAGAAGTATGCGCCCCAGGAGGGTTCGAGAAACTTCACTTCATTGATCATGGCGCGGATGCGAGAGGATGCGGAATCCAACTGCCCGCTCAGTAAATCAGGAACAAAGTCAGGCTTCAACGTTGCGACGATGTTGCTGGCAAGTATCCAATTCTCCAAGGTTCGGACCGATGTGCCCAGCGATGTCAGATGCAACAAGTTGGCTTGCATTTGGGAATAGGCGGTCTGAACATCCTGAATCGATTTAGCTAAGGAGTTGGCGAATTCATCCAGCTGAGGGACGAGTTCCTGGATCTCATCGAGAAGACGGTACGCCTTATTGAGGCGGTCTGCCGCTTCTTGAAAGCCGCATTTATCTCTGCTCGCCTTGTCGTACGGGCCATATTTGAGAAGCTCCTTGCCCAATGTCAGCAGCTGTTGTTCGCGTTGAGTGCTGGCTTGGCCAAGGCGCACCCTGGTGAACCAGTCGAGAAAGAGAGGTGGTGGAGGGGGCAACGGAGTCGGAGTCGGATCCGTAATCGCAATGGCGTCAAGAGACAGTGAAATACCGTCCTGCGTTTGCCCCTTTTCGAGGGACACTGACGCACCATCGGACATACGAAAACCTAACGCTTCAGCCTTCGCGATATAATTTCCAGGAGCGACACCATTGATGAGAAACGCTCCATCCAAGGACGACAATGTTTGAGCGATCACCAGCCCCCGTGAGTCAGTGAGGAAGACCGAAACCTGACTCAGCGGACCTGCTGGCCCAGACACCACGCCGATGACCTTCGTGTCTCCCGTCGCAAGTGAGAAGCTCGCGGTCTGATCACCTTCTTTCAAGTCGAGCGACTCAACGATGCCCGATTCGTAACCGTCTACACTCGCAACGATCGTGTAGACGCCGTCCGCCAAACCCGAATACTCGAACGCACCATCGTTTCCAGTTGTGGTCACGTATTCAAATCCCAAATCACTGATGGCGGTTACCGTTGCATCCGCAATCAGAGCGTTGTCGCTGGCCTTCCGCACGAGACCGCTGATTGAGAGGCCAACATCGAGAGCGAATGACAACTCTGCAGGAGTACCGGAAGTGAGTACCGTTTCCTGTGTCGCAAAGGCAAAGCCTTCGGCGTTGATGGTTACCGTGTACGTTCCGATTTCTGTTGCTGAAATCTCGAATGCTCCACTGGCATCCGTCGTCACGAGGGCAGCCAATCGTTTGTAGACGCCATCGTCGTACGAAATTGAAACCTTCGCATTGTTGATCGGTGCCCCTGCATCCGAGCTGGTCACCGTCCCGCGAATGAGCTCGTCGCCCGCGACCAAATCGAGTCCGGTCTGCGCCGAACCACCCGAAACGGCAATACTGTCGATTGCCGAATAGACCGCCCGTTCATCCGCAGCTTCCAACCGATACGTCCCGTCGGTCGCGATCACAAAGGAATAGTGACCATCGGATTCCGACTGCGTCGCAATGATGAATTGATCATCCAGATAGAGCGCAACAGTCGAATCTTCGACCGGCGTCGTGCCGTCTGATTCAAGAACGGTGCCCGACAAGATGCCGGAAACCGCCGTCGAAAGGTTCTGTGTGGCTGTCGGTACCGATTGGTGTCAGCGTGACGTCTGCCGATGCAATTCCGGGCGTGACGATGTCGCCCAGAAAGATGCTGGCCGCGCCCGCGTCGAGACCATCGATTCGGTACGTGCCCGTGGCGTCGGTAACGACCGAGTCGACCAATTCACCATCTTGTCTCACATAGACAACTACGTTGTTCAGTGGCGATCCGCTGGAAGCATTGGTCACGACACCGGAGACGGCGCCCAGTGGGCCGGTTGAGATGTTTGCCATCGCGACGCTTCCGGCAACCACGTTGGCGGTGGTTTCGGCGGTCATGAAATTCAAGCCAGCGGTGCGCACGGTGTAAGCCCCCGCTGGCACGCGCTCTAGCGTGTAGTTGCCCTGGTCATCCGCCTGCGTCGAGAAGGTTTCACCGTTGCCTTCCGCAATGATCACGGCGAAGGACGCTGCCGAACCGTCACCAACTTGCGTGACTCGCCCCGAAATACTTCCAGCAGTGACAAGATTGAAGTTCACGCCGGCGATGTCTTGTGCGTGCATAACGCGGACTTCGGTAACCTCGTCGCGAACTAGTCCGTCGGCGTGCACGCTCACGGTGAACGTGCCGCTGGGCAAAGCATCGATCTTGTACGCGCCCGTGTCCGACGTGATAGCACTCGAACCAACTCCGTCTACGGTGACGGCGATGACGACGGCTCCCTCAACCGGCCCCGCTGGTCCATTCACGACACCGCTGATGGTGGCACCCTGCTGGACGACCACGTTCACACCGCTGCGGACTGAGGTTCCCGCGATCACAACGCCGTCAATCGTATTCAATGTGTACGATTGCCCTTCGTCGAGGACCGAGCCGCCGCCGGCGGTGACCGAGTAAATTCCGGCGGGTAACCCATGAATCACATACGAACCGTTCGTATCGGTGCTGGTTGTATACGGAGTGCCCTCTTCTGCCGTTGTCGCTCACGGTGGTGTCACGGACTGGTACGCCCTCGTTGGTGACAACCGAACCTGCGATCTGTCCGCCCATCAACGCAATCAAACTGACGTCGTTTAGATCTTCGGTTCCAACCACGATGGGTTCGGATGACTCACGCAAATAGCCGGCCAATTCGACTGCGTAGGAGCCTGGAGAGACGCGTGGAAATAGGAACGATCCGTCCAGTAGCGTTACCGTCCGGAAAAATTCTTCCGCCGCTTGATCGAACAAAGTAATTTCGACATCCGGTAACGAGGCGCCCGTTGCATCAACGAGTGTTCCTGCCACCGAAGTGTACAAATTGGCTCGCGACTGATCGAGCAACAACTGGAACACGTCGCGAAGCGAATAGTTCAGTCCCATCGACGGCGGCAACAAAGATGCGGCGTCGGAAACGGCTGACTGATAAGCTTGCCAAGTATTGCTGTAGTCTGCTTCCAATTGGCCAAGTAGCGCCGCCCACGTCGTGTCCGCAAGGCCAAAGGGACGAATCGTTGGGCCGATGGTGTCCCAATCGAAGGTCACATCAGGGTAGCCACCGTTGAACAAGTCAATCCTTGCAGTTCCCGACTCCGTTGTGTCGGCGTAGAGTGTCAAGCTGCCGCTTGCGCCCGGGGGCAGGATCCCCGCCGGTCCGTGTGGGTTCACTGCCAAAACGCTGACGTGATCTTGACTTTCTGAATCGGTCGGACGCAACCGCAGCCCTGTAGAGCTGTCGCCTTGAATGCGCATGATCGGCGCCAGTAAATCCGTGTCGCCGACATTGCTGTACTCGATCGTGACCTCATAGGTACGACCGAGACGCATTCGTGCCGGAGTGCTGATACTCGCGATCAATCGTCCAGGTGTGCCGGTGACGATTTCAAAACCGTCAGCCAGTTGTGTCGACGCTCCGCCCGGCTGAATGACCTGAATATCCGCTAGCCCAGTTGCGGCGCCAGTCAGACCAAACGTCGCGGAGAGTAGACCGGTGTCCGTAAAGAAAACATCCGCAGCGTCGAAACTGACGCCGGCGCTGTCCGTCAATCGCACGATTGAACCGAGATCCAACTGTGATCCGAAAATGTTGATCGTGACGTTGCCCGTGTTGCTTCCTTGAACTGGTTCGATCGAGGCGATTTCGAATTCGGCAAGCTTGGCCGTGATGTTAAAGGCCTCGGTTGATGGAACTCTTGCACCATGGACCAAAGCGTAATAAGTGCCTGGTTGCGTGCTGTTGATCGCAGCGACTTGATCGGCCGAATTCGGCCGGACTCCGCGGGCGTCGAACGATGACGCTGTGGGGGCGTCGGCGAATTTCAAATACAGTTCGTTCGTGACGCCATCGGGTCCCGTCACGCCGACGTTCAAGCTCTCACCGCCGGGCACGTCCACCTTGTAAAGCTTTGATTCGCCCGATGCAGTGATTGTGTCGCTTAGGCCAACACCAAGGGTCAACTCCGGCAGGTCCATTGCCACCGCCTCGGTCGACGCGCCGGTATTATTCCGCAATGCCGTCGCTTCAAAGACTTCGCTCATCCAGTTGGCGCGAACCAGGAAGTAGTATCCACCTGGAAACACGCCCGGCAGCGTCACGGTCGTTGAGCCGTTCCAAGTCTGGCCGGGAGCGACATCGTCGACTTGCGCAACCTCCTTGAGGAAGACGTCGTCGGGTGTCCAGACGGGATCGGCAGAGAGATAAATCGCGTCATGCCATGGTCCGAAAGCCGACGCGATGCCATCGTTGATCCCTTCCCAAGTGATCGCGACAATATCGTCCTGCATTGCTGATGTAGGGCCGTTTACAGCAGTAACCGCAAGATCGACATCGGACGTCGACGTTTCCTGACGCTCGATCGCTCCCATATCGAAGAACGGCATCGAGCCTCCACCACGATTGACCACGTTGGGGTCATCGAACCGCGCGTGGCCAAAATGGTCACTTGGCGGTGCACCATCACTGGTTCCCGCATCGATGACGGGTGATCCGCCTCGCAGCGCGTATTGTCGAGCCTCGGCGCTGAAATAGAGCGGATCTACCGACACGTTGCCATCGGTGCCCGTCACGTCTTCCGTCCCGCCGAAATTCTTGGAGCCGCTTCCCACATTATAGATGTCATTAAACGAAGCGTTGATGATGCCTCCTGCTTCGACAAGGAACCCAACGACCTCATGGTTCGTGACTAGACTGTTGACGAGATTGATCGTGGCCGCATCGGCATGGACACCCTCACGGTTGTCATCAATGGTGTTGTTGGTCGCGTTGATCGTACTTCCGGCGAGTGACAACAATCCCGACCTGCCATTGCGGAAGACAAAACTATTCTGCAGAGTCAACAAGGCATCCCCGCGCGTCGCAATACCGTTGACACGCGAATCACGAATGATGCTGTTGCGAATGTTGACTTCCGAATCGTCCACGGCGATGGAGGCGGGGATGTCCCCGTCACCCGCGTAACGAACCTCAAAGTACTCCAATTCACTGCCAGTACTGGAAGGTTGAAACAGGACCTGATCCCAATCACCGGCAACCGGCCGACCGGAGAAAATTCCGTCGGTGTCCCCTCCCGCCGTGTCGTCACGATGGGAGGTAAAGATGATATGCTGGTCGGGTGTGCCGCGGGCCAGCAGAGTTCCTGCGACGATCAGAGCCTCGTCGTCATTTCCTCGACCCCATTTGACGATTTGGCCTGGAACCACCGTTAACGTGATACCAGTTGGGACAATGACGTCACCCCGGACCAGATAGAGAACGCTCGGATCGTTCCAGGTGGTATCACGAGTGAGAGTTCCAGGTAGGATTTCAACCCCGTTGGTGTTGTTTCCTGTCATCGTCACATCGACGAAGACCGGATCGGACAACAGATCCATCTGCACGGCGTCGCGTAAATGACCATCGAAGGCGACATTCGTTAGCGTCGGATCGCTGTCGAGAATCAGAACTCCTCCACGACCATTGCCGAGAACCGAATTGGAGATTGTTAGATCGCTGTGATCGACGAAGATCTGGTGTTCGCTTCCTCCCGTCGCACCGCCATAACGGATGTCGGCATGATCGATCACGTTTCCCTGACTGGTCGATGTGAATTCGATCCCCTCCCAACTGATGCTGCCGGTTGAGGCAACGCGATCCAGATTGCCACCCACCGAGTCGTCTTTGTAGGACGTAAAGGTGATCGGCTGACTAGCCGTTCCCTGCAGCAGCAGGCGGCCTGCTACGGTCACTTTCCGTCCCTGTACGTCCCCTACTCCGCCCCATTTCACGATCTGCCCCGGCTCAATCGTAAATGTGGTTCCCTCAGGGACGGTGATGTCGCTCATCGGCACATAAACAATGTCGGGATTGTTCCAGGTTGTGTCGCCCGGCAACCTGCCATCTTCGATCAGCATGGCGTTGAGTTCGTTGCCGATAATCGTCGCGCCGCGGATCGTTGGATTCGAGGCCAGGTCTGTCCGTGCTGCTTCTTTGTTGTGGTCCTGGATCACCACGTTGGTCAACAGTGGATCGCTGTTGATGATCTGAATTCCACGAAGTCCGTCGCGCAAGACCGCATTGGTCAGTGCTAACTCGCTTTGGTCGACAATCAACTGATAAGCATTCGCGCCGCCGTATCGGACCTCAACATATTCCATCACGTTCCCGCTGCTGCCGGGCGCAAAGACGATTGACTCCCACCATGCGACTGTCCCATTGCTGGGGCCATTGCCGGTTGTATCAACGTCGTCAGCAGTGCCCAGAATCCCGTCCAAACCGGTGTCGTCCCGATCGGCCGTGAACACAATTCGTTCCGTCGCGGTGCCGATGGCATTCAACGATCCCTCAATCGTCAAGCCGTTGCTACGCTCGAACTGCACGATGGTGCCGGGCTCAATCGTGAGGGTGACACCCGATGCAACAGCGATGTCTTCCGTGACCAGCTGAACCTCGTCATTGCTCCAAGTCATATCGGCATCGATGTCGGTGGCCCAAGTGGCGAGAACGCGACGGTCTTCCAATCGCTCTAGCAGTAGCTGCCGCTCACGATGCTGCTTTCGCCCCTGGGCAGTGTCAGATTGACGACGTGTCCTGATGTGCCTCTTGCCACTCAATGAATTCTGACCCATCATTTCTCTCACCGTCAGTTTCTTGCATGTTTCCCCGCTTGCTGTGCGTCAGTGCGCGCCCGGCACAACGCTAGATGGCCGCGAGCGCGCAGGCGTAGCACGTAATTCAATTCACAGTTGACGCAGCCTAGAAATGTCGTCGTGCGGTTTTGCACCAACACCGATCTGGTCACGTGCGGGAGAATCGCAACTTGCGTGCCCAAACAAGTCGCTTTATTGACTCAGGTCAAGCCGATTTGACGATCACGAACCAGGAGTGCCCTGGTGGCGGGCGATCACGCTCCGGGCGTTGCCCACTGATTGGCGACGTCGTCGGCAAGTGTGCAGAGCGTCGCTTCCAACGCGCCGAAACTTTCGTCAGCGTCGAACTGCGCAACTACAGGCAACCCGCGTACGGAATTCGTGTTCCTTGACGGCGCATCCGTGAAGGCGAGAACTGGCGTCCGGCGAGCATCGGTCATGAAAGCGCTCACCTCGTCGTCTGATTTGCGGTCACCTGACAAACCAGTACCGTACTCTGGGAGTGCCATGGCCGAATTGGCTATGCCACTCGATTCCCCGGCCTCGGCAGAGATTCGCGCCATTTGGTTGATCACTCGCAGGGCATCGAGCGCCGTGATTTTTCCGTCCTCGGTGACGTCGTAGTACGGCGGCGCGTAACCGTCAGGCGGAAGCGGCGTGAGCACAAACGTGTCCGGATCGCTAACGCGGTTTCTGCCCATCTCGTTGATGATCACCAGCGCGTCTCGCGCCGTGACCTTGCCATTGTTATCGACATCGTAAACGTCGACGCGGTTGACCCAGGCCCCGATGATCACCAGCGTCTGCGTATCGGCGACGGTCGGCATCACTTCGACGTTGCCAACGTTGTCGCGAGCCAGGCTGACGAACCCATAGGTACTCCCCGACTCGCCAGTGAATTCATGGCTCGTTTCGGTGAGATGGGTCGCAACCTTTTCAAACGGCCCATCATCGCGCGAGACATACAGATCGTAGCTATGGATGCCCGATCCCCTGGCGTCATCCTGCCCCGACCATTCGACCATGAAGCTGGCGGTGCCGTAGGCTTCGGCGAGTGCTGCCACCGTGCTATTTGGCGCATCGCGATCGATCGTGTGCACCGTCTCGGGCGTCAGAATCGGATCGTTGATTCCAAAGACAATCGATGCTTGATTGCGGATCTCCGTGCCGGTCGGGAGGCCAACGAGCGGTCGGATTCGATATCGAATGTATCCCTCGCCGTTGTGAATTGCCTTGTCATTGACGGGGAGGAAACCGGCGTCGATATCGTCAGGAACCAATCCGGTCAGTGGATCGAGCGACGCAAAATTGACGGTTAAAGTTCGTGTCTGATCATCGAGATCGAACTCCACAGGCACGTGCAGATCGATCCCTTCGGGACGCAGGTCGACCGTCGTCTGATATGCGGAAAGCCCGGCCGGAATCTCGAAGTCGAAATTATTGAAGCCGAAGCCGGTCACTTCCAGAGTCGAAAGGTCGAGATCTTCGTCGAGCTGATCGGTAATCATGACACGCTCAGCCGAAAGTGTCGCGCCGGCCTCGGGATCATTTTCAAACAGGACTTCATAGCTCAGCATTCCTGGCCGCATAAATCCATTCACCCCAGCCGCGTTCGGGCCAATCTTGTCATTCGGGTCATTTTCGCCAGCGTTATCCTTTTTCTTTCGATCTTTCTCGCCGGTTTCTCCCTCGGGTGACTCCACTGGATCCGGCTTGGCTGGACAAGCCTTCAACGCCGCGATGGCCGCTTTCAAATCCGCAACTTTTCCTTGGTAAGCCGACTCAAGGGATTTTAGGTTCTTCCTGCTCTGCGCGACTTGATCGATGGAATTGCCAATTTCTTTGAGTTCTTGTGCGGTCGATAAAGCAGCGTCGATCGCCGGAAATAGCGAGGCGCCAAATTTGCCAGCTCCTTGGGCTACCTCAATCAGCGTGCTGTGGTGTTCCCTATACTTGTCCACAAAATTACTGAATGTCTTACTCTCCAAGAGTGCGTTACTTTTCGTGAACAAGTCATTCCAGAATTTTGGCTCCTCGAGTGGATCAACCTTTGCCTTCTCTTTACCGTCAGCCTTTTTATTCGCAAACATCCGATCGTAGCCTTGGCCACTCAACTCCGTGAGTTCACCAACTTCATGAATCCCTTCGAGGGTCCCCAATGCCGCTTTGGCTGCTACTAACTTTAGGGGTAGATTTGAAATCTTCTGTTTGGCCTTGTAGGCTTCGAACAAGTCGTCGGCTTTGTTTGCAGCCTGGACGATCGGGAACATCAGAGACACCCACTTGTGAGTGATCACAGCGGCACGAAGCGCGGTTTCCATTTTCTCGATGTGACTATTCGCAATGACATAATCTACTTTGTACCTGTCATACGTGCTATTCGCCTGACGGAGTGCATTTTGAGCTCTTAAGACCAATTCAGGATCTTTGCATTTCTTGAGAAGATCGTCAGGGAGACTGTCAGCGTGCTCCATGGGAGGGTTTCCTGCAACGGCCTCCAACGCCCATTCGACCGCTTCAACCGCTTTGTCACCTATCCAGTTGTACGCATCTTGGATCCCTTTCCAAATGGTCTCGAAGATAGAAGGCCCGATCTCGATTTCAACGTCATCATCGGGCCACTCCGTTTGGACGACACGTTCGGCTCCCGGTTGTTGAGCGATTAGGGTATGAGGCGCGAACAATAATCGCGTTTCGACGAAATCGAACTTACCATCTGCGCCGTCGTTCGAACCCCGTACGAATAGCCACTCAACTCAATCAGTTCGACTGCGACACCTGAGAGAGGCTTGCCGTCGTTGTCAACAACCACGCCGCTCATAAAACGCTCACCGCGAGTAAGCGTTTCCTCAAAGTGATTTGCTTGATCCGCCTTGATATCGACCACCTTTTCAAATCTTTCATATCCAGTCTGCCCCGCGGCGATGAGTTTGTACTGGCCCTCGGGAATCCCGCGAAATGGTCCGTTGGAGAAGCTGATATCTGACGAGTCAGTTAGCCGGTAACGATTCGGATCTAATTCAACATCGACAGGCACGAACTCAACATTGCCCTTGCCAACGACATAGAGGCCATTGACCGGGTCTTTCAACGTCACTTCGACGTCGTAGCTCTTCCGTACCACGACATCACCGGTCGTTCCGTTTTCTCCCTCTCCTTCACTCGTCGACGCCGAGCCTTCGACCGAGACGCGTATCGCCGCAATTGCAAGATCGAGCGATTCAGGTTCGACGAAGACGATGTAGTCAGCGGCAGCAAGATTTGAAAAGGAATATTCGCCGAACTCATTTGTCCGTGTTCTGGAAATAAACAAATAGTCCTCGTCTGCAGCCTTCTGTTT
Organism: Pirellulaceae bacterium; assembly: GCA_963704055.1. GTDB lineage: Bacteria > Planctomycetota > Planctomycetia > Pirellulales > Pirellulaceae > Rubripirellula. The sequence goes on along the minus strand of CAVPGW010000031.1, from coordinate 168,795 downwards.
AAGCTCGACGAGTGCGTTTGCCAACGGTTCATCCGAAGCCCCATCTCTGACGACACCGGACAAGGTTTCGTCGCCTGCACGAAAATCAATGATTTGCGGTTCATCTCTGGGGACGACTTCAACCGATTTCTGCATCGCGAAGGACCGGTCGGCTTTCGACGCGATCAGATCGTAGGTACCAGCCCTGAGCGCCATGGCTTCGTAGGTGCCGTCAATTCCACTTATTGCCGTCAACAATTCGTATCCGTCTACATAAATATGCACCGTCGCACCTTCGATTGGCGTCTCTCCATCGCTGTCGAACACCTGTCCGGTCAAAACGCTTTTGACATCAACCTCGAAATCAGCAGTGACTTCGACGCCCGGTTCCGTTGTGACGGTTCGATCCACGAGATGCCGGTCGCGGCCAACAGCGACAACCATATCGCCAGTCCCAACGTTGTCGATTCGATAGAAGCCGCTTTCGTCAGTGACCGTCGAACTACGGACACCAGCGGTATCGGCGACGCTTACAACCACGTTGACCAAGGGCTGCCCGCCCGGTCGAGTCACTGTTCCCTGAACGGACGCCGCAGGAATCAGATCAAACTCGACGGGAGTGGACTGGCCCGCAGTTACCGTGACCGTGGTTTCTGATTTCAAGAAGCCCGCGGGATTCGTGCTGACCAAATAATCTCCTGGGAGCAAAGAAGCACTTTCGAAACGACCTTGCGTGTCAGTCAGTAGACGTCGATGCGGATAAGCATCAGAACTCAGATGCACAGCGACATCGCCGAGTGTCGCATCCGTAGTGCTATTTCGGATCGTACCGGAGACATTTCCGCCTTCAACGACAACTGCCTCCGCGACATCGACCTGCTGACCCGCATCCACACTCACGCCGTCTATTCGCGGGGCGGCGTAGCCGGGGATTGAGAAGTCAATGAAGTACTCGCCGGGCATCAAACCGACAATCGTGTAGCTACCGTCTTCCGCAAGATCGGCGGAACCGCCGCCGGCATCAGCGACGCCAAAAGCAATCGCCTGGCTTCCCGCTGGCGGCGACTGCGGCAACCCAATGATGCTTCCGCGGACTACCCCGCTGCGATGCATACTTAATGTCAAGTTCGACTGATCGCTGCCTTGAACAACCGTTACGTCGCGTCCTTCACCGACATAGTCAGCATAAGCCGTAAGGAGTGTGAACGTTCCTTCGCCGAGCAAGTTGATCTTGAAACGTCCGTCGCTCCTGGTGGTCGCGAAGTAAGCAATTCCTTGTTCATTGGTCGCAGACAATGTTGCACCAGCCAGAGGGGACCCAGTTGCCCTGTCGATAACCCAACCTTGTAGGATTGTGCCGTGCGCGACCTTAAGCTCGTCAACTGCGACATCTGCATCGCTTGCAGTAATGCTGGTCGACGGCAAGGAAACATCCGCTGATCGAAGCTCGTAGGTGCCGGCGGGGACTTCTGGAAATAAGAAAGTCCCATCCGTCAGCGTAATCGTTTCTCGAAGCAACTCGTTTGTCTCGTCGTATAGCGTCAATCTCACATCGCCGTAACCTTGACCGTTGGCATCCACGAGCTTGCCGGACACGGAAGTGTTCGATTTGGCCCAGGCCCAATCTTGAATGAGACTGAAGACGTCTTTCAAGAGATAGTTTGCTCCTCGCGACGGTGGCAACAGCGTCGCAGCGGTGGATAGACTTGCGTGGAATTCTCGCCACGTCGTCCCCATCAATTCGCGGATGCCGTTAAATAAAGCAGTCCACTCGTCAGGATCCATTCCGTCCGGTCGCAAACTTGATTCGAGCAGTTGCCAATCAATGGCGTTGTCATTTACCTCGCCGACCTCAAGGACGACGTCTTCCTCACCCCTGGTGTGACCATATCCATTGAATTCGATCATGCCACTGGCACCAGGAGGAAGGACGCCAGGTGGACCATTCGGATTGATGCCCAGTAGCAACAAGGTTTCCGTCCCCAGTGATCCGGCGTCAGTGCCAAAGTCAGTCAGTGCCTCTGTCGCGAAGACCTTCAATATGGGAGCTGGGACATCATTGGTTCCCTCGTTCGCATATTCGATGATTCCCTCGAAAGTACGCCCTACACGAACCAGACCGGGAATCTGAACACCCGCGGTAATGCGATCAAATGCCGTTCCTATTACCTCGAACGAGTCGTTCAGCGTGATCGTTTCCGCACCTGGGTTGGCGATCACAATGTCGGCCAATCCGGTAGGAAGTCCGGTAAGATCGAACGTCGCCGACAACAACCCATTGTGGTCGTAATAGATGCGAATCGTATCGTGATTGGTTCCATCACTGTCGGTCATTCGTACCGTCGCACCGGGTTCAATCGCGGTGCCAATCAGACTGATCGTCACTTGTCCTTTGTTGCTTCCTTGCGTCGGCGAAATCTGACGGATGTCAAAATCGACGACGCTTGCGGTCAGTGTGAATGTTGATGATGCGGGAACCTCCGTCCCACGGACGAGCACATAGTGCGTGCCGGGTTGCGTCCGATTGATTCCGGCCACTTGGTCCGGCGAATGAGGACGGATTCCGCGCGCGTCGAAGGAATACGGCGTGGGCGCATCACCATGCTTGACAAACAGCTCCTGAGAAACTTCGGCTGCGCCGGTCAACTCGACATGCAGGCTCTCACCGCCGTTCACCTCCACACGGAACAGCTTCGCGTCGCCGGTCGCGTCGAGCGATGCGGTGGTCGGTACTCCCAGCGTCAACTCCGGTACGTCCATCGTGATCGTGTCGGCTGACGCACCCGTGTTATTCAACAAGGCAGTCGCCTCGAAGACTTCGTGCTGCCAGTTTGCACGCACCAAGAAGTAATACTCACCTGGAAACAGACTGGGCAGTTCGACCGATGCCGAACTCGAGTACTCTTCACCGGGTGGCACTGCGGCGTCAATCGTGACTTCGCCCAGGTAGACGTCATCCGGTGTCCAGACCGGATCGACCGATAGATACACGGCGTCGCGCCAAGCGACCCTGCGCGACTCCGGTGCCAATGTTTCGGCCTGTCCACTCCACGGTGACCATGTCATCGGGATTACCAGTGGTCGGTCCTTCGACGTTGACGACTCGCCAAGTCGATATCCGAGGTCGAGATCTCCTGACGTTCGATCGCTCCCATGTCCACATACGGCATCGCGCCGCCACCACGATTGGGTACGTTGGGATCGTCGAAACGAGGATTGCCAAAATAGTCGGTCGTCGGCGCATCATCACTCGTGCCCGCGTCAATCACGGGTGATCCGCCGCGCAAGTTGTACTGCAGATTTGCCGCGTTGAAGTATTTGGGATCCACCGAAAGATTGCCGTCGGTCCCTGTCAGATCGTCGATACCTGCGTAGTCGGGGAATGGATCGAAGTCGACATTATTGAATGCTGCAACCAGACCAGTTCCGTCGCCCACGTTGATTCCGGCCGGTTTGTTGATGCGGGACTATTGTCAACCGGGCCGCTGATCAAGTTGTTGGTCAGCGTGAGATTGCCCTCCACCAGAGTGACGCCGTAGCGACTGTGGTCGATCGTGTTGTTGGTGGCGATCACCTCCGATGCACCGGAAACTTCCAAGCCGACGACACGGTTATGCACCAGTAGGCTATTGGAAACATCTACAGTCCCGTTGAATACCAAAATCCCGAATACGAATGATTCGCGAATAACGCTGTTTTTGATCGTTGCCTCACCGCCGTTGACGAAGATCAACGCGGCCGGGCCGTCCCAGCCGCGGCCACCATAACGTGCTTCAAAACCATTCAGGATGGCGTTGCCCCCGGCAACGATTTCGATCCTCTGCCAATCCGATTGCGAGCCAGCGGTGGATCCGGAATTGTCGGTGTCGCCGCCGGCCGAATCATCCCAATACGACGTGAAGATCACATGTTCGTCGATCGTTCCATGGGCCTGCAATGTACCCTCGACGATCAGCTTGGTCGTGCCGCTCGCTTTGACAATCTGCCCCGCTTCGACATCCAGCGTCATGCCGGTCGGGACTGTGATGTCCCCGATCATGAAATAAACAACTTCCGGATCATCCCATGTCAAATCAGCCGCTAAGCTGCCGCCAAGTACTTGCACTCCGTTGGTGGCATTGTTGTCGAAGGTAATATTTTCAAATTCAGGCTCCGACATCAAGTCGATACGGGCAGCATAGTACTTGTGATTCTGGAACTGGACGTTGCGGATTGTCGGATCGCTATTGAAAACTTGTAGCCCTCCATCTCCACCAAACAGCACGCTGTTGGTCAGCGTGAGTTCGCCTCCATTGACGAACAATTGATGGCTATTGCTGCCGTAGCCGCCGTAACGCAAGTGCAAGCCGTCCAGCATGCTGCCGGTGCTGGTGTCTGTTAGTTCGATGCGTCCCCAGGCACCGCTGAAGCCTCCGCTCGGTCCGTTTCCAGTACTGTCGCCACCGATCGAGTCGTCAACATTGGCAGTAAAGACAACCGGGGACTCCTCCGTCCCGCGAGTGACCAGCGTGCCCTGAACGACCAACGCGTCAACCACCTTTCCCCATTTGACGACTTGGCCCGCATCGATCGTCAGCGTCACGCCTTCGGGGACGGTGATCGGTTCGGACGGCAGGTACACCACGTCGGGATTATCCCAGGTTGTGTTAGCCGGAATGGTGTCGCCAAAAAGCACGAGTGCGTTGGAACTGTTTCCAACGGCGGTGAAACCTCGAATTGTCGGATCGGACAAGAGGTCCGTTGTCATCGCCTCGTATCGGTTGCCTTGCAGCGTGATGTTGGTGATCACCGGATCGCTGCTGAGGATCTGAATTCCCCGGGTTCCGTTTCGAATGACCGAATTCATCAGCGTCAACTCGCCGCCATTGATGCTCAACTGATGATAGCTGCCCCGAAAGCCGCCGCTGCGCAGTTCGACATGGTTCAGCACGCTACCTGTGCTTGTACTTGTGAACTCGATATCGCCCCAGTCGGCATCGCCGGGACCACTGGGGCCATCTCCATTCGTGTCGCCCCCGATCGAGTCGTCACGATAGGAGGCAAACATGATCGGATCGATTGCCGTTCCCTCAGCCATCATCCGTCCGTGGACCGTGATCCCGTCCGTTCCCATTTTGATGATTTGCCCGGCTCCGATCGTCAACGTCATTGTCTCGGGTACGGTCACTTCCGAGCGCAACTGGTAGACGATTGTCGGGTCGTCCCAGGTTGTGTCTCCAGGCAAATCACCGCCGGTCACGGCTACGCCATTGAGTCCATTCGACTCAGCAGTGACGGAGGAAAAGTCTGGGTTCGACGCCAGGTCCATGATAAAGGCATCCCGCACATGACCCTCGACGTGCACATTCGAGATGAGCGGATTAGCGCCGGTGATTCGCAGTCCACTGTCGCCGCTTAGCAAACGGCTGTCGGTCAACGTCAGCTCCGCTTGTTCGACCACAATCTGTCCGTCGCGACCACTGCCGCCGAACCGTGATTCGACGAACTGCATCACGTTGGCGGTGCTACCAGGCATGAAATGAATCGGATCCCAGTAGCCTGGATAAGCTTCGGTGGGTCCGTTCCCCTCGGTATCCACATCGTCGGCGGTTCCCAGTTCACCATCGAAACCCGTGTCATCACGATCGGCCGTAAACAGGATGTTTTCCTCCGCTGTTCCCTGTGCAAGCAGCGTCCCGTAAACGGTCAGTCCTGCGCCATCGAATTGCACGATCGTGCCTGGATCGATCGTCAAGGTCACATCGGGCGAGACGCTGATATCCTCGGTGACATGCCAAACCTGATCGTTGGTCCAGGTCGTATCCGCATCGATGTTGACAGACACGGCCGCCAAGACGCGACGATCTTCCAGCTGTTCCATCAACAAGTGTCGCGCACGACGCTGAACGCCCCAGCAGCCAGTGTCACATTGACGACGTCTCTTGGCGTACCGTTTGCCCCCTCGTGTGTTGCGGTTCATCGTTGTTCTCCCTACACGTCAGGTTGCTCGATGTGCGTTAAAGCGCGCAGTGCACAGCAAGTGAGGCAACTAGCGCACTGTGCTTCAGCGACGGCGAGGTAGCGCCGCCTAAGCCGCCCATCGCGGCGCTACGACCGGCGGAGCGGTCGGCGACCATGGGTTAGCTAGCCGCAACTTGCGTGCCTAAAGTGCGGACAGCTTTATTCGTAGTGACACGATTCATCGGGTCGTTTGCGTCGCAAACCGCAAGAATGCGGTCACTACGAACAGGCAGCCCATTGCTCGGCAACGTCGTCGGCAAACACGCCGAGCGCAGCTTCCAGTCCAACTGCTGGTGTCGAATCCAGAGTCGAATCCGAGGCCAACAACGCTGGTGCGCTGTTCGTGGCGAAACGATCAGCTGCTGGAATCGAGACGAGCCTTTGCCGAGACTCGTCGGCGACCGGCAAAGCACTTTCCGCTTCATCCGAAGTGGACTCGTCATTTCGCACCGTCGCGCGTTCCAAGACTTGCCTTTGAGTCATTCCGGTCGCATCCGCCCTTACGCTTTCTCCGGCGTTGGAAGAGATCCGCGCCATTTGGTTGATCACTCGCAATGCATCCAGTGCCGTGATTTTTCCGTCGGCGGTGACGTCGTAGTACGGCGGCGCATATCCTTGTGGTGGCAGCGGAGTGAGCACGGAGGTGTCCGGATCGCTGACGCGGTGTCTGCCCATTTCGTTGATGATCACCAGCGCGTCGCGTGCCGTGACCTCGCCATTGTTATCGACATCGTAAACGTCGACGCGATTGACCCAGGCCCCGATGATCACCAGCGTCTGCGTATCGGCGACCAGCGGCATGGGTTCGACGTGACCTGCGTTGTCTCGCGCAATGCTAACGAAGCTATAGGTATGTCCCGATTGGCCACTCGTGAATTCATGATGTGTTGACGTGGTCCCTTTCAACACCAAATCATAGGGACCGCCGTCTTCGGAGACGTACAGATCGTAGTTCTCGATCCCCGATCCATTCGAGTCGTCTTGGCCCGACCATTCAAACATGAAGTCGGACGTTCCAACCGCCTCCGGCAATGCCGTGACCGCACTGGTCGGGGGAACATTGTCTAAGGTATGCACCGTCTGGGGCGTCAGAATCGGATCATTGACGTCAAATACGATCTCAGCCTGGTTGCGGATTTCCGTTCCTGAAGGAAGTCCGTCCATTACTTGAACCTGGTACCGAAAGAATCCTTCCCCGTTGTGGAGGGTCGCGTCATTGACCGGCAGGAATCCTGCATCGATATCGTCGGGAAGCGCGCCGGTCAATGGATCGTACGATCGAAACGTCGCCGACAGGACACGCGTGTCGAGATCGACATCCAAAGTAACTGGAACGAGCAGCGCGATACCTTCCGGCCGAAGGTCAATGGTTGTCTCGTAGTGCGCGAGGCCGGCCGGCACATCAAACGTGAAGTTGTTAAAACCGAATTGCGTAAACTCGACGGTGGTCAAGTCGAGTTCTTCGTCCAAGCTGTCGGTAACAAAGACCTCCTGCGCGGGCAGCGTCGCTCCAAGTGCCGGATCGTTCTCGAATTGAATTTCATATTTCAGCAAACCGTCTTGGATAAACTTGTTCTCGCCAAAGCCATCGGGTCCGATTTTGTCATTGGGATCAAACGAGTTTCGTATTTGGGGACCGTTCGTGTTGCAGACGGGGCATTGCCCAACGGGGGTTACCGGCGTGAACAGAAGGTTTCCGAGATTCACGATGATTGGTGCCAGATTGTGCTGCCTATTTCGTTCGACGGACAAGATCCCCAGTTCTTCAATCAGGATGCACTCGAACTTCGGTATTTCTACTTCGCTCTTCTGAACTTTTTCCTTCCTCAGGCAGGTCTGGAGGATTAGCAAGGTGCTCAGCGCCTTCTTCTTCGCGTCGGGAAACTCGCGTTCATGCTTGACGAACTCTTCAATCATGTCGAGCAAGCTGCTGGCGTTCCCTTTTTCGCGATCCGTTTTTAAGTCTTCCAAGGCTGTTTGCAACGCCCCCCAGGCGTTGGCGGCGTCCTGAATCGCGGCGTGTTCTTCACCCACTTTTTTGTAAACATCGGGTCGAGATTCCGCGCCAATCGCTTCGTAGTTTCGCGTGATGTAAGCCGAGATCGTTGGTTGTCCCTGTATATGTTCCACAATCCGCTTGACATCGTTGATGATGATTGTGATCGCGCTCGTGGAGGGGAACTCTTTGTTTTCAATCGATTCCAGCATTTCGTCAATGCTGTCGTTGACCTGCTGGATGCGTTTCGCTGTGATGTCATCCGCAGGCGTTTTAGCCGCATTGGCGGATAAGCGGTTCTTTTCAATTGCCTTGAGAGCATTGACAAATGGCGTAAGCTCGTCTTTCAGCTTGTTCCAGGAAGCGGCCCATGCATTCCACACTTCTTCTGCCTTCAACGCAGCATTTTTTGCGTTGTCGATTTGTTCTTTGCTGCAAACACCCCTGTTGTTCTTCTTGGCGTCTTCGATCGATTTCTCGATCTCTTGGATGGGAATGAATTGGGCTAGCTTGGGTCGCGGCGGAGGCCCAAAGCTTTCCAGATATCCAAGCGTAAGTGGCGGCACATCGATTCCGGCAACAGCCCCCAGGCTTGGTATTGGTTGAATCCTCCCGGTCGTGGCGATCGCAGCCAACGCAAAATTGATTCCCGAGATTGCCAGTCCCTGTGTCAGCACGACAGGAACAAACGATGTGCTACGATAGCCGTTGGCCACGGCCGAGAGCGAATACGACTCCGGAGGCAGCGAGATAAGCTTGTAGGTTCCATCGCTATCGGCCTCCGCGGCGCCCACAATCGTACCACTCTCATCCTGCGCCACCACGAGTGCACCCGCGATCGGTCCACTCGGGCCGGAGACGGTTCCGGAGACCGAAGTTGTTGGCTGTGGCAACGACAAAGCTAGCGTTCGATCGATCGTCAAATCGAGATGATGGATGACTTGTGTTTGATTGTTGCCAGCCCGCACGAGCAGGCGATACTGGCCCGCCGGCATCCTGTCAAAGGCATACGATCCATCGCTACCGGTTCTGGCCAACACTCCGATCTCCGAGTCTGTTTCGCTAAACAGAATCAGGTCTACGTTGGAAAGTGGAAGGCCGCTTTGTTGGTCTCGAAGCATGACCGAGAGTCGACGCGGCGATCCCAGGGCGAAGTCCGACGTGCTCGCACTACCGGCGGAAACGGCTGCTGGCTGAGCATCGTCAGCGAATCCGCTGGCGGTTGCCGTCACGAGGTACGAGCCGGGGATCAGACCATTGACCGCGTATTGGCCCTCGCTGTTGGTCGTGACTGTGGCAACCTTACTGACCGGCCCCGCATCGGTTCGCTCGATCACGATCGTTGCATTCGGGATCGGAGTGCCGTTCGCAACGTTTCGAATCGTCCCGCCAAGCTCTTCGCCGCCGGCGACCAAATCGGTGTTGTCAAGAAACGTTCCACTGCTGATTGTGAATTCTGCTGAAGCGGTAAAGTCGAATCCTAGGGAAGCCGCTTGTAGCTGATAGGTTCCACCGGCGACGAACAGGAACGAATAGCGACCCTCGGAATCCGTTGTCGTTGTCAGCAATGACTGATCATTCGAGGTCAGGTGCACCGTGGCACCCGCCAGCGGTTCCTTGCTGGTGCGAAGTACCCTTCCGGAAACTCCCCCGACAACGGACAAGTCGAAGTCAACCGATGCGACCGGACTGGTGGAATTGATCGAGATCTGCTGGACCGCCATACCCGCACCACTCGTGTTGCCAAACACGATTCGGTAGCCGCCAGCCTCGAGGTTTTCGATCGAATACTGTCCATCGCTATTCGTCTGGGTCGTTGCTACGGTTTCCGAACCAAGTTTTGCACGGACAACGACGTCGCTGACCGGATCACCCGTGCCTGAATCGGTCACCGTTCCGTGGACCATGCCGCGGCGTGTTGCGGTGAAATCTAGATTGGTGACCTGGTCCGCAAAAACCGATGCGCTGGTTTCGGAAACCATCAAATCGAAGTCGTTGGTCCGGACCGTGTAGCTCCCGGGTGGCAACTCGGACGCGATGAATGCACCTTCTGAATCGGCTTGCACGGTTCGAATCGTCATTCCGCTCTGCAAAGTCAGCAATGCGAACGGCAGACGCGATCCGTCAACAGTGGACATCACGACGCCCTGCAGCGACCCGGCCGATTCAAGCGTCAGATCCACGTCGGTGATTTCTGATCCAGCGATTACGTCCAAATCGGCTAATTCATTCGCAGCCAGTCCATCGGCGGTCGCACGGAGGTCGTATCGTTGCGTGCTCAGACCCGAAAGCCAGTATATTCCTGCCGCGTTGGTTTCACCTGCCACCGCAGTACCATCTTCTCCGATGGCGGCGACCAGTGCTCCCTCAACCGGCCCCCCGGGTCCCGTGACAATGCCACTCAGCCTGCCGCCCCGATCGACGACCAGATTGATGGACGGAACGATCTCTCGGTCGGCAAGTATGACCGTTGCGGGTGGACTCGCGACAAGGTTTTCGCCCGACGCGGAAATCTCATAGGTATCGGCCGGCATTGATGGGAGCGAGTACCGACCTGATGCGTCCGTCTTGACCGCAAAGGACTCGCCATGGAGTGATGAAGCGCTCACCAGGACGTTTCGGGCGGGAGCACCGTCCTGGAAAATAACAGTTCCAGACAACTCTCCACCAGGGTACGCGGTGAGCTGAAGATTCTCCGGCAGCGGACTGGCGATCACAATTTCAGACACAGTTGTGACGAAACCATCGACACGCACTTCGTAGCCACCCGGCACAAAACCTGGAATCGCAAACGTTCCGTCCGAGCGGGTTATGGCGCCGTACGCCAGTTCCTGATCGGGCTCGAAGAATTGGATGTGGGTCCCCGGCAACGGACGTCCGGATCCAACCAACTGCAATGTGCCTCGCAGTGATGGCTGCAAGTCCGCAAGCGCCTCTCGCAACATCAGTGCAAATGTATCTCGCAGCGTGCGGTTGTCTCCCTCGGTCGGTGTCAGCAATGTTGCCGCTCGAGAAATCGCCTTGCGATAGTCGCTCCAGTGTGTGCCAAATTCAGCCTGCAACTGATTGAACAAGGTATTCCAATCGTCGTCGTCGATCCCCACGGGACGAATCATGGACTGGATGCTCGTCCAATCAATCGGATCGTTGCTGTACCCGCCGACCGACAGCACGTAGGATTCGTCTCCGGTCTGCGTTCCAATACCAAGCACCTTGATCGTGCCCTTTGCCCCTGGTGGGAGGATTCCCGCGGGTCCATCCGGATTGACGCCGATCAGATTGATCGAGCTCAAAGGCTGTGCATCGTTTGAAGAAAGACGCAAGCTGCTTAAGCCTGCGGACTGTAGGATAAGAACAGGTGCCAGAATATCGGTCTCGCCCTGATTCGCGTATTCAATCGTGATCTCGATTTCGCGGCCGAGTCGGACACGGCTTGGGGCATTGACATTGGTGACCAGTCGTCCGGGCGTTCCTGCGACGATTTCAAAAGCATCCGAGAGTTGGGTGATGACTCCGTCTTCCTGGATGATTTGCACGTCCGCCAATCCGACTGCCGCATCGCTTAGCTCGAAAGTCGCCGACAGCAGGCCGGTGTCGACGTAATAGATCGCAGTCGCTTCGATTGCGCTCCCTGATTGATCGACTAACTGCGCACGCGCATGAGTGTCGAATTGCGATCCGTGAATGGAGATCGTAACCTGCCCGGTGTTGCTGCCGCGCAATGGCTGCACTGCCGAGATTTCGAACTCGGCCAGCGCCGCCTTGATCGTGAACGTTTCCGCCGATGGCACATTGGCTCCGTAGACGAGTACGTAGTACGTGCCCGAATGCGTGCTGTTGATCGCTGCGACTTGGTCGGCTGAACCGGGACGAATACCACGAGCATCAAAAGAGGACCGCGTGGGCGCGTCGGCGAAGCTGGCATACAACTCGTGCGTCACTCCCTCTGGACCGCTGACACTGACTGCCAAACTTTCGTTAGCTGGCACTTCGACCTTGTAGAGTTTGAAATCACCCGATGCATCAAGTGTTGCACCTTGGCCGACGCCCAATGTCAGCTCAGGTACATCCATCCGCACTGTGTCCGCCGTCACGCCGGTGTTGTTCAGCAGGGCGGTCGCTTCAAAGACCTCCTGTTGCCAATTCGAGCGGACCAGAAAGTAGTAATCGCCTGGCACCACGCCCGGCAACGTCACCGCCGCAGACAACGAATACTCGCCTCCCGCGGACAGCGTGCCGGTCTTCACCGCCTGGCCGAGCAAGATGTCATCGGGCGTCCAGATTGGATCAGCAGACAGATACACCGCATCTCGCCACGGCCCGATCGCAGACGTGATCCCGTCGTTGCGTCCGGTCCACGAGACGGTCACCACTTCGTCCTGTTGTCCGCTGGTCGGACCGGTAACCGAAAGTACCGATAGATCGACATCGGAAGTCGAGGTCTCTTGCCGCTCGAACTGCGCCAAGATCGACGTAAGGCATCGCTCCGGCACCGCGGTTGATGACATTCGGGTGATCGAAACGAGGATTGCCATGACGGTCGCTTGCAGGGGCTCCATCGCTGGTACCTGAATCGATCACTGGAGAACCGCCGCGCAGTTGGTACTGACGATTCGGCTGGCTGAAGTATTTTGGGTCTACCGAGATGTTGCCGCTGATACCCGTCTGGTCGTCGAACCCTTGATAATTCGGCACGCCTGGGTTGAACACATTGTTGAACTCGGCATTGATTGTCGCGTCATTGACGAGAGATATTCCCGTCGCTCGATTGTTGGTAATCAGGTTGTTCGTCAGGTTGACCGTTGCGGTGTCGGCGTAGACGCCGTGAGCGTTCGCATCAAAGTTGTTGTTGGTGGCATTGACCGTCGATCCACCGACAGCAAACAAGCCGAAATTGTTGTCGTAGGAAAGCGTGTTGTTGATGTTCAACTGCCCGCCACCGCGCACGATGACGCCATGGTCCGTGGCGTTACGAGTAAGACTATTGCTAAGTGTTAATTCGCCACCGTTGACATCAATGTGGCTGCGTTGGGCGTTTGCGCCACCGAATCGAGCTTCCACGTGATCCAACACATTTCCGGTACTGGTTGCATTGAAACTCATGCCTGTCCAGGCGCCGGCGTACCCGCCGCTGGGTCCATTGTCGTTGGTGTCACCGAGTGCCGAGTCGTCAAGCGTGGTCGTGAAAATGATGGGTTGATCGCCCGTGCCACGGGCCAAAAGGCGACCATCCACCTGCAATTCGCCGAAGTAGAACTTGATCACTTGTCCAGGTTCAATCGTCAATGTGACATCCTCTGGCACTGTCACCAGTCCGGTCGGCAGATAAGCAATCGCCGGGTCATCCCAAACGGCATCGGCGGGAATTGTGCCGGGATCGACCAGCAACGCATTCAAGGTATTGCCCTGAGCGATCACCTCGCCACGGATCGTCGGGTTCGAGGCGAGATTCATGCTGGCGGCATGAAATTCGTTGTTCAGAAACGTGATGTTGTTGATCACCGGATCGCTATCGACGATCCGCATCCCATGCATCCCGCCGCGAATCACGGCATCGTTCAGCGTCAGTTCTCCTCCGTTGACGTACAGCTGATACGGAGCCGCAATGTAGTCCGGGTATCCACCGTACCTCAACTCGATGTGATTGAGCACGCTGCCCGTACTGCGGCTCGTGAACTCGATCTGTTCCCAATCTCGGCTACTGCCGCCGGACGGTCCGTTGTTGTCCGTGTCTCCGCCGGCCGAGTCGTCTCGAGTTGACGTCACGATGACCGGCGCCTCCTCGGTACCTTCGGCAAACAAGGTTCCGTCGACAATCATACGCGAGCCGCCTATTCCCATTTTGATGACTTGGCCTGCACCGATCGTCAGCGTGGTGTCCAAGGGAACAGTGATGTTGCCCGACGGCATGTAGACGATGTCCGGGTTGTCCCATCTGGCGTCGCGGGGCAACTCTCCGCCCGCGACCCACAAAGCGTTCCATTGGTTCCCGGCAGTGGTGATTCCCCGAAACTCGGGACTTGAATGCAGATCCATGGCTGCCGCAAGGTACGCATGGTTCAGGATCGCCGTGTTGGTGATGATGGGATCGCTGTGCAGGATTCGTATTCCACGCGTGCCGTGACGAATGACGGAGTTCGTGAGCGTCAACTCGCCGCCGTTGACAAAGATTTGGAATGCGTTTTCTACATCGCCACCACCGTACCTCGCCTCAAAGTGATCGAGGACGCTGCCGGTGCTGGTGCCTGTGAATGTGATTTGCCCCCAATCCGGCGTCGAACCTCCCGACGGACCGTTGTTATCGGAGTCGCCGCCTGCCGAGTCATCTCGGGTCGATGTCACGATCACCGGGGCCGACGGGGTGCCCTCTGCCAGTAGGGTTCCGTCGACAGTGATGTTGGAGTCGAGGCCGCCCAACTTGATAATCTGTCCGGCAGCCAGCGTCAGTGTCGTGTCGACGGGGACGGTCACGTGGCCAATGATTCGATAGACGATGTCCGGATTGTTCCAAACCGTATCACCCGGAAGCACGCCGCCGTCGACCAGCACGCCGTTCAAAGCGTTGTTATGCAACGTTACGTCGCTAATCTCTGGCTGCGAACCGAGGTTCATCCCGATTGCCTGGTATCCATGATCCTCGAACGTTGTATTGGTGACGATCGGATCGCCGTCGGTGATTTGCAGACCGTTATGTCCGATGCGAATCAGGCTATTTTTCAGCGTGAGTTCACCGCCGTTGACGAGTAGTTGTCCGCTGAACTCAGAACCGCCCGCGCGAACTTCGACATGATCGAGCACGCTTCCAGTACTTGTCGCGTTGAACACAATGTTGCGCCACGCGCCTTGCCAAGGGCCCTGCACGACGCCGCCGGTCACGTTTAAATCGTCTTCCGTTCCCACCACTCCGTCTCGCCCCGTATCGTCTGCAGAAGACGTGAAGAGAATCGGGTTGGTTTCAGTACCCACGGCGTGAAGGGTTCCGTCAACCGTCATTCCAAAACCGCCGAAGTGAACCTTTTGTCCTGGATGGACCGATAGCGTGACGCCTTGGGCAACCGTAATCTCACCTCCCGGCACGTAGGCAACATCGGGATCATCCCACTTGTTGTGATTGGTAAGCTTGCCGGCATCTACGCCCACTCCGTTGGTTCCATTGTTCGTCATGGTCACATTTGTGATCTGCGGATCTGACGACAGACTCATGCCGATCGCATGGAACCGATGATTGTCAAACGTCGTGTCGGCGATGAGCGGACTGCTGTCGATGATTCGCATACCTGCGTTGCCTGTGCGAAGCAGACTGTTTGTCAGCGTCAGTTCACCTCCGTTGACGACAATCTGGCCACGGAATTCAGAACCGCCGCCGCGAAACTCGGCATGATCAAGGATGCTTCCGGTACTCGTCGATGTGAACTCGATATTCCGCCACGCACCCTGAAACGGACCGCCCGGTCCATCGCCCGTCGTGTCAACGTCGTCTGCCGTACCAATCACACCGTCGAAGCCGGTGTCGTCGCGGTTCGTCGTGAATAGAATCGGCTCGGTCTCCGTGCCAACGGCATGCAGCGTGCCACGGACGGTTAGCCCCAGACCAGCGAACTGCACCATCGTGCCGGGCTCAACCGTCAGTGTGACGCCCTCGGCAACTGCGATATCCGCCGTCACGTGTTGAACTTCGTCGTTGGTCCAAGTTGTATCGATTTCGATATCAGTGGCCCAAGTCGCCAAAACTCGCCGGTCTTCCAACGTCTCCAACAACAGTCGCCGCGAGCGGTATGCTCGATTGACTCCAGCAGAGCGACGGCTTGTTGGTCGAAAACGCCTTTGTCTTCGTGAAAAACCAATCATCTTCTTGCCATCCAATTCTGTGCATCTCTCGGTGCGAATCGTGCGTGTATGCGCGCTGTGCACGGTTGTTGGATAGTTCGTGCGCAATTCGGCATGACATCGAGTTGGTTGTCGACAACGCGCAGATGAGCAGGTTGCAATTGGTGTGCCCAAACCGTGTGCCTTGGACGAGGGGCCTTATGACACCCCCGAAAAGTGGGCGTCAAAGTTGCGTTGAAATTGATGACACCGGACGTTTAGCATCGAGCGGATGATAGGTGGTGTTTTTAAAGAGACAGCAGCGATTCGTCCGAAATTGATCGGCACGTGAATTGCTCATCTATGTCGACTGCTGATGGATGACCCTCGCACATCAACAACTTAGACATCGAGCAGCACTGCCATGTTTGTGGAGGCGAATGATGATTACTTGGAATCCACTTTTCCACTCACAGCGCGCGACACACCGGCGTCGAAAACAGTCACTCCGTCGACTGGCAAGACGACGCATTTTGCTTGAGGGACTGGAGAGCCGGCGGCTACTTGCCACGATCACCGTAACCAGCTTGGCCGACAATTTGGTCGTTGACGAACTGGTCACTTTGCGCGAAGCGATTCAAGCAGCCAACACAAATAAGAGCGTTGACGGTTCGACCGCGGGTGAGGCCGGCCCGACGATCGATACGATCGAGTTTCAATCGGGGCTGACGGGGACGATCACGTTGGGCGGAACGCGACTGGAGATCAATGATGACCTGACCATCAACGGGCCGGGTGCGGCGACGCTTACGATCAGTGGCAACGACAAATCACAGATCTTCTTTACCAGTGGCGCCGACACCGATGTCACCATCCGCGGACTGACCCTGACGAAGGGGTTTGCGAATCTTGCTCCCGGAGGCGGAGCCATCGGGAATTCCGAAGCCCATTTGGCGGTGGTCGAGAGCACCATCTCTGGCAACTCTGGCTCTGGAGTGCATAACGCCGGCGGCGCGGTCGCGGTGACGGACAGCACGATTACTGGAAATAGCAGCAGTGGGCTTTACAACTACACCGGAAGCAAGCTGAGCGTGACTCGCTGTACGATCACCGACAACAGCAATTCCGAAGGCGGCGGGATTTTTAGCATCGGCGACTTGGCTTTGACCGACAGCACCATCGCGGGCAACGATGGCGGTGGCCTGCTCCTTGCCTTCGGTGGCAAATCGACAGTCACCAGCAGCACGATCTCAGGAAACACGGGCGCGGGGATCAGGGTCGCCGATGGCTTGGTGTCGGACGTACTGTTGACGGTGACAAGCAGCACGATTGTCGATAACCGAGCCGGGGTGAGCGTGTCGCCTACCAAGACGAGTGTCCTGTTGTTCAACTCGATCGTGGCGGGCAACGAGACGGGCGGCAACGCGATGGACATTAACGGAAGCGTCGGGGTGTTCAGCGCCTTTAACCTGATTGGCGATCCCGCGACCGCTGGTGGCATGACCGAGGGGCGGAATCTGCTAGGCGACGGAAGCGGCAGTCCATTACCACTGCACTTGATCGTCAATCCAACGCTGACCAACAATGGCGGCAGCACTGACACGCATTTGCTGGTGACTGGAAGCCTGCGCGATCAACACCGGCAGCAACGATTTCGCGACCACTCCGGGAGTTGACGGTATCCCCGGCACCGGTGACACCGATGAGGTGGCGCTTGCTTTCGATCAACGGGGACCGTCGTTCGCACGCGTGATCGGCGGCACGGTTGATATCGGCGCCACGGAGTTCCTGCCCACGGCGGAGACGATCGACCTTGCCATGACAGTCACGGTCGACAACGAAACTCCGCTACAAAGTGAACAAGTGGTGTTTACGATCACGGTGATGAACAATGGACCCAGCGACGCAACCGGTGTGGTCGTCGAAGATCAGTTACCGGCCGGGTTGAACTTCGTCTCCGCCAATTCCACCGCCTATGATTCAGGCACTGGTCTCTGGACCGTCGGCGAACTGGTCAGCGGACGTTCGGCGATGCTGTTGCTGACAGCAAGCGTTGACGCGCAAGGCAGCCTCACCAATACAGCACGAGTTCATACAGCCGATCAAAGCGACGACGATCCGGGCAACAATCAGTCCTCCATTACTCTGAAAGTCAATCCAAGTAACCTCCGTGACTTTGGGGATGCTCCCACGGCTGCACAATCGGGATTATCGAAGGATTACCCGGTGACGTTGGCGCAAGACGGGGCTCGTCACAAATCCAGCTCGCTCTTCTTGGGCGCGGCCATCGACACCGAAATCAACGGTATCCCGGACACGATGGCCGCCGGTGACGACGGCCACAACAGCGATGACGAAGACGGGATCGGCGCCGGGTTCACGATGATCTCCGGCGATGGGCTGACA
Organism: Pirellulaceae bacterium; assembly: GCA_963704055.1. Classification (GTDB taxonomy): domain Bacteria; phylum Planctomycetota; class Planctomycetia; order Pirellulales; family Pirellulaceae; genus Rubripirellula. Next base: position 150,608 of record CAVPGW010000031.1, on the reverse strand, counting down.
CGATCGAGCTTCTTCGTGACCTATTCGGCATTGGGTAAACTCGATGGCTGGATCGACTTCAACCGCGACGGTGACTGGGACGATCCCAACGAGCAGATCTATGACAGCATCGAGTGGACACCCGATTACGCCCCGTCGTTGCTCGCCACTTTCGATATTCCGGCCGGTGCGTCCCCAGGAGCGACCGCGGCCAGGTTCCGCATCAGCAGCACGGGCGGGCTGACACCAACCGGTGAGGCCAATGATGGCGAAGTCGAAGACTACATGTTCACCATCGAAGATGGCGACACGCATCCCGACGCACATTTTGTTGTCCAACCCGAGGCCTCGCTGCGCGTCGTCAATAGCAACTACGTCTATGGAACCGACCAGGACGTCATGTTCCAAGCCGGGACCGACGAAGTGGGACGGATACGAATCGCCGGAACCGAGGAAGACGACACGCTCACGCTTGATTTCCGCGGAGGCCAATTGGTTCCCTCCGGCGGCATGGTCATCACGCCAGGACTCGGCCACAACACTCTCGTGATGGTCGGAGACAACGAGAATTTCGACATGAGCCGTGACGGCAACGTGCTCGCCTCGTCATGCAGCATGCTCGACTTGAGTGATCCCGGCGCAAACATCATCTCGCTCGATTCCGGTGCGGTCACGAATCTGTCGCCGCCGGAAAACGAGACCATTCGTGTTCGGTCAAGTCTCAATGACGAATTGATTTTCAAGGATGCAACCGATTGGCGAATGGGTGATCCGATTGTCGAATCAGGCGAATTCCTTGTGACGGCAAACAATTCCTTCATTGTGACGGCGAATAATTCCGTTGCCGGAGGCGACGCAGTGGTCGAATCGCAGAATCCACGTCCCTGGCACAACTTTGTCCAAGCGAGTGATGTGACCAACGATGGAAAAACCACAGCGATCGATGCACTGGTCGTGATCAACGAGCTAGGTCGACGGGCGTTCTCTGGCGATCAAGGAGTCCTCGACGATCCGTTGTCGGTCGCAACTTGGCCGGGCATCTACTATGACCAGAATGCGGACTCCCATGCCACCGCACTCGATGCACTTCGCGTGATCAACCAGTTGGCAAGAATCAAAATTGCGGGTGGAGAAACCAGCGGCGAAGCAGAACCGCTTACGCAAATCGCTGTTGCCACTGAGAATCCCGCGACCAGAGATGACAGCGATGAGCTCGCTGAAGCTCCGGCGATTGAGATTGCGATCAAGCGTGTCGCCAGATCCATGCCGCTGACCGAGCCCATACGAGCTGCCCAGATTTCGAGCGATCTTGCCGAGATACTTCAAGCCGATCACCCAAGCGACAATCGGCTGATCGACCAGTTCCTTTCGGACGAAACGTTTCTTGATGGGTTGATAACAGTTTGAGCCAGGGGTCCCTAATGGCACAGAGATTGCAGTCGTAATCTGCGATTTGGTGAACCGTGCAGGTCGTGGGGTAACAAGTCGAAATGACGTCTAAGAACGCATTGAAATCGACCCGCCCGCCGCAAACAGACAGCGGCTTGTGGAAAAAGGTCTTGGATTCGCTCACGGCCGAGGTTGCTGTGCTTGACCACAGCGGAACGATCGTTGCCATCAACGATGCTTGGGAGAAATTCGCCCTTGAAAATAACGGCTCTCTTGACAAGACGTGCGTGGGTGCCAATTACTTGAGCGTCTGTCGAGCAGCCGATGGCAAGGATTCGCCACTCGCCGTGCAGGCATACCGCGGCATCGAACAGGTCATCAAGGGCGAGCTTGAGGTATTCAAACTCGAATATCCATGCCACTCGCCCAACTTGAATCGATGGTTTCTGCTTTACGTGTCCCGACTGCAATCGGACGAGCGATATGTGGTCACCACACATCTCACGATCACGGACCGAAAGATTGCCGAGCAGCGATTGGTCGTCACGGAGCGACTGGCGGCGATCGGAGAGGCGATGCAGGGTCTGAGCCACGAAGGACGCAACGCATTGCAGCGAGCGCAGGCTTACATGGATTTGCTGCGGTTTCACGTCGAGAATGATAAGGAGGCGCTGCGACTGCTGGAACGAATCGAAAGTGCTCAGCATCATCTGCTTGGCCTTTACGAAGAAGTAAGAAGTTACGCGGCTCCCATCGTGCTTCGCTGCGAGCCGTACGCTTTGGACCAACTTGTCGATGAGTTTTGGGCGACTTTTACATCGCGGCCCATTCCAGAAACATTTTCTCACTTACGCGGCGAAGAAGATCTGATCTGCGATATCGACGTCAGTGCGATCCGCCACGTTCTGCAACTTGTATTCGAAAATGCGGTGGCGACAGGCGCCAAACCGCTCAAGATCGAGGTCTCTTACATCGAAGACCAACTGGACGGAATGCCGGCGGTCACGATCATCGTCAGCGACAACGGGCCCGGAGTTCCGGCGGAGGATCGCGAACAGGTCTTCGAGCCCTTCCATACAACAAAAGCAAGCGGAACGGGGTTGGGGCTCGCGGTTTGCAGGAGAATCGTTGCAGCTCATCGCGGTCACATCGCCTTTGGTACTCCGCGTTGCCGTGGTGCCTCGGTATACATCACGTTGCCGAAACAGCAGCGGAAGAAGTTCGGCTGAGGTACGCGACCCCGTCCATTGCGGACCGGACAAATCGATCCACACAAGCTGATGTACGAAGAAAACTGCAGACCACTCGGCCCGGGCGACGCAGCTGAGCTTTTTGCTCAGCAGCTTGCCGAGATGAAACGCCATGGAGCAAAGGCCGCCGCGGAAGTCACTCCCGAGAGTGTTGTGCGCTGGGGTGACAAAGCAAATCAGCCTCCATTCGCAGCCATCTGTCGACGACTACTACTGCCGGGAAGCGGTATTCGGAACTTTGCAAACCTGGAGGCCTTGGTCGACTTGGCTCGCGGCGGAAAAGCGTGCCTGCTTTGCCTCAACCACCGCTGCAATTTTGACGTGCCAAATCTCTTGACGCTGATGCAGGACCAGGCCGATCCCACCCTGTTTGACAAACTTGTCTGGGTCGCGGGCCGCAAGCTCGAAGAGGATGTGGGAATGACCAGTTCACTGGTCCAAAGCTTCAACCGCGTGATCGTCACACCTCACAGCTGGTTTGATTCCGAGCACGACGACGATGAATTGCATCAGGCCCGATGCATCAACATCGCAGCCGAGCGTGCCATCGCCAAAATGCGTCACGAAGGCTGGGTGTTCGCGCTCTTTCCGACCGGCACGCGCGTCCGACCTGGCGACGATGCGACCAAACGAGCCATCATCGAGACCTCCAGCTATCTGCGAATGTTCGAGTATCTGGTGTTGTGCCACATTGATGGATGCACATTGCCCGTTAGCAAAGATTGCGACCTCACCCACGAGACGCCAACCTTGAGCCGCGTGACCTATGCGTTCGGCCCGGTCCAGCGAACCGAGGACTGGCTAGCAAACGCGGCCGAACGATTCCCAGGGCTGGACCGACGCGCCGCATCGGCCCGCGCCATGAGCGAAGATATCGAAGCCTTGCAACGCTGATGGTCCCGGTAAATTTCACCGATAATTCACGGTGCGACAAAAACAGGCAAGTTGCGACCGTTGTGGGAGACGCTATCATGCGGACCGAAAATGTCGGTGAAGCGTGAGAAGCGTGATTCGCCAACCGGGAACCCATAAGCTCGATTTAATACACTGGAGAGTGAAAGATGTCAGACTGGATCCAGAAACTTCTTGGTGACGATGCAAATGTGCTGCTGGAGCACCAATCAAAGACCTTTCCAAAAGATTCGTTACATCTGCCAGGTCCCGATTTCGTCGATCGCATATTCGTCCCCAGTGATCGCAATCCTCGCGTGCTGAACAGTTTGGCGCAGCTCATGGGTCACGGACGATTAGCTGGCACGGGCTACGTTTCCATCTTGCCGGTTGACCAAGGGATCGAGCATTCAGCCGGCGCCTCGTTCGCTCCCAACCCGATCTATTTTGACCCCGAGAACATCGTCAAGTTGGCGATCGAAGGCGGCTGTAATGCTGTCGCCTCGACGTTTGGCGTGCTCGGTGTGGTGGCTCGCAAGTATGCCCACAAAATTCCTTTCATCGTCAAGATCAACCACAATGAGCTGCTGACTTACCCGAACACGTTCGATCAGATCATGTTCGGCCGTGTTCGCCAAGCTTGCGAAATGGGCGCCGCCGCCGTCGGCGCGACGATCTACTTTGGATCGGATGAGTCGGGCCGGCAAATCGTCGAAGTTGCCGAAGCCTTCGAGGAAGCTCACCGTTTGGGGATGGCGACGATCCTGTGGTGCTACCTTCGCAACGGTGCGTTCACGAAGGACAAAGATTATCACGTCGCCGCCGATTTGACTGGTCAGGCCAACCATCTTGGTGTGACGATTCAGGCGGATATCATCAAGCAGAAACTGCCCGAAAACAACGGCGGTTTCAACGCCATCAAGTTCGGCAAGACATCCAAGCTGGTTTATGACCAATTGACAACCGATAACCCCATCGATTTGTGTCGTTATCAAGTCGCCAATTGCTACATGGGACGCATTGGATTGATCAACTCGGGTGGTGCATCGAGCGGTGAATCCGATCTTGCCGAGGCCGTTACAACGGCGGTCATCAACAAGCGTGCTGGCGGAACCGGATTGATCAGCGGCCGAAAAGCGTTTCAGCGAGAGATGTCCGAAGGTGTTGAATTGCTCAACAAAATTCAGGACGTTTATCTTGATGCAAGCGTGACCATTGCCTGACGATCAGATGCGATCCTAGCGAACCCGCGTGGCCGACGTAGGTCGACCTGTCCTCAGGTCGACCGGTCCGCCATGTTTCAACGGTCTACGGTCGACTTGGGGACAAGTCGACCTACGAAGCTGTCGCTTTCCAAATTCGCAGCTATGCCTGGCCGCTCTTGTTCTTCGTGCGGTCCACGATTACGTAAGTCGATCCAGGGATGGTTGTCGGCGGCAATGGCTCGCCACGCACGACGGTCACCTCGCGACCCTTGCGACCTCGTGGTCCGATCTCCTGGTACTGCCCAGAGGCAGGTGCAATTTCGCCCGGTTTGAGATGGTCTGTTTTAGTAGTCATGACTGACCCTCCTGAAGATAAGCTACTATCCCGCGTACGGAATGAGTAGTTGACAAGACGACTTAGATAAGCAGCAACCTCTGTACCGACGCTTTCACAAGTTTCGGGTTTTCCCGCAAATCAAGGCTATCGATTCGCTTGCGATTGTGATTAGGATTTCTGTGCTCATCCGCACGCAAGCTGTGACTCTCGGGCGCATGTTTGCGGAGCGAGTTGATGGCTTGCGAGCCATTTTGCTCGTATCCCTGTTTGCTTGAGAACCCGGCACTCGCTTTGCGACTGTGTTGCGACACCCATCAAGTGTACGTTGTCTGTTTGCATCACAAAGTCGAGCGATCCATCCATTGCGGAGAAAACACTATGTCAGGACTGCATCCCAAGAAAACGGTCGTCCCGCTTGATTTCAGCGAATTGTCCTTTGAGGCGCTCGACCGCGCGATCGAGATCGCTGGCGATGAAGGGGCCATACAAGTCGTTCATGTCCTGGCCGAGTTGTCGACGATGGAACCTGGAAACCTGTATGGCACATTGACGACGGAATCGCGTGTCGAATCAGTCACCAAGCACTTGCGCAAGCGGCTCTCCGAGCCAAAGTACGCCAATGTGGGTATCCATGCTGTGGTCGGTGACCCCGGACGCGAAATCACAGGCTACGCCGAGCGAGTCGGAGCGGACTTGATTGTCATCCCATCCCATGGATACGGCTTCATCAAGCACATGCTGCTTGGCTCTGTCGCCGAACGAGTGGTCCGCCTGGCGCATTGCCCAGTGCTGGTATTGAGATCCTGATAGAAGGTGAGCCGGAGGAGATTGCCCATCCTGCTGGTCTCAACGAACCCAGCCGCGAACGAAGTCGAACGACGAAAGGAAACCAACCAGCCTACCGTTGTCGTCCACAACCGGAACATGGTGAACCGATTCCGCCAGGATTGTTTCCGCAACATCATCAACCGTCGTGTCGGGCGTGGTCGTGACGATGACTTCACTCATGATATCCCTTACCGGATCATCATCCAGCTTTCGCTGGACCAGATCGACTGCCCACAGGCAATCATCAAAATGCGGATAGTCACTCCGCAGCAACTTGTCAGTGGCACGTAAGAGCACGACCAAATCTGTGGCAGTCACGATCCCCACGCAACGATCGTCCTCAACGACCGGCAACGCCAAGATCTTCTTCTCAAACATCAGATCGAGTGCGTCGCCTACCGTCGCGGTGGGCGAAACTGTTGTCACCTCGGTTACCATCAAATCGCGAACCGTCAGCGTACTGGTTGAGCTTTTTGACATCGACGACTCCCGTAAAGAAGAAGGCATTGATACCTGGCTGCAACCGGCGGATCAGGTCGCCCGCGGCTTGCCGTTAAACGAAGGATTGATGCCGTCTCGGTGCTTCATAACCTCCCTGCTCTAGCGTCAATCATCGTCGGTGGCAGTCGGCATCAGCATTGCGACGCTGCGGGTCTCGTGCTCCTCATGTTGCTCAAGGGCATCAACAAACAAGGCGACCTCATCCATCGCGTTGGTCCACGACTCGAAAGGTGGTTCCGGCAGGCTGAGCCGGTCGATCAAGTCGCTCAGCCGAGTCAGGAGTTGATCGTGGGCGGCAAGTAAATCCCTTTGCACCGCGACGACGTCCGACGAGGACCGGTGGAAGTGTGCGAGCTGTGAGATCAGCTCATTCTCGCGGCCGAAGTGGGCAAAAAGCGCTCGCTTTCAACGGACGCAGTCGAGTCGCCGTCTCGCCGAAATGCGGAATACCAAGTTGGTTGACTTCTTGCATCCAGTCTCGAACTGCATCGAGGCAATTATCCAACTGCCGATCCTCCTGCTTCCAGGACTCGTGGATGAAGGCAATCGATTCAATAGACTGGGAATTCATCGGTATCTCTGCATGATGTCAGCAAGACCGACCCTGTTGTTAACCTAGAAAGTCCAGTCAACGCTTGTGCAATCGCAGTGCCAATACCGCAGGATGATCACGGAATTCGCAGGCAGTTTGACGCGAAAGGTGGCTGTGGCCGGCATCGCCCCCAAGTGGGGACTTTGGGCAGCGGTACGCGTGCTACCGCACGCTCTGGCGAGCGTAGCGACAGCGGAGGTTTTCCCGTAGGCTGATCTCACTAAAGCGCGAGTGCACTGGGGCTCTCTCGGCGTATCAGCTTGCCAATCTCGACGAACTCTTCGCTGAGCAAATCAAGAACGTCGTCCAGGCTGATCAGCCCCACCAGTTCGTTGTTGTCGTTGACAACCGGCAAGCGGCGATGCGGTCCAGCCCGCATCGATGCGATAGCCGATTCAATCGACGTATTTTCTGTCACGCTTTCTGGGGCACCACTCATCACCGAGGCGACGGTCGTCGTGTTCGGATCAAGCCCTTTTCCGACCACCCGGATGGCCAAGTCGCGATCCGTAATGATCCCAATGGCACACTTCTGGTCGTCAACCACAAGCAGAGTTCCGACATTTCGCATGTTCATACGACTCGCGGCAACTTGCACTGATTCATCGGGATCAGCCAAATCGACGCTGCGAGTACAAATACGGCCAACAGACATGTTTCTACTCCTGGGCGAGAACAGTCTTGATACCTCAATCACCGGACTGAACTTGCTGCAAGTCAGGTGCCAACCTGGGCAATTCGCGTCTTTGTCAGCCGTCGGCGGCCAATTTTGATCGGTGATGAGATGACCGGGCAGCAATGGGCTGGCGGTCGAGCGTCAGCCCACCGTCAAGAACACTTTGTACAGGTCGTCGCGTAGGGCAGCAGCTCCAGTCGCTCCTTTGGGATCGCAGTTCCGCAACCGGTGCAGGTCCCATACGTGCCAATCTCGATCTGGTGAAGCGCGTGGCGGATCCGCTCGATCTCTTCCAAGCTGAGGTTGCCGACCGAGAGCTTGACCTCGTCACCTTCCGAGTCAGTCGCTCGGTCTTCCCAGTCGTCATCGGGTTGCTCACTCAGATCCGCATCGATCTCCTCGACACGAGCAACGAGCTGTCTCAGTTTTTCTTCAAGTTGTGTCTTGATATCGGCATAGTCCGCCATTGATCTCTCCATGTTTTGGTAATTGTCCTGGTCGCGACCGGTTCGGGACGCGACTCAACGCAATGCCTTTGCAATTTCGGTTTCCGCTGGCCGCGTTTGCTTATCGGCAAGTCGCGGGCGACTGTGCCGAGCGAGACCAGTCGCCTGCGGCTTGCCGTCAAACAAACGCGCTGTGAAAAGACCGCTAGAGCCACCTATTTGGGGACTTAGCGACAGAGTAGCCTATCGTTTATCGGGAATACTCGAAAGCGAAGGAACGGACTATTTCGTATCGCTCGATCCAGGCCCCGGTGCTGCGGGATAGGGCGATCCGGGTTGAGCCGAAACCTGGCCGCTGAGCCCCGGTTGCACTCCGATTGGAGCGAAACTCTGCGCGTCTCTGGTGCACTGGGGTCGTCCTGGGTTCGTCACTGGGTTCGTCACTGGGTTCGTCACTGGGTTCGCACTCGGGTCGTCACTCGGCGGCTCGCCCGGCGACTGCGTTTCTTCACCCATGGCCCGGCGCAGTTGCTCACGCATCTGCTCCATTTCCTTTTTCAGTTGCTGAAAATCTTGACGCCAGGGCGTCCAGGGATTTGGTCCCGCGTCCAAGGGAACTGGCGGAGCGACCGGGAAGATCGGACCGCCCGGAAAGGGCAAAGGCCCCAAGTCCTGACCACCCAGCGGAACACGGAAGGAATAGAACGGCATCTCGGCGACCGAGCCAAGCTCGACTTTGAAGGACAGCTCTTTACCGTCGCGCAGAATCGTCAGTGCGATCGTGGTTCCCGGTTTCTGCTGGTTGATCGTGTCGATCAGCTCCTCCACGCTGCCGATCGCCGCGTCACCAACCGCCGTGATCATGTCACCAGAGCGAAGCATGACGCGTTCTGCCGGGCTGCCGGGAACGACCCCGGCGATCCGAACGCCGTTGGGGTCAAAGGAATTCAATTTCACGCCCAACCATGCGCGTTCCGCTTTTTGAGTCGCCGTTTGCGACTTGGTGAGTTGTACGGTCTTCGTGACCTGACTTCCATCGCGCCAAACGTCAATGGCAACAGCGCTGCCGACTGCTTTCCCGCGGATCTTGGCGGACAGATCATTGGGATCTTCGACGCCAGTCCCGTCGATCGCAACAATGAAATCACCGGGGGTGACGCCCGCTGCCTCCGCGGATCTGCCGGCGATCACGCCCTTGACCAGCACCCCAACACCAGGGCTGTCGACGACCATCACACCCAATTCCGCAACGTCGCCCGAGGTGATTTCCACCGCCTCATCCGTCTGGTCCGGCGGATCCGCCCAAGATACGTGCGTGGCCGCTAGCGACGAAAAGCAGGCTGCGGCGAGCAGAAACGCGACACGCAGCACCAAAGGCAATCGATAAGACGCGTACATTTTCTAGTCTCCAAGAGGTACTCAAACCAATCGCAGAAGATCAATGTGCAACGTGCATGCCAATCCGTGTCACTGGCAATCAGCGAGTGCACCATGCGATTACCAGCGTAAACAAAAACGAGAATAAATCAGTACCTGATCACTTTAGCCGCTGAGCGTTGCGGCAGCATCGAAGAACAGAGTGTCAATGCGACCCTCGTAGTCCGCACGCGACACTTGCTCTGGATCGGTGGCAACCTTGTTTCGCCGATGCTCTCGAATTCGATTCGGATCCCAAAACTTTGTCGATCCGCAATCCAGCGAAATCGTTTAACGGCAAGCCGCTAAAACGTCGGTTCAAACTGCCGACCTTCGACCTCCAAAACTTGGAGCGTTGTCTTGAGCACGGCGTCGGGCGTCAATGAAATGCTGTCGATTCCCTGCTCGACCAGGAACTCGGCGAATTCGGGATAGTCGCTGGGAGCCTGACCACAGATGCCGATCTTCGACGCCTGCGCTTGGCGGTCTTGATCACCGACGTGATCATCGCGTTTGACCGCCTCGTTCCGCTCGTCGAATACATGTGCCACGATTTCCGAATCGCGATCGACACCAAGCGTCAACTGCGTCAGATCGTTGGAGCCGATCGAGAAACCGTCAAAGATCTCGGCAAACTGATCGGCCAGGATCACGTTGCTGGGAATTTCGCACATGACGTAGATCTCCAGACCATCTTGGCCGCGCACCAGACCATATTTGGCCATTTCCTCCTGCACCTTGCGGCCTTCCTCGACCGTGCGGCAGAACGGGATCATCAGCTTCAAGTTCACGCAGCCCCATCTCTTGTCGAACTTTCTGACATCGCCTTGCATTCGAGTCCAAAGGCGTCGCTGAAATCGAGGGTCGTAATAGCGCGACGCGCCGCGAAAACCGATCATCGGATTCTCTTCATGCGGTTCGTAAGGCCGCCCGCCGATCAGATTCGCGTATTCGTTCGTCTTGAAATCACTCAGCCGAACGATCACGTCCTTGGGGTAAAACGCGGCCGCAATCATGGCGACGCCTTCCGCCAGTCGGTCGATGTAGAACTGCGGCTTGTCGTGGTAGCCCAGCGTGGCCTGCGTCGATCTGCGTGCACGCGTGCAGCGTCCAGCTGGTCGTACTCGCAGCAACGCTTGGGATGGACTTTGACGTAGGTGCTGATGATGAATTCCTCTCGGGCCAACCCGACGCCATCGTTGGGAATGGCCGAGAGTGAGAACGCTTCGTCGGGCGATGCCGACATTCATCATGATCTTTGTTTGCGGTCGCTGCAGATCCGTCAGGTCGATCGTCTCGACCTCGAACGGCAACGCGCCTTCGTAGACGATACCGGTATCTCCCTCGGCGCAACTGATCGTGACCTGCTGCCCGTCCTGAGCAGCTTCGGTTGCATTGCAGCGTTCCCACGATCGCGGGCAATCCCAAGTTCGCGGCTGACGATGGCGGCGTGACAGGTCCGGCCGCCGCGATTGGTGACGATCCCGGCGGCTCGTTTCATCATCGGTTCCCAATCCGGATCGGTCTTGTCGGTCACCAGGATTTCGCCGTCGCGAAACTCGACCAAGGCGTGCACGTCGCGGATCAACCGCACCGGACCCGATGCGATTCTTTCGCCGACGCTGCGCCCGCTAAGCAGTTTCTTGGACGAACGCTCTTCAGGTGATACCGCTCAAGCGATGCTCGTTCGACCGGCGTGACTGAACGGTTTCCGGTCGTGCCTGCACGATGAACAACTCGCCGGTGCGGCCATCTTTGGCCCATTCCATATCCATCGGGCAAGACTCGCCGCGTCGCTCGGCTGTAGTGGTCTCTCGATCACGCAAGCCCAACGGCCAGTTGCAGAATGTCGTCGTCGTCGAGCGCAGAATCGGTTGGCCTGCTCCGGCGGCACCGGAACGTTCTTGGTCATCTTGCTGCCGCCGACGTCGTAGACCAATTTCATTTCTTTGCTGCCGAGCGTCTTCTTCAAGATCGGACGAAAACCCTCGCTCAGCGTCGGCTTGAAGACGTAGTACTCGTCGGGATTGACGCTACCCTGCACGACGTTTTCGCCCAATCCGTAGGCGGCGTTGATCAGCACGGCGTCGCGAAATCCGGTTTCGGTGTCGATCGAAAACATGACGCCCGAAGTGGCCAAGTCGGATCGGACCATTTGCTGGACGCCGATCGAAAGAGCGACCTGCATGTGGTCGAAGCCGTGATGCGCGCGGTACGAGATCGCCCGATCGGTGAACAGGGATGCAAAACATCGCCGGCAGGCATCCAGCACCGACGCTTGTCCGCGAACATTCAAATACGTCTCCTGCTGGCCGGCGAAACTTGCATCGGGAAGATCTTCCGCCGTGGCACTGCTGCGCACCGCCACGTCGACCAAATCGTCGACTCGTTGCACAGATGGTGGTAGGCTTCGACGATCGCGTGCGACAACGCGAACGGGAAGCGGCGTCTCGAGAATCATATGGCGAATGATCGGGCCGTGATGCTGAAGACTGCCGACATCGGCTATTCATGCCACTGAGAATCTGTGCGATCTTTTCGTCCAGTCCCGATCTCGGCCAGAAACGTTCGATACGCATCGGCGGTCGTGGCGAACCCATTGGGGACTCGAATCCCGCGAGGCGTTAGCTCACGGTACATCTCGCCCAGCGACGCGTTCTTGCCGCCAACGACGGCAACGTCGCCGATCCCAATCTGATCAAACCAACGAATGAAGTCGGTGGAGGTTGCAAGCGTGGCACTCATGTCAGGACCTCAGGCAAAGCTGGTGCGGTGGCGATTGAATTGCGCTGGACTCCTTCTCAAAGCAAGGTGTGTGCCACTATCCACCAACGACGTTATAAACGGATAGTCGACGATCACGATGCATCGTGGGAGCACGTTGACAGTGCTGACATGCGCGTATTCGCACATGGATGCCCGCATGAAGTGATGAACTTCGTTGATCCGCGTGCCAAGCTAGCCTACGGCCACAGCGGACGGTAGTCATCGGGCAAGCAAGCCACGACGTCATTGATCTCGCCACTGGAAACGTGTCGCACGAGCACGCGAAACACCGCTTTGGTGACTTTCTCCGGGTCGATCGTCAAATCCCCCGGAAATGCAAACCCGACTTCCGAGACAAAAGACTCCGCCTTGATATGAGTCGGCTGATTCTTGGGAACCCAGTTCTCGTAATAGCAGCCGCGGATCAGCATCGGCAGTTGACTGGCCAGCTGTACCGACTCAGTCAGCGGAAGGCGATCACGAAGCTGGTGCAGAACGACACGGAGGGCCCGAAAAACCATGTCCCGATCGTCCCAGTCAAGTTCCACAGCAAGTTCGTTCAGCCAAAGGTTGGTCTTTTCGCAGGTGCGAACGATGGCAGAGGTCGACATGGCTGTGGCTCCGAAAGTTTGTGGCTTGATTCGAGCAACATGAGTGGCGCAAGAACTTAGAAGGTGCTTTGAAATTGTCGACCATGCGACGCACAAATCGTGCCGCAGAAATCGCCTCCAACTGGCAATTCACGAATCTCTGCGATTTGCCCAATTTTCGTCAATTGACATATCGTGATGTAACGATATATTGAATACAGAGGTAAAGAACACATGGCCACAAAGATCAAGACATCCGCGAAACCGGGCGGAAGCGTGAAATCGTTCGCCGAGGCCGCGGAGTGCCTCAAGACACTTGCCCATCCCGTCCGGCTGAGGATGGTACAGATGCTTCTGTACGGTCGCTACACGGTGGGCGAGTTGGCCGAAGATGCGGGGATTCCTGACAACGTGGCGTCCGAGCATTTGCGGTTGATGCAAAGATGCGGTTTCTTTTCCAGCGAGCGTGAAGGCAGAAGAGTCTATTACCAAGTCGCTGAACCGCACCTGAATGACCTGATGAAATGCGTCGAAGGTCGCTTCATGCCCACCGCAAAGCGGCGTGTCTGACCAAACTGACTCGTGCCGGATCGTCCGGCCTTTTTCTTCACTTAAAAATATCGTCAAATCGCGACATTACGTGAGTTCGTTTAACAGCAGGGGAATAGTTCAATGCAAAGTATTAGCGTCACACAGCTTGCCCAGCAGGATGCCCAGCAGGGTGTCGACTTGATTGATGTCCGCACGCCGGTCGAATTCCGAGAGGTCCATGCGACTTGTGCTCGCAACGTACCACTCGATTCGCTTGATCCGGCTGCAGTGATGGAGGTGCGCAACGGCACAGGGGACGGACCTCTGTACGTGATCTGCAAGAGCGGAAATCGCTCCAGCCAGGCCGTCGAAAAATTTCTGCAAGCAGGCTTCAACAACGTGCTGAGTGTCGACGGGGGCACCACGGCTTGGGAGCAAGCGAATCTGCCGGTCCAACGCGGCAAGAAGGCGGTCTCGTTGGAACGCCAAGTCCGCATCGCCGCCGGTTTCCTGGTGCTGATTGGCGGGCTGTTGGCGATTTTCGTCCACCCGTACTTTGCCGGGCTTGCCGCATTTGTCGGAGCGGGGCTGATGTTTGCGGGTATCACCGATACCTGCGGCATGGGCATGGTGCTGGCAAAGATGCCTTGGAACCAAGTGAAGAATGAATCATGCGGCTCAAACGAGTCGTGTTGTACTTGACAAACGGAGCGGGAAAGAGCAGCCAAGTGAGTCATGGTGTCGCGCATCTTCGACAATTCGTGACGATTCGTGCGTATCGATCCAGCCCGCCAGCGGAGGATTCTGAACAGAATCGTGTTTAGAGCGAGAACCCGCTTGATGACGCCGATTTGGTCCGTCGCTTGCTGTCTAATGGCCTGGTGAAGAAGCATGCTGAGGAAGCATACTTGTTCATGGCGTATGGAGCGGACAACGAAAGGCGATAAAAATGTTTGAAAGCGATGCATTCAGCAAACGCGAAAAGGCCCTCGAGGATGAATTCTTTTACCGTGTCGACGAGAACCTGCGGGCCGAATTGCGGCGATCGATGGCACGCGAGCGATCTCGCGAGGCGCTTGCTGAAGCAACGGGGCTGACCGACCCCGATTTGCTCGACGCATTGTTCGAGTCAGGTTTTCAGACAACGACGTTGGCTGCTTTGGCGCTGGTCCCGGCAATCTTCGTTGCCTGGGCCGACGATAACGCGGATGAGCTCGAATGTGAGACAATCGTGAAGGAAGCAAAGAAGCGTGGGATCAGCGAAGACGGTCTCGCTTTGCAGATGCTGGAAAAGTGGCTGAAAAAACGACCGCCAAGATCATTATGGGAGACTTGGAAACGATACGCACACTGCGTTGGCGAATCGCTCTCTGACTCGGCATCCGGTGTCCTTTCCAGCGAAGTCCTGCGGATTGCAACCGCGGTCGCCGATGCTTCGGGCGGCGTACTCGGCTTTGGAAAAATCTCGAAAGAAGAACAAGCAGTCCTCGATGAAATCAAGGAGGCACTGGAGTTCCGCTTTTAAGTGCAATCCATGGAGTTGCCGACACGTTCCGCCCACATCGGTTGGGATCGATCCGCCGGGCCTAAAAGGGAGGACCCTGCTTTGTCCAGTAGTGCAGATACCAATGATCAGCTTGCCAACGAGATCCGCCAACTCAGGTTTGAGACACCCAATGGCGATGACGTCGTCGTCGAATTGTCAAAGATTTCAAAGCTCAGGCTGTTTCCAACTGGAACACTGATCTTCAGCGAAGGTGAGACGCACGACCGGATTTACTTCGTGTGCGACGGAACCGTCTCGCTGGAGATGGCGACGCCTAATTGTGGGAAACAGCGGATCCTGACGATGGGGCCTGGTGATCTGTTGTCCTGGTCGGGGCTGCTGGAGGGCGGGCGAATGACAGCGTCGGCGGTGGTGAGTGAGCCGACACGCGCGATCGAAATCCCCGTGGCAGATCTGCATTCGCTTTGCGAGACGAATTACAAGGTTGGTTACGTGATCATGAAGCGAATCGCCCATGCGTTGTCCCGCCGACTGTTGTCCACGCGTCTGCAACTGCTCGATTTTTACCGAATCGAGGAAGCATGATGGGCATCGCGAGTTCGACAAGTCGGTGACGACAAATTGCCATTGCTGTCGATTCCCAAGACCGCTTTGCAGACACTGGTCAAGGAATTGCAACGAGCCGGCTACTCGGTGATCGCGCCGACCGTCGACCAGGAAGCGATTACCTATGCTGAGATTCAGTCGGCCGACGAACTCCCCATCGGCTGGCGTGATAGCTCAGGAGCCCGGAAAGTACCGTTTGCAGCGATCCGAGGAAGACTCGTTTTTCGCCTTCAACGTCGGGCCGCATTCTTGGAAACAGTTTCTGTTTCCGCCTCGATTGACCGTCGGCACGGCAGCAGCGGGAGGCGGCAGCGGTTGGCAATTCGAGACGAACGAAGATCTGCAACCGAAATATGCTCTGCTGGGCGTGCACAGCGTGTGAGTTAGCGGCGATCGCCGTTCAAGATCGTGTCTTTCTCGATGGCCCCTACGTCGATCCGGTCTACAAACGGCGGCGTGAGAGTGCGTTCATCGTCGCTGTCAATTGCACCGTCGCGGCGAAGACCTGCTTCTGCACTTCGATGAATTCGGGGCCGCGATGTTCAGCGGGATTCGATCTCGCGCTGACGGAGCTCGAAGATGGTTTCACGATCGAAGTTGGCACGCAGCGCGGTGCTGAAATGATCGAGCAACTCGGCGGTCGAGACCGCGAGTGCGGCAACGCTGCGGTCGGCCGAGGCGCTGCAACAAAGAGCGGTTGACCAAATCAGCAAACGCATGGACACGGAGAACCTTCGCGACCTGTTGCTCAGCAACCTTGAGCATCCGCGTTGGGACGACGTTGCACAGAGATGTCTGTCTTGCACGAACTGCACGATGGTTTGCCCGACCTGCTTCTGTGCGAGCGTTTCGGAGGTCTCGGACTTGACCGGGGATCAGGTTCAGCGCGTGCGTCAGTGGGAGTCATGCTTCAACATCGACTTCAGCTACACTGCCGGCGGAACCGTCCGTGGCGACACGCGAAGTCGGTACCGTCAATGGTTGACTCATAAGCTGGCTTCGTGGCATGACCAGTTCGAGACGTCGGGATGCGTCGGTTGCGGCCGCTGCATCACCTGGTGCCCAGTCGGCATCGACCTGACCGAAGAGGTGGCCGCGATTCGCGATCAGCCAGCGGCCCGACGTTCGCTGCCGGTCGCCCAAGCCAGCACCGGATCGGCATGCGTGGTCAAGGAGGAAACCGAGTGACCATCTTACTGCCTTCCACCGAATTTGATCCATGGCGTACCGCGTCGGCTAGCCTGTGTCGAGTGATCGAAGAAACGCCGGGTGTGAAGACCTACGAAATCGCGTTGGACGATGACGATGTCGCCGCACAGTATTCCTGGCAACCGGGACAATTCAACATGCTGTATGTGCCCGGCGTGGGCGAAGCAGCAATCTCGATTAGTGGCACGGACAAAAAACGCCGCATGTTGCGGCATACGATCCGACGAGTCGGAGCGGTGACAGGCGCGCTCGATGATGGTGATGTCGGCATGCCCCTGGGGCTTCGCGGGCCTTTTGGGAGAGCATGGCCCGTTGATGAAATCGAACGCTCGGAAACAAAGCATGACATCGTCATCGTGGCGGGCGGCATCGGACTCGCGCCACTCCGCTCGTTGATCACCTATCTGTTGGACCACTCCGATCGCGTCGGACGTGTCAGCGTCTTGGTGGGTGCGCGCAGAACCATGCGACCTACTCTACAGCCAGCATTACGCGACCTGGGCCGAGAAGGGACTCAGCGTGCAAACGACGGTTGATCGTGACGTCGGACTCGTGGATCGGTAACGTCGGCGTCGTCACCCTGCTTGTTGACCGACTGTCGTTACCGCGACCCAAATCGACGCTGCTGATGACCTGCGGCCCCGAAATCATGATGCGATACGTTGCCGACGCCGCGTTGGATCGCGGCATTCCAAGCGAAAACATCTGGGTGACACTCGAACGAAACATGAACTGCGCCATCGGCCTTTGCGGTCATTGCCAATTGGGTCCAGAGTTCATTTGCAAAGATGGGCCGGTGTTTCCGTACGATCGAGTGGCCCCGTGGCTGCATGTGCAAGGGTTGTAAAAATGGATACGCAGATCGCCGCATCCGCTGCTGCCGAACAGCGACTATCCACAGCGTAAGCGGCTGGCAGTTTTCAAGTTTGCGTCGTGTGACGGGTGCCAGTTGCAGTTGCTTTCCTGTGAAGACGAACTGTTGGCGATCGCAGACCTTGTCGACATCGATCACTTCTTGGAAGCGTCCAGTCATGTTGAACCTGGTCCCTACGACATCGCCCTGGTGGAAGGATCAATTAGCACTGCTGCGGACCGCGAACGTATTCAAACGATTCGCCGTGAGTCTCGGTATTTGATTACGATCGGGGCTTGCGCCACCTCGGGCGGCATCCAGGCATTGAAGAACTGGGGAGACCGCGACGAGTTTCTTCGCTGTGTTTATTCGCGACCCGAGTTCATATCGACACTCTCCACCTCGACCGCCATTTCCGATCATGTCAAAGTCGATTTCGAGCTGCGCGGATGCCCGATCAATCGGCATCAACTGCTGGAAGTGATTCAGGCCCGATTGAACAATCGCCGACCCAAAACTGGCGGTCCACTCCGTGTGCCTCGACTGCAAACGCCGCGGCACGGTCTGCATCGCCGTTGCCCGAGACGTCGCCTGCATCGGACCGGTGACGCAGGCAGGTTGCGGTGCGATCTGTCCGGCCTACGACCGTGGCTGTTATGGCTGCTTTGGACCTGCAGCCCAGGCAAATTGCGAGAGTTTGTCGAACCACTATCTCGAAGGCGGCAAGACGGCGGTGCATTTGGTGCCGCTGTTGCGAAACTTTAACGCAGGCGCACCCGCATTTCGCGACGACGGTGATCGCATCGATCCCGCGACCGACCAGGGGAGTGCCGTTATGAGCGACAAACGAACTCGAAAGATCGACGTTCGGGGGCGCTGACCCGCGTCGAAGGTCGAAGTGCGCGTTGACGCGTCGTCGTTGAAGGTGATCGATGTCGTCGATGTGAAGTTGGAAATTTACGAGCCGCCCCGTTTCTTCGAGGCCTTGTTGCGCGGCCGGCCACTGGAAGAGACCCCCGACATCACCGCTCGGATCTGTGGCATCTGTCCGATTGCTTACCAAATGACAGTCGGTGCATGCACTCGAGAGCGCACTTGGCATCACGGTCTCGCCAGAGGTTCGGCGTTTGCGGCGGCTGATTTATTGCGGAGAGTGGATCGAAAGTCACGGTGTCCACATGCACCTGCTGCACATCCCCGATTTCTTCGGTTGCAGCAGCAGCATTGAATTGGCTCGACAGTTCCCCAACGAAGTCAATCGCGGCTTGCGGCTAAAGAAGCATGGAAACGAGCTGCTGGAAGTGCTGGGCGGCCGCGCCGTCCATCCGGTGAATGTTGCCGTCGGCGGTTTTTATCGTGCCGTCAAACGATCCGAGCTGACCGCACTGGTCGACGACTTCGCCTGGGGGCTCGATGCTGCCATCGAGGTTGCTCGCTGGGTTGCAAAGTTCGATTTCCCGGATTTCACCCGCCCCTACGAAATGGTGGCGTTGCAGAACGACGACGAGTACCCGCTGAACGAGGGGCGAATTGCATCGACGAAGGGTTGGAATATCGAAGTCGCCGATTTCGAACATCGGTTCCAGGAGCAGCAGGTACCGCACAGCACGGCGCTGCACGCGGTTCGCTTGCCCGCCGAATCGGCTTACTGTGTTGGCCCACTGGCGCGGGTCAACCTGAACCGTGAACGACTGTCGCCAACGGCCCGTCAGTTGTCCGAGGAAGTGGGCATCGATTGGCCCTGCTTCAATCCCTATCAATCGATCGTCGCCAGAGCCTTGGAGCTGGTCCACGCCTACGAAGAATCACTCGACATCATGCGAGATTACCAGCCGTTTTCGCCACCGCGGGTCAAGTACCAACCGAAGGCCGGCGAGGGCATGTCCGCGACCGAAGCACCGCGAGGCCTGATCTACCATCGATATCGCGTCGATGACTCGGGAGCGATCGAATTCGCCAAAATCGTCCCGCCGACCTCTCAGAACCAGATGCAAATCGAGTCCGACCTGCGGGCGATTCTGCCCAGCTGTTGCAGGGTGATGGCGATGACCAGCAGACGGCGATCGCCTGCGAAAAACTGATCCGAACCTATGATCCATGCATCAGTTGCGCGACCCACTTTTTGAAGCTGGATGTCGAGCGAAGATGAGATCCAGCAAGACCAGAACCATGGTCGTCGGAATCGGCAGCCCCAACGGAGACGATCAAGCGGGTTGGCGCGTGATTGACCTGCTTTCATCGAGAGTCGCCGACGTCTGTCAGCTGCGACATGCGAAGGTACCTCACCAGCTGATCGATTGGATCGGTGACGTCGATGTGCTTCACGTTGTCGATGCCAACGAGGTGAGCGAGAACGACTCGGCGGTATCGCGATATCACGTGGTCGCCAGACGATCATGACGTCGTCATTGCTCAGCACACAGGACGGACAAGTCGCTACGATGCCGCGGCTACGCTCCAACAACTCCCATCAAATGGACTTGAGGTCTGTGGTGCAACTTGCCCGGCAACTGGAGAAACTGCCCGACGAGATCACCGTTTGGACAGTCCCCGGGCGAGAGTTTGGCCCGAGCGAAACGGTGAATGCGGCTTGCCAGGCCCAGATTCGCTGTTGCGCGGACCTGATCGAAATGGAGCTTGCCGATGCATGAGTATTCGCTCGTGCGATCTTTGTTGCGGCAAGTGCAAACGATCTTGCAACACGAGGGAGCGGTCAAGGCAACCGAGATCACGGTCGCGATCGGTCCGCTAGCGGGCGTCGAGCCGGTCTTGTTTCAACAGGCGTTTGAGCAACTTGCCGTCAGTTTCGGGGTCTCAAACGCGAAAATAGCGATTCGTCAGCCAGCATTGACTGCGCGGTGTAACGATTGCGAACACGATTTCGAGGTTATACGTTTTCTTTTTCAATGTCCTCGCTGCCAATCACGCGAGGTTCGCGTGATCAGCGGAGAAGAAATTCGGTTACTGGATCTAACTGTCGTTGACGAACGTGAAGCCCCGATTGCCAAACAGGCGGAAACAATATGAACGCAACCCGAGTGATTCCCGTGGATCGCGACATTCAAGCCGAACGCAAACAGGCAGCAGAAGAGTTGCGAAATCAATTGGCCGCGCGGGGAACCCTCGTCATCAACCTGGTTTCTTCCCCAGGTGCGGGGAAGACAAGCTTGCTGGAGGCGACGGCGCAGCAATTCAACGGTCAGCGACGCATGGCTGTGTTGGTTGGAGACATCGCAACGGACCGCGATGCTGACCGGCTCGCACCGTTTGTTCCCGTTCGCCAGCTAACCACCGGCGGTGCATGTCATCTAGAGTTAGAGCTGGTCAAACGCGGTCTCGCGTCATTGCCCGACGAAGACTACGACTTTCTGTTCATCGAAAACGTCGGCAATCTGGTTTGTCCGGCCTCCCACGATTTAGCGGAGCACCTGCGGGTCGTTTTGGTCAGCACCACCGAGGGGGACGACAAGCCCGGCAAGTACCCGAAAATGTTCCGCACCAGCAATGCGATGATCGTCACCAAGATGGATCTGTTGCCATACGTTCCGTTCTCAGTCGACGCCGTGCTGGAGGACGCATCGAGACTTCGTGGCGACTTAAAAATGCTTCAACTCTGCGCTCAGCGGAGAGGGCATCGCCCAGTGGTGCGAATACTTAGAACAACAGCGACAAGCACGCTTGGTGGGACTGTCTTGTTCGTAGCTCGATCTGTTGATTAGGTGCGGGGTGGCTGGTTGTGCGGGTGTGTGTGGGTGGCTGGTGGTGCGGGTGTTGTGTGGGTGGCTGGTTGTGCGGGTGGCTGGTGGTCGAGCGTCAGCGAGCCCCCAGTGCGTCTCGTTCGTCACTGGGGGCTCGCTGTGTGGCGTGGCTGTGTGGGTGGCTGTGTGGGTGGCTGGTGGGTGGCTGTGTGGGTGGCTGGTGGTCGAGCGTCAGCGAGCCCCCAGTGCGTCTCGTTCGTCACTGGGGGCTCGCTGACGCTCGACCACCAGCCACCCGATCAATTACCCGATCATCACTAGCTGGCGGCCTTGAGTTCCACCGTGAACGTGCTGCCTTTGCCGAGTTCGCTTTCCACGGAGAGTCTTCCATCGTTTTTTTCGACGATCACGCGGCTGATCGCCAACCCCAGTCCCATTCCGCGGGCCTTGGTCGTGTACAACGGCTCGAGGATTTGGCTGAGCTGTTCTTCCGAGATGCCGACACCGCTGTCAATCACTGAGACACGAACGTGCCCATCGCCGGCCTCCGCCGTAATCCGAATGGTGCCCCCCAAGGGCATCGCATCGCGGGCGTTTCGAATCAGGTTACGAAACACGATCGGCATTTGCTCTTGATCAACGATCACGTCGGGAAGGTCGTCGCCAATCTCGACCGATAGCTTGGTGAAAGGCGGCAAGGGAGCCGACCTGATTGCTTCGTCCACGCTTTTTCGGATGTTGGAGCTGATGGGCACAGGATCGGGCATCCTGGCAAAATCCGAAAGGGCAGTGATCACCGATTCGGTCATCGTGACTTGGCGGTCGATCCTTTCAAGATGTTCACGAATCTTTTCGTTGCTGGGGTTTTCAACGTTCAGCAGGTAATAGGCAGACGTTTTGATCACGTTCAGCGGATTGCGAATCTCGTGTGCGATGCCACCGGCGACTTGACCGAGTGTCGCCAGTCTTTCCTTTTGAATCAACTCGCTCTGCGCCTGCTGAAGCTGCTCGGTTCGCTGAGCAACCAATCTCTCCATCTCTTCTTCGCTGCGGCGACGATCGGTCACATCCGTTTGAATCCCGACAAAGTGGGTGACTTCGTCATGCTCGTCTCGGACTGGCGCGATCCGCAAATCGTTCCAAAACATGCTGCCGTCTTTGCGATAGTTACGAAGCAGGACGCGGCATTCGCGACCGTCACGGACTGCCGCTTTGAGCTCCTTGATTCCCGGTTGGTCGGTATCATTGCCCTGCAAAAACCGACAGTTGCGTCCAATCACTTCTTCCGCTGAGTAACCCGTCAACTCCAACATTGCGGGATTCGCCATGATGATTGGATGGTCTTCTTGCTGAGCGTCAGTCACGATGATTCCGGTACTCACTGCTTCGACGGCACGCTGCTGGATGCGAAGCGCCTTTTCGGCGAGCTTCCGTTGGGTGTTGTCCAATACGATTGCCACGAAGCAGGGCGCTGCGTCAAGCTCCATCAGTTGCAAATGGATTTTAGCGTCATACAGCGAACCATCCTTGCGACGGTGGACGGCTTCGAACTCAAGAACCTCCTTTTCTCGCGGCCAACAGCGGCCGAATCAGTTCCGCGAAACTGTCGTGGGAGTGCTCCGGTTTGAGGTCGACCGGCGTCAATTTGCGAAAGCTCGTCCATGCTATAGCCGAGGTTCTCGCGTGCGCCACGATTGACCGTGATGAACTTCCACGATCGCGCGTCAAAGATGAAAATCTCGTTCAGCGAATCGTCGATCAATCGCCCGATCCCCTCGGCGTGTGACTGAGCTTCGCGAAGGTCGCTGATGTCGCGAACCACGCCGGTGAACAGACGCCGATGCTTCACAACGATTTCACTGACCGCCAGGTGGACCGGGAACGTCGTTCCATTTTTTCGCTTGCCCTTGACCTCGCGACCGATGCCGATGATTTTCGGATCACCCAATTGCAGATAGTTGCTGATGTACCCGTCGTGTGCAGCACGATACGGCTCCACGCATCAACATGCTGACATTTTTCCCCCGCAGCTCGGCAGACGCGTACCCGAACATTCTCTCGGTCGCAGGATTCACGGATTCAATCATGCCCCGCTCATCAATCGTAATGATGGCGTCGACGGCGCTCTCCAGGATTGCCTCCAATTGCGCCGCGCGCGTGGCCAAATCAAAATCAGAGTTCATGCACTCTTCCTTCACGCCCTCAGATGTTGCTTCGAATACAGCAAGTCGCATTCCCGTCCTGTTCCGGGGTTGGCAACAACAGCACAAACTCGGCACCTGCGGTGACATTCGGTTCGATGAAGATGCTGCCATCATGCAGGTCGACGATACGTCTGCTGATTGCCAAGCCCAAACCAGTGCCTCCGCAGTTGGTTGTGAAAAACGGCTCAAACGCTTGCTCGCGTTTTTGTTTATCGAAGCCAGGGCCGTTGTCGCGGATCATCACTTGGACCATCGTTCGGCCACGCACCCGCCGACACTCGCAGCGGACGTCAACGCTGAATCGGGGCGGGGCAAGCCGATAGCGTGTTCTCGAACAGGTTCCGAAAGACTTGCTCGATGCGCATCGGATCGACGTAAGCGACGCATCCTTTTGAATGCATCCTGAGTTTCGCTTGGGCATGCTTGGGATGGACCGCCAGATGATCCCAGACGTTGGCAATCAATTGATCCAACCGACAATTCTCAAGTCGCAGTTGGATCGGAGCGGCGAATTCGCGAAGCTCATCGTACAACAGCCGCAGGCTTCGATTGGCCGCTTCGATTGCATCCAAGTCACGGAGTAGTTCGTCATTTCCCTCAAGACTCAGTCGCAGCAAATCCACACGAGCCTGAATCCGCTGCATTGCATTGCGGCTTTCATGCGCAACACCGGTCACGACAACACCGATGGCGGCCAATCGTTCAGATCGCTGTGCCCTGGCTTCCGCTTCACGCAGCTGCCGCAATCGACTGATGCTGGCCCGAAACAGATCCGGATTCACCGGCTTGAGAATAAAATCGGCCGCACCATCGCGAAGCGCGGCAATCGTACTGTCTAGATCGGCATGACCCGTGATGATAATGATCGCCGCGGACGGCGCCTCGTGACGAAGCCGCGGCAGTAGTTCGTCAGCGGTCCCATCAGGAAGCCGGCGGTCCAACACGATCGCGGTGAAATCATTCAGGTCATCGATGCAGAAAGTCTCTTCGGCACTGCCCACGCTGGACACGCGAAAGCCGTCCAGCTCCAAAATGTCACGCAAGTTCCTGCAGGTGTCAGCGTCATCCTCGACCACCAATACGCGATGAACCTCGATCTCTGCCACGCTGCAAGTCCGCCTTCTTTTGGTTCTTGAATTCACTTCGCTGCCACTACAACAACGACATCACACAGGCGTCACTCACATGCAACCTACTTCGCCCGCCCGAGCCTCGCTAACAGACCGTCGACATCGATGGGCTTGTAGCATACACCGCTCGCACCACGGGCCAGCAGTTGCTCGATCACGTTTTCGTTGTTCTTCGAGTCGGATACGATCAGGGCCCGGGCATTCGGATTCATTTTCCGCAAGGCGGCCAGCACGCGGACGGGATCGACATGCTCGCTGTTGATGTCCAACATCACCGTGTCATACGCCGCCGAATGAAGATGCTCGAAGGCATCATCTTCGCTCGATGCGACGCCCACTCGGTATCCGTGCTGATGAAGCGTTTCTTGTAATTCACTGGCAAACGCTTTGTCATCATCCACGACAAGCACAAGCAGTCGCCGAAGAGCCTCATCGATATTGCGGATCAGCTCAGGCATATCCAACGGCTTCCGAAAGACGCGCAAGATCCCCGACCGGATCGCTTCGTCAGCCATCCCCTCGCTGGTGTACGCGCTGACCAGAAATGCTTCCGTCTCCGGATGCTGTTGGCGGAGGTTTCGGTAAAGTTCCAGACCATCCATGCCCCCCATATTTAGGTCCAACAATGCGATCTCGTAACTGTTCCGACTCATCAACTCCAGCGCTTCTGTGCCATTGGCGGCCCCGCTCGTAAGGTACCCCAAATCGCCCAGAATGTCCGACATGTTCGAACGGATATCCGCATCATCGTCGACGATCAATATTCGTCTCGCGCTCAGTGTTTTTCTTCTCTCTGGTGGGGGGGGCATCGGATCAAGGAAAACTCGGAATGGAATCTGGTCAATTGTCAGCCAGTGTGCCGTCTCCACTGACACCGGCGCCCAATATTGTCACGCAAGTGTGCAGGATCGCACAAGTGTTGGGAAAATCTGGCGGCTTTTGCTCGAATCCTGGCTCTGGTACGAAATGTGCCGCTATTGAGGGTCAATAAGGAAATCACTCGCACAAACTAATCTAAGGAGCTGACATGGAGACATTGGCATCGACGACCCCTGCCGGAACTTCGACCGAAGTCATTGTTCCAATCTTGGAGCGGATCAATGAGCGGTTGCATCAATCGAACTTCCGTGAAATGTGCGCTGTCAGGTGTGAGCTTCGAGAGGGAATTGCGATCCTGAAAGGTCACGTGGGTTCGTTTTACGCAAAGCAAACTGCACAAGAGTTGGTCCGACACATCGAGGGAGTGGTTGGAATCCGGAACAACATTGAAGTCGTTTAACGTCAAAACAGGTGATACGCTTTCGCATCCATGGTACGCGTCAGTACAGGATCGTCAGCTCGCCCCAGAAGGTCGTAGTAGCCGTAGGGGTACTTGAACACATGACCGATTCCCACTTCCTTGTCTGCCTCGTCGTTCCCAATACTCCGCTTCGGTTGGCCGTAGCTTGCTTGGCTTGTGATCGGGAATCGGCCGTGAATTTGCGTCCGGTCCAAGACGTGTGACCGTCACGTACTTGCGGAACGCGGTGCGGCAGCTCTCAGCCCATTCGACGTCACCCATGGCGGCCAATTCAACCAGCGACTGGCCGAAGGTGAGCATGTGCCCGGCGAATCCCTGTCCAAACCCCACGAACCGATCGATCGCCGCACTTGCTTCCTGAAGGATGAACTTTGACGCCGCCGCCTCGTCGGTAAACGGCGGTGGATTGACATCGGCGTCCGGTTCAATGTCACGCCAAGGCGTGAACGATCGGATCAACGCGCATACGCCATCGATTCGTTGGGGCGTAGCGGCTTCCGGCATCATGCGGAACGCCTTGATCGCCAACATTGCGAAGATCACGTTGTGACCGACTTGTCGAAGCACGTTTCCGCCTTCGGCAAGTGCCACGCCGATCTTTTCGATCCCCTCAGGATCGGGGTCGGCTTCGGGAAAGGGCTCGCACAGCTTCGATGGGGCCCAGTTCAGGTCGAATAGCTCGCAAATACGCGATGTGGCCCGCTCGTCCAAGTCGTTGTCAACGCATAACAAATGCGCCGATACCAACGCGGCACCACGATGTCCATCAGCGAAATAGTTCATCGTGTGCGCCCTCGCCAATGCGTTGAGCCCAAGTAGCACCAGGCGTTTGTCCGACGACGAATCACGGTCTTGGCCATTTGAAGTCTGCGCCGCCGAGCATGGTGCCGGCCATCATGCCGCTGACCGCCATGGACGAGAACTCTCGGCGATCGATCCTGTATTCCATGATGCTGGCTCGGGCGAGAGAATAAGCCAAAGAGTCGGGAACAAGTCCAACACGAATTCCCCCATTCGGACCAGCCTAGCAGAATGTTGCCTCTGGCTGACAATGGCGTGTTCACGAAATCTTCCCACATTGATCCTCTTGCCGTAGGGTCTGATTTGTCGTTTACTTCCATATCACTCGCAGGCCGATCAGCTCTAGATGGGGGGCGCAACTGCAGAATGTGCGCAAGGGACAGTTCACTTCTCTCGAACAAAACTTCGAAGATGGCTCCTAAAAAATGCGATTTTGGCCAGCTGAAGCTTGGTGCAGAATTTCAGTATCACGGTCAAACCTATCGCAAGGAAGCCGAGAACTCAGCGGTGATGCTGCGGTGGGTGACTGGAGAGGAAGTGGTCGGCGAGCGCGTGACACACCGTTTTTTTGCTGAAATCGTTGTCGACGTCGAGGTTTCGGAACCTGACGATGGCAGTGTGGATTAGTTCGAGTTTCTGGTCATCGTGATGGTGGCAACCGGGATCCGCTTGCTCGCCTCGAGTCTGTTCTTGATTCTGGCGGTGTGGCTGCGTGATCCGACAACCAGCCGGATCAACTCGGCGAGCGACTTGGCACCGGTCTTCTCGAAGATGCGTTGGCGACGGTTCTCGACCGTTCGAATGCTGACACCGAGTCGACGTGCCGTCACTTTGTTGGCGACGCCGTCAATCATGTATGCCAAAACGTCCTGTTCTTGTTGGGAAAGCGAGGCGAGTCGCTGCTGAAATTCCTGCTGCGCAGCGAGTTCGGCACGTGTGCGCGCATCCAGCGAGATGGCATCGCGAATTGCATCACGTAACTCGTCACCGCAACACGGTTTTTCTAAGACGGTGACCGCACCTTGCTTGACCGCCTTGACAGTCAATGCTGTCTCGGCGTGCGCCGTGATGATGATGACGGGTATGGCAATACCGCTGGCCGCGAGGTTCTCTTGCAATTCCATCCCGCTCATCCCCAACATCCGCAAATCGGTGACCAAGCAACCAGCCCACTGCGGATCGTAATGTTCGAGAAATTCCTCGGCCGATGCAAACGCTTCCGCCTTCAAACCGAACGAGCGCACCAATACTCGCACCGAATCGCGAACCAATTGATCGTCGTCCACGAGATAGACAGTTGGCTCGTCCTGCATCACATCTTACTCTCTCGAATGGTCTACCCCAGCTGCATCGACTGGCAATGAGAAGTGGAAGGTAACGCCACGGCCTTGCTTGTTTCGTGCCCACAGCCGTCCGCCGTGGTCTTCAATGATCGTGCGACTGATGGTCAGTCCCATTCCCATCCCATTGCGTTTCGTCGAGTAGAACGCTTCGTACAGTCTACCATGCTGTTCCGATGGTACTCCAGGTCCGTTATCTTCAACTTGGACTTCTAGATAACCAGTTCCCTGACTGGCAATTCCCTGACTGGTGCGAACAACCACTCGCCGCGGCGGATCGCTGTTTCTCAAGGCTTCATAAGCATTGTGCAACAAATTCACCACGACTTGCTCGATTTGGATGCGGTCTGCGATCAGACCGGGAAGCCCTTCGGAGAGCTCGATTTCAACGGTGGCTTGAGATTTCCGCGCCTCGAAGGCGACCAATTCGACGGAGTCGGCAACAACCTGATTGAGATTGATTCTCTCACGCCTTTGCTCACTCTTCTCCGCGAATGCTCGCAATCCTCGAAGGATTTCATTGGCCCGCTTCGATGCATCTCGAATGCCGACATTACACTCCTTCAAGTCCCTCATTTGATCCGACGTTAGTGGACGAATCGGATCAACTTTATTCAAAGAACTCAAGGCCGCATTGGCGTAATTCGAAACGGCATGCAGTGGTTGTCTGACCTCATGCGCGATGCCCGCAACCATTTCGCCCATCGTGCTCAGCCGAGTCATATGGGCGAGGATGTCACGATGTTGGCCTCTTTCCTGCTCGGCCTTCTTCCGCAGCGAAATATCTCTCACCACCGAAACCATCAAACGATCGTCCCTGCCAGACGCTTGGAATATCTGCAGCCTCATTTCGAAACTACGCGTTTCATCACCGATCTCGAAGTCGTTCTCACCTTGCCACGTTCCCGCTGCGGCAAGCCCAGCACAGATATCACGACTGGTTGGTCCGGACACAATCGACTCGTCATGCAATTCAGAGATTTTTCGTCCGCTGTACTTTACGTTGGCGGCACGGAAGAGTTGCTCGGCAGCTTCGTTCGCATAAGTCACCAGGCCCTCACTATCGGAAACCAGCACGGCGTCACTCACGCGATTCAAGACCTCCGCTTGGAATGCCAATGTCCGCTCGACTTGCTTGCGTTCGGTGATATCAGCAACGACCACGATGAACCCGACGACGTTGCCCGCGGCATCGAGATCGAATGTCCAGTTGATAAATACATCGATGATGCGGCCATCGCAGGTCAGGTTTTTGGTTTCAATTCCAGTCGGTTGCTCGGGCGTCTGCGATGTTTGCTGACGGACGTACTCACGCATCGCCTGCCGCGTTGGATCATCAATGGCGAACTCCCAAACATACTTGCCAATCATCTCCTCAGCGCTCACGCCGTAGATCTCACCGAGAGCCTCATTGGCGAATGTGATCTTGCCGTCAACGTCATTGCGTTGAACGCCAAAGGACGCGACATCGACCAATCTGCGGAATAAGTCTTCGCTTTCGCGAAGTGCCAACTCAACGCTCTTGCGCTCGGTGACGTCCCAAAACGTGGCCATCGAGCAGACGGGAGTTCCCGCCTCGTCACGAAGCATGCTCGCGCAGATAAACAGATCGACCGCAGAGCCATCACATTTCCGAGACGTAACCTCGCCTGTCCAGCTCCCTGTTGCTGTCATCACGGCGTTGATTTCGCCGACCGAGGTAGGGTGGGATACAAAGATTGAGTTCGGCTTTCCGATCACCTGTTCCGGCGCGTCGAACCCGAACAGGTCGAGGAACGCCTGGTTCACGTACGTGACTCGGTATTGGTCATCACCAAACCAGGTTGGCATCGACGATCGGGCAATCGCCTGCTGCCGAATCAGGAGTTCCCGCTCGGCATGTCGTTTATCCGTGATGTCTTGGACAACCGCGCTGACGCCAAGCACTCGACCGTTTTCAGCCTTCACCGGAAAATAGCTGACCAGAAAACTCAGCCGGTCAGACGGGTTATTAGGATCGGTTCGCTCGATATCCATATTCAATTCGGGCTGGCCAGTCTCGATGACCCGCTGACATATCGGCTCCAGAAAATCGGCGAGGTCGGGCACCACGTCCCGCAACGACCGACCGATGTGCAGTTCAGCCGGAAGATCGTCGATCGCTGCGAGCATGTCGTTGACCCGCACGAATCGTAAATCGACGTCCACCAAACCCAAGCCCGCCGGAGCCGTTCGATAAATCAGCTCCAACTCCGCAAATTCCCGCTGCATTCTCTGCTCGCTGGCAATCAACGTTTCGGAAGTCTGGCGTGCCATGGTCTGGCTGTTCAGATATCCATGGTGAATCAAGCCTACCGCGAGCGGAATCAAGACGCCCGCCACCAAAGCCAATGCGACCATCCATGGGATTGCCGCCTTGCGAATGTTGTCTTCCACCAGTTGGGATGGCACATGCACGACCACAAGCGAGTCGATCGAGGGCATGTACGAGTACCCAGCCAGCTGGGGCTTACCAAGAAAGTTGACGCTGTGCGTCGCCAGGCTCTGCTTCGATTTCAGCAGCTCGGCTACGGTACGAGACCGCGAAGTGTCAGGATCGACGATCACCTGCGAGACATTCTTGCCGCACATCGCGGGATTCTTGGTGTGCAGTGCGAGCTCTCCGCTGGACTCGATCACACAAACATAGCTTCCCGCATACGATGGATCGGTACGGCTCCAGATCGCGGCTATTCGTTCCAACGCCTGCTGTTGAATACTCGTCTTCGGATCGGCTTGATTCGTTCCGGCAGCATTGGCAGCAACCAGATCGTGTTCGACAAGGTTGACGATTGTTCGGCTGATCGAGAGATTCGCCTGTGCCGCAGTATCCAGGGCGACTCGGCGGCTTGTCGTGTAAGCAAGCCATCCGAGGATGAAGCAGCTCAGCACGGCGATCACAGCGATTGCCAGCGAGCTCCACACGATACGGCTCGGCCCTAACGTGGGAGGGGCTTTGCCGCGTATTGGCTGCAACGGATTCAAATTCATAAGTCCTCAGGTCTCAGCTGCAAACGGCCAGGATAGCCGAGTGGTATCGTATCGCCGAGTCGCTGAGGGTTCACGCCGTTACGTATTGCGGGCCCCGCTATGCGATTGGCAGGACTGATCTCAACCGCTTTTCTCCGGTCCACGACAGATCAGAACCGGACAGGGCGAATGCTGTAATACATGATCGCATACGCTGCCGATGATCCACCGCGCAAGGCCGCGCCGCGCGTGCGTCCCCATCACAACCAATTCGCTTCCGAGCGTGCGCGCCGTGCCAATGATCTCGTCCGCTGGGTCACCGCTGGCGACATGTCGACGGACTCGGTCATCGGGAAGGTCCAAAGCAATCGTCGACAAGTCAGCGTGGATCGACTCGATCGGAATCGTTGGCTCGATCGGTATCGGTGCAAATTCACCGACGTAACCAGCACCCGGTTCCCAGACATGCAAGAGGTCGACGACAGCGTCACGCCGCTTCGCTTCGTCGACCGCCAGCGCAACGGCCGCGAGACTGGCGGGGCTGAAATCGACGGGGCAAAGCACTGAGGGTTTTTCCACGGTTGGCCCTTTCAAGTTACTGGTAACCACAAGCGTGCTCTGGCAAGCATGCAACTCGAGTACCGATTGCTTTGGCCAGTGTGAATCCAACGAATTGCCAACATTATCGAGTCGGAACGTCCCAACCAAAACCCTATGGCGCGCCAATACGACACACCCAGGAGAGAGGGGCCAACCCCGGTTCACGTCGAATCGGGTCTTCCCCGGCACTCGTGAATATGCAATCGCGCCGCAGGGGCACAATCGGGCCCCGGCGGGAGAACTGCCGGACAAAAACGATTTATCGCGGTTTCTGGCACCACGATTGCTGTTCTTGGTTTGCGAGATTCCTTCTCCACTGGAGCAACAGAATGAAAGTCCTACTGGCAATCGACGGATCCGAGCATTCGGAAGAGGCCGCTTGGCTTTTTTCTCATCTGCCGCACGAAGACAAGCTTGAGATCATCGTTCTGACCGTGATCAATGTTTCGATCGGCAACGAGAGCAGCATCACGCCGAAGGATTGGATGAAGGAAATCGGGACGCGTGAGAGAAACAAGGCGGCCAAAGCTTACGAGAAGATTGCCGAGATGTTCGAGGGTGCGAACGCCGAAACTGAGCACGTCATCCGGGAAGGCTATGTCGCCGACACGATCGTCACGGAAGCTGAGAAGATTGGCGCGGATATGGTTGTGCTCGGTGCCCGCGGGCACTCCACGGTGGGGCGCATTCTGTTGGGCAGCACCAGTGACTTCGTCGCCACGCACGCCCCATGCAGCGTCTTCGTTGTGCGGCCGACCGGTTTGCGTAAGGAGCCCGATCGTCCCTTGCGCGTGGCCGTCGCCTACGACGATTCAGGTCCTTCCCTGTCCGCCGTCGCCCAGTTCAAAGAGTTTCGCTGGGGCCCCAAGACAGAGTTGCATGTAGTCACCGTCGTTCCCAGTCCATCCGCATACTTCATCGACTTCGCCGTCGATTTGAACGAGTACAACGAAGCCTCAGCCGCGGCCCTTGAGCAGGTGGCCAGCAAGCTGCGAGAAGTCGCACCGAATCTGCAGTCGCATGTGATCGAAAGCGAACATATCGGTGAGGGATTGGTACGGTTCATCGCGGGGCAACACTGCGACATGATCGTGATGGGAGATACGAACCGGAATTTGTTGGGCAGAATGCTGCTGGGAAGTGCATCGCGGTTCGTCCTGCGCCATGCTTCGTGTTCGGTTTGGGTCACCCGCAATCGCCCGATCAGTCACGAAAAGAAGAACGGTGACAAGCAAGCGTCCCAGGCGACTGCCTGACGAGGGCAACAACGATCCCAAGGAATGACCCCGAGCCAAACTGGAAGGGTGCGTTATGATTACCGAACGATTACATAGACACGATCGCCCCGGCGAGATACTTCGCGAGGAACGCATGGATTCGTCCGCCAAAGAACCGATGAACATTCTCATTGTCGAAGACGAAGCTGACTTTCGAGACGCGAGCACACAATGGATGCGTCGCAAGGGGCATAAAGTGGCGGCCGCGGCCAGCGGAGCCGAGGCGATCAGCCTGTGCGAGCGTCAGCAGTTCGACGTTGGCATCTTTGATATGAACATGCCAGGGATGTCAGGAATCGAATTGCTGCAGCGCATTCGCGAAAGCGATATCGACATGGAGGTAATCATCCTGACGGGGCAGGGCACGATCGAGTCGGCCGTCGAAGCGATGAAGATCGGCGCGGGCGATTACTTGACCAAACCTTGTCCGATGGGCGAGCTTGAGCATCGCTGCGACCTTGCCCGGATGCGAGGACACCTTCGCAAGGAGAACAAGCAGCTCAAAGCGATCATTTCGCAGAAAGAGCGACCTGCGAAGTTGGTCGGCGAATCCCAGCCGATGGTTGAAGTCAGGAAGCTGATTCACCGTGTCGCCCCCACCGACAAGCCAGTTTTGATTGTCGGCGAAAGCGGAACCGGAAAAGAAGTGGTCGCCAAAGCGATCCAACAAGAGAGCATGCTGGCGAAGAAACCTTTCGTGACTGTCAATTGTGCAGCGTTGCCGGAACAGTTGGTCGAAAGCGAATTGTTCGGGCACGAAAAAGGTTCGTTCACCGGCGCAACCGCCGAGAAACCGGGTCTGTTTGAGGTCGCCGATGGCGGCACACTGTTCATCGACGAATTAGGTGAATTGCCGCTGGCCCTGCAACCGAAGTTGCTTCGCGTGCTGGAAGATGGATCGATGCGGCGTGTTGGCTCACAAAAAGAACGGCATGTGCATGTACGGATCATTGCGGCGACCAATTGCGATCTTGGCCAGGCCGTGCAAGAAGGTAGGTTCCGCGAGGACCTGTACTACCGTGTGAACGTGTTGCAGATTGTCCTGGCACCACTGCGTGATCGCCCAGGTGATGTCGATCTGCTGATCGATCATTTTTTGCCGGAGCCTTGGCACGTTGACTCAACGGCTCGTCAAGCGTTGAATCAGCACACTTGGCCAGGCAACGTTCGCGAGCTGATTAACATCACGCAGCGCGCGACCATTCTGGCCGACGGTAACGACATCACGCTGGATGACTTGCCGGCCGAGTTTTCACAGTTTGTCGAGACAGAGGCAGGTGCGTCGTCAGGCGATGCGAAGTCGCACCTTGGCGAATCGGTCAGCACGACGGTGGCCGGCGACCGCTTGGACGACGTTGCCAAGTCTCACGTCCTGGAAATTTTGCGCAGAGAGAACGGCAACAAAGCCAAGACGGCCAGAATTCTCGGCATCCACCGCCGCAAGCTCTACCGCTTGCTCGAGCGGTTCGAGCAAGGCGAGTCCGGCGAGTCCGTCATCGACGAAGGTTAGCACATCGTCGCTGGTTTCGTTCGTAGTGACCGCATTCATGCGGTTGATCGCGTGTTGCGCATCGGATCTATCGGGTTTCGTTCGTAGTGACCGCATTCATGCGGTTGATCGCGTGCTGCGCACCAGAAGAATCGGGTCGATATGAGCGGAAATTCCCCAATGTGTGCGGCCGTGTCAATTCCGCACACTGCGACGATGCCCAGCATGTCCTACGGCGCTCTCATTCACGGTTTTTTTGCTTGATTTCTGATTCTCGGCCAGATCACGTCGGTTCGGCACTACTCTTGCGTGTTGCTAGAGTCAAGTGGCTTGCAGAAACAGCCCATCTCGCAGTCTTTTCCGGTGCCAATCCAATGAAAACCAAATCGACGTCTTTTGCTCCAGACCTGACCGAGAAATGGATTCGCGAGCATCTGGAACTCGACCAGTGGATCAGCGAGTTAGTTGCTTGGATGGATGAGGTATCAAAGCTGGGCATTCCGCGTTTCGGCCAAGCGGGCACGCGTTTGAACCAGCTTCGGCACCGGCTGGTTGAACACTTTCGCGTCGAAGATCAGATCGCCGTTGAGCTGTGCGAGTCGCGTCCATCGTCTGTGGAAGTGCAAGCGGCCCAGCGCCAAGCATCGCGCGACCATGATCAGTTATTGGATCGAATGGACGATCTTTATGAAAAGCTCATGCAGCTCGAACCACCGTTCGCGTCCTGGCAAGATGCGGTCCAACAGATCGGGTGGTTCATGGATATGCTTGAGCAACACGAAGAACAGGAGTCTGAAAACATCCAGTGGCTATCACCCTAGGTCGCACTCCGTCGTCAGCCCTTCAAGCGAACCGATGAATTCTCCGAAGCGAAACACACGCCGAATCGCCAAGTCTCTGCTGGAGGATCGTTTTTTTGCCGACCTGGAACAGATGATTGTCAACCGGCTTCATGGCGAAGGCCGACACGAAAGAGGGACACGCCGAACTCGTGCGCAGCACCGGTATTGAAGACCCGCAGCTGATCGCCGAACTGAGTTGACCTCGGCATCACGGTCGAAGGACTGATGGCGCTGCGACTGCTGCCTTTGGTCCTCGTGGCCTGGGCGGAAAACGGCGTCGATGAGCAGGAACGCATCAGGGTGATGGCCGAGGCGAATGAACTGGGAATCAAAGATGATTCGGTCGCCGCCATTCTGCTGCACCAGTGGTTGCGAAAGCTGCCGCACGGGGAAAGCGTCGATGCCTGGAAGCGACTGATGCAGGGCGTCTTCAAAAAAATGTCGCCGGTCGCACAGCGTAAATTGATCGACGCGACGGAGCACCAGATGATCGCCGTCGCCAAAGCGTCGGGGGGTCATTTGGGGATCGGTACTGTATCGGTCAGAGAGCGACAGATGATCGACGGCTTGATCCTCGCACTTCGCAAACAAACATAAGTTACATACCTACTCTCTTCTAGACGAGGGTTTTCAACATGCGTCCTGAAATCACCACCGAATACCTTGGCCTGCAATTGTCGTCGCCTATTGTCGTCGGCGCTTGTCCTCTATCGCTGAATCGAGAAACGGTCCGGCAACTGGCAATCGCCGGTGCGGGTGCTGTGGTTCTGCCTTCGCTGTTTGAAGAACAGATTGTCCATTACATGTTGGATAACGACCTGCCTGCGGAACAGGACGAGGCGACTGTCGAGCAACGTGGTTATCGAGCAACGCACCGATCGATACAACGGCGGACTGGTCGCTTACCTGAACACCATTCGCGACTTGAAACAGGTCACCAGCGTGCCGATCGTCGCGAACCTGAACGGCTGCACGCGAGGCAACTGGCTGAGGTTTGCGGGCCATCTCGAGTCCAGCGGTGCGGATGCTCTGGAACTGAATCTACGCGTTGACACGTCCGATCCGTCGCTCGGTTCGGAAGCGGTCGAGGAAGACTTTCTTGATTGTGTACAAACGGTTTGTGATGCGGTCTCCATTCCCGTCTCGGTCAAACTTTCGCCCTATTTTACCTGTCTGTCGAATCTGGCTTGGCGACTGGTCGAGGCCGGAGCGAGCGGCTTGGTCATTTTTGGCCGCGAAGCTCGCTACGAAGTACAGCTTGACCGGCTGCATGCGACCACTCACTGGGATCTGACGCCTGCCAGCTACATCTCCGAGACGCTGGCTGGCTCTGATGCGTATACGCGCCGGTGGACCCGATATCTCGGTCGCGGCCTGCGGAGGGATATGTTCGGCCAGTGATGCCACCAAAACGATCATGGCCGGTGCCGACGTGGCGATGGTCACGTCGGAAATCTATCGCGAAGGCCCCGATGTTGTGGCACATATCATCGACGGAATCATCAGCTTCCTGGAACGTAATGGAATAGAATCGTTCAGCCAACTCGTCCGCTCACGCCCGCAGCCGACGCCATTGGCGTTGGGCAGATCCGACTACCTGCAACCGCTCAACGAACGTACAGCCTACGACGACACCACGCCTGATGCTCCGCCGAAAACGGGCGATCGATGGGGACATCTGATCGGATAACAAACTCGATTCAGCACCACCGAAGGATGACTTCCATGCAACGATCTATCGCCGCAGCTCTCTTCCTGGCATCAACCATGATGCTCGGGCGTTGTCGCCATGCCAAGCCCAAGACACCAAGGAAACGGAAAAGCAACCGATCGCCACGAAACAGGTCAGCTCACTGATGCAAATGAAACTGGATAAATCGAAGGCGATCCTGGAGGGTTTGGCGCTGGAGAATTACAAGGCAATCGCCGAGAATTCTCGGGGGTTGCGTTTGTTGAGTCTCGAAAGTGGCTGGAACGTGATTCAGACGGACGAGTACGCCAAACAAAGCAGCGAATTCAAGCGATCATGCGATGTGATTACCGAAGCCGCAGAGCAGAAAGATTTAGGGCGAGCCACACTCGGTTACGTTGCGCTGACGGTTCGTTGCGTCGAATGCCACATCTATCTTCGCAAGCAACGATCAAGCAAAGGTGACAAAAAGAAGGTCGATAAGGCAACACAGAAGTAAATCGAATGCGTAGGTCGACTTGTCGCCCAAGTCGACCATTGACCAGTGAATCGCGACGGATTGGTCGACCTGAGGACAGGTCGACCTACGGTGTACGCTCGATCCACCTAAGCATCGTGCCTTCGTTCAGTCTACTGAGCGTAACAGCGAATGACAGCTTACGCAGCTGGTGGTCAGCTGATGAAATGCCATCGCGGCTCCTTCCAAATTGTTCGCTTTGGCTTGACGCTCGATCTCTCGATTGGCCAACTCGAAAACTTGCAATTGAATTCGATAGCCAGGTTTCTTGCCGCGGATGAATCCTTCCACCTTCGACAACAACCGCATCTGCTCGGCCGCTGTGGCAACAGATTCCAGATCGCCGGTTGCCAACCCACGCAAAATGGTTTGCGCGTACTCCATCTTCTTTTCCATCCAAAAGCTGACCGGTTTGTCGGCATGCTTGTCCGATTCTTTGTCCGTGTCATCGCCACTGGCCAGTCCAGTCAGCCCGGCCAGCAGCAACATTGCAATCATGATTCTCATCG
Organism: Pirellulaceae bacterium; assembly: GCA_963704055.1. GTDB lineage: Bacteria > Planctomycetota > Planctomycetia > Pirellulales > Pirellulaceae > Rubripirellula. The sequence goes on along the minus strand of CAVPGW010000031.1, from coordinate 112,651 downwards.
AACAGTTTCCCTATGCTTAGAAGGTTTCAATGCCTTAAGATTCGCTTCAGAACACGTTCTCAGACGAGCAATTTCGGTGCCGGGTGAAAGAGCCCAGGCATTCAACTGAATCGCACACCGAACCGCTGTCGTGCATGTGACTTCCGAGCACACCGAGAGTGCGAACCGTCACACTTGTATGAACTTGTGGTCCGACCGATCTGCGAGGCCTTTGACAGACCGATGACGCCGCGCTGTTTGGCATGTCATTCGCGGTATTGCCCATCACCCAGGATGTCCGTTCACCGGTCCATCCGCGGTATTTCCTGCTCGTTCCCCCGCACGTGTTGTCATGCCAACTGCGAAGGATCATCCGATCACGAGCCAACGGCTAATTGACGGGCTTCGTCGGCCAGCATGCTATGACCATCCCGTTGATGGCCCCGTCGTCGTTCATGAAACGCATATCTCGTGGGTCTTTCTGGCGGGCGACTACGCCTACAAAGTCAAAAAGCCTGTCACGAACGATTTTCTTGACTACGGATCGCTAGCTTTGCGAAAGCGAATGTGCGAGGAAGAGCTTCGGCTTGATACTCGCTACGCCGAAGGACTCTATCTCGGTGTCGTTCCGGTCACGCTGGACGAGGACCAACCGCGGATCAACGGCAGCGGCGTGCCCATCGAGTACGCGATCAAGATGCACCGCTTCCCCGAAGACGCACTGCTCAGTCACCGCCTTGATCACGGCACATTGACGACCGAAGAAGTGCACCAATTGGCAACGCTTGTTGCGGAATTTCACCTCGACGCCACGCGCACCGATCACGACGCGCAGGTGGGGTGATCCGGAGCTAGTCTTCGAGAACATGTCGGACATCATCACTTATCTAAGATCGGTGCCGATGGGCGGGCCCGGATCATTGTCAGATGGTGCCGAAGCGTTTGCCGAGCAGTTGCAGAGCCTGCAGCATTGGTCCGCAAGATTCTCTGACGACCACCGACAACAATTCCAGCAGCGGATCCATAACGGTTTCATACGGGAGTGTCATGGTGACTTGCATCTGGCCAATGTATTCCAATGGAAGGGTCGCGTGATGCCGTTCGATGGGATCGAATTCAACGAGAGTTTTCGCTGGATCGACGTCCTCAGCGATGCGGCTTTCCTGGCGATGGACTTGGCCGCGCGCGGACATCGGGATCTGAGTTGGCTGTTCACCAGTGCCTACTTGGAACGCACGGGCGACCATGCCTCTTTGGCCCTGCTTACGTTGGTACCTGGTGTTCCGTGCGCTCGTGCGCGCGGAAGTGGCGGCCATGCGTGCGGAACAAGTTGAATTGTCGGGCGACGACTGGAACGATGCGATCGAGGACTGCCGCAGTCATGTGGACCTCGCGTCTCGATTCTCGCATCCCGACGAGCCCCGATTGTGGATCACGCATGGGTTAAGCGGGAGCGGAAAATCGACCGGCAGCGAGATCGTTGTCGCCCGTCACGGGGCGATCCGGCTCAGGAGTGACATCGAACGCAAACGGCACTACGGAATGCCGATCGGGCATCGTCCCAACGCCGCCGAAACCAACACGATCTACTCGGTGGCGGGAAACGACGCAACTTACTGTCGCATGCGTCGTATCGCCTGCTGCATGCTTGAGGCCGGATTCTCCGTGATTGTGGATGCAACATTTTTGCGGCGACACGACCGAGAATCGTTTCGAGAACTTGCCAAGTCCTGCGGAGTCTCGTTTGCGATTCTCGATTTCAACGCGGACGAAGCGACGCTTCGGCAGCGGGTCGCCGACCGAGTCGCCAGCGGAACCGACGTGTCGGATGCTGGGATAAGTGTGCTGGAAAGCCAGTTGAAAACGCACGAGCCGCTCGCCCCCGAAGAACTCCGTGACGTAATTGAGATGCCCGATCCTGGTTGCCGTTGTCGAAGAGAGCTGATGAAGAGACAATGGAGAGCATGAAAATTCTAATCGCTACCGATGGTTCACCGCATGCCGAAACAGCGGCGAAATTCCTGTGCCGGCTCCGCTGCGATGATCCAATCGAGATTACGCTTTTGACCAACGTCTACCTGCCTGGACTAAAATCGGGTGTGATGACCAATCCGATGCTACAGGAATACAAGGGACATCAGGAACATGTCGCCGCTGAAAACATGCGGAACGTCGAGCGGCTGCTGCGGCGGCTCAACGGGACAATCACCGAGGTGGTCGCTGAAGGACACGTCGGTCACTCGATTGTGGAAGCCGCCGAAGAGCGACAAGTCGATCTGATCGTGGTCGGCGCCCAAGGTCATTCGGCAATTCACCGCATGCTGCTGGGGAGCGTCAGTGACTACGTTGCCTCCAACGCAGACTGCTCCGTTCTGGTCGTGCGGCCGACACAGGGCAACGGTGATGACGAAACACTCAATGTCACGCTGGCGATCGACGACACCCCGCCTTCTGACGTGGCGTTGAACCAATTGAAGAAGTTCGATTGGGGAGCCAGGGAGGAAGGCCAACTGTTGAGTGTCGTACCGGTTTTCCGTTTCTACCGCCAGGACTTGGTGCCCAGCGCCGTGGAACATCGAGCCCAGCAGCGAGCAGCAGCCGAGCAGCACGCCGCGAAAGTGCTTCAAGAGCTACGTGATCACACGCCGAAGTTTAAATCCAATGTGATCGAGGCCGAGCATATCGGGGAAGCGATCGGCGACTTTCTCGAATCGCATGCGACCGACCTGGTGGTGGTCGGCTCCGGACAGCATTCCAGCTTCGGACGATTCGTCATGGGAAGCGTTTCTCGTTACATACTCCGCCACGCAAACTGCAGCGTTTGGATCGCACGGCAGCGAGCCCCAATGCCCAAGTGAGATCGCCAGCGGTGGGGTGAGTAAGCAGCGTCAGCGACGCAGACCCAGCATTCGAGAGCGGCGTCACTCCCGGTTCTTAGTGACCGCATTCATGCGGTTGTCATCCAAAAACCCGATGAATCGGGTCACGACGAACGAAGAAGAAAACGCTATCGGGCTTCGAGCGGAACCCACACCTTTGCCTCGGGGCCCGTGTATTCGGCGTTGGGACTGATCAGTTTGTTATTGCTTCGTTGCTCCAACACGTGCGCCGACCAACCGGCAATCCGCGAGCAAGCAAAGATCGACGTGAACAGCTCCGTTGGGATTCCCAAGAAATGGTAGGTCGAGGCGCTATAAAAATCGACATTCGGAAACAGCTTTTTTCGATCCCACATGACCTGCTCAATCCGCTCCGAGACGGCATACAACCTCTCGTCGCCGGCCGCTTCCGAAAGCCTCTTTGACCACGTTTGAATGATTGCCGATCGTGGGTCTGATGTGCGATAGACGCGGTGACCGAAACCCATGATCAAATCTCTCGCGGCCAGCGCCGCTAGGATACCGACCTCGGCGGCGTCGGCTGAATCAAACGACTCGATCAACTTCATCGCTGCCGAGTTTGCCCCGCCGTGCAGCTTTCCACGCAACGTTCCGATGGCAGCGGTGATCGCAGAATAGAAGTCCGTCAGGGTTGCCGCAGCGACACGAGCTGCAAAGGTCGAAGCATTGAATTCAAGTTCAGCGTACAACGTCAGCGAAACGTCCATCGCCTGTTCATGAAGTTCGTCCGGTGGGCTGTCTTTCAACATGGTCAAGAAATGGGCGGCGAACGATGGACTATTAAATTCTGTATCGATGCGAATGCTATCCCGGTGGAAGCGATACCAGTAAAGCAAAATCGAAGGGAGGGCAGCCATCAGACGTTCGGCAACCTCCTGACCATGATCAAGTCCCCTTTCCGGTTCCAGGCATCCGAGCATGGAACACCCCGTTCGCAGGACGTCCATGGGATTGACTGTCCCAGGAATGCTTTCCAGCGTTGTCTTCAGCGCGGTGGGCAGTTCACACTGCGCCGCAAGCCGTGTTTCGAAGGCGGTCAGATCGCCTTGCGACGGCAGATCACCGTGAAGCAGTAGCCAGGCGACTTCCTCGAATCGCGCGTTGTCGGCAAGGTCTTCAATTTTGTAACCGCGATAAAGGAGCTCCGATCCGTCGTAGTCGAGCTTGGCGATCGAAGTCGTGCCGGCAACAACGCCTGCCAATCCGCCGGACTTCGTTTTCGTTTCTTGACTACTCATGACTTTCACTCTCCAACAGTTCGTCGAATCTTCGTTCGTGCTCGTGGTAATCCAGAATTTCGTAAAGCTCGTCGCGCGTCTGCATCAAGTCGACGACGCCCTGCTGTGTCCCCGTTTGCCGAATCGTTTTGTAGACACGATCTGCCGCGGCAGTCATGGCGCGGAACGCTGACAATGGGTACAGCGCCAAAGCGACACCCACTTCGCGAAGCTGCTCGAGTGTGAACAGCGGCGCCGGGCCAAACTCGGTGAGGTTCGCCATCACTGGTACCTGGACCGCATGCGTGAGGGTTCGGTATTGATCCAGCTCAGTAAGCTCCTCGGCGAACACCATATCGGCGCCAGCTTCGATATATCGGCTGGCCCGCTCGATGGCGCCTTCGACGCCTTCGGCTGCCGCTGCATCGGTCCGCGCCATGATCACAAAACGTGCATCCATCCGCGCGTCGACCGCCCCCTGAATCCGCTCGACCATTTCGCGAGCCTCCACCAACACTTTTCCCGGTCGGTACCCACAGCGTTTGTAATCGACCTGGTCTTCGATCTGCATCCCCGCGGCGCCGGCGTCGATCATGGCACGAGTTGTGCGAGCGACACTCAGGGCCGTTCCGAAGTTGTCGTCGACCCAACCGGTATCCACATCGACCAGTAGCGGCAGGTCGGTGACGCCGGTGATTCGCCGGGTCTCTTCCAAGACGTTTTGCATCGTCGTCATGCCGAGATCGGGGATGCCGAAGGCCGCATTGGCGACACCTGCACCGGAAAGATAGATCGCGCGAAATCCGGCCCGCTCGGCCAGCAGTGCGCAGAGTGCGTTGGTCGTTCCCGCCACTTGCAACGGGGTCTCGGCGGCAACTGCACTGCGTAAGCGATGGCCTGGCGAAGTCATTCTCGTTTTCCTGTCTTCCAAACTGGGTCTTGATGTGAATCGTCCGATGATGCGAACCATCGTGTCAAAACGGTCTTTTGCCGCGTGTAGAACTGCAAACTTTCTTTGCCTTGGATATGCAAGTCACCAAAGAACGAGTGATTCCAACCGGTGAACGGAAACCAAGCCATGGGTGCCGGCACACCGACGTTGACACCGATCATGCCGGCGTTGAAATGCTGTTTGAATTGGCGCGCGGCATAGCCATCGCGAGTAAAGATCGACGCGCCGTTTCCGTACTCGCAGTTACGGCCAATCGCCAGCGCCGCAGCGAGATCGCTGGCGCGGATGACCGACAGCACCGGACCGAAGATCTCCTCGGTAGCAATCTTCATTTCCGGCTCCACCTGGTCGATCACGCTGGGGCCGATCAGAAATCCGTCGCTGTCAAAGTCACGTCGACCGTCCAACGCGACCGTGGCGCCCTCGCCCGCTGCGATGTCCAAGTACTCGGCGACGCGTTTCCGATGCTCCTGGCGAATCAGCGGGCCCATCTCGATTTCCTCGGCACCGTCGGAGGCACCGACGTTCATCTTGCCGGCGTGGTCACACAGCTGATCGACCACCATATCGCCAATCGAGCCAACTGCGACGGCCACGCTGCCCGCCATGCAACGTTGCCCGGCACAGCCAAAGGCGGATTCGGCCAGAGCTTTCACGGCCAAATCAGGATCTGCATCAGGCATCACAATCAGATGGTTCTTAGCACCGCCAGCCGCCTGAACTCGTTTCCCGTTCGCTGTTCCGGTCGTGTAAATGTATCTGGCAATCGCGGTCGACCCAACGAACGAGATCGCCGCGACCTGCGGGTGTTGCAACAAAGCGTCAACGCACTCGCGGTCACCGTGGACGATGTTGAAGACGCCGTCGGGCAATCCGGCTTCCTGCAACAGCTCGCCCAAGCGATTGGCCGACAGTGGTACTTTCTCGGACGGTTTCAAAACGAACGTGTTTCCGCAAACGATTGCCGGCGGGATCATCCACAACGGCACCATCGAGGGAAAGTTATAGGGCGTGATGCCGACGCACACGCCAACCGCGTGACGAAGGGTTTCGGCGTCGACGTCAACCGCGATATTGGAAAGCGTCTCGCCCATGAACAGACTGGGAAATCCGGCGGCGAATTCCACCATTTCCAGGCCACGGTTGATCTCCGCCCTGGACTCGCCCAGCGTCTTCCCGTGCTCGCGCGTTAACAATGCCGCGAGCTGCTCGAAATGCTCGTCCATCAATCCGCGCAGACGAAACATGACTCGTGCGCGTTCGACAATCGGCGTTTCACTCCAAGCCGGCAATGCCACGGCTGCCGCTTGAACGACGGCGTCGGTTTCTTCAGCCGAACACAACGGAACTCGAGCGATCGACTTTCCCGTGGACGGGTTCAATACATCAGCCCAGCGATCGGTCGAGCTTTGCGTCCACTGGCCACCTCGCAGCAACGGCACTCGCTCAAGATTGCCAGCTGCTTGCGAAGACGTTGCTTGCGAAGGCATAGCGAACCCGTCTGATGCGGCGCGTAGGAGTTGGGCGAAAGGAATTTCACCCGCATCATACTGTCCGGGCGCCCAGTTGGGTATATATTGCTGCTTTGTCTCGGTGAACCCTGCTGCGGAGACCACGATGAGTCGAATGGTGCGAGGCGCCCTGATCCAAGCAACACTCTGCGAGCCCGCGACGTCGCCGATCGAAAAGATCAAACAAGCGATGATCGACAAGCACGTCGGTTTGATCGAAAAAGCCGCCGATCAAGGCGCGCAAGTATTGTGCATGCAGGAACTGTTCTACGGTCCTTACTTTTGTGCGGAGCAGAATGCGAAGTGGTACGACTTGACCGAGCGAGTTCCTGATGGGCCAACGATCAAGTTGATGCAGGAGCTGGCCAAGAAACACGAAATCGTGATGGTCGTGCCGGTGTACGAGGAGGAGATCACGGGGGTCTACTACAACGCAGCGGCCGTGATTGACGCGGACGGATCGTATTTGGGCAAGTTTCGCAAGATGCACATTCCGCAAGCGGCGCCCGGCTTCTGGGAGAAGTTCTATTTCCGCCCCGGAAATTTGGGCTACCCCGTATTCGATACGCGGATCGGTAAGGTTGGGCGTTTACATCTGCTACGATCGCCACTTTCCCGAGGGCGCCCGTTGTCTCGGTTTGAACGGTGCCGAGATCGTGTTCAATCCGTCGGCGACGGTTGCCGGCTTAAGCGAATATCTTTGGAAGCTGGAACAGCCGGCGCACGCGGTTGCCAACCAATATTTTGTCGGCGCGATCAATCGGCCCGGTGTCGAAGAGCCTTGGAAGATCGGCGAGTTCTATGGACAGAGCTATTTCTGTGATCCGCGCGGCCAAATCATGGCCGAGGGGACGCGAGATTCCGACGACATCGTGATTGCGGACATGGATTTCGATCTGATTCGAGAAGTGCGAAACGTATGGCAGTTCTTCCGTGATCGTCGACCCGAGACGTACGGCGCGGTTGTGGAGCCTTGAAGGAAAGTCGGCAAACGCTTCGTGGTCGGAAGTTGCTCGTAGGGTGGGTAGAGAGCGACAGCGATGCAAACCCACCGCCGACGCCGTTCCCATTTGACCATCGGTCCATCGTTCTTGTTTAACGGCAAGCCGCAGGCGACTGCGTCCGGGCTGGAGCAGTCGCCTGCGGCTTGCCGTTAAACGAAGACAATCTCACGCAATCGACGCTGAAGCATGACTTCCAACCAGATCCTGTACGGCCTTGACGATCGGCCTCCATTTGGACGAGCGGTTGTTTTTGCTTGCCAACACGTGCTGACCATGTTCGGCGCGACCGTTGCCGTGCCGCTGATGTTCGCACCGATGCTGTGGCCAATCGATCTGGCTGCTGAACAAGTCGTACAGGAAGCTCAGCGGGCGACGCAGTTGCAGAACACCGCGCTGTTGATTTCCTCGGTGATGCTGTGCAGTGGCCTGGCAACCATGATTCAAGTGACTTGGGGAACGCGGCTTCCGATCATCCAAGGCATTTCGTTTAGCTTTCTGACAGCCTTTGCCTATATCACGTCCGAAGTGATGACGCCGGTCAGCGATGGCGGACTCGGCGGGGACGGTGCGCTGGCCATGAGATACATTGCCGGAGCGATCATCGTGGGCGCGATCGTCGAGATGTTCGTGGGCTTCACCGGCCTGATCGGTTGGCTGCGAAGCGTGATCAGCCCTGTCGTGATCGGTCCGGTGATCATGCTGATCGGACTCGCGCTGTTTAAGCACGGCGCGCCCAACGCGGGCACAGATTTGCCGATCGGCGGACTTACCATCTTGTTGGTGATCCTGTTCTCGTTGGTCCTGTCGAGACGCTTTCACTTCTTTCGCATGTTTCCGATCCTGTCGGTGATCGTCGTGATGGTGACCTTGTGTTGGGTGCTGACGATTGCTGGAATCTTCCACGGCGCGGGAACGGACAGTAGCGGAAATCCGATCGCCGCGCATCCGTCGCACGTTGATTTGTCGGCTGTCCATTCCAGCCCCGCGATCCGCGCCAACCCGGCGGAGATTGTCTGCCCATGGGGTCTGCCACTGTTCAACATTGGATTCGCTGTCGCCGTGCTGGCCGGATATCTGGCTTCGATGATCGAGTCCTTCGGTGACTACCATGCCTGTTCCTACATGGCCGGTGGCGGCGATCCGACGGAAAGACAGATCAGCCGCGGAATCGGCTGCGAGGGAGTCGGCTGCTTTTTGACTGGACTCCTGGGCGGATTCAGCTCGACCTCGTATTCGGAAAACATTGGCCTGGTGGGGCTGACAAAAGTGGGTAGCCGTTATGTGGTTCAAGTCGGCGCAGTGATTCTAATCGGGCTGGGTATTTTCGGAAAATTCGGTGCCTTTGCGGCAGCCATTCCCGGACCAGTCGTGGGCGGATTGTACTGCACGCTGTTCGGTTTGATCGCCGCGGTCGGAATTCAACAGTTGGCCAAAGCTGACTTGCGGAGCGATCGCAATCTGTTCATCGCTGGATTCAGTCTGTTCATGGGCTTGAGTGTCCCCGCCTGGTTCGACGGATCCGCGGCGGCACTCTACCAGCCGGGCCCCGAGGTATGGACAAACATGCTGCCGAAGATGCTCGATGGTATCGTAGGTTCAATCGGCTTAACCGGAATGGCCGTGGCCGCCATCATTGGTATCACCTTGGATAACTTGATTCCCGGTACGCCCGCAGAACGCGGACTGGCAGAGCCGCAAGATGCTTCTGCTTCAACCTAAATCGCGAGGAACTTTTCATGTCGACTGCGAAATTACCCCGAGCACTCGATCTGCCGATCTGTGATCACACGCCGGCGCCGTACACTGGTCCATCGCGAGACGAGGTCCTGGCTCTTCGTCAGCAATACGTTTCGCCCGGCTTGGTCACGTACTACAAAGACCCGATGATGATCGTCGAAGGACACATGCAATATGTGTTCGACGAAACGGGCAAGCGGTACCTGGACGGATTCGCCGGCATTGTGACCATCAGCGTCGGCCACTGTCATCCAAGCGTCGTCGCGAAAGTCAAAGACCAGGTCGGTCGACTGCAGCACACCACGACAATCTACCTGCATCCGGCGATCGGTCAGTTCGCACAGAAACTTGCCGAAAAGATGCCTGAGGGCCTCGACCGCACCTACTTCACCAATTCCGGTAGCGAGGCCAACGAATTGGCGATTCTTTCGGCTCGCGAACATACCGGTAACGCGTCATGTGATCGCGATCCGCAACGGCTATCACGGCGGGACGTCGGCCGCCATGTCGTTGACGGCACACGGCACGTGGAAGTTCAAATCGAACCCCGACGCATCGGTCAAACACACTCACGCCGGTTACTGCTACCGCTGCCCGCTGGGACTCGAGTATCCGTCCTGCAATGTGAAGTGTGCACATGATCTGAAAGATCTGATCGAGTACGAGACGCCGGGTGAGGTCGCCTGCTTCATTGGCGAACCGATTCAGGGCGTGGGCGGTTCGGTGACTCCGCCGCCCGAGTACTTCCCGATCATCTACGACATCGTTCGCGCAGCACGGCGGGATCTGTATCGCCGACGAAGTGCAGGGCGGCTTCGGCAGAACCGGGACGCACTACTGGGCGCATCAGAATTGGGATGTCAAACCCGACATCATCGTGATGGCCAAAGGAATTGGCAACGGAGTGCCTTTGGGCGCGATGACGACTCGGGCGGACATTTCCAAGGTGCTGACCAACCGGATTCACTTCAACACCTTCGGCGGAAACCCCGTCAGCATGATCCAGGGCATGGCGACGCTAGAAGTCATTGACGCCGAAGGCATCCAAGAGAACGCCCGCGTCGTCGGTGGTCATCTGAAAGAAGGCCTGCTGGAACTTCAAGAGAAGCATGAACTGATCGGCGACGTCCGCGGTCTGGGCCTGATGCTGGGTGTCGAATTGGTTCGTGATCGCAAGTCGAAGGAGCCAGCCAATACGGAAACCGCAGAGATTCTGGAACAAGCCAAAGTCCGCGGCCTGCTGCTTGGCAAGGGAGGTTTGTACGGAAACACGCTGCGAATCAAACCACCGATGTGCATCACCAAGGACGACGCGAATTTCATGGTCGAATGTCTGGACCAGATCCTGACTGATATGAACTGAACTGATAAACTCGACGTGCACCTGCAGCGACGATTCAATTCTGGAGATATCACATGTCCAAGCTGGCAACCACGGTCAACGGATTGACACTTCCGAATCCGTTTGTGATCGGCTCCGGTCCTCCCGGCACCAACGCCAACGTGATCGGCAAGGCTTTCGACGAAGGCTGGGGCGCCGTGATCGCCAAAACAGTCAGCCTGGATGCAACGCAAGTCGTCAACGTTCAACCTCGTTACGCTCGTCTGCGCAGTCGTACGTCCAACGAAATCTATGGCTGGGAAAACATTGAATTGATCAGCGATCGTTCTTTCGATGTCTGGATCGACGAGTTCAAACAGCTCAAGGACAGTTATCCCGATCGAATTCTGATCGCCTCGGTGATGGAAGAGTTCAGTCAAGATGCCTGGTGTGAGATCATCCAGCGATGTCAAGACACTGGCGTCGATGCGTTCGAGTTGAACCTTTCCTGTCCACACGGGTTGCCCGAGCGACGCATGGGTTCGGCGATGGGCGAGAACCCCGAGATCGCCCGCGAAGTATGCGACTGGGTGATGCAGGTTGCCAAGGTTCCCGTGTGGGCAAAGATGACGCCCAATGTGACTCATATCGAAGATCCCAGCCGCGCCGCGTTGGCCGCAGGTTGCGATGGGATCAGCGCGATCAACACGATTCGCAGCGTGATCGGCGTGAATCTCGATACGCTGCGCCCGGAACCGACAGTCGAAGGTTACACGACGCCAGGCGGTTATTCTTGCCAGGCCGTGAAGCCAATCGCACTACGGATGTGCATGGAAATCGCCAAGTTGATTTCCGTTGAGTTCCCAGGTCGGACGCTTAGCGGCATCGGTGGCATCGAAACGGGCGAAGACGCGGCCGAGTTTATCCTGCTCGGAGCCGACACGGTTCAGGTTTGCACCGGCGTGATGAAAGTTGGTTATCGCTGTATCCACGAGATGTGCGATCAGCTCGAAGCCTTCATGGACAAGCACAGCTTTCAGAGTATTGCCGAGTTCAAAGGTCACAGCATCCAGTTCTTCACGACGCATGCAGACTTAGTGAAGCGTCAGGCGGCAGCAAGAGCCAAGAGGAAGGCGGAAAAAGATGGAAAGATCGTCCGCGCCGACGCCGAATGGAGGGGCGAGGATTTCGTCGACCAAAGCGAAGCGTTGTCGGGGAACTAGCTGCCCCGCCTGATTGGTCCTTTCGGAGATTCCGTGGCAGATGGGAAATTGCATTCAAGGGGTGGCCGGCGGTCGAGCGTCAGCGAGCCCCCGGAATTCCATTGGCTCGCGTCTGGGGGCTCGCTGACGCTCGACCACCAGCCACCCAATCATTGCGGATCAACCACTCAATTCGCGGAAGAACCGCCTGATTCAATTTTTCCATCGCCCGGCCAATGAAATCTGAAGCACTCGTCGACGAAGTTCCGGAAAAACGAAGCAAACCTGCGTTGCGACTGGAGCTCTCGACTTGGATCCTGCTCGGCCTGATTGCCGGGATCGGCTGCGGATTGTTCTTCGGCGAATACTGCTCACCGCTGGGCATTGTGGGCGACGCATTCGTGGGACTGCTGCGGATGACGGTGCTGCCCTACATCGCCGTGTCGCTGATTGCGAATCTCGGTCGACTGACGTTGGCGGAATCGAGACGATTGGCTTGGATCGGCGGGCTCACACTTCTCGTCCTCTGGTCGGCGGCGTTGCTGACCGTTTTCTGCTTGCCGGTTGCGTTTCCCGACTGGAATTCCGGATCTTTCTTCAGTACTGCCCTGATTGAACAGCCGGCAGAAACGAGTTGGCTCTCGTATTTCATTCCGGGGAACGTCTTCGAGGCGCTCGCCGGCAATCAAGTTCCGGCGATCGTTGTATTCTGTATCGCATCGGGGCTGGCGCTGGCTTCGTTGAGAGATCGACAGCTATTGATCTCGCAACTTGATGTGCTTGCCAAAGTGCTGCTGCAAGTCAGTCAGTTCATCACCAGGCTTGCTCCGCTGGGTGTGTTCGCGATCGCTGCCAGTACCGCGGGCACGGTTTCGCTGAGTGAAGTCGTTCGTTTGCAAACGTACTTGCTCACATACACAGCCGGCGCGATTTTTCTCGGCTTCATCGTGCTGCCGTCGATGGTGACTTTGGCTACGCCGCTGAGCTACCGGCAAGTCTTCCGTGTGGCGAAAGAGCCGATGTTAACCGCATTTGCGACGGGCAAGCTAATCATCGTGTTGCCAATGCTGATTCAAAATACCGAGCGGCTATTCAAGCAGGTGGACGCCGAGGGCAGCGTGCACGATGCGCCGGCAATCGACGTGCTCTACGCGACTGCCTATCCCTTTCCGCATGTCGGCAAACTGCTGAGTATGTTGTTCATCCCGTTTGCTGCCTGGTTCGTCGGCGCCGCGATGCACTGGGAGGAGTATCCCCGTTTTCTTGCCAGCGGCGTGTTCGCGTACTTTGGCGGCCCGATCGTCGCGATTCCGTTTTTGCTCGACCAGATGCAACTGCCTCACGACATGTTTCAGCTCTTCTTGCTTTCCGGCGTTTACGGCGAGCGGATTGGCGACGCCTTGGGTGCGATGCATTTGACCGCCTTTGCGCTAATCGCCGCCAACGGTTTCCGCGGCCGTCTCCAATTGCGGTGGAGAGCGGTGTTGAAGCATCTGGCCGTTGCACTGCTGGTGGCCGCCGTGATGCTAGGATTCGCCCGCGTCTGGCTCGATCATGCGGTCGTTGCAATCGAAGACAGAGACGAAGTGCTGACGCGACTGCAACTGATCGAACGTCCGGTTGACAGCGTGGTCTTGAATGAACCTGCAGCGAATCCCGATCCATTGAAACCGGGCGAAACATTGCTGCAACGGATTCGACGTCGCGGCACGATTCGGGCTGGCTTCAACGAGGACAAAGTGCCGTTTGCTTTCTTCAATCGGCACCACGACCTGGTGGGTTACGATATCAACATGGTCCACGCTTTTGCGCGGGATCTTGGCGTCAAGGTGGAGTTCGTCCCTTTCGATCGCGCGACGCTTGCCCAGCAACTCCGCGATGACCATTTTGATCTGGTCATGTCCGGATTAGTCGGAACCTTGGAACGCTCGGAAGTGATGCAACACACACGCAGCTATCTGGATGTCAATTTAGCTCTCGTGGTCCCCGACTATCGCGCTCGCAGCTTCAAAACTCTGCAGTCGATCCAAGCGATCCGCCCTCTGCGCGTCGGCTTCGTCGACCTCAGTCGTGGTTTCGTCGATCGTCTTCGCAGTGCAATCCCGGATGCGGTGCTAGTGGAGATCAAGAACAATCGCGATTACTTCACCGGCCAGGCCGAAAACCTTGACGCGCTATTGATCAGCGCCGAAAGCGGCTCGGCGTTCACGCTGATCTACCCGGAGTTCGAGGTGGTGATCCCGCGTGAGCTGCGTGTCAAGTTGCCGTTGTTCTACGTGATCGGCCAACAGGATGCAGAAATGCGAGATTTTCTCGAGCACTGGATCACGCTCCGCACCAAGGACGGGACCGCTGCGGAATACTATGACCACTGGGTCCTGGGAAAGACCCAGCGGGCACCACAACCACGCTGGTCGATCATCCGCAACGTCCTCGGCTGGGTAGACTGACTCCTCTCCAACGCAAAGAGTCCGTGCAGCTTACGTTCCGCGAATTTTTGAAAGTAGCCATCACGCTCCGTCGTGATGTAGCCCGACCGAACGATTTTCTAGTGTTCGGAACGTCAATCGCAGCTTGTGCCCTCGATGGAATGCGACTCCTTCGATCCGGATTTCGCGGAAACACCACACCTCGTCGGGCTTTTGTCACGACGGAGCGTGAGGGCTACGGAAAGCTGCACGCCCCCAGATCAGATGACATTGGCCGTCATTGACACCTTTTGTCATACAGCGTATGATTCTGGGCAACAACTCGCTGAGCACCAACATGGCAAAACGAAAACCAAAGTCGAAGGATGTCAAGAAACTGACCGAAAGAATCAACTTGCGCGTGACGGAAAAGGAATATGCTCTGCTGGAACTGGCGAGCCGCAAGGATGATCGTTCACTGAGCAACTGGGCCAGGCGGGCGCTGGTTCACGAGGCGCACCGGCAGCTCGACAAGAATGCGTAATCCGCTGATTTGTGACCGATCCATTGAATCGGTGACAGTGTGACTTGATGGATATATCGGCGAGGCGTTCTCGCTGATGTTACCGAGTCCGTGAGCAGAAGCTCGCGGCAGACTCTTTTTGGAGATGAGATCGTGGCCAAAAACAAAGGCAAGAAAGGCAAAGGGAAGAAGGGCAAGAAAGGCAAAGGCAAAGGCAAGAACATCAAAGGCAAGAAAGGGAAGAAGGGCAAGGGCAAGAAAGGGAAGGGCAAAAAAGGCAAGAAGTAGTCTGTCCCTCGTTCCCGACAGACTCCGCTGAGGGATTCTGTCGTACGTGACAGGCTCCGCTGAGAGATGGGGTTGCCGGAACATCGATTTTTCGGCAACCCTCTCTTCCCTTCCGTCGATCTTCTCTTGTCGAAGGCGGCCGGAATTTCAGTAAAGACTGTTCTCTTCCTCCTTTAACGGCAATACCGTTCATATTTTGTTTAACGGCAAGCCGCAGGCGACTGCGTTCGCCCTTCACAGTCGCCTGCGGCTTGCCGTTAAACAATCTCGCTGGATCGATGCATGCATACGAACGGTATTATCTTGGACGGCACCTTCCCGCACGATGTCAATCGCATTCACCGGCACGGAGGATTCTGTGATGAAGCCTCGGCAATTCAAGGTAGGCGATCGAGTGATCTATCGCAAATCGAAGCGGACGACGCATCCCGGTCAGCGGGCACAGGGAATTCGAGCCTCCGCGAAAGGCGATGACTACTATTACTTCGTCGAGAAGTTCTGGATCATTCGGCAAGTGCGGCCCAGCGGTCAGTTGTTGCTGGAAACGCGTCGCGGAAAAACTCACGTCATTGACTCGAGCGATCCGAATCTGCGACACCCCACGCTGTGGCAAAGAATTCGATACCATGCGCGATTCGCTGAGCTCCAGGACCTCGACCAGGCAGGCCAAGTCTGAGCGAACGAGTCCAGACTTCATCCCTGGACGGCCTCACCGTTTGCCCAAACGTTTTGTCTCAGCAAGTGGGAGACCAAGTTTGTGAAGAGGGCGTGAAGATTCAGTGGATACGGGTGATTCGATGGGCTAGCCAATTGCCGCTGCCACGTGCCGAAGACCATAATCACCGCTTCGAAGTCCAATGTCGTTAGGCCATTGCGGAGCGAACCACCATGTCAAAGCCCACGTCGTCCCTTTTTCTCGCATGTTTGACGGCTCTGGTCGTCGGATGCACCTCGGAGTCCAGCCGAACCAGCGTTTCGGGTGAGCCGGGCGGAGAGAACGGTGGAAACGTCAAATTGACCGGCTCTGGCGCCAGTTTTCCCTACCCGCTGTATGATCGCTGGTTCAAGGAATACAGCAAGAGTCATGATGGCGTGAAGATCGATTACCAAGCCAAAGGAAGTGGCGCCGGGATTAAAGACTTCATCAATGGCACGACCGATTTTGGCGCCAGCGACGCGGCCATGAAGGACGAAGAGATGGCTGAAGTCGCCAAGGGTGTTCAATTGTTGCCGATGACCGCCGGCGAAGTGGTGTTCGCTTATAACCTTGAAGGCGTCGAGGACCTGAAGCTCACCAGAGACGCATATGTTGGCATCCTGCTCGGCAAAATCACCAAGTGGAATGACCCCCTGATCGCGAAGGCGAACGAGGGCGTTTCGCTCCCCGATCTGGACATTACCGTCGCGCGCCGAGCCGACAGCAGCGGGACGACGTTCGTGTTCACGCAGCATCTGAGTGCAATCAGCGACGACTGGAAAAATGGTCCCGGCACGGGCAAGACGGTCGTCTGGCCGGACAGCGACAAGTTCATTGCCGCACCGAAGAATGACGGCGTGACCGCGACCATCAAGCAAACACCGGGTGCCATCGGCTACATCGAATACGGTTATGCCAAGTTAACGAATCTGCCGATGGCCAGTTTGGAAAACAAGTCGGGCAAGTTTATCAAACCTTCGTTGGAAAGTGGCCAGGCTGCATTGGCAAACGTCGAAATGCCGGAGGATTTGCGAGCCTGGTTGCCTGACCCTGAAGGTGAGGATGCGTATCCGATCGTCACCTACACTTGGCTGCTTTGCTACAAGCAGTACGACGACCCGCAGAAAGCCGAGACGCTCAAGAACGTGGTCAAGTACTGCTTGACCGACGGTCAAAAGATGAGCGATGAGATGGGATACGTGCCGCTTCCTGAGAGCGTGGTCGCGAAAGTAACAGCAGCGTTGGACAACATTAAGTAAACGCACGCACCACGAAAGGCTCACCCGAGCACTTCACCAGGTCACGCCCGAGGTTAGGTTTCAGATGGCTGCCGTGTTGGAAGGTGAAGCACCGGTGGATTCGGTAGCGTCACCACCGTCGAGCTTCGACATTACCTGGGACCGTGCGTTTCGAGGGCTGACTTATCTCTTTTCCTGGCTGACGATTCTGCTGGTCTTGTACATCCTGTACGAGATCGGCGGCAAAGCAGTCCCGGCGGTCCAGGAATATGGTGTCGGTTTCATCACGGGAACCACTTGGGACGCGAACAAGGGCGAGTTCGGTGTCTTTCCGGAGATCTGGGGAACGCTGTACAGCTCGATCCTGGCCTTGATCATCGCGGGATTCTTCGGCGTTTCGATCGCGATCTTTTTGACACAGGATTTCTTGCCACCCAGGTTGGAAGTGGTCTTCAAGAACATTGTCGAACTGCTCGCGGCGATTCCCAGTGTGGTGTATGGGCTGTGGGGGATCTATGTGGTGATTCCGGCGATTCGCCCGCCCTGCATCTGGATCCACGAGCATCTGGGTTGGATTCCCTTGTTCGGGACATCGCTGAGCGGACCGGGGATGTTGCCGGCTGCGTTGGTGCTGTCGATCATGGTCTTACCAACGATCTCAGCCGTCTCGCGGGACGCACTCAGTTCGGTACCCCACAAGCTGAAAGAGGCGGCTTTCGGGCTCGGTGCCACGCGTTGGGAAACGATCTTGGGCGTGATTCTGCCGACATCGGCAACCGGAGTCTTCGGAGCGCTCGTGTTGGGCTTTGGACGGGCGCTTGGCGAGACCATGGCGCTGGCCATGCTGGTCGGCAATTCCAACCAGGTTAGCGTCTCTTTGTTTTCTCCCGCCAACACGTTAGCGGCTCTGTTGGCAAACAACTTTCCCGAGGCGGGTCAGAAAGAGGAAGGCGTTTTGATGTACGCCGCTCTGATCCTGATGGCAATCACGCTGTTGGTCAATCTCGTCGGCACCACCATCATGAACCGGGCCGCACGCCGCGTATCGGGAGAGGCCAAATGAGCGACGAGGTCGAACTCACGCAAGCCTTTGAGGGCGTTGATTTTCCGGAGTTGGAAAAATCGCTGCGTCATCCGCGGACTTTCTTCAGTGCGTTCTTGAGCGTGCTGACTGGTGTGGTGACGGTCATCGCTTGCATTCCTTTATTTTCGGTTCTGTTCATGCTGGCTTATCGGGGTGGTAAGCGATTGAGCCTCAGCTTATTCACCGAGACACCTCCTTCGGCTTTCGAGAGCGGCGGAGGATTCGGCAACGCGATTGTGGGCACGCTGACGATGGTTGGGATTGCCGCCTTGATCAGCGTTCCGTTCGGAATCATGGCCGCCGTCTTTCTGGCGGAATTCGGTCCGCAGAGCAAGACCGCCTCGACCGTCCGCTTTTGTGCCAAGTTGTTGACCGGTTTTCCGTCGATTCTGGCCGGCGTCTTTGCCTATGCAGCGGTGGTGTTGGTGACCGGTTCTTACTCGGCTCCCGCAGGCGGAATCGCGCTTTCGATTTTGATGTTGCCGATTGTGATGCTGACCGCCGAAGAGTCGATCAAGATGGTACCGCACAAGATGAAAGAGGCTGCGGTTGGCATGGGCGCGACGCAGACGCAGGTGGTTTGGAAAGTCGTGCTGCCGACCGCTTTGCCCGGCATGTTGACCGGCGTGATGCTGGCGGTGGCTCGCGCTTCGGGAGAAACGGCTCCGCTGTTATTCACAGCTCTCAACAGCAGCTACTGGATCGTCCAGGACGGCAAATTGGCGTTGATGGAGCCAACGGCTTCCTTGGCCGTGCTGATCTTCAATTTCTCCAGCGTCCCGTACGAGAGCCAGATCGAACTGGCTTGGGCGGCCGCATTGGTTTTGGTGTTGCTGGTGTTGATCGTCAACATCAGCGGTCAGTTGTTATCAAGAAAGAAAGTCAAGAGTTAACACGGTGCTATGGTAATTTCCAACACGATTGACGTTAGGGACGGCGCTGCAAAGCAGAAAAACGGCAAGAGTGTCGTCATCGATTGCAAGATCGACAATCTTTATTACGGCAAGTTTCGCGCAGTACGCGACAGCCACATTCCCGTCGAGCACGGCAAGATCACGGCGTTCATCGGACCTTCGGGTTGCGGCAAGAGCACGGCACTCCGCTGCCTCAATCGCATGAACGACCTGGTTCGCGGCTTTCGTTTTGAAGGGCATGTGCACTTCCGCGGCAAAGATATCTACCACCGCACGGTCGATCCCGTTGCCGTTCGCCGCTACATCGGCATGGTGTTCCAGCAGCCCAATCCGTTCGCCATGAGCATCTATAACAACGTTGCCTTCGGTCTGCGGCTCAACCGCGTCAAGGCGGATGTACCCGAACGGGTCGAGAACGCGCTCCGCGGCGCGGCCTTGTGGGACGAAGTCAAAGACAAACTCAAGGCCAGCGGGCTGTCACTTTCCGGCGGCCAACAGCAGCGATTGTGCATCGCCAGAGCGATTGCCACCGAACCGTCGGTGCTATTGATGGACGAACCTTGTTCGGCTCTGGACCCGATCGCGACACGACGCATCGAAGAGTTGATGACGGAGTTGAAGCAGAAGTACACGATCGCTGTCGTGACCCACAATCTCCAGCAAGCCCAACGGGTCGCGGACAAAACCGCGTTCATGTACGTCGATACCACCGGCGGCGCCCGCACGGGATATCTGGTCGAATACGAGGACACGAAGCAGCTGTTCGATGATCCACAAGAGGAATTCACGAAACAGTACATCCGCGGTGAGTTTAGCTAGTCGACCATCGTCACCTTTGCCGCGAGCCGAAGACGTGGCACACACTTGGCGGGAAAACCACATGACACTCCGCGATCTTGTCAGCTTGACCGTCATCGTCGCGCTGTGCTGCACCAACTGTTCGTGCAGCACGAGCGAGGCCCTGCCGACCGCCGCGGCCGGCGAGGCGCAGATCCGCGGCGCCGCGCGACTTTCCCCGCTCCGTTGTATAAGAAATGGCTGGAGGAATACCGTAACGTCCGGCCCGAGGTGAGATTGGCTTACGAAGCGGTCGGTAGCGGCGAAGGCGTGCGGCGGTTTGTCAACGGCTCCGTCGATTTCGGCGCCAGCGATGCTGCGATGTCCGACGGGGAAATTGCCCGAGTCGAAGCTGGCGTGCAGCTGATACCGACGGCGGCCGGCAGTATTGTTCTGGCCTACAACTTGCCCGACGTCGATGAAGATCTGAAGTTGAGTCGATCGACCTACGTCGATATTTTTCTGGGTAAGATCACGCGGTGGGATGACCCGAAAATCCGGGCTGATAACCCCGGGATCAAGCTTCCCTCTTTGTCGATCAACATCGGCGCACGACAAGATAGCAGTGGGACAACGTATGCTTTTACCAATCACTTAAGCGCCATCAGCGACGAGTGGCGCGATCGTGGTCCGGGAACCGGCAAGGTCATTGATTGGCCCGGTTCGGCGATGAAGGCCCCTGGAAATGAGGGCGTGGCCGCATCGGTCATGCGATATCCCGGCGTGATCGGTTACGTGGAGTATGGCGTGGCCACACGGGCCAACTTGAAGATGGCATGGCTGGAGAACAAAGCGGGAAAGTTCGTCAAGCCGACGGGTGATTCCGGTTTGGCGACGCTCTCAGAAGCGGTACTGCCCGATAACCTTCGCGCCTTCTTTCCGGACCCGGCCGGCGAGGATTCTTATCCGATCGTGACCTACACCTGGCTGATGCTGTATCGGCACTATGATTCCCCGGAAAAAGCGAAGAGCTTAAAGGAATTCGTTCGTTGGTGTCTGACCGATGGTCAGCAATACAATGAACCGCTCGGATACATTCGTTTGGCGCCGCGTGTGGCAAGCCGCGCCGTCGAGTCACTCGAGGCGATCGAGTTATCTGTCGCAAATCGATGCGAATGCTCGATCCGTCGTGTCATCGACATGCCAAGACGCACATTCAACCAAGCGGGCCGCCGGCGTAAAATGAATCCTTCTTGGGCGAGCCTGATTGAGCGTCCGCGGAATTCCTTTGGCTTGCACCTGGGGGCTCGCTGACGCTCGACCACCAGCCACCCGCGGCGAACCACAACGACTGCGCCGAGTCGATGGGCAGGCAGTCGGCCGCGACAATCGATACAAGCGGCAGTCTCCCTCTTGAGTCACGAGTGTTACCCGCGGCACCTCAATCTTAATATTGTCGCGGCAGCAGCCTGACGAAGCTTGATTATACCCGCGGGCTCGGTGTCAAGAAGATTGCTTCTTGCACGGGCAGGAGGCCTGACATTTTTGTGGAAGCCCGCAGGTTGTCGACATCGGCGCAAACGCCACTAGCGCGACATTCAATCCCCAGAACCACGGATGGTTTCTATCATGAAATCGATATACGGGAAGGCGCGATGCGCCTTGCTGGTCGCGCTCGGTATCTCCGTCACGGCCATTTCCACGTCCTTCAACAGCTCCGCGGCTGAAGATTCGCCACTCTTCGCGGCGATTCAGATTAGCGAGGCCTCCTCGGTGCAATCGGTCGCGTACAAGGCGATGTTCGCGGACGAAGAGAAGGAAGAAGAAGGCGATGACGACGACGATGAGAAATCGTTGGAAGAGCGGTTCGCCGCGATTGACGAGCAATTCGCCAGTCTGGAAGAATCGATCGACGAGGTGGCGGAAGTCGCCGGCAACAGTCAGATCGTCAAGAGCGGGTCGAGCAAGTCGACCATGGTGGTCAGCGGTCGTGTGCACGCTGACTTCTGGGGATTCGACATCGCGGACGGTGACGAGGCGGCCATCACCGCAATGAACGAGGGTCTGGAACCGCAAAACCGGCTTGGCTTTCGACGCGTGCGTTTCGGCGTCAAGGGCAAAGTCAAAGACAACATGGAGTACAAGATCGAGATGGAGTTCGCCGGTGGTGAGGCGAGTGAATTCCGCGATGTCTATCTCGGTTGGACCGACCTGCCGTTCCTGCGGACGCTGCTGTTGGGTAACCAAAAGCGACCCTATGGCTTGGATCACCTCAACAGTTCACGATACAACGTATTCCTCGAGCGTCCGTTTGTGATCGAGGCTAACAATCAAGACGCCCGTCGCTTCGGTCTGTGTTCGTACGGCTACTCGGAAAACGAGCGTTGGAACTGGCGTTACGGTGTCTTCAACCAACGCAATATTCAGGGTTTAGGCAATTACGTCGACGACCACCTGCAGCTTGAAATCACTGGTCGTTTGGCCAACACGCATCTGGTACGACGACATCAGCGGTGGTCGCGGCTACGCTCACTGGGCGATCTCCGGCAGCCATGGAGATGCCGATCCCAACGCGGAGTTTGGTAACGAGGCGCGCTACCGCACCCGTCCGGAAGCCCGATCGAGCAATCGCTGGATCAATACCGGAAGGATCGCCAACGCTGACTACCAGGACCTGGTCGGCCTCGAAGGCGTGGTCAACGTCGGTGCTGTCCAGGTTGTGGGCGAATATCAAAGCGTCTGGGTCGACCGGGATGCATTGCCAACGACCAACTTCAATGGTGGGTATCGTCTACGTCTCCTACTTCCTGACCGGCGAACACATGCCTTGGGACCGGAAATCGGGCACGCTCGCTCGTCCCGTTCCCTTCCAGAACTTCTGGCTTGTTGACCGCTGCGACGGATGTCGCGAGGGCGGTTGGGGTGCCTGGCAAATTGCCGCTCGCTACTCCAACGCTGACTACAACGATCAAGACATCTTCGGTGGCGACGGCGAATCCTTCACCTTCGGCCTGAACTGGTACTGGAATCCGAACGCCCGGATGCAGTTCAACTACATCAATGGCAAGATCACCGATCGCAACGTCGGCACGGTTGCGGCCCCCGACCTTCAGACCGGTGCCTATAACATCTTCGGCACCCGTTTCATGATCGATTTCTAAGTTTTCCCCAGAGGCAAACCGGACCACGAGTCGACGGCCACGTCGTCGGCTCCTGGTCCAAGGAAGCCAATTTCACCTATCAACTTACAACCGAACAGCTGACTGCGGTCAGCAAGAGAATTTACAGGAAGGATCCCATGTCAACAAAAACTGTTTTACGAGTCTGCTTGGCGGCACTCGCCATGACCATGATCGGTGGTGCTTTCCGCCCCATCGCGGCAACCGCCAGTCAAACGGGCTGCAAATGCTGCACCGATGACTGTCACTGTTGCAAGCTGGAGGCCGAGCAAGTCGACGTCGAAAAAAAGTGTTTCGAAGTCGAAGAGAAGGTCATCTGCATCCCGCGCGTGGTTTTTCCGTGGCAAACCGGGAAGAGCTGCTTTCCCTTCTGCAAGAAGAAAGACTGTGGCTCATGCGACGCGTGCGACGGCCGTGGCTGCAATAGCTGCAACGCCTGCGTCAATAACGGTGCCAAGACCCGCAAGATCAAGGTGCTCAAGAGCTCCAAGAAAGACGGCTGCCCGGTTTGCGAATACACTTGGTCGGTCGAAGAGAAAGCATGCAAAACCGGCTGCAACCGCGGTTGCTGCGATTCGGGTTGTGCCGCTGCCCCTTGCGACGCCGCTCCGGTCTACTACGACACGCATCAAGTGGGCGAAATCGTGCCCGCGCCGGTTCAGTAACAGCCTGCTCAACGATCTCAGTTAGCCACGACTGGAAGGTCGAATGCAATCCGCTAGTCCGGGTCGCATTCGACCTTTTTTTGTGGCACACTCAGCGACAACTCTTTGATGCGATCACCAACAGCAGGTTCACATCGCCGGCGCAGCGACCGGCCAGCCCAGCGACCACTGCAACCGGAACTGGGCTTGGTTGTATTCGACCACGGCTCTCAAGTACGCACGTCGCGCGTCTTCCAATGCCCGCAAGGATTGCAGAGCTTCCAACGGCAGACCCTGGCCGTCGCGAATGCGGCTCAGATTTCGCTGGTAGGAGTTCTCCGCGAGTTGGATGGCTCGCTGCGTAATCGTGATCCGCTCGGCGCGATTGCGTACTTGTGAGTGTGCTTCGGAGACTTCACGAGCCACCTGGTCCATGACCCGAACCTTCTCGAACTTGGCTTGCTGGATTTGAGCGTTGGCATTTCGACGCGCCGCGCGCTCGCCCCATCCCATGTTCCGCAATTCCCAGGAGACCAACGCGTCAAAGTCGTATCGTCCATCGACATTTTCTAACGTGTTTCCAAGTCCCCCACCGAAGCCGCCGGTGCTGAATCCAAGCAGCACACTGGGAACAAAGGGCGCGAACTTCTGTCGGCGATGTTGCTCACACGCCGCAGCCACCAAAGCCTGTGACTCCTTCAATTCGGGCCGACGGGAGAGTCCGGTTCGGATCAGCGATGCCTTGTCCAGCTCGAGCGAAACCAACTCGATGGGCACGACGGTTGGATCCAACGGCAAGATGGCGATTCCTGCCTCCGCGCTGATCGTTTGGGCCAGAGCGGCTTGAGCAACGTCGATTCGTTCACGCGAGGACACAACACGGTTCTCCACCAGTGCTAATTCAGTTTCCATTCGATCAGCGTCGGCCTGCAAGCCTTTTCCCGCCGAAGCAAAGTCACTCGTCAGCTTGAACAGGTCGGCCGTGCTGTCCCGAGTATCCTCGACGATACGTATGTCTTGGTGAGCATCAAGCAATTCGAGATAGGCGACGGCGGCGAACATGAGTTGTTCGTTGGTGACCGCGCGGGAGGCATGACTTTGCGCTGCTGCAGTGTTTCGAGCGATCTTTGGCTGAAAGATCGCGTCAGCCATGTGAAACTGGGCCAAGAGCCCAGGTAGCGGCGTCGTGCCCGCACCGGTCGCTCCAACACCAAGCCCATACTGAAACGAATTTCGATTGACGTCGACAATGTCGCCATCGCTGGCCTGCAGGTTGCCATCGTGTCGATCGAAGCTAAACCCGGTGCGGATCGACGGCAGCCAGAGTGCTTTTGCCTGATCGAGCTGGGCATACGCCTGCTGCACGCGCCACTGAGCCAATCCGACGGCGGGATGCTGTCCGTCAATCATGGACAATACCGTCGGCAGGTTCAGCTGAAGGACATCGCTTGCAGCGGGGGCAATCTGCGGTGCTGGCAGCGTTTCGAGTTCTGGCGGGATCTCCGCCATCAACCCCGAATCGAATGCCTCGCCCAGATTGACCGGCGTTTGCGGATTCGGTGTGTGCGCGGCTAGCTGAAAACTGACCGTGCGGGCCAGCACCTGAAGGTCCTCTTCAGGAGCGGGTGCTTCGGCGACAACCTCCGGGCGAATACCTTCAGCAGTATCGAAATCGATTTTTGCCGTTCCCACGCAGCCAGCACAGCTGAGCACAGAAACGAGACAGATCATTCGGGGCATCGTGCCCTCCTTCGGTTCCAGGTATCCAATCAGCGAGTTTTTCGGTTGATCCGAATGCCGCGATCCTACCAATTCTGTTTCGGCGATTAAGATGAAACCGTTCACGGGAGGTCGGCCGATTGCCGGCAGTTCTGATTCCTGTGGAAACAATCATGACCGTCCCGCGGTCTGTGCCGGTTATCCGCGTGAGTGAAGGCTTACGGCCTGTAACGATTTTGCGGAGTGAATCGCCCGAATTTGGAGCAATTTCAAGATGACATTGGATGTGTGTTGGCCCATGGTGCCGCGTTTAACCTGCCTCGCAGCCACCATCATTGTCGTGGGCTGTTCGCCGCAATCGAGTGAGACAAGCCGTGAGCAAGCCACAGCGATCGCCGTGAAAGCGGTAGAAGTTGTCCAGCAAGATGTTCTACGCACGACGATCCAGCCAGCTACCGTGCATCCGTACTACCAAGCCGAGATTCAAGCCAGAGCCACGGGGTACCTCAAGGAGCTGAAGGCGGACATTGGTGACTATGTGGAAGCGGGCGCAGTGTTGGCCGTCATCGATGTCCCTGAAATGCAAGAACAGCGCGAAATCATCGAGGCCCGCGTTGGTCGATTCGAGGCGGAGCAACAGCGAGCCGAAGCAGGAGTGGATCTTGCGGAAGCCAACATTCGATCGATCGAGGCGAAACTGGAGCAAGCCAAATTCGAGTTGAATCGCGCCGATGCATCCCTGGTGGCAGCCGAAGCCGAATTCGATCGCACCCGCGACCTCGTTGAGCGGCAATCACTCGAACGCCGAATGCTTGACGAAGCCCGCAAGAAACGCGACTCCGAACTCGCCAACAAGGATGCCGTGTCCTCGGCGATCATCTCGGCCCAAGCCGACGTCGCCGTCTCCAAGGCGCAGCTTGTTTCAGCCCAGGCCGACGTTCGCGCCGCCGAAAGTGAGACCGTCATCGCCAGAAAACAGCTCGATGAACTCGACGTCATGATCGCCTATGCCACCTTGAAAGCTCCCTTTGCTGGTGTCGTGACCAGCCGGACCGTTGATCCAGGCGACTTGGTTCGCGAAGAAAGCAGCGGTGACCAATCGCTGTTCATCGTCAGTCAAATTGACAAGGTGCGAGTTCACATCCCCGTTCCCGAAGCCGATGCCGCGGCGATCAGTCGTGGTGACAAGGTCTCGCTGCAGCTTTCCCTCGTTTCCAAGCGAAGAAGCAGTGCAAGCGACCGTCACCCGCGTCTCGGGAAGCCTTGACCCCAGCACCCGCACGATGCTGGTCGAAGCCGAACTTCCCAACCCGGATCAGAAACTGCTGCCGGGCATGTTTGGGCAGGCAACGATCACTTTGACAACCAAGGTCGCGGCCAACATGTTGCCGGCTCGGGCCATTCGTTTCGACGAATCAGGACAAGCGTACGTTTATGTGATTGGCCAGGACGAAACAGTATCGATCGTGAACGTCGCAACGGGACTCGATGACGGTCGGTCGATCGAAATCCTTGCGGGCGTCACCACAGGCCAGAAGGTCATCGACGCGCACCTGAAGCGATTCACGGCGGGGCAGCAGGTTACGATTCTGACCAATTGAAGGTCGGCCCACACACCCAAACGCCGGATGACAACGAGACAATAAAGAATCGATATGGGACTCATCAATTTTTCTTTGAACAACCGGTTCGCGGTATTGGCGGGCGCGATTGCGTTGTGCTTGCTTGGCGTCGCGGTGATTCCCGGTATCACCATTGATATCCTCCCTGACTTCAAGAAACCGGTGGTCGTTAGTTTCTTTTCCTATCCCGGTCTTCCGACCATGGACATGGAGAAGTCGGTCAGCTCGCGAGTCGAGCGTGCGTTGACGCTGGCTGGAAAGATCGAACACCAGGAATCACGCACCGTGCCGGGTGCCGCCGTGATCAAGGTCTTCTTTCAACCCGGCGCCGATGCCAGCTCGGCGATGAACGACATCGTCAATCTTGAAGCCAGTGACATGTTTCACTTGCCGCCGGGGATCGAGTGGCCGTTCACGCTCCGCAGTGAACCGGCCAATCTGCCGGTCGTGCTGGCGGCGATCTCAGGCGAGGGGCTGAGCGAGTCAGAACTCTATTCGATCGGTTACTACGCGGTTCGCAACAAAATGGGCGGGCTGAAAGGTGTTCAAATCCCTCATCCGTTTGGCGGCAAGTTCCGCCAGATGATGGTCTACGTCGATCCGATAAAACTACAGGCACATCACCTCAGTACGGTGGACGTGGTCGATGCACTGAAGAAATCGAACTTGGTGCTGGCGGCAGGCACGGCGCGAATGGGCGGGACGGACTATCAAATTCATCCTCGCAACACGCTTCCCACGCCGGCGGATATTGAGGCGATTCCGGTCGCCCTGCGCGGCGACCGGCCGATCTTCATGCGCGAAATTGCCAAAGTCGTGGATGACGCGGCGCTGCAATACAACATTGTGCGAGTCAACGGAAAACGCAGCGTCTATTGTCCTCTGCTGCGCGAACCGGGTGAGAACACGATCGCCGTGGTGGATCGGATCTACGAGGGAATCGCAACCGAAATCCCGAAGATGAAGGAGCGGGGAGATATTCCCGAAGCCACCGAGGTGACGCTGGTTTCGGATCAGTCGAGCTATATCCGCATAGCGATGTCGAACCTGTATCGGCAGGTCGGCTTGGGAGCCCTGCTGGTCGCGGTTGTCGTGTTCGCGTTCCTGCGCCGATTCCTGCCGACTGTGATCATCGTGGCCACGATCGTGCTGGCGATTCTGATTGGAGGTCTCGGTTTTGCCTTTACCGGCCAGACCATCAACGTGATGACTCTCGGCGGGATTGCGCTTGCCATCGGCACCGTCGTCGATGCGGGGATCGTGGTGGTTGAGAACGTGATCCGTCACGGCCGCATGGGCAAATCGCCCATGGACGCCGCGCGCGACGGCACGCAAGAAGTCTCGGGAGCGATCCTGGCCGGGACCGCCACCACGTTGGCGGTCTTCCTGCCTGCCGTATTTCTCTCCGGCATGATCAAGTATCTGTTCGCGCCGCTCTCGTTGGCGGCCACGTTCACCATCGGAGCGTCGTTGCTTCTGGCGTTGACGGTTGTCCCAGCATTCTGTGCCACATTCATTCGAGATCAGCTGTTGGAGAATGACGATTCATCGGCCAGCACAACGGCGGCCGCTTACGGACGATGGCTGGGGCGACTGCTCAAGGCTCCAGCGGTCAGTGTGCTGGTGATCGTGATTACCGTGGGAGCCTCGTTTGCACTCCTACCGCTGATCGGCAGCGAACTCTTTCCCGAAGTCGATGCCGGCACGTTTGAACTGCGGATCAAGACGCTCCCTGGAACCGATTTATACGAGACCGAAAAACTGGTCGCCCGCATCGAGGAGACGATCAAGGAGGTCATTCCAGAGGAAGAAATCGAGACTCTGATCGCCAACATCGGCCTGCCGGTTGGCAAGGGAGCCGGCTTCTCAACTGTGCTCAGCTCAAACTCGGGCCCCGACACGGCTTACTTGATCGTCAACCTTAAGCAGCAGGGACGTCGGACAGGCACCCATACTTACATCGAGACATTGCGCGAGAAGTTAGCCAACGACTATCCGCTTGAACAGTTCTTATTCGTCTCAGGTGGGATCGTGAACATGGCGCTCAACGAAGGCGTCCCGGTGCCGATCAGCGTTCAGATTTCCGCTGGCACGCTCGGGAAATGCCGTGACTACGCCGAACAGGTGGTCAAAGTGGTGAGCCAGATTCCAGGTACGGCCGACGTACAGATCGCCCAATCACTCGACTACCCCCAATTCGATGTTCAGGTCGATCGAACGCGGGCAAAGTATTTGGGGTTGGATCAGGAAGAGGTCGCTCAAACGGTTCTGACAGCACTCGGTTCGAGTGTCGGCTACTCGCCCACGATCTGGATCGACCCCAAAACAGGCGTCGACTTTTTCATGGGCGTCCAGTACGAGAATAACGAGTTTGAATCGCTCGACGACATTCGCAACATTCCATTGTCGCTGAGTACGCCGGACGGACCGATCACGATTCCGCTTTCCAATGTCGCAACCGTCAAACGAGTCACGATCCCTGGCGAGATCGCTCACTACAACATCTCGCGCGTCAACGACGTGCATGTCAATGTATCCGGGCGAGACATCGGATCGGTGGCTCGCGATGTCGAGCGGGCTTTGGCCGGAATCGAATTTGAAAGCGGCGTCGCCGCGACGATCCGCGGGCCGGTCGAAACAATGAAATCAGGTATGAGCCTGTTGTGGATCGGTCTGTTCGTGGCCGCTGCGTTGGTCTACCTGGTGCTGATGGCGCAATTTCAATCGTTCACCGACCCGTTGATCATCATGCTGGCCGTCCCGCTCGGGCTTGGCGGAGTGTTGATCATGCTGTTTCTGACCGGCACGAATATCAACATCCAGTCGCTGATGGGCACTTTGATGATGGTTGGCGTCGTCGTCAACAACTCGATTCTGCTGGTCGAGTTCGCCAATCGTCGGCGACGTGAAGGATTGTCCGCCCATGATGCGGCGCTGTCATCGGCTCAAGTTCGTCTCCGGCCCATTCTGATGACGTCACTGACGCTGGTGGCATCCATGCTGCCCTTGTCGTTTCAACTTTCACCAGGCAACGAAGCGATGATTCCGCTGGCCAGGGCCTTGCTTGGGGGCATGATCGTGTCGACGGCGTTGACACTGATTCTCGTTCCCTGCGTCTACTCGCTCGTGCATCGACGATCCGAAGTTGCGGCCTCGTAGTACCTGGCCCGTATTCGATGGGCGGCATTCGTAGGCCAGGACCTGGAGACTGACCGGCTTAGGATGCCGATTGTGATGAGATTTGGGTAACCGCGGAGCGGTGAAAGACGGTTGCCTGGGGTGAACCAACGAGCGACAGCGAGGCTGGTGTAACCCCAGGGAAGCGAACCCGAAAGAACCTTTCCCCCGCGGCGTTTCGGCGGCGTAGCCGCCGAAACGCCGCGGGGGAAAAATGTCGTGGAGCAACCGCAACCTGGGGCTGCGGTTGCTCGCTGAAAGCTCGGACCCTTACCCCAGGCTACATTCTTCCGCCGCTCCGCGGCTGTCCAATCGAGTCATGTACTTTCTTCTCGGTGCCTATACCAAACGACGGGCGTCGGAAATCCTAACAAAAACGGAACGGCTAAGCCGGACGGTCTCCAGGTCCTGGCCTACGCCTCTCTCGTGACAGGCCGCGATCGTCCAGATCAAATCAACAAGATGCGGGCATTCGACTTCGCTTTACCCGGCGAATAAATGAGGCCTGCCATTCCTGGTGTCTTCGGGAGTCGGATCGGAAGGCTGGCCCGAATCGCTTAACGCGGCATCGAAGCGTCTTGCCAGCTCGGCGGCGCGGTCACCGGTCCACCATTCCAGAAAACGTTGCCGTTCTGCGTCAAGCCGCATTCTTTCATCGACAATCAGTTCGCCTAATTCGGCTTGACTGGCTCTGTCATGGGCATGCTCGGACCATTGGCTATAGAGCGCGATCGCGGTTGCGTGATCGTTGATCGTACCAAGTTTCTCTTGGACGTCCCCAAAGATGGGATAGAGCTCTTTGCGAAACGAGTCGCTAAACGCGCCGGCAAGCAGTTCCATGGCATACCGAACTTGCTTGCCGCTGATTCGCATCTGATGCAAGGCTTTCACGTCCGACAAATCCGCACTCGCGGCCTCGAAGAACTTGCTGACCAATGGCCTGAATGTCGTGCGGGCAAAATCGCCAAACACTGGTTCGGGTTCACTGCTGCGCCACCTCAGTTTGTCAAGCAATTCGCGTGACTGTCGCTTGAATCCCCGTTGCTTGGCTTTCACGTAACCTCGCACCAAAGGTTTCTGAGCAGCCCGGCGCTCCGCGGCGATCTCTGCTAACACGACAGCCAGATGCGTTTTCTGCTGCTGGTCGGCAACCTTCGCCAACCGGACGGCAAGCACGTCCAAATCTCGTGCCTTGCCCGCTGCCTTTCGCAGTCGATGCAACGACTTGCTGATCGACTGCGTTTTCTTGCGCGGCAGAAGATCCGCATAGATTTGCAGGGCCGCTGTCGCGCGTCGCGAGGAAACCCGCAACTGGTGGACGTATTCGATGTCCTTCCCCGCTTTGTAGGCTGCAAGGGGCACACAATCCCACACCACAACGAGTCGCGCGCGAAGTGACTTGCGAGCGATGTCGGTGACTGGTTTCCCCGGTTGCGCACCCTTCGTCCATTTGGTTCCAATGACCATCGTCTTAGCTACCACTTACGCCTGAGCAACTGTAAGAGGTTCCAGGATAGCACAATGACAGTCGGCTGATGAGCCTGTTAATTTCCCATGAAGATTGCGTGTGCGTTTCCGTGTCGTCCCAACTCGTTCGTTTTTCCTTTGACGGCAAGCCGCTCGTATTTCGGTGTCGTTTCAGCGAGAGCGTTTAACGGCAAGCCGCAGGCGACTACGAAGGGCGGACGCAGTCGCCTGCGGCTTGCCGTTAAACAATCTTGCTGGGCTGATGGTGAAATACGAACGGTGTTACCCGCGAACCTGCATGACCTGCGAACGTGAAGATTGTGTGAATTCGCGCGGGCACCAATTGTGCAACCTGCAAGTTGGACGCTAGCTTGCCGCCGAATTGCAGGATGTCTTCTCAACACAAGTCGTTTTCCGCCGTCAGGAGATCAGGCCGTTCCATGCTCACTACGCTTCCAAAGACCGCCTCTCTACTGATCACTTTGCTGATGCTCGGTCCGGTGGCCGCCCAGTCCGCGACGTCTGCGCCCGGCGTGCGGCGGGGTGCTGGTGTGATCGCGAAACTGCAGCAGATCGAGGCAGCGGTTTCACCGCCAAGACTTGTCGTCGGTCCGGCCCGGCATGGGCAGATCAGCGATTATTACTGTGAAGCGAACGCCGAATTGCGTGATCGGTTTGAGCAAGCGAGGCAAGTCTTCGCATCTGGGAACGGATGGCCCTTTCACGCGATGACGTTGGTCGCCGGCTCGGCCGGCATTGGCAAGACGTTTATCAAACGTCAGGTCTACAACGATGTTCCCGCCGAACAGCTATGGAAGTTCGACATCCGCGAGTTGTTCGAAGAGTTTTCCGAGCAGGGGCTTGCCGAGCTAAAACCGGATCTGCAACACGGCGATCGAGTTTTCAATCGGCTATTGTCGCTCACGCCCGCGGGTCGCAAGACGTTCCGGGAATTGCTTGAGTCGAAAGCGACAGCCTTCGTCGTCGTTGATTCGCTGGATGAAATCCATCCCGACGACTATGTCTTCGTGTTGGATCAATTGGAGCAACTCGCGTTGTACTCGAATCATGACTTCATCCATCTTGTCGTCTTTGGCCGGCCGCTGGCGTTTCAGGATTACTGGCAGGACCGCACTGGCGGTAGCTTACGGCCGGGCCTGCGTTACTTTCTGCTGAACAAGCCTGAGTTTCGCACCACCGGGGACTTGACCGTTTCCAACTGGAACTATGACTGCTGGAAGCACTCGCTCCGCCGAGAGCATTTCGATGGATCACATCCGATGTTGTTTGCGGATTACCAGCGTTGGTGCGAGGCGGGATTCTTGGCCGAGGGCGAATTCGCCGATGTGGTTTTCGACCAAAACGCTCATATGACACCCTCCGCACGCGAGCGTTTGCAGCGGTGGTCGATGGAGCACCCGGTCGTTGCTAGCGTGCTGCCGAATCTCGCGGCAAACGAAATGGTTCGAGACCTCTTGGTGGATTGCGTCGAGCGCGGTGAGGTATTCGAAGAGCGTCGCTTCATGAATGATTTCTTGGCGACTTGGCTGGAACGCGATACGCGGAGCGACGACCGTCCGAGTCGGCTGAAGCCGGAGAATTTCGACTTATACCTGCAGTTTCTCGAAGCGATCGCAGTCAAGTACGCCGCCGCAGACAGAATTGACCAGCTGGGCTACTTTGATGTAACCCGCGAAGACCAAGTCGTGATCCAGGAAAAGGGGAAGCCGATCGCGGTGCCCGTCCGACCAGTCCTGAACCGATCGGGACTTGTCACCGTGGACCCTCGATCACCGAGCTCCCCCAGATTTCGGTTCGAGCCGTTCTGGTTCCACCGATTGCTGGTGCAAATGCATCTGGAGCGGCGAACTGTAGCGTGGGTAACAAACGACAGCGACGCCGACCCACCTTCTTCCTAACGTCGGACGCAGTCGCCTGCGACTAGTACCTGGTCCGTCTTCGATTGGCGGCATTCCCAGGCCAGGACCTGGCCTACGCATTGGGCTAAACGCAATACCGCTGATTTTTCGTTGAATGGCAAGCCGCAGGCGACTGCGTCCGCCATTCACAGTCGCCTGCGGCTTGCCGTTAAACGATCCCGCCGGATTGATGCCAAAATGCGAACGGTATTGCGCTGAGGAATCGGCCCAAAAACGTTGGAAATACGCCCCAGAAGGCGAATAGTACCTCCGTTGCTCCGTTCTCAAGGCGAAATCGGCTCTCAAGGCGAAATCGGCTCTCAAGGCGAAATCGGCTCTCAAGGCGAAATCGGCTCTCAAGGCGAAATCGGCAGCACACGGCCATCGATTTCAGGACACAGCGTGCATCATCGCACGCGAGATCACCGACCGTGCCGCCAAGACGCCCACTGTTGTCCGACTACGTGGGGACTGGTCTCCGGCGTCGCCATGGCATGGCCCTGGTCTGGCGAGCGACGAGGCCTCGCCGGAGGACAAAGGGAGGGGTTCATGCGATGTGACACGCTGCCGCACTGTCTGTTCTTATCATTGGCAGGCTCTATGTTTATGATGCATCGGTGGTGCAGCAGGTTAGCTTGCTGGCAGAAGTAAACTTGTGAATTTAGGGAATGCAGGGTGGCAACTGACGCGACGATATCGGATTACGAATCGGAATCTGAAGGGCCTTCGGCACAGGTACAATCCTCCGAAGCCGATGGAGTCATGGAGTTGTACACGTACGACGACGACATCTCTCGAAAGTTTGCCACAGCAACGCTGGTTTGGGCGTTGGTCGCGACTCTGGCGGGACTGATTGTAGCCCTGCTGCTAGTGTTGCCCACAATGTTTGGCGGTCTGCAGTGGCTCAGTTTTGGTCGTCTCCGCCCTCTGCACACCAACGCCGCGATCTTTGCTTTTGCCGGCAACGCGATCTTTGCCGCGATCTATTACAGCACTCAACGGCTGTGCAAAGCACGGATGTGGAGTGACGTTTTGAGCCGGCTTCATTTCTGGGGTTGGCAAGCGATCATCGTGGCCGCTGCGGTGACCTTGCCACTGGGAATCACGCAGAGCAAAGAGTACGCGGAACTGGAGTGGCCGATCGACTTGGCCATCGCCGTGGTTTGGCTCGGTTTCTTTGGCGTCAATTTTTTCATGACGCTGATCCATCGGCGCGAGCGGCACATGTACGTCGCGTTGTGGTTCTACATCGCGACGATTGTCACCGTGACGATCTTGCACGTCTTCAACAACCTTGTGATTCCCATTGGTTTGGGCAAGAGTTACACGATCTACGCCGGTGTCCAAGACGCGTTCATGCAGTGGTGGTACGGGCACAACGCGGTGGCGTTCTTCCTGACCACGCCGTTCTTGGGCTTGATGTACTACTTCCTGCCCAAGGCGGCGAATCGACCGGTTTTTAGCTACAAGCTGTCGATCATTCACTTCTGGTCGCTGGTCTTCATCTACATTTGGGCTGGCCCGCATCACTTGCACTACACCGCTTTGCCCGAGTGGGCTTCGACGGTGGGCATGTTGTTCAGCGTGATGTTGTGGATGCCTTCTTGGGGCGGCATGATCAACGGGCTGTTGACGTTGCGTGGTGCCTGGCAAAAGGTCGCGACCGATCCCGTTCTGAAATTCTTTGTCGTCGGCGTGACTTTCTATGGCATGTCGACCTTCGAAGGCCCGCTGCTGAGCGTCAAGAGCGTCAACGGCTTGAGTCATTACACCGATTGGACGATCGCGCATGTTCATTCGGGCGCGCTGGGTTGGAACGGCATGATGACGTTTGGAATGTTGTATTGGCTGATGCCGAGGCTATTCCAAACGAAGCTGTGGAGTGTGAAAGCGGCATCGCTGCACTTCTGGATCGGGACGATCGGTATCCTGATGTACATCGTTCCGATCTACGTTGCCGGATTGACACAGGGCCTGATGTGGCGAGCCATGGACGATACTGGCCAACTGGTCTATCCCGATTTTGTCGAAACGATCTCGTCCATCGTTCCCATGTGGTGGCTGCGAGTGATCGGAGGTGCCCTGTATGTGGCCGGCGTTGTGTTGATGGCGGTCAACCACGTGATGACCTGGAAGACTCGCCCAGCCACCTATGAGGTGCCGACCTATCAGGCGCCGCGGCTATCGACAAAAGCGATTCCTGAAAAGCCGCAGCCGAAGAGTGATCTAAGCGATGCTCCAGTACTCGATGCAGCCAAGAAGTTGGACGTTTGGGCCAGGATGGGTTGGCACCGGCGTTGGGAGCGACTGCCAATTCGATTTACCGTATTGACAACACTTGCCGTCGTGATCGCGAGCTTGTTCGAGGTCATTCCGACGTTCCTGATCCGCAGCAACGTACCGACCATTGCCACCGTCACACCGTACACGCCTCTGGAGCTGGCGGGACGTGACATTTATGTCTCCGAGGGTTGCTACAACTGCCACTCACAAATGATTCGGCCGATGGTCGCCGAAACGAAGCGGTATGGCGAGTACAGCAAGGCGGGGGAATTCATCTATGACCGTCCGTTCCAATGGGGTAGTCGCCGGATCGGCCCCGACTTGGCCCGCGAGGGGGGCAAACAAAGCAGCGTCTGGCATTGGTTGCACTTGGAGAATCCGCAAGCGGTGAACGAAGCCTCGGTGATGCCCTCTTACGCCCATTTGCTCGAGACGACGATCGACTTTAACAAGACCACCGATCGTGTTTGGGCCGCCCACATGCTGGGCGCACCGTATGACCGCGAGTTGACGGAGGCGCCGCAGATGGCTCGCGAGCAAGCCGAACGGATTGCCGCCGACATCGTTTCCCAAGGCGGTCCGGTAACCACTGCGGGTATTCTGACCTTGGATTCGCAGGCCGTCGCGCTGATCGCGTACCTGCAGCGGATCGGCACCGACATTTTCGCCCCGCCACCCGCTGCGAAAACGGAAGAGCCTGCGGTAGTTGCTTCCGCCACCGAAGCAGCGGTTGAATCGGTGACGGACGAACCAGCTGAGGTCACGACCGAGGCACCCGCGGAGGCCAAGCCAGCCAGTGAGCCCGACGAGCAGCAACCAAGCGAAGCTGCCGAGAAAGAACCGATAAAAGACTAACGCCGTACCAACCTAAAAGAACCAACATGCTGACAGACGTCATTCGTGCGATTGACTACAGCGACTGTGCCGAAGTGGCACTTGCCCTGTTTTGCTTTGCGTTTGCTTTGATGCTTTTCGCGACGCTAAGGCTATCACGAGGCGCCACCGACCGCTTTGCGTCCATCCCGTTATCCGACCAAGTGGAGGACCCACGCCATGAGTAGTACCAGTAGCGCCGACAGCCAAGACACTGGCATGGTACCTGACGATCCGCTGACGGGACATTCTTACGACGGCATTCAAGAGTTCGACAATCCGCTGCCGGGTTGGTGGAAGTGGCTGTTTGTCGGATCGATCTTCTTTGCACCCCCGTACTTTGTGTTCTACCACAGCGGTGCTCAGGGTCGAACGATCGACGACCGTTATGACCGAGCGCTGGCAACTAACTTGCGGCTGCAGTTTGCCGAGATCGGAGAACTGCAACCCAATCGCGAGACGGTGGTCGAGTTCCTTTATAAGCCGAGTTGGCTGCAAGTCGGTAAAACCGTGTTCAAAGCCAATTGTGTCTCTTGCCACGGCCGCGACGGCGGGGGTCTGATCGGACCTAACCTGTGCGACGACAACTACAAGAACGTCAAAGACATCGGCGACATCTTGACGGTGCTGCAAAACGGTGCCAACGCGGGTGCGATGCCTGCCTGGAAGAACCGACTGACGGCAAACGAACTGATCCTCACCGCAAGTTATGTCGCAAGCCTGCGTGGATCCGAACCGGCGACCGCCAAGGCGCCTGAGGGCAAGATCATCGACGCATGGCCAGAGGCGCCGACAGAAGTTGAGCAAGGCGAAACCAAATCCGACGATAGTGGCGGAGGCGGAGAAACTGCCGGTGCCTAAGCAGCGGCGACAACAGAAAAACCACGTCCATGAACGCCCCCAATCAAACATCCGACCGGCAACCTTCTGATCTGCCGTTGCTGGACCCGCCTGAACACGTCCTTAGCACGTTAGAAAGTGACGGGTCACGCCGCTGGCTTCGGCCACGGTTGTCGACAGGTCGATGGTGGAAACGGCGTCGCACGGTTGCGTACGCCCTGATCATTTTCTTTGTCGTCTTGCCTCATTTGCGGATCAACGGCAAGCCGCTGGTGCTGTTGGACATCGTGGCCCGCAAGTTCGTGCTCTTGGGTCACACGTTCCTGCCGACCGACACCCTGTTGCTGGCCCTGGCCATGGTCAGCGTCTTCGTCACGATCGTGCTGGCAACGGCATTGACCGGTCGCGTGTGGTGCGGCTGGGGATGTCCGCAGACCGTGTACATGGAGTTCCTGTTTCGGCCGATCGACCGTTTCTTTGAGAACACCGTTGGCAAGGGTGGCAATCCGAAACGGAAGGTGACCGGTGGTTTGGCGGTCGCCAGATTCTTGGTGTACCTCGCCCTTTGCATGGCGCTTGCGCATACTTTCTTGGCCTATTTTGTGGGAACCGATCGGCTCGCACAGTGGATTCGCAGCTCGCCGATCGAGCATCCGACGGCGTTCCTGGTGATGGGTGGGACGACAGTGGCGATGATGTTCGATTTCTTGTTCTTCCGTGAACAGCTGTGCCTGATCGCTTGTCCCTACGGTCGCTTTCAGTCGGTGATGTTGGACCGCCAGAGTTTGATCGTCGCCTACGACGGAAACCGCGGTGAGCCTCGCAAGAAGGGGCGACATGCCGCCGGTGATGACGCGGGCGATTGTGTTGACTGCAATCAGTGTGTCGTGGTTTGCCCAACGGGGATCGACATTCGCGATGGATTGCAGATGGAGTGCATTAACTGCACGCAGTGTATCGACGCCTGCGACAACGTGATGGATCGCGTTGGACGACCAAGAGGCTTGATCCGGTACAGCTCTCAAGACGCCTTGGCGGGGAAACCGCCAAAGCTGCTTCGCGTCCGCACTTTCCTCTACCCGCTGCTGCTGACGGCGTTGGGGATCGGCTTTCTAGCGGTGCTGTCAACCAAGTACGCCTTTGATGCTCGTTTGATGCGAGCAACCGGCAATCCGTTCAACCGGGCTGCGGACGCTTCGATCGTCAACAATTTTCGCTTGAGATTGACCAATCGCACCGATGACCCTCGGCAATACCAATTCAACATCGTGCAGCCGGAGGGAGCTGTGATCCGAGCCTCCGGGGAGGATTCGGTTGATCTCGATCCCAGCGGTACGCAATTGATTCCTGTCACGATTCAAGTGCCTGCTGCTCGATTCAACACGCTTGGCCATTGCGAAGGCGAAATCAAGATCACCGACGACATTGGAAACGAGCGGACTGTCACCATGAAACTGCTGGGACCACGACGATGAAAACGACGGATCCATCCGTAGCCAACCGCCGCGCAGCGTGGCGTTGGGGTTCGCTCGTGGTCGGCATGCTCAGCCTGCAGGTCGTGTTGGGGGCTGCAGCCTTTGTGCTCGCCACCGGCGACCAATCGGTAGCAGTCATACCGGACTATTACGACAAAGCGATCGCCTGGGACGAGCAGATGGCGCAGGGTGAAGCGTCCAGGTCACTCGGATGGCAGGTCGATTTTGTGGAAACGGACTACGGCCAGCTGGGAAGCGGCTTGCAGATCAACTTGAAAGACGCTGCCGATGCCCCGATTCGGATCGATTCGGGGACGATTCGCTTGTACCGACATGCTCGTGCTGCGGAGGTGATCAATGCAACTGTTGCGAAAGCCGATGACGGAATCATCGAGGTTGCCAGTTGCTTCCCGCATCTTGGTCTCTGGCAAGTTGAACTCGACGTCATCGACCAAGACGGAAACCGATTTGTGGAATCGCGACCGATGGATATCGTCGGGAATTCGACAACTGGAGGCTCGTGATGTTCGCCCTCGGCATGGCCGTTGCCGTTGCCAGTCTGTTAGGTAGCTTGCACTGCGTTGGCATGTGCGGACCGCTGGCGATCTGGGCCACCAGCGAGGGAACCAAACCTGTCACGCTGGTCTCGTATCATCTGGGGCGGTTGACGACTTATCTGTCGGCCGGATTGATGGCTGGGCTGCTCGGTTCGGCGTTGACGATCGGCGGAGACGTCGCCGGCCTGCAGTCGTTGGCAGCCATGATCGCGGGCGGCTTCCTGATTCTGATCGGCATCGTTCGGATCGCCCGAATGTTGCCCATTTTGCAACGTCGAGTGGTCGGACTGCCCAAACCATCACGCATTGCCGGTTGGCTACATCATGCCAAACCGCTGCTCGCGTCGCGCGGACCGCTGGGCCGATCCTATCTGGCGGGATTGTTCACGACTTGGTTACCATGCGGCTGGCTTTACCTGTTTGTGCTGATCGCTGCCGGGACCGGCGGCGTGCTTTCTGCGCTCGCGGTCATGCTCGCTTTCTGGATCGGTACGTTGCCCGCGCTTACCGGACTGGTGCTTGGGGCAGGCTCGTTGATGAAACGAAGCACAACCGTGATGCCGATCGCCGCCAGCCTACTGCTGATCGCGACAGGACTCTACACCGCAACCGGGCGCGCTTCGGCCGACTTGACTTCGATTGTTCCGCCAAACACAGCGAACCTACAGGGCCCGGCTGCGCTGATCTCATTGCCAGACGAACCTCTGCCTTGTTGCCAGCAGGATTCGGAGTGATGTCTGCTTCGACTCTGCGCGATGCTGACGCGCGTCGCACAGTCGCTTGCGTGCATTGCGGTCTGCCGACCGCGATTTCAATGAAACAGTTTGATCCGGCAACCACAGGTCCCGTTTTCTGCTGCGCGGGTTGCCGGGGTGCCTATGATTTGATTCATGGATGGGGCTTAGAGGCGTTCTACGATCTCCGCGACCATGGGCCCGAAGATGGACCCGTTGGAGAATCATCGCAAACCTTCGACGACTTGGACGATCCCGCGCTGCTGGGAAGATCCGCTCCATTTCCTGTCGGACCTGCAAACGGCCATCCCCAACTCAAGTCGAAGCTGTCTATCTCTGGATTGCACTGTGCGGCCTGCGTTTGGCTGCTGGAACGGGCTCCCGAGCGGATCGCGGGTTGGCAGTCGAGCACGATCAACTATCACACTCGGACAATCGATGTCGTCTTCGATCCCACGCTGATCAAGCTGTCTGAGATCGCCCGTTTTGTTGATCGCCTTGGTTACCAGGTCGCGCCGCTGAGCGATGAACCGACCGATGAACGTGAAGCGGACGAGAGCAGAACGATGCTGGTCGATATCGCGGTGGCGGGATTT
Organism: Pirellulaceae bacterium; assembly: GCA_963704055.1. Lineage (GTDB taxonomy): Bacteria > Planctomycetota > Planctomycetia > Pirellulales > Pirellulaceae > Rubripirellula. The sequence continues at coordinate 71,814 of CAVPGW010000031.1, read as the reverse complement.
TGTGCGGCCAACGCGATGTGGGTGGCGATCGCGCTGTACGCAGGCCAATACTCCGGGATGGCTTCTGGCTACGCACAACTGTTTCGCATCGCCGGCGTGTTGCTCGGTGCCATCGCCGTCGTCTTCCCCGGTCGCGTTTTTTTTCGTAGCGCACTGGCTTCGATTTCGACTCGCACGCCGCACATGGATTTGCCGGTCGCGGTGGGGTTGGCCGCCGGATTGTTGGCAAGCCTGTACGGATTGTTTGACACGACCCGCGACATCTACTTCGATTCCATCGCCTGCCTGGTGTTTTTCTTGCTCACCGGTCGCTGGATTCAGATGCGTCAGCAGCGGCGTGCCGGAGACGCCGTCGCGGGATTGATCCGGATGTCGCCGCGCGCCGCCACCCGTGTGGAAGCGGATGGAACAACCAAGCGGGTCGCGATCGAAGCCTTGCGGGTTGGCGACGTCGTGGCTGCCGAACCGAGTGCCAGCATTCCTGTCGATGGCAGGGTGGTCACGGGAGAGTCGTTGATCGATCGGTCGCTGTTGACTGGTGAAAGTCGGCCTGTTTCAGTTCGGCCCGGTTCGCGGGTTGAAGCCGGCACCGACAATTTGCAGTCGACACTGACGATCGAAGCGACCGCTGTCGGCGACGACACGCGGCTGGCGTCACTTCGAGATGCGGTCGCTGACGCCGCCGCAACGCGGACTCCGATCGTTCAATTGGCCAATCGAATCGGTGGCTGGTTCGTGTCGATCGTGCTGTTGCTGGCGGCGGCGACCGCGGTGGTTTGGTATTGGATCGATCCACAGCAAGTTGTTGGTAATTCAGTCGCCCTGTTGATCGTGGCCTGCCCCTGCGCGCTTGCCTTGGCGACGCCGCTGGCAATCGCGGTTGCCATTGGACGCCTGGCAACACGTCGAGTCTTGATTCGTGTTGGCGACTGTCTGGAACGGCTTTCCCGTCCCGGAACGATCTTTTTCGATAAGACCGGCACGCTCACCGAAGGTAGCATGAGCGTGACGCATTGGTTTGGTGACAGGGCTGTGTTGCCTGCTGTGGCAGCCATCGAAGCGGGCGTTCGACACCCCATCGCCCATGCGTTGGTCGCCCATGCGGAGTCAAGCGGATCGGTAACCGCAACGGAGGTCCGGCAGCTTGCCGGACTGGGTGTGACCGGGAATGCGAAAGAAGCCAAGTATGCAATTGGTAATTTGGCGTTCGTCTCCGGCTTCGTTGATGAGATAGCTTCCTCGCGGTTGAACGACGCCGATCAGATCACACAATCCGGGGCCAGTCCCGTTTGGATCGCCCGAGAAAACGAGATCGTGGCGGTATGCGGCGTTTCGGATCCGCTTCGCAAGGATGCCGCAGATGTGGTCAGTTACTTCGTGAGGCATGGTTGGCAGGTTGGCATCCTCTCGGGTGACGATGCAAGAACGGTTGCTGCCATCGGCCGACACCTTGGGTTGAAACATTCGCAGTGCCAAGGTGGCTTGTTGCCGGACGAAAAGCTGACGGCTATCCATTCGGCAGCGCGCGGCCCCGTTGTCATGGTGGGTGACGGAATCAACGATGCCGCGGCGCTTGCCGCCGCAGATGTCGGCGTAGCGATTCGTGGCGGAGCCTCGGCGAGTTTGACAGCAGCACCGGTGATGATCGGTGACGGAAAGCTAAGCCAAGTGATTTCGCTTGTTCAGGCAGCGAGTTCAACGCGGCGCAGCATCCGCCGCAACTTTGCCGTATCGATCGGCTACAATGTATTCGCCGTGGTGTTGGCCATGACTGGAGCGATCACGCCGTTGATTGCCGCTGTGCTGATGCCGATCAGTTCGATCTCGGTGATCGGCATGACACTGGCGAATCGCACGTTCAAGGAGTCGACCAGATGAGCGTCTTATACGTTGCTTTGCCGATTGCAATCGCGATGGGCGCCGCCGCGATGTGGGCTTGCGTGCAGTCGATTCGAGGCGGCCAATTCGACGATCTGGAAACACCCGCCGTCCGCGTGCTGATCGACGAAAAACCGATGGAGGATGAAAGTGGCCATCAACGGCCGACGACAATCGAATGATCATGACGCAACCTGCCAATTTGCATTCACGCCTGGTTTGCTTATCAAGATCCGCCAACTGCGGAGCAGTGACAGCATGTAGCCTGGGGTCAGGTTCGCTCGTCTCGGCGAGCACCAGCCGCGGCGGACAGCCCCAGGGTTGCGCGTAACACGCCCGCCATACGCTGTCCCCCCGCGGCGATTTGGCGGCGTAGCCGCCAAATCGCCGCGGGGGGACAATGTTTATTGCTTCGTTTACCTGGGGTTACACCAGCCTCGCTGTCGCTCGTTGGCTCACCCCAGGCTACATGCTGCCACCGCTCCGCGGTTCGCCTTCTTTGTGATGAACGAGCAAAGACACATCGATCGACGTCCAGCACCCGCGCTACGGATGCTCGACCTGCAGTACGTTGGCGCCCTTGATTCCGCCTTGTCGTAGATTGAGCAGTGCCTCGTTGGCTTGCTCGAGAGGATAAACCGTTACTTCAGGCCGCAGCGGAATCCGTGCGGCCAACGGAAGAAACTCGGCAATGTCCCTTCGCGTTAAATTGGCGACCGATTTGATTTCACGTTCCATCCATAAATGCTCGTGATAACTTAGCTGCAGCAATTCTGCTTTGTCGCTATCTTCCTTGCGAATCGCGTTGATGACCAAACGCCCGCCCGGTTTCAGCTTCTTCATCGATTCCACGACCGGCCGCCAAGCCGGTGTTGTGTCGATGATCGATGCGAGCGGTCTGGGCGGCTGCTGGTCCACGTTGCCGGCCCAATCCGCGCCGAGTTGAAGGGCGAACTGCTGTACCGACTGTTCGCGAGCGAAAATGTAAATTGGCGATCGTGGATAGAGGTGCTTGGCGACCTGAAGCACAAGGTGCGCCGAACCGCCAAAACCCATCAGCCCAAGTGGCTCACCGTCGGTCATCGCCGCAAGACGCAAAGCTCGATACCCAATCGCGCCGGCGCACAGCAGCGGTGCCGCTTCGGTATCTTCGAGTGCGTCAGGGATCAGGGCGGCATAGTCGGCCGGCACCGTCATGTATTGAGCATACCCGCCGTTGACGTCACATCCAGTTCCAGCAAACTCGGGCGATAGGTTTTCATCCGGCTCTCCGCTGGAGTGATGAATCCAGCCGATCCCCACCCGATCACCGACCGCTCGCGATGTTACGTCGATCCCACACTCAGCCACATGCCCAACGACTTCGTGGCCAAGTACGACCGGCAGACGTGGCGGGGTCAATCGCCCTTCGATTTCGTCCAACTCGGTGTGACAGACACCGCAAGCACTGACACGAACAAGCACCTCGTTCGACGCCGGCTGCGGCGTCGGCAGATCGACCAGACGCAAAGGCGCTGGATCCTCGTCCAGCGAGACGGTTCGCTCCAGAATCATCGCCTTCATGCAAAGTTCTCCTGACCGATACTGGCGATCGAGCAGAGAGTCACCAGCCGATGACCTTGCTGGCAAACACGAGCAAACCCACCACGGCGGCTATAGCGAGCAGTATCCACCACAGGTTTTCGTGCTTCTCGTGCAGCTCATGAAGTTTGCGACGGATACTCATCGAGGCTCTCCCGAACAATACATTCAATCCAACGACCATAGGAACGCACACCCCGTGCCAATCGCCATTCGCATTGCCGCGATTGGCTTGCTGTTTGTAGTCACCCGATTCATCGGGTCTTACGCTGGATAGACCGCAATAACATGCAATTCGCAGCTTGATTGTTTGACGGCAAGCCGCAGGCGACTGCGTCCGTGTGCAGTAGTCGCCTGCGGCTAGCCGTTAAACGAAGTAGATCCAACCAAGATTGAATGTGCGAATACGCACTCGTCCGCACACTCTGGTCAGCCTCATCACTCGGCAGCCTGTTTGACCAACATGATCGAGCAATGGCAAATCGCCGACACTTGGTAGCTGATGGTCGTCCAGCCCTGCCCTCGTTTCTCGGGCACGATCGGATGTGAACTCATCACGATCAGGTCGACATCGTTCTCTGCCGCGAACAACGCAATCCCCTGCACCCGATTGTTGATAATGGTTTCGACCGAGACATCAAGATTATCATCGTTGAACAGCTGCAGAAGATCGTCGAGTTCCTGCTCCGACCGACGTTGGAGCTTTTCGTAGAAACTCGAGATCTCGTCGTCCTCAGGGAAATCGATCGATTCAATCACATGTAACAACGTAATGCGTGAGGCAGATTGCTGAGCCAATTCTTGGGCCGCCGCAATCGCTGTCTTGTTCTTTTCCGTGAAGTCGACGGGGACAAGAATATGATTGAATAGAGTCTCCATGAGTCTTCTCCTGTTGGTTCTTCTGGTGATTTAGCAGTAGCTTGAGAATTGCATTACAGGGGTGGCCGGCGGTCGAGCGTCAGCGAGCCCCCGGAATTCTTTTGGCTTGTTGCTGGGGGCTCGCTGACGCTCGACCACCAGCCACCCGTTCCTCGCCGAAGGTCCGCCAATGGTCACGACGAACTCTCCTGGATGTAGTACTGAGCGCACTCGTCCTCGCGTCCGCGGATGATTCGCCAGCCCTGCAGCTTGCCAAATCGAGATGTAAGGGCAGTCCATCGCCCGTGCGACTGTGGATCGTCTCGGTAAATGATCACCCAGTCTCTGGTTGCGTTCAACTGGTGTGCTCGCGCCGTGTTGGAATAGAGAGCAGTGTAGTGTCGCGGGCCGCGATGTGTATGCAAAATTGGCAACCACGCGGCCGATGCCGGGTTGAACTTGCGGGGAGCAATCTTGGCGAGCTTACCTTGCGCGGCCAGGCGTCTGTACTCAGCATCGATGTCCAATAACTCGGACACCGGAACCGATCGATCTGGTTCCGCGACAGTCTGCTTAGCACCACTGCTCACGTCACCGCTGCCTCAGCGTCCCGCTGCCCGCGTCACCGCTGCCTGATGGCGATTGACGGAGTCGTTCCGCGAGACACGCGCCAATGGCCGCTGAGCGTCTACGTCCGATTCCGGGCACCTCTTCCAGCCGACCATCCTGGACCGCTCGCATCAACTCAGGAAGCGTTTCGATCTCTAAGTGTTCGTGGATTCGACGTGACAATTGCGGGCCCAGCGTGGGCAGCGTTGCGAACACGCGCTCGGCCGTGTCGTCGCCTCGCAGGTGATGCAACAACGGCACACGCCCCGTACGGACGTAATGTTCGATTAGATTCGCGATCGAACGACCGATCGTGGGAAGGGCGACCAATCCGGCCAACCCTTCTTTCTCCAAGACATCTCGCACAGGCGTCTCAAGCTGGCCCAGCATCCGGCTGGCATTTTGATAGGCATGCACGCGGTAGACGCTGGCGTCTTGATCGGCGAGCAGAGACGAGATTTCGCTCAGGATCGCCGCGATCATCCGATTCTCGGACATTCCGATCAGAAACGCCGGAGAACTCGGTGCAGATTCCCTTGCGACGTGCTGCGGGTTGCTCGGAACTTGTGACAAGCATCAGTTTGATCCTCGATCGATTTGATCCTCGGGGCATCTTGGGGCCATCTCATCAAGACCTGTGCCGCAAGACTCGTGCCGGGGCCTGTACTCACGTTTTCACACCCGAAAGTGTGCACATTAGCGCGCCTGAAAGATCCAATATGTGTAGGAGGAGTTTTTCAGCGAGCGGCACTTCGTTTGCACCGAGAGACCGGGCGGCAGTCTCCAATCGGTTTGGCCGCGTTGGAGGTTGCCAGCTTCGTTGAATCAACAAGGTTTTGCATCAATGATTACCGCCACTCTTAGGTTCCTTTTACTCGTACCTGCCCTGCTGGTCTCGGAAGCATGCTGGGCACAGGCTCTGCCGATTGCCAGAGGCGACGGACTCGCACCTCATTCGCCTGGAGGTATTCGTTCGTAGCGATTCGGAGATCTCGAACCAGGCTGCTGAATTCGCCAAGAGACTTGCAGATCGAACGCGTGGCTTGGAAGCTGTCGTTCACGACGTGATCAAGGATCAGGCCCAGCTCTCTCGACTGTGGCAACTGGCTCGTCAATCGGGCCGTGAAAAGCCTGTTTCCCCCGCGTTTTATTGCTGCGGTCGGCTCTACTTCGGATTCGCAAGCGAACAGAAAACGGGGCCGGCAATCGAAGACCTGTTCACCGCCCACGTCTACACGCGGTCGACCTGTTCGAAGTGCAAAGCGGCAAAAGCGTTCATCGCGCAACTCACGCAACGCTGGCCCGCGGTTCGTTTTCGCATTTACGAGATCACTTATGATGCGAGTGCCCGTCAGCGGTATCAAGAGCTCTGTCAGTCGCAGGGGAAACTGCCGGGCTTGCCGACGATACATTTCGCCGGGAAGGTGATCATCGGCTACCAAGGCGATCACATCACCGGTGCGGAATTTGAGAATCTGATCCGGCAGGTGTCTGGTGACGAACCCGCCAAACCGCCTCCCCAGTCGGGTGCGCGAGCGACATCGGCAACCCCACCTCAACTCCATCAGTTCGCAGGAGTGCGGTTGGTCGGATTCTGGGCACCGCAGGAGCCGACCGGAACACAATCCGAACCGCAGCCCGCCTTTGATGAGGTCCCGCTGCCTGACGATGTCACCTCCTTCGACGATCTCCCCTTACCGGACTTACCGGAGGAGGCTGCCGATGTCGATCTTGGTGAGGTCCAGCAGCCGCAGGATGAAACTGCGAGCGAGCAGGATTCGGACGTGATCCTGGTTCCATTCTTTGGAGAATTGCGAGTCAGTGAACTCGGACTTCCCGCTTTTTCTTTTCTGGTCGGCTTGGTGGATGGATTCAATCCCTGTGCGATGTGGATTCTCGTCTTCTTGCTTTCCGTTTTGGTCAACATCAAGGACCGCAAGAAAATACTACTGATTGCCGGAACGTTCGTGGCCGTTAGCGGTATCGCCTACTTTGCCTTCATGGCAGCCTGGCTGAACCTGTTCATGCTGATTGGGATCGCCCGCCCCGCCCAGATCATTCTCGGTTTGATGGCCTTGTTGATCGGGTTCATCAACGTCAAGGATTTTTTTGCCTTTAAGAAAGGTGTCTCGCTATCGATCCCCGAGTCAAGCAAACCCGGAATTTACCGGCGTGTTCGCGAAATCGTTGCAGCCAAGTATTTGCCGGCCGCACTTGCCAGCGTGATTGCCTTGGCGGTGATTGTGAACATGGTCGAACTACTTTGCACGGCGGGGCTGCCCGCGCTTTTCACGCAGATCCTGACCATGCATGAGCTGCCGATCTGGAAGAACTATCTGTATCTTTGCATCTACATCATTGCCTATATGTTGGACGACACGATCTTGCTGGCGGTGGTTGTGGTGACGCTGTCGCATCGCAAGCTGCAAGAACGCGAAGGCCGATGGCTGAAACTTCTCAGCGGGCTGGTCATTCTTGCCCTCGGACTGGCGATGATCTTCAAGCCCGAGTGGCTGCAGCTAGGACATTGAGATGTCCGTCAATCGCGATTAACGGCGATACCGGTCGCATTTCATCGTTGTCCCAGCGATCCTCGTTTAACGGCAAGCCGCAGGCGACTGCGCCCGCCTCCCACAGTCGCCTGCGGCTTGCCGTTAAACTAGGAAAACCGGATTCATTTCGGCCCTGATCCTACACCCTCATTGATGACGCACTCATGAAAAACGCCACGCGACGATTCGGATTCTATAGCGTCTTGTTGCTTGGCCTGACGCTGGGCCTGGTGACCGACGCGGAGGCTGAAGTTCGCTTGCCCGGCTTCTTCGCTGACCACATGGTGCTGCAGCAGCAAACCCCGCTCCGAATTTGGGGCTGGGCCGACGACGGCGAAATGGTAACGGTCAATTTCGGCGAGCAATCGGCGACCGCGACGGCAGACGAAGCTGGCCGCTGGCAAGTCGAGTTACCGCCGATGTCCGCGAGTACAACGCCAATGAAGCTGACCGCTGCTGGCAGCAACAGCATCGAAATCAACGACGTGTTGATTGGTGAGGTCTGGTTGTGTTCGGGCCAGTCCAACATGGAATGGACGGTACAGCGGAGTACGAACGCGGAGAACGAGATTGCCTCGGCAACTTACCCGATGATTCGACACATCAAAATCGCGCATCGCCCGTCGCCGGTGCCTCTGGACGATGTCGCATCCGAGTGGCAGGTCTGCGGCCAGAAACGGTCGCCAACTTTACAGCCGCCGGATACTTCATGGCGCGACATCTTCACCATGAACTGAACGTACCTGTGGGGCTGATCAATTCGTCTTGGGGTGGGACCCGGATTGAACCATGGACGCCTCCCGTCGGATTTCAGCAGATCGCTGCGTTGCAAGACATCTACCAGTCGGTGATTGGACGATCGCCCGGCACGCCGGAATATCGCGAAGGTTTGTCAACGTACATCGCGGCGACGGAAAAGTGGCTCACCGATGCAACTGAGCGACTCAACGCGAACGAGGTCGTCCAGCCGAGTCCAGCATTTCCCGAATCGCTGATTCCGTTTACCAATCACCAACAGCCAACAACGCTTTACAACGGCATGATTCATGCGTTGGTCGGATTCCCGATTCGGGGGGCGATTTGGTACCAGGGTGAAGCGAATCAGCGCGAAGGCATGCTGTACTATGAAAAGAAGAAGGCTTTGATCGGTGGTTGGCGACAACTGTGGGGACAGGGTGACTTTCCTTTTTACTACGTGCAAATCGCTCCCTTTCGATATGGCAATCAGGATACTTCGACGCTAGCCGAGTTTTGGGAAGCCCAGGCGGCCACGCAACAGATTCCCAACACTGGCATGGTCGTGATCAATGACATTGCCACCATCGGTGACATTCATCCCCCGAACAAGCAAGATGTCGGATATCGTCTTGCCCTGTTGGCACTCAAGCACGATTACGGTCGTGACGACGTGATCGCGATCAGTCCGCAATTCGACGCACTGGAACAACTCGGCGACAGCCTGAAAGTTACCTTCAACAATACAGGTGGTGGCCTGAAAACGCGTGACGGGAAGACGCCGAGTCATTTCGAGATCATCGGAAACGGGTCCGGTGGGTTTCAGCCCGCAGTCGCCACGATCGAGGGCGACGCGGTGATTCTGAAGTCCGCGGCGGTCGAGCAGCCTGTTGCCTTTCGGTTTGCCTGGCACGAGTTGGCCGAGCCTAACTTGGCGGGCGGAACCGGGTTGCCGGTAGGAGCGGTGCGCGGCGGCAAGGTGCCGGAATTCATCAACACGATTCCTGGCGCGGCTGACTACCAACTTGTCTACGATCTCGACCTGGCGGGCCTGCAAGGAACGATCGACTACGACGTTGACAACAGCGGTCAAGTCGCAGCGTTCGACCGAGTCGCTTATCTGGTGGAACTTGAGTCTGCCGATCACGGTTCGCAGCAAGTGTTTGTTTCGATGAAGGCCTTCACCGACGACGTCAAGAAACTTGGCGTCCCCACGGCCTCGTCGAATGCGCATTTCCAGCAGACCCTGGAAGCAATGGACGTGCATACGATCACCGCTGGCGTAACGTCTGGCCAGAACATTGAAACGGGGAATATCGAGTTTTGGCCGAACAACTACGGCCCAGGAAACGGAGCCAGCGTGAAGGGCGCCTCGTCGAGTGTCTTCGACTTCGGTGACGAACCGGGACCGCCGAAAGACGGTTACGGTTCGATGCAGATCCACAACTATGGTGCCAACCAGACCGTATTTCGCGATCAACCACTGGAGTGCCGGCGAGCGAGCCGACATCGGCATCGGCAACAGTCCCGGCAACTCACGCGACTGGACCTTCAGCGGCAATGCGGGTAACTACACCAAGAAGCGACTGCGAGTCTACGTCCGTCCGCGGCGATAATTGATGGTCAAAGCGACGCGATCACGAGTAGCATACCGATCAAAAAGGGGTCAGGAGCATGGGGAGTTGGTGTGTAGGCTTTAGCCGATTCCTCGCCCTTGAAGATCGCCTCAAGGCTAGACACCAGCATGTCGCGGCACGAACGCTCGCTATGCCCGTGCCATTCGCTCCTGACCCCTTTCGGCTCCCACTTGCGTAACACCCCGGGGGAGAAGGGAGTTAGGGAAGATGTGTAGGCCACCAATGCCCTAGTAGTGCGTCGGTTGTCGCTTGAGTAGCTGGCCGTGACCGAGTTGGCCGACAAAGCAGCCGTCCCTGACTTGAACCTTGCCGCGGACCGTAACGACGTCCGGCCTGCCCACGATTTCCCAACCTTCGAACGCGCTGTAGTCCGTATCCATCTCTTGCGTCTCGGCCGTGATCATGCCGCGCCAATCGGGGTCGTAAATCACGAGATCCGCGTCGCTGCCGAGTTGGATCGTGCCCTTTCGGGGATAAAGACCAAACAACTTGGCCGCTTGAGTACTCGCCGCATCGACGAAAGTGTTCAAGTCGATTCGACCTGTCGTGACCCCGTGCGTGTAAAGCAGCGGCACACGATTCTCGACGGACGGGATGCCGTTGGGGATCAAAGTGAAGTTGTCTCGCCCCATTTCCTTTTGTCCGGCAAAGTCAAATGGTGCGTGATCGGTCGCGACCGTGCTGATCAATCGGGTTCGCAGCGCATCCCACAAGATCGGCTGATGGCGTTGGTCACGAATCGGCGGCGACATGACATACTTCGCACCTTCAAAGCCAGGCTGTTCGGCGTACGTTTTGTCGAGCACCAGGTAGGGGATGACCGTTTCGACCCAGACGTTGACTCCGCGGTATCGCGCTGCCTGTGCCGCCCGCAAGGCTTCGTCGCAAGAAGTATGCACAACGTAGACGTGCACGCCGGTCAATTCCGCAAACGTCATCAGGTGATGGACGCCTTCCGCTTCGACGCTTGGTGGTCGTGAAGGTTCGTGATACTCCGGGCCGGTTTTGCCTTCGGCCAGAAGTTCCATTTGCTTTTCCAGCACCAGAGTTTCATTCTCGCAGTGGGCCGTCACGACCACGCCCAGCTCTTTGGCCAGTCGTAGCGTCTTGTACAGCTCGGTGTCGTCGATCCCGAAGGCACCTTTGTAAGCAAGGAAGACTTTGAAGGAGGCGATTCCGGCTTCAACGATCTGTCGCAGCTGCGATTCGGTTGATTCATCGAAACGTGTTACCCCCATGTGGAAGGTGTAATCGCACGGCGCGAGGCCTTCGGCCTTTGACTTCCAAAGCTCGAATGCCTCGAGCGGCTCCTCGCCCCGGCTTGGGCAACACATTTCGATCAGCGTGGTCGTGCCACCAACCAGCGCGCCGCGACCGGCCGAGTCGTAGCTGTCTTTCGCGCAAGTCCCCATGAACGGCAAGTAGATATGCACGTGGGGATCGATGAAGCCAGGAAAGACGTATTTGCCGGAAGCATCGATGACTTCGGAGGCGCCGGCAGGATCAATGTTCAAATCGATCCGCGTAATTGTCTCGCCTTCGCAAAGAATGTCAGCGACAAACGAGTCAGTCGCGGTAACGATTCGACCGTTTTTGATCAGTAGGCTCACGTTATCTACCTCTGCTTCTTCTCGCACCGTAAGGGCCATGGGTCAATAAAGATCATGGCATGTCAACTCTCCCTCCGGGAGAGGTCGCAGTCTCGGCCGAATAGGCCTCAGGAGACAGGTACCAGGAGCCAGGACGAATGCGAGGGACACTTCAATTCCCTGACTCCTGATGCCTGGTTCCTGTCTCCTTCTCTTCCTCCAGAGCGGTCGTGCAGCATTCAGTAGCCGTCACGCTCCGCCGTGATGTAGCCCGACAATGTGCTGTGCTTCCGAGAAATCCAGATCGAACGATTCGCATTCCATCGAGAGCGCAAGCTTCGATTAACGTCCTAAACACTGGAAAATCACCCCGCCGGGCTACATCACGACGGAGCGTGATGGCTACTTTGAAGAATTCGCTGCGCGTAAACTGCACGACCTCCAGAGCGAGGATGTTTCAATATAGAACCTACGTCACCGCGATGCTTGGGTCGGGGATGCTTGGGTCGGGGATGCTTGTGGCGGGGATGCTTGTGGCGGCGACACTCACGGTGGGTCTGCGTCGCTGACGCTCCTGGTCCCACCCTCCTGTTTGCCCGACTTCCGGCTCTCTGGCGGATTCGGATTCGACGCGCCGCCGGACGAGAATATAGCTTGCCGGGACGAAGAAAAGGGCCAAGATCGAGGCTCCACCGACACCGCCAGCGATCACGATTGCCAGCGGCGGCCAAAAGTCTCCACCACTGACCAGTAGCGGGACGAATCCGCCGATCGTGGTGAAAGTGGTCGACAGCACGTGGCGGCTGGTTTTCATCACTTCGTCGACGATGGCTTGAATGTCGCCGCCGCGCGCCCGGGCGCTGGTGCGGATCTGTGCGAGCACGACGATGCTGTCGTTGAGTGCGATCCCGATCAAACCAGCCATGCCGATCAACGGATTGAACCCGAGCGGAAAGCCCGCCAACCATAGAGCCAGGAAGGCAAGTCCAGCCGACAGTGCGGCGACACCGCCGAGAATCCCGGCGAGCAAAAAGGAACGGAACGACAAGACAACCGTTGCCAACATCAACACGCCCAGGACCGGCGCGTAACGAAACAGGTTGCCCATCGCCGACCCCAGCTCTTCGGCATCGCCGCCCAATTCCATCCGATAACCGGGTGGCAACTGATAACCGTTCTGATCCAGCTTCGCGACCAACGCGGCGGTGACTTCCGGGGCCAGAGCGTCCGCATCCACGTACGCCTTGATCGTGTTGCTGCGCTGGCCGTTGCGGCGATGAATGCTGGGAGTCTGCGGCTTCAGCTTCAACTGGCCGATGGCCGAGAGCGGCATCCATCCGGCGCCGCCGGGCAGCACGATGTGGCTCGAGGCGATTCGGCTCTCGTCACCTCGAAACTGGTTGTCCAGACGCAATCGTACCGGCAATTCCTCGGTTTCTTCCAGCACGCTTCCTCCCACCGAACCTTCCAGAGTGGATTGAAGCTGCGTCGCCACGTCGGCAAGTGTCAGTCCCGCCAGACGAGTTTCGACTTCGTCCGCCTCCACCCAAAGCTTCGGCTCGGTCACGTCAAAGGACGTTTGCGTGTGCACGACCTGCGGAGTTTCAAGGAGAAAGCGTTGCAGGTCACGTCCGATCTCGCGAAGCCGCGCGACGCTTGGCCCGTAGACACGCACCTCGACGGGTGCCTCGATGGGTGGACCTTGGCCGAGTTGCTTGACGACGGTCTGTGCGCTGGGAAAACGAGCGTCGAGTTTCGTTTGCAGTTCGGTGATCAGGGCTCGGACCTGATCGGCATCCGATGTCGTAACCACAGCCTGGGCGAAACTTGACTTCGCATCCTGGTTCATGAGCATGTTGTAATAAACGGTTGGAAAGCTGGCGCCCACCAACCAATGGACGGCCTCGACTGCAGCGGACTCACGGATCACCGACTCCATCTCTTGGGCCGTGCGGCGTGTCAAGTCGACCGAGGCATCACGGGGCAGCCAGGCTTGAATATGGAATTGGTTGCGGTCGGCTGCCGGGAAAAACTGGTTTCGCAAATCGCTGAATCGCAGAAACCCAATCACCGGCAGGGCGATCGCCAACAGGACGCCCAGCAGAGGACGACCGACCGCCAGCTGAATCGAATTGCGGAGAATGATCGCCAGCCGAGGCGTCTCCAACCCGCTCCGCCACCATCTGCGGCGATCATCCGACCTGCCAAACATGCCCGTCAGTGTCGGGATGATCGTCATCGATACGAACAACGAGAAAATCAACGCCAAAATTACCGTCGTGGCAATCGTCCCCACAAACTCGCCGACGCTACCGGGCAACAACAAAATGGGTAGAAAAGCGATCACCGTCGTTAGCGTCGAACCCAACAGCGGAACAAACAGGTGGCTGACCGTATTGACGATGGCTGTCCGTGGATCGGCCCCTTGCTTCATCTCCTTGCCAATCTCGTCGACCGTGACGATGGCGTTGTCGATGAGCAGGCCCATCGCCACGATCAAGCCGAACACCGACATCTGATGCAGAGGGATGCCCAGGACGAGAAGCGCAAACAACACGATCGCTGAGACCAACGGCAAGGCCAGGCCGACCAGAATCGAGGACCGCCAGCCCATCATCACGAAGATCACAAGCACGACCACGCCGGCTCCCATGATCAGGTTCATCCCAAGTTGGCTGAGCCGGTGCTTGGTGTACTTCCCTTGATCAAAGACCTCCACCACTTGGACCATGGGCGACAGGTTTGCGTTAAAATCACGGACCACTGTTTTCGCTTGTTCCATCCATTGGTCGACGCGGCGATCGTCCAGCATACGTGCGGCAACGTAGACAGTGCGGCGACCCTGCACGATGCCGATTTCCGTGGGCGGGTCTCGCCACGACTTCTCGACGCGAGCCACGTCGCCCAGCCGTACGACCTGGCCCAGTTGGTTTTCGCGGATCGGAATGTTGACGATCCGCTCAGTGGTCTGGAAATTGCCGCTCACCTCGATCACCAAATTCCTATCGTCCGAACGCAAAGTCCCCGCCGGGATCTTGCTGTCGGCGGCACGAATCAACGCCTGAATTTGCGGAATGGTCAGGCCCAGCTGAGCCACCTTGTCCCGAGAAATCGTGACCGTGATCTCCTCTTCAGGCTCGCCGAAAAGTCTTACCAAGTCGGTGCCATCGACGTTGCGCAGCCGATCGCCCAGTTCCTCCGCGGTGCGTCCTAAAACGCCAAGCGCGGGATCCGTTTCCTCGCTCCCAGTCACACCGACGATCAGGGTGTAGGCGACCGCCCCACGTTCGTCATCGAAGTCCGGCTTGGTCGCCTGCGGCGGAAGCTCGCTTTCGACGTCGGCTAGTTTGTCTCGCAGCCGCGTGAATACCTCGTCAGTGTTGTTGATGTTGTCGTTCAATTCGATCGTGATTAGCGAGACGCCGGCGCGTGAATCCGATTCGATCTGCTTGATCTCCGAGACTTCGCGCAGCTCTTCTTCCAATTTTTTCGTCACCAACGCTTCGACGCGTTCGGCCGATGCTCCAGGCAGCATTGTGACGATCACTGGATTTCGATTGTTAATCCGCGGGTCTTCCAATCGCGGTAACGATCGCAACGCGGAAGCTCCCGCCACCAGGATGATGACCAAGCTGAGAATCAGAAGTTGACGGTTGTCGTAAAACAGTGTCTTGAGCATCTCAGTGACTCATTTGGGGAAAGTCGCCGAACACGGGGTTGCCCGTATGGATCGCGAGTTTGTTGGGAGCATCGACCGCAAAAGGCTCGATGGGGGTCGTGGCGAGCCGCACTTGCTGGTTGGGGACCAGACGCTGAATGCCATCGCTAACGATCCGTTCCGAGTCCTTCAGGCTGCCACGGACAAAAGCGGCTGCCGATGTCTGGTGTACAACCTCCAATTCACGCAGCTGTAAGGCATGAGTGGCGGCCGAATTCTCGGTGAATTGTTGGATGGGGACGACGACATAACAGCCCCACAAACCTCGGTAGCTTTCGGTCAGTGCCGAGATCGGAAGCCAAAAGCCTGGTTCGTCAATGCGAGCGTCGATGCGCACGGTTGCCAAATCTCCGACACGCACCAAATCCGTCCCCGCATCCAGCGTCATCAGCACGCTGACCGTGCGAGTCGCCTGGTCGCGGTCGGGACGGACGGATCGAATCAAAGCTGAATAAGTGTTGCCTTTGATGATCACTTGCTGAGCCGTGCCTCGACCGAGTTGAGCGAGCACGTATTCCGAGACGCCGACACGAACGTCCAACTGCCCGCTCTCCAGGAGCTCGACGACCGGCGTCCCCGCGGCGATCACGGTGCCTTCGTCGATGAAACGCTCCGAGACCATGCCGTCAAAGGGAGCCAAAAGCGATGACTTCCGCAAGTTGATCTCGATGGTTTCGAGCTCGGCTTGCAATTGCCCCACCGCAGCGGTCTGCGCGGCGATCTGCTCTTGACGAGTGCCGTTTTCCAACTCCATCAGCCTGGCCTTGGCTGCGGTCCACTGGGCGTCGACAACTTGCTGGCCAAAGCTTGCGTCGTCGCGATCCTGTTTGCTTCCGGCGTTCTTCGATAGCAGCTGCTCTTGGCGGATCTTGGTAACCTCCGCCAAGCGGCGTTGTGCCTCCCAGCGTTGCAGTTCCGCTCGCGCAGCGTCGATGACCTCTTGGCGAGGACCTGCGACCATCTCCGCCAGCAACGCGCGAGCGCCGTCGAGCTGAGAGGCAATCGCGGCTCTGCGTGACTGAAGAATCTGCGTGTCCAGCGTGGCGACCACATCACCCCGCTGTACGGTGTCACCCTCGTCGAACCGGACGCTTGTCAACAATCCGCCCAACTCCAGACTCAAACGACTCTGACGACGTGCCTCGACGCGTCCGACAAATTCACGTGAGAGCTGATAGCCGGACGCGAGTTGAACGGTTGTCGTGGAGACGCTCATCACGGAAATGGGTGGTTCAGCGGCGGGTTCTTGCGGCGTTGTCGCCAGCACGCCTCCAGTGATCAGCATGAACCCGACCAGGCCGATCATCGGCAGGAGTGTCCATTGTCCGCCTCGTGTCAAATTTGAAAACAGAGGCACTCGAGGTTCGATACGCTGTCCGTTCATTGGGGCTGGAATCGTCAGTTTTTCGTCGGTCTCAATCACGTCAAACTTCCTGGACAAGGATCGCGGGACGCCTTTACTTGCATTTTGCAAGTCTCAAGAACTTGCATTTTGCAAGTTCCCGTGGTAAAGTCAAGACAGAAAACTGAATTATCTTGGGAGAGAGTCAATGCATCGCGCCCGATCCTGCTGTCCGATCGCTTGCACACTGGACGTCATCGGCGACAAGTGGACGTTGCTGGTCGTCCGGGATCTGCTGCTCGGGCGTTCTCAGTACAAGGAATTTGCTGCGTCTCCCGAGAGGATCGCAACCAATATTTTGGCCGACCGACTGCAGCGCCTGGTAGAGCATGGATTGGCCGAGAAGTTTCCCTCACCCGAGCAACCGGGCCGGGACGCTTATCGGCTAACGGCGAAGGGCAAGAAACTTCGACCGGTCATCAAAGCGCTGGTCGATTTTGGTTTGCAGCAGATCGACGGTACCGAGGTCAAGATGAAACCGAAATGAACGTGGGCCCGCATCCGTGCGGGCTAGCAGTGACCGCATTCATGCGGTCTTCCGATCAACACCCGATGAATCGCAATACCGTTCATTTTTCGTTTAACGGCAAGCCGAAGGCGACTGCGTCTGCCCTTCGTAGTCGCCTGCGGCTTGCCGTTAAACGATCTCGCTGGAACGACACCGAAATACGAACGGTATTGCGATGAGTCGGGTCACTACGAACCGAAGCGAGCTTCAAGGAAGTCGAAGACGCGTTTGGGGCTGACAATTCCGAGCACTTGATCGGACATACTCAGAACCGGAACATGCCGGTAACCTCCCACGGCAATGGCTGCCAAGGCGGCTCCCACTGGATCGCACTCGTAAACGACGATCGGCTGCGAAGTCATGAATTCGCTGACCGGCGAGTCCGCAATGTGGAGGTATCGCTCCGCGACGCTTTCGAGCACGTCCCTTTCCGTGAAAATGCCGACCAGGCGGCCCTCGTCGACGATCAGCAGGCTGGAGATCTGTAGGTCATTGAGGACCTCGACCGCCTCACGGACAGTCGTGTCAGGTCGGACCTCGGCGTAAGGCCGCGAGTGAATGGAGAGTACCGATTCCTCCGCCATCGCGCGTTGAAGTTCGTCACCATACACAATAGGCTCATAGTCGCTGAGCGGATCCACAAACTCGTCCGTAGGCGACTGGGTCAAAAAAACACTGCGCATGTTCAAGCTCCTTCGCGTTGTTGCATCCATGGCTTGCCACCGATGCGTTGCACCATCACTTGTCCGGGAAAGCACTCCGAAATGTACTCAGCCAACCCGCGTTGTCCGGTCAAGCCAATGACTTTGCCTGAATCGTCGGTAACGCAGATGAAACGGTGACCCTCTCGTTCCACGGCATCCCAGACACGGGACGCAGGGTCACTACTTTTTACAACGATGCAGCGGTAGTCAGCAAAGTCGCCTACCGCGGACTCGTCCAAGGAAGCATTCTGAACGAGCACATCGAGTAGTGATCGTTCGGTGAAAATCCCAACGGGCGTCAAACGCCCGTCGAGAATCACCGCGCAGCCCAGCCCGAGGGCCCGCATGCGAGCTACTGCCGCGCGGACAATCGTGCCCGACTTGACCGTAATTGCTTCGCGAAGCGGAAGGTCTCCAACCGTTTCGCCCTCAAGAAGTTCTCTGAAGATCACCATCTGTTTTTCGGCTCGCAAGCGGTTTAATTGGGGGCAGGTCGACGTTGTCTGTTAAGAGATCCTGAGTTACTTGACAAACAGCATCTCTTGATAGGTTGGCAGTGGCCACAAATCGTCTGCCACGACGCCTTCGAGTTTGTCGACGTACTGGCGAACGGTAAGCATCGAAGGCAACACGACATCGCAACGGTGGCGTGCTTCTTCGATCGGTGTCGACGCGCTGTCATCATGGATGGCGTGTTCCAACGCTACGATGCTGTCTTGCAGTCCCTTCACCAATGCAGTCAAGTTGTCCAGCGTATCGGTATCGAACTCGTAACCAACAAGTTTTAGATTCGCACAAGTCGAGGCCAATTCATTCTGATAGCGAATCGCTGCCGGGAAGACGCAGGGTCTTCGCGATATTGACCGCCAAATTGGATTCGACGTCAATCTTCTGGCAGTACTGTTCCACATACGTTTCGTAGCGGCTGTGCAGCTCACGCTCGGAAAGCACGCCGTACTTTGTGAACAGCTTGACGACTTCCGGCTTGAGTAACTCAGGCAACGCGTCCGCGGTGGTTTTCAGGTTCAGCAACCCACGCTTTGCCGCCTCATCGTGCCACTCTTGGGAGTAACCATCTCCTTCGAAGATGATCGCACCGCACTCGTTCATGATCTCCGTCAGCAGCTTCTGGATCGCTCCGTTGAGAGCCTCCGGATTGCCTTTGGTCGCTTCTTCGAGCTTGGTTGCACAGAAGTCAACCGATTCAGCAATGATGGTGTTCATGGCCACCAATGGTCCCGAGATCGACTGTTCCGAGCCAACGGCACGGAATTCGAAGCGATTGCCTGTGAAGGCAAACGGGCTGGTTCGATTCCGGTCCCCGGCGTCCTTCGGCAAAGGCGGAAGAACATCAACGCCCACTGTCAGCGTGTCCGACGGAAGCGACGAACCAGCGGCTCCAGCCTTGATCTGATCAAAGACATGGCTCAGTTGAGAGCCCAAGAAGATCGAGATGATCGCCGGAGGAGCCTCGTTGGCACCCAGGCGGTGGTCATTGCCGGCCGTTGCCACGACGCTCCGCAGCAGGCCTTGATGGCGATAAACGGCACGAATGACTGCGGCACAGAACACCAGGAATTGTGCATTGTCATGGGGCGTTGCGCCTGGGTCCAGCATGTTGCCTTGTGAGCTACTGCCAAGCGACCAATTGACGTGCTTGCCTGAACCGTTCACGCCGGCAAAGGGCTTTTCGTGCAGCAAGCAGACCATGCCGTATTTCTTGGCGATTCGAGAGAGCGTGCTCATGATCAGCTGCTGATGATCGGCAGCGACGTTCGCCGACTCGAACATGGGAGCAATTTCAAACTGCCCCGGTGCGACCTCATTGTGACGCGTCTTGGCAGGAATCCCCAGCTTGAACAGCTCACGCTCGGCGTCCATCATGAAAGCCAACACGCGTTCAGGGATCAGACCCAAAGTAGTGGTCGTCAAACTCTTGCCCCTTCGCCGGCGGTGCTCCGAAGAGCGTCCGACCGGCAAGCATCAAGTCAGGGCGTGCATAGTAGAAGTGCCGATCCACCAGGAAGTATTCTTGCTCGGGTCCAGCAGTCGATGCGACGAACGCGTTGTCTTCGTGGCCGAACAGCTTCAAGATCCGGTGAGCCTGCGTGTTCAACGCCTGCATGGAGCGAAGCACGGGTGTCTTCTTGTCAAGAGCTTCACCTGTCCATGCAACGAATGCGGTTGGGATACAAAGAGTCGCTCCGTTGGGATTCTCTTGAATGTAGGCGGGACTGGTCACATCCCAGATGGTGTAACCGCGTGCTCGGGAGGTGACACGGATGCCTCCGGACGGAAAGCTCGATCCATCAGGTTCGCCCTGAATCAACTGCTTCCCACCAAATTCAGCAAGCGTGCTTCCGTCCGATGTAGGCGATAGGAAGCTATCGTGTTTCTCAGCCGTACTGCCAGTGAGAGGATAGAAAACGTGAGCGTAGTGAGTCGCACCCTTCTCCATCGCCCAGTCTTTCATGGCGACTGCGATCACGTCAGCGAGGGCGGGATCAAGTTTGGCTCCGGTATCGATTGTCTCCATGACAGCCTTGAAAACCGTCTTGGGAAGACGATCCTTCATGACCGCTTTGCTGAAAACGTTGGCTGAGTAGTACTCCTGAGCCGGCATGTCGGCGAATTCGATCGGTGGTGACGTCGACGCATAGTTTGTCACCGCAGAGATGGCGGCCTGTCTCGCCGACCCCGCAGATTTGGAGTGGCCGGAGCTAGCAGCGGGACCGGTGGAAGACTTTGGGGACGCAAGCGTTGTGCTCATGAGAGCTCCTAAAGAAGGCGATCAATCGGTGAGGGTAACGATTCATGCCTTCCCTGGCCTGCGGAGCGCGGAAATCCATTCCATGCAGCGACCCAGCACTTTGTCGTTCGACGACGACAGAGGCCATCTCAGCGCGAGGGTCTAGCAGCTCGGAGGAGACATCGAAGCAAAGCCTGTGCCGGTGGTGAGTGCTTGCTGGCGAGCATCATCCCGACGGTAGCATAACTTCGCATCTCGATCCGCGTATGGCGTCTTGTTACCCGCTAAGCCTCTGAATATCGCCAATGCTTTTGGACATGGGCCGAGTGTGGGCACTGTCCGCCGCCCATTGTCTCCGCAGAGGCATCCCCAACATGCCTGTTTTCAACGCAGAACGCCTATCCGCGAGGCAGTCGCGGCGAAGATTCAGGACAGCCTGGGGCCAGCGTCAGCTACTCGCTCAGACCAGATGGCCACGAGAGGCGTAAGCATCGACCCAGCCAAATCGTTTGCAGGCGACTGTTTCAGGCGACTTCTAAGGGCTTACACAGTCGCCTGCGGCTTGCCGTTAAACGATTTCTGGTCACTGCATTGCTCTTTCCATCGTGAATGGGGATTTGCTAACGAGAGGTTGAGCCACAGGAATTGGCTGACTTTTTCGCGAAGGAATGCGACCCATGAAATCGTTTGGCGTACGACTCGGCGCTGGTGCCGTCACGATCTTGTTTGGCGCCTACGCCGCCGCTTTGGCACAGCGTGACAAGCAGAACAGCTCCGACTCTTGGTCGGCCCAAGCTCCGTCTCTGGGAGAACCGGCAACACCGATCGCTGATATCAGCGAGGAAACGTGGTTGAGTCAACCCTCCCGCGACGCCCAAGAATCGACACCGACCAATACGTGTGCGCTTTTGCAGGGAACAGCGAGATTCAGAACAGCGAGATTCAGAACAGTCCGATTCAATTGGTGCAACACACCGAGCCAGTGGATAGCGAAGGACCCGATAACGGCTCGCCAGCGTTCGACGCTTCGATGCTGCCGCCCAGTCTTGGCAGTGAAAGCGTTGGTGATGGAAGCGATGCTGCGACCGCCTCGATCGGAGTCCCCGATTGGACACTTCCCACGCCCAGCGAAGCTGATCAGGAGCATGCGGTGTCGGGGGCAAACGCCGCGCCTCCAGTGGCAATGTCTCTGCCAGCCGAAATGCCAGCGGGTGCGCCGGATCTAATCGCGGAGTCACGACAAGCAGAACCACAGCAGACGACGGAGCTTCCCGAGCTGAAACTCGGTGCGGCGCCAGCAGTGGACTTCTTTCCAAGTGGGCACGGTGAAGCGACTCCTGGTGTCGATCCCACACAATCCGATTTCGACAATGCCGCAGTTCCATCAACTCCAACGCCAGGGGGTCTCGACCTGCAACCGGACAACATGTTGCGCAGTGGCGAGTCGGGAATGAACATGCTGCGGAGTGGAGCGAGCAGTGCTCCAGTCGCGGATCCTTCGACGTTTGCCGGCACACCCGCGAGCATGGAATCATCGCTGAATAATTCGGCGTCTGCTGATTTCGCCGCCGCGGGAGGATTCAATCAGTCACAACCAGAATTTGCTCAGCCGGGTTCGGCCAACCTGTGCAAGACGCTTCGGGGTTCGGCCAATCTGCAAGACAATTCGATCAGCCAACCGCGACGTCACATGCATCAAGCGCGAACTTAGGCACACCGCAGTATGGTGCCGCTCCTCAATTCAACAACGCAACACCACAATACGGGGATCCAGCACCGCAACTTGGCAGTCTCGCGCAAATCGAATGGCGAATCTACCTGGAGCGGGAAATTACCCGCCAGCGACTGGTTTCCAACAGGCGCCGGAGTTCCAACAGGCGCCTGGCTTCCAGCCACAAACATTCGAGCAGTCGGGATCAGCGATGGCGAGTGATCCCAACGCCACCATCGCTTCCCCTGGGGATCGGCGACTCGAAGGTGTTCAAACACCGAGCATCGTCATCCAAAAGCGGCGCCGGCCGAAGTCAAGGTGGGCAAGCCAGCCTCATTCGTGATCCACGTCCAAAATGTCGGCGCGGTCGAAGCACTTGATGTCCAAGTGAATGATCGTATTCCCACCGGTATGCGTCTGATTGATGCTTCACCGACTCCCGTCCAGCAGGGCAACCTGCTGTTGTGGCAGTTGGGTGCGATGCCGGCAGGCGACGAGCGGACTGTCACGATGCAGTTGGTTGCGGAACAGGAAGGTGAGCTTGGCAGCGTCGCCCGCGTTTCCTTCGAGGCGGCCGCGTCGGTGCGAACCATCAGCACCCGACCGGAGCTAAAGATCGTGCAGCGTGTACCTGAACACGGTGTGCTGATCGGTCAACAACTGGAAATTGAACTGGAAGTGTCAAATCCGGGTACTGGAGAAGCGACCGGCGTGATGTTGCAGGAAGATGTCCCCGATGGACTCGAGCATCCGAAAGGACGGCAACTGGACAATCTGATTGGTACGCTCGCACCGGGCGAGGTGCGTCGTCAGGTGCTTCGAATGCGCGCGGTCTCGCCGGGGGTCATTCAAAACACCATCCGTCTGACCGGAGACGACGGTCTGGCTGATGAAAGCACAGCGACGGTCCAAGTCATCGCCCCCGATCTGAAAGTCGAACTCGAAGGTCCCTCACGACGGTTCCTGGAACGACAGGCGACCTACCAGTTGAATCTCGCCAATGTTGGCACGGCCGACGCGACAAATGTCGAGATCGTCGTACAGCTTGATCGCGGCTTCACCTTTGTTAGCACCGACAACGAGGGGCAGTATGACCCATCACAACACGTCGTCCATTGGTCACTAGCACAACTCCCCGCGGGTGGAAGCGGTTCGGTACCGCTGACGCTGTTGCCGGTCGAAGCGGGCGAACAAGCCATCACGATCGACGCGCGAGCTGATCTTGGCGTGGTCGCGAAGAACGAACGTCGAATGACAGTCGAAGGCTTCGCGGAGCTGAGCTTTGCGATTACAAATCCAGGCGGCCCGATCGAACTGGGAAGTGAAACAAGTTACGAAATTCGGGTCAACAACACCGGATCAATGC
This sequence comes from Pirellulaceae bacterium, assembly GCA_963704055.1. Lineage (GTDB taxonomy): Bacteria > Planctomycetota > Planctomycetia > Pirellulales > Pirellulaceae > Rubripirellula. Next base: position 48,217 of record CAVPGW010000031.1, on the reverse strand, counting down.
CCGACAGCAATGTTCGAGTTCAGCTGCAACTGCCACCTGGATTGGAACTGGTCAGTACAGATGGCGACGCTGGAACGGACGGTCGCGGGCTTGTCGCATTCCAGCCGAAATCCCAGCTGGCACAGGGCACGGAGCTAGCCTATCGGGTCCGCGTCCGCGGAGTCGCACCGGGGACTCACATCGTACGAGCCGTGGTCGTCAGCGACCATGCGTCAGTACCAGTGACGAAAGAAGAAAGCACACTGGTGTACGCCGATCAGTGATCGTAGAGCTTCCTGTGGAGCGTGGGTAAGCTCTTTACCCTTCGGATTTATTTCCGCATCGATCGATCGCGATCGTTTAACGGCAAGCCGCAGGCGACTGTGTCCGCTCTCCGCAGTCGCCTGCGGCTTGCCGTTAAACGAAACATGAAATCACCTCGCTGTCCAGCCTCCATCGACCACGAGCATGCTGCCGGTCGTGTAGCTTGCTGCATCGCTGGCCAGATAGATTGCTGCTCCTTGAATCTCTTCCAGGCGCCCCCAGCGGTTCATGGCAACGGCGCCGACAATGAACTGCTTCGCCTCTTCGGTTTCCGCGATCGGTTCGTTCATCGGCGTCAGGAATGGGCCGGGGCAGATCGCGTTGACCGTGATGTTATTGCCGGCAAATTCCAGGCCTAGAGCGCGGGTCATCTGAACAACCGCTCCCTTGCTGGTCGCATAAGGCGTTCGGTTCGCCAGTCCGACCAACCCCAGCGTGCTTGCCATGTTGATGATCCGGCCCTTGCCCTGCTTCTTCATTTGCGGCGTGACTGCGCGGGACGCGATCCAGATGCCATCGACATTGATTCGCTGCACCTCGCGGAACTGCTCGAGCGTCAATTCATCGATTGCGCCGCGGATGTTGATGCCGGCACTGTTGATCAAGATGTCGATCTGGCCGAAGCGATCGATCACAGACTGGGCGAGATCCTCCATGGCAGCCTGTTGCGAGACGTCGGCCTCGACGCCAAACGCTTCGACACCATGATCGGCGGCGATCTCGGCGGCAGCGGCGTCGACTTCCGCCTGACTGCGACTGACCAGCACGACGCGTGCGCCGGCTGATGCGAGCCCCGCCGCCATCGCCTTTCCAAGGCCTTTCGATCCGCCCGTTACGATCGCAACTCGATCACTCAAATCGAACAACTTAATACCCGGCAGCATGTTCGCTCCAATTTTGCAGAAAGGTCGTCAACTCAATCAGTGAATCAATCGTAGATCAAAAAGCTTCTTTCGACTTGATGCCGCTGCGGTCGTTGTCCATCAGTGCGTCGAATTTGCCTTTTTGCTCTGCCTGGAAGGCACTGTTTTGCCGAAACAGGTTGTCTCGCAACAGGCCTTTCCCTTGGTTTGTCGGCTTGTCCTGCGTTGCCTTTTGCGGGGCAGATTCCCCAAACGGATCACCTTGTGCGACGGGTGCTCCGAACGGACCGTCGCTCGGTTGCGCGTCGTTCAGCTCCGGACGCAGGCCTTGCAGCCCAATCGTACCACGATAGAACGCGTAACGATCCGAGTCATGCACGGCGATCACCGTGCTGGTTCCTTTGATGTCGTCGGCAATCAAGAGGCCTCGCAGGTCGGTGTCACCTGAAACAAAGTCGTCGTTGGCCGATCCGATGACTTTGACGTGCACATCGCCGACGAAAGTGTCGTCTGTGGTATTCTTGACGCTGACTCGGACACGACCCGACGTGGCGTCTTCTTGCACCAACAGCGTCAGCGGGCTGACCAACGCAAGTCCCGAAGCGTACAGGTTCTCGCCACGGCAAACGATCAAGTACGCGCCCTCGTCCTTCAGCGGCAGTGCCAGTTGCTTAGTGCGATCACGAAAATCGTTGCCGTCGCCCAATGGCACCGTTTCCTCATGATAGGGTTGGATGCCGGCCAGGTTGATCGCCGTGATCCGATCAAGATTGCGCTGCATCAATCCAAATTTCATCAAGTCGATCCGATAGACTTTGATGGCCGCCTCGCTGAGGTTTCGGAATCGCAATTCGACTTCTTTGGGATCACTCGGTTTGATCGTCGTGACTTCGTCCAAGTCGATTTCCTTTCGGCTAAAGAACTTGATTGCTTCGGTTGCGTCGGCGAATCGCTCCTGCACTTTTGTGTACTCCGCTATCGCGCTGGCCGCCCGCCCCAAGCTGTGGTAGATCTGGCCCATGATGTAGATGGCTTCCCAGCGGTTATCCGCGGCACGGGTGCCGCCGGTTGGCAGGATCCGCGAACGTTGCGTCGGCGACTTTGCGGCACATTTCCAATGCTTCTTCCGGATGCTCCAGTTCGAAGTGGCTGTAGCCAATCATGTACCAATACGAATCGAGCAATCGACTCTCAGGATATCGCTTGGCGTACTTTTCGCTTCGAGAAATCGCCGCGTCGTACTGCTCCAGATCGATCAACGCGGTCGCCAATGCGAAGCTGGCCTGGTCGTCCGCCGGGTCTCGCGACCAAGTCGTGACGAAGTGGTCGAGCATTTTGATCGCGGCATCGATCAAATGCACACGTGTTAGGCCTGCCAACTTCAGCTTTTCATCTTCGCTGGCGTCCGCAGCCCGCCGGTAAGTTTCCTGCGCAAGTGCGTAGGTTGCCGTGGCCACGTACGATTCGGCGGGGTAATCACGCAACAAGCGTTCCATCGCTTGCACGCTGCGAACGAACTCACCGCGGGCATTCAAGAACCCGGCGACCTGAGACTCTCGCTCGAAACTCCCTTCGACCGTGGCGCGATAAACCAAGTAACTGCGTTCGTATTCGGCCAGTTCCCGATAGGACTTGGCGACGAGAAGAATGTTCTCAAAACTGATTTCGATGTCCGGGAATTTCTCCTTCAGCACCTCAAAATACTTGACCGTATCACCGTTCTCTTTCTTCGCCAGTGACGACGCAAACAACCATTGCACGATATTCTTGTACTTGTCCGCGTCAAGACGCCAATTGTCATACAGCTCGGTCAGATGCGTGTGCGCGGCGTCGTAGTTCTCTTTGGCGAATTCTTTCTCGCCTAAGTAGTAATGTTCATCGGGTGTCAGCTTGTATTGATCAACCGTATCCGATCCTGATTCCAACACTGCCAGCTCCTTGACCTTGGACACTGCGAACTGCGAGGGCTCGTAGAAGCTGCGTAAGATCGATTGGGGCGCACGGAACTGTCCCGGCGTGTAGCCGACCAACGTATAGTGGATGTCAGCGGGGTACCTTCGATCGCCGATATAGAACGTGATTTGCCCCGGCTCGATCTCAAATCTCTCGAACGCGCCGCTGACGGAACCTGCCAAAACCGTGCAGCCAGCTGGGATTGGTTCGGTCAACACCAAGTAGTCGTATTGCTCGCCGCTACGCCCCGTCGTTTGGTGCCGGCGCGGCGACAAAGTGACCTGACCGCGATCTCCGACGGGCAGTTGCGTCAGCGGGTTGGTAAACGATCGATAGCTCCCGTCGACGACACTGAACCCACGCGGTACCGTGCGTCCCTCAAACATTCGGTTTGCCGGTTCGTAGCGGCGATCGACGGTCCAATTCTTTGTTGTGCTGACGATTTTGTCGGCCGCCACAAATCCAGTGAGAACTGCGGAGTAGCTGAACGTGGCGCGACCGTCCAACTGGAACTCGATTCGTTGCGGCTTGTCTGTCCGCAACAGCTCGTCCGGAATGCGAACTCTTCGGCTACCCTCCTTCGACGGATCGATCGTCAATGTTTCCACCTCTTGATCGTTGACTGCGATCGCCAGCGTGTACTTTTCAGAAACGTGTCGAGTCCGCGCCTGCCAGCGGGCCAACGCGGCGATGGCGGGTCCGTTCGACTTTTCGACCGGCCAACGAGAACCGACGCGAGCCGCCATCAGCGATTTCGCAAGCTTGGCGGCGTCGGGATGGTCGGGGACGATTTCTTGAAGTGCCAACAAATACATCGCTTGCAGCTCCACCCGGTTGCGCATCCAGGGAGAAATACGAACGCGCGTCTGAGCGGCAAGCGGACTGTTGTCGATCGGCACATTGATCAACTCGATCAACTCGCCCGCCATTTCCTTGTGGTTCATGGCTGCAAGTGTCAACGCCAGATGCGTCAGGCCGGACGGACTGAGTCGGTTGCGTTCGCGGTACAGGCGGTTGGCAAACGCGAAGTCTCCAGTGCCTGCGACAGCCATCGCGTGCAGCAGGATCGTTTGGCGTTCCAGATCACTCTGACTGGCGGAGGCAAAGGATGTGTTCAAAAACGCTTTGCCCTTGTCAAACGGTTCAGACGAGACCGCGAAACCCGCTTTTCTGGCCGCACTCAGCGCCCACATCACTCGCGACGACAAATATTGGTCCGAGTTACCGGCGGAGGAAATTCCAGTCCATGCCCAACCACCTTTTTCATGTTGGGCGGAAATCAATTGGGTGACTGCGGACGAGATTCGTCCCGTCAACGCTTGCGCCTCGGGCGTGTCGCTCTCACGTGCATCGCCAATCATGCCGAGCAACTCGATTCCGCCCAGCACGTCAGAGATACTGCGCTCAATCGGACTGGAGGAAGGCAAGCCACAGCGTTGGACAGCATCAAAGCCTCCACCGAGCACGCTTTCCAACAGCGAGCGATTGACGTTTGCCCCGATCAGAATCTCGAGCGTGGCTCCCTCGGCTTGCAGTTTTTCGTCGAAGCCGATCAATGCCAACGTGCTCTGCGATGACGTTCCGCTAGCGGTTTGATAGACGGGGAACCCGAACGGCCGAACCGAGACAGCACGCGTCGTTTGATCGGCGAGATCTTCGTCGACGAGAGACCGACAATTCGAACAACGCTTCATCCGTGTCCTCGATCTCAACGCGAAATTCCAGATCACGGATGCCAGGCCCAGCGACATCGATCATCTTCGTCTGCTCGGTCGACTTGTCGCCCAATGTCGCTTTCAATGTCACCTTGATGCTACGAGCGCCGTCGAGCGAATTGTGAATCTCCACTGGCACGTTAACCTGATCACCGACCGTAAAGGCCATTGGCAACTTCAGTTCCCCGAACAAATCCTTTTTCGTGATCACGTCCGCTGTCGATTCGCCTGCCAACGTCTCGCCATTGATGCCCTTGGCACGCAAACGCCAAGCGTTCGATCGGTTGGGCATCGTGATCGTCAACATTGCCTTGCCGGCCGCGTCAGTGGCAATCGTCGGATCCCAAAAAGCAGTTTCGGCGTGCGCCATCGCCGGCAGGATCTGCAGGCCTTCTTCACGAGTCAGCTGTCCAATCGCATCCTCGTCGCGACCATTCACCGTCAGGAACTTGCCCGTCGAAGTCAGACCGTTAAGCGTGAAGTCGCGTTCGGAGTAGCGATCGAGAGCTCCGCCGAAAAATACGCTTGCTTTGGCATGGACCGCACCGCCGAGCGTGATTCGTCCTGCTCTTGCCGGAAGGTTACCACTGCTTGGGCCAGACTCAGGAACCGGGACCGAATCGACCTGCTGCCCCAATTCCGGAAGCTGCCTTCGGTTGAGGTCCCGCATCTGTCCCCGAATCACTCCAGAGCTGGACACACTTTGATCGAAGTAGTCGTCTTGCCGGACCTGTTCGACGTAAGGCACTTGTACTTGCCGGCCATCACGAATCTCGGTCCGGTAACGCATGATCGGTAGGGAGCGAGCTTGGACTGCCGCCCTCAATCCAGAACGGTGCAAGTCGAACGCTTGATTTTGACGTTCAAATTCAACAGATTCGAGCATGCCTAGCTCTTGCTCGCTAACGGCGAAATCAAAATTCAAATCGATTCCCGAATCATTATCGAGATTTGATTCAATGAGATCGCCCAAACTTGTCGTGTCCCACGCCACGGCCTCTTCATGCCGCATTCCTCGGGCGGGGCGATCTCCCATTGCCGCCAAGGCTCGCACTTCACGTTCCAACGTCTCGCGGCGATCGGCTTCGGCAAGCAGGAACTGGCTGACCCCGCGAGTCTTGGGGCGGTAGCTAAACGTACAGCTGGTGGATTGTCTTACCGAAGTCGTGCGATGACCGTTGCTAAAGAACGCGTCGACGGCTCCCTGAACGTCACCAAACATCTTCAAGAGATTGGTCTGGACCAGAGCCAACGAAAGTTCGGCTTGGACCGGGTTGCCTTGCGGATCGGTGACTTCGATTTCGACGGACAGATCTTCGCCCGGCTGCAGCTCCGCTTGCTGCGGCTTTACGGTCACTTGTAACTGTTGCGAGACGCGAAATTCACTTTGGGCCTGGTGAAATTGGTTCCTTTGCATGACCGCAACAGAAAGATAGACGTTCGGCGCGAACTGCGAATCCATCGGCAGCAGCAAATCGTTGCCGCCCGTCTTGAGATTGACGAGTTTGTGGTCGAGCACCGACGCGCCCTCGAAAGTCACCAGCGCGAGTGCCGGTTGTTCACGCCAGTGGAGATTGATCTTGGCATTCTCGCCCACTTTAAAAGTGTGCCGATCGGCGAGAATACGTAGTCGCGTCGAGTCCTTGTCGCCCGAGATCCGAATTTGGTTTTCGCCACTGACTTGATTGCCAAACTGGTCCACCGCGGTCGCGCGGATGCTGTAGATCCCACCCTCGTGAAGCTTCAGCGTCTGACGTGCTTCGCCGAACTCCGCGTCGGTCGCCTGATCGAAGGATTCAACCAGTTGCTCACCCGGCTGTCCGCCAGCGGAGGACTGTTTGAAGACTTGGATCTTTAACTTGGTTTCGACCGGCTTGCCGCCGGGGTCGGCCACCTTGAACAGCGTTTCGAACGACTCGCCATTGATGTAGATGTTTCGCATGGATGATGCCGTGACGGCGAACCCGCGGGTCGCAAGGTAAACCGTTTGCGATGCACTGAGGCTGCGTTGGGGATACGACACCACCAACTGCAAAGGCTGGGATTCACTGAATCGTTGCGTCTCGAACTCAACTTCGATTTTGCCTTCGTCATCGGTCTTGGCCGTCACGGTTTCGCCGTCTGGGCCGAACCGATACTCGACCTTCTCGCCGGCCAGCGGAGTTCCGTAGTAGTACTGCAACTGGATCGTGCCTTTGACCCGATCCCCGCGAAAATAGACGTCTTTTTCCAGGTCGATTGAAATCTGCACGGGCTCGAGCTTGTACTCGGTGACTTGAAATCGCGTCTCGAAAGACAATGCCCCGATTCGATCGGCCTCGCCCGATGAGCCACGATGCAGGTGAACGCGATAGTCGCCTTGCGGTGCTGATTCAGGCAGCAGGATGTTGCTGTTGACCGTTCCGTAGGCGTTCAACGCTACTTGATTGCTCTGCAATTGGCGACCGCGAGCGTCATAGACATCCAACTTGAACTTCTCGCCCGGCTGAAACGTGAAGCGATCTTGATTGACCCAACGGACGATGCCCTTGATGTTGACCAATTGGCCGCCACGATACGCCGGGCGATCGGTGTACAAATAGCCTCGAGGTGTCAGCCCGACGGCAAAGTCCAGCCCGTTCAGATTGTTCACGGTCGATGCCATGTGTCCTTCTTGAACAGCGAAGACACGCAGGTCACGAACCGACTTCAATTCGTCAAAACTTTTTTGCAGGATTCCGTCTTCGCCTGTCATTTCTTCGGCGAACACGTTCGATCCGTCGCTGATCAAGATGCTGACGCCTGGGACTGGTTTTCCCTCGCGCATGTTCTCGACAAACAAAAACAGTTCGTTGCGAGACGATTTAACGATCATGTCCAAATCGCTGACGACAACCATCGTGGTTGCCTCGAGCTTTTCACTTGATACCGTCACCGCAGTGACACCCGGCCCCTCAAAAGGTAATTCGATGTCGCCGTCGATTCGTTTGTATTCCTCGTACGCCTCGATCGCAAACTCGAACTGGTCATCGGGATCGATCAGCGCGATGTCCAGCGTCTCGACACCGCTGGCGAGATGCATTTTGCGGAAATAGTCGACCATGTCGACTCGATATGCCTTGACGGTCACGTGTTCGAGGTTTCGCGTCGTCAGCTTGATGCGAGGCTTCTCGTCGCTGCGGAATTTACGTTCGGTGACGACTTGGAGTTGCGGCGAAGTGAGACGCGAGATTCGTTGTTTTGAATGGCCGGCAAAACTCCCCGTTACTTGCTTGAACGAATCCAAGGCTTGCTTCAGCTTTCCGAGTCGATCTTCGAGCGTGACGCCGATCATGTACGAGGCGTTGGATGCTTCGTTGCTGCCCGGGTACTTGCTGACCACGCGGCGCCAATCGGCAATGGCTTCCTCGAACAACTGTTTGCCTTGGTCGTTCAGCGCGACCGTTTGCGCCGATTCGCCTTTTTCAAGTGCAGCTGCGATTCGCTGCGCATGCAGTTTGACCGCTTCGTCGTACTTCATTTGTCCAAACTGAAACAAGATCGCCGGAGCACGAACGTCGAGAGGATACTTGTTCAAAAAAGTCTGCCAGACCGTACGGGCATCGTCGTACCTCAGGCTTGCCCGCGCGCTGGCGGCCTTGGCGTATTCCGTGTCGACGATCCGTTTTTGGACCGCAGGCCATTTGGGGTCCGTTGGATGTTGCTCTAAGAACGCTTTCCAGGCCGCAATCGCCTCGTCGAATTTGGCTTGAGCAAGCAATTCTTGACCGAGCATCTGCCGCGCGACAGGAACCTGTTTCGACTCTTTGTACCTGGGGTTGTCAATCAACGATTGAAGGCGAGCGACCGATTGAAGATGCCGCCCGTGCCTTGCGTAGCCCTGTGCAATTTCGAGTTCCGCTTTGGGCGCCAACTCGTGGCTGGGATGGTTGACGAGAAATTTCTCGGCTGCCGCAACAGCCAATTCCAAGTCACCGACCGAATTGGGCTGGGGTAAACCGTAGGTGTGCGCCAGTCGATACTCGGCTCGTGACAAGTCCGACCGAATTGCCGCCGCGTCATCACCCTCTGCCTTGTCTTTCCACTCAGTAAGAAAGTCCTGCCAGGTTTTGCGTGCCAATTCTGACTGACCTGCTTTCAGCTGCACACTTCCTAGCCGGAATTTTGCCTCCGACTGCATGCTCAACGGCGCGGCGGATGCAGATTTGGGCGACTCGCCCGCGTACTGATCCAAGAACCGCTGATACGAACCGATCGCGTCCCCGTTTTGATTTAACTCCTCCTGGCAGCGCGCGATCCGAAATTCGATCTTTTGGCGCAGTTCCACGGTTGGTCCGAGCTTGACCGCTTCGGAATAGAAAGTCAGCGCCTGTTTGTAGTCTGGCTTCTTGGCTCTGGTCGGATCGTCGGCCGGCAATCCTTCGAAGTAACGGTCGGCGAATTCAAGATAGATTTTGGCTAAGTCATCCTTGCGATCACGCGACAGGAGACGCTCAGCTTCCTTTCCGTAGATTTCTCCGGCGTCAATGTATTGACGACGCAAAACGTAAACATGTGCGCGGCCGAATCGCGAGCGGCTGATCCACGGACTGTTGGGATGCTCTTTTTCCAGTTCCTCGAACGTTGAAATCGCATCGTCGTATTGTTCGGCTTCGGTCAGCGCGACGCCCTGCAAGTATCGCAGGTAGTCAGGTACGCTTACTTTCTCTTTTCCAAGTGCGGTTTCGATCAACTTGACGGCGTCACCGTAGGCACGCGACTGCATCGCATCATGAATTGCGATGTCGATCGCAGGCAACGAGGTGATCACCGTATCGGTGGGTTTGTCTGTCGCCTGGGCGCCGGCCGGTGCCTGCGCCGTAACGTGACGTAGCGAAACCATGCACAGCGTGATTGCAATCACAAGGCAAGAGTGTCGTTTTGCCAACAACATAGTTCTCCCTTTCGAAGAGGCTCGCCGCGGTATCGCACGTGCGAGTAGGAAGTAGCGATATCAAGATGATTCTACACCCGTGACGCAGCTCAAGCGCAGATAATGAAAATGATGAGGCTGCTGTTAGAGGTTTCGCCGATCGAGATTCACCCTCCCGCGAGGAGATCGTACAGTTTCAGTAGCCATCACGCTCCGTCGTGAAATAGCCCGACGATGTGCAAGATTTCCGAGAAATCCAGATCGAAATGGTCGCCTTCCATCGAGAGCGGAAGCTTCGACATACGTCCCGGACACTGGAAAATCGCTCGGTCGGGCTACATCACGACGGAGCGTGATGGCTACTTTGAAGAATTCGCGCGTTTGAGCGCTCGCGTTAGCGTTCGATCGAGCTGATTCGCGAACGTTTGAACATCTTTTTGGCTGAGTGGTTTTGGCCCGCTCGTTTCCATACCCGCCGAACGAAACTGTTCCATCAGATTTCGTGCCGCCAGTCGCCCGTGGACACTGGCATCGTCATAGAGTTCGCCGCGGGTCCCGATCGCGACTCCTCCTTCGTCAACCACTCGAGCCGCCAAGGGGATGTCGCCGGTGATCACCACGTCGCCGGGCCGCATCAATTCCACGATCCGGTTGTCCGCAACATCTGCTCCATCGCGAACCGTCACACGTCGAATCACATCCGACGGCGGAATGCTGATCGATTGATTGGCAACCAGGATCGTCTCCACGCGAAGCCTCTCGGCGGTGCGAAACAAGATTTCCTTGATCGCGACGGGGCATGCATCCGCGTCGACCCATAACTTGAGCGATTGTTTCTGGTCAGTGTCCAAGGTCGATCGTGGTCTCAGCGTGCAGGGAGCAGAACATGAAGTCGCCACGTAAACCTACCGTGCGGGACGCTCACCACAAGCCGACTTGCATCGCTGATTCCGCATCAGATCCAGATATCGCTGGTGCAGTCTCCGCCGGGGAAGCGGATCTCGTGAGCCCGGACGGGGCCGCTCGGTTCGCCGCCAAAGTCGACCATGAAGTCCTCGTTCAGCGTCAGCCCGCCCGACTCCGTGTCGCAGTCGAGTTGCAACAAGTAAGAACCGGACTTCGCCATGTCGGGATAAAACTGTGCGTCCCAAGGACTGTACAAACTGCTGGTGACATACAGCCGCCGGCCGTCCAGGCTTAACTGCAGCATCTGGGGGCCACCGGTAAGCTGCCGACCTCTGACCGGTGCGCCCTTGCCAAGCACACCGCCCAGCCAAACCTGCCCGGTCATTTTCGGATTTGCTGGGTCACTGACATCGTATTGACGGAGGTCACCGTGCAGCCAATTCGAAAAGTATAAGAACCGATCGTCCATCGACAGCACCAGATCAGTAATCAATCCGGGCACAGGAAACGGCCAGCCATCTTTGGGTATCGATTCGACGGCAATGACCTGATCGGCTTTCCATCGATCGGCTTCGCGGTGCCAATGCCACATCGTGCTGGAGAGCGCCGCGCCGACGAAACCATGCGTGCTGTTCGGATCGTGTTGGAAACGTACCTCGAGAGGAATCATCCCTGTTTCCCCGAGGTCAATTGACTGCTGGATCTTTCGGTCGGTCCAATTCCAGAAATGCAGGTGGCGGCCATACTTTCCAGCCGCCACGTCTTCCGGGTTGAAGCCTTTGGAGACTGTGTTGGGTGCACCCCATTCGCTGCTAACCATCACGTTGTGACGAGGCTGATACCAAAAGTCGTAATTGAAGTTCATCGCGCCGGTGTCTTGCGTCCATCGACCGACGATCTCGAATTGCTCATCGAGCAAAATGAACCCGCCAGGCGCGCCACCATCGGCCATCCCCAGCATCGAAATCATGATGTTGCCATCGGCCAGACAGTGCACCGTGTGCGGGGCACTCAAGCCTGTTTTTCGCTTGACCTCGTCACCTTCAATCACTTTGTGCATTACTGTCCGAATCGGATCAGACGTATCGACGATGTGAATGCGACTGCTTGAAATTCCCGGCAACACCAGGAATCGACGTCCTTCGCCTTGCTTGCCATGACAACTGCTGCAGGCATTCCAGCCATAATGATGCAGTTCATCGCCGACATTCGGCATTGACAATCGATGAATCACGCTCGAATAGGTCGGCGAATCGGGATCGACGTCGACCGTGGCCAGGTAATCGGGAAGATCGACTCCCGTGCCGGTACGAATGCAGGGCACGTAGGCAACCTTCTCAGCAGCAGACTTCATCGCATCAGCGGGCGTCGCATAAGTTCGATCGCAACATGCAGGTGCAATCTCTTCGCTGGAAGCAACACCAGGAAATGAACCGATCGATGCAGCCACGGCCGCGGCTGAGCTTGTTTGCATGAATTCGCGTCGTTTCATGTTTGTCGACTCCAAGAGAAAAGGGAACACCAATGCCACCGCATCTTCCGTTTTCAGAATATGCGTTTCGAATCGAACAAACCAGCTGGACGGGCCATTTTCAGTTCGTAGTGACCCGATTCATCGGATTTCTGCGGCGTAGCCACCTGAATACAGTCACAACAGACAACGTCCCTTGCGTGCCAGGTGGGCTGCTATAGAAAGGGAACACCATTTGAGATCATCCTGGAAAAAAGCACGATTCTGTGAATCCATCCAAGCTTGAAATTCTTGCCTACGAAGAGACGCCGCTCGGCCCTCTATGTCTTCGCCGCCGTGAATTGCTTTCGCAGCCGGGAACCTCGGTGACGGAAGTGACGCTGAATCATGAGTTCCTGATGAGCAGCTTCAACACGGATTCGGAACGCGCGATTTCCAATCGGTCGATTGAGATTCATGGCGGTCGCGACCTGAAGGCACTCGTCGGCGGACTGGGGCTCGGCTATACCGCGGCTGAGTTATCCGGGCATGAAAACGTTGGTAGCGTCGAAGTGGTGGAGTACTTGCCCGAGGTCATCGATTGGCTTCGCAGTGGGCTCATTCCCTTGTCAGGCGAACTGAATGCCGCGATCGCACTCGAGATCCGACATGGCGACGTCTACCAAAGACTTTCTGAACCACCGCGCGAAACATTCGATCTGATCGTGATCGACGTCGATCACTCGCCCAGCGATCAACTCGGCCAGCAGGAGCACGATTTTTATACCGCAGAAGGACTCAAGAAGGCTAAGACACACTTGAGTGAGGGAGGCGTGCTGGCCGTTTGGTCTTACGCGGAGAGCAGTTCCTTTGCCGATGCTTTGAGAAACACGTTCGACCAGGTCCATGTCGAGCCGATCAGAACACTCAATACGCTGGTTGGTCAAGAGCAAACCGATTGGCTGTTCTTTGCTGTCGCCTAGTTTTGTGTTTGTTCTCGGTGACTTTTTGTGGCCCGTTCCTCCATGATTGGGTGGCTGGTGGTCGAGCGTCAGCGAGCCCCCAGCTACGAGCCGAAGCAATTCCGGGGGCTCGCTGACGCTCGACCACCGGCCACCCCCAGACGCAACAACCCGATGAATCGGGTCACTACGAACAGTTTTTTTTGCAAGCAAAGACTGATCTGGTCGCCTTTTACCAATTTCGCTAAATCACCAACTCCGTGAGACCTATTTTCCGAAGCACCTTTGTTTGTAACGTCCGGCGTTATGACATTCACGACAGTCACCTTCGTACTCTTTCTGTCCCTGGTCTTTGCTGCCTATTGGGCCCTGGCTTCACGACGCGCGCAAAACTTGCTGCTGCTTTCCGCTAGCTACGTCTTCTACGGTTGGTGGGATTGGCGTTTTTGTACGCTGATGTTGGCCTCAAGCTTGGTTGACTATGCGATTGGAAACCAGCTGGCAAGAGTTCACGGAACCACTGGCCGAAGCAGCCTGCTGGCTTTGTCTGTGGTTTTGAATCTTAGTTTGCTGGGAGTGTTCAAATACTTCAACTTCTTTGCCGATAGTTTTCAGGTCGCGGCATCGCAGCTCGGTTGGGAAGTCGGCGTTGCCACGCTACATGTCATTCTTCCGGTCGGCATCAGTTTCTATACGTTTCAGACGCTCGGTTACACGATCGATGTCCATCGTCGCAAAATTGCCCCTTGCCGGGATTTGATAGACTATTTGGCTTTCATCTCGTTCTTTCCACAATTGGTCGCCGGACCGATTGAGCGAGCCAGCGCGATGCTGCCGCAATTCGCCGTGAAGCGACAGTTCGATAGCGATTTCGCTCGCGATGGTTGTCGACAGATGTTGTGGGGTTTCGCAAAAAAGCTGATCATCGCTGATCGATTGGCGGTTTTGGTTGACCCGTACTATTCGCAACCGGAAGCGTATACGGGGCCGCAGTTGATGCTCGCGACCGTCTTTTTTGCGTTTCAAATCTACTGTGACTTCTCTGCTTACTCGGACATTGCGATTGGCACGGCCAAGTTGTTTGGTATCCGCTTGATGCGGAATTTCGCGTACCCCTATTTCTCGCAGAGTGTCGGCGAGTTCTGGCGGCGGTGGCACATATCGTTATCGACATGGTTTCGCGACTACGTTTTCATCCCGCTCGGTGGCAGTCGATGCTCGGCCGTTCGTCGCTTCGCGAATCTGTTGATCACGTTCCTGGTCAGCGGTTTGTGGCACGGGGCGGCTTGGCGATTCGTGATTTGGGGAGGAATCAATGGTGTGGCGGCTGCGACCAAGAGTTCGGGAAAAGGGCTTGAACATCAGAGCACCACGCCTGGTGGGGAGGCAAACTTTCCCGGGCCCAAGACTTTGCTGCGGATCTGGGGCACGTTCACGATAGTCTGTGCGGCCTGGATCTTCTTCCGCGCGAGACATTTGTGGACGCGACCGCAATCCTGGCAGCGATCGGCCGTGATTTCTTCTCGGCATCTGCGTATCAGGCGGTTGCCGAAACCTTTGGCCAAGACAAGTTCATGCGGACCACTGTGGTGTTGCTGCTGCTGTTCGTGTTGTGGGAGTGGCTGCAGCGACGCGAGGAGTGCCCGTTAACCTTCCGTGCCTGGCCGTTGCCAATGCGGTGGTCGGCCTACTCGGCGACAGTTTGGTCGACGCTGTTTCTGATGCCGCAAACCGGCGGTCAGGAGTTTATCTACTTTGCGTTCTGAGTCATCCTTCATGATACGGTTTCTCAGCCGTTTGGCCGCATTTCTGTCGCTGCAATTGCTGGTTGCCGCCGTGGTGATCTGGCAAGGATCGCCACAGGACTCCAACCATTATCTCAGTGCGTTGCAAGACAAAATCCAGCGGCTCGAGCAATGCCCGGGAAATCGATTGCTGGTGGTGGGCGGTTCCAACGTCGCCTTTGGAATTCATAGTCAACGGCTCCAAGAATCGACCGGACTCGAGACGGTCAACTTGGGTCTGCACGTGTCATTGGGACTCGATTTCGCTCTCCAGTGCGCTGAGCGACATTGTCGCGGCGGCGATATCGTCGTACTAAGTCCCGAATACGAATTGCTGGTCAGCGACCTTCAGCAGGGCGATCCAATCACGATCAATCAATTGCTTGCCCAATGGCCCGAGGCGGCCGATTACACGGATCAGCAGCGTGATTTCAGCTGGAAGCGATTTTTGGACCATGATGCGTTATGGCAAACGCACGAATGGGTCTCACGGGCCTACGCTCGAATCACGCGTCGAGAGAAGGAGGGGCGGATCTACGAGCGATCGAGTTTCAATGAATGCGGCGACGTTGTGGCGACACTATGATCGCCCGACACCTGCCGCGATCGACACCAGCCCCTTAGCGGAAGTCGACCCCAAGCGGCTTGAGCAGGCGATGGAAATCCTCAACCAGTTCTCGCGTGAATGCACCGACCGCGGCGTCGCTGTTTATCTGACCTATCCGCCGATGCCGAAAGAAAAATATGCAGCCTCGATCGATGTCATCCGACAGGTAACCCAGACGATTGAAACGGAGCTGGAAATCCCGGTGCTGCACGCACCGGATAAATTCGTCTTTCCGCTCGATGACTTCTTCGATTCCAGTTACCACCTGACGCGGGCGGCCGGCGACCGACGCTCACGCGGCATCGGTGACTCAGTTCAGCAGCACCAACACCCAAAGGGACTCGCCGCAGGGCATGCAGCTGGGGAAACCGCAGCAATTCTTCCCGTGGAGATACGTCGCTAACATCCTCGCGGCATCGATATCGGATTCTGAGCGACGCTGGCCCACACAGGCCGTCGCAAGCCTAGCAAACCATTTGTCTGTGCCGGTTCTGCGGGTTGGGCTACGCAGGAGAAAGCTGAGGCTGATCCGAATGGCGATAAACGCGTGCTACGCTTCTATTGCAGCCATTGCAGGCTGGATTCATGCTCCATCGCAATTAGTCGATGCTCGCGCGTACTTTTGAGGAATAGCCATCGATACTCTGCGACATTGCCGAGAGACAGGCCACGCGCGCGAGGAGAGTCGCCCGCGTTGTCATGCCATGCGGTCGTCATCGGCAGCCAGCCACTTGCGACCGCTTATGATTTTGGTGCTGTTGGCGTTAGGCGGCTGTAACAGCGATGCCCCTGTCCCGACTTTGCGTCTCGCCGTGAACCCTTGGCCAGGGTACTCATTTGTCTATTTGGCGGAAGAAAAGGGTTTTTTTCGCGATGAAGGAGTTTCCGTACAACTGATAGAGCTGTCTTCGCTAGCTGACGGACGTCGCGTGTTCGAGCAGGGCCAGGCAGATCTAACGTGCTGCACATTGGTGGAAGTGTTGCTGATGAACGAAGCGGACGACAAGGATCCGGTGCGAGTCATTTCCGCCCTCGATTATTCCAATGGCTCGGATATGCTGCTGGTCGCAGGGGCATCGAGAGCCTAGCAGCGATTCGTGGATGTCGGATCGGATTGGAACCGGAGTCTGTTGACGGTCTTTCGGTATTCCTGGCGCTGAGTTCAATCGGGCTGAAGATGGATGACGTAACGCTCGTGCCGTTGGCCCAGTCCGAGATGCTCGATGCGTTGAAAGCGGGAAGAGTCGATGCGATTCAGACTTATCCACCAACCTCCGAAGTGCTTGAAGCCCAAGAGGGTGTGCATCGACTTTGGGACTCGTCCCAAACACCGGGCACGATCCTCGACGTTCTAGCCGTTCGTGAAAGCCTACTGGCCGAGCGCGCGGACGAATTGAATGCGCTTGTGTGCGCGTACAGTCGCGCCCAGAATTTCTACAGACAGCACAAGAAAGAGGCTGCGACAATCCTTGCTCGCCGCTGCGGAGTCACGGAAGACGCACTGTTACGTTCTCTCGATGGCGTGCGTGTTTTGTGCAGGACGAAGCTGACTCGCGACGGCTGTTCCAACCTGCGGGCAGCCAATGGGTCACCGGACAGGTGGCCGAGGGGTTGATTTCCATCGGCATGCTTCAGCGGCAACCGCGACAGACGCCGTTCGACTCTCGCTTTTGCGAGTCGTCACCATGATCACCGTGCGCCGGGGACCCATCTGGAGTTGGGGCATTCGCGCACGCGTCGTCGTGCCGCTAATCGCTATCTCTCTGCTGTTATCTTTGGCTGGTGGCTCGATGATTCAGCGCGTGAGCGGGCAGCATTCACGCGACCACCTAGCGGCGCGGGCAAATGCGATTGCACATTCAATCTGCCATCTCGCAGAAACCACTGACAGTGAAGTTTTGTTGCAGCGTTTTGTAGCAGCCATGGCAGCAGAGCAAGATGTCAAGCTGATCGTGGTGGCCGCCGGTGAACCGCTGGTGGTTGTGGCCGCATCAAAAACGAACTGGCTGGGTCTGCGGGCATCAAAGCTCCCAGATCCGGACCATACCTCTCGCGATCTCTATCGGGCAATCGAATCCAATCAGCCCCACATCGAGTTTGAGCACGATCAAGAAAACTCGGTCGATTTCACCGTTCCGCTCAGGTCTCGTATTCGCTCGACCAATCCCTTGGCGTGGTCCAAGGGTGCTGTCATGTTGCATCTTGACGGGCGACCGTACATGCGCCAGCAAGCTGCATCCATGGCCAGGTTGCTGACTGCACTGTTCGTCACCATCGCCGTGGCCGCCGTGGTGGCTTTGGGACTGATCTCGTTCGTGGTGCTGCGGCCCGCCAAGCGAATTGCCCGTGTCGTACACCGCATAGCGGAAGGCGACCGCACAATCCGTGTGAACATCGCAAAATCAGACGAGTTGGGACAACTTGCCGCCGACGTCGATTCCATGCTCGACGAACTGGTGCGACGAGAGGAACTCGAGTTGCAGGCAAAGGAGGAAGCCCTCTTGTCTCAGCGTCAAATGCAGTCCGTTTTAGCGGAACTGGCCTGCAGTAACCATGCTCTCGATCAGCATGCGATTGTGGCGATGACAGACTTGCGGGGTGTGATTACCTACGTCAATGACAAGTTTTGTGAGATTAGCCAATACCAGCGTGATGAACTGATCGGGTGTACGCACCGCGTTGTCAACTCAGGTCACCATCCGAAATCGTTTTGGAAAACCATGTGGCGTACGGTGGTTCGCGGCGAAGTCTGGCATGGCGAGGTATGCAACCGGGCCAAAGACGGATCGCTGTACTGGGTCGACACGACCGTTGTTCCCTACAAGGACGCGCAAGGGCGAATTAACAAGTACGTGGCGATTCGCACTGACATTACATCGCGGAAGTCGTTCGAGGAGGAACTGCGTGAGAGTCAGGAACGGTTTGAATTGGCGGTGCGAGGATCCAGTGACGGTATTTGGGACTGGAATGTTACGACTGGCGAAGTTTATTACTCCGCACGTTTCAAGGAACTTTTGGGCTACCAAAACGATGAGTTCTTAGATCACCTGGACTCCTTCCGAGACCATCTACATCCTGACGACGCGGCGGCAACTTGGGAGGCCTTAAAGCGACATTTCGATCACGATGAATCGTATGACGTCACCTATCGACTCCGTACCAAAACTGGCCAATGGCGATGGTTTCGAGCAAAGGGGATTGCCGTTCGCAACCCGGACAAAATCGCGCGTCGGATGGCCGGGTCGATTTCTGACATTACAGCCTTCAAAAAGATCGAACAGCAACTGGCAACGGATGCCACGCACGATCGCCTGACCGGATTACCCAATCGAGTATTGCTGCTGGACCGGGTCGAACGTGCCATGGATAGAATGAAACACCACGAGCGACTGTACGCCGTACTCTTTTTGGATTTCGACCGATTCAAACTTATTAACGACAGCCTTGGACACGAAGCGGGCGACGACCTGCTTCGACAAATTGCGGCGCGACTCAACCACTGCGTGGGCCACGATGATTCCGCCAGACGCGACTCAATCCGTAGCTTAAGCGCCCGCCTGGGCGGCGATGAGTTCATTGTGCTATTGGAAGATATCTCCAGTTCCGATGACGTTTTTATCATCGCAGAGCGACTGCTGCGTACGCTGGCGGATCCCTATCAACTGGGCGATCAAGAAGTGTGCTCTACGGCAAGCATTGGAGTCGTTGTAGGGTGCCCGAGCTATGACCGCGCAGACGAAGTTGTGCGTGACGCGGACACAGCAATGTATGAGGCCAAACGCAACGGCAAGGGGCGTTATGTGTTGTTCGACGAAACAATGCGGAACCGTGTTCAACGCCGAAGACAATTGGAGGAAGACCTCCATCGCGCAATTGAGACCGACGGGTTGCGGTTGGAGTATGAACCGATTGTCGATCTCCAGTCCGGCACAACACATTCCTTGGAAGCTCATGTCTGCTGGCAACATCCCGTTTATGGCGACGTCGCACGCAGCGAATTCATGCCCATTGCCGAGGAGTCCGGGTTGCCGATTTGCCTTGCGAAATGGATGCTCCGTGCCGTCTGCGGGCAGCTTCAACAATGGCAACGAGAACAGGCCGATGCCGTACCCTCGGCATTGAGTATCAATCTTTCGCCCAAGCAATTTGCCGTTCCGAGCTTGGCTCGAGTCGTTTCCCAGATACTCGATGAATTCAAGGTTGAGCCATGTTGCCTGCAGCTCGAGATTACTGAAGCGGCATTTTTGAATGACTTGAATGCGGCGGCCGAGCAAGTCCGACAACTTCGAGCGATCGGCGTTCGGGTGGCGATCGACAATTTTGGAGCTGGCACTTCTTCGTTCACGGCGTTGCATCGACTTGGCGTCGATTCGCTCAAGATCGACCGATCAATCATGGTCGATTTGCAGAATTCGAAAGAGGCAGCTTCGCTGATCCAAGGTTTGGCCGTCATCGTTCGCAATATCGGCATTTCGCTGGTCGCAGTTGGCATCGAGGCTACCGATCAGCTCATTTCGTTGCAGGGACTCGGATGCGAGTTGGCACAAGGCCAATTCTTTGGACCACCACTCCCCGCAGAAGGCGTCGCAGATTTCCTCCATGACCCATCGACACACTCCTACGAGGTGCGCGGCGCAGCCCTGTTTGCCGCGAGTTGGGTCGAACGGCTTCAGGGCCATGATGCCGCCGAAACTCCCCCCTGGCCAGCATTGGGAAGCGATTCCGCGCCGACGACCTAGCGCGACTCATACTCCACATCGGAACCGCCAATTCGACTTGGCGAAGGCGTAGGCCAGGATCTGTCCTGGCGACAAACCGAACACGTTAGCCTGCCAGGACAAGTCCTGGCCTACGGAATTCCGCGCCGCGAATTTGTCTTGCCTGCAGTCGTCAAGAGCTGCACAGCGGCTGCCTGGCACACTATCATCGTGCCAACGGAATCACCGAAACCGTGCTGCAGTTCTCGCTTGCGGTAACCTCCGCCAAGCAGACTCGCAACTTGAAAACTTCTGGGAGAGAAAAACCATGCTAAGAAAACACGTGACGGATCGATTGCTCGCTCTCGCATTGCTACTTGGACTGTGCCTGGCGCCGACCAATGGTTTTGCGAAAGTCTACGAGATGCGAACTTACACGACCAACGAAGGCAAGTTGGACGATTTGCACGCACGGTTTCGCGACCACACGGTAGGGTTGTTCAAGAAGCATGGAATCGAATCGGTCGGTTACTGGGTCCCCACCGACGGGCCGGCGGCAGAGAACACGCTGATCTACGTGATTGCCCATGAAAGCCGCGATGCTGCGAAGGCTTCGTGGAAAGCTTTTATCTCCGACCCCGAGTGGCAAGCAGTCTACAAGAGTTCCGAAGCGGACGGACCGATCCTCGCCAAGGCACCCGAGTCGGTTTACATGAATGCGACGGATTACTCCCCGCCGTTCTCCGTTGATCAGCCGAGTGACGACGCTGTCTATGAGCTGCGCATCTACAAGACGAACGAAGGGAAGCTTGGGAATTTGAACGCTCGCTTCCGAGACCACACCATTAAGATTTTTGACCGATATGGGATGCAGTCTGTTGGCTACTGGACTCCCGCTGACGCGCCAGATTCCGCCAACACGTTGATCTACGTTTTGCGCCACGCCAGTCGCGACGCTGCCAAGGAATCTTGGAAGTCATTCGGGGCGGACCCAGATTGGAAGAAGGCCGCGCAAGAGTCACAGAAGGACGGCCGATTCCTCAGCGAGAAACCTCAGGTGACCTTCATGAAGGCGACCGACTACTCAGCCATCCGCTGACGCCTGGCCTTCGGCTTCGGTCATCAACATTTTGGTGTTTTGCAGATGCTTGTTGGCTCGGGCAAGGCTGGCTGCGACCTCGTCCACGTAACCGTCCGCGGCTGCCGACCAGCTGCGGTTGACGTACCGCTCGGCCGACGCGAACTCGGTCATCACATCGGCGTAAACTTCCAAACCAAATCGCTTGACCAATGCCTGACGCGAGTCAGCGAATGTCGGCAAACGGTTCGGTGCATTCGTCGTCGATGCAACGCAGCACGTCCGCCGGCACATAGTCCGTCTGCTTGCAGAGCCGATCGACGATCGACGACACCTGCTCCAAGCTCCGCTGAACCAACGAATACTCGGCATCGGTTTTCGCATGGTCTTCGTCCTGTTGGCGATTCGCAGTCCGCAGTAACGCGATCTCCGGCGATACCCACGGCCATGGAAACGGCGTACCAAACCCAGGGAATGGTCGACCATTTGTCGTCGGATTGCTCGAGTCGGGAAACCGAGACGAACGCCGCCGCCAAGAAACCAACCCACAATAGCAGATGACCAAGTGTACGCATTCGCCGTGCCTATCCCCACATCGCCAATAGTTGATCACCAATCGTCCCGAGATTCATCGCCGTTTCGGCGGTCGCCGAATTCGAGAAGAAGACTTGTCGCAGCGCATTGCCAACACCGACAAGAGCTTCACCGACGATCAAACCCGCGGCAATCGGAATGCCGTACTCATGGCTCCATTTCACTCCCAGCGATTTGTCGGAGACGATTCGCAACACGTTGCCGACGGTGTACGTCAATGCGATTTGGAAGGGCATGTAAAAACCGAGCGCGATCAGAACACCGATTCCGCCAAGTCCGCTCAACGCCAGCAGCAATCCCAGGCCTGCACCGGCCGTGTATCGATAGGCTGGAACATTATCGTTAAGAATCCCTTCGGTCACGGACGCTAATGCCTGTGCCTGTGGGGCGGGGAGTTTCTCGGATCCAATCTCATACTGGCTGTTGAGAAGAATCATCAGGAAGATCACGATCACCGGGCCCAGCCACGCGCCGATGAACTGAGCCAATTGCTGACGACGTGGAATCGCACCAACCAAATACCCGGACTTCAGATCCAGCATCATGTCGCTGGCCTGCGAAATCGCCAGACAAATCGCGGCGCCCACGAGCATCGAACTGGTGATCGTGGCAGGATCGTCCAGCCCTCCCTTGGCAATCAAAATCACGATCGTGACCGCAATCAATGTCATCCCGGACAGGGGTGACCAATTTGTGCGGCCAACGCATTCGGAGACAACCACGCCCGCGACCCAGACCCACAAAGTTCCCAACAGAGCCATCAAAGCGGCGCGACCGAGCGTCATCTCGGGTGTCGAGCTGAATGCGATCCAAACCATCACCATCGCGCCAACCCCGATCGCGACGTACAGAAAACCGATTGGCATCTCGTCATTGCGGTGACGCTTGGCCGCTGTCCTGCTGCGTACTGGCCGAGTGCATGGACTTCATCGCGCTGACGATCAACGGAAAAGCCGCGATGATTCCGCCGACCGCCGCCCCCACCAACATGCCGATTCCGAGCGGTTTGTACAGAATTCCGCGCATCTGCGACGGCTCAGAAACCAGGCTGGCAACCGCCGGGTCAGCGAACTGGCTGAGCAACGGCGACAGCAAGAAGTAACAGAGAAACCCGCCGGCACCGAACCAGAAACCACCCTTGCCCGACAGAAAGCCAACGCCAATCGTCATCACCGACAGGTACAAGCTGATGTTCAGCATCGGGGCGAGCCCGAGTTGCCGGCCCGCCTGCCAATCAGCATCCTCACCAAGAAAACCCAATACCGCCATATGAGCAAACGCGGAAATGGATGCACCGCCCAACAACAGGACTGCTTTCCGCACACCCGCCCCGGGCGACTTCAAAATCGTGGCAACCGCGATCCCGCCTGGAAAAGCAAGCCGATCAAAATCGATCATCTGTTTGCGAAGCGGGATCACAAACGCCAAGCCGAGTACACAGCCGGTGATGCACGCCAGAATCATTAGCGGGATGTTGAAGTCAGCGACTGACTCGAGTCCTTCAGTTCGGCTGAGGATGAACAGTGCCGGCACCGAGAACATGATCCCGGAGGAAGCACCGTTAACGGCCGAGGCGATCGTCTGGTTGATGTTGTTTTCAACAATGCTGTTTCGCCGCAGAACGCCGCGTAGTACACCCCAGCCAAGAATGGCGGCCAGTTCAGAGCCCTCGATCGCGAAACCGAGAATCAGGGCGGCGTATCCGATCGAAATCGCGATTAACGCACCGATCGCCCAGCCGACCAGGACCGCCGTCCAGGTAAATTCGGGATAAGGGCCATGCCGAATCGGGATCGAGCTCGCACTCGGGCCAGACGTCTGTTTTGTGGGCGGTTCCGTTTCGCGAGATTCAGCGTCCGACATCAATTCGCCCGCGGCTATTGTCTCAATCTACCCCATATGCGAAGTAGCGTGGCGACAGCGTATTGGATTGGGGCGATAGTGGCAAGTTAAGATGCCGGCAGTCACCCGGCATCCTCCCTTTCGTCGCGTTCCTGTTCGTTCGGGATCAAATAGCTGAGGTGATGTGCGGCATGCCAAGTGAAGAACTTGTGCCAATATTCGGGCGTGACAGTTCCAAACAATGGATGATCCGGCAGCAGCACCACGTCGTCCGCCATGACCGTGTTCACGAGAGTTTCGTACTCCGCGATTTCCGATTTCGCGTCGGGGGACGCATCGGGACGGAACTGTGGCGCGGTGATCAGAGGCAAGCGAGTCCGCTGGCCCTTCATGACCGTGTCGTACAACATCCAACGGGCAACTGGCTGCAGAAAGAACGGCAGGCGGAAAGGTGCACCTTCGATCGCGATTCGCATCGACTTCGACAAGTGTTGGCACATCTGGGCGAGATCCCAGTTCCCCGCCTTGGCGTATCCCAACTCATTCAGGCGATGCACTTCGGCAACGCTGTCTGGTAAGCAATCGAATTCAAGAGGGCGACGTACAACAGACTTGCTCATCGTTTCGCACCGTAAGTGTTACAGTTTCAGTAGCTTTCGCGGTATCAATGGAGATGCCGGCAGGATGTCCGCCACAACTTACAAAGTTTCTGTCGAGTGCGTGGTTGTCCCGACCTAGCTTGCCACGTTTTCTCACACAAACTTGGATTGACCATTGTATCCGACCCCACCCACGGAACGAGTTTTTCTTTCGGCCCAGTGGCGTTCGTTGCTGATGCTGAATTGGGAAATTGATCCCGAGATCATTGCTCCGTTGGTTCCTTTTGGAACCGAGATCGATTTTCATCGAGAGAAGACATTTGTCAGCATCGTTGGCTTCATGTTTCTCAACACGCGTGTGCTTGGCGTTCCGATTCCCTTTCATCGTAACTTCGAAGAACTGAACTTGCGATTTTACCTTCGCCGTGCGGAGTCGGAATCGTCCGGCGCGGAACCGACGATCAAACGAGGCGTTGGCTTTGTCAGCGAGCTTGTGCCGCGGTGGGCAATCGCGACGACGGCTCGCTGGGGTTACAACGAAAAATACGATGCCGTGCCGATGCGGCATGCGATCCGCGGCGGACCGCCAAACGAACCGATCGAGGTCGAGTACCAATGGAAGTCTGGCGATCGTTGGAACCGACTTTCGGCCAGCGGCCATGGCCGGGCGAAGCCAACCGAGGACGATTCACGCGAACAGTTCATCGCCGAGCATTATTGGGGTTATTCTGCGCAGCGCAACGGAACAACGTTGGAGTATCAAGTCAAGCACCCGCCCTGGAACGTGTGGCCGGCGGTCGACGTTCAGTTCGACTGCAACGTGACCCGACAATACGGCGAACAGTTTTCCAAAACCTTGTCCCGCGAACCTGATTCTGCGTTCATCGCCGACGGATCGCCCGTCACCGTTTCGCGGCCCCGACGAATTTGTTCGTAGTAACCTCTAGAGTAGCCATCACGCTCCGTCGTGATGTAGCCCGACAATACGTCTCTGTAGCTCGAAACGCCAGATCGTAGAGTGGACACGAACTACAGACTATTGCGGAAGAATATCGATCTTACGATTCAACGATAGCGCTTCGGTGAAACACAGCGTCGGGCTTCATCACGACGGAGCGTGATGGCTACTCTGCGAACCGCAAAATGCGTTACAGCACCGTGATCTGATCCCAATCGATTTGATGTTCGGGGGTCGTCACTCGGTGATACGTCATCGCCAGCGCGATCACGACGCCCAGCGCGATTGCCGCGGCGATCACGAACATGATCATGATTTGGTACTGAACCGCTTGGATCGGCGGCGCTCCGGCAAGCAGCTGGCCTGTCATCATGCCGGGGATGCTGACGATGCCTGCGACCGACATCGTGTTCAGGATCGGAATCATCGCTGTCCGTGTCGCTCCGGCGAACAATTCGCGACAAGCTTCCCAGCGGGTCGCGCCCAGGGTCAACAACGTTTCGACCTCGCCGCGCCGGTTGCGAAGCTCACTCAAAAATCGATCCAACCCGAGTGAAATGCCCGTTAGCGAATTACCGAGCACCATGCCCAATAACGGGATGAACACCTGCGGGCTGTACCATGGCTGTGGCCGCACGATCAACAACACCGTCACGGCGGTAACAATCCATGTACTCGACCAGACCGCGAAAATTGCGGTCCCGTAAATCGATCGATAGCGATGATCGATACGGCGTACCGCCGAGATACCCGCGATGATGGTCATCGCGGACGCCATGATCATCACGGGTGTGGGCGAAGCAAGCTCAAAAATCTGCTTGAGCACCAAGCCCAGAATCGCAAGCTGGATCGTCATGCGAACCGAACTCCAGACAATCTGCTTCGCCAACCCGAGTCGTAACTTCAGAGAGACGAGCGCGTTGATCGCCAGCAACGACGCCGCGACGCCAACCTCGAACCACGACAGTGAGATGTCACCGGGAGCCTTTGCCGCGAATTGACCCAACAACAAGACTGACTCAGGCACGCGCGTCCTCCACCGCTAGAACTCCATTGCTGATCTCGATGCGGCGATTCGTCATCCGCTCGATCTGACCCGCATCGTGGCTGGTCCAGACATAGCCTCGACTCGATCGCGGACCGGTTTCCTGCTGCCAAGCCAACACCAATTCTTCAAATCGCTGTGTCGCTTCAGGATCGAGCGACGCAGTTGGCTCATCCAAGAGCAGAACTTGCGGTGAGAGTGAAATGGCGCGTATCAATGCGACGACCTGCTGTTCACCACCACTGAGCTGGCTGACCGGCTGATCCAACAACTCACGCGATTTCGCCAGATCGCCCAGCCAACGATCAACACGTGAAGGGTCAAACGCCTCGTTCGCCGCATCCAAGCGAAAGGGCAATTCAAGGTTGTCTCGGACGGTTCCGGAAACGAACGAGGGACGTTGAGGAAGATAGACGACTTGGCGACGGTATGCGGGAACCGCATCTTTGCAAATCGACTGGCCGTCGAAACGGACTTCACCCGAGTCGCATCGGTCAAGCTTGGCAATCGCGCGAAGCAGGCTCGATTTGCCGCTGCCGCTCGGTCCGACCAATCCGATTCGTTGGCCGCCAAGAATCGACAGATTCACTTGGTTCAAGATCAAACGATGGGTCTTCGCATCGCGGCGAGTCAAATTGCAAATCTGTATCAAGGTCGCCTGCGTCAATGCCGTTTCTACGATCTTGGTTTCAAACCATTGCGTGTCGCCGTCGCGATGGTTGGATCCTCAGGCCAGTGATGTTTAGGGTACCGACGTCGCAGCTCTTTGCGAATCTGGGTATACGTTTCATTCCAAAAGTTGGTCAGGTCCTCGGTGACTTGCTGAGGTCGGTGATTTGGTCCCAGCAAGTGTAGCTGGACCGCGACTCTGCCGCCCGCGACCCGCGGCGTCTCTTTCCAACCAAACAGTTCTTGAATGCGAACCTGCATGATTGGCGGTTTTCCATCGGCATAGTGGATCGCGATCGAGTTGCCGCTGGGGACCGTCATCCGCGTTGGCGCATGTTGTTCAATCAGCTGAGTTTGCTGGTAATCGTAGCGACCGCGGAGGTGATCCAGCCAGGGCGCCGATCGCAATTCGTTGATCGACGTCCGCGTTTGGCACAGCGACACCAGCACTTCGTCGATCGCTTCGTCGTCCAGCGGTGACAATTCCAACTCGGGCATATGCATCGCAAGGAACCGGGTGCGGTCGATGAAACCCTGGATCTCTTTATCCTTGTCGGGAAACAACTGGTTCAAATTCAAGCCGAGCGTGCCGCGCCAACAATTCGGCAACCTCGGCGCCGGGCGTGCACTGGATCGGCGATTCTGTCAGCAATAGGTCGTCAAAATATCGTCGACGCCGCGCGACCACGGCCTTTGGTGATGGGTTGAAGAACGGCTCGTCAACCTCGCGAATCAAATGAGGATCCAGCCAGTCTTCTTCAATCACGGAGGCCAAGCGGACCGTCGCCTCGGTACCTTTGGAGTCAACATCGATGCACAGAAACAATTCGCCCCGGCGCACGCTGGATCGACCGTCCAGCCGGACGCCGCGTCCCCCCACCATCACGCCCCGATCGCCGCTTGGCGTGCGTCGCTTGGCAACGCGATCGGGATAGGCCGCCAACAAAGCGTGCTTGAGACGATCATTGTGACTCGTTTGTCCCAAACGAGGGCTCGTTCCGCACGGATCGCTGGGCGATTCTCGGTTGGGACAACCGAGCGACAATGCCATTCGGCGAACCTGATTTGCGACGCGTTGAACCTGTTTCGCGGCAGCCACGTTATTGACTGCCGATGTGTCGCCCTGGGCAAAGGCTCTCATGCGGTCCACGCGATCGCTGATGTCACAGCCACCATGCACTGCCGCCTGATCCCGCCCCGGCGGACCGTCACCGCGAAAAGGATCCCGCTCGGTCAACAAAGCAGCCGCGAGCGAAGCGTTCTCTTCAATGCCCAGCTGTGCTGCCTCGACCATGAACCGCGCGAGCCTGGGGTGCAAGGGCAGTGACACCATCTGCCGTCCCATCTCCGTCGCACTTCCCTGCTCGTCGATCGCATCGAGTCGCAACAGTAACTTGGTCGCGATGGCAACCGCGTCGACCGGCGGTGGTGTCAGCCACGGAAAGGCCATCGCGTCTCGTTCGCCCCACGCCGACAGAGTCAGCAACGCGTCGCTGAAATCACATCGCTCGATTTCGGGAGTATCTCGCTGGCGACGAGATCGATGTGCGGCGGCCGGCCAGAGCCGAAAACAAATACCCGGCTCGGTTCGTCCCGCACGACCGGCGCGTTGCTCGGCGGATGCTTGCGAAATCGGCTCCAACTGCAATTTGGGAAGCCCGACCTGTGCATCATATCGCATCACTCGAGCAAGGCCGCTGTCAATCACGCCGGTCACGCCGGGAATCGTGACCGAGGTCTCCGCAACGTTCGTCGAAAGGATGATCTTCCGCTGCTTCGACTCAGCCAACACAGCGTCCTGGTCTTTCGGCGGTAGGTCCCCGTACAACTCGAAGATCACGGCATCCGCCTGCCAAACGCATCGACTCGATCGTTCGCCGGGTTTGCCGGATCTCGCCAATCCCGGGAAGAAATACCAGCAAGTGCCCGTCGGTTGCCTTCAACACGCCCGGCAGGATCGCCGCGATTTGCTGAGCCAGCGGATCGCGGGAAACCATTTTTGAGTGGCGAATCTCGACTGGATGCGCGCGTCCCTCGCTGCTCACCGCATGGGCATCGCCAAGAAAGTCAACGATCGGCTGTGGATCGAGGGTCGCCGACATCACGACCAACTTGAGTTCCGGACGCAACGTCGTGCGAATCCGATGCAGCATCCCGAGTGACAAATCGACTTCGACGCTCGCGCTCATGGAACTCGTCCAGCAATACGCACGAGACATCCTCCAGCAGCGGGTCACTGTGAAGCCGGCGGAGCAACACGCCGGTGGTCATCGCAATCAATTGCGTGTCGCGCGACGCACGTTTGTCAAAGCGAACGTGGTAACCGACTTGTTCGCCGAGTTTGACGCCCAGCAGTTGCGCCAGACGACTGGCCGCCGCCCGCGCCGCTAATCGCCGCGGTTGGATCAACAGGACTTTGCCATCACCCGCCGCACCGCTTCGCAAGAGTGCCGGCGGAACTCCGGTCGTCTTACCTGCCCCCGGCGGCGCCTTCAACACGACAGGCGTCGATTGTTCGACCGCCGCGACGATCTCGTGGAGGCATTCGGAAATCGGGCAAGCTTGGCAAAACGATGGCACCCTTTCGGCGGGCAATGATTGAGTCAGGAGTCGTGGTTATCGCAGGCAGATACATTGTTGCTCGTTCGCCCCAAACAACTTGGATATTGAACCCCGGTAGAGACAAACGAGCAACAATGTGCAGAATATCCTGCGGCCGCCGGTTATCATTTGGGCCATGTTTGGGCTGTTCAACATGAACTGTGAGTGGGAGAAAGGTATCTTCACTCAAGTTCTCCCCTCTCATCAACAGATTGCCCATGCCTTCCTATCGA
Organism: Pirellulaceae bacterium; assembly: GCA_963704055.1. Taxonomy (GTDB): domain Bacteria; phylum Planctomycetota; class Planctomycetia; order Pirellulales; family Pirellulaceae; genus Rubripirellula. The sequence continues at coordinate 18,467 of CAVPGW010000031.1, read as the reverse complement.
ATTGCACTGCTTCCCGGGGACGGCATTGGGCCGGAATGTATGGATGCGACCCGCATCGTGCTTGATCGTATGGTCAGTGACTTGCCGGACCTCGATTTGACGTTCACTTCTCATCAAGCGGGAGCGGAACTCTACCGCCAGACCGGTGAGACGCTGCCGCATGCGGTGCTCGAGGACTGCCTCGACGCCGACGCCGTGCTGCTGTCGGCGATCGGCCTGCCCGACGTTCGCCAGCCCGATGGCACCGAAGTGCAGCCAACCATGATGGTGGGACTTCGCCGAGCACTCCGTGTGCATTCGGCAGTTCGGCCGGTGAAGCTCTACCCTGGCGCTCCGTGTGTTTTGAAAGACACAGGTCCGGGAATCGATTTCATCGTCATCCGCGAAAACCTGGAAGGCCTGTTCGCATCGTTTGGCGGCGGCAGCAAGGTGGGCGACGAGGTTGCCACCGATACGATGGTCGTCACACGGAAAGGCACATCCCAAGTTGCGGACTATGCTTTTCGGCTCGCACAACGGCGCAATGGTCGTCCCAGTGATGGAAAGAAGCTGGTCACGTGCGTTGACAAAGCGAACGTTTTCCGCAGCTTGGCCTTCTTTCGCGAGGTCTTCTTTGATGTTGCGAAGTTGTATCCCGATATCAGCAGCGACGCCGTTTATGTGGATGCGATGAGCCTGTACATGGTTCAGAATCCTTGGGACTTCGACGTGCTGGTGATGGAAAACCAGTTCGGGGACATACTTTCCGACCTAGGTGCGGGCCTGGTTGGCGGACTTGGACTCGGCCCATCGGCGGAGATCGGAGAAGAACACGGTTTGTTCCAACCGTCGCATGGGACGGCTCCTCAAATTGCCGGCAAGAACGTCGCTAATCCTTTGGCAACGATCCTCTCGGCCGCCATGATGTTCGATTGGCTCGGCGACAAGCACAACGATTCCGCCTGCAGCAACGCGGCGACGGCACTCGAGAATGCAGTTGCAGGGCTGCTTCGCGACAGCGACATTCGCACGCCCGATATCGGTGGCAAAGCATCCACAACGGAGGTCGCACATGCGGTGGCTGATGCAGTCGCAGCTTCAGCAAAAGTTGGCTAGCGATGAAATCAGCGACTGTAAATTCAATCGCACGATGCTACAGCCATCACCCTTGCCGAAAAACCGCTAAACTGATGCGAAGACCTCCTCCCTCGAAACGAATCCATGCATCGATCCATGTCTCTTGCGGCTGCTTTGCTAATATCCCTCAGCTTTGTTGCCCTCCGTTCGTTCGATGCGAACGCCATCGAGCCGCCGCGCATGCTCGATTCCGAATGGCAAGTCGAACTGGTTAGCTCTGAGCCGGAATTGGTCACTCCGACCGGATGCTGCTTCGATGACGCGGGGCGACTGCTAGTGGTGGAATGCCATACGCACTTTCCACCCGAAGATTATCCAGGTCCCAAGACCGATCGGATCTACCTGTTCGACGACAGCGATGGCGACGGCATCCTCGATCGAAAACGTCTGTTCTATGAAGGCGGCGTTGCCACGATGAACGTGGCGAACATCGGGGACGGCTGGATTGCGGTTGCCAGACGCAGCGAAGTCGTGCGGATCCGCGACAGCGATCACGATGACGTCGCGGACCAACGCGAGGTGCTGCTGACGCACAACACGACCGCCGATTATCCGCACAATGGACTCGGTGGTCTGACGTTCGGTAGCGACGGGTGGTTGTACGTTGGGCAGGGCGAGAACTTTGGCGAGCCCTACGAATTGATTGGCACCGATGGGTCGAAACAGATCGGCGGTGGCGAGGGAGGCAACGTTTATCGCTGCCAAAGCGACGGTAGCCGGCTGGAACGAGTCGCGACAGGTTTTTGGAATCCATTTGGGCTTTGCCTTGACGCGGCTGAACGTCTTTGGGTGGCGGGTAATGATCCCGATGCGATGCCGCCGAACCGATTGCTGCATGTTGTCCCAGGTGGTGACTACGGTTTTCAGTTTCGCTTTGGACGCGCGGGGACGCACCCGCTGCTGGCGTGGAACGGAGAAATCCCCGGCACGCTGCCGATGGCCGCGGGAACGGGCGAAGCCGCCTGCACTGTCATCACGAACGGCTCGCAGATTTGGGTGACTAGCTGGGGTGACAACCGAATTGAAAGTTACACGATCAAGCCGCGCGGAGCCTCTTGGTCGGGCGAGCGGACGGTCGTTGTTCAAGGTGACGCAAACTTTCGCCCGGTGGCAATGGCGGTTGCCCCTGACGGCTCGGTTTACGTGACCGATTGGGTTGACCGCAGTTATAACGTGCACGGCAAAGGCCGATTGTGGCGAATCAGTCGCAAGCAGGACGGGGAGCCCATGACCGGCTCGTTACCCGGTCTTACCAAGCCGGAGCAAGAGGCTTCGCGTCTGCGAAGTGATTCCCAAACGAGCGCGAATCAGCGTCTGCAATCGCTGCAAAGTGACGACGTGTTCATTCGTCAAGCGGCGACTTATGGTCTGGTTCAAACGAATCAACTTGCCGACCTCGGAAGACCGTCCTTGCCCCGGCAAAGCGTCGGCTTGATCTCCGCTTGGAGATGGAAAGAGTTGTCGAACCCCGCAAGTGTTTCTGCTGAGCAACGTCGGCAATGGCTGGAGTGGGGATTGCAGGACGATTCGGGCGACGTCTTGATCGCGGCGATTCGCTGGGCGACAGAGCGGGATTGCAAGGATCAACTTCCGGCCATTCGCAACTTGCTTCAGCGGAAGGAACTTTCGCCCGAAGTCTTTTCCGCGGTCATCGGGTCGATCGCCTATCTGGAGACGGGCTCGGCATCGGGAGGCAAGCGGGATCCCGCGAGTGAGAAGCTGTTGATCGAGTTCGCTGGGAATACGGATCGATCGGCGAGGCTGCGGGGGCTCGCGGTTCGCCGGATACCGGTCGAGTCCGACGTGCCAAGCGATCAGCAACTTGGTCAATGGGTGACCCAGCAGCGTGATCGCGTTTTTGCGTCGGAGGTGATTCGCTTACTGGTGTCTCGCGGCACGAAATCGGCATCCGATCAACTCGCCACGATCGCTTCGGACGAACTGTTTGACGTGCAAACGCGGGCCGATGCCTTGGCCGGATTGGCGCGTCAAGCGGGGACGTACGCTGCGTTGGTCAACAAGTTGTCGCGTCCAGTGCAACCTGATGTGCTGCGTCAGGAGGCTGAGCGAATTCTCAAGCGAACTTGGGCGACCAACACAGAGCCGCGTCCGCCGCGTGAAGACATTGATGCATGGAACGAATTGGTGGGCAGTGGCGGCGATTCCGACGCGGGCAGACGGGTCTTTTCACGGTCGATCTGCATCAACTGTCACGCCCACTCGGGACGCGGCGCCATGACCGGTCCCGACCTGACGACTTTGTCGGGTCAAATGACAAGTCATCGCTTACTGGAATCGCTTCTTCTGCCGAGCAAAGAGGTTGGCCCGCTGTATGTTCCGTGGCGAGTACTCACAGTCGATGGCAAGGTGCTGACAGGTCTGAAGCTCGACAAATCTGGCGTTGGCAACAGCCTTCGCTTTCAAGGTGCCGACGGCAATACGTTCGAAGTAGCACTCGAAGACATCGAAGTGCAAGACCCGATCGAGCAATCGATCATGCCGTCGGGACTCGAAGACGCCATGACGCTGGACGAGTTGCGAGATTTGATCGCGTTCTTAGTTTCGCGAGATTAAATGATCGACTTCGAGCCTATCGAGGGGCCGTTTGGGGTTCCGGTCTACTACCAGCAATTGCCGGTCAATGCGGTTTCATTGCATTGGATCGTGTTTGTGGGCAGCGCCGACGACTGCGTTGGCGGTGGGCATGGGATCTATCATTGGTTCGAGCATCTGCCGTCGCGTGGAACGGAAAAATATCCCGGTGGCTATCGTGACACCGAGGCTCGCCTGGTTCGACATGGCGGCGGCTCGAACGCTGAGACCGGCCACACGCATACGGCCTTCAGCGCGAACGTGCCCAAGCGAGTCTGGGCCGACGCCCTCGATATCCTCGCCGATATGATCGCCCGCCCATTACTTCGGACCGCCGACATTGAGGCCGAGCGCGAAGTGATCTTGCAGGAGATCGACGAGTGGCATTCATCTCCTTACACGCACTCGCTTTGCGAGTTGCCGGGTGTCGTTTGGCCGGACCATCCGCTCGGTCACGACCAACTCGGTTCGAGCGAGACGTTGAGATCGATTGATCCTTCACAACTGCGTCGTGCACACGAACTTGGTTACGCCCGCAATCGGTCCGCGCTGTTCGTTGCCGGCGATATCGAACGATCGGAGTTGCTGGATGTGATTGCTCGCTGCGTCGAGCGAATGCCCGATCGACCGCTGACGCCGCGCCGGCGGCCCGCCAGCTACGGGAAACTACCTGCATGGCTGGCCGGCCAAACGACAACGATTTCGACGTCGCACGATGATTCGATCGTGTACCTGCTGTTTCCGATTCCTTCTTTTTCGCACGGCATTGACGAGCTCTTGCGTTGGGACTTTCTGGAGGACGTTTTTTCCGCGGGCGAATTGGGCTCGCCCCTCAACCGTCTGATTCGCGAGGATTCACAATTGGCGTACTCGCCCGAGTTCACCAGCACGACGCACCGCGATGGTGGTTACGCGGGCTTGGTCGCGCAAACCAGCATCGAACCCGAGCGGGTGCTCGAGGCATTCTGGAAGCTGATTCGCAGCCCCGAAATTCGCTCCGCCGCTTGGCTCGACTACGTTCGCGACACGATTCGCGGCAGTATCGAGATGCATGATCCCGATGCCGGCGAATACACGGACGAAGGAAGTTCATCTTTGATCCACTACGGCCGCTGCATCCCCGACGCCGAGTACTCGGCAACGATGCTAGGTTACCAAGACGATCAAGTCGCTCAGTGGCTCGACCAGTTACAGCCGGATCAATCCCACGCGATCATCTTTCGCGGAGAAGGCGTCTAGATGGAAGGTTCTTCGGCGAATTTCGTGGCTGATCCGCAACGATTGGGTGGCTGGTGGTCGAGCGTCAGCGAGCCCCCCAGACGCGAGCCAATGGAATTCCGGGGGCTCGCTGACGCTCGACCGCCAGCCACCCCATGAAGGCCCAAACAGTCGATCGCGTCCACAACATCAATCGTCGATCTTGAGTCCATTTCCGTTGGAAAGGATCTTTCGGCAATCGCCCCGCTCGAGAATCGGTTCGGTGCTCAACCGCGAGAACAGATTTCCGGATATCACGACTGCTTCACAACCGTCCAGCAGGATGCCGGCCGCCTCGTTTGGGTTTTCCTCTGTCTTACTCGGCTCGTTTTCCCGTCTTTGCAGCGGTTTGCCCTGTTCGTCGTTGCCGATCCACGTATCGCTAAAGTTATTGCCGCCGATCGTGATGCTGGCTGACTCGCTGCGAACCGCGATGCCCACCTTCTTGACAATCGTGAAAGTGTTGGCAGAGATCGCACATCCGTGCGCGTCACGCAGATCGATACCGCCGGTAAACTCGTGAGCGATCACGTTGGCGGACATCGTGATCCCGTAACAATCACGGTCCAGGACGATCGCCCAACCTTGGCACTCTTCGATCATGTTGCCCGCCACGACTGATCCGTACGTGTTCTCAATCACCACACCATCGCCCAAGTGATCATCGAGGTTGTTGCCGCTCATGGCGAGGTTGAACGAGTCGATACACTTCAATCCATCTTGGTTCTCCTCAAATTGATTTGCTGAGACGATGATGTCGTGGCAGCCTTCGAGATAGACGCCGCATTGCTTGTTGTAAGTCAACAGGTTGTCGCTGACACGCGGGTCTTCGTAGCAGAAATAGAGCCGCAATCCGTCACCGCCGTTGTGGCTGCTGGTGACACCTTGCACGAAGATCTCCTCGATGTAGCGCGCTTCAATTCCGGCGCCGCTTTTCTCGTTTCCAGTAATCCGCAGGTCGGCGATACTCACTCGCCACAGTCGCTCCGCCGCTGGCGTCGCCTTTCCGGAGAACTTCGGATTCTCGATCAGCACGGCCGGTTGGCCTGCCGTATTCTTGTTGACGATGTGCGATGCCGAGCCGACGCCGACGATTCTTGTGTCGCCGGTCTTGATCCGAATGGGCTCAGAAATCTCGTGCTTACCGGGCGGGATCTGAAGCACTCCGCCGGTTTCCGGAATCGCGTCGGCCGCTTCTTGCAGTGATGCGTATTTGCCCGCATCGACGACCCCTTCGTTGGCAGCAGAGACCGTTTGCAACGCAACAGCCAAGGCAACGGACAAGAACTGAAAGCGGTTCATCTAAATCTCCGGACCTCGAATCGGGGTATCTATTGTACAACTGGCGATTCTCACTCGGGTTGGTCGCGGCTGGCGCAATGGAGCGCCCCCAGACCCCAAACAAGATCTCGGCAGTCGACGGCAGTCACGTCTGCTCCGCTGAGCTCTCGCAGTAAGCCTAAAGCGTGATCGTCCGTGTTCGCGGCAAAAGTCGGTACCAACAGTCGGTCCTGACCAAGTCTGAGAAAATTGCAGTAGCTCTCGGGAACTCGCCGACCATCAATATAGCGGGGGGGCGGAATCGGCAGCCGGTGGATGCGAACGTTGGGGCTGGTCGCGTCGCCCCACAGCTGAAGCTGACGAAAGTTGTCTTCCAGTGGATCGAGGTTCTCGTCGAAATCAGCGTTGGCTGGATCACAAACAGCGGCGACGACATTTTCTCGGTCGATGAAGCGGGCCAGTTGATCAATGTGTCCATCGGTGTCATCGCCAACCAAGCCGCCTCCATCAAGCCAGACGATTTCAGTGACGCCAAGTTGACGATGCAATTCCAGAGAGATGTTCTCCTTGGACCAGCCTGGGTTTCGCGTCGCGCTGATCAAGCACTCGGGCGTCGTCAGCAATCGACCGTGGCCGTCCACTTCTAACGCACCACCTTCCAGGCAAAGTGCTCCATCGACGCAGGGCAGATCAGCAGCGCGGCAGAGCTGCGGCGCGACTGCATCATCCTTGTCCCAGGGCGGATACTTGCCACCCCAGGCGTTGTACTTCCAATTGACCCCGTGAAGCGAGCCGTCGACTTGATTGACGACGAAAGACGGGCCGTAGTCTCGAATCCAACAATCGTTCGTGGCAACGTCCACGATGTCGATGTTGCGTGCGCGATCCAGCATCGACTCGCATTGCTTCGCCTCATCGCCGGTCGCAAGAATCCGGACCGGCGTACTTTCAGCAATGCTGCGGGCCCAAAGCGCGAAGAAGGCCGGGATGTGGTGGAATCGTTGCCGTTGCGGATCGACCGAGTCCGGCCAGGTTTCGAGGTTATGGGGCCAAGAGAGCCAGACGCACGCTTGTGGCTCCCATTCGGCTTTCACACGGTAAGACACCGATGAGGCATTAATCGAGTTTGACTTCTTCCTTGACCTTTTGAACGAAATGGGGTGATTTCCCCCCTTTGCTCAATTCGGCGGCCCTTTTCTGGGCCTCCTTCTGTTGATCAAACTCAAACACGGCGACTCTTTTCAAATTCTGGCTGAAGACTCCCCAGTAGAGCTTCATTCGCATATCTGCAGCGGACTTTTTCTTTCGCGTAGAAGATTTCTTGGCTGCCTTTTTTTTCTTCGCTGTAGCCAGTTTTTCTGCAGCTTCGGCCTCGGCAGCTTTTGCCTTGCGACTGACGACCTTACGGGCCATGGCGTGAGAGGGGGTTCAGGGGGGGTGGAAGATGCATAAATCCGTTAGATGCAGAGATTACCACGAGAACGAGACTCCTGTCACGGGGGAGCCAGGCGATACCTCCACGCCCTCAATCTGAATACAGGTCCCCGAGATCCAAAGGGACAACTCGGATCTGAAATAATTTCGATCTGACGGCGAGAACTGCGATCTGGAGCGATCTGGAGCGAGAACTGGGCCGAGGATCTGAAAAGGATCGCTATTCCTGGGAGCAAATGTTGCTTATGCTGGGTGGCGAAGCGAGGTTTCCGCAAATGGCAACATGTTACCCCCAGCTGTGGCTGAGCTCGCACGTATAGTTCACCGGAGGGAGAGTCACAACATGCAGGTCAGCGTTTCGGCACGCCACGGCAATCTACAGCCGGGTGATCAAGAATTGATTGTGGAAAAGTCGGAAAAGCTCCGACGTCTTTACGACCGAATCAATGCCATCGAAGTGACCGTCGACCTCCAGCAATTGGACAAACCCACGGTGGAAATCCAGGTTTCTGTTGAGCACGCGGACAACTGCGTCGCGACCGCGGAGTCAACCACGGTGCTCTCGGCGCTCGACGTAGTCATTCCCAAGGTTGAACAGCAATTGCGTCGTTTGAAAGAAAAGAAGACTGGCCACCGCGCCACAGGACACAAACACATTGACACAATCGCTACCGACGAAGACTGACTCTTGGTCTTGTCTGCGTCGATAAGTGATCCACAAGTTACAGATCACCGTCAAGGTTCATGGGATCAATCCAATTGGCTCCCGTCAATCGCATCGCATCGCTGAGCTCCTTGTTGTGAGTCTTTCGGTGAATTGCGTTTTGATCGTGCCGATTCAATCCCAATCGAGCGGGCGGTAGCTCCACACCGAGAATTCCAAACGAAGGAATCGCATTCAAATGAAGTTCGCAGATTTTATTACTACCAAGGCCATCCGCGCCGAACTGCAGGCCCAGTCCAAAGAAGACGTGATCGAAGAATTGGTCCAGGCTCTGTTGGATTCAGGGGAAATTGACACCGACCAGCGAGAGGACATCGTTGCTTCGATCATGAAGCGAGAAGAACTCGGCAGCACCGGAATCGGTCGTGGCGTCGCGGTCCCTCACACCAAACATCCAAGCGTCCCCAAGCTGGTTGGTACCGTTGGTGTCAGCGAGAGTGGCGTCGACTTTGATTCGCTCGACGGCGAACGAGTACAATTGTTTTTCTTATTGATCAGCCCACCAGAGCGACCGGGTGACCACCTGCGAGCCTTGGAGAATATTTCTCGACAACTTCGCGACGAAACGTTCTGTCGATTCCTGAAACAGAGCAAGACTCCCGAAGACATTAATCAGTTGCTGCAAGAAGCGGACGACAATCAGTTTGTTTCTGGCTAATGAATATGGCTCCGCAAACCCGAACAGTCACCGTCAGCAACCCGGAAGGGCTGCATGCGCGTCCGGCTCACTTGTTAGTCCAATTGGCCAACAAGTTCGAGTCTAACATTCTGATTGGGAAGGATAGCGAACTGGCTGATTGCAAGAGCATTCTCTCGTTGCTGACACTCGGCGCCGGGAAGGGGACTGAATTATCGGTCACTGCCCAAGGCGCTGATGCGGCAGCAGCTCTGCAATCAATCGTGCAGCTGATCGAAGCCGACTTTGATGACACCAAGATGCAAGGTGTGGAACCGGCCGTCGATTCCTGACGCGTCGCATTCCGGTGAGACACAGCTTTTGAAAAGCGTATCCTCACGGCGAACAGTTTTCCGCTCACCTTGGCTGATCCAAAACCTATCCCAAGAAGAACCGAACACTTGATGGATCGCCTCACGATATTTCGGCGGCTGGAGCTGCCGATCTCGCACACCGAACTTATACGCCCACAAAGTAGTTTGTCGGCCGCCAAGGTGAGCGACTCTCGTGAGCTTCGATCCATCACACGACGATGGTCGAACTGCAAGGTATCCCTGTCTCGCCGGGAGTCGCTATCGGTCCTGCCCTAGTGCTGGACGCCGATGGTTATCGAATTCCCCGCACCATCATCGCCACCGAAGACGTGGCGGCCGAGTTCGCGCGCTTGCGTGAAGCGACCGATGCCGTCTCGGAACGACTGGAAACCAGTCGCCTGGAAACGTCCGCCGTCGCCGGCGAAGACACCGGCGACATCTTCGCCGCCCAGCTGCAGATGCTGCACGATCCGCGGCTCAACGGCGAACTCGGCCGACGCATCCGCGATCAGCATCAATCGGCCGCCTATGCCGTCAACCGTGTCCTGCATAACTACGCGGCGGCACTTCGACGTCTGGACAATCCCCTGTTTGCCGAGCGTGCCGAAGATGTGCTGGATATCGAAAAGCAATTGCTGCTCGAACTTGGTGCAGTCAGTCGCCAGCCACTCTCGGATCTGACCGAGCCGGTGATCATTCTCTCGCACGTGCTGACGCCCAGCGAGACGGCGAACCTGGATCGGCGGTACGTGCATGGGTTCTGCACCGAAACCGGAGGTCCCGGCGGGCACACCGCGATCGTCGCCAAAGGATTGGAACTGCCCGCCGTGGTCGGGATCGGACCGTTTCTCGATTCCGTCGGCGCTGCCGACCGGGTGATCGTCGATGGTGATCGCGGCCGCGTGATTATCAATCCTGACGAACAAACGCTTGCCAGCTACGAGCATCGTTTGCAACAACGCGAGTCGCTCAGCGCGCGGCTGGCCGAACTGCGCGATCTGCCAGCCGAAACCGCCGATGGCGTGCGGATCCGGCTGAACGCGAATATCGAATTTCCGCATGAAACCGCCTCCTGCCTCCAACGTGGTGCCGACGGAATCGGCTTGTATCGCACCGAATTCTTGTATCTGAGCAGCGAGGAAGAGCCGAGCGAAGAAGATCACTACCAGGCATATAGCCAGGTTGTTCGAGAAATGAACGGACGGCCAGTGGTGCTGCGGACGTTGGACCTGGGCGCCGACAAGATGGGACATCGTCCACTCGCCGAGAACGAACACAATCCGTTTCTCGGCTTGCGCAGTATTCGTTTGTCACTTCGCAACTTGGATCTGTTCCGGCCGCAACTTCGCGCCGTACTGCGTGCCGCCGTGCATGGGGATATTCGCGTGATGTTCCCGCTGATCACCACGATCGGGGAATTGCGCCAAGCTCGAATGTTGCTGAAGGTTGTCGGGGAAGACCTGAAGCATGCCGGCATCCCGTATCGCAGCGGTATTCCGGTGGGAATGATGGTCGAAGTCCCCGCGGCGGTTGTGATGCTGGAACGCTTCATCCCCGAAGTTGACTTCCTCAGCATCGGCACCAATGACTTGGCCCAGTACACGTTGGCCGTCGACCGCAGCAACGAATATGTCGCCGACCTCTATCAATCGAGCGACCCTGCGGTGCTGCGGCTGATTCAACGTTGCGTGGAAGTTGCGAAAGCGGGGAATGTGCCGCTCGCTGTATGCGGCGAAATGAGTAGCAATCCGGGTCGAGCCTTGCTGTTGCTGGGACTCGGCGTGCGAAATCTGAGCGTCCCGCCCTCGGCGCTGCCGCGGGTCAAGAAGGCGATTCGCAGTGTTTCGATCGAGCAATGTCGCGAGGTTGCCGCGCGCGTCATGAAGCTGGAAGCGGCCCGCGATGTCGACATGTACTTGTTGGACCGTCTGGGAGCGTTCGTACCGGAGTTGATTGTCAATTAGCAGCCTCTTATGGCGCGATCAAGCCAATGCCCACCATGACTCAACCATTGCCACCCAATACCGAACCGCAGGGGACGCCGCGGCAACAGCCGGCTGTCGAGGCACCGCTGCGAATACGGTATCGGGTCCGATTCGCAAAAACGGATTTGTTGCGTTGGATCAGCCATCGAGATCTTGCCCGGCTGTGGGAACGGCTCATCCGCCGCGCTGCCTTGAAGCCTTCCATGACCGAGGGCTTCCATCCCAAGCCGCGGATTGGTTTCCCCTCGGCACTTGCCTTGGGCGTGGAAAGTCTTGACGAGGTCGTGGAAATTGAGCTGGCCGAGGAACTGACGCCCGCAGAGATGCTGCAACGCCTGCAAGAGGATGACCAACCCGGGCTGACGATCAATAGCGTTGCCAAGCTCCCGCAGGCGCTGGGCAAAGCCCAGCTGCTGCAAAGCGATTACCTCATCACCACGATCGCGGACGCCGACCCGCAAGCGATCACACAATCAATCGAGCAACTCAAGTCACAGCAGACAGTTTCGGTTGAGCGGAAGAAGAAAACCATGACGGTCGAGGTCGCCCAGCAAATTCTGAAACTGGAGCTTCGCGACCAGCAGATTCACATGTCGCTGGCCGCCAGCGAATCAGCATCACTTCGTCCGGCCGACGTGCTCGACCTGCTCGGTTTCGGCGATTGGATCGAAAAAGGATCCCTGATAACGCGAGTTCGTGTCGTGCTGCAGCGAGAGTTTCAGTCCGATGACGTGTCTGAAATGGTCGTTGCCGAGCCCGCCAGCAACCCAGATTCCATCACCAAATCAGCTTCCAACCCCGATTCCGACTGCACCCAAAAACTTGAGCCTGAACCAATACCAAACAACGAAACATCGTGCGGCCATTGATTGTCGTCTTTCGCTCCCAGGCTGTGAATTAATGAAAGTCGTCGTTCGCTCCGCGAACGAGCGTTCGTTTGCGGAGCAAACGACGACATTCCTTCGCTACTGGCGAATAAACTCACGGCCTATCCGCGAAAGGCACCACACATACCGCGCGAACTTAACCAAACATTATCCCGTCGGCGTCCATGCAGGGAACTGATTCCCAGTATCAAGCTGACATAACACCGTAAGAGGTGCTTGTATGAAAAAAGAAATGTTGATCAATGTGTTGCAGCCCGAAGAGTGCCGCATTGCTGTCTTAGAAAACAACCGGCTCGATGAACTTTACATGGAGCGGAAGAGTGTCGAAGCATTTGCGGGGAACATCTACCGCGGCAAGATTGTCAATCTGGAGCCGAGTATTCAGGCAGCATTTGTCGACTTTGGAGTCGGGCGAAACGGATTTCTGCACATCAGTGACGTCGAACCTCAGTACTTTCGCCAAGGCGGATACGATCCCGAAGAAATCATGCGCGAATCGGACGAGATGGCCGAAGCGGCCGCCAAGCGGGCTCGCGAGTCGGGGCGGGGCAGCAAGCACGCCTTCAAAGGTGGACGCCCGCGCGTCAAACCGCCGATCCAAGAAATTTTTCGCCGTGGCGACGAGGTCTTGGTCCAAGTCATCAAGGAAGGCATCGGCACCAAGGGGCCTACGCTGAGCACTTACATCTCGATTCCTGGACGATACCTGGTGCTGATGCCCTCGCTGGCCCGCGTCGGTGTCAGTCGTAAAATCGAAGACGACGACGATCGCCGGCGTCTGAAACGCTGCATGTTGTCGCTGCATCCGCCCAAAGGTCTGGGGTTTATCGTCCGGACTGCCGGGGCCGGCCGCAAGGAGCTGGAACTGCAACGCGACATGGAGTATCTGTTGCGGCTGTGGAAGGCGATCGTGCGCAGGCTCAAAAGCACCAGCGAACCTGGCGTGATCTACGAAGAGAGCGATTTGATCATTCGCACCATCCGCGATATTTACAGTGATGACATCGATGTGATCCTGGTTGACGAGCAAGAGTCGTTCGAGAAGGCTCGCGATTTCTTGAAGATGGTGATGCCGCGAGTCGTGGATCGATTGAAACTGTACGACAGCGATGTACCCCTCTTCCACAAATACAAGTTGGAACAGGAGATCATCAAAATTAACCAACGTCAGGTTCAACTTCGTGACGGCGGGTCAATCGTGATCGATCCGACCGAAGCTTTGGTGGCGATTGACGTCAACAGCGGTAGCTTCCGCGGCAATGATTCGGCCGAGGAAAACGCGTTTCGGTTGAACATGGCCGCGGCCAAAGAAATCGCTCGCCAACTCAGACTGCGTGACCTGGGCGGTGTGATCGTCAACGACTTTATCGACATGCGAAAAGAGAGTCATCGGCGCAAGGTGGAGCATACGCTTCGCGACGCGATGGCCGGTGACCGGGCCCGCACCAAGATTCTTCGCACCAGCCCATTCGGGTTGATCGAGATGACGCGCCAGCGGATTCGCCCCAGTCTGAAACGCAGCATCTACAACGATTGCCCCTGCTGCGAAGGACGTGGATTGGTCAAGACGGCGGAAAGCATGTCGATCGAAGTCATCCGAACTTTAGCGTTGGCAGTCAAGAATGATCACATCAAACGGGTGACCGTACGCGTGAACGATGAAGTCGCCGCGCACCTGAACAATAAGAAACGCCGCGAGGTGATGGAAATGGAGGACGTCGGCAAAATGGCGGTGCAGATCCTCGGCAGCGAGGCGATGTACCCAGAACACTTGGAAATGGATTGCCGGGATGCCAACGGCGAGCGAGTCGAAATCGATTCGAGCATTTAAGCGAGGCGCAGGGAATGATCGAATTGGGAGTCAACATCGACCACGTGGCGACCGTGCGCCAGGCTCGTCGAACCTACGAGCCTGATCCGGTGATCGCTGCGGCGCTCGCCGAACAGGGGGCGCTGACGGGATCACGTTTCACCTCCGCGAAGATCGTCGGCACATTCAAGACCGCGACGTCGAACTGCTGATGAAGACCGTCACAGTCAAAACCAATTTGGAATTGGCCTGCACCGACGAAGTCATTGGCATCGCCTGCCGGGTCCATCCCGATTGGGCATTGCTGGTCCCTGAAAGTCGTATCGAGATCACGACCGAGGGTGGGCTGGATGTCGTCGGGGACGATGGTCGAGTCGCCGATGCGGTCAAGCGACTCCAGGACGCAGACATCCTGGTCAGCCTGTTCATTGACCCTGATCTGAAACAGGTCGAGGCGTCCGCGAAATTCGGCGCGGATGCAGTCGAGCTGCACACCGGCCCTTACGCGCTCGCCCGTCGGGATGCACAAACCGCTGAATTGGCAAGGCTTTGCCAAGCCAGCAAGGCCACATCCACAGCCGGCATGCGATTGCATGCCGGTCACGGATTGAATTACACGAACGTCCGCGACGTGGCCGCAATTCCGAAGATGGCCGAATTGAACATTGGCCACGCGATCATCAGCCGAGCGGTGATGGTTGGAATGAAAGAAGCCGTGGCGGAAATGCGGCGAATTCTGGATTTGGTCGGCGGTTAGTTCACGGTTGCGTTTTATAATGGTTTAACGGCAGGTGTTGAACGTCAAGATCTTGCATTCTCTGGGTGGCTGGGGTTGAAATGCGAGCTTCGCGAGTGTTGAGCCCCCAGGTATGTATACCGAATAACTGCTTTCACCGAAAAACTGGGGGCTCGCTTTGGCTCGACCGCCAGCCACCCCGTCGCCCTTAAAAGTCGCCTGCGGCTTGCCGTTAAACGAGACAGATAGCCCCGCTACACTTGAAGTCGCTCGCATGACGAAGACGCCGCTACACATCTCGCTTTTGCTGGTCGTTCTGATCGCCAGTGTTCCTCACTTGCGTGCGGATGAACGACGGGCGCCGGCACCCAAATTCTCACCGAAGCAAACTCGCGGAATCTTTTTCGACGATCTCAACCAAGCCTTCCGCGGGGCAAGACCGACCCTCTCGTCGGTACGTAAGGCCTCCGCTGCCGCGGCAACGGCCGCTACCGCGGCCGACACGCCGACCGATGAGCCCGGTGGTGATGACGCCTGGTCGCCACTGATTAGCCCGACGTCGCTCGAGGACGAGATCAAGCGGGTGCGGTTGCACTTTGATTCCGTTGTCACCACGCCGGGCGCATTCAATGGTGGTGGCTACCAGGAAGCTCGCCTCGACCTGACCGTGATGGCGATGCTGTTCGCGGTCATCCATGAACATCGCGGTGACGTTCGCTGGAAAGAACAAGCGGCCGCCGCCCGCGATTTGCTGGCCCGTTCCGCCTTCAACTGCAAGGCGGGATCGACGCAAGTGTACAACGAAGCCAAATTGCGAAAAGCCGATTTGCAGGATCTGGTTTCCGGCAGCGGACTTGCCAAACGGGACGCCCAGCCCGAGAACGACTGGTCGATGATCGCCGATCGATCACCCCTGATGGAGTATGCTCAAACGCTGATTGACGCTCTCCAGGACGCCAGCCGCGATGCCGGTTCCGTGAAGCGAGAACCGGACCTGATCAAACGAAACTCTGAATTGCTGTCGGTGCTTGGCGAAGTGTTGACGCGAGAAGGCATGGACGAAGCCGACGACGCGGACTACACAGCCCTGAGTCGTAGCATGATCGACGAGTCGAAAAAGGTGACCGCCGCGATCGACCGCGGCGACGTTGATGCGGTTCGCAAAGGAGTCAGCGGCATTCGGCAAAAATGCGACGCCTGCCACGAGCAGTACCGATAGGGCCTACCAATCGGCCATGGGGCCGGCATCCGATTCGATTGCGTAGTGATATTGGGCATCACAAAACGCGTCGGTCATGCCTGCCAGGTACTCACCGACCACTTTCTCCACCCGCACGCGTTCGGCCCGTTGGCGAAATCGCAAGGGAAGACGCCCTGGATCCTGCACCAGAATCCCGAACAAGGTCCGCAAACGGTCGGCCGCCGCTTCTCGCACCGGTATCAATCTTTCATGGCGATACACCGCCTCGAACAGAAACGCTTCCAACTCCGATCGTTCGCCGCCAAGGGACTCGCTGTGCTGTAATCGCAACCCCACGTCGCTGACGTCGCTCGTGTTGTAACCCTCCGCCATTCGCAATTGTTCGACGGCCGTCTGCAATAAATCACTGACTTGAAGATCAATCAGTTCGTGGACCAACAACTGCCGCAGCTGCAATGTTGGCAACATTCCATGTTTTGCCCGCAGCTGCTCCAGCGATCGGCGGACGACAGCCAACTCTGAAAGCTCGTCGATCGACAGCAATCCCATCTGCAAAGCATCGTCGACATCGTGAGCGTCATAGGCGATCGAATCGGCCAAGTCGACAAGTTGAACTTCCAACATCGGTGACCGCCCCACGGCGGCCTCGGCTTTGTGGGCCCGCACGTCTTGACCAGACAGCGTTTCCCGAGAGAGGTTCAGACCTGGGAAACCACTGTAGCGGTGTTCAAGTTCGCTAACGATCACCGTAGCAAACTCATTGTGACTGAAACCGCCGACATGCTGCATGCACTCGCTGAGCACATCTTCGCCACAGTGCCCGTAAGGAGGATGCCCGATGTCGTGCATCAGGGCGAGCGCCTCGGTCAAATCTTCGTTCAAACGCAGCACCCGCGCCATCGTGCGGGCAATCGACGCAACCTCGAAGGTGTGCGTCAATCGCGTGCGATGATAGACGCCCATCTCGCCGGTAAAGACCTGCATCTTGCCGCTCAGCCGACGAAAAGCGCTGCTGTGCAAAATGCGATCACGATCCCGGGCATACGGACCGCGATAGGCGTGCTCAGGTTCGTCGTACAGGCGTCCTTCGGTATCGCGGCTGAACATCGCATAAGACGCCAGCAACAAATGCTCGCGATCGCCGTAACGCCGCAAGTCGATCATCGGCTCTGGTTGGGCCCGATCCAAATTTGTCCTCTCCAATGAAGCGAATGTCCCTGATATTCAATCGCTGGACAATTCTCTACGGTGATTGAGTCATTCTAACGCGCCACGCAAATATCGCCCACACGGATCCAGTTGCATTGCCTGCTCCCAAAACCAATCGACGATCGCGAAAGTCATCTCGCCGCGGATCGACGGTTCACGGATCGGGATCGGGGGGCGACGATGGCGGCGTGATTCGCATCCGCGGCGCTCGCGTTCACAACCTGCAGGGAGTCGATATCGACATTCCGCGCGATGCCATGACTGTCATCACCGGCGTCTCGGGAAGCGGCAAAAGCTCACTCGCGTTCGACACGCTGTATGCCGAAGGCCAGCGGCAATACATCGACAGCCTCTCCGCTTACGCGCAACAGTTTCTCGATCAACTCCCTCGACCCGACGTCGACTCGATCAGCGGACTCGCCCCGACGCTTGCGATTGACCAGAAACCGGGCTCCACGGGCGGGCGAAGCACCGTCGCCACGATCACCGAGATCTACGACTATTTGCGACTGCTGTACGCACGTGCCGGCACGCCACACTGCAGCCAGTGCGGTTCGTCGATCGCACAACAGTCGTCCGACGTGATCCGCGACTCTTTGTTGGCGTTGCCCGAGCGGACGAAATTGGTGCTGATGGCTCCGCTGGTCCGCGGCCGCCGGGGCGTGCACCGCGAAGTGCTGGAGTCGATTCAAAAAGCGGGGCTGATCCGGGTCCGCGTCGACGGCCAGCAGTACCTGCTGGAGGACGTGCCGGCACTTGCACCGAGACGGAACCATACGATCGAGGCGGTGATCGATCGGCTGGCGATCCGCGCAGGGATCGAATCACGACTGCAAGCTTCAGTCGATCTGGCGCTCCGCCTCGGTTCGGGACTGATGTCGACGTTGGTCCAGCGCGATGGCGGCGATTGGGACGAATCGATTTACAGCACGGCAATGGCGTGCGTCGACTGCGGTGCCAGCTTTGAAGAGATCGAACCGCGAACGTTTAGCTTCAACAGTCCCTACGGCGCCTGCAGCAACTGCGACGGGCTGGGCTACGTCGGTGACGACGATCAGGTCTGCCCCGGGTGCGACGGAGGACGACTGCGGCCGGAAGCCCTGCGGGTGACCATCGGCGGAGTCGCGATTCACCAACTGGTCGCAATGCCTTTGGCCGAGGCTGCGGCGTGGATCAAGGAGGCTTCGTCTCACCTGTCACAACTGAAATCGCTGGTGGCCGAACCGATCGAACGTGAAGTCATTG
>CAVPGW010000030.1:0-173710 GCA_963704055.1 Pirellulaceae bacterium | reverse complement strand
GTTTCTCGATCTGATCGAGAACTTTCGTCAACTCTTCCCGCTCGTGAACGTAACCACAATACCCGTCCCCCTTCGATTCCGTGCTTTCGCCATGCATGTGGTAGGCGCTGTGGTAAATGAACCAGGGATCGGGCGAGATCACGAAAATGAAATCGGCTTGCGTGTTCTGAACCTTGTCCAGGAACCAGGCTTTCTGCGCATCGCCCAACACATGCCGATCAGGATCGTGAGCATGCTTCACTCCCTTCCACTTTGATCGCTCACCGCGGGTGTCGATGAAGAGGAAATGGCAGTTGCCGACCACGCGGTCAAAGTAATGATGCGTTCCGATGCTGTAGGAGACTTCGCCCGTTTGCCTGGCAACCGGATCGATCTGCAAGTGCGTCGCATCGATGACTTTCTCAACGCGAAAAACACCGACATTCTTGCCACCGCGTTCGGCCAGCTTCGGTTTCGCCCCGCCTTTGTAGAACGGTCCGATGTGCAACGTACTGACTTGGTCCAGACTCAGCGTCGAAAAATCGGCCGCTGGATCATGCAAGATATTCGAACCGGCTTTCAGTTTCGCCTCACCGAATCGGATTGGGGCACGCTGAGCATGCGAACCGTTCGCCCAATCAGCGTAATATTGCCAGACTCGTAGCGCCGGATCGCGAACCAAATAGTTGCCGTCCCCCAGTCCGACTTCGCCGCTGCCGTCGATGTTATCGGTGACTTCATGATCGTTATACATTGTCATCAACGGCACATGCTTCAGCAGTCGATTCAGTGATCGACCGCGATTCAAATACAACTTGTAGTTGTTCTCGATTCCGCTGGTCGCACCATCGAGCGTCTCCTCGTAGGTGTAGTCGCCGTTGACGATATGAAATGCCAGGCGGTGTCGGTGCTTCTCCCAAATCGTGTCAAAGGCGGGTGGGTCCGGATAAATGCCGTACGTTTCGCCGGGCGATCTTTGACGTTGGCAGGCGCCGATGGAAAAGGTCAAGTTGAACCGACCATCCGGATTGAACTCGTGCGCATAGCTGGTCTCATCGGGCAACGTACGAAATGTTGGCCAAGGATCGCGGAAACTCTGGCGGCTATCGATAATCTCCTCACCGACTCGAACGGCGTAGGCATAGACCGTGTTGGGATCGAGCCCGGTGATCTCGGCGAATCCGGTGAAGTCTTCCGCGGCGCGAGTACGGCCCTTCGTGACCATCGCCTCGTCAAACGGCGGACGATGCGGCGTAACCAGCACCTCAAATTCGATTTCCGAGTCGGCGCGTAACCAGACGCGAATTGAGTTCGCTGTGACATCGCCCAACACCGGTCCATGCGTGACCGGAGTACTCTGCATCGGAACCACATGATTGGCGACCGGATCGGGCCAAGTCAGGTCCTGGCTCCAAGCGAGGCCAGGCAGAAAGAAGACTGCGGAGAAGGCGAGAAGTCTCATCGATTGACATTACTTTGTTGAAGGACCGCGTCTGCAACCGTCTGCAAACGTTGTCAATAAAGCAGCCAAAGTCAACTACCTTTCTTGTTTCAGCCAATAGCAGTTCGATTTCGCTATGCCATGATCGATGTGATGGGCTGCCCCTCGCTGCGTTTGAGCGGGCGTCCGATCGGCGTTTGCAGCTCTTCTTCGTAGTCCACGCCCAGTACTGAGAGCACCGTTGCATGGATGTCGGCGACGGTGGTGACCTCGGCAAGATCATCCAGCGGGTTGTCGCCGTCGAGCTTCGGATTGGCCGCCGTTGCACCGTGAACGGCGCCGCGGCGAATACCACACCCGGCCAGCAACGTCGAGAAACCGTGCGGCCAGTGATCGCGTCCACCGGCGGGATTGATCGTCGGCGTGCGGCCGAATTCGCCGCCGCAGACCACCAGAGTTGAATCGAGCAGATCACGCTGCTTCCAATCGCTTCAGCAAAGATGCAAGTGCCGGATCGAGCTTTTCACAGGCCGACGACTGCAGCGAGTGATTGGTGATGTGAGAATCCCACCTCCGAGCGTCACTTCGACACATCGCGCCCCCACCTCGATCAATCGCGACGCCGCCAGACAACCACGTCCAAAGGCACTGTCACCAAAGCTCTCCAATTCCTGTTTGGACTCCTTCGAGACATCGAAGGCATCCAATTGGTCGCTGGACATCATCCGCATCGCTGAGTCGGTCGCGGTCCGGTGGAGTGTCCGAGCCCTCTCCATGTTGGCCAGTCGTCCGCGACGAAATTCATTCTCGACCACGTTATACAAATCATCGACACGTCGATCGTATCGATCTTCGCGAACGGGACGACGAATGTCGGGAACCGGTCCGGCTGGGTCATTGATCTTAAAGGCATCGTAAGCCGCGCCCAGATAGCCGCCGCGACCGGGCGAGTTACCCGGAACGATGGAGATGTGGCGTGGAATGTCCGCACCTGCTTGATCGGCATGGCACAACACCGCGCCGATCGATGGATGCTGGAGCGTCGGATCGGGACGGTAGCCAGTCTTGACATTGTAGACCGCGCGCTCGTGATCCCCCTCTTTACTGGTCACGCTGCGAACCAGCGACGTCAGGTGCATTTGCTCGGCTGTTTGCGGCAGCAGGTCTGCGATTTGCACACCTCGCAGCGATGTGTCAATCGCTTTGACCTCGCCGCCATACTTGCCGCCGGGATGTGGGTCGAATGTTTCCAGCTGACTTGGCCCGCCCTCAAGCCACAGCAGAATCACGCTCCTCGGCTTGGCCGGATCCGTGACGCCTTTTTCGTCCGCCACCGCCAATTTCCTCGCCAAAGACGACATCAGCAAAGCACTGCCGCCCGCACCCAACAGCGTTCGCCGCGACAGGTGAGCATTGCTGTCACAGAGTTTTCGCGATTCTCGAGAGTTCATGATCGTTCCTGTCACATCAGTGATTCCAAGCAAGTTCGCTGCTGTTCAGCAAGACCCAAACCATGTCCTCGATCGCTTCGCTCACGATTCTCGGCCTCGCTGAGTCGGCGAACAAAGTGTTCCTTTTCCGTCGCGGATGGGTAACGATTCAAGGCACAGAGATAGACCGTATCAACGGCAGCCCCGTCGTCCTTGGCAAACATATTGACGTGCCCCGATGTATTCAAAACCGGATTCGAGTTCACCAACTCGCCCAGCATGTTACCGTTCATCAACAGCAAACGTTGCGTGATCGTCACACTATCGGTCGAAAACTCGTCTTCGCCCATGTCGCCGTACTGCGTCACGAAGTCGTTCGTCCCCGCCAAGGTCTGCAGCTGCAGGAACAGCGATGACTCGCGATCTGTCTTCTTGATGCGAGCGGCTTGAATGATCGATCCGGCAACCTGTTCCGGCCGCAAGCGGACCAACGGGAACACCGCGTGAGCACGCTCATGGGCCGGTGTCACTTCGAAGTCCGCTCGGCTATCAACGCGGAATGCCGCGGATCCAGCGATCAAGCGAATGAGTCGCCGCATGTCGTAGCCGTTTTCAACAAAATCGTCCGCCAACGTATCCATCATGGGACTGCTCTTGGCATCGATGGGCAGATTGTCAACAGCCTCACCTGAGGCACGCCCATACATCAAGGCCCATACATGACTGACAGCCGCCCGCGCCGCTTGTCGATTTTTGGGGTGCGTGATCCAGGTCGCCAAACGGTTTCGCGGATCACCGTCGCTCGGCAGTAACTCCGGCGAGTAGGGGACGGCTGGTTCAACGGCCACCTCCTCAGTCGCGTCAAGGTATTGGTAGTTGTAATCCACCTCACCACTGCGGACGCCCAGCACTCCGTTCTTGGCCCCGGTGAAGAAGGCTGCCAACTGATGAAAGTCGGATTGCATGCCGTCGCGCGGCTGGTCGATGTCGCCCAGAGAGACGTTGCCAAGAAAGTCGTCGTGGCATTGCAGGCAATCGATGCGCAGGCCTAGAAACACTCTCGAAGTGCGGGCGGCGAGCCGAACGGGATCGGCCTGGTTATCGTTGCTGTCGAACGTTGCCGTCAGAAAGTTCACCTGCGGCTTGTCGGTCCACAATCCCTCGGCGGTGATCAGATCTCGGACCATCTGATCGTAGGGGCGATTGGCTGCAAGAACTTCCTGCAGCCAAATCTTGAACCGTCGGCGGCGGTAGACAATGAACTGGCCGCCATCGGTCCCGACCAAGAAGCGAGTCCAACGCTCGGCCCAGTAGTGATGGAATCGGGGATCCTTCAACAAGTTCTGAAGATGAGCCGCTTCGCGGGCCGATTCCGGAACTCGCTCGAGTTGTCGGATTTCTTCCAACGACAATCCGTTGCCAACCAGAGCGAGCGAGATCCGCCGACAATTGGTCATCCAGTCTGCGGGATCAGCGTGCTGCAACCCCTGCTCCTCAAGTGCTTCAGCCCAGCGACTGTCGATCAGCTCGATCGTTTTCGCGATCGAAGCCTCGTCCTGGCTTTCCTGTGGATCGACAGGTGTCTTGGCTCTGGCTTGCCGCTCGGCTCGTTTCTGAGGTGGATTGGAGAGTCCAGCGGCCAAGTACCCGAAGGCCAGAATGACCAACAGTCCGAACCAACCCCAGCGAAGAAACGCGGAAAATGCCGTTTTGATCTTGTTCATGGCCTGAGACGAGGGTGCGCAGGGAAAGGCAAATCGTCGCGACGAGTAATGATTCGCTTCTTATAGCCTAATCTTGCCGGACAGCGGAAAGAAACTCTGTATCCGTTCGTAGTAACCCGATTCATGGGGTTTCACGAGGGCCCGACCGCATCAACGTCCGTTCGTAGTGACTCGATTCAGCGGGTCTGCCAAGAGCCAGCCGCATGAATGCGGTGATCACGAAAGTCAAATTACAGATCCACTCGTGCGCCGGATGAAGACGCAGATTCGCTGAGGGCATCGAGAATTCGCTGGGTATCGAGGGCCAGCGATTGCCAATGGCCAAGCGGTTCGTGGCCGATCAGACGCCCGATCATCGCGCGTTCCTGGCTGCCCTCGAAGGTGTGTTGCTCGACCGAGCCCGATGCATCGTGGATCCAACAGCGGTGAGGTCGATCAGCCCAGGGACGTGTGAAGTCGTCGCAAACAAGCGAGGCCGCCGAACCTGCGATCTCGAACCATTTGCGCGTTGCCGTGTCGTAGCCGCACGAGAGAGTCGCGGTGACATCGTCGTCAAACCACAGCATCGCAGTCATCCGTTGGGAAACTCCTTCTCGCATCACCGTGTCGGCTTGCACCGTGCGCGGTAGTTTTCCCACCGCAAAGCGAATCAGACCGCTGGTGTACCACCCCAGGTCCAACAAACATCCGCCGCCCAGCGACGCGTCCAAACGATGATCACCCGACTGAAAGGGTTGATAGAAAGAGACCGCGGCGCTGACGTGCCCCAAATGACCCAGTCTCTTGTCGCGGAGCCAATCGGCAATCGCCGCGGTCCGATCGTGATGCAGCCAAGCGGTCGCGTCGAGCCAGCGAACGTTGCGTTGATCGCAGGCCGCGCCGATCGATTCCGCTTCGGCGAACGACATCGCCAACGGTTTTTCGCAAAGCACATGCTTGCCGTGCTGGGCTGCCTCGATCGCCCACTGGGCGTGCATGGACGGCGGCAACGAAATGTAAACAGCGTCCACATCGTCGCGGCGGAGAAGATTCTGATAACCTTCGATGGCGGCCGCGACTCCATATTGGTCGGCATACCATTGCGCCCGATCGGACGTGCGACTGGCGATCGCCGTGACATCGACGCCCTCGGTTGACTGCAGATCGGCGACAAGTCGGCGTGTGATCCGACCGGTACCGATCACGCCGAATCGGGTGGTGTTATTTGCGCTGGTCATGCCGAAGTGGTCTCAGGATCAGTTTGTAAGGTAACCGGCGATTTTGTCGACCACCGTCCACAGACCGGTTACCAACATCGCTCCAGCGGAGACCCACAGCATCACGTCCCAGAGTGTGCCCGGCGTCAATCCTGGCACGCATCGCCGATATCGAAAATAGAGCGCCGCCCCAGCCAGCATCGGCAGCATCACACCTTGTGCCACTCCGCTCAGAAGCACCAGTTGCGCCGGGGCCGGGAAGGCGAGGTAGATCACCAGGCAGAGCATTGGAAACGCTCCACTGAGCCTGCGGACCCATTGCTGTGCTGTCCGTTCGTCATTCTTGATCAACCCGACCACACACATCGCGTCAGTAAATGTCCGCGCATGACCGGCGTTCGCAACGAAAAAGGTAGAGTAAAGCACCGCGAAAGCGCCGAATAAAAAGACTGCGGACGCCCAGTCCGAAAAGACGGGGACGAACATCACGGCAAGTGTTCGTACCATGCTGTCCTTTTCGGGATTCAGATCAACGCGATGCAAAATCGCCGCGCCCAGCAAGTAAAACGCCACCGTGGCAAACGTATAGATGATCATCGCGCCCCACGCATCGACTCGCATCACACGCATCCAACCAGCCGCACGCCGGTGCCACTCGGGCGAGCCATCATTTGCCCCCGTGAATCTCGCGTAGCCTTTTTCCAAACACCAGTAGGGATAGACAATCAGCTCGGACGCACCGACTCCGATGATTCCAAACGTGGCGAGCGCGGTTCCGATCGGGTTCACCCCCTCGCTTTTTTCGGGCAGCTGAAACGACAGACCGCCGATGAATTCCGACAGATTGACACGCCAATCAGGCTGCCCCTGAAGCAAGCAAACGTTGATCACCGTCAAGACCGTGAAAGAAGCGACCAATACGGTCGAGAGCGATTGAATCAGACCGTAGCGACCGACATACAACAGCAGACTAGTGACAATCGCCATCACGGTTGCCCAGATCGCCGCATCACTGGGCGTTGCGTTGCGTGAACCGTACGTTGCCTGAAAATCGTCCCATTTGACGTCGACGTCGCCGCGAGAGGCCGCTGGACCGTGATTGCTTCCATCGCGTGAGTATTCCCGAAAAATCTGCAGCGTTTCGGCGTCCGCGACTTCGTTGTAATCCGATCCCATTTGCGTCAGCGGTGCGCTGATCGCCAGCGCTTGTCCGACACCGCCGACAATCCCACCAAGTTGGCTGATGCTGGCCAACCACATCAACAGCCAATACCAGACCAGCCAATTGCCACGACCTTTGACGCGTGGGCCGGGGACTTCATCGAGTGCTCGCAGTGTCGGCTTGCCGCTGATGATCGCGTAGCGACCAAACTCGACTTGGGCAAAAACCTTGACGACGCAACCGAGGATGATCAGCCAAAGCAAACTGAAACCGGCTTCCGCTCCGGTCTTGGTGGTCGCGATTAACTCGCCACTTCCCACGATCGAGCCGGCCACGATCAAACCGGGACCGATGCAGCGGATGATCCTCAGCGGATGCGTCGGCGGCTCGATCGGAGCGGACACGTCGTTCATCGTCGCGACCGTCGCTGTCTGGTCGAAACCAGCGTGGAGCTTGATCTCTTCCGACTCGAGTTTCTCGGGGCTCGAGTGCAAATTCTCCGAGGATGATTCCGGCATGGCGGCAAGCGAGAAATGAGAACTGGAACAGAAATCAGTGTTAGCGGAGAACACTTTTTAGCAAGTCACACGCACGAATGGACGTTGTTGTCGCACATTTTTGTCGCCTCACCCCAATGTCTCCTGATCGACGCGTTGCATATCGGGGGGCGTGGCGTCGATAATGACTGAGAACGTGTTTTAAAAAGGGGTCTGACCCTCTGTGAGTCGGTACGTTGTGTTCATTTTTCGTTCAGGTAGTAGCGAATAACTGCGATCGCATGTCCGCGGCAAAGGGTCAGACCCCTTTTTAAAACACGTTCTCGGGCGGCAAGCTCGGCGACAATGACTCTCGAATCGCGCAACTTGGAACACAACTCCGCCGCATGGCCGCACCTGTTGCTCTCGACACGACGATCGCGGTGGTGACACCCGAGAACATTGCTTTTGAGTATCAATTGGCGGGACCGTTTCGTCGTTTGCCGGCCTATCTGATCGATCTGGCTATTCGCTGGGTGGTGATCATCGTGTTGGTCGTCGGCGTCTATATGGTCGGGGGGCTGATCAGTTTAGCGATCTTTGGGCCGTTCGCCGTCGCCACGGGGTTCATCGTATACTTCGTCATCAGCTGGTTTTACGGCACGATCATGGAGACCTATTTCAATGGTCGTACGGTCGGCAAATGGGCTTGCGGCATCCGTACGATCGATGTGGACGGCACGCCGATCAGTGGAAAGCGTGCCCTGATTCGAAACTTGCTGCGGATCGCCGATTTGGCGCCGCTTGCCGCGTTGAGCAGTGTTTCCGCGGAAGTCCCGCCCGTGTTCATGATTCCGACCGGGATGATTGGGTTGATGACGATGGTGTCGACCCGTAGGCTGCAGCGGTTGGGCGACCTGGCCGCCGGTACGATGGTGATTGTCGATGAACGTAGTTGGAGGCTGCCGGTGGCGAAGGTGGATGATCCGCGCGTGCCCGCATTGGCGTCGTTTTTTCCGGGTGACTATCGCGTGTCGCCGAGCATGTCCCGGACGTTGGCGATCTACGCCGAGCGACGACACTACTTGACGCCGGCGCGTCGCCGCGAGGTCGCCAGACACTTAACCATTCCGTTGATCGATCGATTCGAGTTTCGCAGTGACATTGACCCCGACTTGTTGATGTACGCGCTCTACTACCGGACGTTCTTGGCCGATGCATTCGACGAACTTCCCGATCTTGGACCGCTGGCCGGATACAGCCCGTTGCGCCGCGATCAACACAAACCTCAGGGAATGGCGGGAGACGCCACCGCACGCGCCATCGAGAGTCAGCCGATCCAGCGGGCTGCCCTGGTAGGCCCGGCAGCAAGATTGAGTTCCGACCGAGGGTCTAACACGCTCGTCATGCCCGCCAGTCCCACTCCACCGCCGGTCGAGAATCGCGATCCGCCGGAGGACTCGGGATGAACGTGGCAAAGCTGCTGGACAAACGTCGTGTCCAATGGACAGAGTTGGAGAATCTGTGTGACGCCATGGAGATGCGTGGACGAACCGACAAGGCCGGTGAAGCGCATCACCGGGGTGCTGCGGGTGTAGCGAGGTTTGCCACACTCTACCGAGCCGCTTGTGCCGATCTTGCCTTGGCTGATGCCTATCAGCTTCCGCCCGGAACGGTGACGTATCTCCATCGTCTGGTCGCTCGCGCTCATAATCAGCTCTACCGGGCTAACAGATTTGAACCGAGTCGCTGGACCGATGTCGTGTTCCACGAGGCGCCCCAACAGATTTTCGCCGACCCTTGCGTGCGTGTCGCCGCGATCATCTTTTTTGGGCTCTTTGCGT
The DNA here is from genome assembly GCA_963704055.1 of Pirellulaceae bacterium. Taxonomy (GTDB): domain Bacteria; phylum Planctomycetota; class Planctomycetia; order Pirellulales; family Pirellulaceae; genus Rubripirellula. The sequence continues at coordinate 164,458 of CAVPGW010000030.1, read as the reverse complement.
TGTCGATGTACATGGGCCGAAACGAAGATCTGTTTCCTGGCTTCGCCGAAAAGATGGTCGGCTCGGCCCAGCTGGAACAGATGGAGGAGATGTACGAGCGACCGCTTGCCGGCTCGCTGGACCATTACGTGCAGATGTCCGGCTTCTATATCATGCACAACACGGGCATTGGACTGCAGTGTTTTGCCTACGGAATTCTGATCATTCCCTGTCTATTCAATCTCGCCTACAACGGGGTCGCGCTGGGGACGATGTTTGGCTACATGGCGCGGCCTGATGCGGTTGGCGGCGACAACTTCTATCACTTTGTCACTGCACACGGGCCGTTCGAATTGACGGCGATCGCGCTTGCCGCGGCGGCGGGATTGCGACTGGGGGTTGGACTTTTCAGCACGCAAGGTCTTTCGCGGATCGATTCGCTCCGTGAAAGTGCGATGAGGGCGGTGCCCGTGATGGCCGCCTCCGCCGTGCTGTTTTCACTTGCCGCCTTCACCGAGGGATTCTTGTCACCGAGTCCGGCGCCGTACATTGTCAAAGCGATGTGGGCCGTCTTTTCGTCTGGCATGATCAGCTTTTACTTCGTCATCTTGGGCTTTCCCCGTGAGGTGTTGATGCCGATGCTACCTGCACATCGACGACTGGATACACCGTTGACCGAACATGCGTCGCCCCCGCGATTGGAAGGTGGCAACGATGCAGCTTGATCGCACGCACGTCGTCATCCGTCTTCGCACGCTCTCGGAGATCGGGGATCTCGCGATGGTCATGATCCGTCGCTACCCCGCATCGTTGCTGATCGGATTTACGGCAGGAGCATCAGGATGGGCGATCGCAAACGTACTTTTGCTCGGTTGGATTCCGATCAACGAGGCGGCGTACGGATTGGACGATGAGGAAGCCGTGTTTGAGGTCGGTCGATACATGGCGTGGATGGCGTTATTGGTCGTGCTGCAAACACCGGCCGCGGGAGTGTTGACGACACTCTACCTCGGCCAAGCCGTATTCGAGCACCGACCGACCTGGGCCAGTGTCTTTGGTGAAGCGAAGCGTCAGTTTTGGCGTTGGTTCTGGGTCTTGGGTGTATTGAGATTCGCGGTACCGACAATGGTTGTCGTTGCGCTTCGATGGGGCGAACCTGCCTCCATTGGCTGGGACATCATTGTCCCAATCGCAATTTTGTGTGCTACCGCGATCGTCCGCAGTAGCCGGCCATTCATGCCTGAGATTCTGTTGCTTGAACAATGCCCGTTCAATGGCAATTCGGAATCGACGATCACCTTGGCTCGCCGCTCGAAGTCACTGCACACGCCGATGTCGAGTGACTTGAGCGGACGGTTTCTGTCCGTATCGTTTGTGTTGCTGGCGCTGACTTTGAGCGTGCTTTACACTTTGATGTGGTTCCGCGGGATCGCGTTTGGACAATGGACTTTCATGGATGTTTTCGTCTTGCTCGTGCTGTACCCGCTCGCGCTATGGACTGTTGCCGGCGTCAGTGTGTTGGTCCGCTTGCTCAGCTACATCGATACGCGGATTCGGCTCGAAGGCTGGGAGGTTGAACTTGGCGATTCGCGCCGAGGCGATGCGACAATTCGGGGAGGAATCCGGGATGTCAGGGCTTCCGCAAGGGCCAGCCGAGGTGTCGACCGGGGGAGCTCAGTTGAACCGTCAAGACAGTTCCAACGCCGCCAATCTGCACACACCTGCGGAGGCGAATTGATGATTCGTATCCCGCGACTTCGAGGTGTTCTATTCGTGTTGTCGATGGCTACTTTGAATGTTACCACTCAAGGCAACGAAGTTGGTTCCGAGCACTTGCGAAGCATCGTGCGGCCTTTTTTTGTCGTCTTTCGCTCCGCGAAAGAAACGAAGAACGCTACTTTCGCGGAGCGAAAGGCGACACAGGGCGGTCGTGCCGACGTCGACACCGCAGCTGTCGAGAGCGCGCTGTCCGACACTGTCTGGTACGACGCGGACGAACGTGGTTTGGTCCCCGTGTTTGTCGAGCCCGTTGTCGACGATTCGCTCAATCGCGAAAGCCGATGGCTCCCCAAAGCGAAACGCATCAAGCAGCCCGCAACGAAAACCAACACGAATACGGCCGCAGGTAGCGGCAGTGGAGCCGGGTTGTTTGGGTCTGGATTGACCCTGGGCAACCTGTTTGGATGGTTCTTGTTGACTGCGCTCTTGGCTGCTGCGGCGGGCGCATTGATCTACGCAATTTCTCGAGCCGAAGTCGATCTAACCGCGGGCCAGCGAGCAAAGCCAAGTGATCTTGGCGGTACGCCGGATGAACAGACGATCGAGCGGATGAAGCATCTTCCCGCTGAGTTGCGACGGACCGACGTGAATCTTCGTTCCGAAGCGGAACGATTGATGCGCGAAGGAAAGTACGATCAGGCCATCATCCTGCTGTTCGGTCACCAACTGCTGTTGCTCGACCGATTCGGCATGTTGCGGCTCAATCGCGGCAAGACGAACCGAAAGTATGTTCGTGAAACGCGCGGCGTTGATGACGACGCGGCGGCACGGTTGCAGGATACGGTCAGCGCGTTCGAGCGATCCTACTTCGGACGTCACTCGATCGGGCAACGTGAATTCGTCGAACTGTGGCGTGCGAATGAAAAGCTGGAACAAGCGATCGAGAGTCGGCAGGAGACTGCGGCATGAGACTGAAAACGCCAACTGCCGAACAGCTGCCTGCGCTCAGGGCCGTGGCTTGTTTTGTGGTGCTGAGCTGCGGCCTGGTTTCCGGTTGCACAGAGATCTCAACCGACTACGGGAAGACGAAAGGGCACAGCGGCTACAACAGTCTGAACGGATTTGGCGCTCTGCGAACCGGCTACGAGAACTCCGGATTTCGTAGCCGAGACGTCAGTCGATTGAGTGACCGGGTGATGCGGACCGACGTGATTGTCTGGACCCCGCAGGTGCTCGGCGCCGTCGATCCACAAGTCACGCGTTGGTTTGAACGATGGCTGAGCCGAGGAAACAAGACGCTTGTTTACGTGGTTCCCGATAGCGGCAGTGAAGCGGACTATTGGATCGAAGCCGCTAAACTTGCACCGCCCGAGCAACGCCTTGAATACCGTAAGCGGGCTGCTAAGAGTATCAACGAGCGGATGCGGTGGCGATTGAATCGCGGCCAAGTCCAAAGCAACGGGTGGTTTCGGATCGAGACGCTTGTTCAGCGGGAACAGTTTGGTGAGGTGAGTGGACCGTGGGAAAACGATCTTGGTGAGATTCCGGCCAGCGATCGGAACCTGTCGGCCGAATTTGAGTTAGCGGCGTTTGATCGAGACAAGAACACGACCACAGCCACCGCGAATGCCAATGCTGGATTGGTGGTCAGTGGCCAGACCGGCCCCGGTACGCCGCAGTGGTCGATGCAGACCGCAACGGCACCAACGAAAACCCCGGTCCGTTTCTCCTCGCTGCTCGAAACGAGCGTTGAAAATTCGATTGTGGCGGAAGTCGGATCGGAAGCCTGGAAGAACTCCAGGATCATCGTGGTTGCCGGCGGATCGCTGCTGACCAACTACGCGTTCACACGACCCTTCAACCGGCGATTGGCGGCAAAGATCGTTGCCGAGTCGACGCCGGCGGGCGACCAGGACTTGCTCGCTGGTTTCCTGACCAGCGATTGGAACCAGATTCCTGTGAGCGAAACGAAGCCGGGAGCGCCGGTCGCCTCGGGAATGGAATTGCTGACGGTGTGGCCGATGAGTCTGGTGACCATGCACGGCGCGATGCTGGGGCTGGTGATCTGTTTGATGTTGATGCCAATCTTCGGCAGACCCAAGCGAATCCGGCGATCCAAGCAGAGTGATTTTGGAGATCACCTCGACGCGGTTGCTGCCCTGATGAACAAGGCGAACGGCGAACGCTATGCTCGTGCTCGGATCAGTGAATACATGAAGCGAATGCACGGCGAGACGACAGGTGCTTGGGTCTTACCCGATCCTCCCGCCAAGACGCTGAGACAGGCTATCCCGCCGCTGACTGCCAAACGACTCGCAAACGTCGCTGGTTCGCCTGGCACGGGAGCGGCTGCAGTTGAGCCGACACCTCCACCGATTGAGCCTACAGCTTCGAATCAGAATCAGAACACGGACTCCGAGAATCATGAGGCAGATCGTTGAGTAGCGTCCCCCCAAATACCGGAGGCCATCCCGATGCTGGCAACCAACCGGTGGCCCCGCCGCCAGCGGCTGCACAGATATCGCACAGATTTGAGCCGGTACAGAAGCTGTTTGAGCGAATCTCTGCCGAGATTGCCAAGTTGTTCGTCGGCCAAGACGAATTGGTGCTGGGATCCCTGACCGCGTTGTTTTCCGGTGGTCACGTTTTGATCGAGTCCGTTCCAGGGTTGGGGAAAACACTCTACGTGCGGACGCTCGGTCGAGTGCTTGGTTGTCAATGCGGTCGCATTCAGTTCACCGCTGACCTGATGCCCTCGGATATCACCGGTGCTCCGGTCTATGACATGCAGAAGTCAGAGTTCCGTTTTCGTCCCGGGCCGGTATTCACTCAGTTCTTGCTGGCTGACGAAATCAACCGCTCGCCCGCCAAGACACACGCGGCTTTGCTGGAGATCATGCAGGAGTATCGCGTCACGGTCGATGGCACCAGTCATCGTGTGCCCAGGCCGTTTCTGGTTCTGGCGACACAAAACCCGTTGGAAAGTGAAGGCACTTACAACCTGCCCGAGGCGCAGCTTGATCGATTCATGTTCAAGTTGCGTGTGGATTACCCAACCGCCGAGCAAGAAGCCGAAATTCTGAAGTTGCATAGCCAACAGGTCGACCTGAACGAACGACTCAAGAGCGAGATTCAGTCGATCACCAACCCCGAACAGGTGATGCAGGTCATGCAGCTTTGCGGGACTGTTCGCATCGAGGAGAGCCTGGTCGACTACATCAACAAGATCGTACGTGCGAGCCGCACTTGGCCCGCCTTTCACATCGGCGCGTCGCCGCGCGCCGGCCTGGCGTTGATGCAGTCTGCTCGCACATTGGCCGCGTTTGGCGGGCGGGACTTTGCCGTCCCCGATGATGTCGTCGACATCGCGATTCCGGCCCTCCGGCATCGGGTGCAATTGACTGCCGAGGCCGAGATCGAAGGCCGCACGGCGGATGAGGAACTGACGGCGCTGATTCGCGGCATCGAAGTGCCACGCGACTAGTGAGACCTACTTGTTGATCTGCGGTTGCGAATCGACCGCCCACTGACGGGCCATCGCGAGTCGCTCGTCCAGCGGACCATGCAACAACATCAACGCGTCAACGCCGCCGATGATGTCATACGCGGCTTCCACTTCACTTTCGGTGATCAGCCCTTGCGCTTGATAGAGGCGAATCTCAGCCAGCGTGCGAAGCGTTCTTGCTCGCGGACCTGAGATCAATCGAGCGACTTGAATGCGTGCGACCTCGGGGCTCAGTTTCGGCAAATCGATGACTTTGACTTCGCGATCGAGGATTGCGAACAAATTCCCCAGTTGTTCTTCGACGTATGCTCGTTCACCCTGTCGGCTGTTGTGCTGCGTCCCAATTGTCCATCTCCTTCGAAACGCCGAGCGACTTTCCAGTCGATACGTGGAAGGCTCGCAGTCGCGAAGTGTTCTTTGTGTTTCCGTTCCGGGTGTCTGCTTTGAGATAGACATCAAAGTGAAGCAACACATCGATGTTCGCCGCACGGGCAAGTCGGATGTTCTCGTCGGACGTGCCTTCGCCCAAGTAGACGATTCCGGGTTGCCACATCGGCAATGGTTCGCCGGCAGTCATCCAACGCTTCATTCAGCGACTCGCTGATGGGAGACTGGATCGGCTGGGGCGCGGCGGCCCGCGGGACGCCCCGCACAGGCTCGACGGGAGTCGGCGCCGAAACTGCGGTAAGAATCGGGCCATAATCACCACTTTGAAAACGCTTGTTGAATTCGGCGGCAGTCACTTCTGCAACCAAGCCGAGTGTCTTGTCTAACTTTTCGCGAGCCTGCGCATCAAGCATTTCCCTGGTCGGCATCTTTGGAGCGGTGGCACGACGCGCAGTGGGGCCGCCCCGACCACCACTCATGCCGCCGCGTCCCATCTCCATCTCCATCTCCATGCTCTCCATCTTCCATGTCCATTTCCATGTCCATGTCCATGTCTTGTTCCATGTCCATGTCTTGTTCCATTTCCATGTCCATTTCGGAGCCGTAATCATCTTCACCGCCACCGAAACCGCCACGGCCATTGGACGCCATCCGCATTCGAGCCGAGTTTGCTCCTTCGCGAATCGGCTTGGGGTCCACTGATTCGTCACCTCGAACGGCCATTGAAATGCCGAAGCGAATGTTCCAGACGGGTCGCCGGAGAAGCGCGCTGTACTTGACAGTTTGAACGGCGACCAGCGCATCCTCGAACTCGGTTGCCATATGTCCAAACATCAGCTCCCGAGCAAGTCCATGGTGGCCCGACTGGAAAGCCTGCTCGGCTTCCCGTTGCAGGACTGGTCCGCCTTCGACGCTGATCTCTTGTTGGCCAAACATCGGCGACAGGTCCAAGGCTCTGATCAACGAAGTCAGGTTGGACCCATACGCTTGAACTGTGTCACTCGATGGGGCCCCACGTGATCGCCCGCGCTGGCCCGAGCCAGCATAGCCTCCGCCGGAGGAGCCCCGTACATTCCCGCCATTTCGGCGTCTTCCCTTCTCATCATTTCTTCCATGCTCATGTCTTCCCCGTACCCGGCCGGTGGCCCGCTGCTGCCGCTGGGCGGGCCGGAACTACCGCTGCCATAGCCGCCGCTGCTGCCGCTGGGCGGACCAGAACTACCGCTTCCATAGCCGCCACTGCTGCCGCTGGGCGGACCAGAACTACCGCTGCCATACCGGCTGCCGCTGGGCGGACCAGAACTACCGCTCCCCTGCGGTCCTCGGCTTTGCGATCCACTCCCAGCTTGCGATCCTCCTGGTGCCGTTACCAAGTGTCTCTTCCAAACGCTGGGGCGGACCGCTCAAGCCTTGTGCCATCGCAGTCGCTCCGTTGGCGGATCCCAGGAGTACGATCGCTGCGACGCTGCAACAACAAATCCAGAATTGGGAAAGAGTTCGATTTGGTTGGGTGTGAACGGCCATTTTTCGCGTTTGTTAAATGTGGGAGTTTGTTGTAACGCTACCGCAGACGAATCGCTTTTCAGCTTAACCGATAGCGGCTATCCCCATCTGAGGGGTCCATGTTGTGATTGCCTGGGCCGAAACCGTGGATAAGCGGCAATCACTGCGTATGATAGACGGTATGGATTGGTTAGTGGGCAGATTTTCCTCTCAATCGCCTTATCATAAAATCGTATTTTTGCAGGAACGCCACCCATCGGAGGGGAACTTTTCGCGATCGCGTGCGTCCAAACCGCGATACGCCCCGTTTCCTGATCTCGTCAAAACCTTCAACCAGCACCAAGATGGGCAAACCTAAGCGAAGAGTGAAAGTGCGGCGTCGGCTGTTGGTCGAGCACCTGGGAGACCGGCGTGTGCTGGCCGCGATTACCGGTGCTGTTTTCGACGACGCCAATCACTCCTTCCAAAAGGAAGCGGGGGAGGAAAACGTTCCGCGTCGGCTCGTCTACATCGATGCCAATGACAACGCGGCGCTGGACGTTGGCGAGTCATTCGTCGTGGCCGAAGAAAACGGCACGCTTCGAGTTCCAGAATCTTGACGATGGAACTTATCTACTGCGGTTGTTCAACGGCACGCAGACACAGGTTCAGACTGTTCCGATCGAGGCGACGATCGGTGGCGGTGCGATTTCGGTGTCCAACGCAGTTCAGTTGGAGGTCGGCGACGGGGCGGGTTTGGCGCTGACGAGCGACTCTGTCGTCATCGGTGAATTGCAAACGGGCGATGCCCAGACCGTGTCGGTTGGAAATCAGTTGTCCCGCATGCAAACCCTGCCTGATGGGACGCTACTGATTGTTGGCACCGACACCAGTGCCGAAACATCTTGGCTTGTCGATCTCGAGAGTGCGTCGGTGACGGAGATCGATCTTTCAGGTCGCGGTCCGGATGACCCAGTCGTTGCCATCCCGTGGGCCGACGTTGCCATCGATGGCAACGGGCTCGGCGTGCTGCTGGAGCAATCGGCCGGCATGTCCGCAGTTCGCGCGCTCGACGCATCCGATTCGGAAGCCGGTGTGCAAGTCACGACCACGACGACGATGGTTCCTGCGGACACGCAGGTGCTGACGTCGCAAACTGGGGTCCGATCCGTATTCGCCTGGAGCGGCGATGACGGGTTGCAGCTTTCGCTCTGGAGTAATGAAACGGCGTCCTTCATTGGTTCGTCGACAGACGTTTCGGGCACCACAGGACTGTTGGCTTTCGACGACGCGTCAGGGCTGTTGGCAGTCCGAACGGCAAGCGGTGGCGTCAGCGTGCATGATGTCAACGACACGTTCAATCGTCTTCACAGCATGGATGATGCGACCGGCCCCGTCGCGATCGATGGCGCTCGTGATCTGTTGATGACCATTTCGCCGTTGGATGCAATGTTGAAGATCATCAACTTGCACGATGGGACGTTGATTGCAGACTTGGCAATTGATCTTTCGGCGGTTGGTCAGGTCACTTCCATGGCGATGGGCAACAGCGCGGATTCGGTCGTCGTGCTGGGTGCGGCCGGCGTATTGGAAGTCGCGTTGCGAAAACCAGCGGCTCACGAGATCACCATTGCCGGCGGACAGGATGCCGATCCCGTATTGTTCGGAGTTGCACTCAGTGGATCCAACGCCGCTCCCGGCTACACAACCTTGCCGGACCTGGTGACCAACGAAGATACGCCGCTGAACTTGCCGGCACCGGCGGCATTGAGCGGATCAACCGACGCTGATGCGGACGATTATGTCACTCGTCCAGCTCGGGCAAGCCAGCAATGGCACGGCAACCATCCGGATCGATGGTTCGCTCAATTATGTCCCCAACGACAACTTCAACGGCACCGACTCGGTACTGGTGCTGCTGCATGATGGACGCGACGTATCGGCCGAGGTCACGCTGAACATCGTCGTCAACTCGGTGCCTGATTCACCGACCGACGTTGACATCAACATTCCTCCGGTTCCTGAAGACATCGTGCCGGGCGAGGTCATTGGTGACATCGAGATCATTGACGCGGATGGCCCCGGTCACACGATCTTTATCGATGATCCGCGGTTTGGTAACCGCGGTGAAGAAATCATCTTTATCGACGGCGACATCGACTTTGAAACCGAACCGGTGATTCCGATTACCATCACGGTGACCGACACAGAAACCAATGACGTGATCGAAGAGATCGTGTCGGTGACCATTCGCGACGCAAACGATCCGATCACCGCCATCACACCGACCGAGGCGTTTGTCTTCGAGAACGCACCCGGGGACGTTGTCACGGAACTTCAAGTTCATGACCAGGACATCGAACAGTTCCATACCTTTACGGTCGACGACGAACGATTCACCGTCGAAGGCTTCGACTTACGACTGGTCGATGGCGTCGCGGTTGATTTTGAAACCGAAGAAACCATCGTGGTGAACGTGACTGCGACGGAAGTTGGACCCGGTGGAACGTTCACGCAAGAAATCACGATCAATGTGCGAGATCTGCCGGAACAGCCGCAAGGGCTCGGCTTGACCAATGCGACGGTCATGGAATTGGTGCCCGGGGCGGTCGTGGGTGACGTGACGCTTGACAATCGTCCGGCGGATAGCCGGTTCACGCTGACCGTCGACGACCCGCGATTCGAGATCGACAGCAACACTTTGAAATTGATCGACGGCCAGTATGTCGAGCGGGCCAATCAAGCTCAGATCCAAGTCACGATCACCGCCCAGGACTCGCTGAATCAATTCAACCCGATCGATGAGATCTTCGTGATCGAGGTGTTGGAGAACGCCACACCATCGCACAATCACGAGAATCCATATGACGTCAACCATGGCGGCGATGTCACCGCTCTCGATGCGCTGGCGATCATCAATTACCTGAACACGTACGGGCCGGGACCTGTCGGAGAAGGAGATTTGGGGCTCTGTTACGATGTCAATGCGGATGGTTTTGTGACCGCCTTGGACGCATTGCTGGTGATCAACGAGATGAACCGCCAGCGGAATAGCGACGGTGGCGGTACGGTCGGTGATGGCGAACAGGGCCAAGGGGAAACTAGCAGCGAAGGCGAGCAGCTGGCCGATGACAACGCGCCCGGCAGCGATCAGCCCGGCGAAAGCGAGTTCATTAGTGGACCAACAGGCGCGGCAGGCCGGATCGCCGACAGCGATGACAGCTCGCCGTGAAATGCCAGGTCCATTCAGTACGACTACAGTAATTCCAGCCAACCTGTTCGCAAACTAAGCCGTATCTCGTCAGCCGATTCGCGGGTTGCCGACCAGCGCGAAATCCCCACGCGTTCCATTTCCTATTCGCAGGAATTCGCCGACAACGTTGACAAAACGCTTCGGCTTCTCTCCGAGAAAACCTCTTAGAACGCGTTTTAAAACTCTCAGCCATGCATCTTGTGATGCGACGGCACTAACCGCGGGTTGCCAGTCGCTCTTGTTGCGCGAGCAGCTTTTTCTGGAACCTCGCCTGCACGATGTCCACCACCAGCAGCACGGCGAGCACAAAGTAGAAGGTGCTCTTGGCCATCGGCGTCACGTGGTGTCCGAACAATTGCAGTTCCGCCAGGTGACCGCCTTCGCTGACCAGCATGATGCCAACGATGAACAGTACAAACAGGCCGAGCACCTCGTACATCCGATTCTTTTTTAGGAACTCGGCCACGTGATCCGCCAGCCACATCATCATCAGCCCGCTGATCACAATTGCCGTCGCCATGATCATGAAGTTCTTCGTGAGCGCCATCGCGCTGAGAATCGAATCAAAAGAAAAGACCATATTCATGATCACGATCATCGTGACGGCTCTGCCAACGCTGCTGCCCGAGTGGCTCTCGGGCGTGTCTTCGACATCGTGGATCGCAAGCAAATGATAGATTTCCTTCAAAGCGGTCCACAAAATGAATGCTCCGCCCCCAAGCACGATCAGGCTATGCCCAGAGACGGCGGCAGTGATGAAGGATGAGTCGAATTCGATGAAAGCCTCTTGAAGCATTTCGACCAGGTGGACCAACACAAACAACAGTCCGATTCGAAACGCAATCGCCAGCCCGATCCCCAGCTTTCGCACCATCGGTTGCTTGTCCTCCGGCACGCGTTTGCTTTCGATCGAAATGTAAAGCAAGTTGTCAAAACCGAGCACGGCTTGCAGCACAACCAGCATGCCAAGGGTCAACAGCCCCTGGATCGAGAAAAAATCTTCGACCACGGGCGCGGCGGCGACGTCGGCCCCGAGGTCTGCCGTTTCCGCAAGCAAAAGCATGTTGATCGACGTTGTTAGCCCGTCCAAAAGCTCTAACATCTGGTTTTTCCGTCTTTCATCGTGGTGTATTTGGAGCTTGCCCAGTTGAGCGAGTTGGCCCGGTCGAGCCAGAATGTGTCGAGCAAGATTATGATGTCAGCCCGATAAGCCGACTACCTCTGATATTCGCAATCCCAATGAGGCTCCGATGAACCGTTTTGTGCTTTCTTTGATCCCGCTCATCTGTGCAATTTCAACTGTGTCTTCAAGGGCTGAAGATTCGCACCAATATTACGAAGTTCGCAGCTATGTCTTGGGTGACGCTGGCGATGCCGATGCGATCGACACCTACCTGAGCGAGGCGTTGTTGCCTGCCTTGGGACGTCAAAACGTTGGCCCCGTTGGTGTGTTCACCAATTCAGCCGACGATGAATCGGGGAGCGATCGCATCGTGGTGGTGATTCCCTACGCCAGTGCCGATGCGATCAATACGATCAAAGCGAAGGTGGAAGCGGATGAGCAGTACAAGTCGGCTGCCAAGGCGTATCTTGATCGTGAACCGAAGGATTCTCCCTACCAGCGAATCCAGAGCGAGCTGTTGATTTCGATGGACTGCATGAAGCAGCTGAAGGTGCCCGCAGGAAGTCTCGACAACAAAGATCGCGTTTACGAACTGCGTGTCTACGAAAGTGCAAACGAGCGACTGGGGAATTTGAAAGTCGACATGTTCAACTCGGGAGAGGTCCCGATCTTCTTGGACTGTGGCATCCAACCGATCTTTATCGGGCAGGCGGTTGTTGGACCGCAAACACCGAACTTGACGTACCTGACGATGTATCCCAACGAACCAGCACGACTCAAAGCGTGGGAGGCATTTCGCTCGCATCCCGATTGGTCGGTCTTGAAGCAGGTCGAGAAGTACAAAGGTACGGTCAGCCATATCGACAAATATGTGCTGGTCCCCAAGAGCTACTCGCAGATGTAGCAAGTGGTTGGCAGGGTGCTGTCGATTGAGCCGTTTTTCGCCTGAAACATGGATTCGGATAGCGGCATCCGGCGCCGATTGCCCAATCGTTACAGCTCCAACGATTGTCCAATCCTTCGTGGTGATTTCAGGATGGTCGCGACTGTCCGAGCGTGCGGCTTGTCGGTACGATTTGCGACATGACACCAATGATGCGGCAATACCATGAGGCGAAGGCAGCGTGCGGCGACGCTCTGCTGTTTTTCCGCATGGGAGACTTCTACGAACTGTTTCTCGACGATGCCAAGATCGCGGCACAAGTGCTCGGGCTAACGCTGACCAGTCGAGACAAGGACAGCGACAATCCAACGGCAATGGCGGGTTTTCCCCACCACCAGCTCGATTCCTATCTTCATAAGCTGATCAAGGCCGGCTATCGGGCTGCCGTTTGCGAACAGGTCGAAGATCCCAAACTGGCCAAGGGCCTGGTCAAACGTGAAGTCACTCGCATCGTCAGTGCCGGGACGCTAACCGATGATGGGTTGCTTGACCCGCGCGAGGCGAATTATCTGGCCGCTGTCTGCCTTCATCATGACAAACGCGCGTCGAAAGACGGCTCCGAGCCACGCGTTGGCATCGCCTGGGCGGAACTGTCCAGTGGTCGGTTCGAGGCGGGGACGTTTGCCAAGTCTCGCATCGAAGACGAACTGGCGAGGATTGGGCCAGCCGAGGTGATCTACCGCGAAGACGACGTCCATTTCAGTCCCGATACGACCGCACCCTGGTCATGGACTCCCCGGCCTGCCTGGACGTTCGCCGAGGAGGCTGCCGGCGAGACGCTCTGTAAGCAGTTTTCCGTCCACAATCTGGAAGGATTCGGTTTCGAGCAGACTGACGCCCCGGCGATCCGCGCCGCGGGTGCCGTGCTGACCTATTTGCAGGAGACTCAGCGAGGCGATCTCGATCATTTTCGTGGGCTAACCGCGCATCATCGCAGCGGTTTTCTGCAGATCGATGCCGCTACCCGACGCAGTCTCGAAATCACGCGTACGCTTCGTAGCGGCTCTCGTGAGGGATCATTGCTTGGCGTGATTGACCGAACTTGCACTCCGATGGGATCTCGGTTGCTGGCCGATTGGGTCGCCGCACCACTGGTCGATCAGCGGGCGATCGACGGGCGACTCGATGCCGTCGAAGAACTGGTCAAAGCTTCACAGCTCCGCACGGATGTGCGATCGACATTGAAGCAAACGTTCGACCTGACGCGTTTGCTCGGTCGGATTGCGACCGGACGCACCGGCCCGCGAGACCTACAGCAGGTCGCCCGAACATTGTCGAATCTGCCGAAGTTGAAGGCCCGATTGACCGACCGCAAACCTGAGCGACTGTCGTTCATCGAAGCGCATCTTCATCTCTGCCCCGAGCTTCGATCACAACTCGAATCGGCGCTCGCCGACGAGTGCCCCCTCAACGCGTCGGAAGGCAATTTCATCCGCAAGGGATTTGACGAAGAACTTGATTCGCTGCGGGAATTAGCACGAGGCGGAAAAGAATGGATCGCCGCCTATCAGAAAAAGCAAATGGACGAGACCGGCATTGCGAATCTGAAAGTCGGTTACAACAAAGTGTTTGGTTACTACTTGGAGGTAACTCATACCCATCGAGACAAGATTCCGGACTGCTTCATCCGTAAGCAGACGCTGAAGAACTGCGAGCGATTTATCACGCCGGAGTTAAAGGAATACGAAGAAAAAGTGCTTGCCGCCGACGACAAGGCGGCGTCTCGCGAGCAGATACTGTTTCAGGACCTTCGCGGCCGGACTCATCGGCACCTTTCCACGCTACAAGAAGTCGCGATGGCGGTCGCCGAGCTCGATACGCTTTGCTCGTTGGGCGAGATTGCGGCACAGCGCGGATGGGTTCGCCCCACGCTTGTGCGACGACTCGGTGCTGCGCATCGACGCCGGCCGTCATCCAGTACTCGACGTTACGATGCCGCAAGGCGAATTCGTGCCGAACGACTGTGTGCAATCACCCGAAGCCGGGATGATCCTGCTGATCACCGGCCCCAACATGGCCGGCAAGAGTACTTATATCCGGCAAGTTGCATTGATCACGATTCTGGCGCAGGCCGGTTCGTTTGTGCCGGCTGAATCGGCCCAGATTGGATTGGCCGACCGCATCTTTGCTCGCGTCGGTGCGAGCGATGAACTCAGTCGCGGGCAAAGTACATTCATGGTCGAGATGGTCGAAACCGCTCGGATCTTGAATACCGCAACTTCGCGAAGTCTCGTCATCCTGGACGAGATCGGTCGCGGAACCAGTACCTACGATGGGCTCTCGCTGGCTTGGGCGATCACAGAGCACCTGCACGAACAGATCGGCTGTCGGACTCTATTTGCGACGCACTATCACGAACTCACGCAGCTTGAGGAGTCACTTCCTCGCGTCGCGAACCTGAATGTGGCCGTGAAGGAGTGGAATGATGAAGTTGTCTTTTTGCATCGCATCGTCCGCGGTGGTGCCGACAAGAGTTACGGAATTCACGTGGCACGATTGGCCGGGATTCCGCCTCGGGTCAACGAACGAGCCAAGGATGTGCTGGCACAGCTGGAGGCCGATCATCGCGACGCCCTCGATCGACCCACCATTCAATCGCCCGGCGCCAGTACCGGTGGCGGCAGCTACCAACTAACGCTGTTCGGATTTGCAGATCATCCTCTGCTGGAGGAAGTTCAGAAGCTCGACATCAACTCCATGACGCCGGTCGACGCGATGCGGTTTCTGCAGGAAGCAAAAGAGAAGCTACAGCAACCATCAAGCCCATAGCCACTATTCCCAAACGTGTGAGTTGGTAACGAGTTCGCGATAGTGGGTTTCGAGCTTCGCTTGAAGTTCTTTGGCAAGTTCCGGCTGCGAGCTGGCAAGATCATTGTCCTCGTGGATATCGGTGGTGATGTCGTAGACCTCGAGATCCGTCAACGAAGCGTCCCGAACGAGCGGCAGCGTCTCGGTCGTGATGTTTTGCATCTTGGCTAAGTCGCCACCGTTGAGTTTTGCCAACACCTTCCATTTGCCGTCACGCATCGCGACTCGCGCGTCGTTGAGTGCATTGAAATAGGCCCACACCAACGGTTTTTCACGTTGGATCGGCTGGCCTTCGATGGCCGGCAAGAACAGCGTGCCGTCGAGGGCGACGCCTGCGGGTGGGTCCACTTTGGCGAGCCGACAAAAAGTGGGCAGAAAGTCGAGCGAAGAGACAGGCGTGCTGACGGTCTGTCCTGCCGTGATATGACCCCGCCAATTCATGATTCCAGCGACGCGAAAGCCGGCTTCGGTCGTGTGCAGTTTCATTCCTCGCAGCGGTCCGGGCCGGCCATAGGAGCGGTTTGCGGTTCGGTATCGGTTCAGCGTTTCAGGGCCGTTGTCAGACGTGAAGATGATCAAGGTGTTTTCGCGACGCTTCATCTCGTCGATTCCCGAGACCAGCTTGCCGACCGCAGCGTCAACGTTGGCAACGTTGGCGAAGAACTGAGCTTGATCGTTGGTCTCAGCGACCCTGGCGTACTGGTCGACGAGTTCCATCGGGGAAGCCACCGGTTCGTGCGGTTCATGAAAGGGAAGAAACAGGAAGTAAGGTCTGTCGCGATCGGTTGTGGCGAGCCAGCTGAGTGCTTCGTCGACCGCAATTTGGCAACTGAACGATTCGATCAGGCCAACGGGCTCGCCGTTTCGCACGTAGTTTGTCGGATGCTGATGAGACGGCGCGGCGTTATTCTGCGTTGCCATCCAATGATCAAAACCGAAATCACCCGGCTGGGGTTGTTTCTCGTTGTTGAACTCGCTGTTGCAATGCCATTTGCCGGCCATGCAAGTCTGATAACCGCCACCTTTAAGTAACCAGGGAATCGTCACTTCGCTCTTCCGCATATGGACATTTTCGCGGCGGTCGGGCGTTGGTTTGCGAGCTTCCGGGATCCAATCGTAGACACCCGCGCGGTTGGGACTCCGCCCGGTCAACAAACCGACTCGTGATGGCGAACAGACCGGGGCTGCAGAATAGAAATCCGTGAAGCGGATCCCACCAGCGGCCAACGCATTCAAGTTAGGCGTCTTGATGTGCGGATGTCCGTAGCATTCCAGATCACCGTAGCCAAGATCATCACAGAGAATGACGACAATATTAGGTCGGTCATCTGCGACAGCCGCTCCGATTTGCCAGAGCAGGACTTGCGAAAGCAGAATGACTGTCCATGCAACCGAGCGAATCAACATGGTGGTTTTCCGAGTTGAGTGAAAAACACCGTTATAGCTTCATTCCCGCGAGCGGGTGACCTCAAGCTACAGCTTCGGCACTGGACGTTTCGGAGCTTTGTTGATCATCTTCGCCTTGTCGTCCTGGGGCGGGCGAGGATTGTTGTTGTTACTATTCCCCGGAGTTCTCCGCTCCGGTGCTTTCAAATCGGTGAACTCCTCCTTCCAGGTCCAGCCGATCGGGGCCTTCAACTCTTGCGTTGCCAACAGAGCCCATGGCGTTCCGGCGTGCTGGTCAACGACGCTTTGCAACAGTTCTTTGGCGGTTTTGGCTTCACTTTTCCACTTGCTGCCGACCGATATTTCGTCGCTGGGCTGCGAGCACCCAGGTGTTGTTTTTCTTGTCTTTGAAAGGCATTCCCCGTTTTGCTTTGGCGAGCATCGCGTTGTAGGTTTCCGTGCGAACTTTTTGAGCCAACACGCGTCCGAGGGCAAGATCGAAACCAGCTTTCCAACGCGGACTCTCTTCCGTGTCTCGGCTTTGCATCCCAGGTTCAAGCGTTTGCGCCAGGCGGACCAAGGTCGGCTCCAGCTTCGCGGCATCTTGCTGCGCACGGGTCAGGTCGCCAACAAGTTGTGGCTCCTCACGTCGTACGAACCGAGTTTGCGGCCGCGACAAACCGGCCGTTGGTTTCATCCGGGCGGCCGTCACCAACGCCAGACGCAGCGGGCTGGACTTGACCATCGTGACGTAGTCTTCCTGCGACAGATAATCCGGTCGGTACCTTGACATTGCAACCGGATCGAAAAAGTACTTCATGTCGGATGCGAAGGCGTCGATTTCCCTTCGCTGGACTTCCCGACTGACATTTCGATTTGGATGGACGGTGAAGTAGATCCCGCCTGTTTCGTAGCACAAGCGTGTCAGCGCGTAAGGGCCGAATCCGCTGTCGATCACCGGCTCTCGTTCGAAGTTTCCGGTAAAGCCAACCTGAACTCGCTCAGGTAAGAAGCTCTCAGGACCCTGATCCACCTGTGCCCATTGCGGTGATTGGTCGTATTTCGGATCAGGGTCAACGTACTTGACCAGGGTGGTTTGTTGGCCGAAAGGTGCGGGAACGCCGATCACGTAAACAGGGATACCCCATTTGCGGCAGGCGGCGATCGACGGTTCGAGCAGGTTCGAATCGTCACCCTTTTCATCGGTGACCACGACGAACAAGACGTTGCGTTGTGGTCCGTTGCCGCCGCGACTTCGACGCAACGACTTGTATTGATCGGCCGCAGAAGCGACAGCCGTGAATACTTTTTCTTGTCCAGAGAAATCGACGTCGATGTTGTCAACGATCGACTTGATCTCTTCCAAGTCGTCGGTCGGTTCCTCGGTGAAGAGGGTGACATTGCCGCCAAAACCAATCACCGAAGTTAGCAGCGGGATGTCATTCTTGTTTCGATGGAAAGCTTTCGCGCCGCTGTCCTGGGCGATTCCCAGTTCTTCGTAAATGCGGTCGAAGCGATCTCGGATTTCCCGTCGCTGGCGATGCAGTGAACCACTCTGGTCGAACAGCCAAACCACAAGGGTTGGTCGTTCTTCCAAGGACTTCAAAATCTCAAACGTGATGCGGTCCACGGCCCCCGCTGCGCCTTCGGCTCCCTGACCAACCTTGCCTTTCTGGTCGTCGAGCTTGTCCAGGGGTGCCACCGCCTGGTCGAACATCTTGTTTTGCATGATCTGTCCAAGATCCGTCGGTTCCAGTTCGATGGGATTCGGAATCTCGGCTATCTCTGCAAACATCTCCGCAGATGCCTCTGCCATCTCAGCATCTGCCATGCTGTTAGCGCCAACCTCGACCTGCTCTACCTCGCTGTACGTCACCTCATCAATCAGCTCGAACTCATCGTGCAAGTATTCGGGCGGCGAGACCAACACAACTGCCTCGTCGTCAACGTGCGGACGTAAGGGGACGAGCGCCAATGTGAGAATAATGATCACATGAACTAACATGCTGCCGATCAGTGCCGTGGTCTCTCGGTTCTCCATCACCGATTCGTTTTCCAACTCCTCCTCGCTCCACGCATCGAGTTCGTGATCCTCGCCGACGCTTGGATCGTTGGTTGGAGGTGGGGCGGTCACAGCAGCAGACATCGAAGATTCATCTGGAGGAAGGTCCACCCATGTGGGTGGGGGCTCGTGGCGTTGATGTGATCGAGAGCCGTATAGACAGTTTCACCCACCATGAGCAAACTTTCAACTTGAAAGGGAGTTGCCCGATCCGATCGCAGGGATTTCCTGCTTAGCTAGAACGTGCGAAACCTGGCTCTGTACCCCGTTGTCGCTACCTGATCGGGGTGGATCGAGAGTGACCGCCAAGTGGAAAAACGCCGAACAAAAAGCCCCGAAATGCGAGGTCGAAGGCCCTTTCCCGTTCGTAGAAATCAACCAGCAGTAGCATCATCTGGAGGAGAGCAAGAGCGTGGCAGAGCGGCTGATCGCGATCGGAGATATCCACGGCTGTCGAGTGGCACTGGACACCCTGTTGGATGAGATTGCGCCAGACGCTGATGACGTGGTGGTGACGCTAGGCGACTACGTCGATCGTGGCCCCGATTCGCGCGGCGTCGTCGATACTCTGATCGATCTGGGCAAACGAACTCGCTTGGTGGGTCTGCTGGGGAATCACGAAGAAATGATGCTGGACGTGATTCGGCACGGCGAGCCGCACCACGGCTGGCTCCGTCATGGAGGAGTCGAGACGCTCGATAGCTACGGCTTCGACGGTGACCTCGACTTTCTGCCGCCCGAGCACGATCGCTTCTTTGACTCCCTTGGCGATTATTTTGTGTCGGGCGACTACTTCTTCACCCATGCCGCCTACGACCCTGACGTGCCGCTGGAACAGCAGAATACCGGTATGCTTCGTTGGTATTCGTTGACCCAGGGCGTCCCCTCGCCGCACCAGAGCGGCAAGACCGCGGTGGTTGGTCACACCGCCAATCGAGATGGCGAGATCTTGGATGTGGGGCATTTGATGTGCATCGACACCTATTGCTACGGCGGCGGGTGGCTCACGGCGGTTGATCTCCACAACCGTAAGCTCTGGCAAGCCTCGCGGGAGGGCGGGCTCCGATTCCGGTGACCTGTTCCACAACAAGTTTCCCGATGCCAGAAGCTTGCGACATCGCGTCGCCGCGGTCCGCAAGGATTCGTTAATCGGCAAAGCTTGCCAGTTTTTCTTAACCGGCACAACCAATACGGTCGAAGTCAATACTCGGGGAAGCGGTGCGCCTGATGTACTGCCTTTGATTCAATGCATGCTGGAAATCCACCGATGGATTCGAGACAAAAACTCGTTCGTGACCGATTTGCTACTGTCTGTACTGTGGTTTTGGCAAGCTTGCTTGTTGGGCCCATGACAGCGTCTGCGCAGGTTCGGGGCAAGAAACCCGATCGTGGAGTGTATCAGTCACCCCGGTTGACCGACGTTTCCGTCGAACCCTTAAGCAGCTCGCGGCCGAAGCCATCGCAGCCGCAGCAATCGGAACAAGACAATTCGCCATTGACGGGCGATCATGCACCATTGGTTTCACTGCAACCGAAGCGGCCTAAGAAGTTGGTCGAAGTTGAGTTGGAAGTTCATGGGGAACCTGTTCGACCGCGCAAGAGTGACGATTCATCGGCAGATGGTGACGGTTCGATGCTTGACGGGGGCGACAAGGAACCAAAGAAGCCCAAGCTACAGCGAGTCAATCACGAAGACGTGATCCTGGTCGCACCTGAGCATGAACCGATCATTCCCAGTGGCGGTTGGATGGATGCCCCAGTCATCGAAGGACCGATGATCTGGAATCAAGGGGACGTCATTCACGACGCAACCTGTGACGGTTGTCCCTCCTGCATGGATGGTTGTGATACGATCGGCTGCGATTCGATGGGCAGTTGCAGTGCACCGTGGTACCGAGGCTGGGCGAACTCGTCGCTCAGCTGTGATCCGGATTGTTGGTTCGGCGGCATCGAACTGCTGCTGATGTTTCCAAGAGGTGACCGCTTTCCCACGCTGGTGACCACCAGTGACGACCCTGATCCCGATACCGCGGGCGAGATTGGCCAGGATGGAACGCAAGTCTTGGTTGGCGGTGATTCCGTTTTGAAGGACTTGCGTGCTGGCGGCCGATTGACGCTGGGCACTTGGATCGATCACCAACAGTGCCGCAGCCTTGTGATGCGAGGTTGGTTTGCCGGAAGAGATACTTATGGGTTCGCAGCCAACCAGGACCAGATACCAACGATTGCCCGGCCGTTTCTAAATGTCAGTGACGATCAGGCCGCCGCCCAAGACACGCAGTTGATTGCCTTTCCCGATCGCGTTTCCGGTTCGATATCGGTCCAGGCCAGCAGCGATGTGTTTGGTGGTGATATTTCAGTCCGACAATTTTGGTACGGGAGATATGGCGGCACCGTCGACCTTCTCTACGGTTATCAATACATGCGGATGAACGAGGACCTCAGTATCTCGAGCATCTCAACTTCACTGGACGACGACTTTGCTCCACTCGGCTCGGTACTTGCGATCTCCGATTCATTCGACACGGAAAACGAGTTTCATGGTGGGCAACTCGGTTTTGCGACTCGTTACCGCGAAGGCTGTTATTCTTTCAATTCACTGGCAAAGGTAGCTTTCGGGTCCCTTATGCGTCGAGCAAGTTTGGCGGGCTCGACTTTTACCAGCATCGATGGTGCCAACGCCGTGGATCCGAATGGACTGCTGGTGCGAAGCACGAACGCGGGAACAATCACTGACCACACGTTTGGATGGGTGCCGGAACTCGACCTGACGCTAGGTTGGCACCGGTACCCGCGATTCGACCTGACGTTTGGCTACAGTGTGATCGCGATGACAGAGGCATTGCAGGCTTCCAAGGCGATCGATCCGAGTCTCGCAGTCAATCTATCCGATCCGCCGACCGGAGCGCAACGGCCCGCAGCACTGCTTCGCTATAGCACGTACTACATCCAGGGCATTCACTTCGGTTTACAGTACGTCTACTAGCGGACGGGGTGAAATTGCCGCCAAGAGATGCGGTCTTTAAGAAAACGACAGAGCTGAGAGCGTTCCCAAGTGCCCCAGGAGGGAATCGCCCTCAGTCCATCGTTTTTCTGCCCCATCTGCTCAAACTTAGCATGCGTGAAGGCGGCGACTGCTCAAAACTCGCGGGAACTGTGGAATTCTCTCCGCCCCCAAGTCATCGCATCGCCCTTTCCATGTGAGAACACGATTCGTGTCCCGAATCATTGAAATCGACGACGCGACCGACGAACGCCTCCATTGCTTTGCGAGCCTTCGCAGCAGCGCCATCCGCTTGGCGGATTCCAGTTCCTTCATTGCTGAAGGGCGTTGGTGCGTGCAGCGATTGCTTGAAAGCAATCGCGTCGTCCTCTCCGTACTTGCCGAACGCGGCAAAGAAACGGAACTGGAGAGCCTGCTTGCCGATGAAACTCCGCTGTATTCGTTACCATCGGACCAAATTCGACAACTCGTTGGGTTTGACTTTCATCGCGGCGTGCTGGCATGCGGAAGGCGACCCGCCCTGAAGAACGTCAGCGAGCTTCGCTTCAGATCCGACGCACCTCCCGTGGCGCTCGCCGCATTGGGGGTCAGTGAACACGAGAATCTGGGGAGCATGATTCGAACCGCGACGGCGTTGGGGATCGAGCATCTATTGGTGGGGCCCAAGACGGTGGATCCGTTTTATCGCCGGTCGATTCGGGTCAGCATGGGCACGGTCTTCCAGCAGAACCTCTACAAACTCGATCAGCCGGATCGCCAGCTGCGAGAGCTCGCGGAAACTCGAAATATTCGCACGATCGTTACGACTCTCGATCGCGACGCCACACCCTTGGACGCGTTACAGCTGGATGATCGCCAGAGCATTCTGATCGTCGGTAATGAGGCTGCAGGGGTCGATCGTCAACTTCAGGACCTTGCCACCGACCGGGTCACGATCCCGATGCTGGGCACCGATAGCCTGAATGTATCGGTTGCCGCGGCAATCTGCATGTATCACCTGATCGGTCGATATCGCCGCTGATGCCGGCGATAGGATCGGCTCGAGAGAGGCAGGACTCGTCGAAAAAACCTACCCGCCCTGCTGTCGCATTTGAGCTACAGTGCTTCGCTTCCTTCCAGGACGGCGATTTCGGCACCATCAAGAAAGCTGACCAGCGATTTTGCACGATATGGCTGCTGTAGCTTGCGAACAGCTTTGCTCTCGATTTGACGAACTCGCTCGCGTGTGACTTGAAAGATCCGACCGACTTCTTCCAGTGTGTAGGTGTATCCGTCGGCCAGGCCGTATCGCAGACGCAGAATCTCTCGTTCACGATAATTCAGCGTCTCCATCGCTAGATCGATTTGAGTCTTCAGAGCCTCGCGGTTGGTTTCCATCAATGGATCGTCATCCCGATGATCCTCGAGAAATTCACCGAACACGCTATCCTCGTGATCACCGATTGGCTGATCCAAGGACAACGGTTGGCGGCTCATCTTGAGGATCACGCGGGTGTCATCGATTGACAGACCGCTTCGGGCACAAACCTCCTCGGGCGTGGGTTCTCGTCCAATCTCTTGAACCAGGTCCCGAGTGATCTGTCGGATCTTGTTCATTGTGTCGATCATGTGCACCGGTACGCGGATCGTGCGACTCTGGTCGGCAATGGCGCGAGTAATCGCCTGGCGAATCCACCAAGTTGCGTAAGTGCTGAATTTGTAGCCCCGAGCATGTTCAAATTTGTCGACGGCACGCATCAGACCGGTATTACCTTCCTGGATCAGATCCAAGAACGAAAGGCCTCGATTGCGGTATTTCTTGGCGATCGACACCACAAGTCGCAGGTTGCCGGCCGAGAGGACGCGTTTGGCAGCGTCATAATCTTCCCGGTAGCTGTCGCACTGGCGGACGCGTCGCTTCAGCGTTCTGGGAGTTTCGTAGGTCAAACGCATCAGGTATCGGAGTTCGCTTTTGAGCTCTTCGACCGTGGGCATACCTGGCATGCTGAGCGTTTCAGGGTCGTTCAAGAGCGATTGGATCTCGAGCATTCGATTCGAGGCGCGGCGAAGTTTCTCGAAGAAAGGCTGGAGCTTGCCGGTTCGCAGGTTCATTTCCTCGATCAGTCGCACGGCTTTGTTGCGGCGAATGACCAAGTTCTTCCATGCCGCCCGACGTTGACGCATCGGCAGGCGTTTGTTGATCGCGGTCATGTAGTCGGCATTGTTCTGGCCCAGCAGATGTTGCAGCGTGCGAACGTTGGGTACGATCCGCAGCATGATCGCCTTTTTCTCGGACGCGTTGGTCACGCTAACTTCGATCGTGCGGTCGAGTCGCAGTTGCTTGTCTCGCACCTGCTCAAGAAGTTTCAGGGCACCTTGCAGCAAGAAGTCAGTTGCCAACATCGAGTGGCGATACTTATCGCGAGTCTTTTCGATTTGTTTGGCTGCCGAGACCTCCTGCTCACGCGTCAGCAATGGGATTTGGCCCATCTGCATCAGATACATCCGCACCGGGTCCTCGGTAGGGTCGGCACTCGATTCTTCTCGGCGTCGGGCTCGATCGTCATCCTCTGGTCTGTTTTCGTCTTCGATGGCGTCGGCGAAGTCTTGCCCCATCACGCGGGAGCGGCGGTTGACGGACTCTTCCGCGTCAAAGGCATCATCTTGCAGGCTGCGGCTATACTTTTTTCCCATCAACGGCTCCTCGAAAACCAGGTCGTAGCGATCGGTCAGGTTCGGGAGAAACCAAGCAGGAGTAGTGCCGTAACCCAGAAAGGGGTTTGCGAGAATCATGGCAAACTGTTGTGAGCGAAGGGGTTGCGAGAAAAGAATCCGAGAACGCGACCCCCCGCGTGTTGCGAATTCGCCACGATTTCGTGTTTCAGAAAAACAACATTCGTCGCAGCAGACATTCGCCAACGGCCCACAGGGACTCTGCCCTTCAACCGTCTCAGTTCCTAAAAGTAGGTTACGTTCGGCACTCTACACGCTCTGACCCAACGGATTTACACTTAGCTTCTCGCAGATGCGGTTTGGCAACACACATCGCGTCCTGGCGAGACTTGGTACCACCAGCAGTGGCTACCTCAAGGGTGTCGCGGCACCTTGAGGCACGATCCTCTCTTGGTTGTGATGCGCGGCGCGACCCAGTGGTTCCAATTCGCTTCCCATTTCTTATAAGAAACTGTCCGAGTAACCTCCCATCATGGAAGCAGTACCCCAGCCGCCTGCCCCGATTGACGACCAATTTGATTGGTCCCGATTTCGTGATCCAACCCAAGCCCGAGAGCATCTGCTGGCGATCTGGAACTCGGGAGTGACCCCCGATCTGCTTGATCTCTTGCGCGAGCGTTTGCTGGAGCAGTTCGACCAGCTTGATGACTTGGACACTGTCGTCGCCAGTCTGAGTCGATTCATTGCCGCAAGTCGAGATCCAACTTCTTTGCTTTCGCTGTTTGCTCGTGACACCGAGTCGTTGCCTGCTCTGCTGCAGGTTTTCGCGACCAGCCAAACGCTGGCCAAACGATTGATCTCCGATCCGGAGAGCTTCGACCTGCTTCGCGCCAGTGACGGGCAGCCAGCAGATCGTCGATTCTTGGTGAACGAGTTGGCCGGCGAACTGAGCCAGATGGATCAGATCGGTCGAGCCGCGGTCACCATTCAACGATTCTATTCGCGCGAAGTCATGCGGGTCGCCTACGGCGAGTTCGTTCGCGGGCTGTCTCCCGAAAAGGTTGGCCGCCAGTTGGCCCTTGTGATCGAAGCGATTCTGGATGCCGGGTTGCAATTTGTTCTGGATCGATTGGCCGAGCGTCGCGGCATGCCCCAACGACCCGATGGCACGACGCCCGAGTTGACCGTCATTGGTCTGGGCAACCTTGGCGGTGAAGAGATGGGTTACTCGTCGCCCATCAAGCTGGTGTTTCTCTATGATTCGATCGATAACAAGAATGTTTGGCATCGTGACTTCTATAGCACCGTTGTCTCTGACCTGGTGAGCCTGCTTCGCAGCGAGCGCGCCCAGGGAATCAACATCGATCTCCGCGAAGGACCGAGATATGAAGTTGGAGTCAATATTTGCAGTTTCCGCGAGGCGATCCGCATCTATGAAACAAGTGGCAGGACGTGGCAACGGCTGAGCTTCGTAAAGGCCCGCGTCGTGGCCGGTTCCCAGCCACTTGGAGACGCATTTCTGAAACGACTTCAGCCCTGGGTGTACCGGCAATTCATGAGTCGTGTGGAACTTGCCGAGATTCGTACGTTGCGTCGGAAGCTGGAAAAACTTGCCGAACAGCAGTCAGGTTCAAGCCAGGACGTTGCCCGAGCCGCTGGCGGGCGCGACGACCTGGAACTGACCGTGCAGTTCCTGCAGTTGCTGCATGGTGCGGACCTTGCCGCGGTTCGATGCCCCAACACCGTACGATGCAATCGTCGCGCTCGAACGTGGCGGCTGCCTGACCCATCAAGAATCGACGTTGCTATCGGACAACTATGCACGCCTGTGTCGTCTGATGCACCAACTGTCTGTAATGTTTGACCGACGCGGCAGCGTTTTGCCCGAGGATGCCGATTCACGCAAACGGCTCGCGTGGCAATTGGGGATTCGCGCGGCGGACGGCTCGGGCGGTGACCTCGACAAGTTTCAAAAGCTGCTGAGTGAAACGTTTGAAAAGAATCGCAAGGTGATCAACCATTTGATGTTGGACGCGCCCGGCAAAGGCGACTCCGTGGCGGTCGAGACGGAATTGTTACTGGATCCCGATCCTGACGCGTCGCTTGTCGAGAAGACCATGTTGGGGCATGGGCTGACCAATCCTCGGCGCGCCATGGAGGAACTCGCGGCTTTGAGTAGCGAAACGGTTCCCTTTCTGTCGCCCCATCGTTGCCGCCATTTCTTTTCATCGGTTGCACCTGCGTTGCTGGAAGAAGTGTCACGCACGCCCGACCCGGATGCGGCATTGTCTTCGTTGGTGAGGGTCACCGATTCGCTGGGGGCAAAAGCGACGCTGTGGGAACTACTTGGTAGTAGCCGACCAACGATGGAATTAATGGTGCGACTGTGTGCAACCACGCCGTACTTGAGCGGGATCTTGACCGACAACCCCGGCATGATTGATGAACTGATTGATTCATTGTTGATGAATCGGCTGCCGTCCGCCCAGCGACTCGATGCCCATTCGATCGAATTGTGTCGCGGCGCCGCGGATATCGAGCGAATTCTTCACAGCTTCAAGAACAGCGCCACTTGACGATTGGTGTCCGCGATATGCTCGGCAAGGAGTCACTGGAAGCGACGCATCAAGCCATCGGAGATACCGCCGAGGCATGCCTGCGGCGACTGATCGAGCATGAGCAGGAGGCCCTTGCCAGCCAGTACGGCGATCCTGTGGATGCGGAAGGAAATCCAGCGGAATTACTCACCCTCGGTCTCGGCAAATTGGGTGGCCGAGAACCTAATTATCACAGCGACCTGGACGTGATTTTTTTGTACTCCGCCGATGGTGAAACGCAGCGACGTGTCGGAGGGCACCGCGCAACTTTGACAAATCAGCAGTTCTTCAATCAACTCACCCAACGCGTGATCACACGCATCAATCACTCCAGCACCAGCGGACGTCTTTACGAACTTGATTCGCGTCTGCGCCTGACCGACGAAGAAGGCGTGTGGGCGATGACGATCGATTCCTTTCTGAAGCGGTTCGAACAGGGGACGGCGCCGTTGTGGCAGCGATTTGCCCTTTGCAAGGCTCGTTCCATATCGGGTTCACGCACGCTGCGCGGACGTACCGACGCTGCCGTTGCGGAAGTGATCAACCATACGATTTGGAACGCATCCATGGCGATTGAGCTGCGCGAAATGCGGGAGAGGATGCAGCAAACCGCTCGAGAAGAGAACCTGAAAAGGGGCGAGGGCGGCACCGTGGATGTCGAGTTTGTCGCGCAGACGCTGACGCTGCGTCATGCGAAAGAGTCTCCTGAAATCATCCAGACCGGAACTACCGCGTCATTGAACGCCCTTGCCGAGGCCGGATGCTTGAACGAAAAACATTCGCTCGCCTTGATCAACGGATATCGAACGCTGCGTCGTGTCGAAGCCAACTTGCGATTGATGAACACGCCGGCGCAGGCATGAGCTGCCCGAGGATAGCGATTCAATGGCAAACCTCGCATTCTTGATGAGTGAATCCGATCCCGCCATGATCGTCGCCCAGTGCCAGCAGGCGCGACAAAGCAATCGCACGATCTTCAATCAGATCTTTGACCAGTTGGCTAGGAACGGGCTCTTGAACTCCGGAGGGTGACGCTCCTGCCGAACCGATGAGCTGTCGAATCTTCCGATTTCAGCTCGGCAAGCCTCCCCCTCCCGATCACCAGCCTTTGCCTCGATTTTCAAAGACACGTTTCACGTGGCGATCCACCATTGCAATTGCGATTGTGAGCTGCAGAGATCTGTCATGACGAACCGCCATTACCTTGACGTCCTCGCCGGCCATCGGGAATCGCTTCTTGCAGGCCGGAGAGTTGATATAACCTTCCACTGACAAAACAAGATTTTCGGTCTCTGTTAGCGGAGCGAACCCGACCGTCACCGAAGTGTCATTGGCAATCGGTTCTTGTCTATCGAAGATCGCGGCCAATTCGGCAGAGCCGGGCTTGATCTCGCTCTGCACAACCACATGCTCTTGGGGATCAATAAACCGCAGATGGTCTCCGATCCATCGTCTTACCGCTGTCGTTACGATTTCGTCGACGGGGATTCTGGCGTCTCCGAACTGACTCGTCGCTCGGTCACCCGTGATGATTCGGATCGGGCTAACAACACGTCCACCTAGGAATCTCGGCTCGCTTTGGCCTGCGACCAACAATGCTTTGTCCAGGTTGTGATGCAGGACACGCCCGCAGCTATCTAAATACTCACGCCGGAGCGCGCTTCGGCGGCCGCTTCCATGACCGAGTCACAGATCGAATCCGGATGCCCCAGTCCCTTGCGTTCGACATATTCGACTGGTCGGTCACCGGCGTAAGTGTCGTTGCTTGCGAAGACAACAAGTCTCATGATCTGTGCCTACTCCCTCGGTCTTCTTTCAATAGAATACTGATACGCCGCGGTTCGATTCTTCATTCACGAATTCACGGATTTCACTCGTTTTGTTTCAAGCGACCGCAGCAATGCCGCTGGATCGACTGGCAGGCGTCGCGTGCCCCAGTGCCCGGGCTTTTCGGCAAAGTGGCCAGCCACCTTGTGTCCGCAAAACCGACAGTGGCTTTGCTCCAGCTGGTAGGTTCCTACATCATGCCAACGCCGCGCAATCAACAACTTGCCGCAACCAGGACAGTAGGTGCTTTGTCGCTCCGGATCGTCAACGTTGCCGACGTAGACGTAGTCCAAGCCCGTTTCGATCGCGATCTCCCTCGCATTGACCAATGTCTGAGCGGGAGTCCGGGGAGTATCGAGCATGCGATAGTCGGGATGGAATGCGGTGAAGTGAAGCGGTACATCAGCGCCGAGGTTGGTGTGAATCCATTCACACATTTGACGTATCTCGGCAGGATCGTCATTCGCTCCGGGGATAACCAGGTTGGTGATCTCCAGCCACACCGAACTCTCGTGCTTGATCCACCGCAGCGTGTCCAAGACAGGTTCTAGATGGGAAAGCGTCAAGTGCCTGTAAAAGTCTTCGCTAAAGCCCTTCAAATCGACGTTGGTCGCATCCATGACCTCAAACAGTGACTTTCTTGGTTCGGGGCAGATGAAGCCGGCGGTCACGGCGATCGTTTTCAAGCCGCGATCGTGGCAGGCCATCGCGGTGTCGATCGCATACTCAGCCCAGACCACGGGATCGTTGTACGTGAAGGCGACGCTGTGGCAACCAAGCCGGACTGCCGCTTCCGCGATCATCTCCGGGGTCGCTTGTTGGCTGAGGCGATCGAGGACCTGCTTTGATTTGGTAATTTCCCAAGCCTGGCAGAACTTACATCCCATGTTGCACCCGGCCGTGCCAAAGGAGAGCACGCTTGTTCCCGGGAAGAAGTGATTGAGCGGCTTCTTTTCAACCGGGTCAATGCAAAATCCCGTGCTTCGCCCGTAGGTGTTCAGCACCAAGCGGCCGCCAATATTTTGACGGACAAAGCAAAAACCGTAATCACCCTCCTTGAGTCGCAATGACGTGGACACAAATCGCACACTACGCGTGCATCTTGCTTGTGCCACCAGTCTTCCGAGCACAGGTTCTGGGCGGAATTGCCCCGTTGTGTCGCAGATTTTATCTGAACCATGTCGCCTCTCCTGCCATAGGTAAGCACACGTTTCCACTTGGATGGGTAATCAGACCGCAAATGCCGCGCCACCGAGTGAACGCTTGTTCGTTCAAGAGGAAAGACGAAACCATCGCGAGCAGAATGCCCGCCAGATTCAGGCTGCCAGGTCATTTTTCGGATCACAAGTCCATCGCCCGGGCACGCCGTTTGCTTCTTCTACCTACCCGTAACGCCTCGAAGTGAACCTGCCCGGAGAGGGTTGATGCGTCGATTGGCCTGGATTGTTGCCGTCCTGGCGATGCTGACCGCGGTCGGAACGGGTTGGTTCTGGTTGGTGGAAGGGTGGTCGTTGCTCGATTCGGCTTACATGACGGTCATCACTCTAAGCACCGTCGGCTACAACGAAGTCAGACCGCTGTCAGATCGCACGCGTGTCTTTGTGATGCTGTATTTGGTGTGCGGCTTGGGTGTGTTTCTTTTTGCCGTGGTGCAACTCGGCGAAATGGTGGTACGTGCAGAGCTAGGAAGTTGGTTACGGAGACGTGGCATGAGTTCAACACTTCAGTCGGTGAAAGACCATTTCATTGTGTGTGGTTTCGGCCGGATGGGAAAAACGATCTGCCGACATCTGGCCGAACGACGACTGCCGTTCGTGGTTGTCGATAACGATGAGGAGGCGCTGATTGAATGCGAGCAGAAGAGCTGGCCGTGCGTCCGCGATGACGCGACCAGTGATCGAACGTTAATCGAAGCGGGGATCGAGCGTGCACGGGGATTGGCGGTCGTGCTGGACAGTGATGCGGACAATCTGTATGTCGTGTTGTCCGCTCGGCTGATTGCCCCCAAACTGCAGATCATTGCCCGCGCCACGGATGAAAGTAGCGCCCACAAGATGGAAAAGGCTGGCGCGAACCGCGTCGTCAGTTTGTTTACGACTGGCGCCGGAACCATGGCGCAGCTCTTGATCAACCCGCATGTGGAGGACTTCTTCGAGATTGTTTCGGGGACCGGTACGACTTTGGATCTGGCGGAAATTCGAGTGACGGCCAACTCGACGTATGCGAATCGTCTGCTGTCGGACACCGATTTTCGTAAACGAGGCGTGATTGTCGTTGCGATTCGGCGACCTGATGGCGGAATTTTGCTGCCCCCATCAGCATCCACCAAGATTCACCCCGACGATGTCCTGATCGCGTTGGGTAAAGTCTCCGCTGTTTCGGAACTACTGGCCAGTGAAGAGGCGTTGCCCTAGTTGGCGCACTGTTGGCTAATACATGTCATATTGTCCGCCGTGGCCGGCGCGTGCTTTCTCTTCTTTCGGTTTCTCGGCGATAATGGCATCGCTGGTCAGAAGGAGCGTGGCGACGCTGGCGGCGTTCTCAATCTCACTGCGGACGACTTTTGTAGGATCGATCACACCGGAGGCCAGGAGATCCTCGTACGTGTCGGTCATGGCGTTGTAGCCATAACTGCCCGAGCGTTCGGCGACCTTCTCGCAAATCAGACTTCCATCTTGTCCGGCGTTTTCCGCGATACAAGTGAGCGGCCATCGGCATGCTCTGAGCACAATGTTGTAACCAACCTGCTCGTCTTCCTGCAGCTCTTGCTTTGGCCTGCAGGCTTGCGAAGCACGCAGCAGTGCAACGCCGCCGCCGGGAACGATGCCTTCATCAGCCGCCGCCTTGGCCGCATTGATTGCATCTTCGTAAAGAAACTTTTTTTCTTTGAGTTCGCTCTCCGTCGCGGCGCCAACGTTGATTTTGGCGACGCCACCGGTCAACTTGGCGATCCGCTCATCTAGCTTTTCGCGGTCATAATCACTTGTTGACTTTTCCCGTTCGGTGCGAATCTGACTGATGCGGGCCTGGATCTCCTCGCTCTTTCCACCCCCCTGGATCAGGGTCGAGTTGTCCTTGTCAATGATTGCTTTGTGCGCACGGC
This sequence comes from Pirellulaceae bacterium, assembly GCA_963704055.1. GTDB lineage: Bacteria > Planctomycetota > Planctomycetia > Pirellulales > Pirellulaceae > Rubripirellula. The sequence goes on along the minus strand of CAVPGW010000030.1, from coordinate 132,628 downwards.
CCAGGTCCTCAAGCGTTACCGATTCGAGCTTGATCCCGAGACTCTCGAATATTGCTTTTCCGCCACTCAGGATCGCGATGTCTTCCATTATCGCCTTGCGGCGATCGCCGAATCCGGGAGCTTTAACGGCGCAACATTGGAAGGTGCCGCGCAATCGATTGACCACCAGGGTCGCGAGTGCTTCACCGTCCACGTCCTCGCAAATGATCAAGAGCGATTTGCCGGCCTGGACCACTTTTTCAAGCACCGGAATCAGGTCTTTGGCGCTGGAGATCTTTTTCTCGTGGATCAGGATATAGGGATCGTCCAAGATACACTCCATCTTTCCGGTATCGGTGATGAAGTAGGGTGACAGATAACCTTTGTCAAATTGCATTCCTTCGACCCACTCAGTCTCGGTCTGCATCGTCTTGCCTTCATCCAACGTCACCACGCCATCATTGCCGACCTTGTCCAACGCATCTGCAATGTGCTGTCCGATCACCGCGTCATTGTTAGCCGCAATTGCCGCCACCTTGATCAGGTCTTCCTTCCCTTTGATCGGAACGGACATCGCCTTCAATTGCTCCACAACATCGCCGACTGCCCTGTCGATGCCCTGACGCATGTAAACGGGGCGAATACCGGCTACCACGCCGCGCAGTCCCTCGCAGAAGATTGCTTCAGCCAAGACCGTTGCCGTTGTCGTTCCATCCCCCGCGATGTCATTTGTCTTTGCGGCGACTTCGCGCACCATCCGCGCCCGATGTTCTCAAACGGGTCCTCCAACTCGATTTCCTTTGCAACGGTGACCCCGTCTTTCGTCACCACAGGTGGTCCGTAGCTCTTTTGCAGCAGCACGTTTCTCCCGCGTGGACCGAGCGTCCGAGAAACGGCTCGAGACAACGTGCGGACACCACGTTTGATCGCGTCGAGTGCCTGTTGGTCATAAACGATAATCTTCGACATCGGAGCGTCTCCTCACCGTTTGCATCGGCAAAACTGTTGCGTGGTGGTTGTGTTGTTCGTGCCGCCAAGGGCTTTCAGGCGTAACGCCGAATCCTTGTGTCATCGGAATGCCGTTACGTTTTTCCCTACAAGGCAACTGCAATCCTTGTGCCAGTCGCGCCAGTGGTGAACGTCGCGCAAACCAACGCCTGCTGCAACTTCAAGGATGTCCGTGTGTGCGTTTTTGACCACTCCAAACCGCAAATACGTCGCCAGTGCGCGCTCTTGGTCAATCAGCCACAGTGCACTGCGACTGCGTTGCCAGCAACTGTTCATACAATTCTCGCTGCCGTTCATCGATTTGTTCCGGCACGCACACGCGGACGATCACATACAGATTACCGCGTTGCTGGGTTCCTGAGATGGGCAATCCCTTGCCAGGTACACGGAACATCGTTTCAGGCTGGGTACCTGGTGGAATCGTGAGGTCGATGACTTGGTCGTCGAGCGTTGGCACCTCCAGATGGGTTCCCAAGACTGCTTCGGGAATCTGAATCCTGGCCGTATGGCGTAGGTGCGGCCCATGTCGTTGAAACTGCGGATCAGGTGCGGAATTGACGAACACGAATAAGTCGCCCGGCGGTCCTGCCGGTTCCGGACTGGGGTGTCCGTGGCCGGCAACTCGCAACGCTCGCCCCTCGTCCATCCCGGGCGGGATTTGGATCTCAATGTTCTCGTCCCGTTCGACCTGCCCGCGACCTTTGCACTGGTCGCAAGGATGATCGATCAAGGTACCGCGGCCGTGGCAATCCCGACAGGTTGTGATCTGCTGAAAGCGAATCGACTTGTCTTGGCGTGTCGTGGTGACCTGTCCGCTGCCGCCGCATGCCCCACACTGTCGCGGCTCCGTTCCCGCTGCGGCACCGGTGCCGTGACATGCCGAACAGCTCTGCGGACGTTTGACGTGAATCAGTTCTTTGCCGCCGGTCAGCAGACGCTTGAGCGACACATGAAGTGTCGCCTCGATGTTCGCACCTTGGACCGGCCCTTGCCTGCGTCCAAATCCGAACATCCGATCAAAGATACTCGATTCAAAATTGAATCCGCCGACGCCTCCCAAGATGCTTCCCAAGTCAATACCGCCAAACAAGTCCTCGTCGGAGTAGCCTGAAACTCCGGAGAAACCGTGTGTGTCGTATCGACGGCGTTTTTCGGGGTCAGAGAGAATTGCGTACGCTTCGCTCGCCTCCTTGAACCTTTGCGTTGCGTCGGATTCCTTGCAGCGATCGGGGTGATACCGCAAGGCAAGACGTCGGTAGGCGCGTTCGATCTCGTCTTTGCCGGCGTCGCGCGATACGCCCAAAACTTCGTAGTAGTCGCGAGTTGATTTTGTTCCTGCCATGCCCAACGACTCCCTTTGTCGCCGGCAAATCAGCAACTCTTGCGCCAAAGACCGGGGGATTCAGATTGAGCGGTCTTCTCCACAAGTTACCTCTCAAACAGGTGCTTTGGTTCGACTTCGTGAAATCGAGGATCAGCAGACACTCCCTTTCGTTCGGCGACGGCAGGCATCGTCGTAGGGATCACTCTGAAATTTCGTGTGGCTCCAAGAAATGATTTAGCGAATTGGCTCGATAGTTGCAGCGGATTGAGATGGCAAATCAGTAGCCGACCATCGCAATCGAAAGCACTGCAATGAACACCAACCCAACCAAATCCCTTGCAGCGGTCTATCGGGATTGGCAGGCCGAGGACCGTGCACTTGAAGCGGGTATCGCTGAAATTCGCAAATGGATGTACGAGGTCAGCCAGTTTGGGGACCCGCATTTTGGCGAGATTGCAACTCGACTAAAGCTCTTCCGACAGCAACTCATTCAACATTTTGAGAGGGAACGCGAGATGCTGATTGAGATTGCAGACTCGCATCTCACCTCGACGCGCAAGTAAACGCCATGGGTGAACAGTCTTCCGTTGATCGCGACCGGTTATTCACTCAAATCGACGATTTGATGAAACGACTTAATCAACTGGACCCGCCTTTTGATTCTTGGCAGCAGGCGATGAAAGAAGTCGAAGTCTTCATCGATGTGCTAGAGCAACACGAAAACCGCGAAGTCGAGAATATGACAAAGCTGATTCCAAATACAGAACTTCCTTAGGCCTGGAACGTGGCGTCAGTATTCGGTTGTTGGATCCCGTGCCAACATTCCGTTTGCTTCCAATGCCATGCAGCCCATGTTGCCGGCGGCGTGATTTTCGATTCCCCGCCAATTTCAGCAAGCCTTCTTGAGTCGCCCCGGTTGCCGCCGGGAATTGACTTGAGAAATCAGAGAGAAGACACTGTGTGTGGAAACCGAATTCGGTTTCTTGCCGCCAGGGGATCGGCGTACGGGTTGCCGCTTGTGGACCCCTGGTTTTTTTGTGCGCATCCGACCGAAGACCGTGGGCCGCGAGATTGGTAAGAACGCAGACCGCGCGCAGTCAAGAGAATGGGATTCAACATGCTTCAATTTCTCGCCAGAACGCAGGCCGGTTGCCTGCGGTTCTTCCCACGTCATTTGCGACACAGAACAACTGCAGTCGTCTTCTCGACGTTTGCTGCACTGATCGCACAAAATCTTTGTTCCCTGCCGCTGAAGGCCGAGTCAAGTGAGCGTCCAAACGTCGTTTTGATCATGGTCGACGACATGGGGTACGGCGACCCGCAGTGCTACAACCCGAACTCGAAGATCCTCACACCGAACATTGATTCGCTCGCGCGTGATGGGATGCGTTTCACCGACGCCCACGCGCCCGGACCGCTGTGCCATCATGTCCCGATATGGATTGCTGACCGGCCGATTTCCGTTTCGAACGGATGTGGGGCGATGGCCCAAGCACGCACTGATCGAACCTGGGCAAACGACGATCGCATCGCTGCTGAAGAACGCCGGTTACCGAACCGCGATGGTTGGCAAATGGCATCTCGGCTTCAACGAAAATGGCTACGACATGCCACTGCCTGGCGGACCGGTCGACTGTGGTTTCGATTCGTATTTCGGAATCCGAGCTTCAACCGACATTCCACCCTATTTCTACATCTCTGGTGATCGAGCGGTCTCTCCGCCAACCGGATCACATCCAGGCCAGTAGCAGCGAGGGGTGGTCTCCGATTCAGGGTGCGTTTTGGCGAGCGGGCGGGATTGCGCCGGGATTGGAATTGAAAGATGTGCTGCCCCGTTTTACCGACGAGGCGATCAAGGTGATCGACAGCCATGCCAAGGCAAAAACGGAGGATCCGCTGTTTCTTTACCTCGCTTATCCAGCACCTCACACGCCTTGGTTGCCATCGTCGGAGTTTCGCGGGAAAAGCGGTGCCGGCATGTACGGCGACTTTGCGATGATGGTCGACAGCATGATCGGGCGTGTGTTGCAGTCGCTTGATGCATCGGGAATGTCAAAGGACACACTCGTGATTCTAACTTCGGATAACGGGCCGGTTTGGTACGAAGAAGATGTCGAGCGATTCGGGCACGACAGCTCTGGAGGCCTTCGTGGCATGAAAGCGGACGCGTGGGAATGTGGCCACCGAATGCCGTTCATCGCCCGCTGGCCCGGCAAAGTGATCGCCGGTTCCGAAAGTGATCAGCTGATTTGTTTTACCGACATGTTGGCGACCTTTGCTGAGATCGTCGACGTCAAGTTAACGGAAGATGCCGGCCCCGACAGTTTCAGCGTGTTGCCTGTGCTCACCGGCGACGCACAAAAACCGATTCGCCCATCGATGGTGCTGCGCAGCGGCGGCGGCATGATGACCGTTCGCAAAGGTCCTTGGAAACTGATCACGGCCTTGGGCTCGGGAGGGTTTTCCAACCCCAAGAGAATCGCACCGGGCCCAGGTGATCCGCAGGGTCAGCTGTACAACCTTGTCGACGACTTGGGCGAAACCAAGAACCGGTACGCCGAAGAACCGGAAATCGTCCAAGAACTGACGAGCGAACTTGCCCGCGTCCAAGCCAACGAAACTAGCCGAAGTCACTAGTGGCAGTGGCAGCTGGGGCTTCGGATTCCTGGGGTGGCCGGCGGTCGAGCGTCAGCGAGCCCCCGGAATTCCTCTGGCTTGCTGCTGGGGGCTCGCTGACGCTCGACCACCAGCCACCCATTCTTTGATGCACGGCCCTGGATTTTTACGAACCGCCTATTTGATTCCCCCCAATCAAATGATTCGACTACTTCAATGATTCGCCTTCGGCGAGTTCGCGGATGCGAATGTTTCTCCACGAAACGGTGTAGGGACCTGTTCCCTTTTTGATGGAATGAACCTGCAGTCCGATGAAGCCCGAGGCGTCTCGGTCATCGGTGAAATCAGCAACGGCGACGCCGTTGACAAAACTGCGGATGCGATCGCCTTGCGCGATCACACGAAACTGATTCCATTTGCCCGGCTTGTAGATCGCCTGCTTTTCTTCTGCGTTAACATTCTCATCCAACCAACGGGTCCGCCGACCCTCGTCCCAGAAGTTTCCAGCGCATCCGTTTTCGCCATTTGTCTTGGAGGTAACTTCGCACTGGTATCCATAGACTTCACCCTTCTCTCGCATGCGTTCTGGTTTCGATTCCTGCGGCGTTTCCTCGGCATAGGCGTGGCTTCGCACCTGGACTCCCGAATTCAGTTCGGGATCGCAGCGGACTTCAAACTCAAGATCGAAATCAGCATAAGGCCCACGCGTTAGGAATGTGTTTTTGCCCTGGCCAGTCGTTCCCGTGATCACTCCATCTTTGATCGAATAAGTTGCATCCCCGCCAAGCTTTTGCCAGCCATCGAGGGAATCGCCCTCACTCAAGCTGACCCAATCACCAGCGACACAAAGCGAAACAGTCACAAACGCCAAAATCAAACAGGCACAGATACGAGTGATCATCAGCAAACCTCAAATGTGGGAAACGCGTCTGGCCCTATACTATAGAAAACCGCGACCGGCAGCGCAGAGGGACTCGTTGGACAACGCCACTTTTAGTTCGTAGTGACCCGATTCATCGGGTTTCTTAGCGGGACAACCGCATGAATGCGGTCACTACGAACAAGCACCTGTGGAAACTAGAGATGACGGGCGATGTCATGAAAAGAAAAGTATCGTCATCCAGCTAGGCACGCGTCGACGCCGCCGACGGTCGCATTTCCAATGGCATGCGATACCGTACCCACCCTGGAAGCGTCGCTCGAACAAGCGTTGGATGTCCAATCGAAAGTCGAACCTTACGGGAATACAAGATCGGATCTTCAGCGATGTGATGCAGCTGATTCCAGGGGATGAATAGCGGCGGGTGCCCCAGTCGCAGTGGAAATGCGACCGCGATCCGTAAACCGTCATCATTGACTCGGAAACTGAGGCAAGAGTGATAATTGATCGTGCCAATTCTGCCGCTGCGCAAATGCGCGGACTCGCCGGCAACGTCGGCCTTCACGCGATAGTGGCGGGCAAGTAGTGACCAACCACTGAGTCGTGACAATAGCCACGACAAGAAGCACCACATTGCAGGAATCAACGCAATGAAGTGAATCGAGCCCAACTCATTCACCTGGATCGCTCATCGGAACTGCCCGCTATCGGCCTTCGACCTTGGAAAAAATCATTTTGCCGGCATTGGTTTGCAGGGTGCTGGTGACTCGGACCTCCAATTCCTGCCCGATCCGGTTTCGGCCCCCCTCGATGACCACCATCGTTCCATCATCAAGATACCCGATTCCCTGTTCGGGGCCTTCGCCAGCTTTGATCACCTTCAGCCGGAAGGTCTCGTCGGGTAGGAAAACCGGGCGGAGCGCGTTGCTGATCTCGTTCAAGTTGATCACCGGCACATTGTGCAGCTTGGCAACCTTGTTCAGATTAAAATCGCCAGTCACGACCTTGCCCTCAAGGTGTTTCGCCAGCAGGACCAGCTTCAGGTCGACCGTCTGCCCGGCAAGCTCAGGCAACTCGCGATCGAAGATCAATAAGTCGACATTGTCGTCGGCACGCATTCGATTCAACACGTCCAAGCCACGTCGGCCACGTGTGCGACGCAGCTTGTCCCCGCTATCCGCGATCGCCTGAAGCTCGCTGAGAGCGAATCGAGGCATGATCAACTGGTTATCAAACACGCCGGTGGCGACCAAATCAGCGATCCGTCCATCGATCACAACGCTGGTGTCCAGGACCAACGGCTTGAAGCCTTTCACTTCGCGAACAAATTCGACGTAGGGAATCAGGAAGCGGAAATCGTCTTTCGTCTGTAACAGGACACTCGTGCAGATATAAATCAGCATCAAAGCGATGATTAACTGGATGGCGCGGGCATTGAAGGACTGATCCAACAGAGGCGCGACAGCGATCCAGAGCACATATGTCAGCAAAACACCGATCAAAACACCGAAATAGATCGCAGAGATCGTGTCAATACGTTTCCTCGGTGCGTAAATGTCAGCGACGACAACCGCAACGGCCAGGGCCATGATTCCTACGAAAACAAAGTAGGGAACCGCCGTCGGGGTGTCCGATAGCAGCGATGTGTTGATGATGGCCGACACGCCCCCCGCACACAGCAGGAAAATGCATCGCAGAATGATAAGGGCCATGGAATGACCGTGAATTGATGGATTCTTGCGCCCAAGATGAGAGAATATGGACGGGTTGAGACAATTGAGAATCAACCGGAGTCCCAGTGTAAATAAGCGCGGCGTCCCACCCCAGGGGACGCCCCCAATCTAACCACGCCAGGGCAAATGCGGCGAAGCGGAGTAGGCAAGATCGGGAGAATCCGGGCAACCCTCAACCTGCACCCCGCGGAAAACCACAGTGGTGTGCGTCTGATCAGGTTCTCAAGCCCGCTTGCCCAGAGAGGCAACGGCGTCGGCCTTAGGGCGCTGCCTCGACGACTGCGGGCACAACATCGTCGATCTTCGGCTCAAAAGAGTTTGAGGTCAGCCGGCTGTCGTTGAGTGTGAAGATCACAAACAGCCCCACGAAAACAAACGAAGCGAAGAACACAATCATGTTGAACGGCTTATCGTACGCCAAGTGCATGAAGAAAAAAATGACCAAACATGCTTTGATTGTGGCGATCCCCATCACGATCAAAACGTCCAACCCGCCGAAGTCAATACTTGATTGTGCAACGGTGATGATCGTCAATAAGGTCAAGGCAACGAATACCGCCAACAATACCGGGATTGGCATAGGGTGTGCGAAATCATGACCGTCGTCAGAATGGCCGTGAGCAGACATATTGTGTACCGAAAGTGTCGGGTGCTTAACGAATCAAACAGTCTCTATCGAATCAGATAGAGCAGCGGGAACAAGTAAATCCAAATCAAGTCGACCAGGTGCCAGTACAGACCGACATAGTCCACCGGTCCGAAGTACTGTCGATTGAAGTCTTTGCGAACCGAGCGAACCAGCAACCAGACCAGAACAGCAATTCCGCCGAGGATGTGAATCGCGTGAATTCCTGTCATGCAGTAATAGATGCTGAAGAAGACACCTGCCTGTCGAGCGGTCAAAACGTTTTCTTCGATCTTCGAGATGGCACCGGTGACTTGATCGTTGTCCATGACGATCCCGCCGCCAGCCAGTATTGACTGACGCTCGAGGGCAGCAAGTTCACTTTGCAGACCCGAGTTGGTAGCCTCCGAGGCCAAACGCCTTTGGAGCATGAAGTCTGGGTTTAACGATTCGTCAGCGTCCAATTCATCCGCAACCACGACCTCCGCCGCCAAGTGCTCACCAACCAGTTCGTCCAAAGGCATGTGCAACGCATGATCTCCTCCATGCGCCTCCGGATCGCCGCTTTCCAAAATCACTCCGAGCCCAACCCCCAGGAAAAAGCTGAGGCATACGACGGACAACGGTTTCGCAACCGCGACTTGGAACTTATTTCCCTTCACGAATGATACGACAAGCCAAATCACCACGCCGATCAATGCCAGGGCAAAGGGAGCACAGAGGTAAGCGAGATAATTGGGCTGACCCGGCGGATGGGGGTTCCCAGGGTCATAGAAGTAGAGCCCGGCCGGTAGCAAGCCCATGCCCCATTTGTGTGAATATTCGATCGCTTTGACGCCCAGAAAGATCATTGCACATGACAGCGTGGCCGCCAGCATGCCGGTCAAACCCTTGTGGTCCTCGACTTGCGAGCAGCGAACTGCCCAAGCCATCGTGAGCGAACTGAATAGCAGGACGCCGGTGTTGATCGCGCCCAGCTTGGTATTCAAAAACTGGCTACAACCCTCAAACACATCCGGCCGCATCGAGCGAAAGATCGCATAAGCGCAAAACATGCCGCTAAAGAAGAGGACTTCCGTCACCAGAAACAACCAAATGCCCAGCTTACCGCTGTCATACTGTTGTTCCGGCGTGTCGAAATGATGGGCCAAAAACGAGGGGTGGTCGTGATCGTGACCATCATCGTCGAGGGCAGTCGCTTGATCGGCTTCGATTGTGGACATGAATAATGAAGCAAAAAGGGAATTGAATTTCGGCAATTGGCTGGCGACGTCGACGCGACCCTAGTGATCGCCTTCCGCGTGCGCCGGAGAAGTCTCGGGCTGCTCTTCGGGAACAAGCTTTCGTTCGGGTTCAATCGTCACGTAGCGTTCGTTCTCAGCGTCCCACTCAAGGTCTGCAAAGTCATAGGGATCGCCCACGATCGGTGCACGCTCAAAATTGTAGAACGGAGGCGGGCTCGTACAGTGCCACTCGAGCGTCGCGCCGCCCCAAGGGTTCGCGGGAGCCCGCTTACCTCTGAACAACGAATGCAGTAGCACGATCAGAACAGTGAATATGCCGACCCCCAGCAGCAACGAGCCCCATGTGCTCATCTGGTGCAAGAACGCGAACTCCGGATCGTAGGTCGCATAGCGGCGAGGCATTCCGCGACTACCCAGAAGAAACTGCGGCAGGAATGTCAGATTGAAGCCCAAGAAAATCATCACTGCGGTGATACGGCCCCACAGTTCGTTGAACATTTTCCCGAACATTTTCGGCCACCAGTGGAACACGCCGCCAATGAACGCCACCAAGGTCCCACCCACCATCACGTAGTGGAAGTGAGCCACTACAAAGTAAGTGTCGTGGAGATGCTGGTCAGTCGCCAAGGTTCCCAGGTGCAAGCCAGTGAGGCCGCCAATCGTGAATAGAAAGATAAACGAAATCGCGTAACACATCGGCGTCGTCAGGCTGATCGAGCCCTTGTACATCGTGGCGATCCAGTTGAACACTTTGATCGCCGATGGGACCGAGACGGAAAATGTCAAGGCACTGAAAATAATCGTCGTTAGCGAACTCATCCCAGCGGTGAACATGTGGTGTCCCCAGACCAGGAAGCCCAGCAGGGCGATCGCGATCGAAGAGTATGCGATGAACCGATATCCGAAGATACGTTTATGGCTGTGGACGCTGATCAAGTCGCTGATAATGCCGAAGGCCGGCAGAATCATGATGTAGACAGCTGGATGGCTGTAGAACCAAAAGAAGTGCTGATAGGTCACCGGATCTCCGTTGAATTCCGGATCAAATATCCCGATGTGCATTGTTCGCTCTGCAATCAACAGTAGCAGCGTGATCCCCAGCACTGGAGTCGCCAAGACCTGGATGATACTGGTCGAGTAAGTGGCCCATAGAAAGAGCGGCATGCGAAACCAAGTCATCCCCGGCGGCCGCATCGTGTTGATCGTGACAATGAAGTTCAAACCGGTGAAGATCGAACTGAACCCGAGCACGAACGCCCCCGAGGTCGCAAGGATCACCGACGTATCGGTGGTCGTACTGTAAGGCGTGTAGAACGTCCAACCGGTATCGAGACCGCTGGAGCATAAGGCACAGATGAAGAAAACCGCACCAAATACCCAAAGGTAAAAGCTGCACAGGTTGAGCCTTGGAAAGGCCACATCCTTGGCGCCCAACATTACGGGGACAAGGAAGTTGCCCAGAGCAGCCGGGACGCTGGGAATGATGAACAAGAAAACCATGATCGCGCCGTGAAGCGTGAACACCTGGTTGTAGTAGTTGTTAGCTTCGGCGCCCTTGAAGATCATCCCGTCAGGCTGGAACAGATGCAGGCGGATCAGCAGTGCGAGGACACCCGCAAGCATGAATGAAACAGTGACGCCAATCAGGTACATCACACCGATTCGCTTGTGGTCAAGCGTGAACATCCAGCTGAGAACCCCTTTGGAATTCGTCAGATAGCTCTCGCTCTCAGTCGGAAAACCTGGGTCGCGAATTTTGGCGCCCGAAGGAATGGATCCGGAAGACATCTCAGAAACCTCTATTAAACGCACTTAGCGTATTGAAAACTCTTGAAAACGTTACGCAGGTGATGCCCGCGATTCACTTTACTTCTGCCGGCGATGCGGCCGAACTCGGGGAGGTCGAAGTATCCTTTGATGACAAGGACTTGAGGTACTCAACCAAACTGTAAATATCGTCGTCACTCAGTTGCCCTTTGTAGCTCGGCATGACCGGAGCATATCCTTCGACAACCTTCGCTTTCGGGTAGACGATCGATTCACGAACATAGTTCTCGTCCACCGACACCTGGTCGCCGCCGACCAGGCCGTGCCGGCTTCCAAACAGGTCTTTGAATGAGGGACCGACTCGCTTACTTCCATCGACGCTATGACACCCGGCGCAACCACGGCGATTGTAGAGTTTTTCACCGTAAGCCTCGGGCGATTCACCATCGGGGCGAGCACTGTATTTCTTGATCCAGGCATTCAGATCATCGAGTGTCTTATGCACGACGACCACGGTTTGCATTTCCGAGTGGTTCTTGCCGCAATATTCGGCGCAGTACAGGTCGAAGAATTTGTAACCGTCCGGCGTGAACTGGTATTTGTCAAAGTCCCAGGCCTCGCCAAGATCCTTCGTCTCCTGGGTCGCTTTGGCAAGCTCCGCATCGCTGACCTTCTCGCAGGCGACCGTCGGCTTGAACCACATGTAGTTGTAGCGGCCCGGCACGACGTCTTTCTTGGCGCGGAAGGCGGGGACAAACAGACTGTGAATCACGTCGCTGGAACGCATCGACAGCAAAGTTGGTTCATTCACCAAGATGTGTAACTCGGGGTGGAACGTTCCTCCCCCGTAGTCGATCGTCCATCCCCACTTAAAAGCTTGGACGCCGATTTCGTTGGCACCATCAGGCACCGTGCGATGGTCCAAGTAGGCCTTGGCACCAATCATGAACATTCCGACCAGGAAGAACGACGGCCCAACAGACCAGGCCAACTCCAACGGAGTGTTATGAGCAACGTTGCTTTCCGCCTTGCCTCCTTTGGGCTTGTGATACTTCCAAGCGAAGTAGAACAAAGCGAAGGCGATGGGGACGAAAAAGATAATACAGATCCATGTGATGAATCCGTACAGCCAATCAATATCGGCAGCGAAGGTCGATGCGCTCTCGGGGAACATCGCGAAGTCTTCGGTGTAATCGCCAAGCAGCGATATAGCGGCAGGTAGATAGGCAAACATTTTGGCGTTATCGAATCGGTGTCATTGGTTGGCCACGTCGGGACACTTCAGGGCCCCGCGTTGGCTCAGGTTCATGTTGAGGAATGTTGAGGTTCGGGTTCGGCGGGTGATGTCTCATTGTCGGCTTCGTTGATTGACCTCGGCGAACGCTTTCTGCCGATCCAGTAGGGTGCCAGACAGGCCAGCATCAACCCAACCGTTCCGGCGCCGGCCAAACGCATGATCCGCCAAGCCTGTGGAACATAACTGTTGCTTGTCGGATCGTAACTAAAACACCACAGGATCAATTGGTCGACGGGTGTTCCAACGGTGCCGTCGCCCGCTTCGACTAAAGCCTTTTTGAGGTCTTCCGGCTCAAAGGCGACGGCAAGCGAATATCGCGTGATCACACCTTGGGGCGACACAAAAGCAAGCATGGCGGGGTGATAGTACTCCCCCGTCTTGCTGTCATACGTGTAGCGAAAACCGAGTACATCAGCCAAACGCGTGATGATTGGCTGCTGGGCCGTACAAAACTCCCACCCTTGCTCGGCTCCCGGCTGATCTTTCGTCAGTTGCTCGACGTATTTCTGCTTGGTCTTGCGAACCGTTTCAGCTGTTTCCTTGGGGTCGATGCTGACACTTAGCAACTGAAAATCCTCACCAATCCGAAGATCCAATTCGCTCAGCGACCGCGCCAATTGGTTCAGTTGCACGTTGCAAAGCATCGGACAGTTGCTGTAATTCAGCGTGATGATTGTTGGCTTCTTGCCATCAATATAATACCCTGTTTTCACCCGCCGGCCCATCGAATCGTACAGTGGCAGGTTCAGCGGAATCTTACCGCCGAGATTCTGCTCGACTGTGACGTTCTTGACCTCACGTGGAATTTGATCGGTCATCGCGACGTTATCGCCCGATTTCAAATTTTGGGCAACCGCGCAATCCAGACCGAAGCCGGCAGTCAAAACTGCCAGCGTGACAAGCAAGCCAGGTATCCGTCGAACATGTTGTCCGACTGGTGATCTAGGTTTCGTCACTAGCGTCCTTTTTGGGATTGGATGCGTTCTTGCTATTTTCGCCGACCACTAACTCAATCGCCTGATTGATTGGAATCGTGATGTTCCCGGTCTGCTCGTCCACTCCGTAAGTGGAGATCTGCTGCTTCTGCTCCTCGAGAATGCGATTCTGTCGCTCATAGTTACTGGCTTCGCGAGTTTCCGATTCCTGCCACTGAAGAAGCCCGAAGTACAGTACTTGAACCGCTAAAGCAGTAATCGCCGTCACAACGACAGAAAGGATTCCGACATTAAAAATGCGTTTGACATTTAGGTCGTCGTAGTCAGCCATGGCGAAAAATGTGTATTTGGTCGTTATGTGGGAGTTAAAACCAGTCGCACCGCGGAGGTCCGAAATGGGTGGAATCTCAAATGTTCTCAAATGCGATCGACTCGCGCAAACGGGGATCCCGAACGGCCACCACCTTCGTTTGCTCGGCCACACGCAGGATCAGCCCCAATAACAGGGCCAACATGCCGACGACGCAAAGCAGACTGGCGAGAATCCCGATCGGGCCACCGGCTGTCGCAGCCGCAGCCCCGGGGACAGATTCCCGGGCTTCCGGCATGATCATCCAATAGATGTCGATGAAGTGCATGACCAAGATGTAAATGCTCCAGCCAAATACCAGTGTCGGATTACGCCGCACATGGCGGCTCATCGTGCCCGCGAAGGGTAGCATCCAATGGAAGAAAATCAGTCCCAACGCCAACGCTCCCCATATGCCGGTTTGGCGATGATAAAACCACTCCGTTTCCTCGGGGATGTTTCCGTACCAGATCAGCATGAACTGGCTGAAGGCGATATAGGTCCAGAAGAAGACAAAGCCGAAGATGTATTTGCCTAAATCGTGGTAATGCTCGATGGTCACTTCATCTCTCATCGCGCCCTGTTTCTGCAACACATAGGCACCGATCGCGATCGTACAGTGGGCCGACAGCACACAGCCAGCAAACATGTAGACGCCGAACATCGTTGAGAACCACATGGGAGCCAGGCTCATCACCCAGTCAAACGCCGCGAACGAGGTCGCCCCGCAGAACGCCATCACAGCCGGCCCGCTCCACCACTGCAGTCGATCCGTCACCGCTTTGTCGCCGGTCTCGTCTTGCGCGACGCTACCTCGGAAATAAAAAATCGCTAGCGTGGACCAGATCGCGAAATAGATGATCGCTCGGACGGTGAACCATTCCTGGTTCAGCCACCGCGACTTCTCAGTCCAGGCGGCTAAGGGCAGATGATTCGCCTCCCGGTAACCTTCTTGGTCCCAGCTGTAAAGCGTTCCGTCTCCAGCCAGCAGCGTCACCAAGATCGGCAGGAACAGCACGCCCAGGGGAACCACCATCACCATCACAAGCTCGGCGATCCGCCGCACAACGGCACTCCAGCCAGCGCGCGCCAAATGTTGAATCAGGACAAAGAACAGACAGCCCAGCGTGATGGTCAGGCAATACATGAACGCAGTCAGATATGCCGACATGCCAAACTTGCTGTTCACGGCGAAGGAGCCAATCGCCCAGCCGCCAAGGAGCGCAATCAATCCACCGCCCAAGAGAGGCAGGCGGAGTGCTGACAAAGACTTTGGCAACTGAAAGGCCGGGTCGTCAGCTGGTTTGATCGCAGGTGTGCCGTGTTCAGACATCTGTGTTAAATCGTACGAAAAATCGGAGTGGATGATTGTTTTGTTGCGGGCTGCTTGTCTGGCTTCAGGCCGCAGTTTCAGCAGCCTTCTTGGCGCGTTCTTCTTCCGCCTTGCTTTCTGCTTCGGCTTGTTCCTTCAGTAACTTGTCAATCGCGGCTTTGCGTTCTATGACTTCCTGGCGTTGATCGGCGGGGACCAAATCAAGCGAAGCGTTTTGACTTCGTTGCAGGGCTCGAACGTAGGCGACGATCGCCCAACGATCGCGTGTTTTGATCTGAGCACCGTAGCCGGGCATCTTGCGAATCCCGTTGCTGATCGTGTTGAACAGCTTGCCGTCGGGGTACTTGTCCTCGTACAAGATGTCCTGATGCAGCGAAGAAGGGGGAATCCAGGTCGCCGCCAAGATCTTTCGAGCCCGTTGATTGACCAAGCCGTTGCCCCCCCCGTTCATGCCATGGCAGACCGAACAATAAATCCCGAAGTACTTTTGCCCGCGCTCAACGAATTCCATCGTGATCGGGAGTGGGTTTTCCTGTAGCCATGGTGTGGTATCCATCACGCTGGCAGTCGGCTTGGCCGCTTCACCGCTGGTTGGCTGGGAAGCCTTCGATTCTTCCGCCTGTGGCAAGTCTTCCGCCTGTGGCAAGGGACTCACGAAGCCTCGCACCAACCGCTCGGCTCGCGGAGCATCGACTTGGGCCAGTGCTTCCATATTAATCCCGGTGAGAAAATCGAGATCCTCGCCGACATCACCACGAGCCACCGTTCCCGGCACATCGGGCCGCATCGCCCGGCCATCGGCAAACAGCGTCGACATCTGCTGTGCGTCCTTGGCTGGCGAAAAGTCCATGTCATAGAAGACGTGGAAGCGAGGTGAACTGCTGTGGGTGATCCGCATCTTCAGCACGACGAGCAGGGCGACGACCGAGAGCACAATCGCCGCTGTCCAAAGAGCGAAGAATGCCCTGGGAACCTTTGTCGATGAGTCATCGTCGACGACGGTTTGGATGTAGTCGGTGCCTGTGTCGCTGAGTAGTTTTTCGACGCCGGCGGCGTCAAAACGTTCGTCCTTGGAGTCGATATACAGGAAGAAGCGATCGTCCGTTACTCGGTCGAAACGCGGATCGGTGAACATCGGATTGCTGAACTTCGGCAGTCCATTCAATGCCCACATGCCAAAGAAAGCACCGAACGCCGAAAACAAGACAGTCAACTCGAATGCAACCGGCATGAAAGCCGGCAGCGAAATGTAAGGTTTGCCGGAGATGATGTAGGGATAATTGATCGAGTTCATCCAAATCTGCATCGTCAATGCAGTCACTAACCCGGTCAGACCCGCCGCGACCACGATCCAAGGCAGGATCGTCGGCTTGATGCCGAGCGCCTTGTCGATTCCATGCACGGCGAACGGCGCGAACGCGTCGGTCTTCTTGTAACCGGCGTCACGAACGCGGCGGCAAGCGTCCAGCAACGTATCGACCGAAGTGTATTCGGCGACGATTCCGTGAACTTTCTTTTCGTTGTTCTCTGACATCAATTTTGCAGCTTGTAAAAGCCAGGCTACTTTCGGGGATTTCCAAGGAGCCAAGCTTTATGCCTGGCCGTTCGTTGTACTAGTGTTTGTCGTGGTGCGCCATGTGGTATTGCTTGGCGAGTGTTGACTTTGTCTCCGACATATTGATGATCGGCATCAACCGGCAGAACAACAGGAACAAGGTCATGAACAAGCCGAAGGAGCCGATCAACATTGACCAATCGACCCAAGTCGGATGGAAATATGCCCAGGCACTCGGCAAGTAATCACGCGAAAGGCTGGTGACCACAATCACAAACCGTTCAAACCACATGCCGATATTCACAAAGATCGAGATCACGAAGATGATCCACGGCGTGGTCCGAAACTTCTTAATCCAGAACAACTGGGGGCTGATCACGTTGCAGGTGATCATTGTCCAGTACGCCCACCAGTAAGGGCCAAACGCACGGTTGGTGAATGCAAACTTCTCTTCCTGGACCTGACCGTACCAAGCAATGAAGAACTCCGTCCCGTAGGCGAGCCCGACGATCGAACCTGTCGCCAGGATGATCTTGCACATGTTATCCAAGTGCCGAATGGTGATCAGCTTCTCCAAACTCAGAATCGTGCGCGCGGGAACCATCAGTGTCAGCACCATTGCAAAACCACTGAAGATCGCCCCGGCCACGAAGTACGGTGGAAAGATCGTTGTGTGCCAGCCCGGTACCTGCGAAACCGCGAAGTCAAACGACACGATCGTATGCACCGAAAGCACCAGCGGTGCAGCGAACGCGGCCAACAGCGCATAAGCCTTCTCGTACCGCATCCAGTGTCGCGATGAGCCAGTCCACCCCAGCGACAAAATCCCGTAAGCCATTCGCCGCCACTTGTTCTTGGATCGATCGCGGAAGGTCGCCAGGTCGGGGACCATGCCCATGTACCAAAACAACAGCGAAACCGTGCCGTAAGTACTGACCGCAAACACGTCCCACAGCAGCGGACTACGGAATTGAGGCCACATCCACAGATTCAAACTTGGATAGGGAGCCAGCCAAAACGCCAACCAAGCGCGACCAACGTGGATCCCCGGAAACGTGCCGGCGCAAGCGACCGCGAAGATCGTCATCGCCTCCGACGCGCGGTTGATACTGGTTCGCCACTCCTGGCGGAATAGAAACAAAATCGCGCTGATCAATGTTCCCGCGTGAGCAATCCCGACCCAGAACACGAAGTTGACAATCGGCCAACCCCAGAACACCGGCGAGATGTTTCCCCAGACGCCGACACCCTCATAAAACAGGTACAGGATGCAAATTCCCAGCCACTGAAGCAGCCCAAAGGAAATCAGAAAGCCGATCACCCAAGCTTTGTTCGGTTTACGCTCGGCGACCTGACAGACGGTCTCGGTGATGTCGTGATAGGTCGTATCACCAAGTACCAGCGGCGCGCGTTCACCGGGGCCTTCGACGGTGTTGTCCAGTCCGTTGGGAATGGCGAGTGACATAGGTTTCAGTTGGCAGTTAGCAGTTGGCAGTTAACAGTTAGCAGAAAGAAAAACTGAACACGTCTAGTCTTTCTTTTCCTCGGAAGCAGCAGTTTCTTCCTGGTGATCGTCTTCGTGGGCATGGTCGGCATCGGCATGGTCGGCATGCCCGTTGTCGTCATGAGCATGGTCGTCATGAGCATGGTCGTCATGAGCATGGTCGTCATGAGCATGGTCGTCGTGGCCAGCATGAGCCTCGCCGAACTTGACCAGGTCTTCGAGTTGCTTGGCCGTCATCAGGCGTTTGTGCGGATTTCGGACTCGCGCCAAATACTCGGTGCGCGGCTTGATGTTCAGTTGGCCGAGCATGCCATAGCTGCGTACGTCGGCATGTTTCTTTGAAACGATCGACTCGGGGTCGGCGACATTCCCGAACTCAATCGCCCGCGTTGGGCACGCGCTTTGACAGGCGGTGACGACGTCTCCATCGGCGATCGAGCGATCCTCTTTGCGAGCGGTGATTTTCGCCTTTTCCACTCGCTGAACGCAGTACGTGCATTTTTCCATCACCCCGCGACCGCGAACTGTCACTTCGGGATTCATCACCAAGGCTTGCAACTTGCGATTGGCTTTCTCGATGTGACTAGGGTAGGCGTCGATGCCGTAACCGGTGCCGATCTCTTCGTTGTAATTGAAGTAATTGAACCGCCGCACCTTGAAGGGACAGTTGTTGGCACAGTAGCGAGTGCCGATGCAACGGTTGTAGGCCATCGCGTTGATGCCTTCGTTGGTATGCACCGTCGCCGCCACTGGGCAAACCTGTTCGCACGGCGCGGTCTCGCAATGCATACAGGCCACCGGTTCTTGAACGATATCAGCGTTCTCTTCGTCACCTTGGAAGTACCGGTCGACTCGTAGCCAATGCATCTCCCGACTGTTGGAGACCTGCTCGCGGCCAACAATCGGGACGTTGTTCTCGCTCTGACAGGCAATCACACAGGCATTGCAACCGGTGCATTTGCCGAGGTCAATCGACATGCCCCACTGAGGCACATCTTTGTTCTCGGCTTTGTTCCTTTCTTCGATCTCATTGATCGGTTCCTGCCAGGGCGAGCCGTTCCGACCCACGTGAGGAACATGCGGACCCTTGGCTTCGGCAAACTCCTTGTTCTTCTTCAGGAGTTCGGTTGTCCCTTCACGAACCAACGAAAAACTGCGAATTTCTGTTTCGTCACGTCCACGCTCGTCGATCGCCCAGTGATCTTGAGTCGTTGCCAGTTCGTACTCCTCAAAGCGAGGTCGAGCTTCCACGTTGTATGCCACCAGCATCGCGTTGCCTCGTCGAATCGGCGAAACATCTGTACCGACAACGGGGACATCTTCGGTTGTATTTCCACCGACCATTCCGGCATGCTTGCGGCCGTAGCCGATCGCCACCGTGACCACGCCAGGGGCACAACCGGGCATTTCGTAAATAGGTAATTCAACCTTGGCGTCGCCCGTTCGCAGAGCCACCATCAGCCCGTGAGTCAGGCCCAGTGTCTTCGCTGTCGCGGGGCTCATGATCGCCGCGTTGTCCCACGTCATCTTCGTCAGCGACTGCGGCATCTCTTGCAGCCAACCATTATTGGCAAAGCGACCGTCGTAGATCCCATCGGCGGGCACGAAGATGACTTCGATTCGATCCTTGTCGACGTTCGCGTCCGCAATCGGAGCCTCGGAAGTCAGTTCTGTTGCATCGCCGCCGGCCGACAAGTCGCCGGAGTCGATCACCATGTTCTCGGCAAAGCCGTCATGCAGGAGCTTTCGCCACTCACGTTCGCTCAGCGATGCACCGGCAACTTCGTCGGCGGTGCGGCGGACGATTTGCGAGCCTTCGGTTTCACGTTCGCCCAACATCGTGGCAAGGACTTCGCTGACCGTGCGACCACCCAGCAGCGGCAGGATTTGCGGCTGGCAAACGCCATAGTGACCATGATCGTTCACGCAGTCACCCCACGACTCGAGCGGATGTGCCAAAGGCAACGACCACTCGCACAGCAGGGCGGTTTCGTCATCGTACTCGCCCAGATAGACCGAATGTTCAACCTTGGAGATCGCTGATGCTAGATCGACATCACCCGGCGCGGTGACCACGGGGTTGTCGCCCAAAATTAGCAGCGTGTCGATGTCGCCGCCGTTGATCTTGTCGACAAGCTTTCCGATCGACACGTTTTCACCCAGGACGGCATCACCGCTGGGCAGGAATTTCTGCAACTTGCCCAGCGAACCGAGTTGCTTGTTCATTTGAATGCCGGCAGCGATCGCCTCGGCACCCAGATGATCTCCGACGACCACCACCGCCTTCTCACCGGCCTCGGCGATGTCGTGCGACAGAACGTCGAGGAATCGCTCGAGTCGTTCGGTGCTATCGACCTCATCGAACGGCGCTTCGCCACCGGCGTGATCGTGTACCTCACCATCGGCCAGTTTCTTGACACGCCGAGCAAGCTCCGACAAGAAGGCGGGCATCTGGCTCGGACGCAGCGCCAATCGTGAGTCCGCCGCTGCACCCGTTGAAGCTGTAGCCACCCTCGACGACGTACAAGCGACTCATATCACCGGCAATCGGATCACGACGCTTTGAGAAACTGGCTGCCGCCGCAAGCATCCCTTTGTCGTTGCCAAGAATGTCCGCTTGAATCGCCACGATCACATCGGCTTCATCCAGAACCAGTGTTTGCCGGGCCGATTTGCCAAACACAGCTTTCGTGGCGTCGCTCATCGCAGTGCCGTCAACGCCGTCGTATCGGCAAATCGTTGCTTTCGGCAGCCGTTTCTTCACAGCCGCCAGCATTCGCAGTGTCGACGGAGACGATGTCGGCGACATCACTACTGCCAATCCCGCACCGCCATTATTGTTCTGGGCGGTTTTTAGCAATGAGCTGCCGACGGTGTCGAATTCCTCCCAGCCGGCCGGCAAGCGTCGCGTCGTACCTTTGCGGAGGAGCGACCCTTCGTCGCTGCGGGCCCGATCGGGATCATAGAGCCCGAGAATCGACGCCTGGGCATAAACGTCGGTGCCGCCACCAGCCGGATGGTCGATGTTGGGTTCGATCTTCAGTGGTCGACCATCGACGCAACTGACCAGCAAATTATAGACGCGTCCAGCGAGCTCAAAATTGGTGGCCCGACTGTAGGACTCGCCCGGCACACGGCCTTCGGGACGAATCACAAATGGTTCGATGGTCTCGACTGGGTATCGACAGCCACTGGCACCAACGACTGCCAACGAGGCTCCCATCAATTGCATCCAGCGGCGGCGCGAAACGCCCTCGGGGAATTCGGATGCCGCTACCGGAAATTCGCGATCGAGGTACTGATTGAATTCCTCTCCGCCGCGTAGCTCCGAAAGACTCCGCCAGTAAAGAGGCTTCGCCTGGGCTTCGTGTTCATCGCCTTCGAGCTCAGTGAAGGTCGAAGGGGCTGATTCGTTGGAAGTCATATCAGAAAGAATTGCGAAGGAGCGTGTGAATGGATAACGGACCGAGAATGGAACCGCAGTTAGCGATGGCAAACGGCACAGTGGACTTGCGGGTCGATGTTCTTTTCTTCCCGCACTTGCTTAGCAAAGTTCTCTTGCCACTGCTCGCTTTCAGGCTCCCAGTCGAGCTTGGTCACGAACTCGACAGGGCGAAGATGGGGATTCGGGTTTCGGTGACACTCAATGCACCAAGCCATCGATAGCTCTTTGGCCTGATAAACCGTTTCCATTTGGTCGATGCGCCCGTGACAAGTTACGCAACTAACACCCGAATTGACGTGCACGGCATGGTTGAAGTAAACGAACTGGGGCAGATTATGCACGCGAGTCCATGCCATGCTCCGCCCAGTTTCCCAACTCTGGTGAATCGGGGCCAGCTTGGGGCTTTCGGTACGGACCGCCGCCAATGCTGTCACACCTTGGTCGTTGGCAGGACTGTGGCAATTGATACAGGTCGCGGTCGGGGGAACCGCCGCGTGCGCCGCGTCAAAGACTGTGTTGTGACAGTAGCGGCAATCCATCTTCAGCTGGCCTGCGTGAATCGCATGGCTGAAGGGAACAGGCTGTTTTGGCTGATAACCAACATTCAGCGTTTGCGGATCCGTAATCAAACCTCCCAACGCACCTGCGAAAACCGCACCAGCGGCAACCGCAACGGCAACTAAGCCGAGAAGTGGATTGACCCAACGAGGAAACAAAAACCGTTGCATGATGTGTTTGGCCGACGCTTGAGGCGTGGCCTGTTTTGGCACAGAAAGGCAAGAAAAATGTGGCAACCCTGCTCACGTCGGAACAGTATGGTGCGGTCACTATCAAGCTGGCAATGGCAGCGACGAATCGAGCGACATTGTGTCGCAGGAGAGATGGAATCAGGAGTCAGGAGTCAGGAGTCAGGAGCCTAGGACAGTCTGGAGTCAGGAGTCGCAGGAATCAGGAGCCAGGAGCCAAGAGCCCGCAAAGACGTTGATCGATCTGGTTTGCCTCGTTCACCTACTTAACCGGTCTCACCTGTCGCCTGATTACTGGCTTCCGAGCCCTGAGTCCTGCGACACATTGTCGCCACGGTTGTCCAATGAGTTATGCCGGTGCCTCCCTTCCTCCTGGCTCCCCTGGCTCCTGGCTCCTGACTCCTGACTCCTGACTCCTCCTCATCCCATCCACTTTCCGTCATCGGTCACGGGCCTCACTGGGCAACGCATTGAGGCGAGTGCCGATGCAACTTCGCTGACGGCCCAATCAAGATCGTCGACTTCCAGTCGATACTCAGGCCATCGCCAGCCCGCCGGCCACATCTGGTGCGGTGCCGGCCAGCGTGTTTCCGGCGTTTCCGATTGCATCCTCGCGATCAATCGCGGGACGTTGCGGCTGCAGGTTTCGCGGCTTTCGAGCTGAGGAAGTGGGGGAGCAAACGCCGAAACCCACGGCTGGTCGCGATCGAGGAGAACTGTGTGCAACGCTGCATGCTCCTGGTCGCTTCCTAACCCACTTCCGCCCGATCCATCGCCGGTTGGGGCACCGCAGCCTCGACGATCCCCGCTGGATTCGACGCTGGTCGGATCGAACGGGTGCTGGAGCGTTGCCGAGCACCGGCATTGGCTCGGCTAATGGTCTGGCGGCGAATGTCCGGATGCGATGTTCGTCACTGAGTCGTCGACACAGTTCATTGCGTGTCGTCACGTCGCCGCCGACCAGGGCAAGCGATGGAACGCCGTCGCTGAGGTGCTGGGCGAGCCTTTGCAGCGTCCAACCGAATCGCGGGTCGCGGTAATGCGCTGCCACATCGCATGCCGGCTGCAGCACAAATTGTCTGGCAGTGTAGCGAGGATGGGGCACAATCAACCCCGTGCCTCCGCTGACCAATTCACCATGCAACACCACATCGAGATCAATCGGACGGGCGTCCCAGCGCTGCCGCCGCTGTCGCCCGAGACGATTCTCGATCTGCTGTAACATCTTCAGAATCTCTCGCGCCGAGACTGTCGTTTCGAAGGCCGCCACCGCATTCAAGAACGGTTCCTGGCCCCCCGGCCCGCCGATCGGCGGAGTTTCGAACAGTCGACTCGCCCGCATCTCCTCAACAGCTGGCGACCCGGCGACGGCCCGCGCTGCATCCGCGATCAATGCGTCGCGGTTACCGAGATTGCTGCCGAAGCTGATCAGACATTGTGCGGTCACCAGAGACAGACCTACGCTAGCTTTCCAGGTTCGACTAATCGTTGCGATAACACGTGCGTGTAAGCGTCACAGACATCACGTCGACAGCTTAAGATCGCCAGTTGGCCTTCGCGACGGGAACGGATCAGATCGGCGGCAACCAGCTCTTTCAAGTGGTGCGAGATGGTTGCTTGGGTAATCGAGAACTCGGCGACCAGAGTCTTGCAGGGAATTTCCTCCTGCCGAGCAATGCAGGCGAGGATTGCAAATCGCTGAGGATCGGAAATCGCCTTGGCGATTCGCTGCAGTTGCTCGTCGGTCAGCTCAATGCTGGTCTCACTCATTCCATCAATCTAGGCCGACCGTGCTGCGTCTACCAGAGTTCGAGTGCTCTTTTACTCGTCTTTGACGGTTGTTTGCTCCAGCTTGGAACGCGAAAACCGCCACGAATGGCACGCTGCAGAGGGTCCACCGACTGCACCGGCGGCTACACTACTGTCACAATCATCGAAAAGAGTCGTCTGTAACGTGGCGGCGATTCCTGCAGATAAGGCTGTCCGTGGACGAAACAGAATCAACCGAGCAATCGCCCGACGAAGTCTTTTTGACAGCAGTCTTGTTTGAAGGTGCGCTGGGGCTGTTGGCATTGCTGCTGGGGTGGGCGATAGGCCCGTCGGCTAGAGCCTTGATCCCCGAATTCGGTCCGAACCAATGGTGGCCGATTCTTTCCGGCTTACTGTACGGCTGCCTCGCTGCGGTTCCGGTCCTGCTCATTGTCGAGTTGATTCGCCGCATTCCTTGGGAGCCGGTTCGCGAGCTTGAGCGGCTGACCGACGACGGAATGATCAAAACGCTGTTAACGCTCCGCCCTTCCGAGTTGATCGTGATCAGCATTTGCGCAGGGATCGGCGAAGAGTTGTTGTTTCGCGGTTGGCTAATGTATTGGCTGGTTGAGGGTGGCACGATGACGACGTCCGGTTCTCCTTCGCCGCTGGCGCTGGGCGCAGCGCTTGTCGTTTCGTCGATCGTGTTCGGCCTTTTCCATCCAATCACCAAGCTTTACATCGTGTTAGCGGCGTTGATGGGGGTCTACTTCGGAGCCCTCGTGATTTACACAGAGAACCTGCTGGTGCCGATCGCCGCACATGCAACCTACGATGCAGTCCAATTGATCATGACGGCACGAAGCGAGCACCGCGAACAAGAGTGAGGCCGGTTTTTCCCTTGAAACTGGCAAAGCTCCCAAAAAGCCGCCTGATCAGCTAAGATGATGGGGTCCGTTTGCCTCCCTCCTCCCTCCTCGCGAAAACCGATTCGTGAACACACCCGCCTGCTGTCGGTTCGTTGCCTCCTTCGGAATCGCGGTTGCTCTCGCCGCAAACGCTTTTGCTGAACCTGCGATCTCTTCCAGCGACCAGCAGCTGCGATTCTTCGAGAACCGTATTCGCCCGTTGCTGGTCAGACGTTGCTTTGAATGTCACGCCGCTGAGAACATCGAAGGTGGCCTGAGGTTGGATGTTGCCAGCGCCATCAGCAAAGGCGGCGATAGCGGCGCTGCGGTTGTGCCTGGCCAGCCCGACGCGAGTCTACTGGTCTCGGCAATCCGCTACGAAGATCTGGAGATGCCGCCCGACGCGCCTTTGTCGGAGCAAGAACAAGCTGACATCGTCAAGTGGATCGAGCTTGGCGCGTATTGGCCGATCACCAGCCAAGATGGTGATCATGCCGAACAAGATGCGGGTCCCTGGTGGGCAGCCGAGCCAATCGATCCAGGGTTCGTCCCGGCTGCGACGCCCGGCGCCCGGTCACGTACTGTGATCGATCGCTGTGTGGACAAACGCCTTGACGAGTTGGGGCTGCATCGTGCTCCGGTCGCCGATCGCGCCAGATTGATTCGAAGGCTTTCTTATGACTTGTTGGGATTACCGCCAACACCTGATGCGATTGAGCGGTTCGTCAACGACGATCGTCCGCACGCCTTTCGTCGTTTGGTCGATCGAATGTTCGCCGATCCGGCGTATGGCGAACGCATGGCACGATTGTGGCTTGACTTAGTTCGCTATGCGGAGTCGGACGGCTGGCGAGCCGATGCGTACCGACCGCAAGCTTGGAAATATCGACAGTTTGTTGTCGACGCGTTTAATTCCGGCATGACCTACGATCGATTCGTCGCGTTGCAGTTGGCCGGTGATGAGATCGCACCGGGGGATGAGCAGGCGCTTGCGGCGGTCGGGTTCATGAGACTCGGGATTTACGAATACAACCAACGTGACGCCGAAAGCCAATGGCAAAACATCGTCGACGAGATCACCGATGTCACCGCCGACGTGTTTTTAGCCACCGGGATGGCGTGTGCAAAATGCCACGATCACAAATTTGATCCGATCCCGCGAGCCGACTACTTCCGACTGCGCAGCGTGTTCGAACCGGTGTCCTTCGTCGACTGGCAGCGAGCTCCCGCCGAGCGTGACCAGCCGACTCAGGCGAAGATCAATCAACTGCTCGAACAGCTTCGTGAGATCGAGGGGGATGAAGTCAAGAAACTGGGTGAAGCGGTGATCGACAAGTTCCCGCTGGAACTTCAAGCGATGTACCGCAAGCCTCCAGAGGAGAGGAATACCTACGAGCACCAGATGGCGTACCTGGTATCGCGACAATACCTCGAAGAAGGATTGGCGGGAAACAAGATCGACGGAAAAATTGGCAAGGAGGGGGTCGCGAAACGAAATTCGATTCTAAAACAGCTTGGTGATCTGGACGCTGATCCCTATGCGCCGGCTGACCTGATGACCATCGCCGACGCCGCCGGAGAAATTCGCCCAACCCGTTTGCCCGGCCGATCGACGGGAAACTCGTTCCAACCTGGTTCGCCCACACTGTTCGGCAAGCGTGACTTTGAAGCCACGCCGCCGATCGACGCACCACAATCCAGCGGTCGCCGCACAGGAGCTGGCTCAGTGGATCACCTCGCCCGACAATCCGATCACGGCCCGCGTGATAGTCAATCGTTTGTGGCAGTACCATTTTGGCACAGGCTTGGTCGACAGCCCGAATGATTTCGGCCGACTCGGTGCGCCGCCTTCCCACCCGCAATTGCTCGATCATTTGGCGCGGCGGTTGATCGAATCAGGCTGGAATCATTCAAGCGATCCAACGCGAGATTGTCAGCAGTGCGACGTATCAACAATCCGCGGTCCATCCTGATGCCGACGTTGCCATGAACATCGACGCAGGCAACCGATTGCTGTGGCACAAAACAGTCCGTCGATCTGGATGCCGAGCAGTTTCGCGATTCACTGTTGGTTGCGATGAACAGTTTGATCGACCAGGTTGGTGGCCCCAGCATTTCGGGCACGGCAGGACGTCGATCGCTTTATCTACGGCGGCTCCGTAATTCGTCCGACGAAATGCTGGCGACGCTGGATGCTCCGCCGGGAATCGTGGGCACGGCAAAACGCGACGTGACGACCACTGCGCCGCAATCGCTGATGATGCTGAACAATAGCCGAATCATGGGAGTAGCCAACAAATTCGCCTTGCGCGTTCGTGGCGATCTCGCCAATGTCGATCCCAACGACTTCGCACTGGCGTATGTTCGACATGCGCATCGCATCATTACTGGTTTGGAAATTGACGATGAAACCGAGCGATTGCTGGCCCCGCTAGCGGCGTCCGGCTCTCAGGGCGAGGTCGACGTGTGTCATGTCCTGCTCAATAGCAACGCATTCCTTTTCATTGATTGACTGTTGACGTGATGAAGCCCAACGAATCAAGTCTGTGTCGTCGCGCGAACGTTCCGCATGTTCAGATCGCCACCAGTCGTCGCCAATTTCTGGCATCAGCCGGAGCTGGATTCGGAGCGGTGGCGCTCCATGGAATGCTCGCCGAATCGCTATCGGCTTCTTCCGACATCGCCGTCCCCGGTGGTCATCATCCGGCGACCGCCAAAAGCGTGATTTTTCTGTTCATGGAAGGCGGGCCGAGCCAGCTTGACACGTTCGATCGAAAACCGCTGGTGAACCAACTCGCAGGGAAACCGTTGCCCGACAGTTTTCGTGAGCCGCTCACCGCAATGGGCGAGAAGGGGTCACCGCTGTTGGCCAGCAAACGCAAATGGGCGAGGTACGGCGAGAGCGGGCTGGAGATCAGTGATTGGTTTCCCCATGTTGCTCAGCACGCCGATGATCTGGCAGTGATTCGATCTTGCTACGGCGAAGGCATCAATCATTCCGGCGGCTGCAACTTGATGAACACCGGCAGCACCTTAGGTGGTCGGCCTTCGCTTGGCGCTTGGGTGACCTACGGTTTGGGAAGCGAGAACGAGGACCTGCCCGCTTTCGTGGTGATGAAGGATCAAAAGAAGGCCGGGACCAATGGTGTACGCAGCTGGGGCCCCGGGTTTCTGCCGGCGACCTTCCAGGGAACGCCGGTGGGTGACGGTCCGGGTGACGAGGCCATCGCGAATCTGAGTTTGCCAAAGGGAGTCACCGCCGAGCAGCAGTTGCAGAAGCTGGAGTTGATCCGCAGAGTCAACCAATTGCACGCCTCGCGACTTCCGAACGTTTCGACACTGGAGGCGCGGATCCGCTCTTACGAACTTGCCTATCGCATGCAGAGTGCCGCGCCGGAAGCGGTCGACTTGGCCAGCGAAACGGCCGAGACGAAAGAGCTGTACGGACTGAACGACAAGCAGACCGAGAACTTTGGCAACATTTGTCTACTCGCGCGGCGAATGGTCGAGCGGGGCGTACGCTTCATTCAGTTGTTCAGCGGGACCGGTAGCGGCTGGGATGCGCATTCGAAGATTGAATCGAACCACACCAAGTACTGTGGCGAGGTCGATCGACCGATTGCGGGATTGCTGGCCGATTTGCGTCGCCGCGGTCTGCTGGATCAAACGCTGGTGGTTTGGGGCGGCGAATTTGGACGGACGCCGATGAGCGAGAAAGGGGACGGCCGCGATCACAACCCGACCGGCTTTACGATGTGGATGGCTGGCGGCGGCGTGAAGGGAGGGCAAGTGATCGGCGCAACGGATGAGCTGAGTCTTTATGCAGTGGAAGATCGTGCCCACGTTCACGATATCCACGCCAGCATCTTGCATCTGATGGGACTCGATCGCTTGAAGCTCTCCTACAACCATCAGGGTCGTCTGGAACGTCCCACCATCAACGAAGGCAAGATGATCCAGCAGTTGCTTGGCTGAAGTCCACCAGAGAGGACGCTTCGCATTTTGATGCGGGTGTGTACGCGAGGACCCGACCTGGCAACGATACACCACGCAGCTGGCTCGCCAGGACAGGTCCTGGCCCAGGGCTTTAAGGGTGTTTTTGCTGGTGTATTTTAGGCAGGATTTGCCTGGGGCGCCCCTACCGGGCAAGGTCGTCGCGAGATTCGACCTGCAGAAACGATAGTGCTCCGCCGGCGCAATACCAAGCAATGAGTAGTACGGATCAAAATTCACGTTCATGCTGCTTCACCCCGGACGAATTCGGCGAATCCGGACTCCATGGTAACGCAATACCGCAATTTGCCCACAATGTCGCCCAGTTTACCAGCCGTACCCGCATCGGCGCGGGACGGGTCGCGGCGTCGCTTTCACGACGACTGCGCGTCGGGTGGCATCGGAATGAAGCCACCCGCAAGCAATGACTGCGTTGCACCACGAGCGCATGTGATCATTGCCAATGCAGACTCATGCAACTCAACTCTCGTCTTTGATAACGCCGCGACACCTTGGTCGATTGCCTTGCTTGCCACGGCTGCCGCAACCTGCGGAAAGACCTCCCAGTCGTCCATCCGCGGAACGATATGCTCGTCATCTAGCCCTCGGGACTCGGCGAATTGTGCCAGTTCCAAGGCCGCCACAATTGCCATTTCATCCGTGATCTCTCTGGCACGAACGTCCAACACTCCGCGAAAAATCCCAGGGAATCCCAGCGAGTTGTTGACTTGGTTTGGCATGTCGCTGCGACCCGTTGCCACGACTTGGGCGCCGGCCTGCTTGGCCTGCTCGGGCCAAATTTCGGGAACCGGATTGGCACAAGCAAAGACGATCGCTCGGTCGGCCATGCGCTGAATCCACTCGGGCCGGATCACATCCCCGCCCGACGCGGAGAAGGCAATGCAAACGTCTGCATCAACGAGCGCTTCGGCGATCCCACCTTTGACCTGATCGGCGTTGCTCTCCTGACAGACTCGCCATTTATCGGGATAAGTGGCTTGCTGTTTCGCAAGATCCTCGCGATCACGATGAAAGGTTCCCTGGCGATCGCAAGCCACGATCGCGCTGGGATCAAGTCCGTATGCGCACAGCAGCCGATAGGTTGCCACGTTCGCCGCGCCCATCCCAACCATCGTGATCTTGACGCGGTCCAACGGTTTGCCGACGACCTTCAAGGCATTCAGCAGTCCAGCAAGAACCACCGTCGCCGATCCCTGTTGATCGTCGTGCCAAACGGGGATCTTGAGTCGGGAGCGAAGCTCGTCGAGTACGCGAAAACACTTTGGCTGGGAGATGTCCTCGAGGTTGATGGCGCCGAACGACGGGGCAAGGATCTCCACGGTGCGTATCAGTTCATCGGCGTCCTTGGTTCCCAGGCAAAGTGGAACCGCGTCGACCCCGCCAAGGTATTTGAACAACAGCGATTTGCCTTCCATCACTGGCAAGCCTGCCTCGGGACCGATGTCGCCAAGACCCAAGATGCGTGTTCCGTCGGAAACGATTGCGACCGAGTTGGCCTTGTTGGTGAGTTCGTAGGCAAGATCGGGTTGCTGTGCAATCGCGCGGCAGGGCGCAGCAACGCCCGGCGTGTACCAGAGTGCAAAATCACTGAAGTCGCGGATGGCGCACTTGGGCATGACCTGCGTCTTGCCTTTGAAGAATCGATGAAGCTGCATTGCTACTTCGGCGGGATCGACAGCTGCGGCAAATTCATGTTTTTCTACCATCATGGCGCTCGTTTTCAGTTGGAGGGAACCCGGACACGCGAGAGAACGTCCTGCGGATGTGACAGCGTTCCACTCATTGCGGATCGGCCACGAATACTCAGGGAGGAGTTTTTCATTAGGTTTAGGGGGGATTTTCGAGCCAGCTTGTCACAGCCTGTGCGAATTCGCCGCGCATAGAGCTGTTGCAAAATGGCTGATCCGTCACAGGTGCGTCGTCTTCGATACGCCTGAAGTTTCAGAGCAACCGGCGTGCCGAATCGTGCAGACCAAGATCCCCGACAGCCGAACGTGCCCCGTCGCTGTCTTTGATGCCGATTCGCGACTTCCACTACTTGCGCCAATACGGGAGAGCGAATCGAGAAGCTGCTAAGATGTCATCTGTCCGCCTGATAGTCTTGTAGTCTCGTTGGCCGAAACGAGCCGTGCGTAGTTCCGGCGAACCGATTCAAAAATCTGTCCAGTCATCTACCGGAACTGCGCACGGCTTGTTCCGGCCTACCAAGAGAATACTTCATGCGTCTATTGCTACTGTCGCTCTTCGCACTCACTCTCCTCCAAGTGACTCATGCTGATGATGGACCGCTGGTTTACGAAGGCACCGGTGGTCCCGGCGCGGGTAAGCACATTGTCTTTCTTGCCGGCGATCATGAGTACCGGAGTGAAGAGGCGTTGCCGGCGCTGGCTCGGATCTTGGCCAAGCATCACGGCTTCAAATGCACCGTGTTGTTCAACGTTGACGAAGAGACCGGTTTCATCGTTCCTGGTAACAACAACATGCCTTACACCGATGCCTGCAACACCGCCGACTTGCTGGTGTTCGGGCTACGGTTCCAAAACTTTCCCGCCGAGCAAATGCAGCCGATTGTTGACTATCTCGACCGTGGCGGCCCCGTGGTGGGGACACGTACCAGCACGCATGCCTTCAAAATTCCCAAGGACTCGCCTTTCGCACGCTTCGATTTCAAGTACGAAGGTGATGAGATGAAGCTCGGTTTCGGGCGACAGATTCTCGGTGAAACGTGGATCAGCCATTACGGCAAGAACCACGTCATGAGCACGCGATTGGAGATTGTGCCCGAACAAGCCGATCACCCAATCTTGCGTGGTGTGAAAGATCCGTGGGTCGAAGCGGGCGGCTACTGGGTCGATCCGATGCCCGATAGCATCGTGCTTGCCAATGCGCAACCGTTGGAAGGAATGTCACCCGATTCACCACCGGCGGCCGACAAAGATCCATGCCCCGGTGTTTGGGTTCGCAGCTACGACAGCGCCAGTGGCAAAAAGGGACGCGTTTTCACGACGACTTATGGTGCGTCGGAAGACTTTCGCAACGATGGTTTTCGACGCATGATGGTGAATGGATGCCTGTGGGCGATGGGTTTGGAGGACAAGATCAAACCCAATCTCGACATCGCGTTCGTCGGTCCCTACAACCCGTCGACCTTCAGCTTTGGTGGTCATCGCCAAGAGGTCAAACCTCTAGACATGGCAGGTTGGGACACACCGATCATGGACACGTCCAAGCCGATCAAACCGCCAATTCGCAAGAAAGCCGCCAGCCAAACAGGGAAAGCTAGTTGGGGCACGATGCTAAAGTGGCGTGGGATCTGGAAGAGGCAACTCTTCCTTTGTGTTTTTGCCGCCTTGATCGGCTCCGTCCGCCGGTCTGACTGGCTGGGCCAGCGTTGGTTCACCTGACTTCGCGGCGGGTGCAGGTGCTGGAACTGCATCCGCTTCATTCGGGGCCCCCACCTTCTGGGGCAGTTCGGTCGCTTTCGTGCCGACGAAGGCTCGCAGCAGGCCATGCGTTTCGTTGAAACCACTTGCGGCGCAGATCGAAGAAAGGGATGGGTTGCCAATCACTCCTTCATAATTCAGCAGCAGATCGCTGAGTGAGCCGGGAGCAGTCCCGCTATCGATCGTCTGCACAATTCGATCCGGCGCCAGGTAATTGATCCAGACTTCACTGTCGTCGCGTCGCAGCGACAGGCTGCGTTTCAACTGCAACGCCGAAGCTCGCAAACGCTCAGGTAGTCGCGGCCGAAGCGTCCGTCGTACTCTGCGGTCGAGCGACTTGGTAATCACGGGTTTGCGGATACTTGTAATCGGGAGTCGGATAGACGACATCGGGATAGAGCGGCGGCGTGTAAACAGGCACAGGATAGACCGGCACGGCGGGAGGGACGGTTGCGGAGTTATAGAAGACGCCGCCGTAAGGTTGGTAATAATCGTATCGGTCGGGTCGATAACCGTAACCGTAACCGTAGGCGAAAGCTCGCGTGTCGACCGACGTGAATGGTGCTCGGACGCGCGCCCGCCGCCAAAGGGTAGTGTGTCGATGGAGACGAATGGTGCTCGTATGCTGACACCCCCAAATGGGCCGACGCGGACCATTTGTGCATCGGCAACTGACGCCATGGCGACACAAGCCAGGCAACCGATCGTGTGAGTAAAAATTCGATTCATCTCAAAACCTTCTCCGGTTGAAACTGCCACCACCGTCAAGACCACAGCCACATTGTACCTCGATCCCTTCCAGTTGGCTGGTGGCAGAAACGCCGCCCTGCACCGCCTAGTTCAGTTCATGGACCAGCTTGCCATCAGCCAGCGTCCAAATCCGAACAATTCCGCTTTGACCGCTGGCCAGGAGTTTTTCGCCGTCCGGTGTGACACTTAAGGTAAACAGGAAATCACCGCCGGCGTTGAAGGTCCGAATTGATTTGCCGTTGGACGTATCGGAGAGGCGAATTTGGCCATCGGCGCAGGCAGTCACGATCTGGCTGGAGGTTTGAACGAACGCGACAGCTGTGATTTCTTTGGAGAATCCCGAGATCGTTCTGCGTTGTTCCCCCGTTTCCGCGTTCCAGACCTTGATACTCTGATCGGCACTCGCTGAGGCGATCGTTTGCCCATCGTCTTGCCAGGCAACGGACAGCACATGGTGAGTGTGCCCTTCCAATGATCGAGTCACTTTTCCGCTGGCGATATCGAGTATCCGGATTGTTTTGTCGGCAGCCGAGGAGGCCACTTGCAGACCGTCAGGCGAGAACTGCAGTCCCAATACTGTATCACTGTGAATGGGGCCGAAATCGCGAACGAGCTGTCCACTCTCAACCGCAAAAATCTTGACTTCGCCCGATCGGCTTGGCGGCCCGCTGCCAACCGCGATCGACATTGCGTCGCGTCGGAAATCGACTGCGGTGACTCGATCGCTGATCGTCGTCGCATCGTCGACTGCCCCGATCGTCCGTTCGAGAGTCCATTCCAGTCGCGTGGACCACAGCGACGGGGGCTGCGAGACTCCGAAACTGCAGAGCAGATCGCCTGCAAAGCTGACTTGCGATTGACCGCGTTGGTGTGAATGAAATGCTGAAATCGGCAGCCCATCGCCGGCGCGATAGATCCGCACCGAGCTGTCCTTGTGCGCAGTCGCGATGCGTTGGTCGTCATTGGTGATCGCAATGCTGACGACTTCGTTTCCAGGCTGTGTCGCGAGACTCTGTACGCCAGCGAGGTAAGCGTCCAATGATTTCAGGCGGCGAGTTTCGGATTCGATGACTGACTTGTGAGCGGGCACAGCGGCTGCGGCACGTTTTTGGGCGCTCGTCGATGTATCCAAAGCCTGGCGTCGTTTGGTCAGTTCAAGTTCGCTCTTCTTCTTTGCTTGCTCCGCCGCGGCGACCGCTTTCTTCTGAGCTTCGAGATCCTTCGTTGCCTTCTCGGTCGTCGCCTTCGCTTCGGCGACCAGCTTGTTGGCGGCATCGATCTGGCCTTGCGCTTTCGCAGCGTCTTCGTTGGCCTTCGCCGCCGCGGCTTTCTTTTCGCCGATCAATTTATCGATTTGCGCCGCGCGAGCCTTCGCCTCGTTCATCTTGTTTGTGATCGCTGCGATTTCCTGTTGTGCCTGGGCGGCTTCTTGCTGGGCCGTCTTGAGGGCAGCGGCTTCCGCCTCGATCTCTTTCTCGATCTTCTCTGACATCGCTTTCGCAGTTGCCAAAATCTTGGCTCCCGCGTCGGTCATCTGGGCTGCGTTGGTTGCATCACCTGCGGCTTTGGCAAGCAAGGCTTCGGTGGCTGTTACGACCGCGACCGCGTCAACACGCTTCTTCTCTTCGGTTGCCAGCGACTCCGCAGCCTTTTTGTGCTCTTCGGTCACTTTCGTCAGGGCCTCGGTTTCCTTGGTAAGCAGTTTCTCCAATTCGTCAGTCTTTTGGTTGAGCCTTTCGACTGCCGCTTTCTGGCGAAGTGCATCGCGAGTGGCGCTGGCGACGAGAAGCCGAGTTTTCGGATCTCCTTCGATTGTCATGATCGGTTTGCCGTCGGCGATATTCCAAAGTCGCGTCTTGCCGTCGCGTCCGCCAGTGATCAATCGCGACTGGTCATTTGTCACTGCGATCGCATCAACGACGGCACCGTGATCGATCTTTCGGATTGGTTTGTTATCGGCAAGGCCGACCATCAGGACTCCGCCCGCTTCGCTGGCCATCGTCAGCATCGGCGATGGCTTCTCTATGAACGCCACAGCCGTCGTGTCGCTTGCCTCGCCAACGACCTCCGTCACGCGTTGGATCGATTTGCCATCGGCGCCCATGCGAAAGAGCTGCGGCTTGCGGTCACCGTCGATCGCCGCCACGTGCATTGCATCGCGTGATGCGGTTAGCTTCGTCAGAGGAGACTTTGCGTCAAATTCGGCGATCTTTGTACCAGTCGCCGCGTCCCAGGCAATCAATCGCCCGGTTTGGTCGCAGCTGTAGACGCGATCTTTGTTGCCGGCCCATGCTAGTCCGGTCGCCCGATCACGGTGACCACCGAGAGTGTGTCGACGCTGATTGCCGACAAGGTCCCAGATTTCGATGTCGCCGATTGCATTGACGAACGCTGCCGCAGTCTCGTCTGATTGGATGGCAACCAATCCGGCCGCCTTCGACAGCGGAGTGCTTGAATCTGCCACCGGCGGCGACGTTTTTTTCCAAAGTCGCACTGTTCGGAAACCGCCCGTCGCGATCCGCAGAGCATCCGGTGAGAATGCGATCGATTGAATCAGATCGACATCGGCGACTTCGCCACCAGTAAGTTTTGGGTCGACCAATCGACCGACTTCCGTATAGGTCGCGAGATCGACGATCATCACGCGGTTGCCGCGCCCTACGGCAGCAAACTGTCCGTCGGGCGAAACATCCATCGCGAAAGAAGTGCGGATCGACTCGGGAATCGGTTGCCAATCGATTGATTCGCTGATGGAAACACTGTCGCCAGGAGCACCTTGTTCAATCCACAATTTCAACAGCCCAAGCTCTTGGGGTGTGAGCGGTTTGGCGCCCACTTCGTTGTCCTCGGGAGGCATCAATGGTTCTTCGGCACCGCTGGCCCGCGTAAACAGCAGGCTTGCCGAAATATCTTTGGCGACCACTCCATGACCGCTGTCGCCACCCTGCAAAATCGTATCGATGGTTTCCAGCACCAACCCACCCTCCGCTTCCTTTTGGTGATGGCATGCCAGGCAGTTCCGTTTCAAGATCGGAACGACCTCTTTGCCGAAATCGACTGGCTCGGTCCTTTGCACATCTGCGACCGGCAACGGAAGGTCGGCTGCATTGGTAGTGGCGGCGACGCATCCGCAGAGCAGCAAGAGTTTTACAATCGCGAAGTATCGCATCATGGTTGAACGACCCGCATGGTCGCGTTGGAGGTGGGAACAAAGACGGTCAACTCTTGTTCGTTTGCTGCGGCCTTGACTGCTTCGACCTGTTTGTCCGCTGCTGTGATCGCAGACTTGATCGATTCAAGATTGGCGGCTTGAGCTGGATCGTCGTGGAGGGTCTGCAGGTAGGAACGGTACTGCTGAGTCCGCTCGAGCGCCTGCGGGTTTTGCTTGACCTTGATTTTAGTTTCAACTTGGGCCCACAGCGAATAAGTTCCGATCACTGCGGCGGAAGTTGTCTTTAACTCCCAATTCGCTTCGTTTTTATCGGCTGAGATCGTGATCTCGCCCGCGGTCACGCCGGCCGGCAAATCACGTGGTCGAAGCACGCAGTCGGCCTTTCCCCCCTCTCGCCGAGTCAATTTGATTGGCAATGATACGGCCTCGCCTTGCTTGACCTCTGCGACCTTCCCATCACCCAGCGCGATCGAGATCGGCGAGAGGTCCTTGTCCGAAACTGAAACGTAGAGGCTCGAGGCGATCCGTGAACGAATGTAGTCTCGCTGACCACCTTTACCCCACGTGATGGTCGCCGGAACCACGTCCTGCGTGATACTGTCGTCGTCGCTGTGACCTACCAAACGAATCGGTGACGTGACTGCCGCAGCGTCGTCGGAGGCAATCAACGTCAGTTGTGTTTGATTCTGGTTGGCTGCGATGATTGCTTCTGATGCGGTCACGCCCGCCGGCAGGTTTTCGGCGACAACCTTGATTGGTCCGGCCCAGCCATCGCGTCGAATCGCCAGCACGCGAATTACCTCGCCGCCGCCACGGAACATCTTTGAGCCCAGCGGTTTCGTTTGATTCGCATCGCGCTGCGGATAGATCCTGTAGGCGACAAGATCGAAGCCGGGATCGGGCGGTTGAATCCGCAACCTGAATCGCTGACGCAAACTGAGCATCAGTCCCTGATCCAAGTCACGCACGGTCAAACGGTAGTCGGCGGTTGCGGGTGCTTTGAACAATCCGGCCGGGTCCCTGGCAAACAGATTCAACGCACCGTCACCTAAACTCTGGCAATCGTCGATGTTCAAGATGTTGTGAAGCTTTGGCGGACCGGATTCCTGTCGCTCCATTCGCTCGACGATCAAGCGTGCGTCAGTGGGCTCGCCAACGCGCTGGGAAACGACGTCGATCGCGAACGTGTCACCTTCATCAGCCGAGAACTCAAAGACACTATCGCTGCGTTCTGTGGGGAACCAATATGTCGAATCGATGGGCAGACCAATCGTTTGCGTTTGGGCCGGTTCATTGGTTGCCATCAACGGCCCCTGCCCCAACAACGTAAACGCACGGGCGCCCCAGTCGCGAGGCAACTGCCCTTTGACGCTTGGGTCGTATTCGACAAACGAAGTACTCGCAACGTCTCCTTCGGGATCGAGGGCGACGACTTGGTAGTGGAATTCGTCACCTCCGCGAAAGGTGAAATCGTGAACTGCCAGCAGATAGTCGCCCGCTGGCAGCTGTGCTCGAAACATGACTGGGTCAACGTCGTCGGCGCCACGACTGACCGCTAAACGATGCCCGCTGGAATCGTACAGAGTTAGCTGACCAATCATTCGTGAATCGACTCGCTGGGCGAGCAATTCGATTTGAACCGATTGGCCGTCTTCGATGGTTAGCCCAAAGTAATCGACGTTGGCGGCGGTTGCTTTCGCATGCAACAGCGTGTCCAGCGCAAGCGGCGTGGGTGCCTTCGCATCATGGCTGATCGTTGACGGTGTTTCATTCGCCAGCCGGCTGACCAGAA
Organism: Pirellulaceae bacterium; assembly: GCA_963704055.1. GTDB lineage: Bacteria > Planctomycetota > Planctomycetia > Pirellulales > Pirellulaceae > Rubripirellula. The sequence continues at coordinate 94,460 of CAVPGW010000030.1, read as the reverse complement.
ATGCGCGAGGATTCGAGACGCCGTGACGACCTCCGGTGCGGACTTCATAACGACCGGCCGGCACATCGGCTGACACACTGACGGTGAATTGCCCGTAGTGCGGTTGACGCTCCTCAGAGAAGGGGAGCGGATCGAGCGATTTCAACTCAGCCGTAATCCCAGCGTGTGAGAAATGGAGCGAATCGATTTCGTCCAGTTGGTCTCCGGCAGTTACCGCAAGATCAAACGTCGTACCGATCTGCGCGCCGCTGCGAGACAATGCCCGCAGTTCCACCGCATAGAACTGAGCGACCGCATCGTTGGTGGCGATTGCAAAGACAAGCAGAAAGATGTGCAGCAGTCGGCCGTGTCTCATAACGATGCAACGCACTAGCCGGAGGACTTAATGATTGAACAAAAACTCTTTGGAATTGATCAGTGACCAGACGACGTCCTCGTACGCTTCACGTTGGTTCGTTTTTCCAGCTAAATAGACCAGCGTCGTCTTCAATTCGTCATCATTCGGGTTGCGACTCAAAGCAACGCGGTAAAGCTCGCGGATCTTCTCGTCGTCCGATCGAGAGTCCGCGGCCAAATGCGCGGCCCGCCCGAGATCACTGGAGAGCTTCTTCTGAATCTCTTCAGAATTCAAAAGGTGCAGATTTTGAGCCAGGTTCGGTTCCTGCGATCGTTCGCATTCGCAAGCTGTCGTCGACGCTGGGCGTCCGAAGACAGTCAAAAAGTACGACGAGAACCCGGTGTCGGGCAGTGCGACCGCCCGCGTTCCAGGCGGCATTCCGGCGAACTGCGTTGGCGTTCGCGTGACTTCGTCAATCGCGTCCAGCAGTACCTCGGCCTGCAGACGTTTGGGGTAGAAACGCGAGTAGCTGCGTCGGTCACCGAGGTTGTCGCCGATCGCGTCACTGTCGAACTGGTAGGTTCGTGAGAGCACGATCAAGCGGATCAGTTCCTTCATGTCGTAGCCGGAATCGACAAAGTGAGCGGCAACCGCATCAAGCAACTCAGGGTTCGACGGCGGGTTGGTGACACGCAGGTCATCCTCCGGTTCGACCAAACCGCGACCCATGAAATGCTTCCAATATCGGTTTACCAGCGTGCGGGCAAAGAAGGGGTTGTCCCGATCAGTCATCCAATCAGCGAAGTGCACGCGTGGGTCTTCGTGTGCGGCGATGACCGCGCTCTGGGCATCCAAACCCGCGGGCGAAAGTGACTGGCCTGTCTTCGGATGTCGTGAAGAAGCGTTGCCAAATCGAGCAAAGAACAAGGGTTCGCCCGGGTCGCCATCGTTTTTCTTTGAAACCGTCGAGAAGAACGCAGCCATCTGCGCGTAGTTGGCTTGGCTCCACTTTTCGTACGGATGATGATGGCAGCGGGCACACTGAATTCGCTGCCCAAGGAAAAGCTGTGCCGTGTCCTCGATCCGCTGATTTGTATCAGGAACCTGTTGAAACCAAGTTACCGGCGGATGACTGGCCACGCTGCCCGATGCCGTCACAATCTCGCGGACGAATTCGTTGTACGGCTTGTTGGAGTCGATGCTTTCGCGAATCCACTGATGAAAGGCTACGGTGGCAAAATCTAGTTCGCCACCGGTGCGCCGATTCCTCAAAATTGCGTTCCACTTACCGGCGAAATAGTCGGCATGGTCAGGGCTTGAGAGTAATCGGTCGACTAATGTGTCTCGTTTGCTCGGCGATAAATCGGACTCGAACTGCTGGACTTCCTCAAGCGTCGGCAATCGGCCGGCGACGTCCAATGTCACGCGTCGAAGAAACCTGGCATCGTCACACGCCGGCGACGGCGGGATTCCAAGTGACCGTAGTTTTTTGAAGACAAACTCGTCGACAATGTTACTCGGCTTCGTGGGGAAATCTCCCAGCGATTGGCTGCTGGAGCGGGCCATGGGGATGTCAGCGCGAAAGACAGCAACATGACCTTGGTATCGGGCCATCACGGCGACGTCGCCAGCCAAGTTATGCAGCTGCACGTGTCCACTGGTGGTCACCTCCGCCATTTCTGGGTCGTTGGACTCGTAAACAGCAGCACGCGTGACGTCTTGGCTGGAATCGTCCGAGTAACGGGCAACAACCGACAACTGCTGACTCGACGATGCGGCGAGTCGCCGTTGATCGGGGACGATCTCGATCGAAACGACTTCCGGCACGTTGACGTCACCGTAACGCATGCCTTGGGCGATCCAGCGACAAAGAATGCGATACTCGTGACTGTCATGCTGCAGTCGCTGACCACCGCCATGAGGCGAATCGTTGGTTGCCTTCAGCAGCAGCAGGCTTCGCTCGGGGGCGGCTGGAGTAATGCGGCGGCCACGCGATTCGCGAACCAAATGTTCATAGTCCTCCCTCGGCTCGAATCCGAGCAACGAGAGCTTAAATCCATTCTGACCGGCCGCCTTGCCGTGGCATCCACCGCCGTTGCAGCCGAGTTTGGTGAAGATCGGGACGACGCGACCCGGAAAGCTGACCAGTGCTTCGTTGCCGGTGTTGATGACCTGAATGACGGTTTTCGCGGTCTGCCCGTTCGGACTGACTGCGGTGATGGTCGCTTCGCCGTCGGCAATTGGAATCACGAGGGCGGAGGAGTCGATCTCGATCACACCTGTCGGCTCGATGTTGAACGCCACGTTGTGAGTTGCGTCGTGAAGGCGCTGATCAGTCGATTTCGCCGAAATGACAAGTTGCTTTCTCGCGTCCCGACCGGAGAGAACTGTTTCTTTAGTCATTCCCTCGAACTGGAGTGACACTGCTTCGGGCGGGAGGGAGTCCGAGTTGCCAGCCAACAGCGTTGAGCTGATGATGAGCGAGGTGAGTGCGGCAAGAATCATCGCAAAAAAACTACTTTTACTACTGGGGGCTCGCTGTCGCTCGACCACCACCCATGCCGTCCAGCCACCCATGCCGTCCCAGCCACCCATGCCGTCCCAGCCGCCCATGCCGTCCCAGCCACCCATGCCGTCCCAGCCACGTGGTAAAGGTCTGGCAGCGGCGAAAACGCTGCCTCACGCCAATGTCTGGTCCCGGCACTAGATCAACTCGTTAATGGGATCGCGATCAACCAGGTACTGCGGTCGGCCGGTCGGATCAGCAATCGTCGCCGAAGCGGTATCGATCCCAAGGTTGTGATACAGCGTGGCCACCACCTCTTGCATGTCCACCGGTCGCTCGGCAGCCTCTTCGCCCAGCCGGTTCGTGGCTCCGATTGCCTGACCCGTACGCATTCCGCCGCCGGCAAGATAAGCACAGCTGACGTTGGTCCAGTGGTCTCGGCCCGCACCTGCATTGATCTTCGGCGTACGACCGAACTCGCCCCAGACCGCGATCGTCACATCGCTGAGCATGCCGCGCTGATCCAGGTCTTCGATCAATGCGCTCAAGCACTGATCGAGCTTGCCGCCATGATCGCGGACCAAATCGAAGTTCGCTCCGTGGCTATCCCATCGGCCGAAGCTGAGGCTGACGACTCGCGCACCGGCTTCGACCAATCGCCGTGCCATCAGCAGTTGTTCGTTGCACGTCGGTGCACCATCGTATTGGTACTGGTAGGGTTTGCCGTCGCCGTATCGCTCGACAATCTTTGGATCTTCCTTGCTCAAATCCAACGCGTCGACCAACTTGCTGCTGGTCAGGACATCCAAGGCACGTTGGCCAAATGCGTCCATCCCTTCCATCGCGCCGGTGATGTCGATGTCCCGACGCATCGAGTCGACCTGTGCGAGCAGCTTTCGACGATCGGCCAAGCGTTCCAATGTGATGCCGTTGAGCGTCATGTTCTGCATTCCGGGTCCGTCCGGCTTGAACGGCGCATACGCAGAACCCAAAAAACCAGCGGTGCCGGAATCGGACCAGGGAACATGTTTGGTCGGTTTGGCCAACCCGATGTTGGGCGGAACCGATGGATCGACCGGACCAAACAGCTTGGCCACCGCCGAGCCAATCGCGGGCCGACCACCGACGTTTTTTAACTGGTTCGGGTGCCAACCGGAAAAACAAACATAGGGGTCATGCCCGCCGCTGCATCCGACTACGCTACGGATCACGGCGGCTTTGTCCATCAATCCCGCGAGCTTTGGAAAGACCTCGCAGATTTCGATGCCTGGCACATTGGTTTTGATCGGCTTGAACTCGCCGCGAATTTCGCTGGGGGCTTCGGTCTTGATGTCCCACATGTCTTGGTGAGGCGGACCGCCGGCCAAGAAAATGTTGATGACCGACTTGTGCGAACTGCCTTTGCCGGTCGCCGCTTCGGCTCGCATCAAATCTGCTAGCGAGAGTCCGCCGACTCCGAATGAGAGTCCTCCTATCTTGAGGAAGCCGCGACGCGAAACGCCGTCACAGTAGCGAGTCTTTTGTCCAAGGATTGACAGCATGATGAAACCGCGCCGAAGGAAGGGAAGAATGGGCGTGGAATGGGTGGGAGCCAGAGGCATCGTAAGGCTATATGGTAGGCGAACGAGCCGCAATAAGGCAACCTTGAGGGCTGCCGAGGGGCATGATTGCCTCTCTGCGGCGAAATCACATCGATTGTCCTGCCCTACGGGTTCTGTCCCACCGAACGGTCCTAATGTCTTCCTTGCAACAGCCCCCCAGATCGATCACAGAACTTGAGGAGATCATCACTCGGCCCTCGAAAGTCGTACTTTCCGCGATTGATCAGTCACCTGGCGACTTCATGGTGTTGGGCGCAGGCGGAAAAATGGGTTTCCACGTCAGCCGGATGCTGCAACGCGGCATTCAGGAGACCGGACGCGATAACAGCGTCAGCGTCGTCTCGCGGTTTTCGTCGCCACGCGCTCGAGAGTCTTTCGAGCGTCTCGGATTCCATGTCGTCGCAGCGGACCTGAGTGACCGGAACCAGATAGCGAATGTCCCGCATGCCGAAAACGTTATCTACTTGGCCGGTGTCAAGTTCGGTACGTCGAGTGATGCCGGGCTGCTGAGGCAAATGAATGTGACGATGCCCGAGTTGGTCGCTGGACACTTCCGTGATTCGCGGATCGTCGCGCTTTCAACCGGATGTGTTTACTCGTTCACAACACCGCAGTCGGGCGGGTCGACCGAACAATCTGCGACCGATCCGCCGGGGGCGTACGCGCAATCGTGTCTCGAACGCGAACGAGCTTTCGTCCGCGGATCGATTGAGCACGGGACCAAGTGTGCGCTCGTCCGATTGAACTATTCGGTCGAGCTTCGCTACGGTGTACTGGTTGACATCGCCCAGCAAGTCAAAGCTGGTGCTCCCATCGATGTGACGACCGGTTACGTCAATGTGATCTGGCAGGGAGATGCCGTTGCCCAAGTCCTGCAGTGCTTACCACACGCCGCCTCGCCACCCATGGTGATCAACGTGACGGGATCCGAGACTTTGGCGGTGCGAGACTTGGCGACAGGATTCGCGGATCGTTTCGGTTGCGTCGCGAATTTCGCGGGCAGTGAAGCTGCTAGCTGTTGGCTCAATAACAGTGCTCGTGCGCGAGATTTGTTCGGACAGCCGAGCGTGAACGTTGAGCAGATGATGGATTGGATCGCCGATTGGATCGAGCATGGTGGGGCAACTCTGGGTAAACCGACACAATTTCAAAATCGGGATGGCAACTACTGATGAGTGATCGATGGCGTGAACATCTCAGCGCAGGTCAAGTCATACCCGCATGCCCGCTGACGCTCCGCGACGATGGCAGTTGGTCCGAGCGGCACCAACGCGGGCTGGTTCGATACTACTTGGATGCGGGCGCGGGCGGCATCGCGGTCGGTGTCCATACGACGCAGTTTGCGATTCGTGACTCACGGCACGGACTCTTTGAACCGGTGTTGCGTGTGGTGTCGCAAACGCTCGACCAGCAATTGTCGGCTCACTCTCGACCGTTCGTGCGCGTGGCGGGAATTTGCGGTGACACGCCGCAGGCGATCAGCGAAGCCACGCTGGCCCGATCTCTGGGCTATCACGCGGGGCTGCTGACCACCAACGCCGTGCGCGAAAAAACGGAAGCCGAGATTTTGGATCATTGTTGCGCAGTGGCGGATGTGATTCCCGTGTTCGGTTTCTATCTTCATCCAGCGGTCGGTGGTCGCGTGTACTCGCTTGGGTTCTGGCGGGCTTTCTGCGAAATCGAGAACGTGGTCGCGATCAAGATTGCAGCCTTTAATCGATACCAGACTCTGGACGTGGTTCGCGCGGTCATCGAATCGGGCCGAGAGGATATCACCCTGTACACAGGCAACGACGACAACATCATCAACGATCTGCTCACGCCGTTTCGGTTCGGTGGCAAAGAGCGGCGGATCGTTGGCGGGTTGTTGGGCCAATGGGCTGTTTGGACCAAGCGTGCGGTCGAAATGCTGGAACAGATCAAACGCGTCAGAGACCAAGAGATGATTGCGTCCGAGTGGCTTGCCGCCAATGCGATGCTTACCGATGCAAACGCCGCGATCTTTGACGCGGCCAACGATTTCGCAGGCTGCATTCCCGGCGTCAACGAAGTGCTTCGGCGACAGGGACTCGCCCCGTCGTGCCGATGCCTTGACGGCAGCGAAACCTTGTCACCGGGTCAAAGCGAAGAACTCGATCGGGTCTGCCGAGAGCATCCTACCGATGACGACTTTGTCGCGGCCAACATCGATCGTTGGCTTGCGTGAGCTGCGAGTTCCTTGTTCGTAGTGACCCGATTCATCGGGTTTTCCGCCGAACAACCGCACGAATGCGGTCACTACGAACAAGAGCATGGCGGACGTCTAGGCTTTGGGCTGATCCTCGGCCGACGCATTGGCCTGCTGTTTGGCAGCGGCTTCTTGTTCGGCGGCTGCCTTTTCGTCGGCGTTTGCTTGATCGGGGTCGGCGGCAAAGGGACGCTCGTCCTGGTATCGCTGGAGCATCTTTTCCGCGAATTCCTTGTAAGGTGCGGCCACCAAATCGATCACTTTCTCTTGCCATCCAACTGCATCGCTAAACTTTCCATCCGCAGCAAAAGCCGCAGCGAGCGCGGACAGATCGCCGACACTGCTATAGTCGCTCAGTTCGCATGCCCGCTTGGCGGATTCCACGGCAAGGACCGAATCGCGAAACTCTTCATCGCTGGCGGTGGCCAGCAACCAGGCTCGGTTCTGAAACGCCAGAGCGTAGTTTGGCGCCAATCGAATCGCTTCGTCGTAGTCCGCGATCGCACCGGCAAACTCTCCGATTTGATATTTGTTGTAGCCTCGATTGTTGAAAGCGACTGCATTCTTCGGGTTCAGCTCGATCGCTTTGGTGAAATCTGCGATCGCCTGCTGATGCTGCTTCTGTTGGAAGCGGACGTATCCGCGACCCATGACCGCCGCGTTATCATCAGGATTGCTCTTCCAAGATCGTCTCGAAATCAGCGGCGGCTTCGTCCAGTTTTCCGGCTGCTTTCAAAGCGATCGCGCGTTGATGCAACAGCGACGTTGATCCTTTTCTTTCCTTCAGGACGAGCGTGTAGTCGTCGACCGCGTTCATGTATTCACCGAGGCTCATGTAAACGGCCGCGCGATTGATGACCGGAGCCAAGTCTTTGGGGTCGATCTCGAGCGCTTCGTTGTAGTCCGCGATGGCTTCGTCGAAGTTGCCCATCTCGGCATGGAACAAACCGCGACTGGTGAAAGCGTGGGCCTCGTGATAACCGAGTTCGATGGCTTTGTCGAAGTCCTCTAACGCCCGATCGGCTTTGCCCAGCGCCCACCAGGATGATGCTCGCAGCGTGTAGTAGCGGCCCTCATCCGGATTTCTCATGATCAATTCGGTGTAGATGTCGCCGGATTCTTCAATGCGAACCGCGTTGACTTTGTCGATCGCGCCTTTGGAGCCATCGTGAGTCAGGATCACATAGTCATCTTCACGCTCCTCCAAGACGGTTAACAGATCGCCTTGTTCGATGACGTCCACCACCTCTTCGCCGACGGCCAATTTCATTTCGACTCGCGCGACGACGGGTTCATCCATCGGTGGGGCCGAAATCAGATCGCTCGACAGAACGCCAACGCACAGGGCCACGATGACGAGACGGACGACCGGAAAACGAAAATGTGCTGCGCCGTGGCGCGGGATCCGAAAGCTCTTCACGACTGGGTTCCTTTTGACCGAATCAACCTCGTGTGACTACTGCTACCAATGCTGAGGTTAGTTCGCAAAGCAAAACTCGAGCTGGGATCAGATCGCCAAAACACCGTTTTCGACGCCTCTGACGGGGATTCGACCGATTGTGCCAAAGGTGACGGGGCGCACTCGTGGAGCATCAAAAAAAAATGTGGAGGACGATTGTAAGTTTTGTTTTTGCATCTACTCTCGACTAAGTCGCTCGGGGGATGTGGCAGACAGCAACTGCTGCCACTGGAACGGAACCTCATTTTTCCCCCAGTTCAAAGGAACTCAACAGTGAAGTGGATTGCAAGTTTGGTAGGAATGTCGGCTTTTGTGCTGACGTCAGCCGGCGTTAGCCAAGCCGGCAACTGTGCCCCATGTGGTGGCTGCAGTGACCCCTGTGCCGGCACGACAGTCGCCGCAGGTTGTGCAAGTGCAACAGCACCTGCAGGTAGCGTCTTCGGCAGTGCTGTCGATGGTGCAGCAGCTCTCGGTCAGACTCTTTGTGGCCCGATTAAATCATACAAAGTTGTGATGGAATCGAAGTACGTGACCGAAACACGTGCCGTGAAGGTCATGAAGTCGCGGAACGAGACTCGGTATCGCACGAAAATGGTTTACAAGACCGTTCCTGTGACTGAAACGAAGTACCGCACCAAGACCGTCCAAGTTCCGAGAACGGAAGTCAAGACGATCAATTACTCGGTTCTCGTTCCCGTCGCGTCTGAAAAGACCGTGGAATTGACCGAATCCGTACCCGTCTGGAACGAAGTTCCTGAAGAGTACACCGTTCGCGTTCCTCAGATCGTTGAAGTTCCTGAGAACTACACGGTCAAGGTGCCGCAACTGCAAGATCAATCGTTCACTTACACCGTGAACGTACCGCAAGCGGTGACCGAGCAAAAGATTCACACCGTTGTCAACGCAGTGCCGGTCACCAAGACTCGCACCATTTCGGTTTGCGTGCCGACGACCACCATGCAAACGGTCACCAAAGACTACGGTCATTGGGAAGAGCAAGTTGTCGAAGTTCCAGCCGCTGCTCCTGCACAAGCCGTCCGCTACATCAGCCGCGGTTCGCAGGGTCGCTCAGGATTGTTCGGACGAATGCGTGGGTGGCCGATGCTGCGTGACCACCTGTGTTCCAGCATGTTCGGCTTGCGGCAGCAGCTGCGGCGGAGCTTGCGGTGCAGGTGCCGGCGGTTGCGGTGGTGCGATGGGTGCCGACGGTTCCAGCGCCAGCGGTGCTGCTTGCACGACGACCGTGACCAAGAAGGTTTGGGTGCCAAACTGCGTCACCGAAAACGTTGCCGTTCATGGCACGACGATGAAGGACGAAGTGCGTCAGCTACACCGTGTACGAGCAACAGGCGACACAGATTCCTTACGAATGCACCAAGATTGTCTATCGTCCGGAAACTCGCACCAGCAACCGCAAGGTCTGTGTGTATGTCGACGAAGTCCGCACCCGAATGCGAAAGGTCGTCAAGTACGGCGAAGAAAAGCGAACTCGGATGCGTAAAGAGCTGACTTACACAACCGTCACCCGACGAGGAAACGATTCCTCACGTGACGTACACGACTGAGCAGCGAACCAAGGACATTTCCTACACCTATAACATTCCTGAATGCTCGACCGAAGCATACGAAGTGTGCCGCTACGACCGCGTCTGCGAAGAACAAGTCGAAGAGTACACCGTTTGCGTTCCGTACTGCGTGATGGAAGAGCAAAAGGTCCAGGTCTGTAAGATGGTTCCTAAGTTGGTCGAAACGATCATCTACCCTTGCGGTTGTGGCTGTGTCCCCGCCTCAAGTGCCAGTGGTGCCTCGGCCGGCAACGGTTGTGGATGTGCCGCACCAGCCGCCGCTCCCTGTCCTTGTGGCAGCTAGTCGACGGTAAATATTTCTCGAGAGCTGTTTGCTGTTGAGTAGCGTGACCGTCGCTGTCCTTCATTGGGCAGCGGCGGTTTTCGCATTTCACGGCGAGGGGATGTAGAATTCGGCTGGATTGTTGGACAATGGATCCAAACCCCAGACGATTTTACTACCTGCGCTCCGACGAGATTGAGACCATGCCCAACACGGCCGACCCGTTCTTCGAGCCTTACGACCGTGATGATATCGCTTACGGAGCGGTTCCCTCTTCGGCAGTCCAAGCCTTTCTTGACCAAGTCGGCGGAGCTGGGCCCGCACTTGATCTCGGCGCCGGAGCCGGCCGGGACACAATTGCCTTGGCCAACGCGGGTTACGACGTGACGGCGGTCGACTTGAGTCAAAGGGGACTTGAGCGGGTCAGCCAGCGTGCAGCTCTTGCCGAGGTCGCCCATCGAGTCCAAACCTGCGTGGCCGACGTTCGCGAAGTCGAGATGCCTGTCGTCGAAGTATGCTGCGATTGTGGCTACGACGGTGCTTGATCATATCCCGGCCAACGATGCAATCGAAGTCTGGAAACGAATGACGGGAGCACTGTCGGAGTCGGGCTTTCTGTTTGTCGAAGTTCATACGACGGAGGATCCCGGCAGCGACCAATTGCCGGGGCGGGCCAGCCAGGCCCCGGTCAGCGAGACTGCGAGTGAGGTGATCAACTACTTTGCGCCAAACCAGTTGGCTCGATGGGCGGTGGAGCCCCGCGCGGAGCTGCGAATTCTCCGCTACGAAGAGCGTCTGGAATGGGACTATACGCACGGTTCAGAGCACCTGCACGGCAAGGCGATCTTGTTGGCCGTTCGTCAGGGCAATCATCCCGATTGGTACGGGCAGCCACCGGCGTTTCCACGCCATCGATCGTGAATTGCGATCGTTTGCCTGCGTCGACTACAATGGGGTCCCCTCCAGATCAACCCGCGCAGCCCCTCGGGACATCCATTGCGCGGCCCCGCCAATCACTGAAGACGACGTTTGATGCAGCGACTTTGCGTTCACTTTCTGATGTTCGGCGTGATCAGCGTTGTGGCGCCGGTCGTGTTCGCGCAGTCCCCAAGTCAGCGTGCCGGACTGGAGCTGTTTGAAAAAAAAATCCGTCCTGCGTTGATCGAGTTTTGTTATGAATGCCATTCGGTCGACGCCGACGACATCGGCGGCGACTTGCTGCTCGATTCGCGTGCTGGAGTATTGGCCGGGGGCGAATCAGGTGCTGCCATCGTCGCAGGGAAACCTCGAGACAGCATTTTGATGCGTGCGATCGAGTACAGCGATCTGGAGATGCCACCGGACGAAAAACTTCCCGATTCTTTGATCACCGATTTTCGCAGGTGGATCGCGCTCGGCGCGCCTGATCCACGGAACGCACCGGCATCCAAGCCCGCAGATTCTGCCCGCCCGGAACCGCTGGATCTCTGGTCCTTGCACCCGATCGTCGTCGTGAATCCTCCGCCAGTCAACGATACCGCTTGGCCGCGCAGGCGACATTGATCGTTTTGTACTTGCACGATTGGAGCACGAAGGTCTCGGCCCCAACGACGACGCGGAACCAGCCGCTTTGCTTCGACGCGTCCACTTTGATCTAGTGGGACTGCCGCCGACTCCGCAAGAGGTCGCGGCGTTCGTTGCCGATCCGTCTGCGATCCACCTGGAGCAGATTGTTGACCGACTACTCGCCTCGGCACTCTTTGGCGAACGATGGGGACGTCACTGGTTCGACATTGCTCGCTACGGCGAATCGGCCGGCAGCAGTCGTGATGTGCTGATGCCGTACGCTTGGCGTTATCGCGACTTTGTGATCGACGCATTCAATGCCGACATGCCATTCGACCGATTTGTCACCGAACAGATTGCCGGTGACTTGCTTCCCGCGGAAACGGCAGAGGACAAGTATCGCCAAACCGTCGCGACCGGCCTGCTGGCGATCGGTTCCAAGTCGCTCAACGGCGGCAACCTGACTTTCGATGTGATTGACGACCAAATCGATGTCATCTCGAAAGCGGTTCTCGGTCTAACCGTCACCTGTGCGAGATGCCATGACCATAAGTTCGATCCAATCCCGACCAAGGATTATTATTCGCTTGCCGGTATCTTTTTGAGCACCGATACGCGGTACGGCGGAGGAACAAAACGCCCTCAAACCGCCGCCGAGAAAGGCGAGCTCTATCTGACGTTAAGCGAAGAACTTGATCCGGAGGTCGCCAAGCAGCAAGCCGAAGTCCGCAAGAAGTTTGCTCAACTCGAACAGCAGGTCAATTCGTCGCGAAAACGCGTCAAGACTCTTCAAGCCGACATCCCCCAACGATTCCACGAACAGGTTGACGCACCGATCCCAGAATCGGCCGATGCCAAGCTGGCCAAGGCGATTCGTCAATATCAGGGTTCGTATCGCGTTCTGCAGCGACGTGAGGTCGAGTATGCGGCGACGAAGCAGCTGTTGGCTGACGAGCCGGACTACGCGATCGGCGTTCAGGACGCAACAAAGATCACCGACGCGAACATTCTGGTCCGTGGTGAGCAGAAGCAACTCGGTGAATTGACGAAACGTGGATTTCTTTCCGCGATCGGTAATCTGTGTGAATCGGATCCGATCGGTTCGGCCGAGAGTGGCCGACGTCAATTGGCGGCGTGGATCGTGCACCAGGACAATCCGCTGACGTCACGAGTCGCAGTGAACCGAATTTGGCAGCACTTGATGGGAAGTGGGATCGTCTCGACCGTTGACAATTTCGGGGTCAATGGCTTGCCACCGTCACACCCCGAGTTGCTGGACTACCTGGCTGATCGGTTCGTTCACACGCACCATTGGTCCACCAAGTCGATCGTCCGCGAATTGGTGTTGTCCCGCACGTATCGGCTCTCCAGCGAGAGCAACCAACGGAGTTATGAGGCCGATCCCGATAACCGTTTGCGGTGGCGGATGCCGCGTCGTCGTTTGGAAGCGGAACCGCTAAGAGATGCGATGCTGGCGGTGAGTGGCCTGTTGAGGCTCGATCGCCCGCAGGGTTCGCTGGTGATGCAGATCGGCGAAGGTGAGGTGGGACGCAATATCAACACCGCGGTCTTGGAAGAACCGTTTGATCATCGCAGCGTTTACCTGCCAATCATTCGCGGGATCATCCCCGAACAACTTCGTTTGTTTGATTTCCCCGAGCCTTCCAACGTCCAGGGAGCTCGTGATAGCAACACCACGCCGACGCAATCGCTATTCTTGATGAATAACGGATTTACGATTCGTGTAGCCGATCAGTTCGCCAACCGACTGTTGACGGATCCTGCGCACGACTCCGATGATGATCGTATACGTTCGGCCCACGTGCTCTGCTTTGGGGCTGCTCCCACGCAACAGCAAGTCGAGCGTGATGGTCGCTTCATCCACAAGATGCTGACTCGAATGGGCAACGAAGACACCCAGAACCGTCGGCTCGCTTGGACCGCCTACTGTCAATCTTTGGTCGCCAGTGCCAAATTTCGTTTCATTGACTAGCTGAACTCGAAAGTAGACCCCGAATCATGTTCGTTACTCGCCGGAAGTTACTGCACGCCGCTACCTGCGGGTTTGGCTCGTTGGCATTGATAGAGATGCAGGAACGAGCTTGCGGATCGCCGGCCAGCGATCCGGATCGCAATGAAAACACCAACCTGCTTGCACCAAAGACACCGCATCATCGTGCCCAGGCCGACAGCCTGATTTTCCTGCATATGCGGGGTGGGCCGTCGGCAATGGAGTCCTATGAACGAAAGCCGGAACTCGATCGTCGCGCCGCTCAGCAAGGTGAGGGGCAGCAGGGTGACAAGAAAGGCCGCAAGCTGACTCCGTCTCATTGGAAATGGAAGCGTCGCGGTGAGAGTGGCTTGTGGGTCTCCGACCTATTCAAACACACTGCCGAACATGCAGATGATCTTTGCGTTTTGTCGGGGATGCACACCGACATCGGAAACCACACGCCGGCGATGCTGCAGTTGCACACCGGATCGTTTACCTTCACGCGGCCATCGATGGGCGCATGGTTGCTGTATGGGCTGGGTAGCGAAAATCAAAACCTGCCTGGCTTTGTCAGCATCAGTCCGCCGGTGATCAACGGTGGTTCCAAGAACTACGGCTCCGCGTTCTTACCGGCGGTTTATCAAGGCACTGCCATTGGCGATATCAAGACGCCGGTTCGCAACGCGCAGGTTGGCAACCTGGCAAACCCGATTCTGTCCCGTAAAGATCAGCGAAGGCAACTCGACTTGCTTCAGCAGTTGAACCAGGATTATGCGGCCGGGTTATCGGGTGAGACGTCGGACGTCAACGCTGTGATTGACGCGTACGAACTTGGCTTCCGCATGCAGTCGGAACTGCCCAGCGTGATGGATGTTTCGGGCGAGACGCAAGAGACGCTCGATCTGTACGGCATCGGTGACGAAAAACCGTCGGATAATTTTGGCCGACAATGCTTGCTGGCTCGGCGGATGATCGAGTCAGGCGTCCGGCACGTCGAACTTTGCGACGAGTTCTGGGACCAACACAGTGCGCTCGTCAAAGGTCACAACGCTCGTGCGGCGGCGACGGACAAACCGATCGCTGGATTGTTGACCGATTTGCGACGACGCGGATTGCTTGACCGGACGCTTGTGTTGTGGGGCGGCGAATTCGGTCGCACACCGGATACCGCCAAGAAGGATCTCGACGGCCGTGACCACAACCCCGACGGTTACACGATGTGGCTTGCCGGAGGTGGTGTCCGGCGCGGGTTCCAATATGGTGCAACGGATGAACTCGGCTACAAAGCCGTCGAAGGACGCGTGCATCTGCATGACCTGCACGCGACCGTGTTGCACTTGATGGGGCTCGATCACAAACGCCTGACTCATCGTTATGCCGGACGTGACTTCCGACTAACGGACGTTCACGGAAGAGTTGTCGAGGAGATATTGGCTTAGCTGATCCATTGCTCAGCTGAAAGTCCACCAGCAAATCAGCGTTACCACCACGACGCCGATCAGATTCAATGCAAATCCTTCGGTAGCCATTTGTCGAATCGTTAGTTTATCGCTGCCGAACACGATCGCATTGGGTGGGGTGGCGACCGGCAGCATGAAGGCGAAACTTGCGCTGATCGTTGCCGGAACCATGATGAGCCGTGGATCGATCATGGCGGCCAATGCGGTTGCGGCCAGGATCGGCAGAATCAGATTGGCGGTCGCGGTATTGCTGGTCACCTCGGTCAAGAATGTAACCGCCAAACAGACGATCCCGATCATGATCAGCACAGGCACGTTGGACAAACTGGCCAATGAGGATCCGATTGTTTCGCTGAGTCCCGATTGGGTGAATGCCTTGGCAATGGCGATCCCCCCGCCATAAAGAATCAGTACACCCCAGGGAATCTTGGCGGCGTCCTCCCACGTTAGTAGCCGTTCCCCTTTGCCGTTGGGAAGCAAGTGCATGACGACCACCGCCAGCAATGCCACGCTTGCGTCTTTGGCTCCTTCCAGGCCAAGCCACTCGCTCCAACCACCGAAGGGTTCCTTCCGCGTAATCCAGAGGGCTGCCGTGATCACGAACACGGTCAGCGTGGCAATCTCTTCGTACCGCCACTTGCCGACCGCCGGCATCTGCAGTCCACCCTCGGGTTTCAATCCGCGCGTCAACCACAATCCAACAATCGGCAGCATCACGAACATGATTGGCAACGCCCACATCATCCAGGTTGTGAACGACGGTTCGGCACCCCCCGCATTTTCGACGAAGATCTTCATGAAGACCAGATTCGGAGGCGTGCCGATGGGCGTGCCGATCCCGCCCACACTGGCCGCGTAAGCCACACCCAGCAATAAGCAAGATTGCAAATGCTTGTTGGTCGACTTCTCCATCACTGCCGCCACGATCGGCAGCAGCATCAGCGTGGTCGCGGCATTGGAGATCCACATGCTCAAGAAAGCCGACGCCGCCATGAATCCGAATACAAGTTGACGACCACCGCTCTCCCCGCCAAAGGCGTTCACCATCGTCAGCGCGATCCGTCGATGAGCACCGCTTCGCTCCATTGCCATCGAAAGCATGAAACCGCCCATCATCAATAATACCAGCGGATCTCCGTAAGCCGCGCCAACGTCATCGACATCAAGCACACCGACAAGCGGAAAGATCGCCAGCGGGATCAGCGACGTGACCGGAATCGGGATCGGTTCGGTGATCCACCAAATCGCGCACAAGACCACCACGGCCGCAGTCCAGGCAATGTCGTCGCCGAACCCTAGTGCCGCGAGCAGCAGTCCGGTTGTGAGCGCGGCAACGAGCCCGACCGCGATAATCGAGTTCTTCATGTGCAAACTTCCGAACTAGGTGATGATCGCACGAAATCTTAGCGGATTGGGACCCTTGTCTGGTGTGGGCGCCCTGGTCAGCCAGTGATCGGATCGACATGCTGTCATCAATCGATTGGGATCATGAGAGAAAAACGATGAGTGAAGCACAGCCATCAGGACATCGAGACAATCTTGCCTTGGTTCGTACCGATTTGGCGAACGAGCGGACGCTCTTAGCCTACGGGCGCACCGCGTTGATGGTCGTTGCAACGGGCTTTTCGCTGATCAAGTTCTTTCCCGAATCAATTTTCCTACGCGGCATCGGTTGGGTTTTGGCGGTCGTGGGCGTAACGATTGGCGTGATCGGCGCATGGAGATTCACGCGACTGCGAAACACTTTACACGACGCTTCAGATCAGACGGCCGCTTAGGAATCCGAGCCGTACGGTCGCGTGCTGATCACGCCTTCGCTGGGGCTGCTGGCGGTTCCGTAGAGCCGTTTGGGAATGCGGCCGGCAAGGTAGGCGTCGCGACCGGCGATCGTGGCATGCTTCATGGCTCGCGCCATTCGCACGGGGTCGCGAGCGTGAGCGATCGCAGTATTCAGCAGTACGCCGTCGGCACCAAGCTCGAAGGCCTCACTCACGTCGCTGGCCGTGCCGACGCCAGCGTCGACAATCACCGGGTATGTCGGATCATCCTCTTTCAAGTACTCCAGGATGATTCGCAAGTTGTTCGGATTGAGCAGCCCTTGGCCGCTGCCGATGGGACTGCCCGCCGGCATCACGCTGGCCGCGCCGGCCGCCTTCAATCGCTGCGCCGTGACCGGACAATCGCTGGTGTAACAGAGGACCTGGAATCCTTCTGCGGCTAGCTCGCGACAGGCTGAGACGGTTTCCACCGGATCGGGCAACAGTGTCTTGCTGTCGCCGAGGACTTCTAATTTCACCCAGTCGGCACCCGGGTTGCCGAGCGTGCGTAGGATCTCGCGGCCAAGTTTCGCAGCGCGAATCGCGTCGGCCGCGGTGTAACAACCTGCGGTGTTGGGCAGCAGGATGTAACGATCGAGATCCAGAAAATCGAGAATGTTTTGGCCGGTCCGGTCGTACAGTCGCTCGCGACGAACCGCGACGGTGACGCAATCGCTGCCCGAGGCATCAAGGGAATCACGCATCTGCGGCATGGTGTCGTAGCGACCTGTACCAACGATCATCCGAGAGCGCAGCGTATGTCCACCGACGGATAAGCAATCGTCCTGGCGAGAGTCGGTCGTGGTGGAGAGAATCGAAATGAGTTGTCTCAGTTTTTCTTAGGCCGAACAATCCCCGAGTCGGCGACCAAACTCCCTGCCGACTTGGGGACAAGCCGGCCTACGAAAAAAGCCTAACCTCCGCCGACCAGTGTCACGACCTCTACATCGTCGCCGGGGCCAACGACGTGCGTCGTGTACGCTTCTCGGGGCACGACGTCGGCGTTGACTTCAACCGCCAAATAGTTCGCAGGAACGTCGACGGTGTCAAGCAATTGCTCGACCGTCATTGGCGATTCGATTTCGACACTTTCGCCGTTGACAGTGATCTGAATCATGCGAGTGGAGACGGAACCGGGTTTTCGACTATCTTCTTCTATACGCCTAGACGCCATCATCAAAGGCGGCATCGAACGCTCGCGTGCTGGGCGAGAAGTCCAACTTCTTCGTGAATTCGCAAGCCTCTTTGCGCGCCAAACGATCGCTCCATGCCACTGTCTTCCCATTCGATCGACAGCGGTCCGTCGTAACCGATATCGTTGAGGGCACGAATGATCTCTTCGAAATTCACCGCCCCGCGACCAGGACTGCGGAAGTCCCAACCGCGTCGCGAGTCACCGAAATTCAAATGACTTGCGTTGATGCCGCTTTTTCCATCAAGCGTGACGATCGCATCCTTGACGTGGACGTGATAAATGCGATCCGCAAATGTACGAATGAACTGAACCGGATCGATGCCCTGCCAGATCAGGTGGCTGGGATCGAAATTGAATCCGAATTCGGCGCGATGATCGAGTACTTCCAGGGCACGCTGGGCAGTGTAGATGTCAAAGGCAATCTCCGTTGGATGAACCTCCAATGCAAACCGGACTCCACACTCGCCGAACACATCCAAAATCGGATTGAAACGCTCGGCTAACAAAGCGAAACCGGCATCGATCATCGCAGGCGGTACAGGTGGAAACGAATAGATCAGGTGCCAGATGCTGCTGCCCGTGAATCCGTTGACCACGTCGACACCCAACTTTTGAGCTGCTCGCGCGGTATTTTTCAGTTCCTCAGCGGCCCGCTCGTTCACCCCTGCCGGGTCGCCGTCGCCCCAAACGTACTCCGGCAAGATTGCCTGGTGGCGCTCGTCGATAATGTCCAGCACCGCTTGACCGGCCAAGTGAGCGCTGATGGCATGGCACTGCAGTCCCGCATCGTCCAGCAGCTTTCGCTTCTTTTCGCAGTAGTCATCTTCGGCGATGGCTCGGTCCACTTCGAAGTGGTCGCCCCAGCACGCAAGTTCAATGCCATCGTACCCGAAGCCGGCCGTCATTGCCGCCATTTCTTCGATGGGGAGGTCGGCCCATTGGCCGGTAAAAAGGGTAACGGGCCGAGCCATGGAGGTCTCCGAAAACGAACCTGGGTGCGACAATCATTGGAAAACGAAAGAGACATTGTGCGCACTCTTCACCCCGATCCGCAACATCCCGCGCTGAAGTTGAGACCTGAGTATCGAAAAACGGTCTGCTGGGAATTACCCAAGCCGAACATTCATACAATTTTCGCCCAATTCACTTTGGTGAAAACGTCGCAAATCGAGCGAATTCAGCCGGTGTCGTTTTGAAAAGCGAGCCGGCGAGCCTGGGCCTCGATTTCCTGCCGAAGCCGCTCAATCGACCTTTGTTGCTCGGCCAATTCGGTCGCCAGATCTTGCTGGCGGAGCCGAAAATGGCGTTCCCGATGCTCTTGGATCGAAGTCCGCGAGTTCAGCTGGGCCTCGCGTGCGTCCAGATCGGACGCCCAGGCCCGCAGCCGATCAATCAAATCAGTGGCGTGCAGACGGAGCCACTCATCCTGGATCGGGATTCCGCCATTCGCTTGTGAGCCACAGACGCGAGCCTCTGGCCTTGCAGGTTGGACATTGGTGGCACTGGCGGTGACGACTCTCTTGCGACTCTCCGATGCGACCAGATTCTGACCGATAGGAGACGGCACTGCCGTGCTGGGGGGGTCAATCCGGTGTGGAGTCACTGATGACATGAAACGAGTTTGCTGAGTCGAAAAGCGTCGATAAGCCGATTGTTACGCTCTTCATTCCATCGTCCCACCCGGTATCGGCACTGCATCGCGGCAGGTCCAGCGGATAAGATAGGGACTGAAAGATTGCTGATTGCGCCGCCTGCAAGGTTGATGCGATCTGCGTTGATCTTTCGACTTGTCTGACCAACCCACACATGGATTACGTGATGCGCCAATATCATCTGTATCATTTATTTGCGTTTTCGTTAGTGATGGCTCCTTCCAGTTTCGGCCAGCCACCGGCGGCTGCGGCACCACAGGAGCAGTCCGCCGATACCAGTGGGGATACGGTTACGGCGGACAACCAACTGCCCGTTGCCGCTCAAATCGATCGTGCCGCGGACCTTGGGATTGAGTTCTTGCGAACCCGAGGACAGAACGATGACGGTTCATTCAGCCCCGAGACGGGAGCAGCCGTGACGGCGCTTTGCGTCCGCGCGATCCTGGAGCATCGACCGCAAGCGACGAATGATCCCGTTGTCAAAAAAGCACTGGAGTTCATCGAGTCGAAGTTTCAGGGTGATGGAGGGATCTATGCCAACGGATCTCGCTACCGCAACTATGAAACGTCCGTCGCGGTGGGTGCCCTGCTGAAAGCGAACAAGGATGGACGATATGACAGTGCGTTAAAAAGAGCCGAGGCTTTCTTGAAAGAGATTCAGTGGGATGAGGGCGAGGGAATCGAATCGTCCGATGCGGCGTACGGTGGTGCGGGCTATGGAAAGCACGAGCGTCCCGATTTGTCAAATACGTCATTTCTGATCGACGCGCTGCAAGAACTTGGTAACGAAAGCCAGGACCCGGCGATCCAAAAGGCGCTGCGTTTCGTGGTTCGCACCCAGAATCTGGGTGGCCAGGGCAACGATACGCCACACGCCGAGAAGGTTGGTGATGGCGGTTTCTATTACACGCCGGCCGCCGGCGGACAGAGTCAAGCGGGTGAAACCGATGGTGGCGGGTTGCGCAGCTATGCGTCGATGACTTACGCCGGCTTAAAGAGCATGATCTATGCCGGCTTGTCGGCCGATGACCCGCGAGTCATTGCCGCGATGAAGTTCATTCGCAAGAACTACTCGTTGAAAGACAATCCCGGCATGGGCCAAGCCGGCTTGTTCTACTATTACCACACCTTTGCCAAAGCGCTCCGTGCCGCTGACATCGAGATTCTCGACGACGATTCGGGAACGCCACATGCCTGGCGTGAGGAGCTGGCCCAAACGTTGATCGCAACTCAGCAGCAGGACGGTTCCTGGGTCAACACGGGAAGCGATCGTTGGATGGAAGGTGACCGGCAACTTGTCACTGCCTACGCTCTGCTGGCTCTGGCCTACAGTCGCCCCTGACAGTGTTCATCATCATCGCCTTCGCCGTTCCCTGGCATTCTTTTTCTTTTTGATTCCACCTCTCCAAACCCTAAGACTCAGGTCAATCCATGAATCGAAGATCGATCTCGTTTTGCAGCATCTTGTTGACTGTCGTGTTGATCAGCGGTGACGCATTCTCGGAGGACAGTGCGGCCGCGACGGACTCGAAATCGACTTGGATCACCTCGATCGATCAGCTCAATTCGTCCGGCCAGTTTGTCGCGGCGACGGCCGATGGATTGCTGCTTCGCGAAGCGTCGGTGTTTTCTTTTGATGCGTCCAATCCGACTCAGCTCAGCCCGCTCTACACGCATCCGGCCGCGGTTTGGTGCATCGATGCCGCCAGCGATGGCAGCAAAGTTGTCAGCGTCGATTACCGCGGCAACTTGGTGGTGTTTGATACGGCCAGCTCCGAAGCAAAGACCTATGAGAAAGCTTTCGAGCGATGGTGTCAGGCAATGGTGATTTCGCCGGACAACAACTCGGTCGTTGCCGGCAACGAAGCGGGCAAAATCATGATCTGGGACCTGACGGCAGGTAAGATCAGCAAGTCAATCGACTTGGATGAACATGCTGTGACGGGTTTGGCGATTTCCCCGGACGGATCGCAGTTGGCCGCGTCCGATGGAGCCGGGCATGTGCATCTGTTGCAATGGCCAAGTCTCGAGTCGATTGGCAAAATCGAGGTCAGCAAGGATACGGCTTGGTGTGTTGCCTATGTTGACGAAGGAAAGAACTTATTGGTTGGCAGCAGCGATCGGCATTTGTACCGTTGTGAAGCGAAAGCTGATGCCAAGGCCGAGAGCATTGTGAAGGGAACCGATTGGATCACTCAGCTGGCTGTTTCACCCAGTGGTCAGGTAGCGGCAGGCGAAGTGGGCGGAAGGCTGCATTTCCCCTCGACCGGTGGAACCGATTCGATGAATGCACCCAGTGGTGTCTGGAGCCTGTGCTGGAATGGGGACGCCCAATTGTTCGCAGGCACACGCAAGGATGGAATCGTTTCGGCGAGTCGATCTTGGAAGTGGACAGAAGCAAAGCCGCCGGCAAAACCCGCACCGGCCAAAGTGGAACAACCGCAGGCCGAAGCAAAAGAAGAGATCAAGAAGGATGAGTGACGAAGAGGTCGCAACTGATCTGGTAGAATCGAATCCGAATTGTCCTCTCGAGTACGTTGTTCGTTGCGGGTCGATGCGCATCATGGGGGTGATGACCGCCAAACAGCCATTTCGATATGGCGATGAGGTGGTCGTCCGATCGAGACGCGGGACGGAGATCGGAACGGTGCTGTGCGAAGCGACACCCGCCGCGATCGACTACATGACCGAACCGACCGAGGGCCGGATCATTCGTCGCCTGAGTGACGACGATCGATCTCAGTGGCGGCATTTGGAATCGAAAACCGCCGAGGACCTCGAGATTTGTCAGCGGTGCATCGACGCGATCCAGCTGCGGATGGAGTTGGTGGATGTCGAACGCATCCTCGGTGGCGAGTTGGTCGTCGTCTATTTCCTGGCCGACGGGCGTGTCGATTTTCGCCAGCTGGTGCGGGATCTGGCGAAACAGTTTCAAACGCGAATCGAGATGCGTCAGATCGGCGTTCGCGATGAAGCCAAACTGCTTGCCGATTACGGCGACTGCGGGCAGCCAATCTGCTGCGCCAACTTTCTCAGCAAAATGCCCCCTGTTTCGATGAAGATGGCAAAGCTGCAAAAGGCCACGCTTGACCCGTCGAAGATATCGGGCCGTTGCGGTCGATTGAAATGCTGCTTACGTTACGAGTTCGATACTTACGAGGCGCTTGCCAAAGAACTTCCACCACCTGGCAGTTTGGTTTTGACTCGAGACGGAAACGTCACTGTGCTTGCTCAGGACATTCTGTCTCAGCAATTGACTGTCAAAACGGATGATAATCGGCGCATCATGATTGGCGGGGATGAAGTGCTTAGCATCACGCAGCGTGGCGACGATCAGCAGAGGCCGCGGCGCGGTAGCGGCCGACATAACAAAACCAAATCCCGCAGCAGCGGCGGTTAGCAACGTGAAAGCTAGCAACGCTGAATGCCAGATAAACCTTAGGTAAAAGAACGAGTCCGATATGAAATCTCCATTGGAAGCGATGCGAGATCTGTTGGCCGAGGACAAGCGATACAAAATCGAAGCGTATCAATTCATCCGCGAAGCACTTCAGTATGCGCACGAAAACTTGTCATCGGATGTCGAGGAAGAAGTGAAGTCCAGCGAAAAACTTGCGCCTCGTCATGTGACTGGCCAGCAGCTTTGCGAAGCGTGTCGCCTGTATTCGATCGAGCAATATGGATACCTTGCCAAGATCGTCTTGGCTAACTGGGGAATCCGTTCGACCAGTGACTTCGGTGAGTTGGTTTACAATCTAATTCGAATCGAACAGATGCGAAAAAGCGACGCCGACCGCCGAGAGGATTTTGATGACGTCTACGATTTTAAAGACGCGTTCGAGCCGGAGTTTGAATTTGTTGCCAAAGACGACGACTGAGCAACTCGCTCGCTGGTGTGCCGTCGCCGTCCTCGCGATACTCGCGTCGCCGCAGCTGATTGCACAGGCCCCAGCTGTCGCCGACCCAGCAGCTGTCGCCGACCCAGCAGCTGTCGCCGACGCCCCAGCTGTCGCCGACGCCCCAGCTGTCGCCGACCCAGCAGCTGTCGCCGACAAGCCGCAAACGAAACGGGCTTCCGGTCCTGACGTGGGCGCTGATCCGCCGCGACCCGAAGAGCAGGCGCGCAAGACTTACCTCGGCCGCGTCGTCGCTCAACCCATGTCCCACAAGGGCGCTTCATGGTTGATTCGGCCCGAACGTGACGAGGAGGAACGGGCATCGGAGTCATTCAAGCAATTGAAGCTGACCGCCGGGATGACGGTTTGCGACATGGGATGCGGCAACGGGTATTGGACGCTGCCGATGGCACGCGACATCGGATCCACGGGCCGGGTTTTGGCAGTTGACATTCAGCGCGAGATGTTACAGCAGCTGCATCAACGATCGGCTCGCGCCAAAATGAACAATATCGAGCCGGTATTGGGCAAGATTGACGACCCCAACTTGCCCGTGGGTGAGATCGATTTGCTGCTGATGGTCGACGTCTATCACGAATTCTCGCATCCCCAGTCGATGCTGTGGGGGATTCGCCGATCCCTGAAACCGACGGGTGTCATCGCGCTGCTGGAGTATCGGGAAGAAGACCCGAAGGTTCCGATCAAGCCGCTACATAAGATGTCGAAGACTCAGATCATGAAGGAGTATCGGCAGAACGGTTTCAAGCTGGTGCGTGAGTATAACAAGCTTCCCTGGCAGCATCTGATGTTCTTTGCTCGCGACGACAGCCCGCTTGAAGAAATCGAACCGGTCCCGGCACAACAGGTGCTGGAAGATCTAGAGTAGAATCTGACCCGGCCAGTCGCGCCGCCGCTGGCACTTGCGACGACGCATTCTACGATCACAGGGACAAATTCAAATGTCGATAAAGCTTCGCTTGAGCATCATGATGTTCCTTCAGTTCTTCGTCTGGGGCGCATTCTTTGTTCCCATGGGCAGCTATCTAGGAGTGATTTTCGAGAACGAAGAGAATCTCAACACGATCATCGGCGATGTCTACTCCACACAAACATGGGCGGCAATTTTTGCTCCGTTGATCGTGGGCTTCGTTGCCGACCGACTGTTCAACAAGGAATACGTCAACGCCGTCCTGCAGTTGCTGGGGGGAGCCGCACTTTGGTGGTGCAGCACGATCACGCAATCACCCACTCAGTTTTACTGGGTGATGATGATCTTCTTCTTGTGCTATATGCCGACATTGGCACTGGTGAACGCGATCACGTTTCAGAATGTCGACTCGATTGAGAACGAGTTTCCCAAGATTCGATTGTGGGGCACGATCGGCTGGATTGCGTCGGGGTTGGTGGTTTCCCAGTCGATGTTTGGTCTCTTCCCACTTCCCGTTTTGCCTGGGATCGAAAACGCAGGCGGAACAGCCTTGCCGCTCAAGCTGGCGGCCGTGGTCAGTGTGGTCTACGCGATCTACAGTCTCACGCTGCCGGCGTCGCCTCCACAGGGGCGCGACAAGCCCGTGAGCGTCGCCAAAGTCCTGGGCTTGGATGCAGTTCGACTGTTTCGAAATCCAAGTTACGCTGTATTCGCGTTTTGCTCCTTCCTGATCTGCGTTCCGCTGGCGTTCTATTACGCGCGAACGTATGAATTCGTGTCGAACATGGCGTTTGGAGATCGCAGTGCCGGTGTCATGGCGCTGGGGCAAGTCAGCGAAATTTTCTTCATGGCTTTGGTACCGTTCTTTCTCGGCCGACTTGGTGTCAAATGGATGTTGCTGGTTGGAATGTTCGCCTGGGCACTGCGTTATGCGTTGTTCGGCTTAATGCCATCAAGTGCCGCGATGCTGGTTGTCGGGATTGTCCTGCACGGAATCTGTTACGACTTCTTCTTCGTCACCGGACAACTCTATACGGACCGAGTCGCTCCGAGGGAGATTCGCACCAGTGCCCAGGCGCTCTTAGGTCTGCTCACCTACGGTGCGGGGATGCTGGTAGGAAACCTGATCCTGGGACGATGGGGCGACTTCATCAAGCTTGACCCAACGTCCAAGGAGGGATGGCTGGCCGGCGCACACGATTTCTGGCTCATGCCGTCAGGACTCGCCGCCGGTGTCTGTGTCCTGTTCTTCCTGACGTTCTGGGATAAATCGAGCAACGCGAAATCGTCGGTTGTCGATGCGGACGCCGAGCCAGATGCGGCGATGGCGTAGAGTGAATCGTCAAAGCGCAAACTGATCCATTGCAGTCGTTGGGCTGCAATGTTTCAGGGCATCGACCAATTCGGCCGGAGCTTGCAGCGATTTGGCGATCGGCCCGTAACGTTCGATTGTCTCGACGATCTTCGGGCTGCCAATCGAGTCGAAGTATTCGAGCCACGTTCCATCGGACTGGTAGCCTAAACCGCCACGCATCGCTAAATCGAATTGCTGATGGGATGTTGCCACGCGGTCACGAAATGCGATTGCCGCTTCGATCCACATCGTGATCGATAACACGCCCTTGACGTCATCGTCGCTGAGTGAGATCTCGTTGCGCCGATAGGTTTCACACAACTCAACCGCGAGCGGCGAGAGACATTGCGAACGCTGACCGTCGTCGTAGTCGTAAAACCCGCCACCAGCGAACCTTCCGAGTTTCTTCTTCTTGACCATCCCCGACAGCATTGGCGAGGGGTCAACTCGTGTCGGGAATGATTGCCAGTACACACGCCCCGCATCAAACATCGTGCGAATGCCGATCCAGTCGATCAACTCCAGCGGTGACATCGGCATTCCGTACGCCAAGGCGGCTTGCTCGATTCGCTCTGCCGTGACGCCCCGGCCGAGCATCAGCATGGCTTCGTTTAAGTAAGGCGACAGCAGGCGATTGACGACGAAACCGGGGCCGTCACCCGCGGCGAGTGGCTCCTTGCCGATTCGCCGCACATGGTCACCGCACTTGTCGACGACGCTGTCAGCCGTCTGCTGGCCACGAATCACTTCGACCGCGCCACGCCGATCCACCGGCATGAAGAAATGCATTCCGCAAAAACGATCCGGACGTTTTAGCGTTTCTGCGATTGTGCCAATCCGCAATGTCGATGTGTTGCTGCACAAGATCGCTTGCTGACCAAAAATTTCCTCGGCGTCTGCGAAAAAACTTCGTTTGACGTCCAGCCGTTCAGCAATCGACTCGATCACGATCGGCGTTGACGTGTGGCTCGAACCCTTTGTGGAGACGATGTGGATCGCGGGAAGACGCTGACCAAGCTGGCTGATCGGCGAGACCTGCCAGTTGTCGTCTAAATTCAAGTCGGAAACTGCCTGGCGGAGCGTCTCTTCGCTTTGGTCCGCGATCGAAAACGAAACGTCGGCGTCGACGTGTGCTTTCGCAATGGCCTTGCCAACAACACCGGCTCCGACCAGACAGACGCAGGGCTGATGAGTGGGTTCGGTTTTGGTCGCAGTGGAGTTCATGAAGGCGGGCGTTTACGCGACAGGTTCTTCCAAAGTTTTAGTAGCAGGCAGAGAGTTGCATTCCGTGGGTGGCCGGCGGTCGAGCGTCAGCGAGCCCCCGGAATTCCAGTGGCTCGCTGCTGGGGGCTCGCTGACGCTCGACCACCAGCCACCCGCCCATTGCAATCAGCCACTAGAGGTCACGCGACACGGCTCGGGCGTATTGCGCTGATATCGATCGGTTGATCGGCAGTTTGCATCGCCACCAAAGGAACATCTCCGTAAAAAGATGCCCAGCCAGTGTAGGTGCTCGGTGGCCCAACCAACAGGTCGGCCTCCGCCATTGCGTACATGTCTTCGATGATATGGCCGGGACCGAAGTGGACTCGTAATTCGCCAAAGTCGCTTTGGTCAATCGCGATATTGCTGCAGACGAGAAAGGCGACTCGTTGCCCCGTCAACTGCTGAGCGATGTTTCGCATGGTGTCGGCGTATTGCGACACGGAGTAGAAGTACTGTCCGTTCATGAAGTTTGCATAGTCACCATGTCGGATATGCACACCGACGATCACGTCCGACTCCGCTCGGATCGCAGCGATCAAGCAATCAACGCGTTGGCGATGCTGTAAAGCGATTTGGAAATGATCCCGAACCGCATCAGCGTGTCGGTTGAATAGCAGCTGGCTGCGAAAAAGCCACCCCAAGGTAAGTAGATGACGATCGCTACGAGCTAAACTGGCAAAGTTGTCGCTGCCGAGATCGCATGCCTGCTTGCCTTTGATCCGCAAAACATGAAACGGGTAGTGGGTTAGGCGGACTGCTGAAAGCGAACGCGACGCCAGGTAAATCGATTTCGCCAGAATCTTTCGTTTGCGAAGCGAGGGAGGATTCGTCGTGATTGGACTTTGCGGATATCGGCACCACAGGTCGGCTGCAGTCGCTGGGAACAGATGTGCGTATTCGGCGAAACAGGGGTTTGCCAATTGGACACCATACTCGCGAGCTGCCGCGATCATGTGCGCATACAGAAATAGTCTGTTACCGAGTTGTCCGAAACTGCGTGCAATGACAATCATTCGTGGGTTCGTCCGGACCTTTGGTGGCAGAATGAGACTTGCATTCACGAGCGTGGCCGGCGGTCGAGCGTCAGCGAGCCCCCGGAATTCCATTGGCTTGCTGCTGGGGGCTTGCTGACGCTCGACCACCAGGCACCCAATCCATTGCGGATTGCCACGAGAATTTCGGAAGAACCCATTCGTGGCGGTGCCTCCGGCGTCTCGCGAAAGCGTGAAACTAGTGGTTAGGCCATGAGGGCAACAAGGCCGGTTCCCGGCGTTGATCGAAACCAGTTGCTAGCAACCCGCCCCGCCCTGCTCAGCTATGGGGATTCCGTCGAAGGAATCATCCGCTTCGCGGTCTCGAACGATTTTTGACGTGACGCTTCATCAGGGAAGCCGAGGCTGTGGTCGCGAAACAGCAGCAGCGGGTCTGCTTGCAGTTCGTCGAATCCGGCTAGTCGCGGATCGACGCCGTGGTGATGCAACAGCAGGGCCAGAGCGACGTCGCGGACTTGCGTACGAATCTTGGTTTTGCGAGATGCGATCAGTTGCCAGACGTGCGCGGTCCGATCGTCATCCAGCCGCATTCTCGTCTGCAATTCGATGTCACCGCGACCGAGTGTGGAAGCGGACAACAACGCAGTAACCTGGCACGATGGTGACGCCGACGGGTCACTGAGTATTTGCTCGCAAAGTTCCGCGGCCAGACCGTTACACCCGTATCGCATCGCAATCAGCAGACGTTCACGGGTCGTGCAATTGTCCTTGTGAGTGCGTAGCCAACGGTCGATCAATCGCTCGAGCACAATCGCGTATGGCGCCCCACCAGTTTTCGGCCCCATCGCCAAGTTGCCCAGGGCCATCGCCAGCCGCGACGATCGATCCGGCACGTGGCTCTTTGGCCCGCTGATATCCAGCAATAGCAGTGTCGTCCAGCCAACCGCGTCTTCAGGCGGCAGACGATAAGCGTCGATTTTGCCAGCGTGGCGTCCTGCGTTTCTCTGGAAAGAGCCGGTTTCCAACGCGTGAAGCTCGTATGGGAAGCGGGAGAAGGTGAGCGCATACACTCGGCGAGCTGCCATGTCGTCTCCAGCCGAGACTGAGAAATGACGCCAACCGGGAAGGCAAATCGACGCTGTGTCGCAGCGCGGATTCAGCAAGCAGGACAGTTGGCGGTCGAGACGAATTTGTTCGATTTCACGCTTGATCTCCCCGATCGCGATCCGAACCTCCAGAGATGGATGCAAGAGACCCTGTCGTAACGCCTCGTTCACTCTGGCCGCGACGTCTGCCGCGGAACTGGTCCCGGCCGTGACCAGCGCGTCGGCCGCCGAACTTCGGGCGTGGAACGCCTGGTGATCAAGTTGACCCACCAACTTCACGAAGCTCGCCGACAACTCGTCAGCGCAGATGGAGGCATCTCCCAGCGGTGTCAGCGCGAAGCCGATTAGCAAAACGCAACAAGTTCGGCGCGATCCAATACGAACTTGCAAGAAGTCACCAAAGAACAGCATGCGAAGAGGAGAAAAGGCGTGATTTTCGAGTCTAGTTCGGCCGCGAATTGATGATGCATCGGGCTCTCAAGTTCAGGGGCAGAGACGCCGAGCGTGAAACGGGTAAACTGCACCATCGTCACAACCCAACTCTCTGTGCTCCAGCAACTTTCGCTACCCATGCAGATCATCTGTTTCGAGGACGACCGGGTCGAAGAGTTACGCCCGATCACGATGGCTCGGCCCGCGTATGCGATCACCTGTGCCAGTTTCCGACTGATTGATTGGCTCCGCCGTCTACCCGGTACGCTCTCCGGTTCGGTTCGGCCGTACTTGGAAGTCATCCAACAACTCGACTACCAGATTCCCGCGAAGGCAGATGTGGAGGGCGACCCTGAGGGTGTGCTGCTGGTTAACGCCAGGTTGGCCCCCAAGGTTGGCGTCGAAGGGGCGCTCAGGAGTCTGGCGGCCGAAAGTCGTTCGACGGTCGTGATTGACGGCGAGAACGACTCGATCCTTGCGACTCGAATCACGGCCGCCGACATTTCATCGCTCAAAACGCTTGATTCAGAGGCGCCGTTGCCGGCTATGTTGCTACATGCCTCCACGCTACCGGAGTCCGATCTAGGTTTGGTCCCGTTTCGATGGCCGCACGACGTGGTTGACTGCCACATGAAGGAAATGACCGCCGCGATGCAATGGCGCGTAGAGCATGGCGACTACACCGAGACAGCCGATGGAATATTTGTCGGAGACGGAGTCAGTATCGGCCAGTACGCGGCGGTCGACACCTCCGAGGGACCGATCGTGTTGGAAGAGAACGTTCAGGTCGGTCCGTTTTGCTATTTGTCCGGGCCGGTGTACGCCGGCGCGGGGACACGCGTGATTGAGCATGCCGCGTTAAAGGACGGCGTCTCGCTTGGGCACACCACCAAGATCGGCGGTGAGGTCGAGGCGTCCGTGATCGAACCTTTTACCAACAAACAACATCATGGGTTTCTGGGACACAGTTATCTCGGCAGCTGGATCAACCTCGGTGCCGGAACTTGCAACAGCGATCTGAAGAACACTTATGGAAAAATCAACATCCACTACGGTGACAGAAAAGTCCCCACCGGCATGCAATTTCTCGGCTGTATCATCGGCGACTATTCCAAGACCGCGATCAACACGAGTATCTTCACGGGAAAAGTCATCGGCGTCTGCAGCATGATGTACGGGTTTGTGACCTCGAACGTTCCCAGCTACGTCAATTACGCTCGATTGTTCGGGCAAACTTCATTGTTGCCTGCCGACGTGATGATCAGCACTCAGCAGAGGATGTTCGCGCGTCGCAAATTCGAACAGCGCGAGTGCGACAGACAGTTGATTCGAGACATGTACGATCGGAGCGAGGCTGAACGTCAATCGTCCGACCAAGAACTTCTTTGAGTATTCTGAACCGATCATGACAAACATCAAAGTTGGCATCGTGGGAGCAACGGGTTACACGGCGCTGGAGGTCGCCCGACTTCTGCAGCAGCATCCCCACGCCCAAGTCGTCGCGGCAACCAGTCGCGGCGATGCTGGTAAACCTCTATCGCAAGTCCATCCTTCGCTTGCTGGTCGATGTGAAGTGCGGATTGAATCGCTTGATTCCGAAGAGCTCGCAGGTAAGTGTGATGTTGCGATGTGCTGTCTGCCGCACGGGGCGTCCGCCGAAACGGTTCGCGAGCTGGTCAGGCACGGCGTTCGCGTGATCGATTTCAGCGCCGACTTTCGGCTTTCCAGTGTCGCTCTGTATGAGAAATGGTATGGCGTCGAGCATCCTTGGCCCGAGCGCGTCGGCACGGTCGCCTATGGCATGCCGGAGTTCTTTCGCGATCAGATTCGTGATGCTGACATCGTTGCCAACCCCGGCTGTTATCCGACCTCGGCGATCTTGCCGCTGGCACCATTGGTCCAAGCCGGTTTGATTGAGACCAGCGACATCATTATCGACAGCAAGAGTGGCGTTAGCGGCGCCGGACGGACCGCGAAGGTCGCGATGTTGTACTGCGAAACGAACGAATCGATCTCCGCATACGCGGTTGGCAGCCACCGCCATCAACCGGAGATCGATGATCTTGTGAAGCGGATTTCCGGCCATCAGGTCGCCACGCTATTCACGCCCCATCTGACTCCGATGGATCGAGGGATTCTGTCGACAATCTATGTTCGCTCCGCATCCCACTCGGCCGATGACGTGATGCGTTGTTGGAAAAAACAGTTTGCGGATTCCAAGTTCGTCAAGCCGGTCGATCATCTGCCGGCGACCAAGCATGTCGCAGGAACAAACTATGTTCAGATGACAGCCAGAGACTGTGGGGACCGAATGGTATTGATTTGCGCCATCGACAATCTGGCCAAGGGTGCCAGCGGCGCGGCGATCCAGAACATGAACGTCATGTTTGGACTGGGCGAAGAGGTTGGGCTGGGGTGAGGCTGCGCAGTGTAAATGCTTGCTCGGTCGTCCCAACATTGTTGCTCGGTTGTCCCAACCGAGTGGTCTCGGCAACCTCGTTTGAGACAAACGAGCAGCAATGGCTGACCGCTCAGCCAAAACCGCGTACACTAAAGGCTCACGAATCTTTTCCAGACCACCCCCACAGGGAAGCTGGGCAATCTAGTCACCGATCATGGATCCACGCGAAATCCCCGAGCCGAATCCGCGACCGGAAGGTATTCCCTGGCAGTGGGAACCATTCGCCGAAGATTTTTCGTCAGCAAATCCCTACGCGACAGCCGAGCCCGCTGGATCGAATCAGCCCGCCGAATCAAATCCGATCATTCCTGCCAGATCGCCCCGGTGGTGGACGCCGATTGCGATCAGCGGGTTCGCGTTCGCTGCCCTGTTGGTTACAAGTACCATCCTGCTGGGCATACTCGTGGTCCTTCGTGGCAAGCCACCCACGAACGTCAAGGAGTTTGTTGAATCCGCCACGGCTGTATCGCAGAGTCGATTCGGGTTGGTGCTGCTTGTCGCCGTGCCGCAGTTGGCCATGGTTTCGGTCCCGATCTTGGCCGCCTTCCTGTCACCAGTACCGACGCGACAGCGGTTGGGCTTGGTACGTGGACATTGGCCTCTTTGGACGTGGGCCGCCGCCGCCGCCGCAACGCCCTTGGTGGGCATGGTGTCGGGCGTCGTCATCGGCATGTTTATGGAAGAAAGTCAATCGCTCAAAGAGATGACACAACTCTTTCGGCAGCATGGTGAGAACGGTTTCTTGATTCCGCTTGCACTTTTGATCGGTGCCACGCCCGCGGTCTGTGAGGAGCTGTTGTTCCGCGGTTATGTTCAGACGCGTTTAACTCGGTCCTTCGGGCCGGCAATTGGGATCCTCGTGGCGTCTTTCTTGTTTGCGGCGTTCCACTTTGATCTCGTTCATGTGATCGCAGTCTTCCCGATGGGGCTGTTTCTCGGTTGGATCAGCTGGCGGAGTGGTTCGCTGTTCCCCGCGATGATGGGACACTTCGTGAATAATGTGATCAGTGTGGTGGCGGTGGTTCTGGCGCCGGAGGCCGATCCGGGGGTCCTTGCACTTCCCGCGATTGCTTTTACCGTTGCCATCTTGGGCACAGGGATCTTGGGGATGGCTGCCGTGTTCGTTGCATCGGTGCTTTATGGCAGACCGCAATAAGACCAGGCGTTCGTCGTGCAGAGTGCCGCGTAATCGGTGAAGGACAATGTTTTCACTCCGACTTGGCTTCGACCATCCGGGCTATCTTTGGTTGTTGCTCGCGCTGCCGGTCCTGTGGTGGATTGGCTACGCATCGCTGGGTGCGTTGGGTCGCTTTCGGCGTTGGTTCGCGTTGTTCTTTCGGACCGTCGTTTGGACTGCGATTGTGTTCGCGCTCTCCGGCGTCCAGTTGGTTTGGGTCAGCGATCGCGTCACGGTGATGTACTTGCTGGACCAATCCGAAAGCATCCCGCAGGCGAAACGCCAAGTGATGCTGGACTACGTGATCCAAAACGTTCGCCGCAATCGCAATCGCGCGCGTGAAGACCGTGCCGGGATCGTCGTCTTTGGCCGTGATGCCTCCATCGAGATCCCTCCATTCGACGATGACATTCCCGAGCTGCGGCGATTGGAGAGTCTGCGTGGACGCTCCGACGCCACGAATCTCGAATCGGCATTGAATCTGGCTCAAGCCTCGATGCCCGAAGATACCGCTCGCCGGATCGTGATCGTCACGGACGGGAACGAGAATCTGGGACAGGCACGCAAGTTAGCCCGCCGAGTCGCCGAATCGGGAATCGGCATCGACGTGGTTCCCGTGATTCTGGATGCCACCAGCGAAGTCTTGGTCGAAAAGATTGACTTGCCGACCAACATTCGCAAGGGCCAGCCGTTCGAGGCACGCGTGGTGGTCAATAACTACACCGATGATGACTCGGCCGAGCCGGTGAAAGGAAAGTTACGCGTCAAGCAAAAGGTGGGCGGCGAAGAAACACTGCTGCTGGAAGAGTCGATCACGCTTGACCCAGGCAAGAATGTATTTCCGCTCCGGCATCAGATCGAGCAGCCCGCGGCGTACATCTATGATGCTGAGTTTGTACCGGCCAGCGATCAGGACGATGGGCTTTATCAAAACAACAAGCGCGACTGCTTACACGTACGTCCGCGGCAAGGGACGCGTGTTGATGATCGAGGATCGATCGCGGATCGGCGATTTCGACCTGGTGATTGAAACGCTTCGTGATGCCAACATCGAGGTGGTCACGCAAGCGAGTGACGAATTGTTCGGATCGCTTGCCGAACTGCAGGCCTACGACGCGGTCATCCTTGCCGGTGTCCCACGCGTTTCCGGCGAGAGCACTGACCAGATCACCTCGTTTACCGACCTGCAGATCGACATGCTGGTCAGCAACACGCAGCAGTTGGGGGCCGGATTGTTGATGATCGGCGGCCCCGAGGCTTTCGGCGCCGGTGGTTGGACCGGCTCGAAGATCGAGAAGGCGATGCCCGTCGATTTCAAGATCAAGAACACCAAAATCCAAGCGGTCGGTGCGCTCGCGTTGATCATGCACGCGAGTGAAATGGCCGAAGGCAATCACTGGCAAAAGGTGATCGCCAAAGCTGCCATCGAACAGCTGGGGCCGGCCGATTATGGCGGCGTCCTGCACTGGACGATGCGAGGCGACGCGTGGCTGTGGGGTGGCAAGACCGGATTGCGCGAAGTTGGGCCGAACCGCAAGGCGATGCTGGCAGCGATTGGGCGGATGACGCCTGGCGACATGCCACAGTTCGATCCCGCGATGCGAATGGCGGTCGCGGGACTGACTCGTACGCCGGCTTCGGTCAAACATTGCGTGATCATCAGCGATGGCGATCCCAGCGACCCCTCTCCTTCCACGATCAACTCGTTCAAGAACAACAACATCACGATCAGCACGGTCGCGGTTGCTTCCCATGGTTTGACCGAGAGTCGGCGGTTGCAGGATATCGCGACAGCGACGGGCGGCAAGTACTACGCGGTGGCCAACGGACGGGCATTGCCGCGGATTTTTCAACGTGAAGCGCGACGTGTGTCCCGTCCGCTGGTCTACGAACCGCCCGGCGGAGCGGTGCCCGAAGTGATTTTTCCGCACGCGCTTCTCGATGGCGTCGATCGAGTGCTGCCGCCGATCACGGGCTTCGTCCTGACCCAGACAAAGGACAGTCCACTCGCGCAAGTCTTGATCCAGTCACCCAAGCCCGATTCGCCAGAGAACGCGACCGTACTTGCCGTATGGACCTATGGGTTGGGTCGCACCGCCGTGTTGACGACCGATGCGGGAGCCCGTTGGGCGTCGGATTGGACCGAGTGGGGCGGTTACGAAAAGTTCTACAGTCAACTGGTTCGGTGGTTGATGCGACCCACCGGCGACACGGGCAAGTTTACGATTGCCACCCAAGTCCGCGATGGCGAGGTGCAAGTGGTGGTCAATGCATTGAGCAAGGACGATTCCTTCCTGAACTTCTTGGACATGAATGCTTCGGCGCTTGATCCTGACTTGAAGCCGGTTCCGCTGCGCATGCGTCAGACAAGCACCCGGGCGTTACGTCGGCACATTCCCGGCTGACCGAGCGGGAAGCTATTTCGTGAACGTCATCCCCGGTCCCGGTGCGGCGCCACTGACGACCGGTGTCACCGTACCGTACAGCGAAGAGTTTCGTGTTCGTGAAACGAATCAGGCACTCATTCAATCGCTTGCCTCGACCCAGCCGCGTGGCGGCGAAATGGGCCAGATCACGCCGCCGCTTGAGCTTCAGCCGACCGAGGAACTGATCGATTCGGACGCGTTTCGCGGAGGATTGGCGTTAGCGAGAAGTATTCGCGATGCCTGGCCATGGTTTGTCTTGGCTGGTTGTTGCTTATTCTTGGGCGACGTCTTTGTGCGCCGCGTCGCGATCAATTTCGACTGGATTGGTGTGGCCTTCAAAAAGATTCGTGGCGACACGGAAGAGAAGGATTCGATCGTCACGGCGCGGCTGGATGCACTCAAGAAACACAAAGAAACAGTTGGTGATTCTCTGGAACGTCGTCGGGCGAGCGTGCGTTTTGAGCCCACCGCAGTCGACCCCAAGGAACAGGTTGATCTGTCGGACAGGCCGACGACGGTCACCGCCAGACCGACGTCAAGCGAGCAGCCGAGCCAAGCGGACGAAGGGCCCGAGCTACACCGAGCGATTGCTCGAGGCAAAACGCAGAGCGAAAAAGAAGTAGTGAGTGAGTAAACGAAGCAGCAAGCAGCAGATTGAATTCGGTGATTTCCAAACGCCGATTCAGTTGGCCGTTCAATGCTGTGAAGTCGTTCGCGATTTCTTCGGCCATTTCGACACGGTCGTCGAACCAACCTGCGGTGAAGGGGCATTCGTTGTCGCAGCGGTCCGCATTCTACAACCGAGCTGCCTGCTGGCGTACGAAGTTCATCGACCCTACGTTCAAGTTGCCGAGCTGCAAATCGCATCTTCGGAGGGAAGCCGCTGCCAGATTCGCTGCCAAGATTTTTTTGCTTTGGACTGGAAAGCGGAACGCAAGAAATGTGAAGGGCGAGTCCTGTATCTTGGGAACCCACCTTGGGTGACGAATTCCGCACTCGGTTCGATCAGCTCCAAAAACGCACCTCGCAAGTCGAATGTCGAAGGTCTGCGCGGGATCGACGCGATGCTGGGGCGATCCAACTTCGACATTTCCGAATCGGTACTGCGAACGTTGCTCGATACGATGCGGCCCGATCAAGATGCGCTCGCGATGCTGGTCAAGACCGCGACCGCCAGAAAATTGTTGCGGACGGCGTGGGTCAGGAACATTACTTTTTCGCACGCCAGCATTTACCAGATTGATGCGAAGCGAAGTTTCGGTGTCAGCGTTGACGCCGGTTTACTGCTGCTCCGACGAACGAGTGAGACACAAGCCTCCACACAAGTCTGTTACCAATCACCAAGCTTCGATCAGTCCGCGAGTGAGATCGGCTTTGGCTGGAGCAAGGGGCGATTGGTTTCCGATCCGCTTGAGGCCGCCGCGACCCGAGCGTTTGCAGGGGGACGGCAAAACGCCATGGCGCAGCGGCGTCAAACACGACGTTTCCCGCGTCCTCGAGTTGATCGCGCACGAGGGAGCGTTCTGGACGCAAGATGGCGAAAATGTCGATATCGAGGCGGATCTTGTCTACCCATTGGCAAAAGGGGCAGACGTAGCGAACCGGCGAACGGACTGTCGACAGCGAAGGATTCTGGTGCCCCAGCGGGCAATCAATGAGACCACGGACGCGATGCATTCGCAGACTGCCCCAGACGTTTCGTTACCTCCAGATTCACAGCGATGCGTTTGCTGCACGGAAGTCATCGATCTACCGCAAACGAGATCAATTCGCAATCTTTGGAATCGGCGAATACACGTTTGCGCCTTGGAAGGTTGCGATCTGTGGACTGTACAAGCGGCTAACCTTTGCCGTTTTTGGTCCAGTCGATGGACGCCCTGTTGTGTTTGATGACACGACTTACTTTCTGCCGTTCGACCACGAACCACAGGCACGTCACGTGCAACAATTGCTTGAATCGGAGGTCGCTTCTCGATTCTTCAACGCACGCGTGTTCTGGGACGCGAAACGACCGCTCACAGCCGAGTTACTTCGTAGTATCGATCTGGCGGCTGTCGCGAGGGAGATTGGATGCAGTGAAGAGCACCAGCAATTGATGTCACTCTCGCCCTTCGAGAGCCTCAGCCCGAGGCTTTCAATAATCGCGAAACGGTCCACGAGGTTCGGCGGCCGCCATCTCGCGAAGCCAGGATTGATAGCGGCCTTTGACCATCTTCAAAATCTCTGGTCTCTGCTTCGACAGATCATTCGTCTCTCCGATGTCCGATTCCAAGTCGAAAAGGCCACCCGCTTCGCCGCCCATGTCGACCCACTTCCAGTTGCCGACCCGGCCGCCGACGGAGTCTTTGCGTTTCCAAAACATCTCGGTCCGAGGCGATGGCTGTTCACCGCGGATCGTCGGCCACCAGTCATAGCCGTCCAAGACAACATCGGCGCGGATCAATGCGCCGGTTGCAGCTGCGAAACTTGGAAACAGTTCCATGCTGGTCAGAAATGCGTCGTTGATGGTGCCGGCCGGCACATCCCCCTGAGGCCATCGAACCAGACAGGGGACGCGAATACCGCCTTCCCAAGTCTGACCCTTGTGCCCCTTCAGTGGAGCATTGTCGGCTCCACCACTGCCGCCGTTATCCGAAAAGAAGACAACGATCGTGTTATCAAGGATCTGTCGCTGTTCGAGCAGATCGATGATCTTCCCAATCGCAGCGTCCATGCAAGTGACCGCGGCCCGATAGTCCCGCTGCCTCGTCTGCGGAGTTACCACCCGCGCCGCACCGCCATACTTGTATTTCTCGATCTGGCGATACTCTAGCTCGATCGGCGGATACATCTGCTTGAATTCATCGGGGGCCTGTACGGTCGAGCGGATACTGGGATCGAGCGCCGACGAGCCGTGCGGTGCGTTGAATGGGAGGTACAAAAAGAATGGTTCGTTACCCTGATGCGAATCGAGAAATCGGATTGCTTCGCGCTCGAACACGTAGCTGCAGTAAGTCCCTTTGTCCTGCTCGGTTTGCTGCATATTTCGATACATGCTGGGAACGCCGTATCGCTCGTGGGTGTAGTAGTCGATGCCCGTGTTCACGAATCCGTAGAAATCGTCAAAGCCGCGTGAGGTTGGCAAGAACCGTTTCAGCGTGCCGAGATCCCACTTCCCGTAGATGCCACTCTTGTAGCCGGCGGTTTTTAGCATTCGTGGGAGGATGATCTCACGGATGTCCATCCCGCCGATTCGCTCGAATGTGACTTGGTACTCTTCGTGCGAGTACTCATGTCCGTAGTCGGGTGCCTCGTTACGGATCATGTCATAGATCCCGTTCCGCTGCGGGTAACGGCCGGTTAGCATCGCGGCACGGGACGGCGTACAGGCGGGCCAAGCGACATAAAAATTCGTCAATCGAGTTCCCTCGCGCGCCAGCCGGTCGAGCGTGGGCGTGATGATTCCGTTGCCGAGCACACCGAGGTCGTTGTATCCCTGGTCGTCGGAAACGATCAACACGATGTTTGGGCGGTCGGCTGACTTGGCGCTCAGCGATTGCGCATGGAGACTCGCTGCGATCAGCAATGCAGCGGTCAAAGAACACAGCGTCTTGGCAGGGGTTTGAAACATGTGGACTCCTACTCCTCTTGCTCGACCAGCGAGAATCCGAGCATCTCGACGAAGTTCAGGTAAAGCAGATAGAACGTGGGCACCATCAGTAATACCAGGAGTGTTGACAGCATCAGGCCAAACGCAAGACTGGCGGCCATCGGGATCAACAACTGCGCCTGAAACGAATGCTCGGTCATCAAAGGTGCGAGGCCTGCAATCGTCGTCAAGCTCGTCAAAATGATCGGACGGAACCGTCGTTCACCTGATTCCACAAGTGCCTTGCGAATTGGCACTCCTTCACGCACCCGTAAGGTTGATGAAGTCGATCAACACGATCGAGTCATTGACCACCACTCCCGAAAGTGCGACCAAACCAAACATGCTGAACAGGGTCAGCGGTAATCCCAGCAACGCGTGACCCCAAACCGCACCGATCATGCCAAACGGCACGATCGCCAAGATCAACAGTGGCTGGACGTAACTGCGAAACTGCAACACCAGTAGGACAAACATCGCCAGGATCGCGATCCCGAATCCGGTGATCAGGCTACCCACCGAATCCTTACTTTGCTCGCGCTGACCTTCCCATCGCAGGGATACATCCGGGTAAAGCTTTTGCAGTTCTGGCACGAACGCTTCTTGCAGGTTGGTGATGATCAAATCCGCATTCGCTTTTGTCTCATCCAGATCGGCGGAAACGGTAATGCTTCGCATCTGATCGACGCGGTTGATTTCGGAGAAACCGCGACTGAGGTTGATTTCGGCCAGCTCCGTGATTGGCCGCTCGTTCCCGTCAGCGGTGCGAACTCGGATTTCGCGAAAATCGACCAAGCTGCGTCGCTCCTCTTCGGGATAGCGGACCATCAATTTGACTTCGTGCCGCCCTCGCTGCAGCCGCATCACCTCGGCACCGAAGTAAGCGTTACGCACGGTCTGGCCCAGATCGGTCGGAGTCACACCGGTGGCCAGTGCTCCGTCTTTGACGCGAAATTGGAATTCCCACTTCCCCGGTGCGTTGTCGTCGGCAATGTCATAAACGCCCGTGAACTCGCCCAAGCGTTCTTTGATCGCTTCGGTGGCGGCGAGCAATTGGTCAACGTGCCGGCTAGCGGCCAGCAGTTTGAACTCGATCGCCTTGCCGCCAGGCCCAACACCGACGGACCCGTAAGTGACCCGTTCAGAGCCCGGAAATTCGCCCGCCTCTTCGCGCCACATCGCCAGCAACTTGTCGCTATGGATGTCTCGAATCTCGGTGTCGTAAAGCTCGGCAAAGATCTGCCCGACATGACTCCCCGAACCGCCGCCACCGGCGGGATTTTGCAGATTCGAGACTGTCCCGACATCGCGGTACGTCATGCGCACGGGCCCGGTACCACTTCCCTCGGAAGTCCGGTAGATCGCATTGACGGGAAGTCCCTCACGGTCAGATCGCTCCTTGGCAACTCTCTCACTGGCACGCCGTAGCGCTTGCTCCATCCGGCGAGTGGCAAGATCGGTCTCGATCGCCGGCGTGCCATCGGGGAACTCAATCGTCGCCTGTAGATTGTTGTTATCGGACTTGGGAAACAGAATCGAAGGTACGATTCCGCCGCGAATCATCCCGAAAGTCACCAAGAGCAAAGAGATCGCTACGGCAACTGGCACGGGCGGATGCTTCAACGCAAAGCGGAGTGTGGGGAGATAAATATTCTGGCAGACCCACTCCAGTCCTCGGCCCGTTCGATGGCTGAGCCAATCGAGCCCGATGCCGAGAGGGCGGAGGGGGTAAACCAGGATCGAGACCAGCTTGAAAAACCCGGAATGTTTATGTGACAGATGGCAGGGAAGCACGAACATGCTTTCCCAAAGGGAGATGACGAGCATCGCGATGACGGCAAACGGAATCACTGCCATGAACTTGCCCATCACGCCGGAAACAAAAAACATCGGGGCAAAAGCAATGATCGTCGTTGTGACCGATGCGGTCACACTGGAGATCACTTCGACCGTGCCGTCGATCGCTGCCTGTGTCAGCGACTTGCCCATCTGGATGTGCGCATAGATGTTCTCGCCGATCACAATCGCATCGTCGACCACGATGCCCAGCGCGACAAGAAACGAAAACAGGCTCAACATGTTCAACGTCTGGCCGCCCCAGGCAAGGGCGGCGCCGGCGCCGAGAATCGAGATTGGAATTCCCAGCGCGACCCAAAACGCAAGTCGCATTTCCAGGAACAACGTCAGCACCAGGAATACGAGCAGCAGACCCTGCAGTCCATTGCGCAGCAACAGCGACAGCCGACCGCGCACCTCGCGTGCTGCTGTCGCCCCAAATCACAAAACGGTATCCCTCAGGCAGGCTCGTTTCACTAACGTACTGGCGAACGGCATCGACCATCGCCAACAAGTCTTCCGCCTTGGTCCGTTCAACGTTGACCACCATTGCCGGTTCGCCGTTGATTTCTCCGACCGATGTGATGTCCTGGAACTCGTCTCGCACCGTACCTAAATCGTTGACGGTCAGCACGACTCCGCCGGGCTGCGTAATCAACGGAAGCCTTCCGATTTCTTCGCCAACGCGGCCTTTGTTCTTTGCCCGCAGCAGAATCTCCTGCCCTTCCGCTTTGAGTTGCCCGCCAGGCAGTTCGATGTTCCGGGCCCGAATGATCGACGCCACACGCTCGAGAGAAAGGCCATAACCTCGCAGCGTCGCCTCCGGAATCTCGACATCGATCTGGTACGGGCGAGTTCCCATGATCGAAGCGGAGGAGACCGCGGAAAGGGTCAACACGTCGTCTCTGACACGCTCAGCGACCTCGCGAAGCTTCAGTTCTGCCTCTCGCGAATGATCTTGGGGACCGACGACGCCGATGCGAATGGCGGCTTCGCGGAAGGTGATTTGCTGGACCTGAGGATCTTCGGCGAGCGCTGGAAAGCTGGGAATGCGATCGACTTCGCGGTCGATTTCCGCCATCACTTTCTGCACATCTTCGACGTCGCTACGCAGTTCGGCCAAGACAACTCCGGAACCCTCCTGAGCAATCGAGGTCACCTTTTTGATTCCGTCGATCGAGCGGATCGCTTCCTCGATCTTCTGACAGATGGCTTCCTCGCTGTCGGTCGGCGTGGCACCAGGGTAGGGCACCGTGACCATCACGATTTCCAGCTCGAACGCAGGAAACACTTCACGTCGCATTTGCCAAAGTGAAATCCCGCCGATCAACATCAACGCGACCATCAGCACGTTCATCCCGGCGCGTTGGTGATCGCCCGTGCAATGATGGCTCTCATCAAGCTTCCTCCCGATTGCCACGCAGGGTGATCGCGGTCGACTCGGCTGCTTCCCGCTCATCCGGGCCGTGGCCGGCGATGATCCCCTTTCGATCAGCACGAACCGGCAATGCCTCGTCGTCGACACTGCCCAGCGGCGAAACGACGACATACGCCCCGCCCTGGAGCGATTCGTCACGAACCTCGCACACCCACATCCGATTCTCGCCGGCGAATTCCGAGTCCACACCATCTACGGCAGTGTATCGTCCTGCAGTGACAACGAATCGACCGGATTGACTGACTGGCGAACGAAGACTCTTCCCGGTTCCCACTGGCTTGGGTCAAACGATCCTCGGTCGTCTGACGCTGCGGCGACTCCGGCATCGACTTGACCCTGTGGCGATGACTCAGACTTCAGAGCTGATTTCGCTTTCCCGTCGACGGCAGCGACATCGATTTGGTCTTGGTCGGAAACATCGCGGACCGCGCCGCTCAACACCGATTCATCCGGCACGAACTGGAAGACGCGGTTGCCCGGCTGCAACGCACGCGCCGGAATCACGACCAGACGTGTTTGCGGTTGAATCAGCAGTTGCACTTGAACGTACATGCCGCGGACGAGCGCGGTCGCCCCGCGAACTCGCTTGACTCTCCCAGACTCGTCAACGTACTCCAACGGATTGTCGACAACGACCCGTACGGGAACGGTTCGAGTCACTGGATCGAGTCCGATCCCGTCATAGCGGAGTAGTCGACCTTGCCAGCGATAAACGACGCCCTCCCGACCCGACAGCTGGTATTCGATCATCGCAGGCGTCTCGGGCAAGTCGTATCCGCGTGCCGACAAATCGACCTGTTCACCCTTCTGATCGAGCACCCAATGGAGTTGGTCCATTCGCAGGTTTGTCGCTACCTCGACCTTCGACGTATCCTCGATCGTCACCAGCATGCTTCCACGAGCGACGAAGGTATTGAGGTCGGCGTCTTCGTTCACAATGACGCCGTCGATCGGCGCTCGGATCTCGGCCCGCTGCAGGTTGAC
This sequence comes from Pirellulaceae bacterium, assembly GCA_963704055.1. GTDB lineage: Bacteria > Planctomycetota > Planctomycetia > Pirellulales > Pirellulaceae > Rubripirellula. Next base: position 50,896 of record CAVPGW010000030.1, on the reverse strand, counting down.
TTCGGCTGCCTTCAACTGTGTCGCGGCCAGGCGTTCGGTTGCTTCCAGCCGCAAGACGACGTTTTCGCAACAAATCAAGTTGATTTTCAACGCTGACCAATTGTTGGGTGGACGCCAGCAGCGCCGGCTTGGCCTGATCGATCTCGGCGGGGCTCGCAGAACCCGCCGGAAGCGACTTTTGGCGGTCCACTTCTTTCTGCTGCAAGGGCCACGTCCTGCTGAGCAACTTGGATCAGTCGTTTGGCGTTGCTCATCTCCTGGTCAACTTCGCCCAGAGCTTCATACTCCTGCTCCTGCAATCGACTCAGACGCTGGACCTCGAGTTCGTAATCCGTCGGATCAATTCGCATCAACAGTTGATCCTTTTTGACGTAGCTTCCCGCTTCGCACTCGTCGGCTTTAAAGATCACGCGTCCGGCGACTTCTGCCGCTACACGGGCTTCGCGAAACGGAACGACCGTGCCGTCAACTTCCAAACGCAGTTGTTGGCCGGTCGATTCCAACGAACGCAACGGTTCGACGCGGACCGGCGGCAAAGCTCGCAAGCGTCCAGTGCGAGTCGTATCGGCGGCGAGACGTTGTTCCGGTTCAACCGTACCCAGCAACATCACGACTGCGGCCGCAGCACAAAGCAGCAAGATCGGGATCACGAAGTTGATCATCAACCCCCGAGTTCCTCGGTGCCGCACGCGATTCGAATCGACGAAGTGCTTCGCATGTGTCGATGACTCGGGGCCCGGATGAATAGGCGAATCAGTCATAACGTGATTTTCGAGAAAAGATTAGTTGTTTGTGTTGTTGGAAACCGACGGGATCTGGTCCAACCGACGGTCGAGTTCGGATCGCTGCTGGATTACCGCGCCGTTCTCCGTCGCTGCCAGCATGACCGCTGTGATGTGCCGGCTTAGCGATTCAATGTCATAATGTTGTTTGCGATCCGATTCCGAAATCAAAATCTGCACGACTCCCGCGCCGACACGATAGTAAAGGCATTGCCCAATCACACTCAGAGCCAGTTGTTCGGCGACATGTTTCGCTGTCGATCCGCTGACCAGTTGCTCAAGCGTTTGCACGAGTTTGTCAAAAAGTGGCCGAAAACACTCCCGAACAATGCTGTCGAAAACGGGAGTCGGGTGATGCATCTCTCGAAGTAGTAGCTGAGTCTCCCAGCCCGCAGGGTCCGCAGCCAACATCCGGGACAGCAGTGTGCGGACGATCAGCAGCAGATTTTGCCTCGCATCACCCTCGGTATTATCCGGCGCCGGAAACTGCCGCTCGCGAGCGTCTCGGATTCCCTGGATGACTTCGCGATAGAGCCCCAGTTTGTCGCCGAAGTAGTAGCCTACCGAGGCGATGTTGACGCTGGCAGCCGCACAGATTTCCCGGACGGTGGCGCGATCAAAGCCATGCTTGGCAAAAACCGGCCCTGACGCCTCCAACAGCCGGGTCCGCGTGTCGCATTCGCAATCCTGCGCTCCTGATTCGATTCTCGTCGCCGATTCGCCCAAGTCTGGCACCTCCATCGCTCAATTTAAACAAGTGTTTAAAACAATCGTTTAAATCCCAGAAATGTCAAGGGCTGTGACAATAAGGGATCACATTCCCCGCGTTTTGGCCTCCTTTCTATTCGGGATTGACGTTTGGTGGCTGGCGCCATCATTCTTTCCCGCGTGGACGCTCGCCGTTGGTATGCGAGTCTCCGAACGTACCCCATTTTTCAGCGAATTCCGATGAGCACCGCCTCCGCCGCCAATGTCCAGATTCAACTCCCCGACGGTACCCTTGCCGAGCACCCGGCCCACGCGACTTCGATGGATGTGGCGCGGGGAATCAGCGAAGGACTGGCCCGCAGCGTGATTGCTGCGGAAGTCTCGGGCACGATCGTCGACGCCGATCGGCCTTTGGGCGAGCTAGACGAAGGCGGCGGTCCGCTGGAATTGAAGCTGCTGACCAGCCGCGATGCGGAAGCATTGGGCGTGCTTCGCCATTCCGCTGCCCATGTAATGGCGCGGGCGGTGATGCGTCTGTACAAGGGCGTCTCGCTGGCTTTTGGCCCGACGACCGAGGGCGGGTTCTACTACGACTTTGACCTGCCGGAGCAACTCAGCGAAGAGGATTTTCCGAAAATCGAAGCCGAGATGAAGAACATCATCAAGGAAAAGGAACCGTTTGAGCGGTTCATTCTGGACCGCGATGAAGCTCGAAAGCTTTGCCAGGATCTTGACCAAGATCTGAAGGTCGAGCACATCGAAACCGGATTGGGCGATCAGCCAACGGTCAGCTTCTATCGCCAGGGCGAATTTGTCGATCTTTGCCGCGGACCGCACATTCCGGACGCGGGCAAGATCAAAGCGATCAAGTTGATGAGCATCGCCGGCTCGCATTGGAAGGGTGATGTCTCCGGTCGGCAGCTACAGCGACTCTACGGCACCGCCTTCTTCGACAAGAAGGAGCTGAAGGCGTACTTGGAGCAGATTGAAGAAGCCAAACGTCGTGATCATCGTGTGCTCGGTAAGCAACACGGACTGTTCGCGATCAATCCCGAGGTCGGTCAGGGACTTTGTCTGTGGTTGCCCAAGGGAGCGCGAGTGCGGGTGGCGTTGGAAGATTTCTTGCGCAAAGAACTGTTGTCGCGAGGCTACGACCCGGTCTACAGCCCGCACATTGGTCGCGTGGAACTGTACGAGACCAGCGGACATTTTCCCTACTATCGTGATAGTCAATTTCCGCCGTTGTTCGGCAGCGAGGTCGGCGGCATGCTGGACGCTTGGAGTGAGCGACTGGAGCAGGGAACGATCGACGCTGATGGTGAGGATAAGCTGATTGCCGCGGCTGAGGTCTTTGGCGTGGACCTGCCCGATTACAAACCATCGGCTTCAGCAGACGCGAAACGCAAGGTGCTGCACGATTGGCAGAAAATGCACGAGCGTTTCTTGCTCGAGACCGATGAACTGCCCGCATCACTGTCAGATTTTTAAGGCGCAACCGCGATCCTACCGACAACTGCCGCTGCGGCTGTTCGAGTTTGGAACGGTTTATCGCCATGAGCAAACTGGCGAATTGAATGGCATGTTGCGAGTCCGGGGTTTCACCCAAGACGATGCGCATATTTTCTGCACCGCCGATCAAGTCGAAGACGAGTTTCGATCGACGATCGAACTGACCAATTTTGTGTTGCAGTCGGTGGGACTGAATGATTACCGAGTGCAATTGTCGCTGCGCGATCCCGATAGCGACAAGTATGTTGGCAGCGAAGAGAACTGGAATCAGGCCGAAAGTGCTCTGCGCGGCGTGCTGCAGCAAACGGGCATCGAGTTCAATGAGGAACCTGGCGAAGCAGCGTTCTATGGTCCCAAGGCCGACTTCATGGTCCGCGACTGCATTGGCCGATCATGGCAACTTGGCACGGTGCAACTCGACTACAACCTGCCCGAGCGATTCAAGCTGGAATACAACGGTCGGGACAACGCTGGGCATCGTCCGGTGATGATTCACCGCGCTCCGTTTGGTTCGCTGGAACGATTCACCGGGATGTTGATCGAGCACTTCGCCGGCGCGTTTCCGCTGTGGTTGTCACCGGAACAAATTCGCGTGTTGCCGCTCAGCGACAAGTCGCTCGACTATGCGGTGGCGGTCGCCAAACAGTTGGACGAAGCAGGTTTGAAGGTGACCGTCGATTCGAGCGGCGGGAAGGTCCAGGCCAAGATTCGCAACGCGCAGCTGGACCTGGTCAACTACATGGCGGTGGTCGGGCCGAAAGAGGCGGAATCCGCCCATGTCGCCTTGCGAGACCGGATCGATGGCGACCTCGGATCGATGCCCACCGCCGAGGCGATTGCGAGACTGAAAGAGGAAATCGCAACGCGCCAGGTCCGCCAGGTAGTCGCCTCCTCGTTCACCGCTGCGGCAGTGGACTCGGACGCCACCGGCAACGAGTACTAGTGCTTTGTCAAAGCTTGATTTTGGGGTTGGCCAGGGGGCAGGTACCAAAAGCCGGAACGGCCCTTCGGCTGCTTCGCACTTTTGGTACCTGACCCTGTTCAGCAAATTGAACCCTCATTCTTCGTCGTGACAAAGCACTAGCCGTTCGTGGTGACCCGATTCATCGGGTCCCCCGCTGCATCGGACCGCATGAATGCAGTCACTGCGAACATCTGTTTCGGTTCGGAAAGTCGCTTTGGGGTACTTATACTGGTGGGAATCGTTCTTTCTATGCTCGTCTGTCCTTGCTCTCACTTCCCCTGGCCGATCCGTTGATTCGATTCGTTTTTGTCGCTCTGTGCCTGAGTCTGTGCTCGACCGTTGTTGCGGCAGATCTGACGGCTCGCCAACAGCAGATGGCCCGAGTCATCTATGGGACGGTACAGAAGGCGGGCGCAGTTACGCCGCCGGCAACTTCGAAGAGTCCGGCGCGAAGATTCGCGAAGCCATGGAGCAAATCGAAACGGCGACCAAGGAGGGATCCGCGGATCTGTACAATGCACTGGAACCGGCAATGCAGCGGATCAAGAAGGCGCACACGATGCTCGAGTTCGAGGGTGTCTCGCTGCCACCTTTTCGTCTTCCCAAGCGGCCCGACGCCGCTGAGTCGACACCATTGACGATCAAGCCGAAACCCCGCACTCGACCGACTGCGCGAAAAACCACGCCACCCCAGCCTGAGCCATCATCGGGAGTGTTGATCAGCTTCACCAAGACGGTCGCACCGATCTTGGTCGCCCGCTGCGGTCGTTGTCATGTCTCGGGCAGCAAGGGCGATTTCAATATGGCGACGTTTGCTGCCTTGATGGAAGGTCCGCCCGAGGGGGTCGTCATCTTCGCCGGTGACACGGCGGGCAGCCGGTTGATTGAAACCATCGAAACCGGTGACATGCCTCGCGGCCCCGACAAAGTCACACCACTTGAACTGCAGACGCTGAAAGCGTGGATCGTCGGCGGCGCCCGATTTGACGGTCCTGATCCAACAGCGCCGATTGCCGGTGCTGCCGCGCCCGCATCGACCACGCCAGATCCAAAGCTGGAAGCGCGACGGGCAACTGGAAACGAAACGGTCAGCTTTGCCGCCGACGTCGCTCCCTTGTTGGTCGAGAATTGCAACGGTTGTCACATCGACGCCATGCAGACTCGCGGCGGACTGCGAATGGATACGCTCGCTCAGTTGCTGCGGGGTGGCGACAGCGGCGCAGTGATCGTGCCGGGCAAAGGCAAGGAAAGCCTGTTAGTGCGGAAGTTGCGTGGAGCCGTAGGTGAACGAATGCCGTCCGGCGGACGCCCTGCGTTGTCGGAAGATTCAATCAAGTTGATTTCGACTTGGATTGACGAAGGCGCAACGTTGGATGGAGCCAACCAGACGCAGCCGCTGCGCGTGATGAGCCAGCTGGCCTGGGCGGCCGCGGCAACGCCCGAACAAATCAGCCAGCGGCGTCAGCAACTTGCCCAGGAAAGTATGAAACTGGTAGCCGCTTCGGCAAGCAACGTCGAGTCGAAAACGACGGAACACTTCTTGGTCATCGGTTCGGCATCTTCGGAAACACTCGATTTGGTCGGTAAGTTGGCGGAAGCCCAAATCAAAATGGCCGAGACAGTCGTTGAAGGTGACCCGGGCGAAGCGTTCTTTCGCGGGCGGGGGACGATCTTTGTGTTGCCGAAGCGATACGACTACAGCGAGTTCGCAAAAATGGCAGAGGGTCGGAACATTCCCTCGGATTGGACGAGCCACTGGAAGTTCGATGGGATCAACGCCTACATTTCGCTGGTCGCGAGCGAACGGGATACGGAAGACGTGATCTCCGATCGGCTCATCTCACCGGTGGTCAGCTTGGCGGTGGCGACACGAGGCGGCGATGTGCCCCGCTGGTTGGCCGAGGGCGTTGGCGCCGTGACGGCGAGCCGAAAAAGTAACCAGCGGGACCGTGAAGCTCGTCGCAGGTCGGAAGCCGAAACGTCACAGGCTCTCGCGGCAATGACCAACGCAAAACAATTTCTTGAGGATAAGCTGACGCCAGAACAAACCGATCGGATCGGCGCTGCGATCGCAAGCTCCTTGCTCGATCGCACTCATCGCCGAAGCTTCGACGCCTTGCTCCGCCGCGTTGACAGCGGAGAATCTTTTGACCAGGCATTCCTGCAGGCGTTTCGAGCAACTCCGGCCAACTTCATTGATACGTGGATGAACTGGGTCCGCGGGCGTTGAAGAGCCGAAGATACGGATGGCTGGCGGTCAAGCGTCAGCGAGCCCCCCCAGCAATAGCAAGGACTAAGCATGTCGGCCCAAGACAGAACTCTTGACCAGTACCACCAATGGATGCAGATCAATGCTGCCTCGCACTTGATCCGCGCGGCCCGGACTGTCGGCTTGATTGGCCGGCTGCGTGAGGGTCAACGCACTCAAAAACAACTTTGCGAGACGCTTTCGCTCGCCGCGGATTCATCACAGCTATTGCTTGACGCTCTGGTTGCGATTGGGATTGTTGAGAAGTACGGCGATGATTTTGCGCTGTCTCGTGCCGGTCACCTGTTATGTCAGTACGACGATGACCTTGGTGACAGTAGCTGGGAACGATTGGTCGATCGGCTCCGAGGCGAAAGCAACCGCGCAGAGATCCATGACCAATCGCACTTCGATTATCTGGCCGCGACTCAGTGGGCTCACACTTCGTCAGCTATCCAAGCGGCGGAAATATTGAATCTTGGTGGTGAAGGCGAAGTTCGAGGCCCGAAGATTTTGGACCTCGGTTGCGGCTCGGCAGTTTGGAGTTGTGCGATGGCCCACCGCGACAGCGATGCGACCATCGTCGCCGTCGACAATCAAGCGGCTCTGCAAGCGGCAACGGCGACGGCTGAGTCGATTGGGCTATCGGAACGATTCAAGACGATCGACGCAGACGCTGAACAGGTGGCAGTCCCCGATAACGAATTTGACATGGTTTTGCTCGCCCAGCGACTGCATTGCTTGAGCCGAGACAGAGCTCAGTCGCTGCTGAGCCGAGCGATTGCGGCAGCCAAGCCAGGTGGGCGGATCGTTGTGATCGACCTGTTTCGCGGACCGGCGAAACCAAATCTTGCCGAGAGCATTGCGGCCCTGAAGCTGGAACTCGATTCCCGTGCTGGCCACATGAGGACGCTCGAGGAGACTCAAAAACAGCTTAAATCACTAGGGTTGGAGCGGGTTCAGTTCACATTTCTGGCTGCCAGCCGAGTCAACATGGGACTGGCGGTAGGACGTAAGCCGGACATACCTGCATGAAACTGCTAGCCGCGGGGAACCGATTCGCATGCTGGTACGGTATCGGCGCCACCCATTGAACTTTCTGACTCTCGATCATCGAATGCAGTACAACGGGGTTATTCGGTCTCGGCAAACAATCGCTCGACACCCGCTTCGATGCTATCCTCAGTCTCTAGAAACTTCGTGATTTTGGTGGCCTTGAATATTTCCCGCACGAAGGGACTCGGGTTGGCGAACACGACCCGGCTTCCTTTCGCGTTGGCGCGTGACACGAGCGTGACAAAAACGCTGATGCCTTCGGTCGTGATTCGATCGAGACCGGACAAGTCCACGACGATTCGTGCCTGACCATTCTCAATCATTGGATGGATCGCCTCGTCCGAAAGCTCGCGAATCTCCCCTCCAAGAATCCCACTGCAATGGATTATCTTGTAAGTACCTTTGTCCTCTACTTTAATCTTCATGACGCAACCCAAGTATCTTCGACATGTCGCCGATCCGCCGCGAGACTGACTGCGAATCGCGGACAAGACGCACTTTGCGGCAAGTCACGCAATATAGCGGATCGCCCTCCCGTACGCCGCGCTCCCATGAAAAACTTAACGCGAACGCAGCCCCAATCCACGACACCGAAGCAATTCGTTGAGTTGCGTGGTTTTCTGCAGAGACTCGCTTACGCACTCGGTCCAGTGGGGGCGGGCATCATTTTGGATGTTCTCGATCTGGCGACGTTTGGCCCGATCGGCATCATCGCAGGTGCGTTGGTGGGAGGTTACGCCGGATGGGTTCTCGGCGAGCTTGAAGGTTTCGACCGCAACATTCGAATTGCGTTTGCAATCTGCACCGCCGCCTATATGACAATACCGTTTACTGAACCAATCCCCGCTGCAACGATTCTCTTTCTGACCGCGAGGTTCTTTGCCTGTCCGTCGGCGATGGCGGATTACTCAGGAGTCAACGGAATCGAGTGATGACGCGATGTATTGCAGCGTTGATCACGACCGAGGTCAGGTTGACGAAGAGACGCTTCCGTCCAATCGCATCCTGCCCTAAGTCGATAGAGCCACGCCTTGTTCGTAGTGACTCGATTCATCGGGTTTTCCGCGACAACCGCATGAATGCGGTCAGTACGAACAAGAACGCTCGTCTTGCTTGTTCTCGCAACATCGACAAACGGAAGTACCTTCGCACGTGAAAGACGACTTCCGCGTCATCCGATGTCGAATCTTCCGGTTATCCCTGTCAGTCATGCCCCTTGGCTCGCGAGCTTGCGTAAAGTGGAAAATTGGTGCGTCAGTACGCAAGGAGATGTGCGATGATTCATGTAGTTCCCGGCAACCACGATTCGTAACTAAATCTGCATCACATCTGTCGGAACGACAAAAGGCTGTCAGGACTCATTGCCCCAGGGTCCTGACGGCCCTCGTGCCGGTTGCACGAAGGGCTTTCCTGCCCCGATCGCCCTTCGTGTGACCGCTTCTTTGCTTCTGCCGGAGGGCACTCAATTGACCGACAAGAGCCATGATCGTCTCGGCGAATCAGAGAATTCGACGACCGCTTATTCGGATTACCAGGGAAGTTTCGCGAATGAGTGCCGCCGTGTTTTTGAAGAGTTCGTCTCCGCACTCGAAAGCGACTCGTCACCACAATTGATCCTCGAGAATGTCCGCGACTCAATTTTCATCGCCACTCTTCAGGGCCAGATACTCTATTCGAATCGCGTCTATCAGGAAGTCTTCGGGGGAGCGATCAATATTATCGGCCGGTTTGGTGATTCGTTTTTGACAAACACGGTCGCTCCGGTGTCGTCCGCGTCTGATCAGTTGATTGCCAGTGGTTGCAGGTTTGTGGAGTTCGAGCATCCAGGGGTCGATGGGCAAGGACGTGACGTGCTGTTTCGATCTCTCAAGTTATCGCTGCTGCCCTTGAAGAGGCCAAATCTTGGGGTCTTCGGCGTGACGCGTATTATCGAGGTTCGCAGTTCAGAAGTAACGGCGAGCGCCCCGACCCTGATTGAGCAATGGTGTGCATTTCAGACGCTCAGCGCTGAGGAACGCGACGTCGCATTGCAAACGATTCGCGGAACTCGGGTCAAGGAAATCGCAGATAGATTGGGTGTATCTTCAAAAACGATCGATAATCGGCGGAGTTCAGTTCTGAGCAAATTGTCGGTTCAGAACTCGTTTGAGCTAACAAAACTAATGGTCCGACTTCATGACAATGGGTTCACGGATTTCGGACTGTAGCTTCCCCCGTTCTTCGGCAACACCGTTCATTTTCGTTTAACGGCAAGCCGCAGGATTGCCCCCGACAGGTTCGGCGAGTTCATCAACCCACGCCAGAATGTCGCGAAGATGGTCCACACGGGCCGTCAATCGAGCGTCGTTCCCGCGACCGTCGCTGCTTTCCCGGATGGTTTCAACTTGGACGCGTTCACCCGCGACACGCTCGCTGTCGAAAGGTTCCGCCGCGACGAGCAACTTATTGCGTGCCTGGGCAACCAGTTGCAAGGCGGCCGGAATCGCGATGTCGGCCAGCACGTGCGTGGCGTCTTTGATCCGTAGTCGGTCCTTCACCAATCCGTGGCGTCGCGCCTGCCCCAACAGCGCCTGAAACAATTCCATGTGTCCGTCCCCACCGAGCCGCGCACGAAAGCGGCCCAGCGAACTAACGTCGGGCAGATGGTCGTTTCGCCCGAGCCTGAGAAACCGTCGATAGGCGAGATCCGTTTTGGTTCGCGCGAAGACCTGCCCGTCGGACAGGTTGTCGTGATACATGATCAGCGTGAGCTTCAGAAACAGGATCGGTTCAATGGCTGGTCGCCCTTCGTCGCTGAACAGCGGCTCGAGCGTCTTTCGCAAGGCCACAAAGTCGACGTGTTTATCGGCACGCCGCGTCCAGTGGTCAAACGGCACGAGCGTGTCGAAGATTCGCCTGATCTTCTGCTGACGACGATCGGCCGACTGCGTCCGCCCTTCACAGTCGCCTGCGGCTTGCCGTTAAACAATCTCGCTGGCTCGACGCATAAATACGAACGGAATTGCGTTCTTCCGAGCGAATCGTTGTTTGCAGCGAACACTAGCCGCGGGCAAGCTCGACTCGGAGCAATTGTCACATCTCAACCAAAAGATCGCTTAGCGGTCGACGTGGAGTGTGCTTGTCTTCCGGTTTGCCGAAACCAAGACGAAACGGCAGCTGAGGCGCAACGTTGGGAATCGGGATTAGTTGGGCAAGCTCTTTTCTCAGTTCGGGCACTTCCACGATGTGACTCATGGGCTGGAGCCAGATCCCCATCGACGCCGCCAGCAGGCCGATCCGCTGATAGATCTGACCCGACTTGACGTATGCTGTTCGATCATTCGCATCGGAACAAATCACGCCGATCGCCGGTGAACTCATCAGCAATTCGGAATCTCGTTGTGACTCGACCTTGCCACGGTTGAGGTGTGTGTGGGCGAGTTCGCCCAACTTGGAAATCAGCCACGACGTGCCCAATGCGCCTTGGCCGATCAGCTGCGCGATTTCCTGGCGATAACCCCCATCCGCAAATTGAAGCACATTACCGCGCACGAGCAGATCGTCCACTTGGCGTTGGATCGCTGCGTCCGCCGAAAAATGCAGATGGATGTCAGGCTCGACGAGGCAGCTCTTGAATAACTCGAAGTGGCGATCCGAGATCTTGCGTTCGGTGTGTTTCTTGCGACTGGTGTGTCTGACGTGAATCGAGTCAAACAGGGACTTCGGCCGAAAGAACGACGCCGAGCCACTTGCGGAAAGACGCAGACTGGCCACGTGGTCGAGAAATCCTTGGTCCGGGAAGTAGACCACTTCATGCCCAATCCCAAAATGTTCGGCCGCGATCAGAAAATTCTCCAAGGCACATCCTAAGCTGATCAGCAGCTCTCGCTGATCCGGGTCGGCAACCTTCTGCCACAACAAGCGATTGGCGAACAAGTCAATTCCATCCGAACGGATCTGGAACTTCCAAGGTTGCGTGTTTTGATACGATGGCGCGAGAATGGCGTACTGCAGCAGGAAACGGAATTGCACTTCCAAAGCAGCATTGATGGGGAACTCTTGCTCGTCGAGTTCCCAGGGATCCAAAGGTGGGGGCACGGCCATTGCGTAACAACTTCAGTAGTGTGCTTGTCAGCTTCTGATGCAACGGTACACCAATCGGCATGCCAAACTGAACTTCAGTGCTCAGCATTCTACATGCAGCAGCCAACATCCGAACGTGGGCTACGCCTCGCCTGCTTCGCGGGATGTGTGCAATCGGCAATCGGTACACGATTTGCTAAAGTGTCTGCAGAGTTAAAGTGTTTTGCAGAGTTAACGTGTTTCGCAGCTGCCAGTGGGCTATCGCCGACCGCTCACTCGTGCTTTGTCACGACTAAGAATGAGGGTTCAATTTGCTTCGGGAAAAGGGGTCAGGTACCAAAAGTGCGAAGCACCCGAAGGGCCGTTCCGGCTTTTGGTACCTGACCCCTTTTCCCGGCCAACCCCAAAATCAAGCTTTGACAAAGCACTAGTGCCGGACTTGTGAGTTGACCTTTACTTCGTAGCCCGAAGCGTGAGCGAGGAAACACGGGGAAAACAGGCCTCGCTCACGCTTCGGGTTAGGATTTCCAGCGAGTTTATCATCTAGGTCAATTCGCAGTTTCAGCACTACATCGACAACGCACTCGGGGACGTCGGGCAATGTGCCACAATGAAAGATTTGGAGTTGCATGGTTGCTCGCCGCCCGCGGGCGGATCGCCCGATGCAACCGTTGATTGAAGAAGGGACGCTACGTGACGGATTGGCATCGAAAGACGTTTGCGAATGCGATTGAGCAGCTTGATTCGGACTCCGTGGGTGGTCTGACGAACGACCAGGCAGCCGTGCGTTTTGCCGAACACGGCCCAAACGAACTGATCGAATTGGGTGGTCGCGGGCCATGGCGGATTCTGTGGGAGCAGCTCAGCGGGCCCATGGTCTTGATGCTGATCGTTGCGGCAGGTGTGTCGGCCTTCTTGCAAGAGTACACCGATGCCGTCGTCATCATGGGAATCGTCGTGCTCAACGCGAGTGCTCGGTTTTGTTCAGGATTATCGGGCCGAGAAGGCGCTGGCAGCACTGAAGAAGTTGGCCGTGCCGATCGTGCGGGTCCGGCGAGAGGGTGCCGTTCGGGAAATCTCCGCTCGTGAACTGGTGCCAGGCGACATCGTGCTGATGGAAGTCGGCAACTACGTGCCGGCAGATTGTCGGTTAGTGGAATCGGTCAATCTGAAAATACAAGAGGCGGCGCTGACCGGCGAATCCGAAGCCGTCGCAAAGCAAGTGGAGCCGCTTGAGGGAGAGGACTTACCACTGGGCGACCGCACCAACACCGCCTACATGGGGACCGTTGTGACCTACGGTCATGGTCAGGCCGTTGTGACCGAAACTGGCATGAATACCGAGTTGGGGAAGATTGCTCGGTCAATGCAAACGGTGGAAACAGAACCGACCCCGCTGCAAACACGTTTGGCGCAGCTCGGTCGCACGCTGGCTCTGGTCGCACTGGGGATTGTGGCGTCTGGTGTTTGTGATGGGCATGCTCCGTGGCGAAGATCCGCGGTTGATGTTGATGACAGCCCTGAGCCTGGCCGTCGCCGTTGTGCCGGAAGGTTTACCGGCCGTCGCGACCGTCGCGCTGGCCGTTGGTGCGCGGCGAATGTTCAAACATCACGCACTGATTCGCAAACTTCCCGCCGTCGAAACGCTCGGCTCGGTGACGGTGATCTGTTCGGACAAGACCGGCACGCTGACGGAAAACCGCATGACCGTCACCATGCTCGACGTGGCGGGTGATCGGGTCGACTTGACCGAGACATTGCAGCAGGGCCAACCGTCGGCTGGATCCGAAGTTTCGGAAGAAATCAGCGTTCTCCGACAGCAAGTCGCTGACAACTCTTCGCTGGCCTTGCTGCTGACGGGAGCTGGCTTGTGCAACGACGCCGAACTCGAATTGGATCGCCAGCAGCAACGGTTTCGCGCTGTCGGCGATCCCACCGAAGGTGCGCTGGCGGTCGCGGCGGCCCGTTTGGGACTTCGCAAAGACCGATTGCTGGCGCTGTTTCCTCGTGAAGCCGAAGTGCCTTTCGATTCGGACCGAAAGCGCATGACCACCGTGCATCGCATCGTGGCGTCGGTGGGCGAGAAGGCGATGAGCCGATGAAGGCGGCCTTGCAGCCGATTCTCGAATTGGATGGTGACCACATTGCCTTCACGAAGGGAGCGGTCGATGGCATTCTCGATGTGTGCCAATATGTCTGGGACGAAGGCGAGCCTAAACCGATCAACGACGACTGGCAACGACGGATCGCCGACGCAAACGAAACGCTGGCGGCCCAGGGAATGCGCGTCTTGGGGGTGGCGTTTCGCCCGCTCGACGAACAGCCAACGGAGAGCGATCTGAAATCAGTCGAGCAGCAGTTGATCTTCCTTGGCATGCTGGGCATGATCGATCCTCCGCGCGCGGAAGTCGGCGACGCCGTTGCCCGATGTCGATCGGCGGGAATTCGGCCGCTGATGATCACCGGCGATCATCCGCTCACCGCACGGCACATCGCCCAACAATTGAAGATCGCCGACGACGGCCAAGTCCTGACTGGCCAAGACTTGGAGCGAATGAACGCCGAGGATCTCGCGGGCACCGTGGAAACGACTTCGGTGTATGCGCGGGTCGCTCCCAAGCACAAACTACGACTGGTTCAAGCTCTTCAAGACAATGGTCACGTGGTCGCCATGACCGGCGACGGCGTGAACGACGCACCGGCCCTCAAGCAAGCTCACATCGGCGTGGCGATGGGGATCACCGGCACGGACGTATCCAAAGAAGCGTCGCAGATGGTGCTGCTGGATGACAACTTTGCCACCATTGTCAACGCCGTGGAAGAAGGCCGCATTGTCTATGACAACATTCGCAAGTTCGTCAAATACACGATGACCAGCAACGCAGGCGAGGTCTGGGTGATGGTGCTCGGCCCTTTGATGGGGATGCGACTGCCGCTGCTGCCGCTGCAAATTCTGTGGATCAATCTGGTGACCGATGGCTTGCCTGGGCTGGCCTTAGCGATTGAAAAGGCCGAACGCGATACGATGCGTCGTCCGCCATATCCTCCCAGTCAGCAGATCTTCGACTACAGCATGATACGCGACATCGCCTGGATTGGCCTGCTGATGGGGGTCGTGTCATTGGCGCTGGGCTATTGGTGCTGGGCGTATGGTGCGTCGGTCGAAGCCCACTGGCGAACGATCATATTTACCGTGCTGACACTGACCCAGATGGGCAACGCTCTGGCGATTCGCTCTTCCCGTGATTCGCTGTTTCAGATCGGCATATTTTCAAACAAGGCGCTGATCGGCTCGGTTGCGCTGACGTTTGGACTGCAGATGGCAGTAGTCTATTGGTCGCCCCTGCAAAGCATTTTCAAGACGACGGAGTTAACCGCCGGTGAGCTGGTTTTGTGCATCGCGATCAGCACGATTGTCTTCTGGGCGGTTGAGGCACAGAAATGGATTTTCAGATCACAGCGAAAAACCGTGTGAGCAATATATGCTGCAAGCTACTCACGAAGATGGCGTTTGGGGTCTCGCGGGTTGATCACGGAAACACCTTGGTTGGCATCAGCCTCGCAGCAGAAAATAACGCAGGTAAACATAGACCGTCGCTAAGGCGACACTGATCAACATCGTGGGGAAGCCCAGGCGGGTAAAGTCCATGAAAGACAAACGATAGTTGTTTCGTTGAGCGATCTGCGCCACCACGACGTTGGCACTGGCTCCGATCAACGAACCATTCCCCCCGAGGCAAGCTCCCAGGGCAAGCGACCAATAGAGTGGCTCGGCAATCAAATGGTTTGCCTCGGTGGATCCAAGAACGAGGTTCATGTCAGTGGCGAACGTGGGGATGCTGGTCTTGATGATCGGTATCGTCGCAATCACCAGAGGGATGTTGTCGACGCAGGCACTGAAGATCGCGCTGAACCAGAGAATGGCAATGCAGGTCATCATCAGATTCCCGTTGGTCATTTCGACGAGTTTGTGGCCAACCAACTCGAACACGCCGTTTTCCTCAAGAGCGCCGACCAACATGAACAGTCCGATGAAGAACAAAATGGTGTTCCACTCCACTTTGCCTAGAGCCTGATGGATATCAATCTTACAAACCAGAGCCATCAGCATGGCGCCGCCCAATGCGATCACGCCGGTTTCAATATGTAATGAATGCCCGGTGAAAAAACCGATAAACACGCAGGCCAATACGAACAACGCCTTTTTGAGTCGGTTTGGATTGATAATCGCCTGTTCCGGGAAGGCGTCGGTCAAGCGTTTCTTTGCCTTCTCGCTGACGTTGAATTGTTTGCCAAGCAGTTTCGCCTGGATCAGCAACGTGACGATCAGCACGATGATGGCGATCGGACCAAGGTGCAAGATAAAGTCGTTGAAATTCAGGTGGCTCTGCGAGCCGATCAAGATGTTAGGCGGATCGCCAATCAGCGTGCCGGTACCTCCAATATTCGACGCAATGGCTTCGACAATCAGGAAAGGTACAGTGGGAATTTCCAAGAGCTGGGTGATCAAGATGGTGACGGGAGCGATCAGGATGATCGTGGTCACGTTGTCGAGAAAGGCCGAGAGGACCGCGGTGACAAAGCAGAGCAAGAGCAGAAGTCGAACGCCGTTTCCGCCGGCCATGCGGGCGACCACGATGGCGATCCACTCAAACACGCCGGTCGATGCCAGAATATTGACGATCACCATCATTCCGATCAACAGGTAGATGACGTTCAGATCGACCTTGTCCAACGCACTTTCGTAGGAGATCAGATGAAGAGCGACCATCAGGCAGGCGCCGAGCAGCGCGGTGATCGTCTTATCGATCTTCTCCGTGGCAATGAAGAAGTAACAGACAGCAAAGATCACGAGCGATAATATCATGGAAGATGAATCAGAAATTGATGGCACGGTCCAGAACCGCGAGCCGACCGATGACCCCGATCAGTTTGCCTTCGTCCGTAACGTAGACCTTGGCGTGCTGTTTGACTGTGAGCAGATAGATCACTTCGATCAGCGTGTTCTGGCACTCCACGACCGCGTAGTCTTTGGTCATCAAGTCACCTGCCGTCATCTCTGCTTGATTCGCGAAGAACTTTTCCAGCGGATTGAAATTCTTCACGAAAGAGACGCTTTGCAGTTGCTTGAAGAAGTCGGGCATGCCGTATTGGAAAAGCAGATCGGACGTAATTTCGCCTACCAGGTTTCCCGACTCATCGAGGACAGCGGTCGCCACTTCATTGTGCTGCATCATCAGATAGGTCACTTCTGAGATGCTGGTGTCGCGGTTGAATCTTGAAGCGGGGTTTGACCATCAGTTCCTCCGCGTGTACGACCTGTTCCAACCCAAGGTTTTGCTCCGCCAGATATGCGTGGGCCTCTTCTCGCGTCCTGGCCGATTGAAGTCTTTCTCGATGTTCCTCGTTCACAATTAAGGTTGACAGGGTGGACATGATCTTCAAAGCGAACTCGGGCTCTTCGGCACTTGTGAGTACCATGCAGGCCATGCGAACGGGCTTGCCGTCGATGGAGCCGTAATCGAGATCTTCGTCGAGTGTTGCCAAACAAATCGTGAACCGCTGAAAGCCGGGGATCCGTGCGTGTGGCAGGGCGAATCCCTCTCCTACGCCGGTGGATTGTTTCTCCTCGCGATCTTTCAATTGGGCGAAAATCTGCTCCCGCGTGTAACCCCCCAAGTTGGACTCGGACATGTTCTCCATGATGCAATCCAGCATCTGCCGCATCAAATCCCATTTGTCAGCAGCATTAATGCCAACCAGAATGTGGCTCGGAGAGAGAGACTTGATCAGATTCATAGGAATCACTCAAAACGATTGGGCCCGAGCTTTTTAGATCATTGCGTGTGCAACGAAGGGCGGCCGAGGCGTTCAGTCGGCGTCCCTCTGGTCAGGTATCGGATCTCGACGAAAGGGACAACGGCGGCGCGGATCGTACAAACGCCACATCGATCCAGGAATGCCTCGTCAACGGCTGTCTATCTTCGCAGTGGCCGCATTTATGCGGTTGCGATCACAAACAACCCGTTGAATCAGCTCGGGACGAAAGGCCGTGGGAATCAGGATTGGTCTCGTCAGAACCGCGTAGCGAAAAGCCGAATGTCGTGGTGGCGAAGAAGAAGTCAGGATGGTCGGGCCTGAACTGCTCAGAACTCAAAACAGACCAGAAGAAACTGTCCTTTGCGAAAATGCGAGGCATCATGGCCATGTTCCGCGAGGACGACGTGTCGGCCACCATCGAGGTCATCGAAAAGACGGTAATGGTCGATCTGCTTTACGTTCGCCGGTAGGAAGGCAAGTACGATGTCGCTTCTGACCGAGTGTGGGACACTTGGCAAATCGAGGGCCCAGAAATGGTTCGGTACTTTCGCGAGCAGCCTCATGTGAATCACTATTTTCATCTCAAGGGCTGAGCCGATTACCGGCAACCGAGGCGTCTTAACGTCGCAGGGTCATCGGTTCAGGCAGAAGATCTTGGCAGCTCAATTCGCCCACAGCTACGATGATTGAGGCGGGAATCAATGGACTTCGTGGCGTCTTTCCCGATCGTTTGGTCTGCGCGGGTTCACCAATGAGAAAGGGTCGAGCATGGGTATTCTGTCGTGGATTCTCTTCGGACTGTTGGCTGGCGCCCTGGCTAAGCTGCTGATGCCAGGCAACGATCCAGGCGGCATCGTCGTAACCGTGTTGCTTGGAATTGCCGGTGCTGTGGTCGGCGGGTTCGTCGGAACTCAGCTTGGATTCGGAACTGCCGGCG
Organism: Pirellulaceae bacterium; assembly: GCA_963704055.1. Classification (GTDB taxonomy): domain Bacteria; phylum Planctomycetota; class Planctomycetia; order Pirellulales; family Pirellulaceae; genus Rubripirellula. Next base: position 32,810 of record CAVPGW010000030.1, on the reverse strand, counting down.
GCTTTGACCTGCGCAGCTTGCTTGTCGCCGTCGGTGGCGCAATGCTCCTGCTCGGCGGGTACCGAGTCATCAAAAAGAGATGATTCGGATTTAGATCAACTAGAGTGTTAAGTTGTCGCGAAGGTCACACTAGCAGAACGGGGAGACCCATGAGCGAAACAACAGTTTTTGACTATAGGAAGGTTCCGAACGAACAGCACACCGCCTACACGCTCGAAATCTTGGATGATGAACGCAAGGTCATACTCACCGTGCCTGAGGTGAGAGCAATTCATGTGCAGGCGGTGCTGAAAGATGATGTTGCTTTCAAGCTCATCGATATGGGTTACGAAAATCCCCAGTTCGCGGAGTCGCTTTGACGGACGCTTTTTCAGCAACGCTGGCGTGGTTTGCGTTAACGCTCAGCGACGCCGAATGTGCATCAGCCGAGCCGATGATCAAGCAAAAAGTCTTCGCCGAAGGGCCGAACGCGAGAATCCCGCGTTCAATTGAGTGTGAAAAAAGAAGTGAGGGTGCAGGGACTCGAACCCTGCGACGCAAGTATCGCTAAACGCGGGGCCATACTTGAAGGCCCCGTATCGGTGGTTGCATCGGTGGTTGCAATTCGGCCAATGTCAAGAGAATTGCTGGACAAGATTCAGGAATGGGAAGCGGGGCATGGTCAATGCAAGTGACACAGCGCCGTACGCTCCGTCTCACGCGACTTCTTGGGCGAATGCGGTTGGGGTTTTTTAATCGGCTTGGTCGCAAAGCGTGTTAGGCGGCGTCCTAGTGCGTTAGACAAAGTTGTGACTCCAGATAGCTCGGTGTAGTTCGGCCCCTTCGATGTACCCGGTATCTCGACGTGATGCGACCTGGGTGCCACGAAGCCGGCGAACATGTCCATGTCTCGCCCGTTCCACATCATTTCCTTTTTGAAAATCACCGATGAATGTGACTCATCCAAGTTCAATCACCAACGACCTCCGCCGATTTCTCAGACTATCGGCACATCCGGGCAGCTCGCATCGGACATCGAAACAGACGCCAACGATCAGCCAGCACGCACGATGGTGCCAGTCCACTCCGCAGCTTCTGGGCAAGTTTGCCAGAGGCCAGTCCAAGGAACTGGGACACGAGATCCTCGACGACCTTGCCGTCCTGACCGGGCATTAGCCTCTTCGATTTCATTCGCCGCCGCCAAGGTATCCGCGACGCCTTGCGACTCGTACGCGAATGGTGATCGCAGCGACAAATCGAGACATCGAGTGCAAGGTGATCAAGATGCTCAAGCCTGGCACATGAGTCATACTTGATCATCTTGAGCATCTTGATCATCTTGGGATCGGAAGACGCGTCAGCATGTCAGCTCGTCAGCAGGATCTGAGGCCCTCGGCAATTGCGATTCAGCTGCTGACGTGCTGACGGGGCTGAACCCGGGTGTGGTGGTTGCGGATCAAGGCTCGCTACATCGGGAGCGACCGGAGCCGACTAGCAAGAGCGGCTTCCTGCGACGGTCGCTTCGTACGGGATCACTGGCGCCCGCGAAGCAGTATGTAATTCCGGAATTGGTCACCAACGAGCAAGTTCGCGTATCCGGTTTGTTGCTTCGGTCTTGGACACCGACGCGAGTAAGCTGGTCGCGTAATCTGCGTCGGCTGGTCCAACCGAAGCGAGTTGACAGTGGTGAAGCGGAAACGCCGAAGGAGAATTTAGTCGCCCTGAGCAGGAGTCCGTAGCTCGGCAGTCCAAACGCGTGAATTCGTAGATCATACTCCAGAGGATTCAGGTGACGCTCGAGGATCAACACGGGCGACAGTCGCCCGTGCCCATAGATCGTTTTGAATGCGACGCTGACAGATAATCCCGGCGATGTAGCGAACATCTCTGTTTTGCAACGTTTGTGCGGACAAATGATGCTGTGGACGGGATGCAGTTTCTACTTGATCTTCAACTTTCCAATTTGTTGGATCTCGTTTTGACTGAGTGCATCGCCGAAAAGGATTAACTCGTCCGTGCGACAGTTGAGATTGCGTATCTTGGTGGGGCTGTAAGTTGGAGGTGTTCCCCAGTTTCCGATTTCGGTGTCGCCAAGCTGAATCGTTAGTGGTTGATTTCGGATGGCTCGGCGACCCATCAATTCGCCATCGACGTAGAAAACCACTTCTCCTCGCGGGGCGTCATAGACAATGGCCAAGTGAAGCCATTTTCGCAACCGCGTGATGTCGATGAATGGGTCGGAAAGGTGTTCAGTGTGGCCGTCTGGAGCTTGCAATCCCAGAGACAAACGGCCGGTGCTTCGTAGTTGCCAGTGAGCCTCACCTTGGTCGTATCCATTGGTGAGAACCAGCGAGTTGAACCGACGATCCAGTCCGTCAATTCGCACCCGCGCTGAGTACGTGAGTGATTGGTACTTCCCAGGGATGCGAATTCTTACGCGATCACCAGGACGCTTGAACTCCAACGCTGACTTTCCGGGCCAACGTCCCTCGGTCCAATCCCAACCGACGATCGCACCATCGAGAACAGGACTGGCTTCGTCGGCGAGTTGATTTGATTCTCCGCGGAGCACTCGCAATGATGAAGCAGGCGGCTTACCCTGCAGAAAATGGCGACCGACGAGAATGCACGGACGATGGAACGCTGGAAGACTTTTCCATCGCCTGCAGAGGCGCGTGAGCAATGTGGAACGGTACGTAGCAGAAAAACGGCTGGTCCTCGTTGTTGCGAATGAATTCGATGACACGCTCGGTCACCAGATCATCGGTGTAGCCTTCGTCCTGCGGGCGAAATTCCAGATTGTGCCACCATGAAACGGGACCATTGCCTTTTACGGTGCGACGATTGAAGAAGTCGGCGCCTCCGCCGTAGTAGATCCACGCTTCATCAAAGCCGTGTGCGTTCACGCCGTGGCCGCCAGCGAACTTCTTGTTCGGCATGTGTTTGTAAGCTTCGGCGAAGGCTTCGCGAAATTCCGGCGTGTCCGGATCGTTGCCGTTGTGCCATTTGCCGAAGACTCCGGTGCGGTAGCCGTTGGCCTTGAAACCTTCCGCGATCGTTGTTTCTTCCAGTTCCAATTCGCCGCCAACTTCAGGCCCGGTCCCGACGCGAATCGGATGCCGACCAGTCAGCAACATGGCTCGTGTCGGCGAACAAACGCACCAGCCCATGAACTGCGTCAGTTCCACGCCGCGCGAAAAGAGCCGGTCGATGTTCGGAGTCGGAACGCCGCCGTCATGGACGCTCAAGTCACCCCAGCCGACATCGTCGGCCATGATGTAAACGACGTTGGGTTTCGTTGACTTGTCGTCAGCTTGCGCGGCCGTGACCGAAAGACAAATCGCGATCAGCGAGACAAGACGTAACAGATTGGAATTCGAGTACATACGATGTTTCTTGTTCTGAATGTTGAGTTGGCGGAGTTGCGCCTTGCTCTGCTTATCTCGGATCATGTTGCTGGGAAAAGACTTCGAAGCCTTCGGAGTTCGACGGGCATTTTTGGGTCGCGAGAACACGCTATTTCTTCTTCTTTTGAGTGTTCTGTTTCTTCCGATAAGCTTTTTCCGTTATATCCTTCGTCTCCCGTTTCACGCCGAAATGCGCGGCTTGAATTTCCATTCCATTATTGAGAGTGCTATTCCAGTCCAGATAATGTGTCCGCGACATTAATTGCGGCTGGTAGTGCTTATCAAGAACTGCCGCGTATGCCTCCCAATGGCTTTGCGCGTCCTGGATGTGGACGATCGCTTCGTCATGAAGATTCTTGTACTCGTCCGCGAAGCCAGACTCGCGATACACCCAGTACTTTGCGGCGCAGCGCTGTTTGTCGGCGTAGTAACGGCCAAGCAAGGCCATGCTCTCAAGATCCCACAACAGATCTCGCAGCTCGACGTTGTCGCCAGTCTCAGCTTGTAACTCTGGAAGCGCGGCGTGTACTGCGTCGGCATAAGCGTCCAGCTTGTCGGCCACCTGTAGTGGAGTCAGCAGGTCACTGCCGAACTGATCGAGCTTGCCGGCCAGATAGGCGCTACCCCAATCGGGCACGGAGACACACTGCACCTCGTCTCCGGGCGGACTCTTTCTCAATTGCATTGGCTTACGTCGATAAACCGGCGGACCCTCACCGTAGTAGTACAGCGGAATCGTCAAGAATCCGGTGGCCGATGCTAATCCCGTCATGCAGCCTTCCGGCGCGAATGACGCATCGGTGCCCTCGTAGACCGCTCGATTCAACTGCGGAACCACTTCGGAAACCGTTTGCCAGGTATCGTGAAGCAGCTTTGCAGATCGATCATTCAAGCCGAAACGATGCTTCAAGGTTGCTGTCCAATACTCGTCGCCAAGTTCGTTGTTGTAAGCGAGTTCGCCCCACAACCGGAAGTTGTACCAATGCTTATCGATCTCCAACTGACCCTGCAGATCCGGAATCGTGGAATAGAACACGCGTCCCCAAACGTAGCCATCCGATCCCATCATGAAACCGGGAGATTGATCAAGCGGCATCTCACGAATGAATTGGCGAACGTAATCAGGGCTGCCCCAACGGTGCATGAAAATGTCGTCGTTGCGGATGTTCATCCAGACTTTGTATCCACGGTCCAACCAGCCGCCTTTGTTCGCGCGAGATTCCCACTCCATGGGTCTTCTTGACGAATACAGTCGGCCCACGCAGTACTTGACGCTGACATCAACGGGACCGTCATACTTCGAGGCGAACTGTTCCTGGACATCGTCGCACTTGGTGCTGTGATTACGGAATATGAATCGCACCTCCCGATTCTTGTCCCAACGTGGATCTGCCTTCGCGTCCATCACGCCAAGACCATACGTCTTGAAGATGTACGCCTCGGTGGAATCATCGCCCTTGAGGAATTTGTTGTCATTCTCTCCGGCGGCCACGCCGATGGCTGTAATCGACGGGTAGTTCAGCACCAATTCTTTCACGGCGGCGCGGAGATAGGCGATCGTATCGGGATCGGTTTGATCGGTGGTGATGCCGTGCTTTCCCGTGGCACCGTAGGTGAATACGTTCCAGTGAAACAGGGTGATCTGAATGCCACGATCACCGGCATGCTGGAAGACCTTTTTCCAATGCGCGATCTTCTCTTCGATCGTCATCCGCTTCACCAACTCGAGCGTATCGTCATTGGTGTCGACGACTCCGTCCTGGTTTGAATCCAGGTAGCCTTCTTCCCATTCGTCGTCATTGGGGTCGAAAATCCTGGCGATGAACTTGCCTTTGGAATCATGCTTCAAAACGCCATCGCGCACTTTGTAGACATCAGCCTCCACGGCTTGTTCATAGCCTGGTGTCTTGACCATGTGTGGATAGGGGTGGCAGGTCCACAGGCTCAAGACGTTGTAGCGGTAGCGCGCCAGATCATCGAGATACGGCTTCCAGAACCCCTCAAAGTCCCACATGTGTTCGATATTTTCATTCGCAGCGTCCCCTGAGTCGTCGTAGGAAGGGCTGCGCGCATCCAGCGGGATATTGAATTTGATCCCGCGTTTCGCCACGAATGGCTTGCGCTGCACGTTCGCAATCGGCAGACCCAATTTCAAGAACTCGGCCACTTCAATACCGCCGTACATCGCTCCTGTCGCATCCGAACCGATCACCTCGACACGGTTCGGATCCGTCAATCGAATCTGAAATGCTTCCGGCGACATGTTGTCGGACTTGACGGTCAACGTAACCATCAGATCTTTCCGCTGCGTCTCAGCCACCGCGCGTTCGATTTCCTGTGCCGCGAACTGCAACTGCGGAATCGCGGAGTCGTATTCGACGTCGGCCAAAACAGACCTCGGTGCGAGCAGGGTGGATACGACGACCAATGCGATGGACAGGCGAGACATCCGTTCCAGCCATAGATTTGTTTGCGTTTGCATTCGGATTTCTGTCAGAGGTAAGAGACTTCAACTTCAACTTCAGCTTCAACCCCAACTTCCTCCTCTCCGCTGCCACCGGCGGGGAGAAAAGTTGAAGTTCTTACGCGATCAGGTTTTCAACCCTGCTCCGCAGTGTTCACGCAGATAAGCGATGCTCTTGAGGAACTCGTTACGCTCATGTTCTTGACCGAACGTCTTCTCGTCCTGGCCTTCGGCGGGCTTATCAATCCTGGCTGGCTTGCCTTTGCGGACCAACTTCAGGAAGTCGATGATTTGGGATGCGTCCAGGTTTGGATAGGCCTTCCAATACTCCCTGGTCAGGTAGGGAATCGGCCGCGCCGAGTTCGAGATGGACTCGACGAAAATCGGCATACCGGGATTCGCACCGGCGAGCGTGTCGACATAATTCGGCACGTCCATCATGCCTTCACCGACCGCCATCCATTGAAACCTCGCTCCATCTTCACTTGGCCAAACGGTGTAGTCGCGAATGCTGTTGCACACTGTATAGGGTGTATCTTTGAATTGCTTGCCGTTGTTCGCAATCGCACCTGCACCGATGTAAAGCTTCATCTCATGGCGGTCGGCCAGGTCTTTGAGCGCCTTGAGGTGGCTCGCTGCGAGACTCTCAAAATAGTGCAAGCCGTTGAAGAGTGCCGCATCGAGTCTTTGCTCCGCAGCGAACTCGATCAACTGAGTTGCCTTCCACTTTTTCCACCGCATGGATCGCATCGAATGTCCGTCAAGTCCGAGTGGAATTCGTTTGCCTGCAGTTTCGTTCAAACCAAAAGCCGATGATGGCGAAACAGCGGAAACAGCACCCACGGCTGCTGCTGCAATGAATTGACGACGCTGCATCGAGTTAGTTCCGCGTTAGGTTTAGGTGTGAGAAGGTGAATTGTCTCCTGCTGTCGCTCCCGATGAATCGAAAGTTGGACATGGAAACCTGTCTTTTTCGCAAAATTCGGCCGAATCATACGGGGTTCGTAATTTTTGCGGTTTTCTTGTCCAATTGGAGTCGTTGCGGGAGAGTGTTTCTGGACTCCCAATTACCCGGATTGAACCTGTCGCATGACGCCTCGGGTTTGAGTGCAGTTCAACTGGCCGCGTTCGTCAAACTTCGGAAGGCGAAAGCAGAGCTAGAAAAGAAAGCGGTCGCGCTGTTAACCGAAGAGCACAATCGATGATCAAGAAACACTCACTGCACCTACCGCTCACGGGAGCAGCCTTGGCGCTGACCTTTGCACTCGCACCTCTGTCCGCTTTGGTGGCCGCGCAGCCCAATGTCTTGTTCATCGCCGTCGATGACATGAATGATTGGGGAATTGGTGGCCACCGCCAAGCCATCACGCCCAATATCGATGCCCTGGCTGCCCGCGGACTCACCTTCACCAACGCCCATTCCGCTGGTGTCATGTGCGGTCCATCACGTACCGCGATTTTCACCGGTCAATACCCTTCAACAACTGGGTTCTATGACGATCAGGTCTACTGGCAGTTGGATAAGAGTCTGATTGGACTGCACACTGCCTTCCATAACGCTGGCTACAAGACGCTTGGTACCGGCAAACTCCTTCATCACGCGATCGGTTGGATCGACCAACGAGGTTGGGATCAATACTGGCTGCGCACTGACGGCACAACCAATGCCCAGAGAGAGAATGGTTGGGACGCCGGTAGCTGGAAATATGGCGCTCCCAACCCGGGTGGTCCAGATGGAGACTTCGTCAGCATCTACAACACCACTTACCCAAAAATTCAAGCGGGAGTCATGGAGTGGGCAGCCCTCGACAATGCTGTCGAGAAAGACATGGCCGACACCCAACGCGCCGACTGGGCCATTTCACAACTCAAAGCCGACCACGGGGATACACCGTTCTTCCTCGGCCTGGGTCTCTTCACGCCTCATTCGCCGCAATACGCACCACAGAAATACTACGACGCGTATCTCAATGGGCCGCTGAAAGGGAACATCGACAACCTCGAACTGCCGAGCTACTGGAAAGATGGCAGCACCAATCCATTACCCGATCTTGATGATGTCGCGGATCGAGAACGAAAGAAGGAGACCAATGTCTACAAGCGATGGATGGCGAATCTGCAGGCGATCAGCCCCAACGATCGAACCTTGAAAGAGTGCATCCTTGGATACCTAGCAGCCATCACCTACGCCGATGCTCAGATCGGCCGCGTCCTGACGGCACTGAACAACAGCCCATACGCCGACAACACGATTGTCGTCCTTTGGAGTGACCATGGTTACCACCTTGGCGAAAAGGGGCATTGGGCGAAACACGTCATGTGGGAACGAGGATCACAGGTCCCATTCGTATGGGCCGGACCTGGCATTGCCAAAGGCGTCACTACCGACACAACCGCAAGTCTGATCGACATGTATCCGACCTTTGTGGATCTGTGTGATCTCACCAAGGACGGCGCCAACGCCGATTTGCAGAAGCTCGATGGCGAATCACTCGTTCCCACGCTTCAGAATCCTGAACAGTCGCAAGACCGTGAAGTGATCATTGCCTATCTGCAAGCTCATGAATATGCGATCACCAATCGCGACTGGCGGTACATCCGTTACGGGGATGGCCAAGAAGAACTCTATGATCACAACAACGATCCACACGAATGGGATAATCTTGCGAATCACCCGGCGTATGAACCCATTCGTGCCGACATGCGAAACAAAGCGCCAGTGAACATCGCCGATTTTGCACTGCTGCACCGGCAGTTTGCCAGACGTGACAAAGGCGACGGGACGTGGTACTTCGCCGATCACCAAGTGAAGGTAAATCTAACCCTCTCCAGCAATGCTCCCGATGTGGTCACTGGCGACTTTGATGTCACCGCCCAATTTACAACGGGAGTCACTGGATTTGACGCGGGCGACTTGGAAGCCACCAACGGATCCATCCTGAATTTCAAACAAGTCTCGCCAGACAAGTACACGTTTACCGTGCGTCCAAAGCCGACTGCCATCGGTGAACTCATCGTCGTCCGAGTGCCAAAGAAATCAGCGACTGGCATTCCAAATCCCCGAGAAACGAACCTTGAAGACATCTTCGTCGCTCGTCGGTATCACCCGGACGCAACCAGTTGGGTTCCACCAACAGCCAGTGCTGCCATCACCAGTGTCTCTGGCTTGACCGTGCAGTTCAACTCGAACGGCTCATCCGACGACGGCACGGTTGATGCTTGCGTCTGGCAATTTGGTGACGGCGGTGTTTCGACTGAGCAGGAACCCCAGCCACGCCTATGCTCAGCCCGGTACCTATGTGGTCACACTGGGCGTCACCGACAACGACGGCGTCGGCAGTGACCTGGTACCGATGACAGTGATCGTCAGCGATGGCTCCCAACAACTCAAGTGAAACTTAGATGAGTGACTCAACAAACATCAGCTTGGAATTCGAGGGAGACGAGTATTCTTCCTAACCCGAAGCGTGGTATCAATTCGTTCCCGCAGCACTAGGGACTCCTGTGCGATTGAAAGGAACACCTCCGTAATTGAAATCGTTCCCTCCTAAACTCGGACAGCACATCTACTTTGACGCCGCAATGGATTTCATTTCTATCAGCCTGAAAACGGGCGATCCGTTTTTTACCTACATCGCAACGAATGCGCCGCACGGTCCCTTCGATGATGTGCCGAACAAACTGTACGAAGAATACAAGAATACCGATCTGTCACTACTGCTGGTCAGTCCGCTGCCCGAAAAGCGTCGTGAGGTGGAGTTTGACAAGCTCGCTCGTATCGCGGCGATGATCACGAACATCGACGAGAATGATGGGGCCGCATCAGGTGGTTGTGACGCGGAAATGAGCAGATGAGCCCAATAGCACGCAACCTATCTCGAAGAACGTTCAGCCAAACTGCCTTTCCGCTAGCTGGCACTTCCGCTGCCGTCCATGCGCCGTCAACCAACCAAAGTAGATTGAAGGATGAAAGATGCTAAGACAATCAATTCACAACGCGGCTCTTTGAAGCGTTCAGTATGAAACAAACGCTCGCATGGCCAATGGTTGTGATGGCAGCAATGGTGCTGCTCTTGAGCAGTTCCGTATGTTCAGCGCAACAATGCACGATCGATTGGACTGCTCAATACGACCCCAGGAATCCCAATCAAGACCGAGATGAAACCAACGGACCGGTCCCAATCGTCGACGCTGATGACGTTATCGGATACACCGCCGACGGCAACAGAGTCGATGAAGATGACATCGCCGCTACTCCCCTGGCTTTGGCCATCTTTGCCAAGCGAGGTTGGAAGAATCAACTGGTTCACTTCAGCTACAACAATTGCCCCATGATCGGACGTGAGCCGAAACCCACCGAACACAAGACGAGCGTTGAGGGCGCTGTCACCGAATTCGGGTACGACACCAACGTCACCCAGTTCTTTGATTGCCAAGTTGATAGCCAGTGGAATGCCGCAGTGGCCAACGCCGTGGCGGTGATCAAGAGCACTGGGAACGGCAAGAAATTCTACTGGCTCCAGGCGGGACCGCATGAGCTCGCATACCGCGCTCTCGAGCAGGTGAAGAAGGAAGCCCCCGAGAAGTTGCAGAACGTCGTTCTGGTGTCCCATTCTGGAGTCAACAATGTATCGACTCACCCGATTCGTGGTTCCCTGGGTGGCGGATGCGGACACACTCTCCGAGACTGCTTGGCTCTTGACGATAGCATCGGCTACTTCTACACCTCGCTTCAGGGTGGTAGTGAGAATTTCGGATCGAAGAAAGCGAATAACTGGGCCGCCGTCGCATGGATGAAGACGATCGACTGCGATGCCTGGAATTTTGTTGAAAAGCGATTCAGGAAGGCGCAAGAAATGTACGGTAAGCCAGGGCTCGACGCATCCGATGCTGGCATGGCCTACACCTTGGCCACACGCGACCCAGACGGCAATTTTGTCACACTGACGAAATGGGTCGATGGTTGGTGCCCTGATGCCACACCAGGCCCTGCGAAGTGAATTGAGAGACTTTTTCCGAGAATCACAAAGTTGGTTGTCCAATTCTCGAGGATCGGGAGAGAGAGGATAACTCGCATCCTCATCCAAAGATGACCAAATCGCAGGATGACCAATTCACAGGGAATGGAAAGATGAAACGACTCGACCGACGACAATTGTTGCGTGGAACCGGAGCCGTCGTTGCTCTGCCGTTCCTGGAATCTCTGGCGGTACCAAAGCATGGGCATGCCGCAGAACGCTCGGCAGAATCACCGATGCGGATGGTTTGCATCGGCCTTGAATATGGGCTCTATCCGAACGACTTCTTTCCCCAGGAAACCGGTCGCGATTACGAGTTGCCTCGTTTGCTGGCTCCGTTGGCAACGCTTAAGAACGACTTCACCGTCTTCTCCGACTTGGATCATCCCGGAATCACGGGCGGGCACCAGTCGACGCACACGTTCTTGTCTGGCATTCGATCGGACCAAGCGAAACAGTATCCCGAAGGCAACGTCAGCGTCGATCAGCGGGCGGCTGAGTTTGTCGGTGCCGAGACGCGTTATCAATCCATGCAACTGGGGCTAGGCGGTGGCGGCGTTTCGTGGACGCGGAACGGTGTCGAGATTCCAACGATCACGCGACTGCAAACAATGTTCGACGCATTGTTCCTGGAAACACCCCAGTCGAAGCGGATGCGACAGGCCGGTGCGTTCGCCGTCAACCGCAGCATCCTGGACGTCGTTGGTGAGGATGCGGCGGCGTTGAAAAAGCGAATCAGTCTCGGTGACTCGACAAAACTCGATGAGTACTTCACTTCGATACGCGAAGTCGAAAAGCGATTGGAACAATCGGAGGCATGGTTGAACAAACCGAAGCCGACGTCGAACTACAAGTTGCCGAAGCAATTGCCGACCAGCTTCACCGAAGAGGTCGCGTTGTTCTATGACCTGATGAAGCTGGCATTGCAAACCGATTCGACTCGCGTGATTTCCATGGCCATTCACGGATGGACGGGCGACTCGGGGCTGTCGGGTGTCACTAAGGGCTATCACGATCTTTCTCACCACGGTCGCGATGAATCCAAGCTGCAGCAACTCGGCGTCATTGAACAGTTCCATACATCGCAACTCGCGAGGTTCCTTGGATGGCCTGAAGCGTTCGCAGGTTGCCGATGATGCATCGCTGCTGGACCGGACCATGGTGTTGTTCGGAAGTGGTCTTGGGAACGCGAGTTCTCATTCCAATCGCAAGCTACCTTTGCTGCTGGCTGGTGGTGGCTTTCGAGCACGGCGAACACAAGGCGTACCCGGCCAATGGAGGCCCGCAGACGCCAGCCTGCAATTTGTATCTGTCGATGTTGCAGCGTTTTGGTGTGGAGTCCGATCGCTTCGGAACCAGCACCGGGACGCTGGAGGGGCTGAGCTGATGAGTCGCGTTACCAGATTCGTGGCGATCACGTTGCCAGTCCTGTCGATTCATTTCTCAACGGGTAGACAGCCTGTTCTCTTGTCCTTGTTTGACAGTCGTTGTTTTGACAGTCGTGTCGCTGACACCATGTGCAACGTTTGCTGCCGCCGAAGCCGACTTTGACACTAAGGCCTACCTGCAAAACCACTGCATTCGCTGCCATGGCGTGGACGAACAGAACGCGGATCGACGATTCGACACTCTGGGAGCTGAACTTTCAGACCATCAGACCGCCGAACACTGGCAGGAAATCCTTGACGTCGTCAATCTCGGTGAGATGCCTCCCGAGGATGAGCCGCAACCTTCGGCCGACGAGACCAAGCGATTTGTCGCCACGGTCACGCGTCAGCTTGAACTGGCTCGCGAGGCCCTTGCGTCTGGCGGTCAAGAACGATTCCGACGGCTCAACCGCTACGAGTACCGCAATACGATTCGCGATCTTCTTGGAGTGAACACTGAATCGTTCGATCCGACGACGTCATTCCCGGCGGACGATCGAGTCGACGGGTTCGACAACATCGGCGAACACTTGGTTCTGTCAGACTACTTGTTGCAATGCTATCTGGAAGCGGCTTCGCAGAGCATCGACAAAGCCGTTCAGACTCGAGCGGTCGTCGAACCCATCGACGAATTGCTACGAGCCCAGGACATGTGCCGGCGCAAATTCCTATTCCGTCCGGAGCAGCGTTTTCTCGAAGTCAATCCAACAGGTGACTATGTCGACGTCGGCCACAGCGATCCTAGCCTGCCGCGAGTCCATGCCGGACGATTCAAAGGCGTTCCGGCGGACGGGTATTACACGATTCGCGTCAAGGCAGAAGGGATCAACCGCGAGCACCCTTATGCGCCCAATTCCTTGCAAGTCGATCGCGACCGAGCCGATCAAAATGCAAGTCATCGCGACCAACCCGCAAGTTGGCCTCCCGGAAGCGGGACAGAATTCTTCGGACCGCGTCGTAGCGACCGTTCCGCTGGCCGATCACGAAGCAAAGGTCTACGAATTCCGAACGTGGTTGGACAAGGGATTCGTGCCCGTCATTCGCTACGCCAACGGGCCACTCAACTTCAGAACATCCTTGGTGAAGTTGTTACAAAAGTATCATCCCGAAACGTTGACGAGCAACTGGCGAGATGTCTTCTCGACGGAGCCTTCCGAGATTCTCGACGTCTGGATGTCCGACGCCTACGAAGGGCCTCGCATGCGAATCCACCAAATGGAAATCGCCGGGCCCGAGCCCAGAGACGAATCGGCGACTGATCTGTTGGCGGACAAGCACCAGCGATCACTCAAGCCATTCCTGTTTCGTGCTTTCCGCCGCCCACCACTGGAATCGGAAGTCGCTCGGTATCAGGCTTTCTTCCAGTCACGACTGGCCGCTGGCGAATCCGAAGAGACCGCGTTCCTGACAACTTGCAAAGCGATCCTCTGTTCTCCGAATTTTCTGTACGTGGAAACTCCACCTGATGCGGGTGAAGGCGACGATCGAGCGTTCCGACTCGCGTCGCGATTGTCCTACTTCCTGTGGAGTTCGATGCCGGACGACGAGTTGCTCCGCGCCGCTGCCGGCGGAAAGCTCAGTGAACCAGAGACGCTGCTCGCCCAAACTCGCCGCATGTTGCAAGACCCGCGAGCGGAGGCGTTCATCGAGAATTTTACAAACAGTTGGCTGCACCTGAATGAACTCGGGTCGATGCCGCCGGACACGCAAAAGTTTGCTGCCTACTACGATCGGCAGCTTGAGCCGTTGATGCGGCGGGAAACCCAGTTGTTCTTCGCAGAGGTCCTGCACAAGAATCTGAGCATCGAACATTTCATTGATTCGGACTTTACGTTCGCCAATCGCTACCTGGCCGCACACTACGGTCTGCCCACGATCGAGGGCGACGAGTTTCGGCGAATTTCACTGCCGAAACAATCGCTTCGCGGAGGGCTGCTCGGTCACGCGAGTGTGCTGACAGCGACCTCCAATGGAGTCGAATCCTCGCCGGTCACTCGCGGCATCTGGGTGCTGGAAAATATTCTCGGTTCACCGCCTCCACCACCGCCACCGGACGTCGAGCCGCTGGAGCCGGATATTCGAGGCGCGACCACCATTCGGCAACAGCTTGCCAAGCATCGCAATGTCGCCACGTGCGCCGAGTGTCATCGCAAAATTGATCCGATCGGTTTCGCTCTCGAGAGTTTCGATCCCATCGGTTCGTTTCGTCGCCGAGTATCGCGATAGCACGGGAAAGCCCGTCGGCGCGGTGGACACCACCGGAACGTTGCCGACGGGAGAGTCGTTCGCAGACATCGCCGAACTCAAGCGATTGCTTTTGAAACAGAAAGATCAATTCGCGCATTGCCTGACCGAAAAGATGCTCACCTACGCACTGGGGCGAGAAGTTGGCTTCCAAGACCGGCCGGCGGTCGAGTCGATTGTTGGCGAGCTTGCCGCACAAGGTGATGGCCTGCACGACTTGGTTGAACTCATCGTCACCAGCGAAGTGTTCATCAACAACTAACCACTTTCCAAATTGAAACGCACTATGAATACGATTCCCCATCTGCCCATCGCCCGTGCTGTTTTGCTGGCTTTCGTTTGGATTGCTTCCGGACTGTCAGGGGTTGCTGATGACAAACACACCTGGTGCTGACGGCAAGACGGTTATTCCCAAAGCCACGCTGGATCGGTTGGACGAACGACTTGACGTGACGTTCGCACAGTACGGCGACCGAACTTTGCAGATGGACATCTATCGTCCGAAGAATGCGCCGGAAAAGTTGCCCGCGATCGTCTGCATTCACGGCGGCGGCTGGGGAAAAGGAGCAAAGATTCATCATCGCAATGTCGCTCAGGCCCTCGCGGCCGAAGGCTACGTGACGGCGTCGATTGACTATCGCTTGAGCGGCGAAGCAATGTTCCCGGCTCATATTCACGACTGCAAAGCGGCCGTCCGATTCCTGCGTGCCAATGCGAAAGAATTCGGCATCGACGCTGACCACATCGGAGCGATCGGCCACTCCGCGGGTGGTCATCTGGCAGCGTTGCTCGCAACGTCCGCTGGTGTTGCGGAGCTCGACGGTGACGGCGGAAACGCCGAATTCAGCAGTACGATCCAAGCCGTGGTTCCGATGGGCGGCCAAACGGATTTCATGTCGGAGCGAAACCGTGAAAAATCGGCGAGCGCAGCCATCTGGCAAGAGTTTCTCGGTGGTTCGCAAGACGAAGTCCCCGAGACTTACCGACTCGCTTCACCACTGGCCCACCTCGACAAGAACGATCCGCCGGTTTGGCTGATCACCGGCGAGAAAGACGACCCGAGCACTCGTGCCGAATCATTGCGTCAGAAGATGGACGAATTTGGCATTCCGAACGGACTGACCATCATCAAAGACGCTCCGCACCCGTTCACCGTCAAGCAAGTCTGGTTCGATCAGATGATGGACGCGGCAGTTCCATTCTTCAATCGAACGCTGAAGAACCAAACCGCCAGCACGGATGACGCAAAGGAATGAACGAGAATCCATCCAACTACGAAACCTTCGTGCGTCTGCTGATTGAGGAAGAGTCAGCCGTGAAGGCCTACGTGCGCCGGCTCGTTCCGACGTGGCACGATGTGGAGGAAGTCGTTCAACAAACCAGTTTGATTGCATGGAAGAAGTTCGACGAACTTGACGACATCAATCGTTTTGGCGGTTGGCTGATGACGATTGCTCGATTTGAGTCGCTGAAGTATCGACGTTCAATTGCCCGCAGCCCGTTGGTGTTTTCGGACAAACTCGCCGAACAGTTAGCCGATGCAACAGGCAATATTGTCGCTGGCGATGCAGATCGACAGCAAGCTCTGGAAGGCTGCTTACAAAAGCTCGACCAGGCGAAACGAGAATTGATCCTCAAGGTGCATCAGCCGGGCGTCACCATTCGCGGGTACGCTCAACAGAATTCTCGCCCCGAACAGGCGATCTATAAGTCAGTTCATCGACTTCGGCAAAAACTATTGATGTGTGTGAAACAAACGCTTGCAGATCAGGGATTGTCATGAACGACTTACGATTCATGGAACTTGTCTCCAACTGGCTCGACGGTTCGCTCAGTGAGACCGAATCCGCGGAACTCCAAGCTGTGCTGGAAAGCTCCGCAGATCGACGCAGTGAATTTGTGGACCTGTGCGGTTTGGATGCCGACTTGCGGTTGATGAGCGACGTCGTGATCGAAACGCCTGTTGGTGCGGATTCACTGCGAGCACCGACGAGAGCGAAGGGCATGCGTGCTGTCGGTTGGTTAGGGCTAGTCGCCGCCCTCGCCGCCGTACTTGTTACTCGCGATCGGCTACGGAATCGGACGCGATCGCAAAAGTGATGCGGAACAACAAATTGCCAGGTCAGAAGTTGCATCCGGTGAATCGGACGAAGTTGTCGAATCAGGCTGCGCGGTGCTGTCACGTGTTGTGGACGCGAAATTCGCCGGAGACGTGCAGTATCAGGAAGGTGACTCATTGCAACCGGGACAGTTCAAGCTGCTTTCAGGAGCGGTGCAAATCGACTTCTTCAGTGGTGCGACCATGCTGATCGACGAAGCGGCCGATGTGAACCTGATTAGTTCCTGGGAAGCAGAGTGTGCCCATGGCAAAGTCACGATGCATGTGCCTCCACCTGCGATCGGTTTCCGCCTGACACTGCCGGGCATGAAAGTCGTCGATCTTGGAACCGAGTTCGCTGTCGAGGTCGATGGGGCCGAGTCATCGCTGCATGTTTTCGATGGCGAAGTCGAAGCTCATGTACCGGGCTCCCAAATGCAAATCATCCGTGAAGGCAATAGTCTCAAAAAGGCCACCGACCGTCCCGTCGTGGCGGGCGTCTCCAAGCCAGCGGACTTTCCGAGCGTGGAGGAGTTTGAACGTCGCAAGGAAGAGTACTATCAACGAAAAGCAAAACAATGGCGTGCGGCGATGAAGACGGTGCGTTCAGATGAACGCATCATTGGCTGCTATCAATTTCGACGTTGGGAAGACGAGAAGTGGGATCGACTTGTCAACAACTTTGCGATTCCGAAACGTCCTTATAGCCACGGCTCAGCCGTCGGAGCACGCTGGGTCGACGGACGTTGGCCTAGCAAAACTGCGTTGGAGTTTAAGAGCCCCGGTGATCGTGTCCGCATCAATCTGAGGAAAGATGAGTATGACGGTTTAACAATGGCGGCGTGGATTCGTGTCGATGGACTCGATCGTAAGTACAACGCGTTGTTAATGTCCGACGGATACGAAGACGGTGAACCACATTGGCAAATTGACCAATCCGGACGCTTGATGTTCTCGGTCATTTACGATCGCGCCTCGCCTCCTGGAGGAAAAATCCCCGAGGGATATCGTCAAAGCCAGGTTTTCTATTCACCACCCATCTTTGGCGCAAGCGACAGGCGCTGGCATCACGTCGCTGTGACTTTCGATGCGGCGATCGGCGAAGCCATCCAGTATTTTGATGGTGAAGAAGTCAGCCGCGAAGGCAGCGAACATCATCGGGAGGGACGCAAGGTAACGTTCGGAGCGTGCGAAATCGGAAACTGGGGTTTGCCGCTGGCAGGCGTGCCATTCCCCATCAGAAATTTGAACGGACGCGTAGACGAGTTTTTGATCTATCAAGAACCACTGTCGGGCGATGAGATTGCGGCGTTGTATGAGCTTGGAGCGCCATAATGGGGAAGAGATTCCAAGCGTTGATGCATGCTGTGCCGTCAACGCTTCTCGGTACAACCTAAAGGATCACCCCGTAGGGTCAAAAAACTCGAACGGGCATCCCGACTTCCTGTTGCTCACGATTCATCCACCCGGCGAGCGCAATCAGGACGAACTGCCACGGTTTCAAGACAAAGTTCATGACTCGCTCATGCCAAGGAAATGAAATACGAACGCATTCTAGCCATCCGGTCACCAGTCGTGCTTGCTATGTAACAATATCATTTCCTGGTTTGCTCGAAGTTACTTAGCGGTTTTCACCGGTCGGTCGCACGCGTGAGAGTACCGGAATCGCAATTGCGGACTGCTTTCGTCGGCACCTCGGCGGGCAGCTGTGGAAGACGCCCCGGCCTGACACGCCCAACCTGTTTCAGTTGCGTGCGGAGGCGGCCCCAGCGCCCCCAAGCGAGATCACATCGGTCGGCAAGGCCGGAAGATGTCAAGGGAGTGGAATAGGCCTTTAGCAGGCTCGGCAATTCTAATCGCAACTCGCATAGGTTGCATCGTCCTACCGCACTGCGAAAAATCAGTTCGCTGCACTCTTCTCGAAATCCCGGGCCGGAATCTTGGAAAACTGCGCCAAGCCGCTAACCTGCATAGGTGTCGGCACCGAGGCGGCTGAGCGGTGAATGTTCGTGCAGTATGTTGGTCCAACTTCCGCGCCGAATAGAAACAAAATCCGAATTCTCAACGGATGTGACTCCACCATTAATTTGGCTTCCAACTCCCTGCGGCCCCGATCCCCGCCTCGTTTTGCCGCGGCACGTCGCCGGGCTTGATCAACCAGGATCTCTCGCATCGCCTGTGAAGCGGCTCCAAAGAAGTGTCGGCTTCCGTCCCAACCCGGATCCCGATTCCCAATTAGCTTGGCGTAGGCCTCATGCACCAAAGCTGTAGCCTGAAGCGTCTGTCGAGGCGGTTGACGCCTGAGCAATGATCGACCCAGGTTTCTCAATTCGTTGTACAGCAAGGGCATCAAGTCGGCTGCAGCCTGACGGTCCCCTGTTCTGGCGGCCGCGAGAGTCCTGGTAAGATTTTCGTGGTCAGTCATCGTCGGCCCGTCACGAAGGCACATTCCGTTTATGACAAGCGAGTCGTGCTGGCTGGGAGTGAATGGGGTAAAAATATTTCAAGATTTCTTGAAGGGTAAGGCGGTCGGATTACGGATTGGATTATGAAGCCTGATCCAATGGTCATTGTCTACCCCGCAACCGCTGGATGAGCGTCGAGCTTCCTTTCGTCACTGAAGCCACGGAACACGAACAAGAAGCGACTTGGCCAAGCATTGCAGTGGCGGGCGGACCTTGGCAAACACGGTTAGTGGTGCCGCAGTGGTTCTGATCACCGTCGTTCAGGCAGTACCCGGGCAGGGATCTGCGATAGCCCCATTTGTGAAAGAGTAGATGGCCGACCGTCAACTGAGTGAAGAAGAGATTTTCGAGATTGCGGTTGAGATTTCATCGCACGACGCACGACAGGCATATCTAGAGCAGGCCTGCGGGGACGACGACGATCTGAAGGCGCGGCTCCGCACGCTGTTGAGAGTCGATGGCATTCAGGAGCCGGAGGAAACCAGTCTACAGGTAGCTGATTCGTCTGGTGATTTCCCCACATCGATCGGTCCTTACAAGTTGTTGCAGAAGCTCGGAGAAGGCGGCATGGGGGTCGTCTACATGGCCGAGCAAAAGAAGCCGCTGGTGCGTCGCGTCGCCTTGAAGGTCATTAAGCCTGGGATGGATACGCGGCAGGTGATTGCACGCTTCGAGGCAGAGCGACAGGCTCTGGCGATGATGGATCATCCCAATATCGCAAAGGTCCTTGATGCGGGGCAAACCGAATCCGGACAGCCGTATTTTGTGATGGAATTGGTAAATGGAATTCCAATCACCAAGTTCTGCGACGAGCAGCGTCTGACGCCGAAGGAACGGTTGGAACTGTTCGTCCCGGTCTGTCAGGGCGTTCAACACGCACATCAAAAAGGGGTGATTCACCGGGACCTGAAGCCCGGCAACATCCTTATCGCGTTGTACGATTCCAAACCGATTCCCAAGATCATCGATTTCGGCGTCGCCAAGGCAACGAGCCAGTCGCTGACCGAAAAGACCATGTACACCCAGCTCGGGCAAGTGATCGGTACGCTCGAGTACATGAGTCCGGAGCAGTCGCAGCGTAACCAACTGGATATCGATACTCGGACCGACGTCTACTCGCTTGGCGTCGTCCTTTACGAGCTGCTGACGGGCGAATTGCCCATGGATCGCCAGCGTCTGCGGACAGCAGGCTACGAAGAAATCATGCGGATCATCCGCGAGGTAGAACCTGCGAAACCGAGCACGCGTGTCAGCAGCAGTGCCGCCCTGCCTTCCATCGCTGCGAATCGCCGGGTCGAACCGAAAAGGCTGGCCTCGCTGGTACGCGGCGAGCTGGATTGGATTGTGATGAAGGCGTTGGATAAAGAACGCGGTCGCCGCTACGAGACGGCCAACGCTTTTGCCGTCGACCTTCAGCGCGTATCTGGTCGAAGAACCAGTCGAAGCCGGCCCTCCCTCGGGCGGCTATCGGCTCAGAAAATTCGCGCGTAAGTATCGAAAGCAAATGGTGGCCGCTGCAGCCTTCGCGGCGCTCCTGCTAGTCGCGACGGTGATCAGCACTTGGCAGGCGATTCGTTTGGGACGAGCCAAACGCTTGGCGGTCGCCGAGCGTCAAGCCGCCGTCGAGGCGCGACGCCGAAGCCCAGGCGCGTCTTGAGGTCGTGAAGCAGCAAGACGCAACGAGTCAAGCCCTGCGCGAATCGCTGCTCCAGCAGTCGCGTGCACTGCGTGCGAGTGCCGAGGCGGGACGGCGCAGCAAGTCGCTTGCCGCTGTCGCCAAGGCTGCAAGCATCCAGCCTGCACTGGATTTGCGTGACGAGTACTTGATTGCCTTGGACGTGCCCGACCTGACGATGGTCCGCGACCTTCCCTACCCGATCAAGGACGAAGTGTTCTCCCGGGAGAGTCGCGAACGTCTGACGTCGATGACTGACGACACCGAACGTGAAGACTACCGCCGCTTTCTTTGGTCTGCCAGCACTGCGTCGCTACTTGGCTCCAACGGACACATTGTGTTGATACCCGGCCAGGGCCGACCCGTCGAAATTGACTCCCAGGAGGGAGAAGTGGTCCGATTGTATGTGGACCTGCCCGAGATCAAGCAGCCTGCTGCTATCAGCGACGACGGCCAATACCTGGCATCGCGCACGCTTAATGATGCCGGTACGTCAGTCTGGAACGTCGGCACCGGCACGGCTGTCGGCGAGCTGGTGGACTCTGAGAACAGACCCGTCATTTCGGAAGTGCTTGCATTCGATTCGGAATCACGCCGACTCGCTGTGCTCAGCGAAAAGAACGTCGGTGGTCAGCCGCAGATCCTGATCTACGAACTTGATTCGCTGCGTCTGACCAAGACGATCGATATTCCCAAGACCGATCTACGGCCCTTCGTCGACTGCCTGACCTTTCAACCAGGCGGGAGTATTCTGGCGGCGAGCGTGATCGAGAACAGGACTCACCAAGTCCGTTTATGGAACGTCGATGATGGAACGCTTCTGACAAGGCTGCCCGTCGACCGCTTCTTCGGCGCGTACGCTGCCGTCCGTCATCCACAGAGAATTGACTTCAGTCGCGATGGGCGAACACTGGTTGCCGGCGGACAAGCCGGGGCGATCAAGGGATGGGAGGTGAGCGACCTAGCTGAGCTCGAATCTTCGAGTGATCCATCGCGCGTGAAGGAAGTGTTTCACAACTCCTTTTACGCCGGATCGGTCGGCATCGCACAGTTCGCACCCAATGGGCGTTGGTTGGCAACGAGAGGATTGGACCAGGCCCTTCGCATCTGGGACCTACCAACAGGACGGCTTGCCACGGAGATGCCGGACGTGGTGGCCACCAGCCTTGACTGGTCAAGCTCGGGGGAATTCCTGCTTAGCCGTTCCTGGAAGTCGCTACAGCAGTGGCGGTTCGTCGCCCCGCTATCGAAGTCCCACCATCTCGGCTCGTGGGCCCATTATGATGACCGCTACACTTCGCTGCAGTTCAGTCCGCAAGGGGATTCCCTGGCGCTGGCGCGAGGACCGAGCGTGTATCTGATCGACCCTGCATCGCCTCAGGAGTCGACGTTCTTGGCAAGGCAGGGCATCCCGCTTGCTTTCTCACCCGACGGAGGTCAACTCTGGGGCTGCGATCAATCATCCGTTTGGACGCAACCACTTGTTGGGTCCGAAGTCGAGGAGGACCAAGTCGAAGTTACACAGGATGACGCAAAAGACAACCGTGCCCGGAGCTACACGAGCTTAAGGGTGACGCCATCGGGCGAAGTGCTGATCTCCGGGACGGAGAATCGTATTCGCTTGCGAGTCTTCAACGTGGAGACGGGCGAGGAACTCTGGAGAGACGAACAAAACTCTCGATTCACGTCTCTGAACCGGCCTGATCCCGTATTCAGTGCCGACGGATCGCAAGTCGCCTATCGTTACGACTCCGAAGGCGTCGTTAAACATTGGGAGAGTACGACTGGTCGGCTGGTGAATCAGTACCGATTGCCAGATGCCGATCATCTTCTGTTCCAGGACGATCGTCTCTTGGCAATTGACGGGAAGACGGTTACCGACGTGCAGAATGACCGCCAAATTGGTGAATTCTTGACAGGCATCCGCGAGCTCACCCGCCTGTCCATCTCCGCTGACGGCCAGCGCGCTGCCTGGCGTGCAAAGGATCAGATCCTGATCGCACGCCTCAATCAACAAGCCGATCAAGTCACCGTCGATCGTGTTGATAGGCCGAACCCGCCACGCCGTGACGTTATGGCGTTTAATCGCGGCGGTGCGCGTCTCGCCGCCTTTGATGGCCCTTATATCAAGGTTTGGGACGTCGACGATGGTGAGCCCATCGCCACGTACATTGATAGTCCCGTGGCGATGGGGTTTCTCGATGACGACAGTGGTAGCGAAAAACTAATGCTTGTCGGCCGCAACCGTAACGTCTTTCAGTGGAACGTTGACGACACCGACCCAAGCAGGATCCATCAGCTTGAAGACACAAGAGACATTGTCTTCAGTTCAACGAGGCACCCCGTTTTCAGCGCAGACGGGGAGCGAATTGTCTACCTGACCAGGCAAGAGGATCCGGAGCTCTACGTTTGGGAAACACGATCGGGAAGGCAAATCTCGAAGCTCTCCATCGATTTGCGTGCAGATCGCTCGGGGCTAGCCTACACCGTCAGCCCGGACGGAAAACTGATTGTCACCCTGGAAGGCTTTCACGTTCAAAAGGTCTGGGATTTCGAAAACTCGGCCGAGATCGTTGACCTGGGGCAAGTTCCGCGGACGCTGACTTACCCCTACCGGTATGTTCGCTTCAGTCCCGACGGAAGAAAGCTTGCGCGGGCGATAGCCGCACCAGATGATCAGGCGGACTCGGACATTTTCCAGGTCGAGGTCTTAAGCGTCGCGACGGGACGAGTAACACTGACACATCGAGCGACCGACTTCCGCTCATTTGCCTTTGCTGGAGACGGCGTGCGACTCGCCGTTGCCGAGCAGGATGGGATCGTCGTCTTAAATCATCAAACGGGTCAACAACTTACCACGATCGGTGGTCGACAATCTGCTTTCACTGATGTGGCGTTCAATCAATCGGGAGATATCCTATGTGCTCTCTCAGCCAACCATGGCAGAGTCACGCTATGGGACACGAACACATCCGCCAAACTGGCCACGTTGCAGACGCAGCACGTTAATCTTACGCGCGTGGCAATCAGTCCCCGTGCCCGCTGGCTCGCAGTCGTAACATCCAACGGAAACGTCCAGCTTTGGCACCTCGCTGAAGCCCGAAAACAGCTCCGCCAAGTTGGCTTGGATTGGTCACACCAAAATTGATCTACTGCCCGGACTAAGTGACGACCTACCGGATCTCCCGCTGCTCAAGCACGGGGCAGAAGATTCAGCCGGGATGCATGGGTAAATCCATGGCAGGATGCTATCGCCGATCTGGAACCGACAAGAAAAGTCAGTCATGCGAGGCGGCCAGCGGCCGATGATCGCCCCTTAGCAGAATCTGAGCCTAGTTGTTTTCGTGCGATCGGTTGCATCGTCCTCCGCGCCGGAGGGAAATCCTTTCGACGCACAGATCGCGAATCTCGGACCAGGATTTTAGGGAAACCGCGGCGAAACGCCAAACCTACTTCGGTCTCACGACCGAGGCGGCAAAGCGCATTAGGTTCTGAACTGGCCGATGGTAAGCTGACTTGCCCAGCGCGAGCAGCCAAGGGCGATGACCAAAAGCATCCGGTGTGCGTCACCGGAGGACCCTAAAGCAGTTCAACAAGTTCTGCCATTGAGTTGCCAAGAAACCTCCCCTCCAAACGAATAGTCAATCTCAACGCATGATTCTTAATTCGGAGTCTTTCGCATGCCCAATAAAACTTCGAAAGCTGTAGACGCTTCGTCGTCATTCCGTGGCTTTTCCACCATTCCCGATTCTGAACTGGTCGCAGAAATTCTGGATGATGGCACGCGACGTGATCCCTGCCCGGGCTTTTCTGCGTTCATCGGAACGGCAACGAAGCGAAGGCTTCAAGGCATTCATGCCCAGCGTCTCACCGATGCAGGCCTGGCTCCGAACGTCTACCTCGCCATTCGATGGTGGTGCCTGTTTTTCATTCCCCTGGTTCCGCTGGGTGCCTACGCGGTTGCTGACTACAATTCGATCGATCGGCCCTTCAGTGATCCGCACTCGCGAGCCTTTCCTGTCGCAATGGATTGGCGTACCGCATTGATACAGGCGACGCTCGGGCTCGTTGCCGTCGCAATTACGCTTGCCATTGGGCTTCGGGTAAGCGGCTTCTGACGAAAGGCAGAACCATTAAGCAGGCTCTGATATCGCGAGGGACGAGCCGATGTTCAAGGGCTTTGTTCAAGAAGCCCGGCTGATGTTGGACCTGCCATCGGGTAACCGTGGCCGAAAACTTCAAGGGTAACGAACGGTCCTTTAGCAGGCTCGAAGTCCGTCAGCTTTCGTGCGATCGCTTCGCTGCACTCTTCGCAAAATCCCGGACCAGATTGAGAGGAAACTGCGGCGAAGCGGCGAAAGTTCAGCCGTGGCGTAACCACCTACGCAAAGAGCTACAAAGCCTATTTTCACGTCAAGCCCTGACGGCTCCATAGAAAAACAGCGAACTCGTGAACGCGACCAACAGGACGAGCAGCAAGTAGGCGATCGTTCGTTTGGGGCCGAGCCGAATCAGCCATAGCCCGGCGACCAACTCAAGTGCCGTCAGCAGAAAGCCCAGTCCCGGCGATTCTATCAATCGAATTCCAACCAGCCTGCCAATCCAGATTGTTGGGAAGAAGGTCGGAAATGCTCCAATCATTGTGAGTACGTCTGGCAACATCCGTCCGACTTCTTTGTATCCAGCAAGCCACGCAAACGGCAGGAACATGCAAGCGACGAGTGTTGATGTGGCCAGCCGATGATGCGGATACTTACGCCAGAATCGGATGAAGTAGATGGCCATGCCAGCTGTGATGAACCCTCCGCCAACCAGAGGATAGTAGACGAGTACCGCCATCGTGATGCCAACGCCAGTGGTCATCAGCAGCAAAGTGCGAAGGCTGTATCGCACTGGAGCCAGCGGCTGAACAATCGTACGATCAGTCGGGCTGTCACTCATGATCGGCAATCTGGGCAGCGCGGCACAAAACGCTGCGGCCACAACAGCGCAAAGTAGCGGAACCTGCCAAAGTAACGGTGACGGGCGACTCTGCGCGTGCCGGTCCAAGCGCAGAATGCTGGAAGGAACCAGCCGACGACCAAGCTGAAAGCGATGAACCCTGCGAAAATCAGCTTTGGTGCGTGGCGTTTCAATTTTTCCATCTCAACTAAGAGCCTTTGCTCGTTTCCTAGCTGCGGGCAGCCGGTACAACGACGAATTCAACAATCATTAAAACATCAGGCAATAGCGGAGGGTGCTGAATTGACCCTTGGCAGCCCCCACAATCCCGATCCCCAGCGCGCGGCGGTTGCATCGATTGCGCCAAGCAAAGCTTGGGAAAGGGGAATGAGATGTAGATTACAGATTTGAAACCTTTCAGCGGAATCTTGCGGGTGGAAATCCCGTCCAGTAGAGCCTGACCAGCAACTGGAAGCGAGTCTTGCGTGGTGTTGGAGTAATCCGCATTGCGAAGCGTAGACAGCGAGTCCGAAAGCAATGCTATTGAGCGTCGAAAGACCCAATCGTGGGAGCCTTTGCCTTTCGATGACCAAGGGCCACGCTGCTGCATCGCAATGGTCTGGTGCGAGCAGTCCTGCCGGCGTCGGATTGGAACATTTGCAAACGGATAATTGAGATTCCCCAGGAACTTGGGAGAACCCTGTTCGCTCCTCGGCGAATTCCCGGCTGGAGATACCGGGTTACCAACTCCAGGCCTTGGCGGCTCACTCGTCCGCCAGGGAGCGAAAACAACGAGTGAACGCAGAGGTACCGCCAAGCGAAGGAAACGAAGTGCGGCGGGACGGCAGCAGGGCGTCATAGCGTCTTGATAGTACCGAAGAAGTTGGCGAACAGCACCCAGCTGGAGCCAGCGGAGGGAAGCGAGACGTCGATTCATGGAACCGTTACTGAGAAACACGACGAATGCATCGAAATTCGACAAACGTGTCCACGCTGGCAGGAACGGATAGCAGCGTTGGCGAAACAGTCACCAGAAATGGCTTTCACCTCGCTCGCCTATCTGATGGACATCGACTGGTTAAAGGAAGCGTATAGACGCACTCGCAAAGACGGCGCTGTTGGCGTGGACGGAGTGACCGCGGAAGAATATGAACAGGACTTGGAGGGCAACCTTCAAGGCTTGCTCAACCGCGCGAAGTCCGGCACGTACAAGGCACCACCCGTGCGACGCGTGCATATTCCCAAAGGCGGCTCAACCACTGAGACTCGCCCTCTAGGAATTCCCACTCTGGAGGACAAGCTCCTTCAGCGTGCGGTGGTCATGCTGTTGGAACCGATTTATGAACAGGACTTCTTGGACTGTTCTTACGGATTCCGGCCAGGCCGCTCGGCACACGATGCGTTGACTTCTTTCCGCGACCAGACGATGCGCTGTCGACCGAAGGGCGGCACAGTTTTGGAAGTCGATATCCGGAAGTTCTTTGAGCAATCTGGATCACTCCTATCTGAGACAGTTTCTTCAACAGAGGGTGCGTGATGGCGTGTTGCTGCGCCTGATCGACAAGTGGCTCAAAGCGGGCGTGATGGAAGATGGTAACGTGAGTTACCCTGATTCCGGTTCGCCCCAGGGTGGTGTGATTTCACCTTTGATTTCGAACGTGTTCTTGCACTATGTGCTGGACCTCTGGTTCGATCAAGACGTGAAGCCGCGCCTGCGGGGTAATGCCTTCCTCATCCGCTACGCGGATGATTTCGTGATTGGGTTTAGCGATCATCGTGACGCCCTCCGCGTGATGGAAGTCATCCCCAAACGATTTGGCAAGTATGGACTGACCGTCCATCCCACCAAGACGAAACTCGTTCCGTTCCGTCCTCCCTCGTCGCCGACGAAGGATGACGACGGACCGGATGATCGTCCTGGCACGTTCGACCTTCTTGGCTTCACCCATTACTGGGCTGTTTCCCTGAAGGGCTACTGGGTGGTCAAGTTGAAGACAGCTTCCGATCGTTTCACCCGCTCCGTGCGCAACATCGATAAATGGTGCCACGACAATCGTCACTTGCCGCTCGCGGAACAGCAACACAAGCTCAACCAGAAGCTGCGGGGACATTACGCGTATTACGGAGTCACGGGGAACTCAGAAGCGATGAACAGGTTCCGCCAGGAAGTCGAGAATCGATGGCGTAAGTGGCTCAATCGCCGCAACAACATCCGCTCGATGCACTGGGCAGAAATTCTGTGCTCTGCTCCGCCGTTACCCGCTTGCTCCCGCACGCGCGATGCGATCCAAGCTTCGTCATGCAGCGAATCCATGATGAGAGGAACCGTATGCGGTAATGTCCGCACGTACGGGTCTGCGGGAGCCCTGGGTGAGCAATCACCCAGGGCCACCTGGTCCTGCGCGACTTCGCGAAATAGCTTCGGCGCACTCTTCGTGAAATCCCGGACCAAATCGAAAGGAAACTGCGCCGAAGCGAATCTGCTTCGTGCGTATTGGACCGCAATGGCGTGGTCGTGTGTCCGACACACGAAGCGACACGCGTGAAGTAGCGAGTTCGCACATGAAGCAACGAATCGGCGGTTAAGCCGGTCGAACGAATGCGGTTAGACTTTCGCGGGGAGAGCCACATCGACCGCGGGGCACTGACTTGGCGGCATACTCATTTCGGAGCTTCCCTGTGTCTTCTTTTCAAGATCGGTCTTCTTTTCAAGATCGGTCTTCTTTTCAAGATCGGTCTTCTTTTCAAGATCGGAAAATCGTCATCGCCGGAGGAAGCGGTTTTCTCGGCATCTCGCTCGCTCACCACCTTGCCGATCTCGGCGCCGACGTCGTCATCCTTTCCCGGAACCCTCCCGCTGCCGACGGACCATGGCGGCACGTGCAATGGGATGGTCGGACACTCGGACCGTGGCGAGCACATCTGAACGAATCCGACGGCATCGTGAACCTGTGCGGGCGCAGCGTCGATTGCATCAAGACGCCGGACCATCAAGACGAAATCCTGCGGTCACGTGTCGAAAGCACCTGTGTCCTGGGCGAAGCGATGCGAAGCATCGATGCCCCCCCGCCCGTGTGGGTGCAAATGAGCACCGCGCACATCTATGGAGATCCGCCCACGGCGCTCTGCACAGAGGATTCCGCACTGGGCGTCGGTTTCGCGCCATTTGTCGGGCGTACCTGGGAAGAATCGTTCGACAGATCGGTGCTGCCGTCACAGCGAAACGTCACGCTGCGCACGAGTTTCGTACTTGGCCGCGACCGCGGCGCCGGTTGCGGGGCGCTGGGCAAGCTCGCACTGATAGCCAGACTTGGACTGGGTGGCCGGATCGGCAGCGGCAAACAGGGCATCAGTTGGATTCACGAAACAGACCTCTGCCGCCTGTTTGAACACTCCCTCTCAGACGAAAGCATGCGTGGCGTCTACGTCGCCTCCGCGCCGCATCCTGTCACTCAGGTAAAGTTGATGCGAGAATTGCGCCGCGTCGTCGGCATGCCGATCGGCCTCCCAGCGTTTTCATGGATGGTTCGTGTGGGAGCACCCTTGGTCATGCGCACCGACGCCGAACTCGCTCTCTATGGTCGCTACGTTACCTCCAGTCGACTGGAAGCACAGGGATTCGAGTTTCAGTTGCCGAAGCTTGTCCCGGCCCTTCGTGAGTCGCTCTGTTGACTCGCCTGGGCGGCGTCGGATAGACGCCCGCGGATGGCTATGCCGACCCGCGAATGAAGAGTCGGTAGTTCGCCGGTACGTTTCAAGGCAGAGTCCCGTTGATCCCGAAGACGCGAATCTCATAGTCAGCTTCGGGCACCCACAGTGCATACTCGCGTTCGCCTTCTCGAAGCATGATTTGGTCGAGCGCGATGGCGTTGGACGGCTCGCCGCGGACAAAGGCGCCGACCACCACCGGCCATTCGTTTCCGTCCCAGCTGCCTTGGAGCCTTTGCCGATCGGAATACTCCGGAGCTGCGCTCGGCCGGCCCACCTTCACTCGGCCGGTGGACGACCAACGCGTCGATACCGCCATCGGGAAATCCAAACTGAGGGTCACGAAGGTTATTGGGCACCGGCTCAAGCATGATCGGTTCACGGCTGCCGGCCTCGATCAAGTCCGCAAGCTGGGCCGCTTCGGTCTCTTCGGGCGAATGCCACGTTTGCCAAATGCAAAACGGCTCGATTCCCGTCATGTTCCAGAGGTGTCCTGCCATCAGCAGTTCGCCGGTACCTTGACGTTCCTTGACTGCGTGGGCGTAACCCGCATGAACCACCAACTTACGCCGCGGATTCTCGGCGAACAATGCAGCAAGGTTTGCAGCCTGCTCGTACTCCCGCTCGGCAAAGTTCGATGTGTAACCTTCGTACGAATGCAGATTCATCTTCAAATTCATCGCCGCGCGGAGCACGTTGCCGAAGTGCGGGTCGGACACGTAGAAGCCGGTTGAGGCGGTGGGATAGCCGCGCCGAATCAGACTTTCGCCCGGCTCGGATAGAGCTTCTGCCGCATAATCGCGAAAGCCTGACTCATAGAGGATCGGTAGCGTCTGTTCAATCCATCGCCGGTGCTTGGGTGAGTTGTGCGCCTCCATGATGATGATGATCTGCTCTCGGTCTCCAATCTCTCGAATCGTTTCACGCCACGCTTTGGGCTGAATGAAGGAAAGTTCCAGTTGTCGGTTCTCGTGGGTCGTCACACGAGCGTCGCTTTGCCTCTGCCATCGAGAGAGACGTTCCGCTTCCTCTTCCCTTCCGCAAATGGCAAGCATCACACTCAGCTCCTGCTTCATGCCGGAGCCCGCGATGTCCGGTTGTTCCAGATGAGCGACCGTGCGAAGAAGATCTGTTGGCGACGGTTCCCACAACACACTCCGCACCAGCAGACCGAAGGACACGAGGAGTGTCGCCACCATCCGAGCGCAACCCACCGGGCCTGACCATCCGGCCTTGGGATGAAAAGGCCGTCACAACCGCAGCGGCCACGGCAAGTGTGATACCGCCAACCATCGCGTAGGCTGCAAGATCATAACCGGCGGGTAGCGGGCCCAGGAACCAAGACGAATCGATTCCACGAAGCAAGTGAATGACTCCCACTGATACCGCCGTCGACAGCGCAACGATCATCCATCCCGATCTGCCGCGACACACTTGCCGAACGCAGATCAGCACCGTCACCAACGGTAACGCAGTGCAAACACGGCAGTGCGTGTAAAGCCGTTGGCGACCGAGGTGACCAGCAAGACGCTCAGCGTTTGAACCAGCACGACGGCGACGATCGAAGAAATCGACGCGACAACCTTCCAGTGCGAACGGACTACACCCATGTTTCGCTCATACCTCTCGCGTCTCCACACCGGGCAGAGCCCGTACTCAATGCTTGTTCGTCGTTTCATCTTGGGGCTTGGCATAC
Source organism: Pirellulaceae bacterium (assembly GCA_963704055.1). Taxonomy (GTDB): domain Bacteria; phylum Planctomycetota; class Planctomycetia; order Pirellulales; family Pirellulaceae; genus Rubripirellula. The sequence continues at coordinate 1,688 of CAVPGW010000030.1, read as the reverse complement.
AGTCTGCTCCCTTTCCTTACGTGCGGCCGAATCTCTGTGCAGGAAACAGGGAAGCGACGAGAAGAGTGGCCCGAGAAAGCGTCATTCGGCTAAAAAGCAAATTCCTATCTGTAAAAATTGGAGAGTTTGTAGCCGAGAATTTCGCCTTTGACAGCCATCCGCCGGCGCTGTTCATCGCTCAACAGGATACGTCTCTTTCCCAACTTTCCTCGGAGTACAGAATTCTCGGTTCGCAGATACTCAATCACTTGCTGTTGCTCACGATGCATCCATCCGGCGATCACAATCAGAGCGAACTGCCACGGCCTGAGGACAGAATTCATGACTCACCCATGCCAAGGAAATCAAATGTGAACGCATTCTAGTCATCCGGTCGCGGTTGTGCCCACTATACAAAATATGATTTCCTGGCTTTCCCGAGAGTTATTGACCGGTTTTCAACGGTCAGTCGCACGCATGACCGTACCGGGGTACCGATTACGGACAGCCTCTGTTGGCAGCTGTGGAAGACGCCCTGGCCTGACACGCCCAACCTGTTTCAGTTGCGTGCCGAGGCGGCCCCAGCGCCATGCGAGATCATCGATCGGCGAGGCCGGAAGATGTCAAGGAACGAAACAGGCCTTTAACAGTCTCGGCAATTCGGCACGCAAACTCGCATCGGTTGCATCGGCTTCAGCGTCGTAGCGGAAGTGCTTCGCCGCACAGATCGCGAAATCCCGGACCCGGATTTGGACGCTGCATCCGGTCGAATCTGCCGACGGTGACTCAGATGGGCGACGAATGACTATTCGGGCCTCACGATCGCTGCCTCCACGCCGAAGCCGTTCAACATCGCAGCCTTGGGTCGTGCAAGCGCTCCAAGGATTGGTATAAGTTGATCGGTCGACCCCTGCAGGGACCACATTAGCAATGGTAACTGCGAGCAACATGCCCTCCAACTCCGCCTTTCTCGCCCAAGTGGAAGAACATGTGCGAGACTACTTTTCCGAGAACATCGTTACCGAAACACATCTTCCGGAAGGCTGACTATAAGTTGGTTCCCGAGTTTCGGGTTCTTTGCGCGGAACCAAGCGGTGGACTGGACTTCTCAAACACGCATCTTTCCATATTGGTGCTTCATTCTGTTCCGAACCCAGAAGGTCGCTTTACTGCAGTTTCTGGTACGTCCAATCGCCATGATGACCTCTGGGTCGAATTGCTGACGATGACCGCCTATTACCATTCCACCGAATCGCTGGAATTCAGGCCACCCTTTGTTGGCAGATGCAAGTTGTGATCACATCCTGGTCTCATTGCCATACCCATTTGGTCCCAGTCTTAGGTTTGCTGCCTCAACCACACTCACGTTCATTTCTTGTGGCTGCTGCCGATCACTGAGGCGGAGAAGCGATACAGAATGGAGAATGGACTTGAAGCTCTTGAGCAGAGGTTTGACGAGCAGGGGATTGACTTTCTGAATGTGAACAGGCCATCGATCGCTTGATGGCCGCCGTAAGGTTCGCTGTGTCAGTGTCCGCTTCCCCACATCGGAAGTTTGGTTATAAAGAATTTTCGAGGCAGGGACAGCATTAGATCGCTCGTTCCGTCGCTTCGGGCGACTTGCCCGTGTTCAGATTCGGCTGTCTCGGCAATGCAGGTTTAAATCCTGAACTGATTCTTTCCACAGCAACATCTAGGGCGTCCGATAC
>CAVPGW010000029.1:0-454579 GCA_963704055.1 Pirellulaceae bacterium | reverse complement strand
CAGCAACTCGCTGCGCGAGCCGACGGTGGGATCCCGATCGGCTGGCAATCGTCGCAACCTTTGGACGATCGCATGGACGCGGGCAACGGTACGACTGCGGCCACAGACAGCACGCCGGCGGGCGATGGCACGGGGGCGGCGGGAGACTTCTGCAGACGCGGATTCCGACAAGTCGGCTGCTGCAGACGACGCTGATGCGACGGAGGACGTGAACGAGTGAAGAGCGGCCCAGCCAAGAACGACGGACATCGTCATCAGCGTGGATTCACGATGATCGAAGTCCTGATCGTGATCGCGATCATCGGAGTCATGGTAGGGCTGTTGTTGCCGGCGGTTCAGTCCACGCGCGAGCGGGCGCGGGCCACAAGCTGCAAGAACAATCTGCTCAACTTGCACATGGCGATCGACAGCTACCACGCATCGTTCGACGTGTTTCCAGCGGGAACGGTAACCGATCGACTTCCCGCGAGAATGTTTCCCGACGGCAAAGACCAAAGTTGGTTGGTGCAAGTCCGACCGCTGATGGACGGTGGGTTTGCATTCAGCGAGCGATGGTCGCCAATCCATTCTTCCTACCACCCGCAAAACTGGCCGGTGACACTCATGGGGCCTCCGTTCTTGGCCTGTCCTAGCAGCCCGTTCATGCACCGCAGCCACGTCGTCCCGTTATCTTACGTTGGCATCCATGACGGTCTCGCCGCACCGATTGATACCAGCAGCCGCGGATTCTTCGTCGCCAATCGTTTCTTGCGGCGAAGCGATATTCCCGATGGATTGTCCTACACGTTGCAACTTGGCGAGATCCGCGTAACGTCGCCGAGACCTTTTTTTGGACTGCCGGCAACCAGTCGACGTTGCGGACAACCGGGCTGCCAATGGAAACGAAACAGAGCGGCTGGGGGACAAACGAACTCATTGGATCAGCCATACGGACTTTTCGCCGACCCGCCGACGATCAGCTATGACATGATCGTGGAGCACGTTCCTGAGGGAACCGATGATCAGGTTGCGATCGAGGCAGCCATCATTGAACTCCGGACGATCCAATCCGAGCAACGGGCCGACGGTTGGACATGTTCTCCGGCATGGGGGCTGAATTCGGCATGGGAGCTGATTTCGGGATGTCGCTGCCGGGCAAAATTCCGCCGGGATTTACCCTCCCACAAATCGAGCCTGCAGCGTCGCGTCCTCGCGGACTTGGCTCGACGCACGGGCCAATGATTAACGCCGTCTTTGCCGACGGTCGAGTGGTGACGATCAGTCAGTCGATCGACGCAAAACTCTATTCGCAAATCGGCATCCGAGATGACGCGTTACCGCTCTCCGAACCGCTGGTCGAAATCGAGTGAGCCTCTGGACTGGTTCGTAGTAACCCTCAACGTACGCCCTACGAACTGACGATCTCGCTGCACAACCAGTTCCGTTACACGGGCTTTGCCAGCGACGATCCTTTCTACATCAACTCGGCGGGGCGAGTCGTCCCGACACCTGATCGAAACGATTTCGATATCAACCGTGGACGATTGGTTTTCTCTGGGTATGCGATCGATCCGCTGCTCGAGTTCTACGCCAACATTGACTACAACACCGTCGCCGATCAACAGATCCAAATGCTGATGGCCTGGATCCGTCACCCGTTTGATCCGGCATTCAATCTGGCCTACGGACTCGGCAAAGTCCCCGGCACTTGGGAATGGCAAGAGAGTTCACGGTTCACATTAGGAGCCGAAAGATCGTTGGCCACGACATTTTTCCGACCATCGATGACGGCGGGCGTTTGGGTGGACGGTGAATTGCGATCCGGGCTGCATTACCGGGCGTTGATTGGCGACGGGTTCAATACCTTCTCCTGACTGCCGCAGAGGTGGATACCAATCTGGTCTATTCGGGAGTTGCTGTCGGCCAACGACATTCGCGGATTGAACTACGACGTGCTGTTTTTGATGGCAGGTGGGTTGGCTTTGGGAAACGTGGTGACCTCCACCGGGCTCTCTGATTGGATTGTGGCGAAGTTGCCCGTTGAGTTTCTCGGGCCGGTTGGCCTGGCATTCGTCATGGCCTACGTCACGGTGGTTCTTTCCAACTTTATGAGCAATACGGCTGCGGCCAACATTCTCATTCCGTTGGTCGTCACCATGGCCGCTGGTTTTGAGGCAACCGTGGCGATCGCCGTTGCCCTCGGCGCATCATCGGCCATGTGTCTGCCGGTCGCGACGCCCCCCAATGCGATGGTGTTCGCCACCGGCCGGCTGCAGACCTGGGACCTGGTTCGAGTCGGTTTGGTGGTGGGGCTGATTGCGCCGGCAATTGGCCTAGCCTGGCTGGCAGTTTGCTTGAAGTTCATTCTTTAGTGTGCTTTTTCGTTCGTCCCGTCGGTACTGTGCGTCGCGTTGGTCGCGTCGACGCGCTGGGAATCCCGTACGCGCTTGATACAGTCATCGGCGACGTTTCAAATCAAGGGGCTTCACGATGACCGATGGATTTCATTCCGCCGCACGGCGGCTATCAGGATTTGCTTTCCTACCAGAAATCGGTGATCGTCTACGACATCACGGTCAGATTCTGTACTCGCTTTCTCGGCAAGTTCGATCGCACGGTCGACCAAATGGTTCAGGCCGCTCGCAGCGGCAAGCAGAACATCATCGAAGGCAGCATGGCCTCGGGCACCTCCAAGGAAACCGAAATCAAACTAACAAACGTCGCCCGTGCCAGCTTGGAGGAATTGCTCGAGGATTACCGCGATCACTTGCGGACCCAAGATGCCGTTTTGTGGGAGAAAGACTCTGAACAGGCGATGTTCGTTCGCCGCTTAGGGCGGCGTTCGAATGGGACGAAGGAGACTTACGCGACCTATCGGACGTTCGTTGAAACACGGAGCGCTGATGTGGTCGCAAATATCGCGATTTGTCTGATCCATCAAACCAATTACCTACTCGACCAGCAAATTCGGCAGCTGGAAAAAGCGTTCTTGAAAGAAGGCGGCTTGCGAGAACGGATGTATCGAGCAAGGACCAACACCCGAGGCGACCATCGATCACGTTAAACCAACTTCAATAGGACCTATAAACGAATAGGAGCAATGTGACACATGGGGCGTATCTGTCCCATTGGTCCCATCAACCCGGCCGCGTCAAGCGAGATCGGCCAGAAGCAGCACGACCGATCTGGGACCGGCCGAGTAAGTGGACCCGGGGATCGGCTTGGCGGCGTCCCAATCGCAGATGTCCTCGGGAGTATGGCAGGTAGGTATCGATCCAACGCCGCCAACGTTGACCATCGGCCAATGGCGGAAGCTCGAACTCGAGCGATTCCCAATGGGCGCTGACGATCAAGTGCATCATCAGATTCTGTTTCGGCAACTCCGCGCAGAACGCAAAACTGCGTGAATTCTCTGACCAGTCAGGTTGATTCAGCTTCACGCCGTGCCAACTGGCTTTCGCCCGTCGGATCATTTCGCTGAGGCTGATTCGCTGTTGTTCGTCCTCGACGTCGCGGAGCACACGGCGCGCGAGCAACAGGCGAACGAAACGATGAAGATCGGCGTGTTGCTCGACGAGCGACCAGTCGAACCAGACCGACGCGTCATCGTGACAGTAGGCGTTGTTGTTCCCCTGCTGTGTGCGTCGGACTTCGTCGCCCATCACGAACATCGGAATGCCCAGTGACAGCATCGTCGTGGTGAGGAAGTTCTTTACCTGCTGGCTGCGAAGCTGCTCGATCGCCGGATCCTCGGTCGGGCCCTCGACGCCACAGTTCCAACTGCGATCGTCGTTGGATCCATCACGGTTTCCTTCTCCGTTGGCATCGTTGTGTTTGTGGTTGTAAGAAACCAGATCGTTGAGCGTGAAACCGTCGTGGCAGGTAACGAAATTGACGCTTTGTTCGGCTTCACGTTGTTTGTGCCCGTAAACGTTGTGACTGCCGAGCATCGAATCGGCCATCGGGCCCGCCGAGCCGGGTTCGCCACGGAAGAAGTCACGAACGTGATCGCGGAACCTGCCGTTCCACTCCTTCCACGAGTCGCCCACGAAGCTGCCAACCTGGTACAAGCCCGCCGCATCCCATGCTTCGGCAATCAGCTTGATGCCTGCCAGGTCTGGATCGGATTCGATGTCCCAAAGCACCGGCGGATTGGGCAGCACATGACCTTTGACTATCACGTGCCAGAATCGAAGCCAAGTCGAAGCGAAAACCGTCGACGTGCATCTCCTTCACCCAGTAGCGCAGACTATCAACGATCATTCGCCGCACCACCGGATGATTGGCGTTGAGCGTGTTGCCGCAGCCTGAGTAGTTCGAATAATACTGCTGATCCGGCTCGAGGATGTAGTAACGAAGGATTGTCGATCCCGCGGAAGGACAACGTTGGCCCGTGGTGATTTCCTTCGGCGGTGTGATTGAAGACAACGTCCAGAATGACCTCGATCCCCGCCCGGTGCAGGGCTTTCACCATGTCGCGAAATTCGTCGATCGGCCCCAGCGGATCTTGACGCGAACTGTAGGCCGGATGCGGAGCGAAGAAAGAGACCGGCGCGTAGCCCCAATAGTTGATGACGCCGGGTGGGCAGTCTTGCGGATCGAAGGCAAACACCGGCAACAGCTCGACCGCATTGATCCCCAAATCCTGCAGGTAGGGAATTTTCTCGATCAGCCCTGCGTACGTGCCGCGGGCATCTTCAGCGACGCCGGAATTTGGATTCCTCGTGAATCCGCGCACGTGCATTTCATAGATGATGGTTCTCGCCGAAGGCCGTCGCAGCAACGCATCGCCTTCCCAATCGTACGCGTCCGGGTCAACAACGACGCTCTTCATCGCTGTCGCAGCATTGTCACCGGGTCGATGTGCTGCGTCGCGCGTATAACCGCTTGGAACGACCACACCGCGACCGTAGGGGTCAAGCAGCACCTTTTCGCTGTCGAATCGCAGTCCGTTGGCCGGATCGTCAGCTCCCTGCACGCGATAGCCATAGATCTGTCCTGGCCGCACGCCGGGAACAAAGACGTGCCAGTAATGGTAGGTGCGGTTCGCAACCGGGTCGAGTGACAAGACGCGGGCCGGCTTCGTGTCATCGACGTCATCAAACAGCAAGAGTTCCACACCCGATGCCGTGCGCGAGAACAGACAAAAATTGACACCGTTGTCTGTCAACGTCGCACCGATGGGCGAAGGTGATCCGATGTGCTTGGATGGAATTGGTTGCGATCGACGGCATGGTTTTCTTCAATCGAGGTATCAAAATGGGCGTCAACTTAGGCGACCGGTTGCACCTTCCAGATCTCGTCGCAGTACTGACGCATCGAGCGGTCGGACGAGAAGAAACCGCAACGTGCGACGTTGAGGATGGACATTCGTGTCCAGCGATCTTGGTCCTGATATGCCTCGGCGGCTTGCTCGCTGCACTGGATGTAGGACGGATAGTCGACAAGCAGCAGGTACGGATCATGCATGCAGCAGCGAATCAACGATCGGCTTGAAGAGTTCCTTGTCGCCGCCGGAAAATTCCCCGGCCGAGATGCTGCCGATGACCTCCATCAGTTCCCAGTTGGCTTCCAAGTAGTCTCGCGGTTGATAGCCACGCTGCTTGAGGTCGAGCACTTCCTCGGCCGTCAGCCCAAACAGGAAAAAGTTCTCAGCGCCCACACGCTCGAGGATCTCGACGTTGGCTCCATCGAGAGTTCCCACGGTGATCGCGCCATTGAGCGCGAATTTCATATTGCCGGTCCCTGACGCTTCCTTGCCTGCCATGGAGATCTGCTCGGAAATGTCCGCGGCGGGATAGATCTTTTCAGCCATCGAAACATTGAAGTTGGCCGGAAAGACGACTTGCAGTCTGCCATGCACATCCGGGTCGTGGTTGATCACGTCTCCCAAGTTGTTGATCAGCTTGATGATCAACTTGGCCATGAAATAGCCGGGTGCCGCCTTCGCGCCGAAGATAAACGTGCGGGGGACCATCTCGGCGTCGGGATCCGCCTTGAGCCGACGATAGAGCGTGATGATATGCAGCGCCTTCAGCAGCTGGCGTTTGTATTCGTGCAGTCGTTTGACCATCACGTCAAAGATCGAGTTTGGATCGGCGATCACGCCCGTTGACGTTTGCAATAAGGCACAAAGATCCTGCTTGTTGGCCTGTTTGATGTCTCGCCAGTCGGCACGGAAGTCCGGGTCTTCCACGTGAGCCTCGAGATCACTGAGCGAGTCCAGGTTGTTGAGCCAACCGTCGCCGATCTTCGACGTGATCAACTCGGACAGACGTGGATTGGCCAATCGCATGAAGCGGCGCGGAGTGACGCCGTTGGTCTTGTTCTGAAATTTCTCGGGCCACAATTCGGCGAAGTCACGCAGCGTGCGCTCGCGAAGGAGTCGCGAATGCAATTCCGCGACGCCGTTGATGGCAAAGCTGCCGACGCTGGCCAGATGGGCCATGCGTATCTGTCGCGGCGATCCCTCTTCGATGATCGACATGCGAGCCAGCCGATCATCGTCGCCGGGAAAGCGATCTCGAACTTCATCCAGGAAGCGACGATTGATTTCGTAGACAATTTCCAGATGTCGCGGCAACAGATCACCGAATAGGTCGAGTGGCCATTTCTCCAGTGCCTCGGGCAGCAACGTATGGCAGGTGTACGCGAAGGTCTTCGTGGCAATGTTCCAGGCCTGATCCCAACCCAGCTGATAATCGTCCATCAACAGCCGCATCAGCTCCGGAATCGCCACGACAGGATGCGTATCGTTGAGCTGGATGGCAACCTTGTTGGGAAACTGGTCCCAATCATCGTTCAGCAACCGGAACAGGCGAATGATATCCTGCAGCGAGCAGGCCACGAAGAAATACTGTTGCTGCAAACGCAACTGTTTCCCCTCCCAGCGTGACATCGTTCGGATAGAGCACTTTGCTGATGTTTTCGGAGTAAACCTTTTTCTCCACGGCGCGGGCGTAATCGCCGACGTCAAACAGCTGGAAATCGAATTCCTCGCGTCGCGCGGGCGCGCCACAATCGCAGGATGTTGACCGTTTCCGTTCCATATCCCGGCACCAGCGTGGTGCAAGGTTCACCGAAGACCTTATGTTTTGGAATCCACCTGCGGCGGACCGATCCATCGGGATCGGTGTACTGCTGGACCGTTGCCCCAAAACCCGACCTCCACCATGTCGCTGGGCTGTGGAAACTCCCAGGGATTCCCATACAGCAGCCACTCATCGGGCTGTTCGACCTGCCAGCCGTCGTGAAACGTCTGCTTGAAGATCCCGAACTCGTATCGGATTCCGTAACCGATGGCGGGAATGTTCAGCGACGCCAAGGAATCGAGAAAGCAGGCCGCCAGCCGGCCCAGGCCCCCGTTGCCCAGTCCCGGTTCGACATCGAGCGCAATGAGTTCGTCGAGATCCAGGTCGTACGCCGCCAAGGCCTGACGGGCGAGATCGGTCGTGTCCGTGTACAGCATGTTCTGCGGCAGCTGTTTGCCCAACAGGTACTCGGCAGATAGATAACAGACGACTTTTGGGTTGGCCGCAAATTGTGCTTCGACCGTTTTCCGCCAGCGGTCGATCAGATGGTCGCGCACGGTGTAGCACAATGTCATGTAGGCATCGTGCTGATCAGCCGATTGAATGGCCTGGCCATGGATGTGCCAGAGATTGTCGACCAGCCGTTGGCCGGAATGCTTCGACGGTTGCTTCCACTTTCGTGCTTCTTGTTGATTCGCTCATGACTCCGACTCTCGTTGCTTTTGAATTCGTATGTTTCGTTAATTGGATGCTAAGACCGCGTTGGTCAGTTCCGCTCCGCGCTTCCCTTGTTCGTATTCTGCGATATTCGCCAGAGTCGTTTCAGCAATGTTTGACAGTGCTTCGTTGGTCAGGAACGCCTGGTGAGAGGTGACGACGACGTTATTGAATGTCATTAACCGCGCTAAAACATCGTCTGTTAAAACTTTGTCCGAGATATCGTGAAAGAAGATTCCCGCTTCCTCTTCGTAAACATCGAGACCCGCAAAGCCAATTTTTTCCGACTTCAAACCCTCGATCAGTGCCCGCGTATCGACCAGTCCACCTCGGCTGGTGTTGATCAGCATCACGCCATCCTTCATCCGAGCGATGTTGGCTGCATTGATCAGATGGTGAGTCTCCGGAAGTAGCGGCACATGCAGTGTAATGATGTCCGCACGGCTGAACAGCTCGTCCAGATCCACGTACCGGACTCCTTCCCGCTGCGGCCAGGTCATCGTCGGGAAACGGGTCGAACGCCAGGATCTGACAACCGAACCCCAACAGAATATCGATCGTGCAGCGGCCAATCTTTCCCGTGCCAACGACTCCGACGGTCTTGCCCCGCATGTCGAAACCAGTCAAGCCCTCCGAGCACAAAGTAGCCGGCCCGATTTCGCTGATACGCCTGATGCAGATGGCGATTCAGCATCAGCATCAGTGCCACGGTGTGTTCAGCGACGGCGTAGGGCGAGTAGGCGGGCACACGGACGACGCTCAGTCCGTGCTGCTGACACGCATGCAAGTCAACGTTATTGAAACCGGCACACCGCAGCGCGATCAATTCGACACCTTGCGCGGCGAGCGTCGTTACGATCGAGGCATCGCACTGGTCGTTCACGAAAATGCAAACGGCCTTACAGTTTTCGGCCGCGCGCACGGTGTCCTGACTCAATGACGCTTCAATCCAATGAATTGCAAAATGATCGTTGTTGTGGCGGTCAAAAGACTCGACGTCATACGACTTGGCATCGAACATGGCGACTTGAAGACGTCCTTGATCGTCATAGCCCGCCCGATTGCCTGTTCGCTGCAACTCCGCAACGAGTCGCTCGAAAGATCGTTCGTCCAATCCGCCGACGCTTTTGAGCCTTTCCAGGAAGGCCGTCAGTCGTTCTTGATCGTTCATGGAAACTACTTTCGTGGAGATTTGTTTGCGGGACTACCAACGTGGCTGTGCCGTCGACTGCAACACGGCCCGCCAGAGGTCACCGGAAACCTCCATCGCCTTGGATTGACCGACAACGGCCGGGATCGGAACGTTCACGATATGATCCGACGCCGAGCCAATCATGACCGCCGTCTTGCCGGCCATCGCGGCGTGCACGGCACTGCGAGCCATTTGATCGCACAAGAAACGATCGTAAACGTTCGCCGGAACACTGCGGATGTAGTAGCTGGGATCGAGATACTTCAAAGCAATCGAAAAGTCCCTTTGCTTGAAGTAGTCATTGATCTTGTCGCGAAGAAATGTGCCGATGTCCTGATGCAAGCAGATTGCCCGACGCGTCGTCGCTGCTGGCTTGTGTTCAGCGAAAGAGATGTTGGCCCGCCCCTTCGGCAACGACGATCACCGCGTGCCCGCGCGTTTCGCATTCTCCGCTCCAGCGCGGCCAGGAACCCTTGTTCGCCTTCCAACGGGAATGGGATCTCGGGCACCAGCGTGAAGTCGACTTCCTGGCTGACCACCGAAGCCCCGGCGGCAATGAAGCCGGCGTGTCGCCCCATCAGCTTGACGAGGCCAATGCCGTTGACCGCGCCGCGGGCTTCGACATGAGCACCCTGAATGACCTCGGCCGCCTTCTCCAGAGCCGTCGCGTACCCAAAAGCCAGACTGGACGAAAGGGATGTCGTTGTCGATCGTCTTGGGGATGCCGACCACCGCCACCGACGCTCCTCGGCTTTGCAACTCTTGACTCAGCGCATGCGCACCGCGCTGCGTGCCGTCTCCACCGACGCAAAACAAAATGTCGATCCCATGGGCTTGCAGAAAGTCGGCCATCACGGCGGGCGATTGGCCGCCGCGAGAACTGCCCAGCACGGTGCCACCCAGCTTGTCGATCGGTTCGACAAACTCCTTGGTCAGCGCAATCGGCTCCAAACCGGACTCGGGATTCAGGCCGAGATAGCCGTTGCGGATACCGAGCACGCGACTGCACGCCGTAGTTTTCGGTGAGTTCATAAAACACCGAGCGAATCACGTTGTTCAATCCCGGCGACAAGCCGCCGCAGGTCACGATGGCAGCGGTCGTTTCGTCCGGCCGAAAGAAAATGTGTTGCCGCGGTCCGGCCATTTCGAGGGACAACGGATCAGCATCGATGGGTCCCGGACGCAGTACAACATCGAGCCGAATGCGATCCGAGTCGGAGACAAAATAGCTCGTATCCTTTGCACCGGTCGAGCGTTCATTCAATGGCGAGGCGTATTGGCATTGGCCAAGTGACGTCACGACGAGTTCTTGCGACTTCAGCATTTAACTATCCGATTTCAGTAGTCCCGCTCTGTGCCACGGCATTCTACGTTGTTTGGAGAGCCCGTTCGATCATCGACCGTCCGCTTCCTTTGTCTCTGTCGTCTGGGAAATCATCGCAACGTCCAGCGGTCCTTGTTCGTCGTCGTGCTTCCAGTACGAGTGACGCAGCGGAAGTGAGAATTGGATGCCGCGCTGCTCGAATGCGTGAAAGATTTCCAGATTGACCTTCTCACTGAAAGCGTGAAACGCCCACCGATCCGGAGGCGTGTACCAGAACATGAAGCGGATTTCGAAAGCTTCAGCGGCGAATTCCGTGAAGAACACTCGCGGCGGAAAGTCCGGATCCATCCCCTCGTGGTTGTCGAGGATGGAACGAACGCAGGCGAGCCCTGCTTCGATCTTCTCGCACGGTGTGTCGAGCGGAATTCGCAGGTCGGCCGTTCGCAGGATGTGCTCTCGCTTTCCAATGTTCTCGATCTCCGCATCGGCGATCTGGTCGTTCGGGATGGAGATGACGTGGTTGGAAAGCGCCCGAATCTTGGTGGATCGCAAGCCAATCTCTTCGACAAAGCCGTCGTGCCCCTTCACAACAATCCGCTCTCCGACACGGAATGGTTTGTCCATCAGAATCGTGACCGTACCGAACAAGCCCTTGATCAGACCTTGGGCGGACAGGGCGATCGCCAGGCCACCGATTCCCGCACTTGCGATCAGCGTTGTGACTGGGAAGCCGAGGTATTGTCCTCCTTCCAAAAACACGATCACGGCGACCGCGATCCCGAGCACACGACCGACGATACGGATCAAATTGGCGTCCAGGCCTCCCGAAGAAATGTTCGGCAACGCGATGATCGATTCGGCAATTCGACTGCTGCCACCAACGACCAGGCCGAGCAATCCGAGCAGGAAGACCAAATCGGCACCAAAGTTGACGACGTACAGCACGCTGCCGCGAACCGTCAGGTACTCGAAAACGAAGTGTTTGAACGCGATCGGGATGAGGATGGCGACGATGGGAAACGCCAGGCACAACCAATACCGCAGCAGGTTTCGTCCACGCATTTGATCGGCTTGCGATTCGCCCGATTTGAAAGGCGAAGAACATGACCGTCAGGCTGACGGGAATCGCCAACAGCAAACCAGCCCATTGCCAGTACGCCATACCAAACCTGCGCTGCTCAAACCACGGGGGCAACCGTTCGACGATAGCAGCCACGGCGGGATTCCCAGGGCTCGACAACCACCAGTTGTACAGCCCCTCTGAAACGCCCCGCCCTTCGCTGCGATAGGGCTGTGCCCGCGCTTTCTGGTAGAACTCGGGAGCCCGTGCAACGGTGTCGGCCGAAAACAGGAACTCGCCGCGACGTGGTCCCTCTTCGATCTTTGAAATCACGATCTGCGTACGCGGAACCTGCCAGCGCGAAAGTGCGGCCGAGCCATCGGCGGTTTCGACCGACTCGATGCCGGGAATCTCCTCGGGCTGCGGCAACGGGATTCGATCGAGCACTTCCTTTAAGCATACGGCTGCCTCGGCATCGAAGTATTCACGTGAATATTCGGGCAGACGGCTTGTGTCCAGGCACGAGATGACCCGCAGACCGAGACGATTGAATTCCGGATCGTTCCGGTTGACGTATTTTTCCTCGCGGGTTTTCTTGTAAAACTCGTCACAGGAATCGAGAAACAATGTCAGCGTGCCGCGCGGGCTTGATGTATCGGCCGATTGCGTCGGCTTCTGTTTCATGACTGCGACATAGGCATCGTAAAGACCCGGCGATACGGCGCGGCCATCCGTGCGATTGGGAAGCGACCTGACCATGCGGTAGTCCTGTGCCGCACGTCGCACGGTCCCCGGTGTAAACAGGTACGCGTTTCGGTAAGGTCCCATCTCCATGCGAGCGATCGCGATTCGTGTGGACGGAATCTGCCAACGCAATAAGGGCTCAGCGTTTGGTTGTGAGTCCACTCCGGGAATGTCTTTGTCCGCCGGCAGCACAATCCGGTCGAGCACTTCTTTCAAGAACAGGGCCGACTCGATTCCAGCGGTGTCGCGCAGTTCTTTCGGCAATTCACTCAGATCGAGACAGTCCAGAATCCGTTCGGTCGTCGGCAAAAGATCGCCGGCCCGCGCGGCGTTAAAGCTCGGGTCGCTGATCAGCCTGTCCAGTTCGTTGCAAGAGTCGATCAGGCTGCTCAGCGTTGCTGCGGGACTGGAAGTATCGGACGGCTCCAATGGATTTCGGGCGGGCACTTCCTGGGCGGCGGCAACCATGGGCCACACGGCAATCGAAATCAGCGCAACAAGGACGACACCAACGCATTGTCGGACGGCAGTCATGTAAATCTACAACTCCTTGGATGTGGATCGCTCCGCAATCCAATGTGTGCTCGCGGATCGATCGACTACGAATCCACCGTTTGTCAGGTCGCTCATTCTAATCTGCTGGAAACCGTGCCCGTGCTTCTGGACGAATACTTCCGTTTGATCGTGGGCGGCGATTCACTCTTTCGCCTCGCAACCGCTGGGTCATGTCTCGTATCGTGCTAATCAGGAGCAGACCTTCGTCCGTCTCCAGAAAACTCAAACTGATCTCCACAGGGAGAAACGATCATCAGTTGGATGCGGGCGAATCACGGCCAAATCACCGAAGCCGACCTCGTCGTACTGATGCGTCAGGTCGCGATCGGGAATCTCAACCTTCTCGTGGGGGATCTCTTCATACGGTATGCGGCCCAAGAGGTGGCGAATGCAGTTCAAACGCGCCCGCCGTTTATCATCCGAGCGGACGATGTACCACGGTGCGAATTCGGTATCGGACGCCATGAACATGGCATCGCGAGCAGCCGAATACTCGTACCGCCTCCGTACCGATTCCAGATCGGTGGGACTGAGCTTCCACTGCCGGAGTGGATCTTCGATCCGGCGCGAAATCGTCGCTCTTGCTCGTCTTGGCTGACCGAAAGCCAGTACTTCAGCAGGATGATCCCGTCATCGATCAGCGCTTGTTCGAACCGGTCACAGTTGCGGAGGAAACTCTCGTGCTGATGCATCGTGCAAAACCCCAACACTTTTTCAACGCCGGCCCGGTTGTACCAACTGCGATCGAACAGCGCAATCTCGCCGGCGGCCGGCAGGTGAGCGATGTAGCGTTGCACATAGAGTTGCGACTTCTCGCGGTCGTTGGGCGCAGGCAACGCGATCACGCGAAACACGCGCGGGCTAACCCGTTCGGTGATGCGCTTAATCACGCCCCCTTTGCCGGCCGCGTCACGCCCTTCAAAGACCACAATGATTCTCGCGCCGACGTGCCTGACCCAGGCCTGCAATTTGACAAGCTCGACCTGCAAATCCTCCATCGCCCGCTCGTACTCTTTACGCTTGAGCTCGGCTTCGGCTTCCCCGCAACATCGGCAACTGAAAATCGTTCTTCGCCGCCCGCCTTCCCAGCCTTTTTTCGCTTGGATTTCCTGCCACTCCATGAAGTATCGCTCCCAATCGTAGGGCTATCGGATCAAATTCGTGTCGCGGAGCCAAGACGATGCGTTCTTTAGAACAGAACGAAAAGTTCCTAGCTCAGCCTAGACGCTTTCCCGGCAGGCGACTTCGCCGCGGGCCGTTTGAGGATCGGGAAACGCCAGAATTTGTTTCGCGGATTGCCGGATATTTGCCTCTGGCTTAGCTTAGCAGCAGCCTCAGATCTCACGAAAGCGCCGCTTGTGAATGAATTCTTCGCGGCCGTGGCCCGGCTTTCCGTTTTCATCTTCCTCGTTTCGAGCATGTCCGAGATCGGTCTGGGGCTGAGACTGCATCAAATTGTGTCGCCGCTGCGAAACGCCAGGCTTGTCGTTCTCGCGCTGTTGGCGAACTTCATCATCGCGCCGCTACTGGCAGTGGGCATTGCCCGGCTACTGCGATTGGACGAACCGTTCGCGATGGGACTGCTGTTGCTCGGGTTGGGCGCCGGTGCGCCGTTCATGCCAAAGATTGTCGGCACGGCGAGGGGAGATGTCGCACTCGCTGTCGGGTTGCTGGTGATGCTGATGGTCGGCACGATCGTGTTTCTGCCCATCGCCCTGCCACTGTTGGTCACGGGAACGCAAGTCAACCCTGCGAAGATCGTGCGATTGCTGGTGTTGCTGATCCTCCTGCCTTTGATCGTCGGCTTGATCATCAATGCCCGCGCAGCGTCGCTTCGCCGCTCGCCTGGCACCCGTGCTCACGTGGGTATCCGGCGTCGCATTGCTGTTGACGATTGTCCTGATTATCTCCCTTCATTTGCAAAGCCTGCTGCGAGTTTTTGGAACAGGCGCGATCTATGCTGGCTTGCTGTTTTCGGTTCTGTCCGCGCTCACCGGATGGCTGCTCGGCGGCAAGGACGCGGCCCAACGGACGGCTCTTGGTCTGGGGACGGGATTCCGCAGTTTCCCGGCCGCGTTGATCGTGAGCGTGCAGAACTTCACAGATCCCAATGTGTCGGTGATGGTCATCGTGACCACGCTCGCCGCGCTCGTCGTCCTGGTGCCCGCCGCGCTGCTGATGGGAAAGCGCAAGCCCGCCTCGTTGAAAAGGCTCGACTCGCCATGAGTTGGAAAGGCCTCAACCGAAACAAGATCTGCCAGAGTCCGTCGATTGGCATCGTTGGGTCTTTTCTGTGTGGGTCAGTTTCTGAATGATGAACCTCATTGCTGTCTTCATCGTGCTCATCTTTTTCTACAGCCTGGTTTCCGGGCGACTCGAGCGCACGATCCTGACCGCGCCCATCCTGTTTACCGTCGCGGGGATGTTGGCATTCCTCCTCCTGCCGGAACTGCGCAGGCAGCAAAACGATCTCACGCTGTTGCTCCGGGTCGCCGAGATTGGCCTGGTGCTGTTGCTGTTCAGCGACGCCAGCCGCATCGATCTTCGCGTCTTGCAGAATTTTCAAAGCCTGCCGGTTCGACTGCTTGACGTACGGGAATGTTGTTGACGATTGCGCTGGGCGCGCTCGTAGCGCTGGTCGTGTTTCGTCAACTTTCCATTTGGGAAGCGTGCATTCTGGCCGCCATTCTCGCGCCGACCGATGCCGGACTTGGGCAGGTGATCGTGACCAGTCCGCGCGTGCCGCTGAAGATTCGTCAGGCTCTGAACGTCGAAGCCGGCCTCAACGACGGTCTTTCGGTTCCATTCCTGCTCTTCTTCATCGCTTTGGCGGGCGGCGCCGCCGAAGGCGGGCATTCGAGCCTGACACGCTTCATCATGGAACAACTGGGCTATGGCGCGATCGTGGGCGTCAGCATCGGGCTGCTCGGCGGCTGGCTGCTGGGTTTGGCGCACGCGCGGAAGTGGTTGGCCGATGCGTGGCAACAACTCGGCGTGGTGGCGCTGCCGATGATGTGTCTGGTAGCGTGCGAGCCGATTGGCGCGAGCATGTTCATCGCCGCCTTTGTCTGCGGACTGGCGGTACAGCTTGGGTTCAAGCAAGCCGGCAAACACAGCGTCGAGTTTACCGAAGAGTGGGGCCAGTTATTCAATCTATCGGTCTTCTTTCTCTTCGGCATCCTGTTCGCGCGCCTTGGCCGGAATTCACGCTGGCTCACGCGCTGTACGCCGTCCTCAGCCTCACGATCATCCGCATGCTGCCGGTCGCCATCGCCCTCGCCGGCACGGGCCTGAGCCGCGCGACCGTTCTGTTCATGGGCTGGTTCGGCCCGCGTGGACTGGCCTCGATCGTGCTCGGACTGGTCTATTTGGAAAAGCAGACACAGCAACCCGGAGACGCGACCATCGAGCTTGCCGTGATGATGACCGTGTTGCTCAGCATTTTCGCGCATGGGCTAAGCGCCGTGCCCGGGATGGAACTCTATGCACGAAAGATCGGGAGCTTGCCTTCAGACGCGCCGGAGCTAACTGACTAAGGTTTTTGCTCCTCGTGGTTCGTCCAATCGGACCATCGTCCATTGCTGAGTCTGACCATCAGCGAAGTGCAAGAGTGCGCCGGCTTCGTTTTCGGTCAAATTGAAGATGCCGGTCTCCATGATTGGCCATTCCTTTCCAACCGGTCCCCAAGCTGCCCGCTGACTTTTTTCGTCGACGGTTCCTTCGACCTCGATAACGCTGGGTGTGGCCGTGTTTCGAAGCGTACCGGCAATAATGCGTTCCTTGCTGATAGCCAACTGCAGGAACAGAGTCGAGTCCTCGACATCACCGGAGCCGTCGGTCAACGCGAACACACCCAACGGAAGCCACTCCACTTTTTTCACGTCAACTGCGGGGATGTTCGCGACGATTGCTTGGGCTTGCTGAGCGTATTGGTCGGCAGTCGCGATAACCTTTCCGTTGTAAATGACATTCCCGTCTTCGTCGTAGTAAAGATTGGTGCCGTAGTCGTAGTAGACGGGCTGCCCGACGTTTCCCAGACACCAACCGGAGACGGTTCCAACGGTTGCCCAGGCCCACCAATTATTGTCATATCCATTCCATCCCCAACGCCAACCGAAAGGGTTGTTCCAAAAGCCGATACCGTAGATCGGCCAGTATCCAGGACGCGGAGGACGATAGCCCGGAGGTCGGTAGCCCGGAGGTCGCGAACCGGGCGGTCGGTGTCCTGGCGGACGTGCCGACGGAGGTCTTTGCGATGGGGGGTGTCCGGCCCCAGGTGGCTTTTGCCCTCCGGAAGGTGGCTTCTCACCGGGCGGCTTCTCACCTGGTGGCTTCTCACCGGGCGGTCTTTGTCCCGGTGGTCTTTGTCCCGGGTCGGTTGCCATCAGGTGAGGCTGGAAGTTGGCTGGGGCGGCCACCGACCCCTGGTCGGTCTGCCGGCAACTGCGATGGTTCTCCACCTGCAGTCGGTAAATTAGCCGGTCGGTTTCTCTGCAAGAAATCGCCCGCAGCTCCGCCGCCAGGTCGCGTTGCAGGCAAGGTGCTGGGTCGATTGAATTCGAGAAAATCACTGATTTGCCCTTGGGATGGCCTTGTCGTAGGAAGGTTTCCCGGCCGAGACCCGACTCCCGGCGTTGTTCCCAGGCTGGGGAGCAAGCTTGGATTGGGTCTTGTAACTCCGCCGCTCGGCAGTCGCGTGCTCGGTAGTCCACTGCTCGGCAGTCGATTGCCAGGCAGTCCCGCCACTTGGTATTCCGCTGCTTGGCAGTCTAGTGCTCGGCGTACCACCACTGGCATTCCGAAGCTCGGACGCCCTCCACTACCTCCCATCGACGGGAATCGGGATGGAAACTGCCCCATCGATGGTCGACTTCGCGACGGCATGCTTGGCATCGCGAGGGTCTACCCATCGATGGCCAACCTGTCGACGGCATACTTGGCATCACCGAGGGTCTGCCCATCGACGGCATCTGCCGACTCATCGAAGGAGAGAATCCCATCGATGGAGCAATGCTGCGTGAGGGCATTGGCATCGAAAATCCGCCCAGGCTCATGCCGCCTCCACCACGCATGCGCCACCGCCGCCCCACCAAACATGCCACCCCACCACGCATCGCACCACCACCGCCTCCTAAACCGCGGATACTCTGGGCGATCACCATTTGACACGGCCAGAAGATGACCGCTAGCACCCAAACACAGAAACCAACTCGCTGGCGTGTAGGCATTTTCTTGCTCATGATTCGGTATCGCTTCGTGATATTGTTGCGAGTCGTACTATTTGCGTTGCACAATCGTTTCGGCGGCATTCGGCAAGAGCTGACCATCCAAAACTTGATTCATCTTTTCCCACGTGTAGTTGCCGTCCGCTTGTGGTCTAAAAACGTTGGTAAAGGACCCGCGGCCTCCATCGGACAGCGTTGCCACGGATTGCACAATCCACTTGTCGCCTCGGTTGGTCCAGATGCCGCTGACGAAGGTGCCGCTGGAATCGAATAGCCAACTGCAAATCTGCTTCGAGGTACGGATCCCAACCAATGATTTGTAAACCAGACGACTGCACCTGACCACCGCTGGAGACTTTGAACGTATTGCTAATGTAAGGCCTCGTTCTCGGTCCAGTCACACGACGACTCGATGGTCACGCCATCGTGCTCGCAAATCCACTGGCCGATCATGAATTCCAATTGTTTGAGCGCTTCGTGCCTTAGGTCCGCAACCGCGATCACGTCTTCGTTGATGTGGTCAATAAGCCACTGGCCATCTCGCTTCACGTAGACCACTAAGTCTCGGTTCACCGTGGGCAAAAGTGCGATGACATGTAATACTTATTGGCAACTCCCCAATTCTCCTCGGTCGTACACACCGACGCGAGTTAGCGGAAACGCTTCCACGCTGAGGTCGATGCAACCACCAGCACGAAAACAGAAGCATCACGTAAGTGATTATGGCGGGAAGTTCGCCCTTTTTCAGTTCCGTCGCGGGTTTTGGGAGACCGGTCGGTTGCAGACTGCGCCAACTACTGCATAGGTCTCGAGCGCAACATCGAGCAGATGAAGGCGCTGATGCGGCGTTCGACTTAGAAATCTGCACCGATTCGGGAGAAACCGGCCTACGGTGCGCGTATCACCCAGCGATTGATTTTCATTGGCGGTCAGGAGTAGTAACGCCGTCGTGGGGCGGGTTCTGTCCGCGCGGCCGTAGAGCAACGCCTGTCCGGTTCGAATCGCCGAATGTTCGACGAGCATCGCGAACATCGGCCATCAGCGATTGCACGATTTCGGGATTCCGTTTGGCCACGTTCCTGGACTCGGCGGGATCGCCTTCGAGATAGTAGAGTTGCTCCGGTTGGTTTCCTCGCTGCGGCCAGAGTTTCCAGGGGCCACGGCGAACGGCCTCAAGGCGCTGCCCACGATAGAAGTAGAACTGTTCGTGAGGCGTTGGGGCCGCCTCCGGATTGAACAGGAGTTCGCGAATATCGTGCCCGTCGATAGGATTGTCGGGCATGTCGGCTCCGATCAGTTTTGCACAGGTCGGCAGCAGGTCCATCGTGGACGCTATCTGTAGGCATGTCTTTCCAGCAGGGATCCTGCCCGGCCAGCGGAAGATGCCAGGCACTCGAAAGCCTCCTTCGCGAGATGTTCCTTTCCGACCGCTCAGTGGCCCCACGCTGCCGCCCTGGAAGGTGGGCTTCTGATAAATCTGTGCAGGGCCGTTGTCCGAGCTGAAAACCACGAGCGTCTTGTCGTCGATTTCAGTTTCCTTCAGCGACTTGAACAGCTCGCCGATGGCCGCGTCGAGTTCGGCAATGACATCGCCGAACGGCCCGCGCTCACTGGTGCCCTTCCATTTCGCAGGCGGCTTGATTTCCAAATGCGGCATCGCATGGGGCAGGTACATGAAGAACGGCTCCTTCGCGTGCCGGCGAATGAAGTCATCCGCGGCCTTGTGAAAGACAGAGGTCAGTCGCGAGAAGTCGTCGAGCGTTCGCAATTCCTCAACCGTCCGTTTGCCGCGAATCAGAGGCACATAGTCAAGCGGAAACGTTTTCGGCCTTTCGCCCCACGGCGCGTTGCGATACATGTCGTGGCTGTAGGGAATGAACAGCGACTCATCGAATCCCTGGCTGACAGGCAAAAAGGACTCATGGTGCCCAAGATGCCACTTGCCAAAACAACCCGTGACGTATCCCACGGATCGAAACACTTCTGCGATGGTGGTCTCATTCGGATTGAGCCCCCAGTCCAGGCCGGGAAGCGTGTTGCTGATCATTCCGACTCGCTGCGGATAACACCCTGTCATCAATCCCGTACGCGAAGGTGTGCAGAATGACGCCGTCGTGTAGAAATCGGTAAAGCGAACGCCTTCGCTAGCCATCCGATCGACGTTCGGCGTGGGGATGTCGTCGGCGCCATAGCAGCCAACGTCGGCGTACCCCAGGTCGTCGCAGAAAATGATGATGACATTCGGTTTCCGCGAGTCACCGTAAGCGGCTGAGGCAACGGAAACGGCTGCGGCGAGTACTGAAAAGAACGAGAAACTGGTGATATTCATAACGTATTGCCGACTGATCGGATTCAACATCATTCCGTCCACGCTCCAAGGTAGGGCCGGCACGAGCAGAAAGATACTCGTTAAGTTACCTGAAACGGCCCGTTGCTATCTGGCTCGTGCAAAGGAACGATTACGGTGGTGAACACCTCAGCAGTTTCGCCGCTTATGGTGCAGTTTCCCCACAATCCGCTCCACGAATTCACGAGTGTATGTTGGATCGATTTCGCGAACTGCGTTAGGGCGATGCACTCGACGCTCAGGGTGACCGAATTCCCAAGGCTGTCAAAGGCCAGTTTCGCAGCCTTGCTGTCCTCCAAGATTTCGGGAATCCCGAGTTTGACTCCGGTGAAGCCGTTCCGGCCCGCTTTTCATTGGCACGATCTAGCCGATCTTATGGCGTTTGCAATCGTTATCACTTAGTATCACTCTCTCCAAGGTTCTGGCGGTATTTTAAAAAGCCGCGATCGCGAAAGAACGGAATTTACCGTTGGCAAGCGTCAGCCGATCGAGAGAAAGTGAATCGCCCGTGAAGACAAAGGGTCCACAATTCATACGGTTCCTGAAACCGATCATCGAAGTGCTACGCGAGTCCGGCGGCTCGGGAACATCGTCCGAAGTTACGGACAAAGTCATTGAATGCCTGAACATCCCGGACGAAGAACAATCCGTCATTTTGAAGAGCGGGCAATCGCGGGTCTACAATCAGGTTCACTGGGCTCGGATGTACTTGGTGAATGGCGGGATTTTGGATTCGTCCAAGCGTGGCGTATGGACGCTAACGGAAGAGGGTAACAAAACCGACCTGGGAACATTCGACTCCCTCGCGTTTTTCAAGACCGTCGCCAAACGGTACAAGAAGAAGAAATCCGAGAAAACGGAAACGGAACCCTCGCAAGACGATGAAACGACGGACGAGCAGCCAGGCGAAAATGACGTCGAAGATGGAACTGATTTGCTCGAAGTGATCAAGAGCCTGCCTCCAGCCGGCTTTGAACGTCTTTGCCAGCGACTACTTCGTGAGAATGGATTTGAGCAAGTGACCGTAACCGGCAAGAGCGGAGACGGTGGAATCGATGGAGTTGGTATTCTCCAGGTCAACAAATTCGTCAGTTTTACCGTGCTGTTTCAATGCAAGCGATACCAAGGCTCTGTGACGCCAAGTCAAGTTCGTGACTTCCGGGGTGCGATGGAGGGGCGTGCGGATAAGGGAATCATCATCACCACGGGAGTCTTTACGGTTGAGGCTAAGAAAGAAGCTCGCCGTGATGGTGCAAAGCCGATCGAACTGGTAAACGGCGATGATCTCGTTGAGCTATTTCAGTCGCTCGAATTGGGTGTGACGCCACGAACCACCTACGATGTCGATCCGAAATTCTTTGACGAGTACCGACAGTGATTCCTGACTTGGCGGTTTTCTGCCGTTGCACCAGGACGATAGTAGGGAACGAGGTTCAAATTATGGGCGACTTAGTGAAACTCGGTATAGGTTCGGTATAGGTGTATTCGCGAGCATTGTGGCAGGCATCATTCTCACCCTGTGGGTAGAGAAAACCGCACAGCTCGCGCGCGATCGCCTGGCTCGCACCCGGTCGGTTCCGGAGCATCTGTCGCAACACCTAGCAGTTTGGCCACTTGGCTGCACGTTTCCCTGAATCTCGTCCAAGATTTCCCGAAAACTGCCGCGAAGCGATTTCCCGAACTCCGTTCGGGCGATGCAACCGCATTCACGAAGGACGATCAAGACACAATTTTTGAAGGGCGGAAGCGCGCACCACTAGTCCTGAACGCCAGAAGGCGTCTCAGGATCAACCGGGCCTCTTTGAACAGAGCCCTTGAACGTCGGCTCGTACCTCGCGATGATGGTGCTTAATGATTATCGGAATCAGAATATACCCGCCTCATGCAGTGCGATCAGGACAATCGGAACGAAACAGAGCATGCCCATGACAAGGAACGTAACTGCGAATTTTCTCGACCCGAGCGAGTAAAAACGAACAGCGAACAGCAACGCGATCGTGGCGAACAGAAGTGAAGCCAACGCAACCGCCCCAAATCGGCCAAGATCAATGGCTCCAATGGAGCCAAGCCAGAGGAGCAAAAGCCCCGTGCCCAAGGTCGTCGCCGCAAGCAGCCCCGCGACGATAGATCGCCCAAAAAATCTTCTGATCGCATCCGTGCCATAGAGGCTTGATGCATGGCTTGGGGCGGAGTAGGGATTGATGTCGGGATTCATTGCACATAATCCGATAACTACAAATTCTCCCACGCGAGCGCGGGAGATTTAGTCTATTCCATTCATCAGGTTGATGGGGTCTCGCTCAGGCTCGATCTGCAAAAAGGCGAGAGTTGTGCCACTTCGGTCGGCGCTACCGATGCGGATTCAAGGCTTCGGCGCAGTTTCCCCGGAGTCTGGTCCGAGAATTCAAGAAGACTGCATCGAAGCGATTTCGCCACGACGCGCAGGTCGATGCAACCTACCGCACCACGGGCGCGTGCTCATTCTGATGCTAACGGTGGGTACCTCACCGTTGATGGGTGTCCGAAAACCTGGTCACGCGTCACCTCACTAAACGATTCGGCCAGCCGGGTAGAAGCCCAGCCCGGCTAATCGAGCCTCCGTCAGAGTCCTGCGTGTGCGCTCGGTAACAAACATCGGGCTTCCCGCTCCGTTCTGCGCCACCGTAAACAACCCGCCTGGCGGCAAGTTGGATCCTGGGATACGCAAACGCGTGATGGCTCGGCGTCGTTCGGTGAACTCACCGCAATGCTCACAGATCGGGTTCTTGCTGGTAACCGGATCTGCTTCGACCGTCTCGTTAGCAGTCAACCAAGACAATACACCGCCAAGCCGCGCCAGATCACGACCCTCGGCAAGCTCCGCGCGATCGAACTCAACGGGTAGATCGAGTGATTCAAAGATAGATAGCCCGCGGTCGTCGACCATCAGGCGGAACTGACCCCAAAAGCAATGGTGTCCGGCATCGACGGAAAATTGCGGGTCGCCGAACTCAAAGTCCCAGAAGTAGAGCAACGGTTCGACCAACTCGTTCAGGTTACCGCCGCATTCCGAGCACGGCGGTTTCTTCATATGCGTACCACACGGAAAAAAGTCGTCGCGGAATCGGTGAACGGCGTGGCCAAGCAGGTAGATGTTTTCCATTGTGATTGGGTATTGAGTCTATTCACCACGTCAGAATGTGGATTGTATCGGCTTACGCTTTGCGTAACTCAACAGGCTCGCGGCATCGCCGCATACTTCCCGGAAATCCAGTTCGATTCTTTTCGGTGTGTGAGTCGAGGAATTCGAGCAAAAACGCCTCGGCCGATGCATCTGCGACGCGTTAGCTGACGGAAGTTCAGATAGGTTAGAGGCTGATTATGCGCACCTAACGTCCTGCGTGGCCCGATCATCGACATCAGCGCAAGAGGGAGAAACTGCAGGTACGAACGTTTCGCGTCAGCGGGACGAAAGTAAACGTCGATGAGTGAAGCGAAGCAATCATTTTCCTGCGTGCGCATGGTACCAACGTCGGCATGGAGGGTTTTTACGGATGCGTCAGGTCGACTTGGACTTCACTTCCTTTTAAGAACACGATGTGGACCGCGCCGGTTTCTTTCGACCCGGCTTTGTCGCCGACGGCACCTATTGCTAGATCCAGGATGCCGTCGCCGTTCAGGTCTCCCAGCGGTGCAATCGAGCGTCCGAATTTCGCGTTGTCGGTGAGGCTGAGCCCCCCGCCGTTGCTGGCGATTCGTTCAACGCGTTTCACGGAACCATCAGGGCTGATGAACAAGAGGTAGACGATTCCGCGGCTGAACCCGCCCGTATTGTCACCGGGCGCTCCGACCGCCAGGTCGGATATGCCAGGTCCGTCACCTTGTCGCCATCGATGTCGTCCATTGACGCGAGCGATGCGCCGAATCGGTCACCCAGCTCCAAGTCCGGGCCTCCGCCGATGCCGCTGGCGACTTTCTGGTAGCTTGCGACCGTCCCACTTGATTCCATCATCAAGATGTACACAATCCCACGTATGTAACCCGGCCCGGTCACGGTGTCGGGTGCGCCAACCGCCAGATCGGTGACGCCATCGCCATTGAGATCGCCGAGTGAAGTCACGGACCAACCGAAGCCGGCGTGCTTCGGTATTTCAAGTTCACTACCATTTCCGCTGGCGATCTTTTGGTACTCCTTGCACAGTCCATTCGCATCCAACATCAACAGGTACACCGCTTGATCACCCGCGACACCAACCGCCAGATCCGTGACACCATCGCCATCCAGGTCTCCCAGGGACGCCGCGGAAATACCGAACCAATCTCCATCGTCGAGCCTGAGGCCCGCATTCGGGTCATGTGAAATCTTCTGACACGTCCGGAGGACGCGGCTGTCGCTCGCTGGTGGCCGCCGCGCACGCGAAACAATCAGAGGCGACATGATCAGCAGTAGCCCGGCCGTCAACGCGGACAATGGCCATGCAGACCGGCGATTGGACACGGGTAGATGCAATGCGTATGTCAGCGCGTACAGGACGAGTAGAGTCGTCAAGACTGGGATCGTACCGACCGTCCCGAAATCAGCAATCGTCTGCCTGACCTCGCCGAGGTCGGGGTGACCAAGTCGTCCTTCGCGAATCATTCGCGGAATAGCCAGACCAAGGCCCAACCACAACCAGACGACAGCTGCTCCAAACGCGAGCAGAACGCTTGACTTGGGGAACGGTACGCGCTTGCTCACCGATATTCCGTTGCCGGAGCCACAGCCACATCAAAATCCCCACGAGTGAAGCTGCCGATACCAACGCAGAATAGTCAATCGCTGTGAGAAGTGCCCGCGAGGATCGCTCGAGCCGATCGATCAGGTGCGCGGCACCTGGCCGCAAAAGCAGAAGAGAGAGCAGCTGCACGGCGGTATTGGCCAGGATCCCGACGATGCCCAAGCCCTTTGTGCCAATGCGCTCGCTCTGACGAACAGCGATCACCGCAAGCGTCGTGCCGACTGCGCTGACGAGCAGCATGAGTAGCCCACACAACTTGGGCGGAGTGAACACCAAAGTGCTACAGCCAAGTGCGAAAAAGGCAAAAGCGATCGAGAGGGATGCGCAGGCCTCGGAACGCAACTGCACTGGAGCCTTGTGAACGCCACGAATGATCGCGACAGCGAAGATCACAGCGCCGATGACCGCGAGGATGACCAGCGTTCTGGCGAGCCATAGGTGGACTGTTTCGGGAGAAGCGGAAAGCTCTGCAAGAAAAGATAGAGCCAGCGTTGGCACGGCCACGTTTCCTGTCATCCAAGCAACTCCACGTTTTCTTCAACTTCGCTCATGTCTGCTTCCCAATCTCACTCTGAAGTCACCAGGCTTCACTTCACGAAGAGCCCATGCCTTTCATTTGAACTTTTTGAACGCCGTAGTCCAAGCCATTGGGTACTTGCGTCTCATGCATGCGGAGAATAGCCGAGCGTGAGAACGCCAGCCACGCGTTTTATCGACTCTTGTGAATTCCAGTTGGAAATGGAAGGGCATCGAAGGACGCTGTGCAGAACGTGGCACGGCGGTTGGAGCGATCCGATTTCTCGAGGTAAACTGTTTCAGTTCGGTGAATAGACTTCAACAGGTTGCTTGCCTGGCAGCGAGTTTCCCACACAACGATCCGACCAAGGCCGTCAGCACAAACAAGCTGCCCAAGGCGGCAAAGATGGGACCGCCTTGCAGCCTCACGTGGCTTTCGTACTGATACCTGGCTGCCTTGATCTTGGGATGATAGAGTACGTCTACCGGCCCCAAATCGCGGTTGTCCTCCGAATGAGCAGGGAACTCGATGACTCGTTTCCCGTCGCGAATCTGCAGCGTCGTCCCATGAACAGCATCGCGCACTTTCAATGCGGTGACCTTCTTCGCACCGGCGCGGAAATGCATCTCCGAGCCAAACGTTCCGACGCCGAAGAGAAAACACGACCAGACCAACGGCAGCGACAGCCAAGAGCAATGTCGGCGACGCGCTGCTGGATCTGTCCACGGGCACGAAGGGTCTTCCATCGTCTCTGGCTGCGGATAGCCCATTCTTCAGTTGGGTCACAAACAGACCACGCATGCGAAGCATCTGCATCGCCTCGTCAGCACTCGCAGCCTGGATGTGCCCCGCCTCGGTGTTGCCCGCGGTGCCCATCGCTTCGAAGTGAAAGGTTGGCACAGCACACCGTCCAATAACCTGATGTCCGCGATCGCCGGCCGCGGCTAGTCGTTCCGCCGCTCCTTGGTTCGTCGGCGATACACTCGTTGATGCGGCACTAAGTCGTCAATCGTCGACACGACGGGGTGACGTCGAGTGTACTTGATCAAGCTGTCCGATTACAGGCCGCTGCCGCAGCGCACGAATCGGAATCGGCGCGACCGCTAGAAGCTGCAAACCGATAAACAGTAGCGTGAAGACATCCAGTGGTAGTCGAATAGACAAGGCTAGTATCAGCGTGGTCGCGACTAGCCCCCAGAGTACGGTCCCCGCCCGCGTTAGGTTGTCGAACGAACGATAACCAAGCCACAAGCCCGAGACGCCAAATCCAAGAGTAGCGGCCGCGTAAAGCAATCCGATCGACCCGCGTGATACTCCGGCAAGAATCATTGGGACCGCGGCAACCACAAAGATGCCACCGACTAGATAGAGTAGAGGTCGCGCTCGATTTCTCTGTCGATGAGTGAAATCGGATTGTGTTGTAGGGCTACATTGCGGAGCTTCGTACGGGTTTACCACAACCTCAGTCCGACGAACAATGAATTCTCCGAACTGAGTGTATCCCATTGGCCAGGACGTATGGGCCTTCGCTCAGTTTCATCCCATAAAATTTCGGTGCAGGTGATCTTTGCTTTCGCATCAACGGCTGTCGCCAGACTGACGCAGTTCAGGGTCTGGTGTAACCCTTGCCGGCTCGAAGAGTTTCCCGGTCGTCGCAGAGGCGTCCTCAGCCCCGTAACACCGCTGCGACTTGCGCCACAGTCTTCGAGCAATCGGTCGATGCAACCGCGGGGAGCTTGAGCATTGACCTGGGAAGTCATTAAGGGCGTGATAGGCACCAACAGATTCTTGCTCTTTGGCGACGAGGATGGCTTTCGTAGCCGCAACAGGCGGGCACGCGTCGGAATGATCCGGACTTGTGGTCAGTCGTGTGGGCGCGATCGGCTCGACGCTCACAATGCTCCCGTTCGATCCGTGCCGAGCCCGATCATGACGGCCTGGCTAACGGTCAGCCGTCCGCCGCGACCTACTGACGACTTTTCTGTTGAATTCTGCGGACCTCCCGTGAAATTGACGCGATTCTGGTAACGGGCAACGTGCGGCAAGGATAACCACCGCAAATCCGCGATTCCTAGTTGCATCTTCGGAGCAAAGCTGATGAGTTCGACACGACACACACTGAGGACGAGATTATTCGATGAGTTTGTCCCGCTTGATGGGAATAGAGCTCGTAACACCCTTCTTTGTCATAGTGAATTGTCCAGCACACCGCAGTGCTCAGTCACTGTTCTCACTCCCCTCGATGGAATCGGAAAACGATGAGCTCGATTAGTTCGCAATCATCTCGTGGCGTGTCCGGGGAAAATCAGATCAACATCAAGTGTGATCATTGCCACCAGCTACTTGCCTTCGATCCCAATTCGATAGGCAAACGAGTTCGATGCCCGCAGTGTCAGCAGACGTCGCTTCTCCCCGTTTCAAATCCGACTGCTAGACGCCCTTCCGCCAATTCTGGGCCAAAGAGGTCTCAGCCAGCGGACAAGCCGGCCACGTCAGCAACAAAGTCGGTGGCGACGAGCATCACGGTCACCTGCCCGGGTTGCAGCGTTCGCCTGAAAGCAAAGTCGTTGCCGCATCCAGCGGTCGCGAACTGTCCAAAGTGCAAGATGAAGGTTTCGAATTCCAGCGGCAAGACCAGCATTGTCAAATTCGACATCGAACCCAGCTCGGCAGCAACGTGCGGAATCTCCGTCCGATTGTCGGTTGCCCGAGCATGTTCGTTCGGTCCCGGATTTGGGGAAACTGCATATTGAATCAACGGCCGGCTCCCTGAGCGGCGTTGCGCGACGCCCGCGACCCTCGCAGCTGGATTCCGGTTCGCTCGTTTCTGGAGCTTTGAGCTGGATCAACCATCACCGCTGGAGCACGTTGATTGTTATTTTGAATTTGCTGCTTCTTGCATTGGCGATCGGATTCCCGCCGATCCTGCTGCTCAGCATGTTGAATGTTCCGATCGGGTTGGTCATTATCGGACTGCTTTTCGTACCACGGCAGCACGTTGTCAAGCGGATCACGGACAAGTTTGGTGCCCAGCTGGCAACTCATGGGCGTTGGGGGCGTTGGCCTGATCGTCCTCGCGGTTTGCGTGAAAACACTGCCTCGGCTTGTGAGTCGCGGCGGAACCAATCCGAACCTCGATTTTTCCAACCTGGGAGCCATCGCTGGTTCGCTTGTCATAACGCTCATCGTGCTGGTGATCGGATTGACGCTATGGAGGGTGATGGGAATCGCGCGGGTCCTGGCCGCAGGTTACTGTCTCCAACTCTCCGTGGTGACGCTGATGCTTGTGGTCGGTGTTGCCTCACGAAAAGACTTGTTGAATGACAAGGCAAGACAAGGACAATCAGTCCTGACTAAGGCTGACCCGCAAACGGCTTACTTGTCGAGTGTCGATGTGGTTGAAGCTCAACGCCAAGAAGCGAGTAGTCGTGGGGTAGAGCGTCGCCAAGATGTCGCAGAGGTCGCGCTGCGACGACAACCCGACCTCGTGCAACCAACCGCCGATGCTCCAATTACCGGCTTGTCCGAACCCAGAGAAGCGGTCATGCCGAGAGATGCGGTTGCGTACGCCACCACGCATGCCGGCGCACTGCCTTCGGGCGATCCCATGGCGGATCGCATCGAGGCGTTCCGCGCACGAAACTCACGCGAGCACACCGTCGTGATCAAGATCACTCGATCGAACGAGAGCGATTCGCCTCGCGATGTTCGTCTGGCTATGCAGAAGACGCTGAGCCTGGATCGTCATTTCTATTCCATGTTCGCAGACCAGGCTTTGCTGCTCTTCGTGCACGAGGGTCCGATATCGGAGATCGTTGGACGGCTGACGGCCGGCGAAGTAATCAGCGTCGACGAGGCCCAGCGTACGATTGAATTTCGTATCAACGCGCTCGGGCTTTGACTTATGTGTTGCTGTTTGTCATTCCAATCCGATTCTCGACCAAGCTGCCCCGGGACTTCGCTAACGGAGTCCCCGACGAAAGTTCAATGCGCTAGGTTCGCAATTTTTCAACGCGTCCTTCCCCTCAAAATGGTTAGAGAACCCGAGGAAACGTTTCCGACGCTCAATCGCCAAGACCCTCTGGTCGATGCATCCGCCGCGCCGGGAAGAGCAAATGCGGTAAGGGTTGTTTCCAGGCCTTTGATCGCAAAGGCGAACGGCCGCGATAACCGAATCGCGGTAGTTGATCGTCCATTTCGAGGCCGCCCGGTTCCGCTACTTCGGTTTATCGCATTGCTAGCTGGCGGCTGTTTCGGTTTTCATGCCATTTCTCTTGTTTAGGGCGAGCTATCTCCAGTCAATCCTGGCTGTCCTGTTCTCCAGGTCCACAAACACCAACGCGTGTTCAAATTCTCGCTGGAAGGTCCACCCTTTCTGTACGGCTTCGCCCTTCGGTGGTCCCAGCCGCTTGTCGAACTGCGGATACCAGTCCAGCGATCCGTCTTTCGCCGTCCATCCCCAGCTGTAACAGAAATAACAGTTCGGCTCGGCCCCCACCAGGAAACACGCCAACGGGAACGTGATCTCCTTTTGAGCCATACGCAGAACTTCATCATGCGGTTTGTTTTTCATCTTCCCGGCCCTCCACGCGGCGAGGAAGCGCGGCCAGCCCTTAAAGATGATGACCTTTCCGTCTTTCGCGGCGGCTCGCATGGTCTTGATTGTGTTGGCCATGTATTCCTTGGTCTGCGCACGGAGCCGGTCAAAGTCATCCACCATGGCGCCATCAGTCACCGGAAGATACTCCTGCCCCAGTTGCCCGTGTTTTCCGTCATGACCATGCAGCGGATTAAAAATGATGAGCTTGTCAGGCCCCATCTTCCTTTTTGCCTCCTTCAGCATGGCAAACACAGCCTTGTCCATGGCGGCAGCCTTCTTGTTGCCGACCACGCGGCTTAACGTGGCTCCGGGAGTGCCTGCAGTTGCCCCGTCTACAAAAATACCGTCGCACGCGTACTTGTGGACGGCATCGGCAGCTGCGTCGGACCACCAAGTCTTTCCTCATAGATACGACCCCATGTCGCAGTGATTCTGTTGGGCGACTTCAGTCGCTTAGCCATCGCGGGAATTGCCGAACACGGCCATCCCGAATAACGGTAGTCTTACATGGCCCACATATGCCAACGCCTAAATCAAGCTGCACAGACGACGTGTTAATACGGCATCGGTAAGCACGTGAAGTTTCAATTACCCGCGAATGGACCCCCAAGTAGGCCGAGAACCAACAAAGCCAGCGGGGAAACGGAGAGCATGGCAGCGCCCCGAAAGGATACTACGTTGAATAGACCAGCCCGTGCCAATACGAATCCTAAGGGAGAAAATGATTCCCGGAGCGATCCAGGTCGCAGCAAACAGGGCCCACTGGTACGTAGCAACGGGGGGACGCGTCGGATCCCTGACGTGCCATGCGTGTTGATTGGTGAGGATCGATTGGCCGATGCCTGAACTTACCAACAGGCAAATGATCGCCAGTCCAAGCATTGCAACCGCGGCACTGAGTTCGCGCCGAGGCTTAGCTCTATCGAACGCACACCCTGCCCCAACAGCAAACAAGAGAATAGAAATGGACAGAGGCAACCAGGACCAAATCCAGAACATCGGGTGCATGGCAACAGTCGCGCTCGTGAGCGTGAGGATCGCGAGCGACATTCCGATCGATATCTCGCCGGGTCTTATTCCCAGTCGCTTACTGTAAACAAACAGCAACAGAACCGAGGGAATTCCAATGAAACCCAATGTACCCAAGAGGAACAACAAGCGATCCATTCCTGCCGGCCTCTCCATGGCATGCGTCCACCATCCTGGTAGTAATAGAAATAGGATCGCGGCTGCGGACATCACCGCAAATAGAACTGCGCAGACTGAAGCGAAATCTTCTTCGCCTGTCCTGATCGGCTGTCAATTCGTCAGTCGCTACCATTAAACTGCACCTTTCGCGCGATGTTCCTCTGGCACCAGACCTGCCAGCCTCCTCAATGCAGGACCTCTTCGTTGCGTGAGTGTGCAAGATCCGTGCCGCAAACAGGATCTGGCTGAACCACCGAAATTGAAACATGCCGTGAGTGCCCGTTTTAGGTTGATCGAAAAACGTTCCTCAGGCGGCACTGAGCAGAAATGAAGGGAAAGCGGCAATCGCAGGGAACTGGTCGATGAGTCAGTGCAGTTAGTACGCTGCGTTTGGTGCAGAAGCTGGCGCGACCGATGCAGGTTGGCCGAGTTGCTATGCCGCCTTGGTCGATGCAACCTCCTGCACGAATGATGACTAAGAACTGACTTGTTAGCGGTCAACTACTTACCGTTGTTGCAAAGGCTACCTGCGGATATCGCAGGTCTCAGATGAGCTTACATCCTTGCGTGGAACCGCCTAGCGAGGACCCGCACGGCAGGTGATGTGGGAGGGTGCCGAGGCAATCCGGACCCGATTGTCATTGCTCGTCCGCCGTGTCCGGCTCGCGGGAATCTACTTTGATTCGCTCTGCGCCGCCGTTTGCTTTCCGCCGACAACGAACTTTTTAAGCGACGCCTCGAACGTCTTTCGGTTTTCCGGGAATTCGGAAGTTGGTGAAGTTAGAAGAGCGACGATGACATCTTTCTCACGTGGTATGGCGACCCAGTGTTGGGTTGTTCTTACAGTCCCTTTGCCATCAATCGCGCCGCCCGTTCCGTTACCTTCGACGATGAGCCACATCGCCTTCTTTCCAGCGACAGAACGAACTTCCTTTTCCTGTACGGTCGCTCCAAGATTCTTTTCAATTGACTTTGCGCTCTCGTCAACCAAGAAGCGAGGTTCAAAGTCCCTTCCAGGTTCTTGCACAAAAAATACAATCGATGCGCCTCCTGGTCGCGAATATGCGGTGCGAGCCACTCCAGGCACTGTGTAGCCCTGCAATCGCGTGCTCTCCCATGGTTCCGGAACAGTGACAGAGAAATCGTATTTGGTGTCGACATATTTGCCACCCTGTTCTTCGGCAAGGGAAGTACCCCCGAATCGAAGTAGAAGGACTAAGCCTACTGTGAGTGTCATTCTTTCCGAATTGCGAAGCAGCTTTGCCATAAGAGTTCTTGTTTCTGACGGTAGTGACGAAGTATGAATTGGCCGGCGCCAGCGGCGAAGATTATTGTATCCCATTGAGCGGCTCGCATGCGAAACCGAACTGCAGCGGTGGATGACGCAGCTTTTCGCTGCACGCTTCTACCAAAATAGTCCGAATTCTGCAGGAAACTGCGTCGAAGAGATTCGGACAACTCGCGGAGGCCGATGCAACCTGACGCACGTCGGTCGACAAATCCGCCTTGCCTATTAAGGCGAGCTTCACGCCTTTGAAGTTCGCCAGAAGCACCGCTGGATGCGAGATCATCCATTGCACTGAGGCCGGGGCGAAAGCGGCATCGAACTGCGGACCAGGGCAGCCAAGACAACGGTCGATTGCTGCCGCGTCCGATGTGGCGCGAGTTTTGCCGACAGATCGGCGGTTAATCGGGGCAACTGGACCTCCGTCGGAGGTTGGTCCGGCGGATTCTGCGATTCATCGTGCTCTGCGAGTAGCTTCTGAACAGGCTCGAGTTCTGGCGCCGAGCAGCGGCGCTTCGCACTGCGACCCGCGACTGAGGCAAGCGCATGCTGGCGCACGACAGCATGCGTCTGACCATCAATTCCGCACGTTGTGATCGATGCTGCGCAAGATTCGTCCGCCGAGAGGCACCAATTTAGCAGCGGGCGTTTTGTCGTTCCCTGGATTATCGGGCGTCGCATTTGTTGCATGCGGCGGCTACATGCCTGATAATCCGCTCGCCATCGATGAACGTGAGTTGTCCACCGGCGAAATAGGAGATGTTGTGGTGATCTCTGAAGTGCGAAACCCCAGTCACATGGGCGACAAGTCGATTTGTCTTGAGGGCCTCGACCAGCGGCGGCTACAGAGTTTGGCGGCAGCGCAAGGCCTCGATTACGCTACCGAGCAACTGTACCGGGCAGTTTGTGAGTCGCATCATCACGGCCCGACGATTCGAGCGATTGATCGCTTGAGCGATGAAACAGATTCTCCATCGTCATCGCCTTTCCGTGTAGTCATCGTTCCTGGATTCCTTTATCGCGAGTATCCCAACAGCGGTGCGGATGGGCGAATTTTAATGGATGCCGCAGAGCAACTCGGTTGGGCTCATGAAGTGATTCCGGTCGAGAGTACGGGCCGCCTTTCCGTGAATGCGAGGCTGATTCTGGATTGGCTTAAACATAACTCGGACTCTCCAACGATACTCGCATCGATCAGCAAAGGTGGCTCGGACATTGTTGCTGCCATGCAGTCGGATGCCTCCGGGGACGCATTTCGCAACGTTATCGGCTGGGTGGACGTGTGTGGTATTCTTCGCGGTTCACCGGTCGTGGATCGCGTCTCCAAACAATGGTGGAGCATGCTTGGCTTTCGAGCTCTGTTCGCGATGCGTCGTTGGTGCTTCGCATCGGTATTGGACTTGAGACGGGACGGTGGCGTGTTAGAGCCAGGGTTTCAAGTACCGGAGCACTTAAAAGTCGTGCATGTTGTCGGTTTCCCAGACCATTCCGACTTTGTGCGCAAGAAACTTCAAGACTTTCATGATCGGATAGGCTCATTAGGTCCGAACGATGGCGCGATCCTGTTGTCCGACGCCGTCACGACGCCTGGGATCGTTTACCCTGTTCGCGGGGCGGACCATTACATGCGACCGCGGTTTCGTGTGCAGCCGCTTTGCCGAGGCGTGTTGAGATATGTCGCGGGTCACCAGCCGACCGAGGAGATGACGTGAGTGCAACGCTACCCGAACGCGCGTCTGTGGAATCGATTGGTGCACCGCAGGAATCCGACTTCACGCAGTTTCCTGCATCGTGGTATCGGCTGTGTGCGAGCACGGACATCGATCGCAGCCCCTTTGCTCGAACGATCTTCGACCGCAAGCTAGTTGCGTATCGCTGCGAGAACGGCACGCCGGTGGTGATGGAAGCGACCTGCAGCCACCTTGGCGCTGACTTGGGGCTGGGCTCGGTGGTTGGCGACTGTATCCAGTGCCCCTTTCATGGATGGATGTACGGAGACGATGGCCGCTGCCGCAAGGTACCCGGGTTCGACCAGACTCCGGATTTCGCGGTCCAACAGGTCTTTCCGTGCGAGGAACGTCACGGTTCGGTCTTTTTCTTCCATGGTCCGACAGCCTTGTTTGATCTTCCCTTTTTTATGAACGAGACACCGGAACATTATCGGTCGATCGAACCTCGCGGTTTTACCGCCGCTTGCACATGGTACATGGTCAATGCTCATGCCTTTGATGTTCAACATTTTCTGACGGTGCACGGACGTCGTTTGCTTGAACCGCTTCAGGTTGATTGCCCATCGCCCTTTGCACGTCGCAGCAGTTACCTTGCCGAGGTCCTGGGCGACAAGTTCTATGATCGGTTTCTGAGGCGGTTTGTGAATCGCCGTGTCCGAATCACGTTGACGATTTGGGGCGGAACATTCGCCGTCGTGACGGGGGATTTTGGCAATCGTCGCAGCCGATTCTTCGTCATTAGCGAACCGATGAGTGACGGCCGGACCTGCTGTGAGGTCATCGTTTTCACACCAAAGTTGGCCAGTCGCATAGCGGGGAGAATCGTCGAACCGCTGATGCTTCGCATCAGACGACTGCTAACGACCGCGTACCTGCGTGATGAAAGCAGCGGTCTAGGCAATCCAAAGTACAACTCACATTCCCTCACCGAAATCGATCGCGAGATGGTTGAGTACTTCCATTGGGCAGCGAGCCTCGATTGATCGGCACACGACGCGAAGGAGTCGAAATGAAAGGCCTTTGTTATCTGTTGTTTGCTATCCTGCTGAGCAGTTCAGTGGCGGCGCTAGCTCAAGACAGTGAAACGCCCGCCGATGCGGCACAAGAGACGCAGTCGACGGAGGGTGAAGACCCGATCCACGACCAGCTGCGACAACTTCGCCAAAACGTGGAATCGGTCATTGCCGAGAAGAACTGGGACGGTCTGTCGCCCTTCCTTTCATCGCGTGTCGTCGTTACCTGGTTGGACGGCACACAGAGCCACGGAACGGATGAAGTCATCGGATATCTAAAGACCAAGACAGAGGGAGCTGATGCGATCGTGAATCAGTTCTCGCTGAAGCTTGAGGTCGCCGAGCTCTCTGATCTGTACGGCCAGGACACTGCGGTCGCGTACGGAAAGGCAACGAGCAGCTTTGTCCTTCGCGGTAGTGATTTATCAATCGCTGGGCCATGGACCGCGACCATGGTCCGCGAGGACGAACAGTGGAAGCTTGCCACACTGTCCGCGTCCGTCGGCGTGTTTGATAACCCGCTATTGAATTGGGCGACGCGACTGGCGTGGATCGCGGGAATTGTTTGTGGGGTGGTCGGGCTGTTGGTGGGTCGGTTTCTTGGGCGACGCAGCGTCGCCACGACCAACTGATTCACGTTGGTTGACGTTCATTCCGTGGAGGCATCATTGGTGAAGATTCAGTTGCTGTTACCTGCCGGCGACATCCACCGTAACAAGACGGGCATCTTCAAGCGATCGCTTCGGTATGCTCCCTTGACGTTGACGACGCTTGCAGCGCTCGTGCCGGCGGAGTTGAACGCCGAGGTCCAAATCCAGGACGAGGGCGTTGCGCCGATTGATTTGGATTTCGATGCCGACATTGTAGGGATCAGTGCGATCACCGGGACCGCAAATCGCGCCTACGAGTTGGCTGACCGCTTGCGAGCGCGAGGTGCGGCCGTTGTTCTTGGTGGTGTCCACCCGACGTTGATGCCTTCAGAGGCGGCCATGCATGCCGACTCGGTGGTTGCGGGTTACGCCGAGGAGTCTTGGCCTGAGTTGCTGCGTGATTTCGCGTCAGGTCGCCTGCGGTCGTACTATCACCGCCCAACACCCCGCAAGCTGTACGTCCCGGAGCCGCGACGGGACATGCTGGACGCCTCGCGCTATGCGACCGTCAACAGCATCGAAGCGACCAGGGGCTGTCCTCATCGCTGCGATTTCTGCGCCGTGCCGGCGGCTTGGAGCGGCATCTATTCACACCGAGCCGTGGATGATGTGATCGCGGAACTTCAGACATTCGAGGATCGAAAGGCGCTGTTCATTGACTTGAGTCCTGTCGAAGACGTGCGTTATGCCAAGGAACTGTACCGTCGCATGGTTCCGCTTCGAATGACCTGGGTGGGGTTGGCAACCACTCGAATCGCCGATGACTTGGAGTTGCTGAAGTTGGCGGCGGCAAGCGGTTGCCGCGGGCTCCTGATCGGATTCGAAGCGATTGATCAAGCCACGCTTAACGGCACTCGGAAACACTTTCACTCTGCCGACCGCTACGCCGAGACGGTCAAGCGACTGCACGATCACGGAATTGGAATTCAGGGGTGCTTCGTTTTTGGATTTGACAATGATGATCCCTCCGTCTTTGAACGTACGGTCGAATTCGTGGACCGAGTCCATATCGACTTGCCTCGGTACGCGGTCCTGACTCCCTTCCCGGGAACTGCGGCCTATAAGAAGTTGGAAGCGGAGGACCGCCTATTGCACCGCGATTGGTCGCGATATGACGTTGAACACGTTGTGTTTCAACCTGCACAGATGAGTCCCGAACGATTACAAGAAGGACTTCATTGGGCCTGGAGCCAAAGCTACGGATGGGCCAGTATCGCCCGCCGACTATGGGGATCCAGGACCGTGCTGCCACTGTCACTCTCGCTGAACATTGGTTACCGGTACTTCGCGCGTCACCTGGCCCAGCGGACTCCCGTGAGCGACCTGCATCGCGAACCCGGCATGGAGCCTCAGCTAGTATGCGTGTGACCCTGATCTATCCGTCGGTCGGGCGCAAACCGGGACATGACTATGTGCGTGCCTGGCAGATGGAACCGCTGTCGATGGCGTTGCTTGCCAGCCTGACTCCGCCAGAAATCGATGTCCGCTTCTACGACGATCGGATGGAGACCATTCCTTTTGACGAGCCGACCGACTTGGTCGCGATCAGCGTCGAGACGTTTACGGCGCTAAGGGCCTATCGGATTGCAGCGAAGTTTCGCAGTCGCGGCGTTCCCGTCGTTCTCGGTGGATATCATGTCACGCTGTGTCCGGATGAAGCTCGCAAGATGGCCGATTCGATTGTGATCGGTGATGCGGACAACGTTTGGTCAGATGTGATCGACGATCAATCACGCGGTGAGTTGAAGCCCGAGTATCGATCGGCGAAGCGGCCGTCGCTGCAGAATATTCGTCCACGACGTGAGATATTTTCCGGTAAGAACTATCAGAACCTGAGGCTGGTTGAATTTGCGCGGGGCTGTAACTTCAAGTGCGATTTTTGTTCGATCACCGCGTTCCACAAGGCATCTCAGACGCACAGACCAGCCAAAGAGGTCGCCGCCGAAATGGACGCTGTCGGCGGTGGCCGCTTCTTCATCGTCGACGACAACTTCGTCAGCCAACCGGAGCAGGCGCGGCGACTCTGCGCGGAACTGACGTCGCTCGGTGTTTCCTGGGTCGGGCAAGCGAGCATTCACATTGCGCAAGACGCCGATTTGCTTCGCCGAATGACCGCGTCCGGTTGCCGCGGAGTGCTGATCGGAATGGAGTCTCTGAGTGAGAAGAATCTCCGCCAGATGGGAAAGCAGTGGAATATCGCCAACGGTACTTACGCCGAGAGTATTCAACGCTTTCGTGATGCAGGCCTGGCCGTCTACGGTACGTTTGTGTTTGGCTATGACGACGACACCGAAGACACGATCAAGAGGAGTGTTGACTTCGCGATCGAGCAGAAGCTGTTTCTCGCGGCATTCAACCATTTGATTCCTTTTCCTGGTACACCCCTTCACCGCCGCCTGGAGAACGAGGATCGTCTGATCAAGCCAACGTGGTGGATGGATAAAGAATGTCGCGTCGGTGACGTCGTCTTTCGGCCCGCACGCATGTCGCCCGCGAAGTTACAGCAGGCCTGTTTGGACGCGCGCCACCAATTTTTCCGTTCCAGTTCTATCGGCAAGCGAATGATGGACTGGAAGGCGAATATCCGAACGCCCGTGATGCTTGCGATCTATCTTGGGCTGAATTGGCAGGGAAAGTTTGATATTGGTCTTCGTCAAGGTTTGCGTTTGGGAATGGGTGCGGAAGACGAGGAGTTGGCGATTGACGAAGCAAACGTAAACCCGCGCGAAAGACCGGACCATGAGACGATTTCAGTTTAACTTTGCCGAAGAATCCGACGACCGCGCACTTCGTGAGCTCATGCGAATGACACCCACTGACGGGCACATCCGCGTTTCATTCGAGCGCGAACCAAGTTACTTCGGTGCCTCTGTCGTCGAAGGAACAGACCATCGGACGGTTGTCTGCCGCGACATGCACTCGCTTGGCCGCATCGTTGGCATGGGGTCGCGGGCGACACGGCTGTGTTGGGTCAACGGTGCACCGCATCGAGTCGGCTATCTCAGTGGCTTGCGAATTCGTGCTGAGTGCCGCGGTGTCGGTCTACTGGCCCGTGGCTACTATTTGCTGCGTCAGATTCACGAGCAGGATCCGTTGCCGTTCTACTTGACGACGATCGCTGCTGGGAACGACCGCGCTTGGCGGTTGCTGACCAGTGGTCGCGCCGGGTTGCCGGATTACCAGCACATCTGCGACTACGTGTCGGTGGCAATTCCTTTGTCACGACAGTCTCGAACCGTTCCGCTGCCGCAAACCGCCGGCCGATACCAGTTGAGGCTCGCAACGCAGGATGACGTACCTGAGCTCGTTGAATTCTGGAAACGTTGCGGGTGCCAACGCGAGTTCTTTCCTGTTTACGATTGCTCCGCCTTCGACGCCGATGCCGGAATGCTCCGGGGAATGCGGCCGGAGGATGTGCTGATCGCTTACTGCGGGGGCAAGCTTGTGGGGACGCTCGCCGCCTGGGATCAATCGGCGTTTCGCCAGTCCGTGGTTCATGACTACGGATCCTGGATTGCGCAACTGCGCCCGGTCATCAATGGCTTGGCGCGACTTCGTGGACGCGCTGGACTTCCTTCGCCCGGTGAACGTCTGAATCTGGTTTTTGCGGCTGTTCCGGTGATCGATACCGAGCATTACGATTGCTTCTCGGCCCTGCTACGGATCCAACAGCAGCTCGCATCCGGCGTTCGTCACCGACATCTGGTCGTCGGCCTGTGTGATCATGATCCGCTGCTTTCCGTTCTGTCGCGCCAGCGCGCAACGGCGTACCGAACGCGGCTCTGCGTCGTGCGATGGGACCGTCACTCTTCGACAGTCACGCTCGACCGCCATCGTCCGCCATACCTAGAGGTGGGAAGCCTATGAATGCCCTTTGTCTGGACCAGGTCGTTGGCACCATTTGCCGGCCAAGCAAATTGGATCTCGTCACGCGCAATGCCATGCTGCAATTGATGCAGCGTTATTACAAGAGCGTCAACGAAACGACGTTCATGACAGACCTCAACTCAAAGGATTGCGTCATTTGCCTCCGCTCTCTCCCGGCATCTGAGAGCGTTGGCCAGGAAAGCGACGACGGGAAGTTAGTAGGATTTTCCACACAAAAAGTTTTGACGCATGAGGTCATGGGAACGCAGGTCCGAGCCCTTTTCTCGGGCGATACCATTGTGGAACGGGAACACTGGAATTCTCCTCGGCTCGCAAGGGCTTGGGGGCGACTCGCGATCAAATTGATCGACGAGACAGAGCAGCCTTTGTATTGGTTGCTGCTTAGCAAAGGATTTCGCACCTATCGGTTTTTGCCGCTTTTCTTTCGCTGTTACGCTCCCGCGGTGAATCGATCCACACCTCCAGAGTTGGATCAGGTTCGGCGTATGTTCATGCAAGAGATGTACGCAGATGCGTTCGATCCCTCGACATGTCTTATCCGGGGCTCCGCGATCGACAACTACTCGCTGCGGAATGGAGTCGCAGATATCGATAGTGCTCGGCTGGACGATCCACACATCCGTTTCTTTTTGGCAAGCAATCCTGGTCACCGAGATGGGGATGAGCTTTGCTGTATCGCACCACTCAACCGAGAGAACTTCACGGCAGCTGCTCGCCGCGTGATTGGTGTCGAGTACTTCTGAACCGCATGGGCCAATCGCACGCAGCCGAGATATGCCACGACTGTCCAAGTCACTACTAACATTCCTCTGGGGAATTTCATTCCCCGACTGGTGGCGGATGTTGCGTGACAATCGATTTGCGGTTCATCCACGCTATCTCCCGCGCGATGCTGATCACGACCGTCAGCTTCCTGAATTGGACGTTCGGTGCTCGTGAGCGAA
The DNA here is from genome assembly GCA_963704055.1 of Pirellulaceae bacterium. Classification (GTDB taxonomy): domain Bacteria; phylum Planctomycetota; class Planctomycetia; order Pirellulales; family Pirellulaceae; genus Rubripirellula. The sequence continues at coordinate 413,833 of CAVPGW010000029.1, read as the reverse complement.
GAGTGGTGCGAAATCGGGCCTGCTTCATTCGCAACGCACCGGATCCCGTTTTCATTCTGGGCCACTGGGGCAGCGGTACGACGTGGCTACATTCGCTCTTGACGCAAGATAAAATGATGGCGTGTTGCACTTTGTTCGATGTCGCTAATCCTCACACGATGCTGACCAGCGAGGCGTTTCAACGACGCTGTTTCGAAAGGTTTACACCGGCACGTCGTGTTTGGGACAACGTAGCGGTCAGCCTGGACATGCCGGCCGAAGACGAGTTTGCCGTTAGCATTCTCGCGCCGATGTCACCCTATCTCGCCTGGTGTTTTCCGAAGCGAGAGCAACACTACGATCGATTCCTGACCTTTGACGACGCATCGCCTGCGGAAATAGAGGCCTGGAGATCCGCATTGGCCAGCTGGGTCAGAAAACTTCAAATCAAATACGACGGCCGGCAACTTGTGCTCAAATCACCCCCACACACAGCGCGAATCCGGCTCCTGCTCGAACTCTTTCCGCGCGCTCGATTCGTCCATCTGCATCGAAATCCGTGTGATGTATTCCAAGCAACCCGACGCGTCTACGCGAAAGCGCTCCCCTATTTCTATTTGCAGCAGGCGCGGGATGACATCGAGGTCGACGAGGGAATTCTTCACCGCTTCGAAATGATGTACAACGCTTACTTTGCACAGCACCATCTCATCCCGGCCGGACGTTTTTTTAGCATCAGCTACGAGGATCTGGTCGAGAATCCGGTACGGGAAATCGCGAGTATCTACAGGTCACTGGAGTTGCCGGGTTTTGCAGACGCTCGTGACCCTCTGTGCGAGTACCTGACGTCCATCGAGAACTACCAAACGAATCAGAATCCGCCTCTACCGAGCTATCTGCGGCGGGCCATCCAGCAACACTGTGGCCACTACTTGCGGAAGTGGCCGTATGTCGTCGACGCCTAGAAACGCGAGGTCGATCAATGTACCGTCTGATCAATCGAATGTGGCGATGGAGTGGAAGACGCGACGTGACAGATTTTCAACGCTTTGTCGTCCGAGAAACTACTCCTGCTTGAACCGACAACCGGCAGCAGTTTCGAGAGAAAGCTCATCCCTTACACAAGATCGCTGCGGTCCGAATTCCAGTATGCCACCGCATGGTACCTTGCCCAGACACCCAGCCTGGCGTTGATATCGGTGTGGAGCCCGACGTTTCTGCTCGATCTGGTACCTGGCATCGGGAACGATTACCGAGCTTGTCTGGCTCGCGACTTGCACGACGGGCGGTGTCGTCTTTCCACACCAACGTGAGCAGTTAACGAAAGCGCATTGACCGTTCGCAACAAGCGAGCGTGCCGCCGCGCGGCAAGTCTGCTCGATGGAGGCATGTCGACGGAACAGCTTGCGGTGCAACTATGGCCGCTGCTCAATGTAATCAGTTGCTGGACCGACGCTGCCTCGGGTCGTTACTTACCTGAACTCATACAGAGTTTTCCGCAGGCAGAGATTGCTCCCAAAGGCCTGCTATCGACCGAGGCGTGCGTTTCGATCCCACTGATCAACGAGCCCGGCGCGGCGCTCGCCCTCGGTTCACACTTCCTCGAGTTTCTTCCGAACTCGGGAGATCCTAAACTAGCGCACGAGTTGGTAGAAGGACAACGCTATCATGTCATCGTTACCACCGGAGGTGGGCTCTATCGATATCAGACGGGAGACCGGGTGGAGATCACCGGAAGGATCGCTCGCTGCCCGCTAGTGCGATTTGTTGGTCGCGACTCGACCAGCGATTTGGTCGGTGAGAAGATTGATGAACTGTTCGCACAACAGGTTTTGCGAGCCCTATCGGACGACGGAAGAGCTCAGCCTGGCTTCGCCAGATTGATTCCGGACCAAGATGACCGGAGGTATCGACTCTTCATCGAGAAAGCATCAGACGAGGGCACGGGCGTCGGTGGCTCTGAAGCACCGATGCAAGCTCGTTTGGATCAACTGCTGCGCCGTAACCCGTACTACGACCAAGCTCGCAATCTGGCCCAACTCTCCGCGGTCCGGATTGTGATTGACCGCAGCGACTCGGGGCGGTTTCGCCGCTGCTATGAGAGAGCAGCTGTCTCGCTGGGTGTCTGTGTGGGGGACATCAAGCCCGCTGTGCTGGAGACGAATCCGCGCCGAGCAGCCGAGTTTCTTCGACTTGAGAAAAGCACTTTCGGACACAGATCAGGGCCAACAACCAGCCGGTGATCACATCGATTATGTAGTGTTCGTGCAACACGAACGTCGACGCTGCAACTTCAACGGCCCAGACCCAAAGCAATCCACCGAAAGCTCGCGTCGTAAAACGAGTCATCGCCGCAACACTCGCAACGCTCAAACCAACGTGTAGCGACGGCGCGTAGTTGTAGGCCACGACGGCAGGTGGCCAATACGGAACCTTGCTTTCCCAGGTCATCGCCAGTGAGACGCGAAAGGAATCAAGCGAAGTGATCTAGTCGCAGACCCCATACATCAGAACGAACCACGCCGTCGTGTACGCGGCAACCACAAGAAAGTATTGCAGGTGTGCTATCATCGGGTTTTCCGTGATCGATCTCGGCCGAACCCGGTCGGTTCCGGATCGATCTGGTTACGCGGGTTCGTACTCTTCATCGAGTGGTTCGGGCGCTGGGGACGTTGCGGGAACCGGCCCACTCCACTGTCGAAAATACTGCCGCAGATAGCTTCGCTCGACGGCGTCAGTATCCGACAGGCTGGGAAGGTAGTACCACGAAACGTCGGGGTGCCGATGGTGATTCAAATCCCACGGCCCGTGCAACAGAACGAGGTCCATCAAGAAATTGTGTCGTAGATTGAACGCGCCATCGATTACATCTCGCGGGCTGTAGGCGTGCGTGATATACTGTCGTGTCGACCAATTGAACGAAAAGCACGCATAGCAGAGCAGGCACGGAAGAACTCGCAGCTCAAGCATCCAAAACAGACCGGCGAAAATCGCTGCAATTGCCACTGTCTCGATTCGAGTCCGCGTCACGACATCGTTGGGGATCTTAGCAAGGTAGGCGAGACCTCGCGCCGGGTCCGCCTTGGCCAATAGCCTCGAGCGAAGCCGGCTGGGTGTGACAGCAATGATCAATGCGCCAAGTGGCACCAGCGGCCAGAACAACCCACAAAGAATCGAATACCACTGGATGTACTTCAGCAATCGGTTATCCGTTGGATAGTAAAGGTCAAACATCTCCGTGTCTGTGCGGTTAAACCGATGATGGCTGCGGTGCGTGTAGTGAATCATGCTGAACGGAACCGGAAACCAAACGCCGGCGAGAAAGCCGCACCAGTAGTTGCCGCGGGACGTCGACCGTAACGTGTCGTGTGTGCCGTCGTGCAGTAACGCATAGTTGGTCAACATGACGTAGGAAAACACGATGCCGATACCCAAGATTGCCAACCAGGAATCGAGGTGACTCGTAAGGCATAGCAGCAAGATCGCGGCAATCGACACCAATACAACCAAGACGGTGTTCAGGCGATCGGGAATCGGATAGTCATTCATGTTCGCCATAGGATTCGTCCCTTGCCGAAGCAGACATCGGCGCCGACCATCGACCACACCCCATCGACACCAGCAAGATAACACCTCTGGGCCCCGATTCCAATCAATGCGAATCAGCCGAAGCTCTCTCGCTCGGAGTCGTTCGACTGGACTGCGTTCGGACACCAATTCAAACGCCGATGGATTCGGACGTAGGTTGATTGTGGCGTGGGACTGGGCCTGACAACCAACCGTCACCCACAAACGGACGTGTTGTCGCCAGCCCGTATTTCTTAGCCCTGTCGTTTTTTGAGTTGTTTACCTCACCTCAACATACGCTTCTGACAGGCATCGCCGAGAAGTATAGCGGAAACGGCGCGTGGCAAACGTCCGAACAACCACCAAGGCCGCCCGTCTCGATCCTGACACAACCCTCGAATTCGGACCTATGCTACTGTTGTCTGCTGCGTCTTCAGAACGAATCGCGAACACGATTCTGTTCGTCGTACCGCCACGTTTCTGTTCGCCAACCGCGCAGCTGACTCACTTGGCCTAATTGATATTCCCGCTCGAGCTACAACACAAATCGGGGCGTCCGTGCCATTCGTGGACAACATCTCGCATTAATAGTGCGCAGTCAAAGGTTGCAGTTCCCTGCGGGAATCTAGACAGATCGTCAAAGTAGCTGGATTCGATTCGTTCAACGTCGAGAGATTGGACGTGCCAACCCTCGCACTTCAGTTCGAGCCCATCGAAGCGGCCATCTGTTCGAGTGTCCGAATACCCCAGTGAACCGCGTTCGAAGAATCTGGAAGCAGATTCCAACGAATCGAATGCAGAGTCGTTAGGGAAATGGTCGCCAAGTAACCCAGAGACGTGAACATTGGCCAGTCCATCATCACTTGCCATGGTGACCGACAGGTGATGATCTGACTCGTTGACTTCAAAAGAGGCGTGATGGTGTACACCGGGAAAGATACGGCCCCCAGCCCAAGAATTGAGTCTGGAATCGGTATCGCGACGCGGGATGTAGACGCCCTGCCGGACTCCGATTTCCGTTTGCCATTCCACTGCGATTCGGTGGGCAGCATTCTCCGATCCAATTCCCCAAGGAAGCGGCAACATCTTCGGACGCACATTCTTGAGGCGGATCAAACAAATACCACCGATCGCGTGGCCATTGACGAGCTGCGGTTGGAAGGGCGGCGGCAGCACGTTGGCTATGTAATCCGGGTCAACGCGGTAGTTCGCAAGAATACGCCGGTCGATAATGCCGCTGATCGCTGGTAGACGCATGAATTAGATTAGGGGCGTAGCGAATTGCGATATATCCAGGAGGTTGAGACACACGGATAGGCTAAGCTTCCGTCGCGGCTTGGCGGCGGACGCAGAACTGAATGTACATGCCCCAGCACCATGGTCGCAACTTCCAGGTTGTTTTGTTTCCAGAAGCGTTAACTCATATCGCCTCGGGGCCAACAGCCGGTGAACTGGCTTCTCGCACAAACTTCTATCACTCGTGCAAATTGCTAACGCAGTCTTTTCTCTGCACGTTTTCTCCAAAATAGTCGGTGATCCAGCGGAAACTGCGTCGAAGCAACTTCGCTATGACGCTTAAGTCGATGCAACCGCTGTCTCGAAAACAACAGAGTCTTTTGCCGGATAAGGTCGGGATCTAAACCTTTCGCAACCGGCAGTTGCGAATTCTGCTCGCAACCTTCGTGGTCTCTTTCGAGAGGATGACGGTCGATAGGTCGCACTCTATGTTCCAGGTTGCTACCGTGGGCGAAGTCCATCGCGCTCGGAGAGAACTAACATGTTGAGTCTAGAACGCTCTGCCCTCGCCGCACTCGTTACTGCTTTACTGTTGCTCGCCGCTTCAGTCGATGCAGCCCCGCACGATTTCTCTTGGCTGCCCCGGGCTCCCAAGCTGCCACCGCCTGAAGGGCAGGTGATTCGGGTGTCGACGGTCGATCAACTCTTCCAGGCCGCAAGCGACGTCCGGCCTGGGGGAACGATCCTCGTCGCGGACGGACACTACATGATGCCGCGCTACTTCGAGCTGCGGACCGACGACGTCACACTCCGCAGCGAATCGGGTGATCGCCACAAGGTCACTCTGGACGGCGCCGAGAGCAGGCATGGCGAACTCGTCGGCGTCCGCGCATGCTCGGGCGTGACGTTCGCTGATCTGACGATCCAGAATATCCGCCACAACGGCTTCAAGCTCAACAGCAACTTCGGCGTCCACCGCGTCACGATCCACAACTGCGTGATCCACAACATCTGGCAGCGTGGCGTCAAGGGCGTCCGCGTGCCAAAAGACCGCCCCGAAATTCAGCCGCCGCAAGTTGCCGCATCCAGCACTGCCTGTTCTACAACGATCGTCCCAAGCGGTTCGAAGACGATTCGACTGACACGCCCGAGACGTTCAATGGCAACTACATCGGCGGGATCGACGTCATGTACGCCGACGGCTGGACGATTAGCGACAACGTGTTTTACGGCATTCGAGGCCGCACGGGCGAAGCACGCGGGGCCGTCTTTCTCTGGCACGATGGGAAGGACTGCGTCGTCGAGCGGAACGTGATCGTCGATTGCGATACAGGCATCTGTCTGGGCAACTCCCATCGACACCCGGGAATTGAAGATTCACTGCCATCGCTGCACCGTGCGCAATAACTTCGTGACCCGCTGCCCGGAAAACGGCATCCTCGCCGACTACACCGAGGACTGCCTGATCGCCCACAACACGATCCACGACCCGACCAGTCGGCTCAAACGGCTGATTCGGATCGTTCACGACAACCCGGGGCTCGCGGTCGTCAATAACCTGCTGAGCGGTCCGCCCATGCGAATCGAGACGAATAGCCATGTTCGCATCGAAGGCAACGTCACACGGGATGTCGGAGAGTGGTTCGTAGACCTTTCCAAGGGCGACCTGCACCTGAAGGGGGAATGCCCGGACGTGGTCGATCAGGCAGAATGGTTCGAACAGGTACGTGAGGATTTCGACCGACAATCGCGGCGCCGGAAGACCGACGTCGGCGCCGATCAATGGAGATAAATCATGAACGTGAAACGGTGCGTCGCACTGGCTCTCAGCATCTTTCTCACAGTGGCCCAAGCCCTCGCCGACGTTCGCGCCCCGCGAGTTGTCTCGCCCCACAATGCCGACGGCTACAGCATGAAGACCTTTGGCGACTTCCACCGCTGGCGGGAACTGTCGGGCGACGAGCGGGCTTGGGAGATCTACAAGTACCTGGTCGACACGCGAACCGGCGTGTTCCACATGAGCGAGGTGCGCGAGGGCGCCGATACGCTCAGTGAATACACGACCGTTCGCGACCCAGTGAAGATCCTCAACGTCTACGGCTACGGGTACTGTGCCATCTTCGGACCGTTCATGGCAGGCGTCTGCGAGGGCGCGGGAATCGGCCCCGCTCGTTCGCTGATCCTGGCGGACTGGCGACACGTGCTTGCGGAAGCCTACTACGACGACCGCTGGCACTATCTGGACGTCGATGTTCGCGCCGCGTTTCGCCGCCCGGACGGTTCCCTGGCCTCGTTCGAAGAGTCCCGAACGGATCCTAGCCTCTGGAAGAATCGCGGCCCCCTGTTCTTTCCAAACGACGACTTGGAACACGTCCGCAAGATCTACGCAGCGACGCCCTTCTACTACCACTATGGATTCAATCAGACGGGTCACACGATGGACTACGTCCTTCGCCAGGGCGAGACGTTCACACGATGGTGGACACCGCAAGGCGGACGCTGGCACCACCTGCCCACCTATCACCAAGGCGACTTCATGCACCGGCTGATCGAGAAAGAGCCTCGCGGCCCGGCGCCAAACCACCGTCACTTCACCGTCCACAACTACGGCAACGGTCGCTTTGTTTACCGACCCAACTTGAAGGCGCCTTCCACCGATTTCGCCGATGGTGTCTACGACCGTCACAACGTCGTCACGGGCAGCGATGGGCTCACATTGAAAGAACGTGGTGACGGCGATGCTGTTTTCGAGGTCCGCACACCGTACATCATCGTTCCCAAGGTCGGGCAACTCGAAACGACGGACGACGACTGCGAAGCCTCGATTGTCGAGATCGATGCAACGGGTACGAGCCTGTCCATTTCGCTCGATAACGGAATCACTTGGCAACCGGTTTCGACCATAGACGGTTCCGAGAAATTCGACCTGACGAAGTACGTATCGGGCACCTACGGCTATCTGCTGCGACTGGAGCTTCGAGGCGAGCCGGAGTCGGCGGTGGTTCGAAAACTTTCAATCACCACCTGGGTTCAGGTTGCCCCGGCCGCGCTGCCCAGCCTTCGGGCGGGCCGCAATCGGATGGCATTTCGCTCAAACGACCATTATGGGCTTGCCAGCCGGGTGATGGCCGTTTGCTCCGACACGAGCAAGCCCGACGAACTCCGCAAGCACGTGGTCCGCATGCCCGACGATTACGATCCTGACCGGAAGACCGCTCGGATTCGCGGGGAACTGATTGCCAAGGTGGTTCCACCCCCGGGCACTCGGATCGCCTGGTTCACGGCCGAGGGCAGTTTCAGAACCCACCAGCAAGAAGCTGCCGGCAAGACGCGAAACACGATCGGCTATGCCGTTGGCTCACCGAGGGATTTCAGAGAGATCTACCGATCCGACATGCCGACCGACATGGGCCACTGGCACTACAATGCCTCACGCGAAGTTCGGCTCGAAGAACCGGCCGAGGAGCTCTACGTGCGTTATTTCGGGGATCCTGCCCTGAACAACTTCAAGATCTACGCCCATTGCGTGGAGGATCGTGCCAGACAGGCAAGCCCCGCCGTCGTGACGCACACGTGGACCGAGAACGGCGTGGAGAAGACCGAAACGCTTCACGTTGGATGCTGCGGATCGAATACGAGATCGTTGCCGGGGCTGACCCGATCGACAAATCGATCGAAATCGCCGTGCCTTCGGACGGTCCGGTAGAAGTTGCCCTGGCGCCGCGGACAGTTCTTTCTGACTCGCCCGACTGGGTCGAACCCATGCGCAGAGTCCACGCGCGATTCCAAGGGGAACGGGGGACCTTTGCGCAGTTTGGCGATTCGATCACCGATTCGCGGGCGTTCTGGTATTCCCTTCGCTGGAAACGCGCCAACGCCTCTCCCGAGATGCTGAAGGCCTTCCAACTCGTCAACGATCACATGCTCGAAGACTGCTGGGATCGCAAAGGCGGCAAGTACGGCAACCAGAGTGGCCAGACGATCCGTTGGGCGAGCCAGAACCTCGAAACCTGGCTCCAGGACTGGAATCCCGAGGCCGCCATCCTGATGTTCGGGACGAACGACCTGAACAACATGGGAACGGAAGACTATGAGGCGACCCTTGAAGACGTGATTGGGCGCTGTTTGGAGAACGGCACGATCGTGATTCTCAGCACCATCCCGCCACGTCACGGGCGAGTGGAGAAAGCCGCCGAGTTTGCGGAAGCAGCCCGCCGCGTTGCCCGGAAACTGAACGTTCCGCTGATCGACTTCCACGCGGAGATTCTCAGCCGGCGCCCGGATGACTGGGACGGTGCTCTCGAGACGTTCAACGGCTACCAGGGATACGACGTTCCGACGCTGATCGCTCGCGACGGTGTCCACCCATCGAATCCCCAGAAGTACCAAGCCGACTACTCGGCGGAAGCCCTCCGCAACAACGGCTTCTCACTGCGTAACCATCTGGTGCTGATGAAGTACGCCGAAGTAATCCGGGAAGTGCTGAAAGTGCAAGAACGGTAGCCGTCACACTCCGCGGTGATGTATGCACGTTGCAACTGACATCCATCGCAAGGCGTACGAGCCCTTGTGGTCAAAAAGCTCAGACGAGCATTTTGACTGACAAATCACGGATTGGAGTCACGCGGTTCGCCTTGAATTCGGGTCGAGATGTAAGGCTGTCCTCCGCCGCACTCGCGAGTACTACGCGGAATTGCAGAACGTGTAGCGGTGGGAGAGGCACGGCATCTGCACCCTGAATCATCCCAGCGGATGAGTCGTCACAGATCTTGTCATCCAGCGGTCGGCCACGCAGATCATTCGGAATTTGGCGGACGCTACTGGCTCATCTCGCGAGTTCTCCAAGTTACCTCGGTTGATGAGACTGGTGTAGGCTAGCCATTAGCGATTCAAAGCGTCGGTGTCTCCAATTTGCCTACACTGATGCGAATTCGACCAAGATCTTCGAGCCGGCGGGCGATGCAACCTCCCGCACGAAGGAAATGCGATGCCGCGATTGCGGAGCAGCAGCCGGCGTCGCGCCGCCAACCATCAACAACATTGCAGCCGATAGAAACAGACGGAGGCAGGAATCAGTATTCGTATCAGTCTTTGCGATCTGTCTCGAGAACTTCGGATGTACTCCGGGCTTTGAGAAAAAATGTGGCTTGTCTGCCCGCTTTCTCGGCTACCTTGATTCGTTGTTGGCGTTCTTGCGTTTACCACCGGCGTCCTTAGCCGGTTCCGCGTTGGCATCGGGAAAGAACTCTGCCAATTCTGCCTTCAGGCTCGTCATCGATTCATCGCCAGCAAGATTGCTCCATTCGTTCGGATCGATTCGCAGGTCGTAGAGTTCCTCGCTGCCATCGCTGTATCGAATGTAGCGATGTGTTTCACTGCGGACGGCGTGGTTGTCCTTGCCAAAGGTCGTCAACGCCACGTTTGGCCATGGTGCGGCTGGGTTCGCCAGCAACGGCTTCAAGCTGACTCCTTCCAGTCCCTCTCGGGTCGGCAGTCCACACAATTCAATCAGCGTAGGATAGATCGACAACAGTTCAACGGGGCGTTTGCATGGTTTGCCCTGATCAATTCCCGGGACACTGATGATGAAAGGAACGCGAGTGGCTTGTTCCCAAAGCGATTGCTTCGCCCAGCGTTCCTTCTCACCGAGAAAAAAGCCATGGTCCGAATACAGCACGACGATCGTATTATCCGCATGCGAACTTCTTTCCAGGGCATCAAGTACACGACCAACTTGTTCATCGGTCCAACGGACGCAGGCCAGGTACGACTGCACGGCCTCTTTCCAGCGTCCGCTTTCGACAAACCATGAATGAGCGGGCGCGGCAGGAGCCTTTGTCAGGGTGGTTGCAATGCCTGGCAGGTCGTCACGGTCACCGTCTTTCACCTCCGGCAGTTCAATCGTGTCCGACGGAATTTCATTGAATACTCGAGTCGGCGAATAGAAAGGAACATGGGGTCGATAGAAGCCAACCGCAATGAAAAACGGTTGCTCGGATCGCTTGCGGATGACATCGATCGCCCACGACGCATCGACATAGTCCTGGAACAGTTCTTCCTGGTAAGACTGGCCGCCAAAATCCCACAGCCCTTTCGCCCCGTCGCGCGTCTCAGGGATCAGGCGTTGATCGATTTTCTGTCGCTGCCCAGGCCGCGGGCCGACTTCGTCAAAGTCACCAGGAGGCAAGCCAGAACCGTGATAGATCTTGCCCGCGGTGTAGGTCTTGTAACCGCTCGCCGCGAAATGACGCGGTAGTGTGACACGGAACTTGAGGGCTTCGACGGTCCAGGGTTTTGGCGAATTCATGTAAACGCCGCTGCTCGATGGCCGCATTCCATACATAATGCTGGTCCGCGACGGATTGCAGATCGGTGCCTGGCAATGAGCATTGCTGAACAACGTACCGCGCTCAGCAAGCCGATCGATGTTGGGCGAACGAGCTTGCGGATGCCCACCCAAACAGCCAACCCAGTTGTTCAAATCGTCAATCGCGATCAGTAACACATTCGGCGGTTCAGCCTGCACGGCAACTGATGACCAGGGCGAGACCAACAGCCCGAGTAATACGAGCATCGATTTAGCACGAATCATGAGAAAACGCCTGAACAGGAACGACGGTGCGGATAGTACGAGAGTGTAGTTTAAGAATCCGCCGAGCACACTTCGACCTGCGTGATCGAATGTGGCCGCCAATAGAATTCTCGGCTCGTTAGAACACGCTCACGCTGCAATCTTCTGTTCATGTTGCCCCTGTGATTCGCCGGTGCCGTGTGCTTGCCCCCTCATCCCCAGCCCTGCCAGGACAGGTCCTGGCCTACGTCGCTCCGGTCAAAATCGCGACCAAAATCCGCCGACTCCCGCGGGGTCAAACTCGCAATGGACACGGTAATTCGGCGGTGCGCTGCGCGACCGCCGGCCAACAGCTTGCAGTCCCTTCGGGATAAAAAATGTGCGTAAACCCAAGGGCGGGGCTCGTCCCCTTTGAATCTCGCCGGTTAGATTACAATCGCTGGAGCCTACCGTCGGGAATCAGTCCTTCCACGCCTTGTCCCCCACCCCGCTACGTCACCAGAGCGACATTGCTCGCATCACAGACACTGCACAAAACAAAGCAACATCAAGAACATGAATCGCAGCTTCCTTGCAATGCTAAAGAAACACCTATCACTCCTGTTGATCATTTGCTTTTTGCCAGCAGCGCCTGGCGGCCAGAGCCGCCGAGCCATTTGGCTTTCAAGCCAAATGATGTGGTCGCCATTTACGGCAATGGTCTCGCCGACCGAATGCAGCATGACCCGTGGGTCGAAACGGTTCTGCAGAGCCAGCTGAAGGGCATGAACGTCAGTTTCCGCAACATGAGCTTTTCGGGAGACATGGTCAACAAGAGACCCCGCAATCAGGGTTTCACGAACGATGCCGAGTACCTGCAACACGTCGGGCCGGATGTCGTGTTCACTTTCTACGGATACAACGAGTCCTTTGCGGGACCGGGCGGAGCGGATGCCTATCGAGCCGAGTTGGTGAAACTGGTCCAGCGGTATAGCGAACTGCGACGGGAGAAGGGAAAGGACGTCCGGTTTGTTCTGTTCAGTCCGATTGCCTATCAGAACACAGGGGATCGGAATCTTCCTGATGGGACTCAACTGAATACGAATCTGGCTGCCTATACCGAAGCCACACGAGAGGCCGCGGCGGAAACGGGCGCGACGTTTGTCGATCTTTTCTCGCCGACCCTTGCAGTTGTTTCGAGTCGAGCAGCGAGCGGTACACGATCAATGGCATCCACCTCAATGCGAACGGATATCAAGAAACTCGCCGAAATCATCTCGCAACGCGTTGCTCGGCAAGAGCGTAGCCGTCGACGAAAAACTTGCCGGCCTCTACGCAGCGGTCCAAGACAAGAACTGGCATTGGCACAATCGCTATCACGCGACCGACGGCAACGACATCTGGGGCGGCCGATCGACGCTGACCTTTGTCGACGGCCAAAGCAACGCCGACGTCCTCAAGCACGAACTGGTGATGCTGGACGTGATGACAGCCAATCGCGACAAAGCGATTTGGGCGGCCGCCGAGGGCAAGAAACATGTTGTCGACGACAGCAATGTCCCACCGCCCGTCAAGGTGATCTCGAACGTGGGCGGAGGGAGCAAGAGCTCCAGCGCCGAGAAAGAAGGAAGCGTTGATTACCTGAGCCCCGAAGAATCGATCGCGAAGATAAAGGTTCCCGATGGCTATGAACTGAACGTCTTCGCATCGGAAGTTCAGTTTCCTGACCTGGCCAATCCCGTGCAACTGCAAGTCGACGCCAAAGGTCGCCTTTGGGCTGCAAGCTGGAATACGTATCCCAAGTGGGAACCCGGCAAGGAAATGAACGACAGCCTCATGATTTTTGAGGACACCGACAAGGACGGCAAAGCGGATACTCGCAAGATCTTCGCTCACGTCCACAACCCGCTCGGGTTCGAGTTCTGGGGTGGCGGTGTCATCGTCACCTCGGGTCCCGACCTGCTGTTCCTGAAGGATACCGATGGGGACGACAAAGCGGACGTGCGTTACCCGATTCTGCAAGGACTCGGAACAGCCGACACGCACCACGCTGCGAACAATTTGGTGTATGGGTCCGGACGGCGGGATCTATTGGCAAAGCGGAATCTTCCTGGTGCACAACCACGAGACGCCTTGGAAACAGAATCTGAACATTGGCGAATCGGGGATGTACCGTTTTGATCCCCGCACCTTCGCGATCACTCCGCACGCGGCCAACAAGCCGAATCCACACGGCACCAGCTTTGACTACTGGGGTTATTGCTATGCCAACGACGGCACGGGGGGCAAATCGTATCAAGTGCGTCCCGAAGGCAAGGGCTTCAAGATGCACACCCTGCTGACCAAAGAATTCCGCCCCGTCGCGGCGAACGCGATTCTGTCGTCGGAGCACTTTCCCGAAGACTTGCAGGACGACTTCCTGATCTGCAACACGATCGGCTTCCTGGGTGTCAAGCAGTATTCCCTTGATCGCGAGGGAGACGGAAAGACCCGAGAATTCGGACACGTCTGGGGAACTCCTGGCCTTGAATTGATCAACAGCGAAGATCGAAACTTCCGTCCGACCGATGCGGTCATCGGTGAAGACGGAGCCTTGTACGTTGCCGACTGGCACAACGCCATCATTGGTCACATGCAACACAACATTCGTGACCCCAACCGTGACCACGTGCATGGCCGCATCTTCCGTCTGACGGTGAAAGAGCGACCACTGCAAAAGCCCGTCAAGATTCACGGCCAGCCCATCGCGGCGCTGCTGGAAAACCTCAAACACCCGGTCAACGGTGTTCGCCACCGGACGCGAGTCGAACTGAGTGCCCGCGACTCGGACGCCGTGATCGCAGCGACTCGCCAGTGGATGAAGGACTTTGATCCGAATGATGAAACCGAAGCCCACCATCTTCTCGAAGCACTGTGGTTGCACCAGCAGCATGGCGTTCGAAACGAAGAGTTGTTGAATACGCTTTTAAGTTCTGACGTCAAGCACGCGGTCGTCGCGGCGAACACGGTCAAGCATTTTTGGGACAACGTGGACGCGACAGGAGCGAGCGGATTTGCGGCTCCAGCCGAAGTGGAATTCGTAAAATTCGATCCTCCCAAGCACCTCAGTCGCGCTGACAAAAAAGTGTACAAGCTGGGTGCTGAGGTTTACCAACGCGAATCGCACTGCGCGACATGCCATTTGGCACACGGTAAAGGAAACGCGAATGTCTATCCGTCGCTTGTCGGCAGTCCCTGGGTCAACGGCAGCGAAGAACGTCTGATCAAGATGACGTTGCACGGTCTGTGGGGCAAAACTGACGGTCAACGGAAAAACCTACGACCCGTCGCGCGGCGTACCGCCGATGACCGCCTTCCGCTCGTTGTTGAAGGACGAAGAACTGGCTGCTGTTTTGACGTTTGTACGTAACACTTGGGGCAATCAAGTCATCGCCCGTCAGTCCCGCCAGCGTCAAGAAGGTTCGCGAGCAGACGATGTGACCGTTCGACGTTTTGGAAACCGGATGAACTGCTAGCAGAACACCCTCTGGAAGAGGCCCTGGCGGGGAACCACCCTGCAGCTGAAACGGAAGAGTTCTCCAACGAAGCGTTGGAAGACGAACTGCTTAGCACATCGCCTGCTGAATTGGCGAAAGTCGCGATCGAGCGAGGGAATGCCGAACGAGGCAAGAAGCTCTTCTATCAATCAGCCGCCGCTTGCTTCGCCTGTCACGATCCTCCGCGGGGTGCGGCTCGCCTTGGCCCCGACTTGGCAAAGATCAAGACCAAGCTGACAGCCGAGCAACTGGTGGATTCGATCTTGCGTCCTTCGAAATTGATCGACAAAGAATACGCCCAAGTGAGCGTGCTGACCGTCGATGGCAAGCTGCAAACGGGTGTTCGGATTTCGGAAAGCGAAAAAGAAATTGTCTTGCGAAATCTGGCCGAACCCGAACCGATAACGATCGCGCAGGAGGACATCGAAGACGTCATGGAGTCGAAGGTTTCGTTGATGCCCGAAAATTTGACCAGGCAGCTGAAGAGCCGCAAGGAGTTCGACGACCTGATGAAGTACATCATCGAAATCAGAAAGCGGTAAAGCTCGCGAATCGATGACAGGCTCCGCAACTGAGAACACGTTCGAAGGTCTCGATCATTTTGTTGGATCATTCTTGGCAGTCAGCGGGTTCGGTAGTGGAATCCAATTCTCTGGCCCACCAAATTTCCCACTGCGGTTGTGGACGTTTCGCCAGATACCGTTTGAGTGCGGAAGCAGCCCGCTATAGATCGCGCCCTTACTGGGCGAGCAGACGCTTTGCCCGCAAAACGCGCGAGTAAAGACGACGCTCTCTCTCGCCAGTGCATCGAAGTTTGGAGTCTCGAGTCCCGCGATCATCGAGTTGGGCTCGCGTGCGCCGCGCTCGCTGGTGTAATACCCGAGATCCTCAACGTAGATGAAGAGGACATTGGTAGGTTGATCGCCGGCAAAGGCTAGCTGAATTCCAGCGAAGCAAACGACGAGAGCAGTGAGCAAAGCGAAAATGCATTTCATGGTTGTTTACTTCGATCTGTGACTATTTGGATCCCAAACTCAGCACGCGTTTCTTGTGAGGACTTCCGACGCTCGTCGTTCGGTATAGGCACCGAGAAGAAAGTACATCACTCGATTGGACAGCCGCGGAGCGGCGGAAGAATGTAGCCTGGGGTAAGGGTGCGAGCTTTAAGCGAGCAACCGCAGCCCCAGGTTGCGGTTGCTCCACGACATTTGTCCCCCGCGGCGTTTCGGCGGCGTAGCCGCCGAAACGCCGCGGGGGAAAGGTTCTTTCGGGTTCGCTTACCTGGGGTTACACCAGCCTCGCTGTCGCTCGTTGGTTGACCCCAGGCTACCCTCTTTCACCGCTCCGCGGTTAGCCAAATCTCATCACAACCGGCATCCTAAGCCGGACAGTCTCCAGGTCCTGGCCTACGCAGATCGCGCCCATCAATTCATGATGGTCGAGGTACTAGCGGTGTTGATCCGCTGGGCTCCACGTCCGTTAGGAAGCCAATCAGATGACACAATCGACCGACTGGGAAATCAGCGGCGCTGACTCGCAAGCGATCTTTGGGACGACGTACATGCCGGACGAAGCTCCTGTTGGCTGCACGATCATCGCTCACGGTTTCAAAGGATACAAGGACTTTCGCATGATCCCCCCGATTGCGCGGGGACTTTGCCAAGCTGGTTTCATCGCTCATGCCTTCAACTTCAGCCACAGCGGCATGACGGCAAATCCAGACACTTTCGAGCGGACCGACCTGTTTGAGTTCGATACTTGGAACAAGCAGGTCTTTGACATTCAGTGCATTGTCGCAGCGATTGCTGGCGGACAACTGAAAGGCACGGCGTTGCCATACGTGCTCTTGGGTCACTCGCGGGGAGGCGTCAGCGCGATCCTTTTTGCAGGGCGGCAAACGGCGGGATCACCACTTCCCAAACCGGTCGGCCTGGTTACCGCCGGTTCACCTGATCGTGCCTGCGACCTGTCCGAAACTGCGAAAGAGCAATTACGGGCCCAAGGATTCCTTGAGTCTCCTTCAGCACGCACGGGACAGATGCTGCGGATCGGATTGAGCTGGCTGACAGAACAAGAGGCTGATGCCGACGCTCATGACGTGCTCGCAAACGTACGCAAAATCGAATGCCCGATCCTGGTGGTTCACGGCGAGAACGATGAAACCGTTGACGTTAGCAGTGCGGCGTCGCTAGCCGGTGCCGCCGCCAATGCTCGCGTCGCCACGATCAAGAACTGCAATCACGTATTCAACGCACCCAATCCGCCGCCGTTGGACATCCGGGACATACCGGAATTGGGTCGGGCGATTGATGAAATCGTGAAGTTTTCACGCGACTGCTGCGGTGCTTCGTAGCAGGCCATGTAGCTCCGGCGCTGTCAGACACGTGTGCGCTCGATTGCACAAACGCGAGCCCGGCGAGCCGAGTCGCGTGTTGAGCGTAACATCACTTCATTCCGAGCCGCGGTGATCTCGACCACCGCTGGCCATAGCATTTGCAGTTCAGTGTTGTAGTCGTGATCAAAGGCATCATCGACTGACAAGACGCCTAGTCCACCTGCATTTCCCAGCGTTCCGGTGAACGCCACAGGCCTGACAGCAAGAGCTCTCGGATGAACGTGAGTTCTTTGGGCAATCGGTCGTACAGCTTGAAGAACAATTCATCATGCGAGGCAAGTTCCTGAGTCCACTCGTCCCGGTCCATGCTCATGAGTTGGTCGAACTGCTCCTTGGAAAAATCGAGCCCTCGCCAATCGATGTCCTTGTACTGCGGCATCCATCCGAGCGGGCACTCGATGCTGGCTGCCTTGCCCTTGGAGCGACCAACAACCCACTTCAGGATACGCATGTTGTCGCCGAATCCAGGCCAGAGGAAGTTCCCAGCTTCATCGCGGCGGAACCAGTTGACATTGAAGATGCGCGGCGGGTTGGGCAACTGCCGGCCAAAATCGAGCCAATGACCAAGGTAATCGCCCATGTGGTAGCCAATGAAGGGAAGCATCGCCAGCGGATCCCGACGGACCTTGCCCATTTGCCCAAACGCGGCTGCGGTCATTTCCGACCCCATCGTTGCGGCGGTGTACACACCAAAGGCCCAGTTGAATGCCTGGTACACCAGCGGGACGACCGTGCTGCGGCGACCGCCAAAGATGAACGCTGAAATCGGCACGCCATTGGGATCGTCATAGGCTGCATCGGCACAGGGACATTGAGATATCGGCGCGGTAAACCTGGCGTTGGGATGGGCTGCCGTTGTTTCGCTGGCCGGCGTCCAGTCATTGCCATGCCAATCGATGGCGTGTGCGGGAGGTTCGTCGGTCATACCCTCCCACCAGACGTCGCCGTCGTCGGTCAGAGCCACGTTGGTAAAGATGGAATTCTCACGGATGGACGCCATCGCATTCGGATTCGTCTTGTCGTTGGTTCCCGGGGCCACACCGAACAGGCCCGCCTCTGGATTGATTGCGTAAATCTTGCCATCGTCTCGCGGCTTGATCCAGGCAATGTCATCACCGACGCATGTCACCTCCCAACCTTCGTCCAGGAACTCTTTGGGTGGAATCAGCATGGCAAAATTCGTCTTGCCACAGGCGCTGGGGAAGGCTGCGGCGACATACGTCTTCTCGCCCTCAGGATTCTTCACGCCAGTGATCAGCATGTGCTCTGCCAACCACCCCTGTTCACGTGCCAGCACCGAGGCAATGCGTAAGGCGAAACACTTCTTGCCCAACAGGGCGTTGCCACCGTAGCCGGACCCGAAACTCCAGATCTCCCGTTCTTCGGGGAAGTGCACGATGTACTTGTCTTTAGGATCGGGGCTGCAGGGCCAAGCAACATCTTCCTGACCAGGTTCAAGCGGCATCCCGACCGAGTGCAAGCACTTGATGAATTCCCCGTCCCCGAGTGTTTCCAGCACGGCCGTACCCATCCTGGTCATGATCCGCATGTTTGTCACGACGTACGGTGAATCGGTGATCTGGATGCCGATGTGCGCAATCTCCGAGCCGATCGGCCCCATGCTGAAGGGGATCACGTAGAGTGTCCGGCCTTTCATCGATCCGTCGAATTTCTCAGTCAGAGTCGACTTCATCTCGCGCGGTGCCATCCAGTTGTTGGTGGGCCCGGCATCGCCCTTGCTGAGTGAACAAATGTAGGTGCGATCCTCCACGCGAGCGACGTCGCTGGGATGGCTGCGAGCGAGGAAGCAGTTGGGGCGTTTTTCGGGGTTGAGCCGAATGAAAGTGCCGCTGGAGACCATCGCTTCGCACAAGCTGTCGTATTCCTCCTGCGAACCGTCACACCAATGGACCTTCTCTGGCTTGCACAAGGCGGCCATCTCCTCAACCCATTCGGCCAGTTCCGTATTCTTCATTGCTTCGGGGGCTTTGGTGATTTTTTCGGACATTGGGTCTCTCTTCCGTTCTGGTAATACATTGGTTGACAAGACGTTGTGATGGACGTCGTTCTGCCACAAGATATCAGAGTTCTGGTCATTCTTGCAGCCACCGTCTACTGCTGGCTTCGCTAAATCGAGCTGGCTCGAAATCAAAGCTCGTGAATCTGGAGCAAAATGTCGCAGTGTTCGGAATTTTCGAGGAGTTCGCCTCTGCAATATCGCTCCATCGGCTGCGGAAACGATGACAAACGCGAGCCTCTTCCAACACAGGTCTGTCAGCATCCTGGACCAACGTCCTC
Organism: Pirellulaceae bacterium; assembly: GCA_963704055.1. GTDB lineage: Bacteria > Planctomycetota > Planctomycetia > Pirellulales > Pirellulaceae > Rubripirellula. Next base: position 394,272 of record CAVPGW010000029.1, on the reverse strand, counting down.
CGTCGGAGCCAACTTCAATTGCGCCGAACCGAGGTCCAGCGAGTTGAGCAGCCTGCTCAGTGAATCTTTTTCCGCTCTGCGATGCGCGATCGTCACCCGGCGTGCGGGTTCCTACGTGCGATTACGGACCATTGGCTGCGATCGAAGTGCGCGATAGGGCACATCCGCAACCGTGTCGCGAAAATATGTCATGTGAATGAAGGGAATTGCTGTTGGCGCTGTCTGCCTTGGCATGCGTATTGCGTTTATGCAGTAATCACCTTGCGTAACACAAAACAAGAACGTTCCGGGTATAGGATGCGGTGGCATCTGCAGTCCCTTCGCGAGCGGCCCGGGAGAGTAACGGGTCACGCGGTCGCGACGACGATTCACGTTGCCGCGATCATCCTTTGCATCACGGCATGGACTGCGGGATATTGGCCTTTGTGCGTTGTGCTGTGGATCGCGATCGCTTGGATGGATCACGCCGTTTTGGCTCGACTCCATGAGGCCGCCCATCGCATGCTGGTTCGCTCAAAACTTGCCAACGAAGTTCTGGGGATTGCCATTGGCACCGTCTCGCTCACACCCCTCAGCGTCTATCGATACGTGCACACCAAGCACCATGCACACCTTGGTCGCGAAATGGACCCGGAGTTCCGGCCGTACAACCAACCCGAGTCCGCGAGGTGGCTGCGAATCCTCTACGCGTGGCTTGAGTTAATTTTTGGATGGATTGTCACGCCGGCGCTGTATTCGATACGTACGGCGCGCGCCTGGCCCACACTCACGAAGTCTTTGCGGCGGCGGCTGTTGTTGGAGTGGAGTATCCTTGTGGGCGCGTGGTACATGGTCCTCCTCGTGGTTGCCTTCACGCAAACCTGGTCCTGGTTTCTTGTCGGACATTTCGTACCAGCTTGGCTGGCCGGCACAATGCAGACGATTCGCAAATTCACTGAGCATTTAGGAAGATCAGGTGAGACGATTTTCGAGATGACGAGAACGGTTTCCTACGTTGGTCCGGTCGGACGAGCGGCATCGCGAAGCCAAATGCATGTCGATCATCACGCGATCCACCATCGTTGGGCGCGGATCCCCTATCACAATCTTCCGCAGGCAACATCGATCGTGTGCAGTGGAACAGATCAAATCGAGACGTTCCCGAATCACTTCGCAGCAATTCGGGATATGCTGCCTTATCTGTTGGACCCGAAAGTCGGGCCTCAATGGGACCGATCGCAAAATCCAGACGCGGAATTGAAGTGAACGTATCCAAGGCACTCGCGACGGTCGGCGGATTGGCGATTGTGTTCGGCACCGTGGGAACTGCGATTGGATATTGCTTGGGGGACTTACACGCCTGACTTCTATCGCCAGGCCGTTCCAATCCGAGATCCTGAGAAGATTGATCCAGCGCAGGTTGGGATCGGATTGGGTTTGATCAACAGGCTGCTAGCTGCACACTTCCCCAAACAAGCTGCAAAACAAAGTGAAGAGTGCGGCCAAATGGGGTGAGTAGGTGTAGGCCAGGACTTGGAGACTGTCCAGCTTAGCCGTTCGGCTTTTTGTTATGACTTCCGACGCTCGTCGTTTGGTATAGGCACCGAGAAGAAAGTACATCACTAGATTGGACAGCCGCGGAGCGGCGGAAGAATGTAGCCTGGGGTAAGGTTGCGAGCTTTCAGCGAGCAACCGCAGCCCCAGGTTGCGGTTGCTCCACGACATTTTTCCCCCGCGGCGTTTCGGCGGCGTAGCCGCCGAAACGCCGCGGGGGAAAGGTTCTTTGGGGTTCGCTTACCTGGGGTTACACCAGCCTCGCTGTCGCTCGTTGGTTCACCCCAGGCTACCCTCTTTCACCGCTCCGCGGTTACCCAAATCTCATCACAACCGGCATCCTAAGCCGGACGGTCTCCAAGTCCTGGCAGTGTTCGCGCAGGACAAGTCCTGGCCTACGATTGCTTGACAATTCGGCTTCTGACCCTTGTTCCGCTTTCGGACAAAGTTCGATCGGTGACCGGTGTAAAAGTACCTTTGGACAATCTGACGCACGAACTGCGTTTCAGAAAGAGAGGGATGGGCCTGCCTCATGGAACACCGGCCGAGTCCGGCGTGGATTCCCTTGCAGTGACTCTGAGCCTATGCTGGAAACTTCGGAAGACATCGCACATCCCCCTATGACCTTCGCTGCTATCGCTAGCGAAGCCCCTCCACATGAAGAAGCGAATCGTCCCCAAAGCCGAGCAACAACCCCCTCAGCTTCCTGACGAAGGTTGGTTGGACCTTGAGCGTCTCGCAGACATAGAACTCACTTCGGAAGATGCTGCGAATCCCATTGAGTCCGCTTTGCTGCCCATCAGCGGTTCGGGCTGGCGAGCTGCAGAGGCTGGCGAGCAGACGATCCGGTTTGTCTTCAAGAGCCCCCAACGGATCCGGCGGATTTGGCTGGAATTCTTCGAACCGCTGGCACACCGTACACAACAGTTCGTGTTACGGTGGTCTGCCGATGGCGGAAAGTCGTTCCAAGAAATTGTCCGACAGCAATGGAACTTCAGCCCCCACGGTGCGACGCACGAGACAGAAGACTATGGCGTTGACCTCTTGGACGTCTCCATGCTCGAGCTGATTATCATCCCCGATACAAGTGGCGGAGATGCCCGCGCCACTCTCCATCGGTTGCGATTTGCCTAGTCCAATGGGCCGCTAGAATCAGTGCAGAACGAATTGCTTCGATCCGTCAGTGGAATACCGATGAGACATACGATCCTGCTGGGCCTCACAGCCATTTATTGCTGGGCGTCTGTTTCGTTAACGGTAACGGCAGACGATTGGCCGATGTACCGCCACGATGTTGGACGTCGCGGCGCGACGCATGACAGTGTGCCCAAGGATCTGCGTCTTGCTTGGAGTCGAGAATTGCCGCCGCCTGCACCGGCATTCAATAACAGCCGCTTGCAGTTCGATGCCGGATATGAGCCCATCATCGCAAAAGGGCGCCTGCTGATCGCCTCGTCGCGCACCGATTCGGTGAAAGCATATGACGCGAAGACTGGGAAACAGCTTTGGACATTTTACACCGATGGACCTGTGCGACTGGCGCCGGCCGTATGGCGAGACCTCGCCTGCTTTGGATCAGACGATGGATGTTTTTATTGCGTGGAGCTGGCGACTGGCAATCTGCGCTGGAAACATCGTGCCGTGCCCAGCGAGCGACGGTTGTTTGGCAACAAGCGATTGATTTCGGTTTGGCCCGTGCGCGGTGGCCCTGTTGTCGCTGACGGCAAAGTCTATTTCGCGGCGGGCGTTTGGCCCTTCGAAGGTGTTTTTATTTACGCCATGGATATCGACACGGGCAACGTCGTGTGGCGTAACGATCGCATGGGTTATCTGTTCGGCAGGCAACCGCACAACACCGAGGCGATCGGTGGCTTGGCCCCGCAAGGATACCTGGTGATCAATGACGACGAGTTGATCGTGCCATGTTCGACTGCTTACCCGGCCAGGTTGAACCGGCACACGGGCGAATTGATCGAGTTTGAACTACCTGGGCCTGGAAGATACCCCGGAGGTTGGTTCGCGGCCCTCGATCCGGACCAGGCGCGAGCACTTCGACGGGGCAAATTGACGTTTGACGAAGTCATCAATCGACAGCAGCACGAAGACAAGGTTTACGAAAGTCGTGGCGGCGTGGAAGGATTGAGCCGTGAAATCCGCGCCGGTACGGCGACGCTGAAGTTTGACGAGAGACGCGAAGGAGTCATTGGCGAAATCCATTCGATGGTGGTTGCTGATAACGCATTGTTTGTCGCCACGCGCGACGGGCGGATCTTGTGCTTTCGCGAGAAGGGGGATGTGGCAGGGGGAGATCCGACGGTCTGGAGCGGCAAGACAAACAGCCTGGCGACGTCCCGCGATGCGAGCACGACCGCGGCGGCCGTGTTAGAGAATGCATCGAGCAAGCATGGCATCGCGATTGTGGCCGGTTTGTCGGATGGATCGCTCACCAAAGCCTTGATCGAATCATCTGATTACCAAGTCGTCGTTTTTGATGATAACGCCGATAAGATTGAACGGCTGCGTCGGGATTTGGACGAAGCGGGCTTGTATGGCAGTCGAGCCGCAGTGATCCAATGTGATTTGCAGAAACTGAGCTTGCCGCCGTATCTCACGACGGTATTAGTCAGTGAGCGGCCCAACGTGGATTTCGCACCCTTACTTCAATCGCTCCGCCCGTTCGGTGGTATCGCTGTGGGAGGAAAGGTTTCGGAAGAATCATTGAGAAGGATTGCGCCAGGCAACTTCTCCTTCGAGAACCAGACAAATTCGAGTCTCTCGGTGGTTCGGCGTGTTGGCCCCCTGCCAGGAACCACACAGTACGCAGGAGACTGGTCGTCCAGCAAAGACGCATTGGTACGATTTCCGCTGGGCGTCCTGTGGTTTGATGACGCACTGGCACACTTCAAACGGTCTCCCCAGCCACGATTCGACGGCGGCGTGATGATCTCAAGACCCAAGGACTGGCATGCACCTCGGTTAAAAGGTGACAACAAAACCGACTACCCGCTGCTGCCGCCGGTCTTGTCCGATATTTACACCGGGCGTGTGTTAGATGATTCAGAACGCACGGATTTGCGAATGAAACTGCAGGCGACTTCACCTTCGATCGCCGAACCAAGTCAGTATCGGCCGCCGCGCCAAAAGGATGCTTGGAAACCAGATCAACCCATGGTGGGCCAAAGGACGAATCCGCTGACCGGCGAAATCGAACCTCGCGCATTTCCGAAAACTTATGGGTGCGACGGCGGCGTTGACTACGGTGATTTGTATACGCTGCGTTCCGGTACTGCGGCATTTTACGACAAGACGATCGAAAGCGGGACTGTCTTTCTAAGTGGACCACGCAGCGGATGCACCAACAGCATCATCCCATCAGGCGGATTGTTGAACGTGCCCTACTACTACGAAGGCTGCACATGCAGTTATCCGTTGCCCACCGCAATGTCGCTATTCGCGATGCCGGAAAGTCACGAGCAGTGGTCGTCATGGGGTGAAAGCGAAATCGAACCAGGCAAAATCCAACGCATTGGCATCAACTTTGGTGCACCAGGCGATCGTATCACTCGCGACGGAACGCTTTGGCTGGACTATCCGTCGATTGGTGGACCATCACCGAACATCAACGTTGTGGTTACGGGCTCCGCAAGTTTTCGTTATCAACACAGCATGTGGATGCGAAAGGCCGAACGCTATCCGTGGGTCAGTGCATCCGTGGCGGAAGGACTTGAGCGATTCGTGATCAAGGATTTGAAACCGGGACAATATTTGGTTCGCCTCTATTTCGCGGAACCGGAGGAAATCGCACCCGGTCAACGCCTGCAGGACATCAAAATTCAAGGTCAAGATGTCGCGCGAGATTATGACATCGTCGACGACGCAGGCGGCGTGATGCTGGGAGCCATCAAAGAGTTTGCGAGTATCGAAGTCAGGGATGATTTGACGCTAGAACTCTCTGCATCACGCGGAGAGACAATCATCAGTGGATTGGAACTCATCCGCCAGGAATAAATCCGGGTACTTCGGGAGTATGAGTGGCAGATTGACGTAGGTCGCGCCCCAAATTCAAACGGGCCAATCCGCTGCCGAAGTTATCACCTGCCTTGTTTCTAAAATGTCGTCGTTTGCTCCGCAAACGAACGCGAAAGGGACGCTCGTTCGCGGAGCGAACGACGACTTTCTTGGATTCACAGTCTAGCAGCGAACGAATGCGGTTGCGCTTTGACACGCGGGCAACCACTGTTCTCATGTTTCGAGACTATCCTTGACAAGCGTGTCGAGTACTTCAACCACATGCTCAAATATCCAGAAATGCCCCGCGTCGGGAATGAACGTGGCACGGCAATCCGGGATTTGTTGAGCCACATATCGGCTGCTCGACGGAGGCACGGCGGTGTCTAACTCTCCCTGCCAAAGATACACAGGCAAGCGTATCTCGTGGAGTTGGATTGGCCATGTCGCGGGAATCGTGAGATCGTAAGCCACTCCGCGACCCCACTGTCGATAGAACTCGCGGCGATCCGGGATGATCCGGCGAGCGATGTCGAGCCGCCGATACGTAGCCAAATCGGTGGCTGAGAACTCACGAACAATCAACTTGGCATAGAGTGCTGGAAGCCATCTTGCCAACGCCGCCAGGAATCCCATCTGCAAACGGATCAAACGCGGATATCGAGGCGCTATTCGGTAAAGTTTTGCCAGAGACGGGACAAGATCCTCGACTGTTTCCGGGAGATAGGGTCCCATCGGGGCAAACACGCCCACGGATCTGAGCAAGTGCGGTATTTTCCAAGCGCATGCCAAAGCGTACGGGCCGCCCGCAGAGACCCCGACGAGATCGATTTTTTGGATTCCCAAGCCATGCACGAGGCTCGCAACATCCTCAGGCCAATCCACTACTGTGCGATGTACGTCAAAGTCCGACAAACCAACACCGGGACGGTCGGGCGCGATCAGACGAAGCCCAGGCCGAAACGGGGAATCGGGAAGCCAGCCCCAAAACAATCGTGAGCCCGGGTTGCCATGAACCATCAGGACTGGCCGACCTTCCGGATCGCCATACTCCACGTATGCGAGTTGGCGACCGTCCGGCAGTTTGTGAAACCGAGTTTCGTTCGTCATCGGCCGGTTGCTGCAAATTCTTTGGCAGTCTCGCCCACTGCGGTTTGAGTGTGGGCATCTTCGCTGGACTTGAGTCGACTGGGGGGTGAAGTCGCGGCGACACCTTCCACAGGGATCGCGGATTCCGGACCGTGGAGCTCATTGGTTTCGTAAAAGGTCGGTGGCTCGTAAGTCCACCCTTGAGCCAGCCGCGCTTGTTCTCGCCGCAGCATGTGGAGCAGATAACGGCCGGCGATCGGTGCCGCCAAACGCGATTTCCAACCGAATTGCTGATGAAGTTCGCTGAGAAGCTCGGAAATTTCACGCGTCAGACGTTCATTGTGCTGGTACGCACGGCGCGTGGCCCAGAGGACGCCCGCATATTTGACCGGCAGATTGGCCGCCTCGTGGGCAAACCTGGCTCGAATGCGAGCATCGGGATGGTGCTGGTATCGTTTCCAGGCACGGAGGTTCGTGCGCACGATCCGGATCACGCTCGGTCCATTCACCTCGAAATCCCGGTGAAAGGCCCGTAACAGAAACTCGGTTTCCTGACCGTCCTTGATATGCGGATGATGAAAGTTGAATTTCAATTGCCCGTGAATGTCGGCGATGGAAATCTCGCTCGGCTTCAGCAGCGTCCCCTTCTTCTCATGCTCGGCGAACAATGCCGTGCCAGGGATCGGCGTGTAGAGCATGAACTGATGAAACTCGGTGTTGTGGTTGACCGCGTGCTCGATGGCCGCGTCGATGTTCTCAGGCGTATGCTCCTCCAGTCCGATGATGCTCGAACCGAGCACACGAATGCCATGCGACTGCAGTTTGTGAACGAGCGACAGAGTATCCGTGCCCGCGAGCTTCTTGTACTGTGAGTCTTTACCCTCCAGGCCCATCCATACCCAACAAACCCCCAACGCCACCAATTGTTCGATCGTGTATTTCTGCAGCACATTTGCCGAGCTGAACAGGTAGAGCGACCATGGCTTGCCGTGCTGCTGCATCAACTCCAACAACTCGAGGGCACGCTTTTTGTCCACCAGGAAGTTCTCGTCCATCACAAAGAAAGCTTTGACGCCGAGGTTGGCTTCCAGCTGGCACATGATGTCGAAAATCTCTTGGCCAGTCTCGTAGAACTTGATGAACTTGCCTTTGCCTCCAAACATGGCCGATGTCGAACAGAAGTTGCACCCCATCGGGCAACCCGCCGATGGAATCAGGGTTGCCGCCACGTCACCCGGATGGTCGCGCAAGGTGACTCCCATGATGCGCGTGCCGATATTGGCAAGCACTTGAGGATGCTTCAGCGGTTGGCTGGCGTCCTCGCCGAGAAAATTGCGCATCCAGCGCACACCGTCTCCGCGAACGATGTGGTCCAAGCTGCACCATTTTTCCAGTCCTGGCAGGTTGGCGATGTGCCCGCCAATCACGATCGTCGCGTCGGGCAAGTGCTTGCGAACCAATCGACACATCTTGCGAACCTTGATCAGGTTCGTCTGAATCGAGCTGATGCCGACGACGTCATATTGATTGCGTTTGATCTCCTCGACGAACCGTTGCTCGGAAGGAAAATCCAACAGCGTGCATGGGGCCTGCAGGTTCACCTGGATGAGCATCAATCCCCAGGAACGTTGAAATGTGCGGAGCGAATAGGCCTGCTGCACCCGCGTGACTTGGTTGTGATACAACTCCATCGGGTTGATCAGACGGCTTCCCGCACCGTCGTCGACTGCATACGGTCCGAACACGCTGGAGAGCAACACGCGAGCTCGCGACCCCAACGGATGCCGAGGATGGTCTGCCACAGGTTCGGCCACAAGTGACTCCCTTTCTGTTTCCGCCGGCAGGACCGGGGCAGCTCTTTTTAAGTCTGCTTAGCCGCCGCTCTGCTGCGACACTGGCGCTGGCCCTGCTCGCCCAATGTTTCGACACATTGTCTCCTTCCAATTCTGGATGTCAAGATCCATATATCCTGTATGCGATTCTGGTTCGCACATGAACTGGCTCCCGGTGGGGAGGAGAGGTCGTTTGCGTCGAGCGAAAGACGACCGTATGACGGCAAGGGCGTACCAAGAAACGTTGTTCTTCCAGGGTTTTCGTGGCAGATGGAAATTTGCATTCAAGGGGTGGCCGGCGGTCGAGCGTCAGCGAGCCCCCGGAATTCCATTCGCTCGCGTCTGGGGGCTCGCTGACGCTCGACCACCAGCCACCCAATCATTGCGGATCAACCACTAAATTCGCGGAAGAACCTCTTTTTCGGACCGGACCTTGGCCTGAAGGGTCGTCACGGTATCTTAAGGTCGCTGCGACCATGCCGAGATTCCGTGTCCGACAAGACTCATCGGATACGCTTCGTCTACACACCGAAGGAGGTTGCTATGTCGGCAAGACGATCTCGCTTGAACAGGCTCTGTGGGGTGGCTTTGCTCGTACCGGCGCTGCTGGCAATTCCAGCCCGGATTCGAGCGGAGTCTGCTGCCTCGGATGAATGCCTGCAGCGCATCGAGATCGCCAGCGGTTGGAGCATCAAGTCGATCAATCCTCGGGCGGAATTGGATGCTTTGTTTCTGGAGGAAGCGGCTCGGACGCCGGAGTCGGGAGGCTGGTTGGACGCGGGAAGCATGCCGGCCACCGTACATGATATCCTCCTCCGTCTGGGCAAGATCGAAGCTCCCTGGCTGCCGCACGGTACGGAGAAGTGTTTTTGGGTCGGCCAGCAGGATTGGGTCTATTCCGTTCGGTTTGCGATCGAAGATCAGGGAGGCGAGGCACGGATGCGATTCATGGGAATCGAGAACAAGGTCGACGTCTATCTCAACGGGAAACGATTGGCCTCGCACGCGAATCAACTGCCTCTGGTTGTTGATGTGAGCGGTCTTCTTAACACGGAAAACGTGCTGGTACTCCATTGTCATGCTGACTTTCGTTCTGATGAAGGACAACGGCGCGAACGGGGCAGCTACCTCGGCCCCAATCCATCCATTTCTTCGGTCGGCGTCTTCGATCAGGTCTTCGTCGAGATCTCTGAGGGAGCTCGCTTCGATGAAGTGGTTGCCAACGCGGCGCTTGACGAGGCTCTGACCCAAGGGACAGTCACCGTTGATGTTGCCGGGGAGAGTCGGCTTGCTTCGGCAACGCTACGCACGAGACTGTTGGATTCGGACGGCGCGTGTGTGGCTGAAGCCAGCGATTCGGTCACGGTGACCGATGGCGAGTTCAGTCGGCGTAGTGTCTTGCAGATCGACCGGCCACGTCTGTGGTGGCCGCGGGGCTATGGGGACCAACCGCTCTATCGAGCGGAGGTGGCTCTGGTGGCGGAAGGCCGAGTGCAAGAAATCGCGTATCGAACCGTTGGGTTCCGACGCGTCATCAACTCGGAGCCTCTGCATTTCGTGGTCAACGGGGCTCCCGTGTTCCTTCGGGGTGGCAACTGGGTGACTCCGAATCTGATGAGCGACGTGTGGGATACGGCGCGTGTGGATCGACTATTCGCCTTGGCAGAGAACGCGAATTTCAACGCCTTCCGTGTGTGGGGACCGGCCGAGGCGCCGCCCGATGCGTTCTACGAGCAGGCCGATGCCCGCGGCTTTTTGCTTTGGCAAGATTTTACTCGGTTGCCGATGCGCTCGGACTCAAAGAGTATCGCGACGTGCAGCGAAAAGGCGCGCGCCATGATCAAACGTCTCAAGCATCACCCCTCGATCCTGTGTTGGTGTGCGTGCAATGAAGCGGCGCAGTGGGCCCACGAAGATTACAACAAAGACTTCAAAGACCACGGTCCGTGGGGCGGGTTGGCCGCGGCCGAAGCTGTCGGCGCCATTTGCAAGGAACTCGATCCAGCGCGTTACTTACCAACCCAGCAGTCCTTACGAAGGCATGAATCCCAACGATCCGCGAAAGGGCAATACGCACGGTTACACCAACATGTGGTTTGTGCCGGGGTACGACTATTTGAATTTTGCCAGCGAAGACACACGCATCTCGGCTCCTGTGCTGCACAGCCTCCAGCGATTCATGGCTCCCGAGGAGCTCTGGCCCGAAGGCTACGCCACGCTCTATCTGCACGGCAACCGACGCCCTTTTCCGGAAACCTGGATGCCCTATACGTGCGCCGAAAGCTGGAAGAAGACCGGGCCGGTCGAGCAGTTCTATGATGCGACGGACGCCGCCGGCCTGGTGTACCGGCTGGGCATGGCAGAGTCGCTCTATTATCAGGACACCGTGGAACGGCAGCGTCGCGGCCGACCGGCCGCCGAGCAGTCCGACCGGCGCTGCTGCGGCGGTTATCTCGTCTGGAAGTACAACGACTCCTGGCCTCAGGTCTACAGCGCCAAGGTTGATTACTTCCTGGAGCCCAAACACGTCTACTACGCTCTGCGGCGAGCCTACGCTCCGTTGATGCTGTCCTTCGATTTCGACACGTATCTCTATTTGTGGGTGATCAACGATACGCGTCAGCCGGTGACGGGAATCGTCACGGTCCAGTTGTACCATCTGGAACAGAACGAGTTCCGCAAGGAGATCGAACGCGAGGTCACGGTTCATCCCGGAAAGTCGCACGTCGTGGTGCGATTGGATCAGGCAGGCATCCGAGCCTTCCGGAAAGAGCATGTTCTGTTTGCTACCCTCACGGACAACTCAGGCCAAATCCTGGCCCGCGCGAATGCGTTTGCCGACATCGAACGTCGACTCACATTTCCCGAAGCCACGCTGGATGTCACGCTCCGCGAAGACGCGATGGTCGTGACCACCGACAAGTTTGCTCGCTGTGTGACACTGACCGGTGACGCCCAAGGAGACGACTTCGGCTGGTGTTTCGAGGACAACTATTTTGATCTGCTGCCCGGCGAATCCAAGGTCGTCCGGATCCTCGGAAAACATGCCGAGGGTCATATCACGGCGAAGCCCTGGTACTCGCCGCATGCGACGACCGTGCAGTGGAAGCGTCCCTGACCGATCGCCCTCAATGTGATTTTGCCCAGACCTGCCCGAACCAAGACACGCCACTTAGAAAATCACCGAAAGGAATGCACGATGCGACTTTGCTATTCATTGGCTTTTGCTTTCTTCGCCCTGTTTTGTTCGGTCAGGACAGACGCCGCTGAAGTGCGTCTCGATTTTGATGCAAACGTTCCCCAGATCGTCTTTGCCGTAGAGAAGATCTCGCAAGCGTTGACGAACAAGGGACATCGAGTTGTTGAGAACGATGGTGAGCACCGGATTCAAATCAGGATTCAGTCGTTGGGCAAACCTCCTGAGTCGTTCTCGATTCAACGAACGGATTCCGACACGATTCTCATTGCGGGACAGGATGCAGCCGGCGCCATGTACGGCGGGCTGGAAGTTGCCGAACTGATTCGAATCGGCGGCCTCGACGCAATTCAAGACCTGCAGCAGAGCCCGTACATGGCCATGCGGGGCACGAAGTTCAATATTCCACTGGATGTTCGCACTCCCAGTTACACCGACCCGTGCGATTCGGCCCAGCAGAATATCGCAGAGATGTGGAGCTTCGACTTCTGGAAGAACTACATCGATAGTCTCGCGTCGCATCGATACAACTTCATCTCGCTCTGGAATCTGCATCCCTTCCCGTCGCTGGTGAAGGTACCTGACTATCCGGACGTGGCGTTGGACGACGTGCAGCGTTCTACGGTCGAGTGGGAGGAATACTATTCAGGAACTGGAACCGGTTTTGATGCACCGGAAATCATCAATAACGTCGAGATCCTCAAACGGATGACGATCGCGGAGAAGATCGCTTTCTGGCAAAAGGTGATGCGTTACGGAAAAGAACGAAACGTCGATTTCTACTTCGTGACCTGGAACACTTTCATCAACGGAACGGGTGGCAAGTATGGCATTACGGATTCCGTCGATAACGCAACGACCGTTGACTATTTCCGTAAGAGCGTCAAACAAATGTTCCTGACGTATCCCGATCTGGCCGGGATCGGACTGACGCCGGGAGAAAACATGCGGTCCGAGCCGACGGGACCACGGGCTTCCAGCGAGAAAAAAGAGGACTGGCTGTTCGCCACTTATGGCCAAGGCGTATTGGATGCGGCCGCAGCTTTACCCGATCGCAAAATGACGCTGATTCATCGCCAACACATGTCCGGTGCGCTGGAGATCGCCGACCGATTCCGGCCGCTGCTTGATCACAAGACGGTCGATTTCATATTCAGTTTCAAGTACGCCAAAGCGCATGTCATGAGCTGTACCACCCAGCCGTATCACGAAGGGTTTGTCCAAGACATTCAAAGTCGCGGGGATCTGAAGACCATCTGGACGCTGCGCAATGACGACAATTACTATTTTCGCTGGGGCGCGCCCGACTTTGTGCGTGAGTTCATTCAGAATATTCCGTACGACGTATCGCGGGGATTCTATTACGGTTCGGACCAATACATCTGGGGCCGCGAGTTCTTGAGCCTGGATCCGGAGACGCCGCGTCAGCTTGAGGTCGACAAGCATTGGTATCACTGGATGCTCTGGGGACGGCTGGGATACAATCCGCAGCTGACCAATGATCGGCTTCATACAGATTCTGCAGGCACGGTTTCCTCAGACCGACGCCAGGAAACTGTTAACGGCCTGGCAATCTGCATCCATGATCTATCCGCTCACGACGGGTTTTCATTGGGGTTCGCTCGATTTTCAGTGGTACATCGAAGCCTGCAAGAGTAGGCCAGGTCCCGCGGAAACGGAAAGCGGCTTTCACGATGTCAATCGCTTCATTTCGCTACCGCCCCATCCGAGCACCAACAACATTTCGATTCCCGACTATGTCAAATCGCAACTTGGTGGCGAGAAGATTGACGGAACAACTCCACTCGCCGTATCGCAACAGATCCATGACAACGCGGATCGGGCCTTGGTCATGCTGGAAACGCTCGAGGCGGGTGACGACCGGGAGCTGCGCAAGACACTGACCGACATCCGCTGTATGGGCTACCTGGGAAAATACTACGGACACAAGATCCGCGGGGCGACCGAACTGGCACTCTATCGAGAAAGCAACGAACAAGACTATCAACGTCGCGCGATTGAAGAACTGACAAGCGCAGCGGAATATTGGAGGCTCTACATGGACACCGCCGTGACACAGTACAAGAATCCGTTGTGGACAAATCGGGTCGGACACGTTGACTGGAAGCAGCTTTACCAACATGTCCTGCACGACGTTGACATCGCGAAAAAGGTCAAGAAGTAGTAGCGGTCGAGAGATTCATGCAATGTTTTGTGTGTGTGTTATTCCTCGTCATCGTGGGCGCCGCCCCGCTAGTACCTTGACGATCATGAATTGACAGGTCCTGGGCCTACGAATGCTTGGCCCTGCGCCTCCGAACGCAATACCGATCATTTTTCGTTTAACGGCAAGCCGAAGGCGACTGCGTTTGCCCTTCACAGCCTGTTGATTTTTGAAAACGAGGGCTGGGATAGTCGCCGTTTGCTCCGCAAACGTTGCGTTTTCGGACGCCTCGATCGCGGAGCGATCGGCGACTATCAAAAATCAACAGGCTGTTAACAGTCGCCTACGGCTTGCCGTTAAACGATCTCGCTCGATCGATGCTTAAATACGAACGGTATTGCCTCCAAACGGAGAGGCTCTTTTTTTCGCAAGCTGAAACGGTTTCAATAGATCTGGGGCAGCTTCTTGTGATCTTGATTGCCCGTATTTTTTGGACGCCCACACCATGTTCTTCCGCAACTACCGATGCAAAAAACGTATGCCCATCAGATGGAGCCTCAGTTCCCTTGAGCCCCGGTTGCTGTTGGCCGGTGACGTCCAGGCCGATTTCACTGAGAGTGCGCCGAACGCCGAACCCACGCCGGTCGAAGCGGTCTATTCTCGCGATGTCGATCTCCGCCGTTGCAGCCGACACGGCACGCGTTACATCGGTCGTCTTCATTGATTCCAGTGTCGAAGATTTTGAGGTACTGGCCGGCGCCGTCGCCACCGACAGCGAGATCGTCTTGATCGATGGCGGATTGGATGGAGTCCAGCAAATCACGCAGCACTTGGCTCGACGACGGCATGTACAGGCGGTGCACCTGATCACTCACGGCAGCGAGGGTGCGGTTCATTTCGGTAACCAGAAACTGTCGACCGACAACATCGGTCAGTACTCCGACCAGTTGCGCGCTTGGCGAAAAGCACTCAGCGGCGACGCGGACATCTTGTTGTATGGCTGCGAAACCGGCAAAGGGAGTCGAGGTGCGGACTTAATGCAAGCGATATCGCTTCTGACTGGCGCCGATGTGGCGGCGTCTGATGATGTGACTGGCAACAAATCGATCGGCGCCGACTGGGACCTCGAGCGAACCATCGGAACAATCGACGTGTCGTTAGCGTTTTCAACCGATAACGTGGCAGGCTTCTCAAGCCGTTTGGACACGATCACAGCCCAGGGTGAGAATGCCCCGAACGAGACGCGGAACGAGGCTTTCGACAATGATCTGAATACGAAGTGGCTCGATTTCGCTAATGCCAATCCCGACACTCGCGCCAGCTGGATTCAATACCAGTACGATGACAGCGTCGTGCTGTCGTCCTACACGATTAGTTCGGCCAATGACGCTCCGGAGCGTGACCCCAGGGACTGGACGCTCTCTGGATCCAACGATGGGGTGAATTTCGTACCGCTTGATACTCGCTCGGATGAGTTCTTCAGTTCGCGATTCCAAACGCGTCAGTTCACCCTTGCCGGTGCGGCCGCATATAGCATCTACCGACTCGATATCCACTCGGTGGCCGACCCAGCCTCGGCCAACTCCGTGCAGATCAGCGAGATCGGGTTGGTCGACCAGCCGGACGTTGTCCCGGACACCATCACAGCCCAGGGTGAGAACGCCCCGAACGAGACGCGGAACGAGGCTTTCGACAATGACCTGGATACGAAGTGGCTCGATTTCGCCAATGCCAATCCCGACACTCGCGCCAGCTGGATTCAATACCAGTACGACGACAGCGTCGTGCTGTCGTCCTACACGATTAGCTCGGCCAATGACGCTCCGGAGCGTGACCCCAGGGACTGGACGCTCTCTGGATCCAACGATGGGGTGAATTTCGTACCGCTTGATACTCGCTCGGATGAGTTCTTTGTTCGCGATTCCAAACGCGTCAGTTCAACGTTGCCGGTGCGGCCGCATACAGCATCTACCGACTCGATATCCACTCGGTGGCCGACCCAGCCTCGGCCAACTCCGTGCAGATCAGCGAGATCGAGTTGATCGACGATCCGGCACGTTGTCCCGGACACCATCACAGCCCAGGGTGAGAATGCTCCGAACGAGACGCGGAACGAGGCTTTCGACAATGACCTGAATACGAAGTGGCTCGATTTCGCCAATGCCAATCCCGACACTCGCGCCAGCTGGATTCAATACCAGTACGACGACAGCATCGTGCTGTCGTCCTACACGATTAGCTCGGCCAATGACGCTCCGGAGCGTGACCCCAGGGACTGGACGCTCTCTGGATCCAACGATGGGGTGAATTTCGTACCGCTTGATACTCGCTCGGATGAGTTCTTCAGTTCGCGATTCCAAACGCGTCAGTTCACCCTTGCCGGTGCGGCCGCATACAACATCTACCGCCTCGATATCCACTCGGTGGCCGACCCAGCCTCGGCCAACTCCGTGCAGATCAGCGAGATCGAGTTGATTTCGGAAAACGTGGGTGACCCGGGCGTGATTTCGCTAGAGACAAGCATTGTCACCGTGAACGAAGATGCCGGAAACGCACTGGTGAAGGTCGTCCGAACCGCCGGCAGCGATGGACAGATCACCGTGGATTACGACACGGAGATAGGAACGGCAACAGCCGGCAGCGACTACACACCAGTCGCAGGCACGCTGACGTTTGCCGACGGCGAAACAGAGAAGACAATTGTGATTCCGATCATTGACAACTCTGTTGAAGAATCGATTGAACAATTCGCTGTGAGCATCGATAACGTGCTTGGCGGTGCAGTGCTACTGGCGCCACGAACGGCTACCGTCACGATCGTTGACGACGACGTCGCATTGCCCGACTATCCGGACTTCGGTTCGGCCGATGGCCTAACCTTCAACGGCAATTCAGCTGTCACTGGTAACTCGCTACAGTTAACACCCGCTGCCAGTTTTCAGCGCGGCAGTGTGTACTATGATCAGGCAATCGATCTGAGTGACGATGCATCTTTCCGCAGTGCGTTCAGTTTTCAAATTAGCGGCGGCAGTGGCGGTGGAGACGGATTTGCTTTCGTGATTCAGAATGACGCCCGCGGCGCGACTGCCCTGGGAGATATAGGCGGGTATTTCGGCTACGAGGGGGTCACCAATTCCGTCGCGGTGGAATTTGATACTTACCAGAATCTGTGGGATGTCAACAACAATCATGTTTCCATCATCGAAGGATCGGTTACCAATCCGCTGCGAACCTCGAATCCGAATTTCGACCTGAACAATGGGAGCCAGTACTATGCTTGGGTTGAGTACAACGGAGACAGCGATGTATTAGCCGTCTACTTGTCTGACACCTCCACCAAGCCCGCGCTGGCTCTTCTCAAGACGACGGTCGATCTGGAATCAACCGTTGGCAATGCGGCCTTCTTTGGCTTTTCCGCGGGAACCGGACGTATCACGAACTCGCACAAGATGCTGAGTTGGCAACTGGACCAACAAGTACCGCCGCAAGACCCACCCACCGAGCAAGGCGACACCGTGATTGGAGTCGATGTCGTCAGTTCAGGTCTAGCTCAACCAACCGCCATCGACTGGCTGCCTGATGGATCGATGCTGATTGCCGAAAAAGGCGGCGTGGTAAAAACGTTCTCAGGCGGCACTCTTTCTTCCACACCATTCATCGACATTTCGGGCATTGTCAACAATGTCCGCGACCGTGGATTGCTCGACATCGCCGTGCATCCGGATTTCGAGAACAACCCGTATGTATACCTCCTGTTCACTTACGATCCGCCCGAGGTCTTCGCTTATTCCGGACTCGCCGGCCCCGATGGGGTGGGCAACCGCGCCGGCCGGCTGATTCGCGTGACTGCGGATGCATCCAATGACTATCTGACGGCAGTGGCCGGCAGCGAAGTCGTGTTGTTGGGAACGAACAGCACTTGGGACAATTTCAATGCGTTCGCAAACAGCACCTTCAATTTCAACGAGCCACCTGCCGGTGAATTCCCCGACGGCAGCTACCTCCAGGACTTCATCGCCAGCGATAGTGAATCCCACACGGTCGGCGGATTGGCGTTTGCAGCTGATGGCGCTCTGTTTGTTTCTATCGGTGATGGGGCAAGCTACAACGATGTTGACGTGCGTGCCGACCGCGTGCAGCACATCGACAGCTTGTCCGGAAAGGTTCTTCGAATCGATCCGATCACGGGCGAAGGACTGCCGGACAACCCGTTTTACGACAGTGGCGACGCTAACGCGAACCGCAGCAAAGTCTATCAACTCGGTCTACGCAATCCGTTTCGCATCTCCGTCGACCCCGTTACCGGTCGGCTCTTCGTTGGAGACGTGGGCTGGACGAAATGGGAAGAGATCAACTCGGCTGGTGCCGGAGCCAATTTTGGCTGGCCGTTTTATGAAGGCGGCAACGGTGTCAGCCAGATCAATGTGAGCTACCAAAATACCCCCGAAGGCCAAGATTTCTTTGCCGACAACGTATCGGTGGACGCATCCCTTTATGCGCTCAATCACCAAGCTGACGGTATCAACGCGATCGTGATGGGCGATGTCTACCGCGGATCGCAGTATGGTTCCGAGTACCAAGGCGACATCTTCTTCAATGATCTCGGCCAAGGCATCGTTCGACACGCCTCGATCGACGCGTCAGGAAACGTGACCGATGTGAACGTCTTCGCCACCGGAGCCAACGTCGTCGTCGCAATCCGCCAAGGCCCGGATGGTGCGCTCTATTATGTCGACCTCGACGATCAGCAAGTCGGTCGCTGGGAGTTCGTGTAGCGTGCAATCGCTGGTCGCATGTTCACATCTCGTCGTCCGTTTCTCGACAAAAGGAAAAAAGGGGGGCCCTTTGACACCCCTGTAGCTATATTCGACGTTGATCGTCCTGTTGTTAGGGCACCACCGAGATCGAGTTCCACAGGAAAAACATCATGTCGAAGACAACCAGTTCCATTCTCGCGCTCAGCCTGATCACCCTCTGCGTTTTGCCAGGCGATCTATCCGCCGGGCACTTTGGTTTGTTCAAACGCCACCGAAGCAAACCGAAGTGCTGCCCGGTCACCGACGTTTGCCAGCCCAGTCCAGCTGGCACAGTCGTCGTGGCGGCCGCGCCGTTGCTGGAGGTTCCAACGAAGACCACCGTGTACCGTTGCCAGGGATTTTGCGAAGGTTATGACGAGGATGGTAACGATTGCATGCAGCCGGGCGAACTGATCACGGGCACCGATTGCGAGCTCGTACATGCCCTTGCCGAAGAAAGCGCAGCGCGAGCATGCGAAGACAACGGTTGTTATCAGAGTGCCATTGACGTCTTATGCTACCCCTCCTGCCCTGACGAGTACTCGTATACGATCAGCGCGCAGATTACGGGCGGTTGCTGGTACAAGGCGACGCATAAAATCTGCTGTTGCAACGGAGCCGTGATCGAGATGACGGCGACCAGCAAGAGGGCCGATTTCGCCAAACGCAAGGCCAAAATTTTTGCCTGCAACCTTGCCGCGATCCAATGCGACGGAAGAATTCGCTGGTGTAGCTCGCAGATTTGTCCCGTTGCTGCTCCCGCCCAAACGCCGTGCTGCCAGTAGGCTGAAGTGCCTGCAGTCTTCAGGACCTCCTGGGCCGAGTAGCGGTCGGTTGCCCATCAATCACAACACCGTTTGTATTTCGGTGTCGTTCCAGCGAGATCGTTTAACGGCAAGCCGCAGGCGACTGCAAAGGGCGGACGCAGTCGCCTGCGGTTTGCCGTTAAACGAAAAACGAACGGTATTGCCGTTAATGATTGGTGACCGGCGGCTGCTCGATCAGGAATCGACTTCTTTCTTGCGTTGAAAGGAGTCTCGGCGTGCGAGAAGCTGCGAATTCAAGGGGCTCGATCGGCCAGTCACGAAATGCACCGTTGTCGATTCTCCGCGTGACGACTTTCTGAGTTTCAGGAACGAATGGATTGTATCGATGCAGCGGCTTGGGAAACGACCGCTTCCGCGGGACTGACAGCCACTCGATCGCCTCGTTGACTTTCCAAATTGTCACGCGGTTTACCCCGGCAACCGCGAGAAACTCACCTGACTCGTCGAGCACGGCGGCTCTGACATTATTTCCTGGAATCGAAAACGACTTTTCCACTCGACCAGACTTGGCGCTACGAAGGGTGATCGTCCCCTGTTGGGTCGCCGACAAGATTTGCTTGCCTGTCGGATGAAAGTGCGCGGTGACGACCAAGCCATCATGGACGACGGGTGTAATGGCGTCTCCATTGAGGGGCACAATCAACACTTTGTGATCCACGTTTTCATCTTGTGCTTCTTGATTCTGCTCTTCAACGGCAGCCTTTGCGTCCGCATGCGGAATCACGAGCAAACAGGAACCGTCGGGCGAGAACTCCGCCCATTCGACCTGTTGTGTGCCAACATTCAAATCGACCCCCTGCTCCGCCTGCACGTCATAGAGGTGAAGCGAGTGTTCGGATGTGATGGCAAGAATCCGATTCCCCGCAGGGTCGAAAGCCACGTGTCGGATGGGCGACTGAGCAAGATTCAATTGTTGCTCGATTTGGCCAGATTCCAAATTCCACACGATGCATTGGCCATCGTGGGCACCGGAAACCAACAAGCGATCGTCATCGGTGGCTGCGGCGCAGTAAACCGGAGAGTTATGTCCCGAGAGTGTCTTCAGTTGTTTGCCGTCGCTTGCGTTCCAAACCGAGATCGTTTGATCCCAAGACGCAGTGATCAGACGACGCGAATCGGACGTAAACAGACTCGCGGAAACGGGTGCAATGTGCCCCGGGATGTAGGCGGTCGGCTGGTGCGAGGCAAAGTCATGGTTAACGATTCCGAATCCACGAGTCGTGTTGACAAATGCGCGGCCATCGCGGCTGAGGCGAAAATCGGTAAGGCTCTCTGCGGACATTTCAACGGATTCCAGCCGCTCCCAGTTGTCGCGACTCCAACGTTCCAAGGTTGATGGCGTGACGGTCAGTGGCGCCGCCGCCGGTTGCCACAGTTGCGCTGGCAGGGGGACTTCCGAACCGATGACGAATTGTGATCCGTCGGAGGAAAATGCGCCGTGAATCATCGGTGCGTCAGTGACAGGCCGACGAAGATTCTGGTCATACTGCCAGATCACCACGCCTTGCTCGTTGGAGGTGACCAATGCTTCACTTCGCGCGGGATGCATCGCGACATGGACCGCGCCGGTGACATCGAGTTTCGATTCAAGACTCCCAGTGCTCGCATCCCAAACATGCACCGCATCGGACTGGACGGCTCGATAAGAAACCAATTTCGTGCCATCAAAGCTAAACTCAGCGTGATCGAAGTTCGCCCCGGGCGATCGCAGCGTCGTCAGTTTTTCAAGCGAATCCAAATCCCAAATGATCGCCCGATTCTGGTCAGTGACAGCCGCGATCCGGTTTGCATCGGGACTAAAGACTACGTCGAACACTTTCGCGTCATTTTGAAGCGAGGCGAGAAGCTGTCCCGTGTCGGCATCCCAAACGCGGGCAAAGCCATCGGCGCTGACGGAAATCAGCCGGTCGCCGTCCGGATTGAATTTGAGCTTATAAATCTGAGTGGGCCCAACCGAAAGCGACAACCGCCGATCTTCATTGGGGAACCACAGCGTGATCGCCTGACCGCCACTGAACGCCGCCGCACGGTCCCCGTCCAGATTGATGGCCGCTTCGTCGTAGCTGCCGTCGGCGCTCGTGATCGAATCCAGTTCCGCGCCGTCCGCGACAGAATGAATTGAAAGTCGATCGCCTCTGGAAGCGACGAAACGGGTCGATGTGAAGTTCGGCATCCAGATCCGAGACAGTAGCTCGATCGACCTTTGGGGCTGTTGAAAGTCCACCACACGGCCGGCCACGATAGGTTCGAGGCCGACGATGGCGAGTTGTTTTCCGTCGGGACTGGCAACGGCCTGCGGATCAACGGACCAATAGGGTGTTGAAAACGTGGCGCGATCGCGGCCGTTTGCAACATGCCATAGCTTGACTGTCTTGTCCGTTGACGCCGTTGCAATCATCTTTGAGTCCGGGCTAAACGCCATGTCATTGACGACCAGCTGATGCCCTTTCAAAACCGTACTGACTTCACCGTGCGCCGCATCCCATATCCGAACAAGGGTGGAATCGGAGCGGCTGTGGGTCGCAATCCATCGGCCATTTGGACTGATCAGGGCCAGTCGTATTGATCCGTTGTCGGGCTTGAGGGTGCGGAACGGTCTGCCGCTGGAAACATCGCGGATTGCCAGATCGCGGCCGCTGGGCAAGTGAGTCAGTAGTTGCAGACCGTCCGGCCAATAGCTTGCGATACCTCCTTTGAGATGTTCGTCGTTGATTCGTTCTCCCGTAGAGAGGTCCCAAGGTGGACTCCGTAGGATGTAGATCCGGTAACGAGCTGCCGTCCGTCGGCTCGGAAAACAACGGTGTCGATGACGCATTGATCTTTGCTCGGATCTCGTTTTTGCCACAAGTCGAATTGATAAACCTGTTTCCCCGAATCTGCATCCCAAACTCGCACTGTATTGTCATCGGAAGCCGTGACGACTCGATCCCCCTGAGGGCTGAAGGCGGCGAACACGACACGCTTGTCGTGACCGGAAAGCGAAACCAAATCGTGCCCGGCAACGCAGTCGTAAATCGTTGCGGTATGGCCCAACGACGGCAATACGGCGCGGCGACCGTCCGGATCGAAGACGGCCGGGTGCGCCTTGAACAGAAACGCATTCTTGAAACTCAACAATTTATCAAGCTTGATCGAGTCCCAAAGGCTGGGTGATCGGCCCACCAATTCGCCGTTGACGTCGTCAGTCGCTTGTTCGGACTTGGGGCTTGACGCTGTTAGGATCCGGTACTTATCAGGACTGAAGGCGGCCGACGTGATCGTTTTCTCCTCTTGCAAGATTCCAATCAACTGGCCCGTCGCGGTATCCCAGATCATGGCAGGATCGGGCCCCTGCTCGAATCTTGACCGAATTGCCGCGCTCACCAACTTCGTCCCGTCGGCGTTGAAGGCGAGATGCCCCACCGGTCCCGAGTGCCCTGTGAGTGTCCGAAACTCATGCTGGGCGTCCAAGGCCTCGAGTATCGCCGTGTTCGTATCGACTCCCGGATACCGCTTGCCTCCTTCGACTGCCAACAACAACGCCCGTGTGGGATCGCCTTCCAATTCAATCGACGAATTCGCTGCCAGCCGCAGTCCTTCGCTGCGTTGCAGCAGGCGTTCGACCTCTGCTTTTTGTTCCTTTTCCGTTTCCAGCGCGGCTGCGGTCTTGGCAAAAAGATTCACCGAAATCGCGGCGACGACGAGGGACGCGACAAAGGTGATCACCAGTAACATGGCCGCCGAGGCAACGACGTGACGGTTGCGGCGCGACCACCTGACCAGGTGTTGTGGAATTGTCGGTTTGCGCCCCTTGATCGGCTTGTCATCGCGGAACAGTCGAAAGTCTTCCGCCATTTCGGCCGCTGTCTGATAGCGGTCCGCCGGGTTTTTGGACATCGCCTTCATCACGATCGTTTCCAGCTCGACCGGAATTCGACGATCGATCTTACGCGGCCGTATCGGATCGTCGAAAGTGATGTTCCGCAGGATCATTTCGCGGTTATCACCAGAGAAGGCTCGTCTCAACGTTAACAACTCGTAAAGTGTGACGCCCAGCGAATAGATATCGGTTCGATGATCGACACCAATGCGTTTTCCCAAGGCTTGCTCGGGACTCATGTAGCGGAGCGTTCCCACAATCGCTCCGGTGGCCGTCATCCCCGCATCACTTTGAATCTGTGCGAGCCCGAAGTCCGCCACCCAAACTTCACCTTCGGTGTCCAGCAACAGGTTGGATGGCTTGACATCGCGATGCACAATTCCCATTTCATGCGCGTAATGAAGTGCCTCGGCGACTTGAGCCCCCATGCTGACCAGCGCCGCCAAAAACTCCGGGACCGACGTGGAACGATTCTTCTCGACCAACTCAAGCAGGTGCTGGGACGCCAACGTATCGCCCCTGGACCAACCCGATTTGTGCGTTGAGTCACGCACCGGCGACGACGTGTCCGCCGCACCATCGACATCGCCCGCGGGCCTTCGTGCGTGACCCCCGGTTGGCATTCCTGCTACCTTGGTGGACTTCTTGCGTTGCGAAGTCCGCGGCGAATCGGCTCGAGTCGCCGAGGGCCGGCGCTGCGCAGCCTCCCGTAAACATTTAAACAGGTCACCCAGATCGCCGCCGTCAATGAATTGCATTGCGTAGAAGTAGACATCGCGTTCATGGCCGACCTGGTAGACCGGGACGATGTTACGGTGTTGCAGTTGCGCGGCCGCCCACGCCTCATTCTGAAAACGCTTGACCGCCCGCCTGTCAAGCATTGCCGAAAAGGGGAGCACTTTCACAGCGACACGTTTGCCAAGCGATCGTTGCCGAGCCTCGTAGACAACGCCCATTCCCCCACGACCGAGTTCATGCATCAACTCGAAATCGCCGAGCACGCGAATTGGAGCGAGTTTACCGATGCCATCGCTCGCACCCTCTGTCGTCGACTGTTTCTCGGTGCGTGAGTCCGCTTCCGCAGGCACCGCCGTGACCGCAAATTCGGTATCCGACAACCTGTCGAACTTTTGCGAGGAGTCAGTATTCGACTCGGACGAATCCGCAGATCGACTTTTATCATTGGAATCGACTGACATGACCGACACCCAAACCTTGAAAGTCCCACAGGGCAAACCTAATGAGGTAGATGATATCCTCCGACCGGTTGCTCCGTCCAATCAGCTCGGCCCAGTCTGGCGACAGGCTGCGATACCTGCCAACTCAAGACCTCACGTCACTCCCCGATCATCGGAGCGTCATCGGGAGGCCGCCGTCTGGACGGAGGGTGATTTCCGCTTTTGGGATGACAGTCTGCCCGTCTCGCATCGCGGCCGTGTGCCGGCGAAGGAGGATCGAGCAAATGACAAGCATCTCGGTCTCCGCGAAGTGTCGCCCAATGCACATGCGGGGCCCCACCCCAAAGGGCAGATAGGCCGGACTCCGCTCGATATCTTCCCGTTCAAATCGATCCGGATCGAAGCAGGTTGGATTGTCCCAGTAGTCGGGATGTCGGTGGATCCCGGGAACGTAGACCAGCACGTTCGTGCCTTTGCGGATATGGCAGTTCCCGATCGTATCATCCTCCCGCGCGGCGCGGCTCAGTGCCCAAGTGGGTGAGTACATCCGTAGTGATTCGAGCAGGACCCGGCGGCAGTAATGCAGCTGGTCGAGCTTGGTGCCGGTCTCGGCTGCAGTCGGAATGACCGTCGCGATCTCCTGTCTCATCCGCTCGGTAACGTCGGGATACTTGGCGAGATGATACCACAGCCAGCTCATCGCCGTTGCGGTCGTCTCGTGTCCAGCAAGGAAGAACGTCAGGCACTCGTCCCGCAACTGTTTCTCACTCATTCGATACCCGGTGTCTGAGTCGGTCGCATGCTGCAGAGCACTGAGCAGCCCACCTTCGGCTTGTACGCCATCCCGCCCGGCAACGACAAATCGCTCGATCACGCGATCAACCCGCCGAGCCACCCGCTTAAAAGCAATGTGCCTCGGTGTGGGGATCCATAAAGGCAGGTGAACCGGGTTGATGAAGTACTCCACCGCCCACCTCTGCGCACGGGCCAGATCGGGGCCGAGTCGCGTGCAAAACTCGTCCACGTCTTGCCCGAACAGACAAGCGCCGACAACCCGCATCGTGACGCGCAGCATTTCCTCGACCATGTCGATGTCTGGTACGCCGCGTTCCTTCTTTTCGTCCCATCGAAGCGAAAGTGCCTGCGACTCTTGAACCATCGTCGGGATCAGGGATTCGACGGAGGGACGAGAGAAAGAGGGTTGGCAGATCCTTCTCTGAGATCGCCACAATTGGTCATCGGAGGTCAGCAGTCCCTGACCGAGTAAAATGCCGATGACCTCGTAACCAAATCCTCTCGCGTAATTCTGGTGGGCCTTGATCAGAACATGACGGGCATGATCGGGATGAGCCAGAATGACAAGCTGATTCGTCCCCACCCGGAACTGGAAGATATCACCCAGATCTTGAATTTGCCGATCAATCCACGGCAGAATCCCCTCTCTGAGAATCTGCCTCTCGAGGTCCAAGGGCCACCGCCGACGCGGAGATGGTGGAGATTGTGCTGAAAGATCAACTCCGGACATCCGCGTCACGCTCACAATATTAGTATTAATAGGATGGTGCAGATACGCCGCATTTCACGGCGAATCCGGCCCCGATCGTACAATCACGGGAGAATGTCGCAAGCCGCAAAGCGGAGCTTGGAGTACGCGTTTCTCGACACAATGTGCGCTTCATTCATGGCTGCCTGGGATCGTGAAATTAGCTGAGTACGCTAAACTGGTCCCGCTTTGCCGCTGGGTGGGGCCTCGATTCTTGCCTCGGCAGAACGACCGAGTGCTCTTGAAATCGGTCTTGGGCCGATGCCCGACGTGCCGTTCAAGCAATGTCATATCTTCTTTGTTGAGACGGCTCACTGATGAACAACCTAGCTGACCTTCTGCACGACTGGGCGTGCGAGACTCCTGATGCGTTGCTCTATACCTCCCGCAACGTCGATGGAAAGATCACCGAATCTTATAGCTACGACTCGTTCAATTCTCGCGTCAACCACGTCGCGCAACGCTTGGCCGATACCGATGTCGTTCACCAGGGCGAACCCGTTCTGCTGATTTATCCGTCGGGTTTGGAAGGCATCGTCGCGTTCATGGCTTGTGTCAAGATCGGCGCGATTCCGGCGCCGGCGCCATGGCCGGACCGCATTTCGGGGCGCGCGGCCGCGGAACGCATTCACCACATGCGGGCCGATTGCGACGCGCGGGTTGTCCTGAGTGTCAATGATGGAGTGCAACGTCTGAAAGGGCAGGTCAACGGTTCTGATCGCTCGATCAAGTGGATCGCGACCGACGGCTGGCGCGGCAGTCAGGACGACTTTCAGACGTCACATTGCGACACGCTTTTCCTTCAATACACCTCTGGCTCGACTGACTTGCCGCGCGGCGTGATGGTGACGCACGACAACGTCATTCACAACAGCAATATCTTGCTGAGCTTAGTGGACGGTCCTTGCAGCGGCGTGTCATGGTTGCCGTTTCATCATGACATGGGGCTGATTGGTTTTTATCTGTTCGCCATCGTGCGTGGCGGCGAGACCCATCTGATCTCGCCGACGGATTTCTTGAAGCGGCCGCGTGTGTGGTTCGAAACGATCACCGAAACGGCAGCATCGATCACCAGTGCGCCAAACTTCGGATACCAGTACTGTCTCCGAGAGAACAAGATTTCGGATGCGGACCTGGACGACTTTGACTTGAGCAGCATCCGACTGATGATGAACGGTGCTGAGCCGGTCGACCCAGGCACCATGGAGTCGTTTGCCCAGCGCTTTCAAGTCTGTGGGCTTGATCACGATGCGTTGGTCGCCATCTACGGCCTTGCCGAGCACACCCTTGCGGTGACCAGCGGAGGACGCAGAGTCATTGAGCCCGCAGCGTACGACGCCTTGGCCTTCCGAGGACTCAATCAAAGTAATTCGTACCGTCCGATCATGAGTTGTGGATGCCGTTGCCCAGCGTCGAAGTCCGCATCGTCGATCCGAGGAAAAAAGCAAGTGTGCCGGACGGTGGCGTGGGGGAAATCTGGCTACGTGGGAGATCCGTGACCAGCGGTTACTGGGGAAGCAAGCATCGCGAAGCCAACTCGTTGTTTACGGCCGGTCTGAATAACGAAGGCAACGGAAAGAACTATTTGCGAACCGGCGACCTTGGCTTCCTGCTCGACGGTGAACTCTACATTGCCGGACGTTTGAAGGAAGTCATTCAGGTCCGAGGACGAAACATTTATCCGGTGGACGTCGAATCGGTCGTGCAACGCACGCTCAATCGATCCGTCCGCAGTCCGGTCGCGGCGTTTGGGTCGACCGGAAACAACGGCAGCGAAGAGATTGTCGTCTTGATCGAAGACAGCGGCGACGACGTCGATCTGAGAAAGGTGGCCCGCGCGATCGGCGAGCATCTTGGCGTTCGTCCCGGCGTCACCGCGCTGATTCCTCGTGGAAAACTTTCGACGACGACGTCCGGCAAGTTGGCTCGTAACGCGTGTAGCCGGCGCTGGGCGTCTGGCGACATCGAGCCGATCGAGCAACTCACATCGCAACAGCCGATCGAGGGTGGCGGAGGCATCTGCTCGCTACTGGCTCAGATCGAAGGCTTGCCCGATGACGAGACGGTGGAATACGCAGGGCTCGATTCACTGACCCTCACGGAATTGCAACTCGAACTGTTGCGTGGTGCTCAACGCAGCGGCATCGACGTCGAGGAATTCCAATACGACATGCGGCTGATCAACAAGCTTTCGTTGGGTGAGCTTCGCGCCTTGTTGCCGGGACTGAGCGATCCCTCGTTTGGTCGCGAGGGACTCGAGTTTGTGCGCGGCGTGGCCCGCGATCGCATCGGCGAAATCGCCAAGAGCGAGCAAGCGAGGATGCTCGACGACGGGCAATTGGCCGAGGACATTCGACCCGACCGGGCGGAACCGCGGGATCCCAATACAGGTGACATTCTGCTGACCGGTGCCACCGGGTTCGTGGGCGCTTTCTTGTTGCACTCGCTACTGACAAGCACCGATCGTCCGATTATCGCTCTGGTTCGCGCAGCCAGCCCCAGTGCTGGGCTTGAGCGGCTGATTGCGGCTCTCCGAAAAGCGAACGTTCCGTTCCACCCTGACGGCAATGGACGTGATTTGGTCAAAATGATCCAGCGGCGTGTGCGGGTCATTTGCGGGGATTTGTCGGAGCAGCGACTCGGTCTACCCCAGAGTGAATGGGATGATCTTGCTCGCAACGCTGGATCGGTTTATCACTGCGGCGCCGAAGTCGACTATGTCAAGTCTTACGATGCCCTGGTGGGCGCCAACGTCCATGGATGCCACGAAGTGATCCGACTTTGCGCAACGCAGACCGTCAAGCAATTGCATTTGATCTCGAGCACGTTTGTGGCCGGTTGGACGTCGGTGGCGGAAATGCACGAGTCCGAGTGCAACCCTCCCGAAGGTGCATTGAATTTCGGCTATGCCCAGTCGAAATGGGTCGCGGAACGACTGGCCTATCAGGCGCAGCGGCGCGGGCTGCCGGTGAACGTGTTTCGACCTTCGCTCTTGACCGCAGCCACAACCGGCAGCTTCGTCCGCGAAGATCTCGTGTCGCGTTTCTTCTCGTACCTGGTGCGACATGGACTTCGGCCGACCTGCAGCAACCAACTCAGCCTGATTCCGGCAGACATCGCGGCGCAAAACATGGTTGCCGTTTCGCTGCATGCAGCGACGTCGCCTGGCACCTACCATGTCACCGCAAACGACTATTACAATATGGGCGATGCATGTGATTGCATCACGCGATGCTACGGCTACAAGATGGACCCGTGCAGCCTGGATGAGTTTGTGGATCACGTCAACGCGAATTGCACGCGTGACGACCCACTTTTTCCCTTGGTGCCGTTCATCAATCGAAACTTCAATCGGCTGTCGGAAATGGCCGACAAACGCTACGTCACCGCTAATTTTCAGAGCGCGCTGCAGCGTGCAGCGGGCACCTGTCCCGAGCCGCGGCTGGACAAAACGATGCGGCTGATCATCGACTACCTTCGAGAAGCGGGCATGGTCTGATTCTGACCCGCCCAGTGGAAGCCTCCCAACTGCGAAGCCAACGGTTTGGTTTTTCTTGATGCACAGCCAGCCTGATTCGCGCCGTGGTGGAAGTGAGTGGTCCCGCTTAACAGCTTGGCGTCATCGCTTCAGTGATATCGCGATTCGGGGGCGATATTGGACGTTGGCCGTCGTGGTGACGGTCACGATGTTAGCCGCTTACTGCGCACGCACGGTCCGCTTTGATAGCTCCGTCGAAGTCTGGTTCCTGGATGGCGATCCGCAAATTGAACTCTATCACGACTTTCGTGAGCGGTTTGGCAAAGAGCAATTCATTGTCGTCGGGCTGTTCCCTGAGAACGTCTTCGCGACCGATTTTCTCGAGCGGCTTCGCCGATTCACCGACCACGTCGGCGATTTGCCGTTGACTGCCGAAGCCATGTCCTTGACCAACGCCGAGGTGTTGGTTGGCGACAACGGCCGTCTGATCGGTGCTCCCCTGGCCCAGACAAGCGACGGACGGTTTCCCACGACGCCGGAAGAACTCGACGAGTTCCGGGCCCGCGCACTGAGATCGCGATTTGTCGCCGGCAATCTGCTCGCCAAAGATGCGTCGGCAACATCGGTCGTGATCATGCCCAGTATGCAGGCTGTCGATGTTGACAAAGAGATCGAGCTTGTTGGTCTGGTGCGAGAGTTAGTCGAGCAGGACTTCGAGGGTACAGTCGACTATGGTCTGGCAGGCACACCCGCCATCAATGACGCGGTTTTTCGCGCGGCACGTCACGACTTTCTGTTGGTCACGCCGATCGCTGCGCTCGTCGTCACGCTGTTTAGTTTTTGTTTGTTTCGGAATTGGGTCGCCACGCTGGTGCCTCTGATGGTCGTCGCGGTCACGTCGGTCTGGGTGATGGGGCTGATGGGCCTGCTGGGCTGGCGCATGACATTCTTAACTTCCGCGCTGGTGCTGGTCATCATGGTGGTCGGTGTGGCCGACTCGGTCCATATACTTTCCGCCTGGCGAGGTGAGCGGAGGCGGGGCCGCAGTTCCCGCGATGCCCTTGGAGTCAGTCTTTACGAAATGCTTCCGCCCTGCGCGTTCACGACGCTGACGACGATGGCGGGCTTTCTTGCGATGGCTTCCTGCGACATGAGGCCGGTCCGCGAATTTGGGATTCTTGCCGCGGCTGGCGCCTTCGTCGCGTTCATCCTGACTTTTTTGCTAACACCGTTCCCGTTACTACTATTCCCGTCTGCGACCGCCGCGGACCTTCCGGCACACGGCGAGACGCGCGCGGATCGGATGCTGCACTGGTTGGGACGGCCGACACGGAAGTCGAGTCTGAGTGTACTTGCAGTATCCGCGTCTGCTGCTGATCACTTGCGCGACTCTGATTCCCACGATTCATGTCTCTGCCAACCCACTGACGTTCTTCCGCCCAAACGCACCGATTCGCCAGGACATGGAACGGATCGACGAGGTATTCGGAGGATCGGCATCACTGGAGGCGGTCATTCGCACTCCCAAGAAAGGGCAATACAGCTGGGCGACCTTGACCAAACTGCGAGATTTTCAGCGATGGCATGAACAGTTTCCCGCCGTTGGTCAGACCCTGAGCCTGGTCGATCTTGTGGCGGAAATCAACCGAATCCGCCCGTTCGGTCGCAATCGAGACGGCTCCCCGCGCGGAGTCTCGGTGGCGTTGCGCCGCGTCGAACGCAGCGAACCAGAACTGTTGCATCGATTGGTGCAAGACGAATACTCGTTGGGCCGCATGTCGATCCGAGTACGACTGTCCAAAGCCGACGCGCTTGCCGAGCAAGCCGAATTGGCCGAAATCTACATTCGAGAACACCTGAGCTCGCCGGAGCTTTCCGTCGAATACACCGGCCATGTGAAACTCTACGACGACATGCGGAAGTATCTCGTCGTGGCTCAGGTTCGTAGCCTGACGCTGGCGGCGATTGCGATCACGCTGCTGATGTGCCTGCTGCTTCGTTCCTGGAAACTCGGACTGTTC
Source organism: Pirellulaceae bacterium (assembly GCA_963704055.1). Taxonomy (GTDB): domain Bacteria; phylum Planctomycetota; class Planctomycetia; order Pirellulales; family Pirellulaceae; genus Rubripirellula. The sequence goes on along the minus strand of CAVPGW010000029.1, from coordinate 362,748 downwards.
TCGATGATCCCGAATGTGCTGCCGATTTTTTGTGGCTTGGCGCTGATGGCGGCCCTCGACATCCGCCTTGATCCGGGCACGGTGATGATTGCTTCGGTGGCGCTTGGTCTGGTGGTCGACGACACCTGCCACTTCTTGGTCAACTGTCCGCTCGCGGATGTCGGCCGGTGACACATTGGAACAAGCCATCGAAGCGTCGATGTCGGGCTCTGGCCGCGCCATCATCGTGACCAGTCTGATTCTGACCTCCGGATTTTCTGTACTCGTGTTGGGTAGCTTTGCCCCGTCGATATACTTCGGCGTGGTCACCGCAGCGGTGATCTTGATCGCATTGGTCGCAGATCTGGTTGTACTTCCCGCAGCACTGCTGATGTTTCGTCGAAAACAGCAAGCGAACGAAGCATCGTGCGGAAACTAATTGTCGCCTCTCGCTGCTAGTACCTGGTCCGTCTTCGATGGGCGGCATTCGTAGGCCAGGACCTGTCCTGGCAGCCTGGCGAATGCGATTTGTCGCCAGAACAGGTCTTGGCCTACGCCTGCGACGCAATGCAAGCCCGCTTCTCGAAAGCGGCTCGGCAGCAGCCTCTCCCTCCCAAATTCAAAACACGTTCTAAGGCTCGACTTCCCAGATCATCACCTGATCGTGATTGCCGGCGACGGCGAGTTGCAGTCCGTCTGGGGAAAACCTCACCGAACGAACTCCGGTTCCGTCGACGTTCCACGCGGCTTGGGGTTGCCAGAGTCCGGTGTCCCAGAGAATCACGCGACTGTCCATGCCGCCGGTAGCGAGCGTTCTGCCGTCGGGCGAAAAGTCAAGCGAGCGGACGGCTGAAGTGTGGACAATCAAATCCGCAACCAACACCAGTGTTTCGCTGTCGAAGACTCGCACCAGTCCGTCGCCCGAGGCTGCAGCCAAAAACTTACCGCTCGGATCAATCGCCATTTCGTGGATCCGCGCTGTGCCGGCGGAAGCGGAATGCAATTCCGAGAAAGACTCCCTGTCCCAGCACTTGATCGTTCCGCTGTCGTCGGCTGTGAACACCCGATTGGAACGTGGTGAAAGTGCAATCGCGGAGCCATTCGCCTCGTGTCCGGTGGGATGCAACTCTCCCTGATTGGATTCGACTGGAAATACCGTCAGCAGACCGCCCCGAGAGATTCCGAACAGGTTTTTTCCGTCCGCGGAAACCGCAATGTCTACGATCCGCTGTTCCGACAACGCGCGAAAAGCACCTGGCTCCTGCCGCTGGACGTTCCAGCTACCCAACGTTCCATCGGTCAGGCAATAGTAAAGCGTTTTCGCGTCAGCGTCCGTTTCGACGTCGGTGATGTAGTTGGGAATCGTCGGACTCGTCGAGAGCAGATCGCCGGAAATGACGTCGTGCACATCAAAGGTCCGTTGGTCCCCGCATACGGCCAGCGAGTTTCCGGAATCGAGGAAGCGAATGTCGCTGATTCTCGAACTCGAGGCAGTCACCGTTCGGGGCACACCCGGTCGGACGGTGCGAAACAGAATCACATTCCCTTCCATGTCGCCGACCAGCAACAGCGATCCGTCGGGAGAAGATGCAATGGCTCGGACCGGCGAATCACCAAGATTCAAGAACACGTTTTCGCCATCAGGGCGTACCAGTTCCACACGACTTCGAGTCGCCAGAGCGAATTGGACTCGTGGTTGGGTGAAGACCGCACAGGTCACGTAAGGCCCGGGGTTCTGATTCACGAATAACGGACTCTGTTGTTCCAGATCCCAACCCTTGACGTAGTGAAATCTTCTTCCGGCGGCGACATACCGACACTCGGAATCTAGTACGGCATCCAGCACGCCCCGTACTCCGAGTGAATACGAGTCTTCGAGACTGCCGTCGTTGAGGTTGAGCAATTGCACAACGCCATCGGTGCAGACTGCGCCGAGCACTTTCTCGTCCTCTCGAAAACCGATCCCGACGACTTGCTTTTCACCGACGCGGAACTCTCGTGGCGGTTGTTCGAAGCCGCCGCTCCAGACTCGGACCGTCCCGTCTGACAAGCCGATTGCAAACTGATCCGACGGCGACCACGCGATCGAGAAAGGACGCACATCGTCGCCGAAAGCAAGTTCATGCTTTTTTCCTTGAGCACGATCGAAAACAACAATCGATCGATCCGGTTTCTGGTAAGCAATCCGCTGGCCAGTCGAATCGAGTGCGACAAGTGTGGGATGCAGAATCCTGTCCCGGTGCGACCAGACGAGCGACATGTCGTTGCAGCGGCGGACATCGATGGCTCCGACGCCGGCCACGGCGAATTTCGAGCCGTCAGCCGAGAAAGACGCTGCCAGCACCGGGCCGCGTCCCCATATTCGCGCAGTGCGTGCTCCCAATTCGATTTTCGCTCGAGGACTTTCCAGGCAAAACCTCGCTGGTCTTCGGGAATCAGACTCGTGTCGAACAAGAGTGACCGCGTGAGCCGTGGATTGTTTTCGGTACTTAACGCGGCCCGCATCAGGGTTGAGTTTGTCGTTGCTCTCTGCAGTCGCGTCGCGGCGTCGCGTAGTTCGACATTGGCTTGTTCGAGATCACGAGCGTGACGCGTCGCCAGGTGTGACTGCTCTTCGGCCCGGACGAACATTTGAGACAATTCGCCGGCGCGTCGCTGGGCGATCAACATCCAGGTCACCGCCAGGATGAAACTGGCGAGCAACATGGCGGCGCCCGCGCCGGCGATCGCGGCGGTCCATGGATTTTGGCGACGCCATCGCAGGATCGGATCGATCGCGCTCGGTCGTCTTGCCAAAATCGGCAGACAGTCAAGAAAACGTTGCAGATCGTCCGCCAGAGCTGCGAGTGATTGGTATCGGTGCGCGGGGTCTTTCTCGAGCGTTTTGCCGACGATGATCTCAAGATCCCCGCGAAATCTCGCATCAACACGGCCGAGCGGTTGCGGTGTCTCATTCAGAATCTTGTTGGCGATTTCGATCAGCGGCTTTTTGTCGAGATCATAAGGCAGATGTCCAGTCAACATCCGGTACAGCACCACCCCGAGGCTATAGAGGTCGCTGCGAGCGTCTATCAACTGGTTGCCTTCGCTGAATTGCTCCGGGCTCATGTACAGCGGGGTGCCGACGAGCTGCCCGGTTTTGGTGACCGCTAAGACGGTAAGCTCGGAATCCGACATCCGGGCGAGGCCAAAGTCGATAACTTTTGCCTCGCCCGATTCGGTGATCAGAATGTTGCTCGGCTTGAGATCTCGATGGACGATGCCTTGCTCGTGAGCACACTGCACCGCGTCGGCGATTTGAAGGAACAATTTGATTCGATCTGAGGTGCACAGGTGCTCGTTGAGCTTCGACTCCAGGAAGTGATCCAGGCGAAGTCCCTTGACATACTCCATCGTGTAATAAGCTTGGGGCCCGCGACCGATATCGGCCACGCCGGCATCAAAGATTCTCGCGATTGCCGGATGCTCCAACGTTGCCAGCAAGTCAATCTCTAACTGAAAGCGGCGGAGGTATGGACCTTCGCACTGAGAGATTTTGAGTAGCTTCAACGCCACTTGTCGCCGTGGATGGCTCTGCTGGCAGAGGTAGACATTCGAACTGCCGCCTTGTCCGATGTGGCGGATGACTTTGGTAAGGCCCGATCGATTGGACATGTAAGTCGTCGTGTGCAAACGTTTCATGGATAATGCCACGCTCGCTCATACGCGTCGATAAAAGCCTGTAACTTCGCGGCCAGGTCGTCATCATCCGGACAAAGATCCTGGGCCGAGAGTTCTTGCCCACATGCACGGGCATGTTGCCATTTCTCGTAAAGAGCGTACAGACGTTTGTCCAGCGGCGGAAGAAAGAACGGAGTTGCCGAGTCACTCAACATTCAGCTCCTGCATAACGCCGGCCCGGAAGTCGGAGATTGCCGGTCTTGAGAAAACAGCAATACCTTGGACGAGCGGACGCAGGCGATGCCCCAATTTCACTTCGCCAGTGCAAAGCTATAAACTTCAAACAAATTTTCCACGAGATGCTTCTGGTTATACATGGAATGGTGTACCGCTTCCACCGGCTCGATCACTTCGAATTCGTTTACCGGCAAGCCGCAGGCGACTGCGTCCGCTCTTAGCAGTCGCCTGCGGCTTGCCGGTAAACAGATCGCTTGTTCGCTGCTGTTGTTGAGCGCCGTCGCTGCATTGGCCCAGGAACCCACGCAGACTTCAGACGCGCCGGCCCCGCAGGTCCAAACGTTCGGGCCCCGCGCCAATCGCGTGCCGCAAGGTGTCACGGCGCACCGCGATCTCGCCTATGTGACGAGCGGGCATGACCGACAAAAACTCGACCTGTACGTGCCGGACCAGCCGGATGGTCCGTTGCCACTGATCATCTGGGTGCATGGCGGCGGCTGGGCGGCCGGCAGCAAGGATGGTTGCCCACCTTTGCGCGGCGGCTACACGCGGCGCGGTTATGCGGTGGCGAGCATTGGCTATCGGCTGAGCGGTGACGCGATCTTTCCGGCGCAGATCGAAGACTGCAAGGCTGCCATTCGCTGGTTGCGCGCCCACGCCAAGGAGTACAACCTCGATCCCGACCACTTCGCCGCGTGGGGCAGTTCAGCAGGCGGCCATCTCGTTGCGCTGCTCGGCACCAGTGGCAATCGACAAGACATTCGACGTTGGCGAACATCTTGATCAGTCTAGCGGTGTGCAAGCGGTGTGTGATTACTACGGACCGACGGACTTGTTGCAGATGGACGCGCACGCGCTGCCTGACGCGCGGTTGAAGCATAACTCGCCAAACTCGCCCGAGTCGCGGCTCATCGGCGGCTCGATTCAGGAGAACAAGGACAAGGCCGCCCGCGCTAACCCAATCACTACGTCACGAAGGATGCACCGCCATTCCTGATCGTGCATGGCGACCAGGACCTGACAGTGCCGCATCATCAGAGCGAGTTGCTGTACGATGCACTGAAAACCGCTGGCGTGCGAGTCCGTTTTCACACGCTCGAAGGTGCCGGTCACGGCGATGGTTTCGGCGGGCAGGAACTGGAGGCGATGGTGCGTGGTTTCTTCGACCGGCATCTCAACGGCGAACCCGCGACGGACGATGAACCGCTGGCAGCGGCCACCCGCAGTCCTGGAATCGCGAGTCCTGCAGTCGGCCGCCCGCCGCTGACAAGGCAAGGCCCAGGTCGCCCCGTGGGCATTCCCTGGGAAGTCGTCCGGCGGCGCGAGGATGTCAATGCCGATGGGCAAGTCACCCGCCATGAATTTCGAGGTCCGCCGCCGCTGTTTGACCGACTTGACCACAATCGCGACGGTGTGCTGACGAAAGCGGATTTCGAGGACGCAACGCCGGTTGGAAACGGTGATAATCTGACACCGTGACGCGAATTCTGTATCTCCCTGATGGTTGGAAGCGAGTTGAACGACGCCATGAAACGAACAACTCTGGTCGGACTGCTGGCTTTGATAACATTCGGGCTGGCAACCGCAGCACACTCGGAGGATCACAACTCGCTGAGTGACGAAGAAGAAGAATGCCGGCTGGCGACTGCTCTTTGATGGCAAGTCAACGGCTGGCTGGCGCGGCTACAAGTCCAAGACCGTGCCCGATAGCTGGAAAGTGGAAAACGGTTCGCTGCTGTCGCGGCGCCAGCAGGGCGCGTCGTCGGGCGACATCATCACCACCGACCAGTTCGACGATACATCAAGATCCGCGCCCTCTCGACGACAAGCGAATGACGATCCGCACGCTTTCGGTGTGCCGGAGGAATGGTTCGCCGTGCCCGCGGCCCACCATGGATGCTACAAATGGCAATTAGCGTTCTTCAGTAAATTGCCACAAAGTTGCCGCGAACCGACAGCAAGCTGTATCGAGCCCTCTCACCTCCAAAGGCACAGATAGCATGATTGTCGTGCGGGCGACATAATTGTCTCCCCAGGCTCACCAGCAGCGAAGCGGTCGATTTGAACGCTCCGAATCGAAAATGATGTCTCTCCCACACACACAACTTTCAAAGGTATCGAATTCACATGAAGTACATCAGCGCTTTGCTTTTCGCCTCACTCGTCTCCGTCGCGTCCGCGGCGGACCGGCCCAACATTCTCTGGCTGACCTGCGAAGACAACAACGTCGACTGGGTCGGCTGCTACGGAAATCCGCACGCCGAGACGCCCAACATCGACAAGTTGGCGACCGAGGGATTTCAGTACATGCACTGCTACGCCAATGCGCCGGTGTGCGCTCCGTCGCGCAGCACCTGGATCACCGGCGTCCATGCGCTGTCGATGGGGACGCATCCGATGCGCAGCCGCTACCCGATTCCGCACGACACGATCAAGTACTACCCGGACCTGCTGAAGCAGGCGGGCTACTTCGTCGGCAACGTCAACCAAGACCGACTACAACATCGGCGGCCGGACGGACGGAGAGGCGTGGGATACGAACAAGGTCGACTGGGAGCGAGCTGAAGCAACGGCAGCCGTTCTTCATGGTGATCAACAACACCAAGTCACATGAATCCAAGGCGTTCGGCGACGTCAACAACACGACGCACAGCCCCGACGACGTGCGGCTGGCGAAGTACCATCCCGACATTCCAGACATCCGCAAGAACTACGCCCACTACCACGACCAGGTGAAGAAGATGGACGCCGACATCGGTCAGGCGCTGGCCGATCTGGAAGCAAGCGGGCTCGCCGAGAACACCATCGTGGTCCACAACTCGGACCACGGCGGCGTGATCGCGCGCAGCAAGCGGTTCCTGTTCAACAGCGGCACGCACTGCCCGCTGATCATCCGCATCCCGGAAAAGTTCAAACACCTGCGGCCTGCCGAACCCGGCAGCAAGATCGACGACCTGGTCAGCTTCATCGACATGACGAAGACCTGGCTGAGCATCTGCGGTGCCGAGACGCCCGACTACCTGCAAGGCAAGATCTTTCTCGGGCCCGAACACCGAGACCGCGCGATTACCACGTCAGCTTCCGCGGCCGCATGGACGAGCGTTGCGACAATGTGCGAGCGATTCGCGACCAGCGATTTCTTTACATCCGCAACTACATGCCCTACGCGCCGTGGGGCCAGCACCTGAACTACCTGTGGACGATGCGGGCGACGCAGGCCTGGGAGCAGCACCACCGGGAAGGCAAGACCGATGCGATCACCGGACGCTTCTTCGGCACGAAGCCGATGGAGGAACTGTACGACACGGCGGCCGATCCGGACAACGTGCAACAACCTGATCGACGACCCGAAGTACGCGACGGAAGTCGACCGTCTGAGCAAGGCACTCGATCAGTGGCAGCTGGAGCATTTTGACTCCGGGCCTGCTGCCCGAAAGCGAAGTCGTCAAGCGAGCCGAAGAATGCGGCAAGACGATCTATGAAATGGTGCGCGATCCCGCGCTGTACGACCTGAAGGCGTTGCAAGCGGCGGCGGCGCTGGCACTCGAGCAGAATCCCGCGAACCTGCCGACGTTCTACAAGAATCTTGGCGCGACGCGATGCGGGCATTCGCTACTGGGCGATCGTCGGCTGTTTCAACCTGCAGGAACAACGCCGCTCGATCTGGATCGTGATCCGCAAGCGTCTTGAGCGACGAATCGCACCACGTCCGCATCATGGCGGCGTGGATTCTGTATCGCGATGGCGACAAGCCGGCCGCACAGGCCTGCTGGAACGAGCTGCTGGAGAGCAGTTCCTACGCGTCGCTGAAGATCTTCAACATCATCGACTGGATCGGCGACGGGATCGAGCCGTATGCCGACGCGATGAAAGCCTGCAACTTCAGCCACGACGGCTACGTCGGCCGCATGCAGGAGTACATGGGCGTCAAGGAAAAAGCTCCCGCCAAGAATAGGGACAGGAAGACCAGAAAGAAATAGACGATGAACAAAGGTTTCAAAGCACTGAGCGTCGCATTGACAGCGTTTTTCTCGTGCTGACGACTTTGGGAAACACACAAGGCGACATCCCGCCAGAGGGCGTTGCCAATCAACCCAATGTGCTGTTCATTGCCGTCGACGACCTTCGCTGCGAAATGGGCTGCTAAGGAGTGGCGGAAATCAAAACGCCGAACCTTGACCGACTGGCGTCGCGCGGTGTGACGTTCACTCGCGTATTGCCAGCAAGCAGTGTGCAATCCGTCGCGTGCAAGTGTGATGACGGGGCTGTATGACCACGCCCAATTGGAAAACACCAAAGTCGCGGACCACGAATAAAACGGACCTCTGGTCGCTGAGCTCAGTCGTCAGATGTGGGCGGCGTTGCCGAAGCCGCAACCTGATTGAAGCCGGGGCAAGAGATGACGGGCCGCTCGCTGATGCCGCTGCTCACGTCCGACAAGACTGGCCACATCGAGGCGACTCGCGACTTCGTGCTGACGGGTCTGAAACGGCACGTCTATCTGAATCCCGCCCGAGCGATTCGCACGGCGGACTTCCTTTTCATCCGCAACTTCGCTCCCGACCAATGGCCCAGCGGAGAAGTCCGGGGACGTCAGCCGATCTACGATTTCGCCGTCGAGCCGTGGCCCACGGGAAGCGGAGCGTTCTCGTTCAACATCGACCCCTCGCCTTCGAAGCAGTTTCTGCGATTGCACCGCGAGGACGAAGGCGTGAAGGCATTCGCAGAGTTGACGTTTGGCCGGCGTCCAGTCGAGGAGCTGTACGATCTGAGCAAGGAACCCGATCAACTGCGCAATGTCGCCGGTGACGTGATCTATGCGGAGGTCCAGCAGCGTCTGCGCAAGCGACTCGATGCCGAGCTGACAAAGAGTAGGGATCCGCGTCTTGCCGTCACGAACGAAATACGATGAGGATTGAGATGATCATTCCCCCAACCGTCGACGACCCTTCGTCCCAGGCCGTGATTCAAGCGGCAGAGTAGCCATCTCGCTCGTCATGGTTCTAAGTTTGAGTCGTGGCGGATTGGTGGACCCGAGGACAGGTTGACCTGCGGTGCGGGGTGTTGACCCGAGTTACTGAACAGGTTGGCGTTTCGCCCTGCTTCGAATTCGGATTTGAGACCGCGAATCCAAGTCAGGTTCTCTCAACCGAATTACTGTAACGCGCTGAACGGGTTTCTGTCGTAGCAGTGTGAGCCGATGGAGCGCGCCGCGTGCAGCTTCGCACGGTAACGTTTGACCGATGTCTTGGCTGGAATGCGTATTTTTCCCGGTGTGCGATATCGGACATCGGTAGCCGCGGAGCAAATTCCGATTCGATTCTCGCGTGCCTTCGCGACTGTGCACTTCCCGACAGAGGAGCGTATGGAATCGAGCGTCCTGTGCGGCGGCACGGCGTTTGCTCCGCCTCAACGACGGAGCTGAGTGCGGTCTTTTCTCGTCGTTTTCGCTCCGCGAAAGAAACGGAGAACGCTGCTTTCGCGGAGCGAAAGGCGACACATGTTTTTCCGCGCGACAACAACGCAGAAGTATCCGGGGTCACTCCGGAAATGGTGACCGGCGGTTCGCCCGCGCGAGCCGTTAATTTGATGATCGCGACGACGCAGGTCGTTCACCAAGGTCCCAGCGAGGGCGGTTTGCTTTGCGACACCGTTGGGTTCTTTGCGGTGGTGGTGCCAGATCTCCGCAGGTTCGGGGATCAGGCAGCGTTTTGTCGCCCCTTCGACCCGACGAGAATCTTGGAGTCCCACCATGAATTCGCTCACTCATTCGCCGCGTTGTCGAAAGCCCTTCCTCGCTCGCAAAGGACAGCGTCAGAATTCCCTGAGGCGTGGTTGGCTCCGGCGCTATTTCTCGCAGCATCCACTGGCACTCGAGGCGCTGGAAGAACGCGTGATGTTAAGCGCCGATCCGGTCTTGTTCGAGCAGGCCTTCAGCCAAACCGTTGACCAACTCGCCAGCGGAACGTTTCTCGCCGGGTTGGAATCGGTCGATGATCCGGGGCCAGGAGCTGTGCTGCCTCTGATTGCCATCGAGGATGGTCAGGAACCGACGTCGATCAGTTCAGTCTTTCAAGACAAACTCGATGTGGAACTGCGGCAACCGATCCTCGCCTATTTCTTCAGCGATAACACGCCAACCGTGGCCGAGCTCGGTGCCGCGGTCGACGCTGAGACGGCAATCAGTGTCAACAACGTTGTCGACATCAACAATGTCTCGGAGTTGACTTTGACCTACAGCAGTGATGTCGCGGTCACACGGCAACTCGACCTCAATACGGTGTTGGCCGATGAGGGCATCAGCGTTGACGAGCCGATTGACGTAACCGTGACCGTCAGCACGTCGTTTGATTTGCGAATCGGCGTCGATCAGACGACGGCGACGACTGCGGATGCGGCAGGGTACATGCAGATCGAGAACCTGCAGCTTGCAGCTGTGATCGACGAGGATCTGAACGCTTCGGTGCTGGTCGGAATGCTCGAAGCGGAGATCGCGGCCGGGACGTTTGCTCTAAATGCAATGATCACCGGTGGAATGACGAGCACGATCTCGTTGGCCGACTTGGCGACCACAGCGCCGGGGACTTTGCTTGATCCACTGAGTACAACGAGTTTGATCGATGCGGACTTGCCGCTGACGGCAAGCTTCGGAAGTCACACCTTTGGCCCAAGTTCGGTTCAGATCGGCGACTCCGATATTTTCGCCGACCCGGCGCCCCTGGTCACGTTTACGGGTGATCTGACAAACTTCGCGAGACTCGGCGCAAACAACTTCTATGGTCTGTTGGACTCGCTCGGCAACTGGTTCGTGTCGCTCAGTTCTTCTGAGCTCACCGCATCGAGACTGCCCCTGGCCGACGCGTCGCTCGGTGATGCGTTCAGCTTCAACGACGGTTTTGCCAGCTCGATTACCGGGGTTCTCGACAATCCTCGCATCAAGGCAACTGCCGCGGCGCCCGCGAGCGGGAAACTGCAAAACGACCTCACGTTCTCGTTCACCGTCAATGACGCGGCCACCGTTCAAGTGACAATCACTGCGACATCGACAAGTGGAAACAACAGCGTCGGAGATCTCGCCAGTACGCTCGAAACGGCGCTGCTTGCCGCACTCAATTCGACTGCGTTCGCGGGGCAGGTCGAAGCGGGACATGACGGTAGTCAATTGACAATCCGGGCAACCAGCGATGACATCTCACAGCTTCGCATTGAAGATGCTGAGGTCTTGGGGTTCGCATCGAGCCATAACTCAGTTCCTCTCAGCTTTGACAGTCTGCAAGATCTGGCTGATCTGCTGCCCGGACTCAGCGGTGGAGCGTACGATCCAAGCACGAATACCGTCACGTTTGAGCTCGCGTTCTCGCACACGCTGGATCCACAGTCGCTTCCGATGGCCTTTGACCAGAGCTTCGGTCCGCTGATGGATATCCAGACCAGCAGCACGATCACGGCTCAGGCACAGGTGGGCGGCGCGTTCACGGTGGGCATCGTGCTGGACGAAGTCGGATCGACATTCAGCCTCACGGGAAGCACGCTGCTGACTGACTTGAATGGTGGGCTTGGCGTCATCGTCAAGGATGGTCTCAGCGACATCCAGGTCACTCTCAGCGACGGAACGAAATACGAGGTCGACATTCCTGATCCTGATCCGGCCAGTGATCCAAAGCCAACTGTATCAGATGTCATCGCCGCACTTCAAAATCCGTCAGGCAACAAACTGCAAGTCACGATCGATGACGTCGAGAAGCGATTCATGCTGACCGACACGTCCGGGGGGAGCGGCAAGTTCAAAGTAGCCCAGCTGAACAGTTCGCTGGCTGGGCAGCCGTATTTCGGCTTAGGGATCAACCAAGCAGACGACGATGGGGACGGTGTTATCGCGGGCGTCTCAATCCACGGCGATACCCTGGCGGATCAGTTCTTCATTCAAGATTCGACACCCAACGATCCGACGCTGACGGGCACGGTCGACCTCGTGGCAACCGACATCGACGCGCTGGCCCGATTCGGATTCATTGGCGTCGGGGTCCTCAACGGTGTGGGTACGGCATCGGCGGGAATCGATTTGAACCTGCAAGATCCGAAAACTGTTGACGATGACGGTCGGATCTTCTTGCCGGAGTTGTACGACGGGTTGATTCAGCTAGACGCGAATACTCCAGCACCGTTGGATCCTACGCCGGCGGTCACCGGAGTGATCAACAATCTGACGCTTCCGATCAATACCAATCCATTCCTGCCCAACGCACTCGGACTCAGTCCCGAAGTCGACGTCCAATGGTCGGATGTCAGCGACGAAAACACTCTGGTCGTCAGCCACCAAGATTTGGGGCCACTACCAGGGTTCGAGTATATCGATACCGACAAAATCATCGAACAGCTGCGTGAATTCCAGCAAAAGATCGATGATGTCGAAAACGGGACTTCGCTTAACATTGATTTGCCGTTGTTGGGCAAGGACCTCAGTGAAATCATCGACTTGTCGGACCGATTCGGGACGTTGATCGACGCCATTCAGCAGGCTCACGATCTCGTTCCGATCTATACGCTGCAAGACTTGGCGCAGTTATTGGAGGATGAAATCGGTGGTGACCCGATTTCCACGGTCACTCAGGGGTTCGCCAGCCCGCAGTACGACATTGACCTGTCGCTGGGCCGAGAGTTTAGCGATCCGAATGTGCCCTTGAACCTCGAGTTGCCGGGCTTTGTCGCCGGCCTGGTCGATCCCGATGGCACACTGAGCGTCAACGCCGAAGCGACGCTGAACGTTGGATTCCGGATCGATGTCACCGACACGGCGAATCCGAAATTCGTCATCAAGGACGAAACGGAACTGTTGTTCGGCGTGAGAGTCAATGGCAATGGGATCGAGTTTGATACCGCGGTTGGCCCGCTGGGGGTGTTTATCCGCGACGGGAGTGCGCGGTTAGATGACGGAGCGGCGGATCCCAACAACGCGGGCAACGCGACCTGGACAATTGGCGTCACTGGGGATCAGGAGCTCGCTGACCTTGATCTCCTTGATTTCCAAACGGACATCGCGGGCAAGGCGAGCGCGACGTTGCCAGTGTATGGGCCGACGGTCACGGAAATACTCGACCCAAATCTGCCTAATATCGAATTGACGATTGACGATCTTGCCAACATCGCCGGCACAACAACGTTGACGGGTCCCGATTTCGCCGATGCAATCGAGAACAAGCTGGGCGACCTGCACGACAACCTGAACGCCTTGATGAATGGTTGGGAGAGCTTCTTCGCTCTTCTAGAGACGGCTGTGGATACGGGCGTATTCGATGTCAGCATTCCGTTGATTGGCAATCAGTTGACCGAAGTTGCGACATTCATTCTGGACATTCGCGATCTTGTCTTGGATGAGTTCGATCAAACACTTGTCCCCAACGACGCTGGAATCCGTCAGGCCTTTTACAACGCGCTTGGGCCGGGCGAGCTGAACATTCTGGAGGACTATAACAACGACGGCTTTATCTCACTGGAAGACATTCCGGTGAGCAATGCGTCGGTTGAGTACACGTTGCCGCTGCACAAAGCTCTGACCCTGATCGACATCCCAGTTGGGTTTGACATCGGCTTGCCCGCGTTGGGTCTGGACGTGGATGGTGATATCCGTTTGGAGCTTGGCTTTGACTGGACGATCATTGTCGGGCTGAGCAAGGAAGACGGAGTCTATTTCAAGACGAATGAAGAAGATGAGTTAACGATTGGTCTCAAAGCAACCATTCCTGGTTTCGACGCCGAGGGAAGTCTTGGGTTCCTGCAAGTCAACGTGACCGATGGTCCTGGCGATCCGACGAATCCTCTGCCGCCCAGTCAGCTTACAGGTGGGTTTGTTATCGATTTTCTTGACCCGGGAAACGATGGCAAGCTGACGCTCACCGAAATACTGACACAGCCGGATCTGACTCAGTTGGTTGACGCCAGTTTCACCGGCGGGGCTGACATCAATCTGAACGTGGTGACCAGTTTTGACGATGACGCCAACTTCCCATCGCTTCACGCTGACTTGTTGGTCGATTGGAATTTCGTCAATGCTGACACAAGTTCAGGCGTTGAGACCTTCGGCGGAGTGCCGGAGGTTCAATTCGTCAACGTTCAGTTAAATATGGGCGAGTTCTTTAGCGAATTTGTGGCGCCGGTTGTCGAGGTGATCCAGGCGTTCCTGGAACCGATCGATCCGCTGTTGGGTCTTCTCAATGGCCGCTTGCCCGTCATTTCCGATCTGGCTGGTTCGGACGTCTCGATCGTCGACATTGCCAGTAGTCTCGGTAATCCCTTGGTCACGGCGATCGCCTTCATTGTCCAGGTGGGCGGCATTATCAACGACATTCCCATCGTCAATGGAGACGTGTTGATCGATCTCGGTGACTTGAATTTCGCCGATCCCAACGATGGCACACCGTTTGACATTCGGGACCGACTGTCTCTGGGCGACTTTGACTACAACAATCTGTTGACGGTTGATGTGGTGGAGAACATCGCAGCCACGCTGGCGGGCATCGATGGGCTGGAAGGCGCCTCGCAGTTCTTTGCAGACAAAGCGGCGTTGCTGGGCGAGTTCCTTGATGGTGGCACGAAGTTCTCGTTCCCGCTTTTTGAGGAACCGACCAGTGCTCTGGGGTTGCTGTTGGGACAAGACGTCAACCTGGTTGAGTTCAAACCGCCCACGTTCAAGATCGATGTCAGCTACAGCGAATTCTTTCCGCTCTTTGCCGGGATCCTGGGGGTACGTTTGAGCGGAGCGGTGCAGGCGGGGATTGATTTTGCGTTCGGCTACGACACGCGTGGTTTGCGCCGATTTGTCGAAAGCGGCTTTAGTGATCCGCTGCTCGTGGGCACGGGGTTGTTCGTCAAGGACTCGGAGAATCCTGACGGGACGGGGCCGGACATTGACGAGTTGTACGCTCGCTTTGCAATCGCGGCAGCCGCTGCGGCGAAAGTGGTTGTCGCCGAAGCGGGCGTCGAAGGGGGAATCGAAGCCGGAATCGCATTCAACCTGAACGATCCAGACAGCGATGGAAAGGTCTATGTCGACGAATTGTTCGCCAATATCAAGCAAGGCCCCACTTGTTTGTTCGACGCCAGTGGCGACTTCAAGGCGTATCTTGAAGCCTATGTCAGGGTCGAAGCGTTGGATGTAACGATCTTCGAAGAAAGCACCACGATTGCAGAGATCTACAAGGATTTCAACTATAGCTGCGGGGCGGTTTCGCCGATTCTGGCCACTAATTCAAGCGGAACTCTGCATCTGAATATGGGACCCAGGGCGGGGCAGCGCTTGGAAGTTGACACGGAAGACGGTAATGAGGTCTTCACGATTCGTCCAGGTTCCAACGCGAACGAGGTAATTGTCAGCGCCTTTGGCTACGAGCAACTCTACAGCAACGTCATCAAGATCGTCGGCGATGGCGGCGCGGGCGAAGACAAGATCACGGTGCACCCCGGTGTGACAGTGCCTGTTGAACTGCGCGGCGGCGGCGAGCGTGACGTTTTGCAGGCTGGTGGTGGACCGGCCAAGTTGTTCGGCGATGGCGGTGACGACGAATTGTACGGCAGTCCTGTGGATGACGTCATGGAAGGCGGAACAGGCAAGGATCTGCTGCTCGGTTACGGCGGCGCAGATACTTTGAAGGGTGGCGATGACAACGACACCATCAAGGGCGGTCAGGGCGACGATGAGATGTGGGGTGAAGGGGGCGTCGACTTGATGTTCGGTGGCAGCGGCAACGATGTGCTGATCGGTGGTCTTGCCGGTGACACGCTCAAAGGTGAACGAGGCAATGACATCTTGTATGGCAACCTCGGTGCTGATGATTTGGAGGGCGGTCATGGCGACGATACGATTTCCGGTGGTCTCGGTGTCGACACGATCCACGGCGACTTGATCAATGGCGGCGGTTTCGGCCGCGATCTGATCTTTGGTGACTTCGAGCCTGATCTCAACGACTTGCTGGCGGGCAATGTCGTTGACTGCACTGACACCGCTGCGGGTGATGTTGACTCTATCTACGGCGGCGGAGGCATCGACGTGATCTGTGGCGACGGCGGCGCCGACCACATCGATGGCGGTAGCGGCGGTGACACCATCAAGGGCGGCTTGGGCGCGGACGTGATCGTTGGTGGGCCCGGCAGTGATACCATCTGGGGCAACAAGGGCATCGATACGATTTATGCCGCGTTAGAAAGCGGATTCGTTGACCCGCCCGAAGTCAGCGTCATCCACACGATTCACGGCGGAGATGGCGCGGACATCATCCATGGTGATCGCGGTGACGACACGATCACCGGCGGAGAGGGTGCGGATCACATCCTGGCATACGGCGGCAACAATACGATCGATGGCGGATCGGGGATGGATTTCATCCGCACGCTGGGAGGAAACGACGACATTGATGGCGGCGCAGACGGCGATGACATCAATTCGGGTGCCGGTGACGACACGATCGACGGTCAGGGAGGCGATGACACGATCGTCGCCGGTTTGGGGAGTGATACGATCACGGGCGGTGAGGGTGGCGATACGATCATCGCCGGGATGTGGAAGAGCGGTTCGACATCCGAGACAGGCTCAACTCACATCATTGATGCCGGGCCCGGAAACGACACGGTCTACGCTGACTTCGGTGACGATATCATCGCGACCAACGGCGGCGACGACTTGGTCTATTCCTACAGCGGCATTGATCTGATCGATACCGGGGCGGGCAAAGACACCGTTTATGCCGGCGACGGTGACGACAATATCAATACCGGAACGGAAATGGACACTGTCTATGCCGGCGCGGGCGACGACGTTGCCGATCTGGGCGAAGGGGACGATCACTTCTGGGGCGGGCCAGGCAACGATACCGCGTATGGGCGCGGCGGTAATGACACGATGCGGGGTGAGGAAGGCGACGACAAGCTGTACGGCGAAGCCGGTGGGGATGAGATCTGGGGTGGCGACGACAACGACTTGATCGTCGGTGATGCAGGCAACGATCAACTTTACGGCGATGCCGGCAGTGACGTGATCTGGGGTGGCATCGAGTTCTACGCCTACTCAACGTTCATGAGTCCTAGTGCGAATCTGGTGAATCCTCCGCTGTTCGACGAAAAGGAAGCTCTATTCTGGACCGGTTACATTCCGCCAAAGATCGTTCCTGCAGAATTCTTCGGGCAGTCGTACCCGGGCATTGCCGGCGACGGCGATGATTTCCTTCGCGGTGGTTCCGGCATCGATTGGCTCTTTGGCGGTGGTGACATCGACAATCTCGATGGCGGCGAAGATAGTGACTTTGTCGATGGCGGCTCAGGAGACGAAGTGGCCAGCATGGGCGAGTGGGGCGGCCTCGTCACGGGCGGCCCCGGCGACGACGTGGTTTTCGGTGGAGCGAACGATGACTTCGTCGATGGTGGCGATGGCATTGATCAGGTCTACGGCGACGATGGCGGCGTCAGCATGTTCGGTCATGGTAGCGACACGGTCCGCGGCGGCGCCGGAGATGATGGCGGGAGCCAAAAGGGGCAACGGCTCTACGGCGGGGCGGGTCGTGATTTCCTGCATGCCTATGCACCGTCATCCGTTTCCGACAACGAAAAGGATCAGGTCGGTGACCAGTTGTTCGGAGGCCCTGGTGGCGACGAACTCAGCGGCAACTTGCGCCGGGATGTACTTGTCGGTGACGGCGGCAACGACAACATGTTCGGCGACGGACTGGCCGGTCCCGACTACGCGGAAAACAATGACGCCGCGCGGACCGGCGGCGATGATCTGATGTACGGACTTGGTGGCGAAGATTACATGTTCGGCGGTGGCGGCAACGACACGATGTGGGGTGGTGCCGATACCGATTGGTTGGAAGGCCAGGATGGTTTCGACCAAATTTACGGCGGGGAATTCATCGACGTGATGGTGTTGGATACCGATCCGACGTACAGCCACTTCGGCGATGCCATGCATGGCCACTTTGGCAATGTAGAACCGCACGACACGTTGCCGCTGGATGACAACTCCACCGACATCATGTTGATCCGGGGTACGGGCGATGGCGACACGATTCAGCTTGGCGAAACGGATGTGACGATCGTGGCCGCGGGCGATGCGCCGATCAATGGGCAACTGTCAGCAGCCGCGACATTCGACTTGGAAGTTGTCTCGACGTCATTTAGCACAGCATCCCCGGTTCAGATCACCGTCCCGCCAGACGGAAGCAACAAGAACATCGACGATTTGGTTGCTGACATCAACACGGAGTTGATTTCTGGGTTTCCTGGCGGAGAGGTTGTCGCTAGTCGCGTCGGACGAAAGATCGCACTTTCGACTCATGAACTTGGCCGCGATGCGATATTCACTCTTTCAATCCCGGGCACGGATATCATCACAACGCCCGAGCTTGGATTCGAAGATGGCGATCTCGGCGTGCCGCTGCTGACTGTTTACTACCCCACTAGCAACGATTCTGAAAGAAGGATCTTCGCCAATTGGCGGGACCGCGACGGTGTTCCGGTGGTCGAACAGTTCCGCGTGGCTGGACTGAACGGCGACGATACGATCGGATTCATGACGGGCGATGCGGAACTCGACTTCAGTCTGCTCGCCCACCGCAACGACTTCATTGGAGTCTTCGACGGAGGGCCGGGCGATGATCACCTTACCGGTGGCGGTGGTCGCGATCGTTTGGACGGCGGTCAAGGCGACGACACGCTGCAAGGTTTCGCTGGCGACGATCGATTGTGGGGTCAGGAGGGAGACGACCACATGTACGCCGGCGGCGGTAACGATGATTTGCTTGGCGGCCCCGGCGATAACTTCATGTATGCGTGGTCGCAGTATCCGTACGACGGAGGCCAATTTGGCGTCTTCGTCGACGCGGATGGCATGCTGTATGACAACGATGGTTCCCCGGGCGTTTCGCCACCGCGTGAACTGGAGGACACGGGACTGAACCGCATGCTCGGCGAAGATGGTGATGACAACTTGTACGCCGGGACCGGTGTCGATTTCCTCTATGGTGATGGCGGAAACGATACGCTGTATCGGACCGACGGAAGTGAGTTCGAGGATGCGGACGGCGGGCTGGTCGGTGATGCCTGGAAAGAGTTCGCCAAAGAGAACGACAAGGTCTGGTATTACTCCGCGACCAATGCCGATGACGAGATCTCGCTCGATTTCGTGACCGAACCGGGGGTCTTGGTCGATCGGCATCTGATCACGCGACGGACGACCAACAACGGGAACGTCACGTTCGCCGCCCAGTTGCGATTGGATTTCGATGCTGTTGATGAGAACGATCAATTGATTTGGGATCCGGTCGATGTGCGGCTTGACCTCGATGCGTTAGATAACCCAGACCAAGAGGTCCGCGAGGCGAAGATCGAGGAGATTCAGCTGAACGGTGGTTTGTTGCCGGGCGAAGGCGATTTCCTGGTCATCATCATCGATGCGTTGGACGGTGACGATTCGGTCACGGTGGGTCCGACGGTCCAGAAGACGGTGTGGGTCGATGCGGGCGCAGGTGATGATGTTGTCGATTTCCTATCTGGCAATGCGATTCTGTCGGACATCGCCGAGCGTCCGCGCCGCAATGACCAGCCCGATCAGGCCTTTGAGCTATTAGGGCCGGCAGTCATTGTCGGCACCGCGGCGCTCGCTGCCGACGGCGTGCTGCACAAGCCGGCCACGTTCAATCTGACCGCCAGTCATGGTGGATCAAAGAAGATCGTCGTCGAGGCGACACCTCTGATTGATCCATTGGATGAAGATCCGCCCACGTACAGCCGAGCGACGTTGGTCGCGCAGGTGAATGCGGCGCTGAGAAGAGCGCGGTTGACCACCTTGTGGCCGCGAGTCTCGCGGGTGGCAAGCTCGCGCTCGCGACGACCGCGATTGGTGAGGAAGCGGGGCTAGAGATCGCGATCGCCGTCACGAATCCACTTGATCCCGCGTTGACCGAATTGCATCTGCCGGCGAGCGAGACCAAGTCGGGCTCGTCGCTTCTGGGCAGCAGCGTTTCGTTCGCGAACCTGACGATCGACAATCCGGACGATGCCGATTGGTATCAGTTCCAATTGAACGATACCGATGCCGTCCTGTCTGTGCAGAGCGTTTCTGAGAATGACGGCATGACGTTGACTCTGTATACGGGAGCCGCAGAGAACGTGGGCACAGCCATGCCGGTCGCCACGATCCCCGACCAATTGGACAGGGCACCCGTACCCAACGATTCACCCGACCATGCCTTTGAGATTCCTGATATTGAAGATGTCGCCGTGATTCGCGGTCTGTCGCTCGACGATCCAAATGCGGAAGACTGGTATCGATTCGAGCTGACGTACGACAATCCAGCAACGTTTACGGCTCCAAATCTTGCGATCAACACGTATCAACTCACGGGTAATGCGCAATTCACGATCGCAATCGGAGACGAGGCTCCGACGGAGGTCACCCTATTCCAGTTAGCAACCCAGGGACTCTCACCGAATGCATCGATTGACGACCTTGTCGACGACTTGAACGATGCGTTGGACGTCGCCGGACTTGGTGACCAAATCGTCGCCGATACGTTTGGTAAGCGGATTCGTCTGTCGCTGCGCCAGCAAGGGAGTGACGCGTCGTTTGAACTGAATGTTCCGGCCGGTCCTGCCAATGAATTGGGATTCGAGACAGGCTCGGTGACGGTCAAACCAGAAGCCTCCATGCGATTGAAGCGGCTTGGGAATAACGCTTTGACGATGAGTCTATACGATGCCTTGGGGCAACCGATACCTGCGACCGAATACGACGTCGTTGACGATTTTATGGAGATCCAAGAACTGGTCCTCGATGGACTGCCGATCGGCGAGTACTTGTTGGAGGTTTCTGGTGGTGCAGGACGTTACGAGTTGAGACCTTCGATCGGGACACCATCGAATGGTGCCCTCGACTACACCGGGGCCGGCGAAGCAACACTTGACCTTAGCAGCCTCACCACCGAAACGACTTATCTGGTTCAAGTCACATCCGACAAGGTCCCAACGGTTTATGACCTGACGTTCGAATTCGCGGGCGTTTCCGCCAGTGCCGTGAGCATGGCAGCGAGGAATGATCTTGTCCGACGCGACATCGGGCTCGGCGGCGCTGGGAACGACCGCATCTCGGGCGGCGACAGCGAGGACTGGATCCTTGGCGGCGACGGTGACGATGTGTTGGAAGGGGGAACGGATCGGCTCGCATCGGACTTGTTGTTCGGCGAAGACGGCGATGATACGTTCCAGTTGATTCCTGATCGGTTGCCATTCCTGCAGGGGACGACGGAAACCTACATTCCGACACTGGTTGATCGCTTTGACGGTGGTGACGGTGACGACCGTGTGATGTTCCTCGGCGGCGACCGCGATCAACTCGGCCGGCCCGTGCCTGATGAAGTGGCGATTCGATACAACCGTATCCTGCATCGTTACGAGTTCACCAGCCTGATTTGGGACACCGCTAACCAGCAGTTCGTTGTCGACGACATGCTGTTGTTCGGTTCAGCCGATGGCAGTCTCGACCCGACCGACGAGCGATTGGTTTTCTCGCTGATCGTAGACGGAGGCAGTCCTATTGAGGTGACGGTTGATAACAACGCAACCTCCCCACAAGAGATGGTCGACGCCATCAATGAACAACTGGTGTTCGCGGGAATCGCCGATCAAGTCCAAGCGGGTCGACTGGGCGATACGATCGGATTCCAACGTGTTTCGCCAGGTCGCAATGCGTCGATCGACATCGTCGGAATCAACGACGTGGCCGGGCGTGTTCTGCACCTTGCCGACAGCCAAAAAACGCACAGCTTGAATCGTCGGTTTGAGCAAACGTACCTGTTCTATCAGACCCAAGGCGTCGAACGGACCGTGATCGCGACTCGCGACGGCAACGACGTCGTCCATGCATCACCAGAGTTCGTTTTCCAAAACACGACCAGTGAATGGGGCATCGATCCGGGTGATTTCGAGCAGCGCGGACTACTGACACGCTTGGAGATTCTGGGCGGCGACGGTGCGGACATCTTGTTTGGCGGAGCCGAAGCAGACCGTATCGATGGTGGTGCCGGTGATGATTTCATCTACGGCCACGAAGGAGACGATTGGTTGATCGGTGGTGGCGGTAACGATCTGGTGGTGGGCGAAGATGCCAACGGGGGCCCGATCCTTCCGAGTCGATCACTACGAAGCCGTGGCTCGCGGCGATCTCTCAGGGACGAATGACAATGTCAATTTCGCTTCCATGCTCGACTCATTCGGTGCTGGAACGGTGTTCCAGAATCTGTCGATGCACTTGGGCGATACCGGTGACTGGTATGTCTTGCCGACGCCGAGTGCCTTCAAGAACTTTGGCGGCACGCAGTCGGCGATGGTTGTCGCCCGAGATGATTTCGATTGAGTTCGCCGATCCGATCCTCAGCCATGTGTTCAACCAGTTCGATGGCACGAACATGTTCCTGTATCCGGCGGCGAACACGGCGGACGAAGGCGAACCGCTGCACGTCTTGCCGATCGAGAATTTCGCCGGTGTGCCCGAGTACTACCTGTTGCATGTTTTGAACGTCAACTCGGCCGCACTGCTCGCTACGTCGGAGGCGACACAGTCCAACCAAGCGATGTCATTCAGTCTGGTGATTGACGAAGGTCTGCTGAACGAGGAAACGATCGCGATCAACATCGGTATGGAGGACGGTCGAGCGCCAGAGATTCTTCTGGAGCAAATGCAGGAGGCAATCGACGACGCGTTGGGCAACGCCGAGGCGACACAGAGAATCGTCGTTGGACGATTGAACGGCCGTTTCGGATTCTGGTTGATCGGTGGCAGTAAACTCCGGATTTCGTTCAATTCGGGGGATGCAATTCAGCAGGACCTGCACTTCCAAAACGATCAACAGATTGACCTTGCCAATCCAGCCGCCGGCGCGCCGGTGCAACCGCTTGGTCGTTACTCACTTAGTTTCCGTGCCGTTGAATCGGCCACGACGGTCGGGAATACGATCGACATTGCGGCCGGAGACGTGAACTTCCGTACGCAGTCGAGCTTTGTCGATGACGTCGCCGTGGCGATCCCGCTAGGTGACATTAACAATGATGGGAGGGCAGATTTCATCGGGGCGGTGAGCGAAGACTTGGGTGAACTCGATGACCTGTTCGAGTTGCCTGCCACGGTGCATCCGGCGGATGTCTTGGAGCCAACACTGGCCCGCATCTATTTCGGTGCCGAAACGCTGCCAACTGATCCCCACATCTTCGATGCCAATACAGTGACGCTGTCAGTACCGGCCCCGATTCAAACGCACAGCTTGTGGGGTTCGCAAACCGAGATCGTTCCGATTGGCGATGTGAATCAAGACGGAATTGACGATCTTGCCATCGTGGTGTCGATCGTTATCGCCGAGGGGGCGCCCGAGTTTCATCACGGCGGACTTTGACCATCGCGGTATTTACATTCTGTTCGGACGTGACTCGACAACGCTTCATCAATGGGAAGGCGTAATCAATGTGGTTGAAGAAGCGGATGTCGTGATCCGCAGCGATCCCGGCAAACTTGCTGTCTCTGCCGGCGATATCAATGGCGATGGGTTGAGTGATCTGTTGGTCGGCCATAGCCCGATGTCCTACAACGGTTCGGCCGCGCCCGGTGCTGCTCATATCTTCTCGGGCGGCAACGGGCATTTCGTGCCAACTGCGCCGATGTTCGCAGCGGACTTCAGTGATACGACCGGTGACAACAGTTTTGCGATCGACAACCTGTCGGGCGGCGCGAAATATGGCGATGGGTTATGGCACCTCAGCGAACGCCTTGGCGATGAAGCGGGACATAGCGAAACGTTCAGCTATTACTATGGCCGCGATGTCGAAGGTGACTACGACACGGGCAGGTCCGCCGGGCGGATTATCTCGCCAACGATTGATTTGACAGGTGTTTTCGACGCTCAGCTTTCCTTTAACTACTTCCTGGAAACAGAGGACTCCGCCAGCAAAGACGTCGCCAGGGTCTGGTTGAGACAATCCTACGACAGAGGACCGTACACAGAAACGCTGCTGTTGGATAACGTTGATGACTCTCTGGCAGATCCCTCTGGCGGATGGCGAACCGCACGCGTCAATTTGCCAAGTCCATTTCTCCATACGAACTATGACGTGCAGATTGCATTCGAGTTCGACACAGTCGACAGCGGATTCAATGCGTTTGAGGGATTCTATGTCGACGATGTTCGCGTCGCACGCGTAATGACGCTCGATGATGCCGACGTGACGTTCACGCGAGACGTGACGAATGATGCTGACTTTGAAGATCGTTTCGGGCTGGACGTGTTGGTGATCGGCAACATGACGGGTCAGGACACTCCGGCCGATGAGATTGCGATTCTTGCGGGGTCGACCGGTACTGGCGGTGAGTCGACGATCTACGTCGTCCCCGGTCGGGAAGGCACCTCCGCTTACACAGGCGTTGTCAATCTTGATAGCGACACATTCCCATTCGTCGACCCAACCGAGGTTGTGCGCGCCCAGGATGTTGCTGCCCTTTGATTCGGGATTCGATGCACTTTTCGGTCAACCACCCAATGATCTGCGTTTGTACGCGACGGGTGACATCGACAACGACGAGCGGGACGACTTCATCGCCTCTGGTGTCTTTAACTACTTCGGAAACTACGTTGACTTTTCGTATGTGGTGAACAGTTCACTTGAGGATGGCTATGGATTGCCGCCAACGTCCGGTTTTGAGGTGTCGCGTGCGGTGCCCCTACGATTGATTCCTTTAGGCAACATTGACCAGGATCCCAACGCGATTGCCGATCTCGGCGCCCCCGTATTGGAGGCCTCGCCCACATTAGCCGAAGACGGTAGCCAGATGTTCCATCAAGTCGCGAGCGTCTACCTGGGCCACGACGGCGACCCGGCCGACTTCTCATTACCCAATCTGGTGTCCGTGCCAGACCTGGTGTTTGAACCGGTGCGGCCCTCGTACGTGTCCGCCGCAGACGTCGACTATCGGACCATCCGGCCGATGCTGTTGGGCGGCCTTGGCAACGTGGGCGGTTCAGGTGCCATCGAAGTTGGTATTGCCGACAGTTTCGGCGGCGGAATGAGCGTCGTTTCGGGCCGCCAGATCGAGCCGGCTGATCCGATCGGAAGTGATGACGTGGAACCCAATGAGTTCGTGTTTGAACTTGGCACGGCACTCTTTGCGCAAAGTCAGCCTGTGCCGACAGGTGTGAATCTCTCGGCTGAGCCGTCGACGATGGACCCGCCGACGATGACCCTCGAAGAAGCCTTCTCGTTGGACGGTGATTTCCTGGGCGAGATGTTATCGCGAGCGCAAAACATTGGTGACTTCAATGACGATGGCGTCGACGATCTGCTGTTGGATACCGGACCTGGTCTGGACAGCTACGTGCTATTGGGACCAGTCAATATTACCGAGCAGGGAGTGGTTACCGCGCATGCGACGTTCCGACTGGACGCCGCTTCATTGGGCAAGCCGGCCAGCAGCATGGGTGACCTGGACGGTGATGGTGACACGGACTTGATCATGGTGCGGCGGAACACGAGCGGACCACCACCAACATCCGATGACATCACGATCATTTACGGGCAAAAAGATTGGGATGTTCGCGTTCTGGACGATTCGTTGATCGGACGGCAAAACCCGTTCACGGAAGAATTACTGGCGTCCCGATTGTCCATGCATTTCCCGATCTCGCCCAATGGCATGCAAGTTCACGCGATGAACTTTGACGGTGACCGCTACGCGGATCTTGTGACGATATGGCCTCACGGAATCCAACTCTTGAATCCAGACAACGAACCCGAATCGGTCGTGGGATGGGTCTTTTCCGGTCACGACCTCAGCGAGGAACTTTCAGCTCGTGTTACGTTTTCGGTTGGCGGGCAATTCGGTGACGACCCGTATGGACTGTCAAGGGCGAGGATTCTGAATGATACCGACAGGGCGAATGCTGCACTTTTGACGGATCAAGCGCTGGGTACGGATTTCCCGTATGTCGGCCTGACGGTTGAGGACATTCGCTCGACGCTCGCCGGGGATATCAATGGCGATGGGCTCGACGATATCACGCTGTACACACCCCGGCTGGATGTCAGCAGCTTCTTCGGAGTTGAGTTGGCGACACGACCGCAATTCGGTCGCGTCTACACGCTGTTTGGCCGCGAGTTTGTGCCTCCTGACTCGTTGGGTCACACCGAATCGGTGCCCTTTGTCATGAATCAAGACTTTGATGTTGTCATTCAAGACTTCGGAGTTGGTGGCGGTCTTGTCACGGCACTGGGTGACTTGAATCGCGATGGCTATGACGACATCGGAATCAGCCGCGACCGCGAGACGATGCAAAACGCAAGTTTTGAGATTTTCTATGGAACCGAAACGCCGACGCCGATGTTGGCGGGCGACATCAACAACCCGTTGTCGGGTGACATCACGATCCGCCGTCTGTTGCCGGATGATGTTGGTGAGATGGTTTATCTGGATGGAACTTTGCAAGCGTTGGCGGGTGACTACAACAACGATGGCGCAATGGACCTGTTCCTCGGTGAACCGACTCGGATTGTCAAGAACGCACTGCAATCCGTCTTGGATGAAGATCGCCAAGGACATCTGTACGCATTTTGGTCAATCGACGAAATGGCAAGCGGCGGTTCGGGTTCGCTGCTATTGTCGGATGCCGAGGTGCGGGTCGATGGTGAAACCAGCCTTTCGGAATTTGGCACGTTGCCGCGTCAACCGAATTTGGATCTCAACGGCGATCGCTACGGCGACGTCGTTGTCGGTGCCTCGCAAGCGACCGTCTTCCGCGATGGCTTGGAGTATCAGGCAGGCAAGACGTACTTCCTGTATGGTGCGCCGCAGCAATACTCGCAAGGGACCGCGCTGTTTAATCTCGATGATCCGTCCGACGCGACGGGGCTGACGAACCACACGGTCACCGGCAGCGGCGATTTTCTCGTACGCGATGAAACGGGCGCGCCGTTCACGATCGTTCTCGATTCCGAGCGCGATCAAGAGGATTTAGAGGATGGCAATGCGTGGTATCAGTTCACGACAATCGGCGACGGCGTCGGTGGTTCACAAATCCGCGTGATCCCTGCTGCCGAGCAAGCACGTGAGGTCTTCGGCGATACGGTCGAGGCACTGATTAAGGATTTCGCGCCGCCGCAACTGATTCACACCGGTACCGAGTTTGCGATTGGAGGCGGCACCGACGATACGCTGGTCATGGAACTGGACCTGTCCGATCTGATGCCGTACATGGCGGCGGACCAACAGGGCAAGATCGAATCGGTCAACCTGCGACTGGACTACACCGCCGTCCATCCGGCGATCTACTTCAACACACCGTCGGTGAACGCGCAGGACTCGATACCGTTCGGAGATGAGTTCGTGTTCATCGGACGCGATGCCCAATCGGAAGCCCCGTCACTATTCGCGACGGACGGCACGGCTCAGGGTACACGGAAAATCAAGTCGTTCTCATCGAGTCAGTTTCCACGATCGTTGGCCAGCGCCGGAGGAGTCTTCTACTTCCAAGCACACGAGGATACCACGGGAAGTGAATTGTGGATGAGCGATGGCACGTCTCGAGGCACGCAGATCGTTTTCGACGAGAGGCCTGATGCATCGCCCAGCGATCTGGTTGCGGCATCCGATACGCTTTACTACCAAGCGTCGAACGATCGTGTGATGCAGCTTCGCCCCGATGGCACGAACACTCACGTGTCGCTCGATTTGGGCCTGCGGAGCGTTGAGGAGCTGGCGGCAACAAATGATCGCGTCTTTGTCGCCGCACGTGACAACGCACGCAACTGGATCCTGTTCACCGTGGGCAATGGCGAATTCAAAGCGACGAAGCTGGTGACCTACACGCCGGATGATTTTTTGAGCAACCTGACCGTCGTCGGCGATGCGGTCTTTTATCCTGCGATTTGATGCGAGTTTCAACTCCGAACTCTGGCGAGCGGATGCGTCGGGAGCGACGATGGTTGACCCGTTGACAGATGCCTCGCCGGGGCAGCTTGTTGCATTCGATGGTCAGCCCTACTTGTCGGTCTACGATTACGACACACAACTTAACTATCTGAAGACATGGGATGGCGTCACGCTAAGAACGGCCTACGAGTCGGAAAACTTTCCACTGCAGATGGTCGCCGGAGACAACGCGCTGTACTTCACCGAACTGAGTGCGGACGAGTCTGCCAACAGCCTGTACCGACTGGATGAATCGGGAGTTGCCTTGCTCCTTGAGACTCCCCATTGGATCAATCAGCTCACACCGGTTGGTGACGAGGTGTTCTTCGTCCAGCGAATTGAGGGCACGCCGGTGCTGACCACCATCGATGGCCGCGACGAAGTGCGGTTGACGGACGACGTACCGGATGTCGCGATGATTGACGGCCTGCAAGCGTTTGCTGGCTTGTTGTACTTTGCTCTCACGAATCAGACGAATAACTCAACGGAGTGGTGGACGTCGGACGGAACGAAAGACGGCACGCAGCCGATCGGCACGACCGGACCTTTCCAAATGAATCTGCAGTTGGAGGTCTTAGAGCCGGAGGGAGACGGTGCGCCGAAACGCGCGGGACACGGACGCCGCCGTTGCCACGATCTTGGACATCCCGCTGGTGCTGGCCAATGCGACCGGCATTGAGTCGATCGATCTGACAAATGAAGCGAAAGCAATGTTGGGTTGGGGCAAGACGCGGATGTCGATCCGATTAAGTGTCGACCATCCGCTGACGTCGCTCCATGTCAAACGCGCAGTCGCTGGCGAGACGGGACTCGTGTCGATGATCGCGCAGCAGAACGGTTTTCGATTGGATCTGTTTGACGAACAAGGCGGGCGGATCGCTGAAGACAAGGAAGTGATCGACATGCGAAGTTTGCCCGCGGGGACGTACTTCGTCAACGTGATCCATCCGTTCCATCCGCTGCCCGATCCTGCCATCGCGCCGACGATCGAAATCGTTGCGCCACGTCCCGGCACGGCGCATCCGGCGAGTGACCGCGACAAAATCGAAGGCGGCGAGGGCAGTGACATCTTGGTCGGGCGCGGC
Source organism: Pirellulaceae bacterium (assembly GCA_963704055.1). Taxonomy (GTDB): domain Bacteria; phylum Planctomycetota; class Planctomycetia; order Pirellulales; family Pirellulaceae; genus Rubripirellula. The sequence goes on along the minus strand of CAVPGW010000029.1, from coordinate 333,798 downwards.
CACTTGGACCGCATCTTCGGCCAGAGCGGTGTCGATGGTTTTGTCGCCGAGGCAATCGAAGTATTCGACTTGGTGATTCCCGAATACAGAGAAGATCCCCCAGCTTTTGACCACAGCAGTATTCAGCCGCCGCAGATCGATCCAGTTGTCTTTGTACCGGACATCCCGCTGGCGGTGACGTTCGCTGAGCAGTTAAACATTCCGGTGACCGATTCCTACTTGCAAACGCCGCTGTTGCATCTGCCCATCTACGCGAGTGATTTGAACATGCTGACCCGATTGGTGGCCGCCGATGCGAGCATCTCCGATCTGGAAGGAGTCCAACATGCGACCAATCTTCGCGTGGTCAACTTGGCGGGCAACAACATCAGCGACATTTCGCCGATCCAATCGGCTCGCGCAAAGGGAACATCGGCACCGATCGGATGGAGGCGTGCCGAGTATGTCGCATTGGATGGAAACTTCATTGGCGACATTGGTGCGATCGACCAGCTGCTGACGTTGAAAGGGCTGAGTCTTGATTACAACGCGGTCACCGATCTGAGTTCGCTTGATCCCGCCAAGCCACGACAACTGGAATTCTTGAGCATCGACGGGCGACCTCTGAGCTACGACTTGTTACCAGGCAGCGAACTGTACAGCGGACTCGGGCGTCTTGCACGATTTGTTGAACCGACTTCGTCCTCCAGTCCCTTCGGCTTCGGCTCGACGATCGCCACGCTGGGCAACCGGATCATCGTTGGTTCTCCATTCGCGGTGGTCGATGGAGTGGACGGGGCGGGAGCGGTACACATCTTCGATAGCCAGACCGGCGAGCTGATCTGGACGATCGAAAACCCGGATCCGGATGAAGACGACAGTTTCGGAGAATCTGTCGCAGCCGTCGGCGATCGGATTGTGATCGGTGCGTCGTATGCCGACCGAGTGTTCTACGATCTAGGTGGCGGAACCTTTACCGCTTCTGATGTTGGCGGCGTCTACTTCTACGATGCCACAACACTCGCGGCGACTCCACCAGTTGTCCGGTATGGTCCGCGATTCGGAAGCACAAGCGAAACCTACTTCGGTGAATCGGTCACTCCCTTCAACGGAAATCTGATTGTCTCGGCGTCCGGAACCGAAGTCGGTGGATTTGAGAACGCCGGCGCGATTCATGTGCTCAACGGAACCACGGCGCAGACGTTGTTCACAATCGAACATCCCGAACCGGCAGCGAACGATTGGTTCGGCGAGACCGTAACGGTGGCGGGCAACATCATCATCGTTGGCACTTCAAAGCAAGAAAAGATCTACGCGTTTGACGGTGCGACGGGTCGAATCGTCTGGGAAGCCGAGTATCCAGAGGTTCCAGGCGATTTCGGGTACTTCCTTGCAGGACGCGGAAATCGCGTCGCTGTGGGTGCTCGAGAGGGATTCACCGAGTCGGTTTACATTCTCGATGCGCTGACGGGCAGCGTGATCGGCGATCCCATCATCAACCCGGACACGAGTCCGCCGACCTTCTTTGGCACTTCTGGCGCCTGGGTCGGTGACAACTTGCTGGTCGGCGCTCCGCTTCACTCATTGCCAGATCAATTGATTTTTGATGCCGGAGCCGCATACCTCTTCGATCTGTCGCAGACTCCTTACACCTATCAGTTGATCGAGAATATGGCAGGCTCGGAACGTATGGGTACTGGCGTGGCGGCGGTTGGCCCGCACCTACTGTTCGATGCGCCCGGCGCTGACGCTGGCACTGGCGCGGTCTATCTGCATGAAGGTTCGGAGCTTTCCAGCATTGACGTGCTGGCTGGGATTGATTCACTGCAGTGGCTCAGCCTGTCGGGCAACCAGATCGATGATGTCTCGGCACTCGTTGGGCTCTCGGACCTAAGCCACCTGTACCTGCACGACAACCGAATCAGCGACATCACGCCGCTGACTGGCGGCTTGATTGGCGATAACGGCGATCCCGGTTACGCCGATGCGCCGTCGGGCGATTGGATCAGCAACATCAACCCGGTCGACGGCGTTTACGATCGAGACTATCGATTCCACGGCCCGGTCGAGACCTTTGACCCGGATGCAAAGGCGGTTTGGGAATTCACCAACCTGCCCGCTGGGTCTTACGAAGTGTTGGCGACCTGGTTTAGCCACGATAGTAACACACCGATGGCCGAATACTCCATCTTTGACGGTGACAATCTCGATCCAGTCACTACATCAACGCTGAGTCAACAGCAACCGCCCAGCGGTGCTCTCTTTTCCGGAGTTCCATGGGAGATCGTTGCCACCGCGGAAATCAACGATGGGACATTACGCGTCGAACTGCCTGCCAGCGAGAGTGGGATCGTGATCGCCGATGCGATTCAAATTCGGCCGAGTAGCAGCCAGCCGCTCGAAGCCGACATGATCACGCTCGGGGAAAACCCGCTAGACAATCTTGCTCACACTGGACAGCTTGATTTGCTTGATGCGGCCACTGGCAACCTGCTGTACGACGACAACCTTCACGCGCCAGAGCTCTATCAATATCCCCCGAGAGCCACGACGATCGGTGGCAGCATGACGCTGTTCGTCTTGCCTGGCGTCACCGATCAAGATGGTGATCCTGTATTCCTAACGGCTGAGAGTAGCGTGCCGGACGCGTTCGAGTTTGAGGCAAGTGGGACTGGCATCACGATCACACACCTACCGAGTTCGTCGTTCACTGGAACGGCAGTCGTCACCGTCACCGCGCACGACGGACCAAGTGGACCGTCGGATTCGCGCGGTCGTACCGACACGATCTCGTTTGACGTGACGATTGAAGATGGCGCGATCTACGGAAATAGTTGGCAAGACCTCACAACTCCTGATGGGGTTCGCCAAGCGGACGAGCCGGGATTGCCCGGTGCATTCGTCTTCGTTGATCAGGACTTAGACGGTCAGTACGATGCGAGCGAACCGATGACCTACACGGATGCGAACGGGGATTACTCGTTTGGATCAATTGCCGCCGGCAGTCGGGTCGACGTTTACCAGATTCCACCCGCTCACTCCAAGCTAAGCTCCCCACCAAGCGAGAGATACCAGCTGAATGTTGGAATCGCCGACATCAAGCACGACCTCAACTTCGGCAACTTCCGTGTGATCCAAGCGACATCGTCGACCTCCAGCGCGCCAGCTTCAATCGCACCAGCTTTGTTCGCCACAAAATCACTCGCCCCAGCCTTACTCGCGTCGGCACAATCGGCTGTCGAAGGCAGCACGGTAAATTTGATTAGCACCATCTCCGATCCGGATCCATCCGACGGCTCCAATTTCTCATTCGAATGGTCTGTCGTCGCTGGTAACGGCCAAGTCATCCCCAACGATCCGAACCGGGACTCCAGTTTCGTCCCCAACAATGATGGGATCTACACCGCAACCCTAACGGCGACCGACAACGACGATGGCGGACGCCAGTATGTTGATACAGTCATCGTCACGGTCAAAAACGCTCCGCCATCGGTAGATGCCGGACCTGACCAGGATGTCGACGAAGGGCAACGAGTGAGCCTCAGCGCGACGGTGACGGATTTCGGACTGATGGACCAGCACACCTACGATTGGCAAGTCACGTCGGACAACGGACAAGTGATCGCCGGCGGGCAGGATTCCTCCTTTAGCTTCACACCGATCAACGAAGGGACGTACACTGTCAACGTCAAAGTCAGCGACGGTACGGATACTGCAACAGACACTGTGGTGGTGACGGCGAGCAATGTGGCACCGACGGTCACCGCAGGTGCAGACCAAAGTGTCATCGAGAGCGATCTGGTCACCCTCACCGCATCGGTCACGGATGAGGGAATCTTGGATACGCACATGCTGATCTGGGAGGTGCAGTCCGATAACGGCCAGGTCATCCCCATGCGCATCGGAACGACCTTCAGTTTCACGCCGATCGATGACGGCGTTTACACCGTCACCGCGACCGCAACCGATGATGCCGGCGCAGAAGGCCAGGACATCGTTGTTGTGACGGTCGACAACGCGGATCCGAGCAACGTCAACGCAGGTCCAGATCAGACCGCCGAAGAAGGAGCGACCGTGCATCTGCTGGGTACGTTCTCAGATGTTGGCACCGTTGATACCCACACGATGTTGTGGCAGGTTTCCGCGGATAACGGGCAAGTCATCCCCGACGGTACCGGCGCAGGTTTCTCATTTGTCCCGACCGACACCGGCACTTACATCGTCACGTTCACCGTCACCGACGATGACCTGGGCAGCAATTCGGATCAGGCTGTCGTCACCGTTACAAATGTATCGCCCAGCGAGGTTGATGCTGGTGAAGACCAATCGGTGGTGGAAGGCGCGACCGTCAACCTGCGAGGCACGTATTCGGCCGGCGCTGCGGACGATACTCACACTTTGCTTTGGCAAGTCGTTGCTGACAACGGACAGATCATCCCCGACGGAACAAACGCTGATTTCTCATTTGTTCCCACCGACAACGGCACCTACACCGTGACGTTCGCCGTGACTGATGATGACAACGGGTCTGCCTCGGACCAGGTCATCATCACAGTCGGCAATCTCGCACCGAGCGATGTGGACGCCGGCACGAATCAAAGTACGACCGAAGGAACCCCAGTCAATTTGCAGGGAACGTACTCGGATGCGGGCCAGTCCGATACACACACCGTGCTCTGGCATGTCGATTCGGACAATGGTCAGGTCATCCCGGACGCAGCGAATGCTGATTTCTCATTCGTCCCGACCGACAACGGGAAGTACATCGTCACATTCTCGGTGACGGACGATGATCTTGGAACAACTTCGGATGAGGTTGTCATTACCGTTTGGAATCTCTCGCCCAGCGATGTGAACGCAGGCGCGGATCAGGCGGTGATGGAGGGCACGGCCGTCCATCTGCAGGGGACGTTTTCGGATGCGGGCCAGGCTGATACGCACAAATTCAAATGGCAAGTTACGACAGATACCGGCCAAATCATCTTCGACGGTTCAGATACGGTCTTCTCATTTGTGCCGCCAGACAACGGCATCTACACGGCCACGTTCACCGTCACCGATGATGACTTTGGAACCGCCTCGGACCAGGCGGTGATCACCGTCGAGAACGTTCCCCCCAGCGACGTTGACGCAGGACCGGATCAAACGGTAACCGAAGGAATGACCGTTCAATTGTTGGGGACGTTCTCCGATGCGGCCGAGGCTGACACGCACACGCGCCTGTGGCAAGTCACCGCGGACAACGGCCAGGTCATTCCAGTTGGCACCGGCGCGGCTTTCTCATTCGTTCCGACCGATGACGGAACCTACACGGCCACATTCACTGTCAGCGATGATGACGGTGGCAAGACGTCCGACCAAGTCGTGATCACCGTTGAAAATGCCGCCCCCAGCAACGTGGAGGCCGGATCGGACCAATCAGTGCCGATAGGAAAATTCGTCAAATTGCGGGGAACGTATTTCGACGCCGGCCGGAAAGACACGCACGCGCTGGTCTGGGAAGTCACCACCGACAACGGCCAGGTTGTTTTGCCGGGAACGAACGCGGACTTTACTTTCCGGGCCGAGCGCACCGGCATCTACACTGTTACCTTCACCGTCACCGACGACGATGGCGACGTGGGCGTCGATACATTGAACGTCATTGCCCAGTGCGCCTGGCAAAACGCGTTGCTGCAAGGCGATGTCAATGGCAACGGCTTCGTCACGGCCAATGATGCGTTGATCATCATTAACGAACTGTCACGCCGCAGGTTCAGTGATAAAACCGGAAAACTGATCGGTTTGCCGGGTAACGACGATTTCTTGTTCGACGTGAATGGCGACGGATTCGCTACCGCGCTGGACGCCTTGAACGTCATCAATTCTATCGACCGCGTCGACGCGGAAGGTGAGCAGCGCGTAGTAGTCGTTCCCAGCTACGCTCCGATGAACGAGATCCGCATCCGAGATGACTTGTTCGGCGGTTTTGAGAGATCGGTTTCGGCGCCTTTGAATGCCGTGACATCCGCTCCGGCAACGATTCAGAACGAATCTCAACACAATGATCCAGAATCACAACAATTGGTACGTTTGACCGATGACGTGATGTCGGAGTGGGAACCCACGGAGGAGATCGAGGCTGAACTGTCGCTGTTGAGCGACCAGCAGCCGCTTGTTGACAAGTAGTCCTCGAGATCTCGAATCCGAAAACCATGAATCGCAATTTGAGTCTGATCGCAATTTCAGTGATCGCAATGTCATTTCAGTCGGCTCGCTCGCAACAGACTGCGACGCCCGATGGCGATGCGGCGCCGCGGGTAGGGAAATATCATTTTGTGGAATTCGCAGGAGACGAGGAGTTTGTCTTGCAGATGATTCCGCAGTCGGCAATGAACTGGTCGAACCCCGTGTTTGGCACAACGAGTGGCGCGTTGTTTTTGTGGACAAGAGATGGTCATGTCGCGGCGGTCATGAAGACTTACAAGACAAAGAGCGACCGATGGTTTGAACAAATGAGGTCATTTTCAATTCATCCGATCGTCGCCAGCGAGACTCCCGGCGCTGCCGCGTTTTGGTCGCCTCCGGCTGCTCCCGAAACGAACCCGCTCGAATCAACCAAGCCAACGGACATCTATGATGGTCGCCGACTGCCAGATTGAGAGTTAGATTCTGGGTGGCCGGCGGTCGAGCGTCAGCGAGCCCCCGGGAATTCCATGGGCCCGCTGCTGGGGGCTCGCTGACGCTCGACCACCAGCCACCCACTGATTGCGGAGCGGCTACCAACAGTTACCTGGGATGGACGCCAATGTCACGCGCGTCTTCGATGCTGCCTCCGTCATCGACCAGGTCTACACCGACAGAGTAAACTGCGATCGTGTCGCCGATCACTTGCCATTTCATTTTCGATCCATCAAACGGATCGACGATGACTGATTCGGGTAGGCCAAGATCTTCCAAAGCGGCGTTTGTATTGCGGCCATCGGCTTGCCATGCGGCCAACACGCGAACGGCGCGAGATTTGGCTTGATTGCGACGCATGACGGCCAATGCACTTCCCACGGCAGGCCACGCGAGCGCGGCAAACCCGCTTGAGGTCGTTGGATTCGGCGGCGCGATACCCGTGGGCTGCTCGATCAAGGCCTTGATTTCCCCGACCGTATCTAAATACGCGGCGAGTTGCCCAAGCATGAATTGGAAGCGAGCCAATGGAAATGAGTCGAACGAGGAAATCCCGAACGCACGTTCCGTATCCATTGTTTTGGAAAATTCCGTGACCAGCGATGTGTCATCATCGAGTAAGACCAAGAACTCTGCGAGTACTTCTGGTGACGCATCGCCAACGTACAGAGACCGAGAAGCCAAGTCCAATGCTTGCTCGAATAGGGCACTGCTGATCAAATAATGGATGAGCAGCGGCTGTTCGGCGATGTGTTTACTCCAGGCTAGAATTGCGATCGCATCTCGCATTGCTTCGTCGGTTTTTCCATCGGCAATGGACATCAAACCGTGCCCATACAGAATGCGAGCGCCCGTTCGCGGCGGACCTTGGTGCTTGAGCACGCCTTCCATGAACGCAGTGGGAGCCAGGGAGTAGTCATGGTCCGGTTGATACTCGGGCAATCGTGACGCCTCTCGCAGATTTTTCGTCAAGTCCGGAAACTCGCTCGCAATGCTTCTCGCTACTGTGATCGACCCTGCTTCTTCTTGCTCTTGCGTTTGAGTTGCTACGGTGGCCTCGGCAAGCTGCTGGTTGAATTGGCCGAAAGCATCCTTCCATTGCTCAATCGCTTTTGCGGCATTTTGGTCATCCGGCACCGGCGGCGGTTGCAGGTCTTGGATACTGAGTGGTTTACCGGCTTCGCGCAGGGGAGCCAAACGCGCGTTGACTTGGCGAGCAGCACGCCAGTTCAGAAACGCAACGATCAACACGACAGCGGCGACGATCGAAAGCATGCCGATCATCGTCCAGCGGAGAAGTTTCTTGATTCGCATCACTAGTGAGCTCGCTTACTCGCGATTGTCAGCCGCTTCGCCGATCAACTTTGCGAGAGTCCGGATGTGGTGTTCTCTGGTGTGAATGTTCACCAAGTTTAGCCGCATCCAGACGACACCATCATGCGTTACGGTGCTGAACCAGGCCTGGCCGCTGGCCACGACTGACTGTGTGATGCGTTTCTGCAATTCGTCGAGATCAACTGCTGCGAACCCTGGCGGTTCCCAGCGTGCGCAAGCGACCGAGAGCTGGCCACACTCGAGTACGCGAAAACCGGCCTCCCGCAGCAAGTCTTCCAGGTAGCGTGTTAATCTTATGTTCCGCTGGACCGCTTCGCGAATCACGTTCCAGCCATGAGCACGTAGCGTCATCCAGATCGTCAGGCCCGAGCTGCGCCGCGACGTAGGCAAACCCCGACGGAATGCATCGATTGTGCCATCGCTGGGAATGTACGGTGCCGACACGTCAAATGTTTCCAGCTCGAGTTGCCGATGCCGTGTCAGCAACAGCCCAGCAGTCATGGGAATGAAAAACCATTTGTGTGGGTCAATTGCGATCGAATCAGCTCGATGGATACTCTCAAGTTGTGGTATCTTCGGCTCCACCAACAACGCCCCGCCTCCGTAACACGCATCAACGTGTAACCACAGTTCGTGACGCTGGCAGAGATCAGCGATCGCGCCGATATCATCGAGTGCTCCCGTACCGGTTGTGCCACCGTTGGCCACGACCGCGAATGGCAGATGCCCCGCTTGCCGATCGAGAGTGATCTGTTTCTCGAGTCGATCAACGTCGATTTCGCCGCGGCCGCAAGATGGAATCCGTACCAAGCCTTGCTCGCCGATACCGATTACCTGCCCGGCCCGATGATTGCAAAAGTGGGTGACGTCGGAGCTATACAGCAGGGGTCGACCCGTGAGTGCGGTTGGGCCTGCTGTGTGCCACTGCGGAAAATGGGCGCGACGCGCCAATAGCAAGCCTTGCAAGTTCGCGAACGTTCCGCCGGGAAGGATCATGCCTGATGCCTCCTCATCGAGCCCGCAGAGCCGCGCGAACTCGCGGACGACTTCGTGCTCGGTGGCGCTGATCGCCGGACTTTGATGGAACCCGCCTCCGTTGTTGTTCAGCGACGACAGCAGCAGATCCGCCAGGGGGCCGGCCGGCAGCGGCGACGAATTGACCAGCCCGAAATACATCGGGTGGGGCGTCCCCATCGAATGCGGCAAGATCTTCTCCGCGAAATCACTGAGGGCTTGATCGAGCCCAACGCCGTCCTCGCCGATTGAGTCAAGAAACAGCTTACACATCTCTTCACGCGTCACACCAGGGTCGACTCGCCGCTGTTCGAGCTCGGTATAGATCTCGGTGAACAACTCCGCCGCCCGCGTCGACGCGCGTCGCAATCCATCGGGAGACAAATCGAGATTCATGCTGGTTGCTCAGAATCCATTTCAACGTTGAAGGCGACACATTCAGTGATGGGATGAAAATAACTCCTTCGTTTAACGGCAAGCCGCAGGCGACTGTGTGGCGCGCCAACGCAGTCGCCTGCGGCTTGGCGTTAAACGAAATGTGAACGGTATTGCGCTCAACGGCAAGCCGCAGGCGACTGTGTGCGCGCCAACGCAGTCGCCTGCGGCTTGCCGTTAAACAATCGCGTTGGATCGATGCTGGAATACGAACGGCTCGCCGTCAAACAATGATGTTTCGGCCCACATCCCTGGTAGGCACATGAGGAGTATTCATTCAAGCGGCCGCACGGTCAGCGACTGCAACCGCCAGCGTCCTGTTGCTTCGACCCCGTAGTGGGGACTGCTGTCTAAACGCAAACTCTCACCTCCTCTTAGCACTCCGATATCGCTGAGCACGCCACTTTGATCTTGGGCGTCATTGTCGGCATCCACACAATAGATCGCCAGCGGCGAGGCGTCGCCGACGCGGTAAAAGCCACCGCAAACACCATCCTCGCCGGCAACCAACGCCGCTGATTGAATCAGCACGTCTCGGTCGAATTGGATCAGCAACGCCTCGCCACCGTTTACCTTGTCGGATTCGCCACCGGTCAGCCCCAAGCCATCCGAGTCACAGCTGAACGTCGCCTCGCCCGGCGGAAGGTTGCCAAGAACCACGCTGATGTTCATTTTTAAGTCGGCACCGCGATTCTCCTGCAAAGGCTGGTCCGCGGCCAAACCATCGAATTTCCGTGCCAGTGATGGAGGCGAACCTGGCTCCGTGTCCCAGCGAAACACGATTGGTTCACGATCGGCAAACCTTGCGATCCGGTGGCCACCCGCATTGCGATGCAACAACGCCTGAGCCGTCATGTGCTCAACCAACGGCTTTAACGCGGGACTGTCGATCAGATTCGTTTGCTCCCACTGATCCTCGGACAAATTGTAAAGCTCGTACGGATTCGCCTTCCCCAATCTCAGCAAGCTGGCATCGAAAAAGAGTTTCCACTGACCCTCAACAACGCGACCGTTGACAATGGGCGAGTCGACACGCATGGCTGCCGCGGCATGATCCTGTTTCGCCTGACTGTGATCGTTAAAGAACAGAGGAGGCCGGTCGGGAAGTGCTTGACCTCGAAACGCGGCCAGTACGCTGTAGCTGTCTTCGGCACCCTTTTCGGCGTTACGCGGATCAGGAAGTTTGGCACCGACCAACTCTGCAAAGGTGGCGTACAGATCTTGCAGACCAATCGGCGCGGCATTCGTCTGTCCGCTAGTCGAGGCATCGCCGTCACCGATTCCGCCTGCCCCCCAAGCAACGATGAATGGAACCCGGTGGCCGCCTTCGTAAACCGATCCTTTGTGGCTGCGAAACGGGCCGGTCGCAACGTCGCTGTCTTTCTCGGCGCCATTGTCGCTTGTGAAAATCACGAGCGTCGTCGCAATCAATTTCTGACCCGGATTTCGCGGATCATCTGTCTGCTCTAACCAGTCGAGCATCCGCCCGAGTGCGACGTCGTTCTCGTAGATGAAATCGTGACGAGCATCCATCGGTTCGCCCGCTTTGGTTCTGGCGGCGCCCGCGACCGGTTTGCCACCGATGGCCTCGTCGGGCGTGTAAGGTCCGTGATTGGAGTTCGCCGGATAGTAGAGGAAAAATGGTCTCCCTTTTGTAGCTTCGTCGGCAACGTGATCGTCGAGGAATGAAATCGCATGATCGCTATGACGGCTGCCAAGTGCTGTCAGTACGTAGGCATTGGGCCCGTCGGTCGCTAACTGCCTGCCGTTTCCCGTCGCCGCGACTACCGTGCGGTCGTGAATGTGGCCGGGACCGCGATCGTTCGCACTTGCGTTTTGCTTCCTTGCGAACCGTTTGTTGCTCTTTGACTTTTGGTTGGTTGTCGCATCGGGTCCCGATGTCCCATGCGAGCGTGACGTGAAGCGTGCGTAATCGAATCCGTGGTCCACCGGCGTCGTATGCATCGGCTGACTGAGGTCGGCATCGTCCCAGCCCGCCGCCGGCATGCCATCGGAGCGTCGGTAGCGCAGTCCAACGTGCCACTTGCCGACCATCGCGGTACTGTATCCCTGATCACGCAACATCGATGCGATCGTCGGCCGGTCCGACTCGATCATTGGGTCACCTTGGGCACCGAACAGCACCCAATGTTTCAAACGATTCCGCCACGGGTACCGACCGGTCAACAAACCGTAGCGAGTCGGCGAGCAACGCGAGGAGGGAGTGTGCGCGTCGGTGAACCGTACGCCCAGGCGGGCCAGCCGTTCCATTTCAGGGGTGTGCAACTGGACAGTGTCGCTATTGCCAGTGAAATCCTGATAAGCACTTGTGTCCCCCATCCCCATGTCGTCGGCCATCATCAGGATGATGTTCGGCTTCGGATCGGCCGCCGTCGACAGCCCACAAGAGCCAAAGCAGCCCATCAGGAGACCGATTGCGGCCGATATCTGTGCACGAATTATCTGATTTCTCATTCCGTTCATCTCAGGTGCGAAAACGTTGTTCAGTCGGACCTAGATCATAGCGAACAGCGCCAACGGCGGCACAATCGTCGGGAGAATGCAGTTCCTGAATCCATTTCTACGCTTCCCACTTGGAGGTCGTGCGGTTTTCAGTAGCCATCACGCTCCGTCGTGATGTAGCCCGACAATGTGCTGTGTTTGCGAGAAATCGAGATCGAACGCATCGCATTCCATTGAGCACGCAGGCTTCGACTAACGTCCCGAAAACTGGAGAATCGCTCGGTCGGGCTACATCACGACGGAGCGTGATGGCTACTTTGAAGAATTCGTTACGCGACACCGCACGACCTCCTTGCGTGAGGGTGACAAAGCCGTACTTTACCGATTATTCCGATTGGGCTGGATATTGCGCGATGAGGTGCCGATTCCGAAAGATGCGCCGTGTGAATGCGAGTCGGCGTTCATATTGAAATACGCGAAATCTGGAAAAGTGATGGCCAAGAAAGAGCCGGAGGAGCGTCGCCGCTATGTCGACATGTGGGCCCTGCCGGGAATGCACGCAAGCAACGTGGAGTTCTTGCAGAAGATGAAGACGGCGGACACAAACCACTTCACCACCCACATGGATACGGTTGGTACGGTCTCGGAGCTGAATAACGAGACGCGTAAGTGGGAGAAAACGCATCTGATCGGACTGCGTACCGACGTTTGGAAGGCCGATGCAGAGGAGTTGGATGATGCGCTGGAAGTGCTGCAGCATCAACGCAAGCAAGAACTGAAAAAAGAGATCAAGAAGAACGGCCGTCTCAATGAGAAGCAGCAGAAGGTGTTGGACGAAAAGCTGGCGGCTGACGAGGTCATGAATATGGCGTCGGGCGACATCGAGAAGCGTCGACTCGTCCTGAAGCTCTTCAAGACCACCGGCGAGCGTGTCAGGTGGTGCGGCACGATCGAGCAAGTCACGACGACCGAGATTCATAACTCGATCGGTTCAAACCGTAGCCTGCTGACGATGGTTGTGATGTTACCGCAAATGAACATGGTCACCCATATCCAACAGAACCACCGGACCTTTCGGATCCCATCGATCTTCACCTTTGGGTTCTACGACGACAAGCGGATGTGGAATCTGACGCTCAAACGTCGTTGGGTCTCGATCGGGGCCGACTTCGACATCGAGGCGGATGGAGAATCGATCGGCGAGTTGGACGGCCGACTGTTTTCGTTTGGCTCGGACAGCTACATCGATTTGGACGCGCACGAGTTGGCAGAGAACACGCGCTTCGTTGATTTGATGACGTTGTTCACCGCCAGCGTGGGGTATCACAAGGCGATGCGAAAGAGCGTCGATAAACGAGTCAAAGCGGCGTTGTCGGGGCAATCGCATTGCCACGTCGTCGAGGATGAGGAACTGCGACTGCGGCACAACGGCAGGGCCGCCGCATAGGGATGGTTCGTAGTCACCCGATTCATCGGGTCATGAGTGGCTGGTGGTCGAGCGTCAGCGAGCCCCCAGAAGAGAAGCATGGGATTCCGGGGGCTCGCTGACGCTCGACCGCCGGCCACCCTGCGATGATCAGCATCACAGACTCGCGCACCGTCGGTTACAATCGCTGCTGATTGGTAACCGACAACTGCGAGTCATCCATGCGTTTTCATTGCACGTCTCCTTTCTGGTCATACCTGCAGGCGATCACCCTGATTGGCCTGCTTCCCCTGGCTCAGGCCAACGCGCAGGACACGGCGGCCCCAAAGGTCGGCGTTCAGCTGGCCGGCAAACGAGTCATTCACGATGCCGACCAGCCGTTGTTGCCAGACGAGGCGGCTCGGACGATGCGTGTGCCCGAAGGTTTTCGGGTGACCCTCTTCGCCGGGGAACCTGATGTGATGCAGCCAATCGGATTCTGCATCGATGACCGTGGCCGGCTGTGGGTTGCCGAGGCCTACAACTACCCCAATCACGGAACCAAGCCGGGTGACCGGATCGTGATTCTGGAAGATACGGACGGTGATGGACGCCATGATAAACGCACGGTCTTCTACGAGGGACTGAATTACGTCACAGGCATCGAAGTCGGGTTTGGCGGCGCCTGGGTGATGTCGCCACCGAGTATGTACTTCATTCCCGATCGTGACGGCGATGATGTTCCCGATCACAAACCCGAAGTCGTCCTGGATGGATTCGGCAATCACGCCAACGCTCATAATTTGGCAAACGGGTTTGCCTGGGGTCCCGATGGCTGGCTGTATGGCACACATGGGCGTACGAATTGGTCAATGATCGGGAAGCCGGGCAGCGAACAGGCGGATCGCCAGCTGTTTGACGGCGGCGTCTACCGATATCATCCCGTTCGAGATGTTTGGGAACCGTTTGCGGACGGGACGACGAATCCCTGGGGCATCGACTGGAACGACGTCGGTGACGCGTTCGTGTGTAACTGTGTCAATCCACATCTTTTCCAAGTCATTCAAGGCGCGCACTACGAGCCGTGGCGGGGCCGAAAGAGTAGCGAGTTCGCTTATCAACGAATCGATACCATCGCCGACCACCTGCACTTTGTCGGCCTGGGGAATATTCGCAGTGGTCTTGGCTCCGATGCTGAAGATGCGGCTGGCGGCGGACATGCCCACTGCGGCACGATGATCTACCTCGGAGACAATTTCCCGGCGAAGTATCGCAATCAACTCTTTACCAACAACATCCACGGACGACGCATCAACAACGATCTGCTTCGTCGATCAGGTTCCGGTTACGTCGCATCACACGGCGCCGATCTGATGCGCAGTGCCGATCCGTGGTTCATGGGCGTGACATTGGCCTGTGGTCCTGGGGGTGAAGTTTATGTAAGCGACTGGTCGGACACTGGTGAATGCCACAGCACGCGAGACACCCGGCGACATACGGGGCGGATCTATCGACTGAGCTATCTGAAGTCGAATTTGACCGTGTTGATTTGGCTCGCAAAACGAATGAACAGCTCGTTGCATTGCAACTTGAGGACAATGATTGGCTCGTACGCCACGCTCGCCGCATCTTGCATGAAAGGACGGCCGGCGGTGCGGATATGTCGGATGTGCAGGCCGCTCTGAAAGTGATGCTGCAAGAGGAAGCACGAACCACCAAGGCGGTTGCGCGCACTTTGGGCACTGAAGGTCACAGGTGGTCTTTCGGATGAGTTGTCGGTTTCGCTGTTGGCTGATCAAGATGAATCGATACGAAGCTGGGCCGTTCGTCTACTTTGTGAGGACGGCGATCCGCCCGCCGATGGATTCTCGCGAATGATCGCACTGGCCAAGGAAGGCGAATCGCCGCGAGTTCGCTTGTCGCTGGCATGCGCGCTGCAGCGATTGAAGCCGGCGGCGCGCTGGCCGCTGGCCGAAGCTTTGGCGAGTCGCGGTGAGGATGCTGCCGACCAAAACCTTCCGCTGATGGTTTGGTACGGCATCGAGCCTTTGATCAATGACGACGTCCAGCGATACGTACAACTGGCCAGCCAGGCATCGATTCCGCGCGTCCGCGAAAACATCGCTCGGCGTATCGCATCGTCAGGGCAGTCGGCGTCCGCGTTGGAAATGCTTTTTCAGCGGATCGCGGGCGGCCAGCATCCGGAGTCGCATGCGGACATGATCAACGGAGTCCTGTTGGGGTTCGAGGGGCGACGTCGGGTACCGATGCCGGCCGCTTGGCCCAGCGCGTACAAGGCACTTCGCGACGACCGGGATGCGAACACGCGACAGCAGGCGATGCAGCTGGCGTTGGTGTTCAACGATCAGCAGGCAACCGATGCGCTGAAGAAGATCGCCAGTGACGCGAAGGCTGAGCCAGAATACCGAAATCAGGCGATCGACGCGCTGGTGGCCAGTCACGCCGGCGATTTCGGTCGGCAGTTGTTGACGTTGCTGGACGATCCGGCTGTTCGTGGCGAGGCGCTTCGCGGGCTGTCAAACTATGGAATCGAAGAAGCTGCTGCCGCGATCGTTTCGCGATACCCGAGCTACGAAGCCAGCGAGAAACAGATGGCGCTGCAAACGCTTGCGTCTCGAATTGGCTGGGCCTCGAAGCTTTTGGATGCGGTTGAACAAGAGCTGGTGCCGCCATCCGACGTCACCGCTTTCACGGCGCGACAGTTGCGTTCGTTTGGCGATGAGGAAATCAATTCGCGTTTGAGCGCGCTGTGGGGAAACGTCCGTGAAACGCCGCAGGACCGGGTCAGGCAGATTGATGGTCTGCGAAAAATGCTGTCCGCCGAAATCTTGAGCCAGGCCGATCTTTCGCACGGCAAAGAACTGTTCAAAAAACAATGTGGAAACTGTCATCGATTCTTTGGCGAAGGAGGGTCGATTGGTCCCGATATCACGGGGGCACAGCGCAGCAACCTCCAGTACCTGCTGGAGAATATTGTTGACCCAAGTGCGTCGGTGGCGAAGGAGTTTCGCATGCAGATGTTTCGAACCGCCGACGGCAGGGTGATCAACGGCCTGGTGGAATCCGAGGGCGAGCACTCGATCACGATCGTCAATGCGACAGACAGGGTGGTGGTTCCGATCGACGAGATCGAAGCTCGAAAGCTCAGCGAAGTGTCCGTCATGCCAAGTGGTCTGCTGGATCCGCTAAGCGAACACGAGATCCGCGACCTGATGGGCTACTTGCAACGGTAGTGACCAGCAGGTGCGTACTTGGACTATCCAGTTTGCATACACGTCTAGTTTGGACATCAACATCCGCCAACTGCGGAGCAGTGATAGCATGTAGCCTGGGGCCAGGTTCGCTCGTCTCGGCGAGCAAACCGCAGCCCCAGGATCACGAAGCCCGCCAACCACTCCCCCGCGGCGATTTGGCGGCTACGCCGCCAAATCGCCGCGGGGGAGAAAGGAAAGGATTCGATTGGGCTCGCGTACCTGGGGTTACACCGACGCTCGCCGTAGGCTCGGTCGGTTCACCCCAGGCTATATGCCGCCGCCGCTCCGCGGCTAACAGGACTTACAACAACATCCGTACTCTAGAAGCCGGACGCTCTGTAGCGCCAGACGGCAGGTGACTCAGCAGTACATCGTGTTTCCGTTCTAAACTGGCGCCGCCCAGCCAGAGCTAGTCGCTACAATTCACCGCTCAATCGAACCACCACCCTTTCACCTTGTTGCCGTTACGAAAGCAAAAGTACTGATGAGCACTCGAATGTTCTACGTTTGCGCGATGTCTATTTTCGCCGCGCTGTCCAGCACGATCACCATCGCCGCCGAACACGGTCCTCCCAACGTCGTGTTGATCATTTCTGATGACCAGGCGTGGAATGACTACGGGTTCATGGGACATGCCGACATCCAAACGCCTCATCTGGATCAGCTCGCGCGTGAGAGTGCTGTTTTTCGACGTGGTTATGTGCCGACCGCGTTGTGCCGACCGTCGCTTGTGACTTTGTTGACCGGTCACTATGCTTCGACCCATGGCGTGACCGGCAACGATCCATCACCGAAGTACGCGGCACGTGATTCGGACCTCTACAATCAACGTCGCGCGCAGTTGATCTCGTATCTTGATAAGTTTGACACGGTTCCTGAGTTACTTGGAAAGCGTGGTTACCTGAGTCATCAAAGTGGCAAGCTGTGGGAGGGAAGCTACCAAAATTGCGGTTTCACTCACGGGATGACACGTGGCTTTCCTCAGCCGGGCGGGCGACACGGGGATGATGGGCTGAAGATCGGTCGTGAAGGAATGCAGCCGATTGCCAAGTTCATTGATCTTGCGGTCGAGGAAAAAAAGCCTTTCTTCCTGTGGTACGCGCCCTTTTTGCCGCATACGCCACACAATCCGCCCGAGCGAATCTTGAAGAAATACCGGTCGGACGATCGACCGATCACGATCGCAAAGTACTTCGCGATGTGCGATTGGTTCGACGAGACGTGTGGAGAGCTACTGGGGATGATTGACGACAAAGGTTTACGGGACAACACGCTGGTGGTGTATGTCACCGACAACGGCTGGATCCAGGATCCTGAGAAGAACGGATACGCGCCGCGATCGAAACAGACGCCGTATGAGGGTGGCGTTCGCACACCCATCATGTACCGATGGCCGGGCAAGATCCCGGCGGGCGAGCGGACTGAGTTGGCGAGCAGCATCGACATCGTACCCACGATTCTGGCGGCCACTGGTGCGGAGACTCCAGACGGTTTGCCCGGTTTGAACTTGCTGCCCAATCTGGAGTCGGGAAAGCCGATCGATCGCGACAGAATCTTCGGCGAGAGCTTTGCACACGACATCGCGGACATCGAGAACCCCGAAGCGTCGTTGCTGTACCGCTGGTGCATCGAGGGCAAATGGAAACTGTTGTTGACCTATGACGGCGAAGTCAACCGCTACCAGAGCACTCATCCGAGGACTGAAAAGCGTCCGCAGTTATTCGATTTGATCGCTGACCCCGGCGAAACGACCAACTTGGCGGGCGAGCAACCCGAGGTCGTCGCTCGGTTGGCCAAGGCCATCAACGAGTGGTACGAAGTCAAGCAGCGAAAAACGCTGACCACATTCGAGTGAACGAAGGTGTGCCAGAATCGCTGGATTGCTGACGAGGACCCGATGAATCGGGTTACTACGAACTTGAATTCAGAAGCTCGATGACTGTGGTCAGGTCCGATGGCAAGGGCGCATCGAACGTCATCTCGGTGCCCGTTTGGGGGTTCACCAGTTTCAGCGATCGCGCGTGAAGCGCCTGTCGATTGAGCACGATTGGCTCGCCAGGACGCTGCGACTGACCGCGCAGGAACGACTCGGTCACTTCGCAATGTCCGGCGTACAAGCGATCACACACAATGGGGCTGCCGATGTGTGCGAGGTGCACTCGAATCTGATGTGTCCGTCCGGTTTTCGGTTTCAGTCGTACTTGCGTGAACCGGCCATGACGTGAAATGACTTCGTAGAAAGTCGACGCGGACCTGCTGGTCGGGTGACCTTCGCGGATCGCCATCTTGTCACGCTGGTAGGAATGTCGACCAATCGGGGCATCGATCACATCGCGATCGCGGTCGATACGTCCCGCCGCGATGGCGAAGTACTCTTTCTCGACCGTACGATCATGGAATTGCTGTGCGAGATGCATGTGGACGGCGTTCGTTTTCGCGATCACGATCACGCCGCTCGTGTCTCGGTCCAAGCGATGCACGATCCCGGGTCGGGTTGGTCCGCCGACATCCGAGAGCGACTGGAAGCGATAGGCCAGCGCGCTGGTCAACGTACCGGTCCAGTTGCCGCGGGCCGGATGCACAACCATGCCGGGCGGCTTGTTGACAACGACGAGCCCATCATCCTCGAAGAGAATATCGAGCGGTATGTTTTCGGGGACCGTATCGTCGGTCGGCATTGGCGGCAAACGAAATCGAATCCGCTGGCCGCTCCGCAGCTTTAAGCTCGGTCGCACGGTTCGGCCATCGACCTGAGCCGCGTCATCTTGCACGGCAGCCCGAATCTGAGTCCGGCTGTAGCCGTCACACGATTGGGAAAGAAACAGATCGATCCGAGAACCGTCCGCCGATTCGGGGACGATGAATTCTCGAAACACCTCTTCAGATGATTCGATGTCTTCGTCGAAAGACTCGGCGTCAATTTCGCTAGCGGATTCAGGTGCGCCGGAGGAGTCGGTAATGCTGATAACCTTGGTGCGGACGTAACGACTACTGATCACTGTTGTCGTCGCTAGCGTCATCCGCTGTTGCCGGTCCGTCTTCAGTGTTCGCCGGTTCTTTCTCCGTCGCCGCCGCATCGTCGGAGGTTTTCTTGTCTCCCTCATCGGGCAACGCGAATCCGTCGTTCAGCTCCATTTCGTCGCCACCCTCCGAACTGAGACTCAGTTCCGGCAGATTCAAGTCAGGCAAATCGGGCAGCATTTCGCCACCTGGTAACGATGGCGGGAGGGACGGGTCGGCGGGGGAAAAATCCTGGTCCGAGAACCAAGCGAGGAATTCCTTGCTGCTGGGATTCGACAGCGTTTTGATCCGTTCCTCGGCGTACTTTACGATCGCATCGGACTCGTTCACCGCAATGACTTCGCGATAGGCATCGATCGCCTCGTCAATGTTACCGAGCGCTTCAGCGGCGGAAGCAATTCCATAATGAGCCCGCGACTGAAGCAGCGTGTCGTCGCTTGACGCCAAAGCATTCTTCAAGTTCCGCTGGGCATCCTCCAGCAAATCTGTCGCGTTGGTGCGGTTGGAGTACAGGGACTGGATGCCTTGGGAGAGATAACGTTGACCCTGATAGAGTCTGGCCCAAGCCCCGGCTGCCGTGTCGGGATAGTTTTGATACACGCTCTCCAGGACCTCTGCATCCTGGCTGGCGGTGGCCTGTATCAGTTGCAAAGTCGCGTCACTTCGGTCGCCAATCCGCCGAGTGTTGTAGAACCCCAGCCCGACTGCGCCGACGATTAAAACGCCGACGGCGACGGCAATGATCCGCGAGTACGGCTCGACAGACCTGTTGATCTTGTCCAGATAAACGGCCAAGTCGTTTTGTTGCAGTTCGTGACGTCGGTCGTTCATGTGTTGTTACAGATTTGATCCGCAGGAGGGAAACGCAATCATGAAGTATAGAAATCGCTAGACTTTAGCGTCAAGAGAGCACGAAGAAGGCGTCAGGAGTGAGGAGTGAGGAGTGAGGAGGCAGTACTGGCCAATCTCCCGCCACACCCGCTTTTCCCCGCTCCTCACTCCCCGCTCCTCACTCTCTCCCCCGATTGCTCTTGCTTTGGGTGGTTGGCAGGGCCTACGGTCGGATCTGACCGCAGCTATGCTTGCGCCGCGATTCAGACGGAATAAGGAAACCTGCCAAAGGACACAGGGATGTACCTTTTGACATTACCCTCACGATTGACGCGTGCACTGCTGGCCGCTGTGTTGCTGCTCGCTTTCGTGTTGGCGATGGGCTGTAGCCAAAACCCCTATTTTGCCGCCCCGGGTGGTGCTGCCTGGCAATCGCCGCAAAACGCGGCCATCAACCAGAACGACGCGCGACTTGCGGAACTCAGCCGCCGTGTGCAGTTGCTGGACGATAACAATCGACAACTCCACACCCAATTGGCTCAGAGCGAACAGCAAGCCCAGGTATTTCGCGACGAGTCCGATTTGCTGCGGAATCAGCTCGCCGAGCTCTCTCAGAAGATGGAATCGACTGCCATTGCCGCCCGCGACGCCGAGAACAGAGTGCGTGGCATGCAGGCGTCAACGCAAATTCGGGGCAACGCGTCGATCCAGGCCAACACGAACCTGTCTCAGCTCGCTGGCCGCTTGAATCTAGGCGGGATTCCAGTGGCGCAGGACGGCGAAGCGATTCGAATCGTCGTTCCAACGGATCAGCTATTCCAGCCGGGCACAGCACAGTTGACACCGCAAGCGGCAGCCACCATTGACCCAATCGCTGCGCAGCTTCGCAGTCTCTTTCCACGCAATCGGATTGGGATCGAGGGATACACCGACAACGCACAGGTATACGGTGGCGCAGTCGCGACGACGCATCAACTGGCGTCGGCACAGGCCTCCGCGGTTCTGGACCTATTGACCCGCCGATCCGGGATGTCGCCACAGCAACTTTTCACCGTTGCCCAAGGCGCCAACAATCCCCGACAGCCCAACACGACACCGGCTGGCCGTGCGGCGAATCGCCGAATCGAGCTGGTCATCTACCCCGACACTTATTAGTTGGATTGTTGCTCGGTTGTCCCAACCGAGGCTTGAGCAGGTGTCTCGGTTGGGACAACCGAGCGACATTGGGTTAGACTGAGGTTCTTGTCTCGAAAGACTCTCTCTCGCTTGTCTACCCGGAGTGTGCTATGTCG
This sequence comes from Pirellulaceae bacterium, assembly GCA_963704055.1. Classification (GTDB taxonomy): domain Bacteria; phylum Planctomycetota; class Planctomycetia; order Pirellulales; family Pirellulaceae; genus Rubripirellula. Next base: position 312,088 of record CAVPGW010000029.1, on the reverse strand, counting down.
CTGCATCTGAAGTTGGCTCCAAGAACGTCTCGCGTCGCTGCTGGTTCGTTGGTGTTGGTTGCGATCGTCTGCTGGATCTGTATCGCCACCAGTTCCGCGCAAGCTCAGGTTGACATTCGCGACCTCGGGAAAGCCAAATCTCCGGCGCTCGTTGCCAAACCACGAACTTCGTTTGTTGTCAGACCGCAGACGGAGACGGCAAAGGAAGCTTCGCAGTTGCTGGACGAAGAGGTGGAGCTCGGCGAAGTTGATGTTGCGGTTGGCGAACTTGATCGATATCTGCAGGAGCAGCTTGAAGGTGTCGGCGTGTTCCTCGATCTGCGCGGCTTGCAAGCGGCTTCGGTCGATCCGGCGACACGCATTCAGGTCACGGTTCCTGCGATGCGTTTGCGGGCAGCCCTGCGAAAAATGCTGCGTCCATTGGCGCTGAAGGTCGCTGTGGAGGATGAAGGACTCGTGATCACGGCCGATTACGCAGAGCTGGCCCGGCGTGGCATCGCGACGGATCGCTGGTCGGGGGCAAGTGACAGGGATGCAGCAATTGTTGAGATGCTGGATCAGGTGGTCAGCTTTTCATTTGTCGAAGTACCGTTGCTCGAGGCGATTCGCGAGATCAGCGAAGCAAACAATCTGCCACTGGTGATCGACAATCGCGCGCTGGAAGAGATCGGCTTGTCTGCTCGAGAGCCGGTCAGTTTGTCACTGAAGAATGTTTCGTTGCGGTCCTTCATGCGGCTGATGCTTCGTGATCTCGACTTGACCTACCAGATCAAGGACGAGGTCATGCGAATCACCACGATCGAAGCTGCCGAACAGAATTTGATCAACCGGATTTACTTCTTGGAAGGTCTCGGCGAACTCGGTGATGAAGCAGATCACGCTCGCAAACTGGTCATGGCCACAATTGTACCGGATACCTGGGACGCACTCGGTGGACCGTCAGGCATCACATCATTCGCGGTGTATGATCGTCCAGCGATTGTCGTTTCTACGACATCAGATGTTCACGACCAGATTCAAGCATTGCTTCGATCATTGCGAAAAGCCGGTTCGACCGTAGTGCCGAAGGTCGACGGTCCGCAGAAAGGGCGTCGGCGCTAGTTGTTGTTTGTCATCTCTGGTGACTTGGATTGGCCGGGTGGATTGGTGGATTGGTGGATTGGTGGATTGGTGGATTGGTGGATTGGTGGATTGGTGGATTGGTGGATTGGTGGATTGGTGGATTGGTGGATTGGTGGATTGGTGGATTGGCCGGGTGGCTGGTGGTCGAGCGTCAGCGAGCCCCCAGTGATTTGAACCGACTGGGGGCTCGCTGACGCTCGACCACCAGCCACCCCAACACCAGCCACCCCAACACCAGCCACCCCAGCACAGCCACCCCACCACAGCCACCCCACCGACACCAGCCACCCCAACACCAGCCACCCCAACACCAGCCACCCCAACACCAGCCACCCCAACACCAGCCACCCCAACACCAGCCACCCCAACACCAGCCACCCCAACATCAGCCACCCCAACACCAGCCACCCCAGCACAGCCACCCCGTCGGTCGCAATCGCTGACGCTCCATCTGCGACGTAACTCCCGAAAAATCGACTGTGAGTGCCAAAACTTTCACTTTGCCCAGCCGCCCTCGCCTGCCATCACTGTCCAACTCGGGCGAGCGCTGGGACAATCAAAAAAGTTCCCTGAAAAATGAGAAATTTTCTCCGATTGGGGGAACTGGCACCACTCTCGCATCATCGAATACCATTCTTGTCTGACGCCCTCCCCGGGCGAACGTCTTCGGCTACGAGGATCAAAGCATGCACGGCAAACGTCGACTCCAGCACGAGTCGCTTGAAAGTAGGCGTCTGTTGGCCGCCAGCTGTCTGCCGGTCGACCCCGCCATTCCCGATGGCGACGCGCTCCAGGTGTTGGAGTTCTCGCAGGTTGCGGAGGGCGAATCACGGTTGGATGGGGATCTGGCAACGGATGTTGTCGTCGCTCCTGATTTGTTTCTGCCGTACACGTCCGATCTGATCCACGAGGAAGGCAACAAGCTATTCGTCGTCGACAAGGATTCATTTGCGTCCGAGGGTGGGATTCTATTTGTCTTTGAACGCGCCGATGATGGGACGCTGGAGACGGTTGCCGAGGTCGAGGTTCAATTCACCGTCGAACGTTTGATCGTCAATGGCGACCAAGTGCTACTTTTCGGCAAAGAAAGTCGATGGCCGATCGTCGCGGAACATGACACCGAAGGTACGCCAGAATTTCCCGCCACGGCGCGCGACGTGATTCTGCCAGGAACGATTGAGACCATCGTCGTGACGGTGAACCTGGGCGCGGAAGTCGAGGTGATTCGGCAGGAGTTTGGAGGAATTTATCACGACGTTCACCACGAAGGTCATCGCATCGTGATGGTGTCGACCGTGCCGAGTGACATTCACTTCCCCATCTCTCCAGCGTTGCCGCCGGAAGGACTTTTGCGGACTTTCGATATTACCAGTGATGGTTTACGTTTGGTTGGCTCGGCTGGGATTTCGCCGCTGGGGATAACCCGGGTCCACGATCGCGACTTTTACTCAGCGACGACAGCTTTCCCCGACATTCGCTATTTGGTGCCGCCGGGTGAAGGCGATCGCGGGTTGGAGTGGTGAAGAGGGGATTCGTGCACCAGACGAACCTCAGCCTCCGATCAGCCCAGCGGTATCGGTCTCGCAGTATTTTTTGGGCGAGGAGGTGATCCGCGAAGTCGGCTCGGTCGAGTTGGGGCCGGGATTCTTAATCAATTTCGAGGTCGCGCCGGACGGGCAAACAGCGATCGCAGCCCGGACCGAATTCGCGGGTGCGGGGCCGGCCACGGTCGTCGACTTGCTGGATTTGTCGGGGGATGAGGTCCGCGTCTTTGAGTCGATCCGGCTGCCCGAATTCAACGGCCATGCGTGGATCATGGGCCCGGACTATGTGGTTCTGCGAAGCTTCGACCGAGACGAACTTGTCGTGATCGATGCCAATCAATCGATTGATCTGGCCGCCGAGAATCGAGTTCGCAGGATTGAGATTCCAGCCGGGCTCAAACTGCATTACTCGTTATTTCAGGTCTCCGCAGACCGGCTTGTGCTACTGGGAGATCGGATCATCACGCCCGATGATGGCGCCGAAGCTGACGCCGACGGCACGGCGCTGGTCACCGATAGGCCTCGCGAGACGGTGTTGTTGACGATTTCCATATCTGAAGCCAGGATCATCGCCGACACGCAATTGCCGGACGCGGGCAGGAGAACCCTGGCTGGCCAGCGATTCGTCTTGATCGATGCCGAGACAGAGAGGTTCGGGTTGATCGCAGCGGAAGGGACGGCCGCCGACGTTCGGCCGCGGTTCTTGTTTGGTCATCTCAGCGAAAGCGGTGAGTTTGAGACTGAGGGCCGGATTCCCTTCGGCCGTTGGTTGGAAGTCGATGCCAACGCGGATCGGCTGATCGTTCGCGAGCCAGACAGATTGCTTGAGTATGACTGGCGGAACACAGACGATCCGATCATCACTGCGCTAGGCGAACCTGATCCGCTGCCAAGGATCGAGGCCATCAACGACCACTACAGACTCAATGCCGATGGTGAAGATCATCTGCTGGACGTGTTGGCCAACGATGTGATCCATCATTTTGAGATTGCCCCGGTGGCTGGGATTGTTGAGTTGATCGGTGCGCCCGAAGGTGCCGAAATCGTTCGGGGAAACCTGGTCCGCATCCCCGCGGCGGCCTTGGAGGGGGTCGAGTCGTTGCGTTTCGAGTATGTGATCAGCAATGGCGAGCAACGATCGTCGGGGGTGGTCGAGATTGATGTGCAGTCGATCAGCGAAGACCAGGTGCGTGAGCTTGTCCAAGCCGTTCGCCGGCGTGCCGCTGAAGACTTCGGTGTGCCGGTCGATGAAGTCGAGATCAGATCGCTCGAAAAGATCTTCAACGTACCGCTGCCGATCGTGCTGCCGGATGATCCGCAAGAAAGGGATCTTTCGCCCGGTATTTTGCTGACGTTGACGGTTCCGGACGCCACGGCACTGTACGCGGCCAGCCTGGAGGGCGAGATCATCCAGGTCTTCGCGTCGCATCGCGAATTTCTGGTGGAACTTGGTTTGCGGGCGGTTGACGAAAACGGCGAGACGCTCGAGCGAATCAGCGCGGGAGACAACTTCTGGCTCGAGTTCAACGCCAAAGATCTTCGTCAGTTCGGAGCGGGCGTGTATGCCGCGTTCTTTGATCTGATCGTGCCGACCGAGCACCTCGTGGTTACCGGACCGGTCGAATACGGGCCTGGGTTTGCGAGTATCCCAGGCGGCGCGTTTGATGAAGGTGAAATTGATGATTTGGGAGCGATTAGCACGGAGATTGAGGCTCCTGGAAACCAGCGACAACAAATTTTGCGGATGGGTGTGCGGGCGGTCAGCCCCGGCGAAATCACGTTGAAACTGGGTGCTGCTGATCAGCGAGGGTCGGAAACGCTGTTGCGACGCCGCGAAACGGAAGTTGCAAAAGAGAATGTGCGATATACGTCGTTGACTCTGGATATCGTCGAAGCTCCGGCGAGCGACCCGCTGGATGCGGATGGAAGCGGTTTTCTGACCGCCGCCGATGCGCTTGTCGTGATCAATTTCCTTGGTCGATACGGCACGACGTCTCTGGAAGACTTGGTGCAGCGCGTTGGTGCCGCGCGCGGTGAGGGCGAGGAGATGACCGACCAAGAGATTTCCAAGATGCGCCGCTATGACACCAACGGCAGCGGTGAGATCACGGCGCTCGATGCCCTGGTCGTCATCAACGGTCTTGAACGGCAGTCGATCGCCAACGAGCTTGCGGCCGGCCAGCAAGTCAGCTTCGCGTTCGGCACGCTGCTGGACGACGACGATGACGACGATGACGATCCTCGCATTGAGTCACAATCCCCCCTTCAGCCCGGCTGAACTAAGAACGTGTTTTAAAAAGGGGTCTGACCCTTTGTCGGCGGGAGGTTACTAGAAGCTTGCCTCCACACAACGCGTGATTTTCGATGATCAAGACCGGTTCCCGAGAGGGTCAGACCCCTTTTTAAAACACGTTCCAAGGCGACGCTTGATGGCCAAGACAACCGACATTGTTTGGCATGACCACACCGTCAGCCGTGCCGATCGCGAGCGGCGGCTTGGCCAGCGTGGCGTGGTCGTGTGGTTCACGGGCTTGAGTGGCTGCGGCAAAAGCACGATCGCGAACGAGCTTGACCGCCAGCTGAACGATCTTGGATGTGCGACCATGTTGCTCGATGGCGACAACATCCGTCACGGGTTATGTGCCCCGCCGGCGAAATTAGCCGAAGAGCATGAGCCGGAGTTTGCGGAGCGATTCGGGCTCGGGTTTGGTGAGATCGATCGCGAGGAGAACATTCGTCGGATCGGCTCGGTCGCGTCGTTGATGGCGTCGGCTGGTCTGATCACTTTGACGGCATTCGTCAGTCCCTACCGGCGAGATCGCGACCGCGTACGAAGAATCGTCGAGCAGGCCGGGCAGAAAGGCGATTTCTTAGAGGTTTTCGTTGATACGCCGTTGGAGGTCTGTGAGTCCCGGGATCCGAAAGGGCTGTACAAGAAGGCTCGAGCGGGTGAAATCAAGAATTTCACCGGGATCAGCGACCCTTATGAAGCACCGGAATCTCCCGAGATCCTGCTCCGTGGTGGCGACGATCGGACGCCGGCCGAGCAAGCCGCCGAGGTGCTGGCGGAGCTGAAGAGAGCATCGATTATCGGTTAGGTGTCTGTCCGCCCCCGCATTTCTCCCAGGCGGTCTGATTTGGCGTTGCGTAACGAGCCGACACCGGTACACTACGGGCCGACCATGTGAGTAAAGAACGAAGTAACAGACAAAGAACGAATGACGATCTCGAAAGAGCGAAAAACCGAGGTAATCGGCGACCACAAGAAATCCGACGCCGATACCGGCTCGCCTGAGGTGCAAATTGCCATCTTGACCGAGCGGATTAACGGGCTGACCGAACACATGCGGACTCACCGCAAGGATTACGCCTCACGTCGAGGCCTGCTAGGTCTTGTCAGCCGTCGCCGACGTTTGCTGGACTATGTGCGGGGCGAGGATCCCCAACGGTATCTCGATATCATCGGAAAACTGGGCATCCGAAAGTAGCCCGAACGAGCCGCGACCGAGCGAAGATGGCACTGCCAGAAACGCCTGTTCCAAGGCGGCTCGGCTTTCCGTTCTCGACGCAGCTTCGCGGTCTGTTTGGACACCATCGATCTGTCGATGGATTCTTTCGTCCCCTTCCGATTCGCCGGTTTCCCAAACGGCTGCGCGCTTGTCTCTGACTGGCGATCGTTCGATCGCTCACATGGCACCCCCCCTTGGCTTTCTCAGTTGATGGCCAGGGTCTCTGAATTGTTGTCTATGCAGGTTGAAGGAAGAAAAAAAGTGACAGAAAAAACGATCCGGGTCGAGAAACAAATCGGCCGCCAAACCTTGTCATTCGAGACGGGTCAACTCGCCAAACAGGCGGCGGGAAGTGTGTTGGTCCAGTATGGGGAAACGGTGGTGCTGGTTGCTGCCGCATCGAGCGATCCCCGTCCGGGACTCGACTTTTTCCCGCTAATGTGTGACTACCGAGAACGGCTGGCTGCGGCGGGTAAGTTCCCTGGCGGCTTCCTCAAGCGGGAAGGCCGCCCCAGCACCAAGGAAACCTTGAGTTCTCGATTGATGGACCGTCCGATTCGACCGCTGTGGCCACCCGGCTACAAAGATGAGGTGCAAATCCAGGCGTTTGTGATGGCCAGCGATCAGCAGAACGACGGTGATGTGTTGGCGATGAACGGTGCCAGCTTGGCACTGCATATCAGCGAGTTGCCTTTCCAGGGTCCCATCGCCAGCGTTCGCGTCGGCAAAGTGGATGGCGAACTGATCGGGTTTCCAACCCACGACGACTTGGAGGAAAGCGAACTCGACATGATCGTCAGCGGGTCGCGTGAGGAAGTCGCGATGATCGAAGGCTTCGCTCAGGAGATGTCCGAAGACGACATGATGGAGGCGATTCAATTTGCCCATGGCGTCATCCGCGAAGTGCTGGACCTGCAAGACGAGCTTTACCGGAAGGTCAATCCGACCAAGAAAGAGTACGTGCCGCCGGAAGATGACGGGTTGTTTGCTCGTTTGCGGGACAGCTACTACGAGGATTTTAAGTCTGCCATGCAGACATCCGGCAAGCAGGATCGCGCCGACGCAGTGAAGGCTCTCAAGGAACGTGCGAGCAACGAAGTCATTCCTGATCCGGATGCCGAGGGTGCCGTTTGCCCCAAACGGTTCAAGTCGGTTTGGCATGACTTGGAGGAAAAAGTCGTCCGCGATCTGATCATGGCCGGCACCCGTCCGGACGGACGAGACAACTCCAGTCTCCGGGCGATTTATTGCGAGACCGACCTGCTGCCCCGTGTCCACGGATCGGCCTTGTTCCAGCGTGGCGAAACTCAGTCGCTGGTCACGATCGCCTTGGGCACTTCGCGCGACGAGCAGCGTGTTGACGGTTTGGCGGACGAGTACAGCAAGAAGTTCATGCTGGACTACAACTTCCCATCGTTCTCGGTGGGTGAATGTCGCCCCATTCGCGGTCCGGGTCGACGTGAAATCGGTCACGGATGCTTGGCCGAACGAAGTGTCGCTCCCGTGCTGCCACCGGCCGACGAATTCCCTTATACGATTCGTGTGATCAGTGACATCTTGGAGTCCAACGGCAGCAGTTCGATGGCGTCCGTGTGTGGTGCCACCCTCGCGTTGATGGCTTCGGGCGTCCCGATCAGTAATCCGGTTGCCGGCATCTCGATCGGGTTGGTACGCAATTCACCCGACGACTGGGTGCTGCTGACTGATATCCTTGGCACCGAAGATCATTTCGGCGACATGGACTTCAAGATCGCGGGAACCCAAAACGGCATCACTGGAATCCAGTTGGACTTGAAAGTGACCGGCGTCAGCGAAGAGATCATTCGTGCCACGCTCAAGCAATCGCGGGAAGCTCGCATCGAGATTCTGCGCAAGATGCTGACCACGATTTCACGTCCTCGTCGCGAGATTTCGCCGACGGCACCGCGGTTGTTGCGAACCAAGATCGCTCCCGACAAGATTGGTGCTTTGATTGGCCCCGGTGGCAAGAACATCCGTGGCATCCAGGAGAGTACCGGTGCAGTCATCGAAGTCGACGACGATGGAACCGTCTTGATCGCCAGCGCCAACAAGGAAGCAGCCGAGGAAGCGTTGCGAGCTGTCGAGGCCTGCACCGCGACCGTGCAGATCGGCAAGATCTATGACGGAACGGTCAGCAGCATCAAGGAATTCGGCGCATTCGTCGAGATTTTGCCTGGGCGTGATGGGCTTTGCCACATCAGCGAACTCAGCAGCGGCTATATCAGCAGCATCGAAGGGGCGGTCAAAGTCGGTGATCCGATGAAAGTCTTGGTCATCGACGTTGACGAACATGATCGAGTCAAGCTGAGCCGACGTCGGGCGCTCGAGGAGCTGGGCGAAGAAGATGAGTTGGCTGCGTTGGTGGAGGCCAGTGCCGGCGGCGGCGGCGGACAGGATCGTGATCGCGGTGATCGAGGCGACGACGATCGTCCTCGACGACGGCGTGGCGGATCCGGCGGTGGCGGCGGTGGCCGTAGCGGCGGCGGCGGCGGACGCAGTGGCGGCGGCGGAGGTCGTAGCGGCGGCGGCGGCGGCGGTGGTGGTGGTGGCGGTGGACGCTACCGCGACTAATCGCGACCAGCACTCACGAGAAACATCGAAGCCGGCACGCATCAAGCGTGTCGGCTTTTTATGTTCGTAGTGACCCGATTCATCGGGTTTTGACTTGTAGCCTGGCTCCCCTCTCCCCATCACGGACGCAAGTGGAGCTTGCGTCGGTGATGGGGAGAGGGGCTGGGGGTGAGGGGGCTGGGATGCCGATCTTGCTTGAGATTTGTTACACTCCGCCCTTCGCTTTTCAAATTGTTATACCACTATTGGCAGAAGAACTTGTGTAGAGACCAGTACGCAATGGAGAGGTGGCTCCTCTGCCGAAAACCGATTCATCCCAGCCGACACCGATGTCACGTTCTGGCAACACGAAACGAAGATTGACGCATCGCGGCAACACGACCGCCGGCGGCCCGCATTTCCCTCCCGCGTCATCATCGATCAAGCCGCGCGACCCGGAGGTCTTGAGTCGGTTGGCGGGCGAAGTCGCGATTCGCACGTTCGAACGTGACCAGATCGACCGCTGGCAGAACGAGATTCACGAGCAAACGCTGGCGCTGAGTCGAACGATCGACCGGCCCAACTTCACACGTGTGGGCCGCGATGATCTGGTGCGGATGATCCGCATGTACGACGACCGGTTCTTTGGCGGCAAGATACTGCCGGTGGCCGGCGCCGAAGGAATTTCGTTTGGACTTTCCTCACGGATGACGCGCGTCGCCGGAAAGCTGGTCACACACTACGCCGACGGCAACCACCAAGGGCGACGCCAATTCGAGTTAGTGCTCTCTTCGACGTTGCTGTTTCAGACTTTCGAGGATGTCGATCGATCCGTGGAGGTGACTGGTCGACGATGCCGCGATCGGCTCGAGGCGATGCAGCGAGTCGCCGAGCACGAACTGGTGCACTTGGTCGAGATGCTCATTTGGAACGACGGGAATTGTAGCGAGGCAAGGTTCCAATCGATCGCCCATCGTTACTTTGCCCACACCGACTATCGCCACGACCTGATTACGCAGCGTGAACGCGCCTTGATGAAGTTCAATATTCGAGTCGGTGATCAGGTTCGATTCGCACATGATGGAACAGTGCTGACCGGCAGGGTGAATCGAATCACGCGGCGAGCAACGGTGTTGGTGCCGAGTCCGAAAGGCGAACGATTCAGTGACGGAGACCGGTACCTGAGGTTCTATGTGCCGCTGGAAAAGCTGCAGAGAGCGCAGTAGGTGCGTTTTGTTCGTAGTCACCCGATTCATCGGGTTATTGGCGGGAAAACCGCATGAATGCGACGGGGGTGGCCGGCGGTCGAGCGTCAGCGAGCCCCCGGAATTCCAATGGCTCGCTGCTGGGGGCTCGCTGACGCTCGACCGCCAGGCACCCACTCATTGCGCTCGCGGGCACTAAATTTGCGGAAGAACGTCGTTCGAAGTCACCCGATCTATCAGTTTCCTAGTCGCACTCCACCGTCATCAAGCAGACTCGTTGAACAGCCCGCCACCCGGCATCTGACTGCTTGCGTTGGATGCTCCATACGTTGCCGGCGAGGTCGCTCCGGTCATCAGTCGTACGAGTTCGGTGCTGAGCTCTGAGAGGTGGTATTGGCAGACGAAGATCGAGATCGCGCGGTTGTGCGTCGATTCAACCAGATTGGCCACCTGCTGACATCGTTTGGCGAGTTGTGCGTCCCGAGCATGGCCGGTTTGCTGGAGCTTTTCAGCCAGGGTTGTGCCTGCGACGGGGGCGTCCGCGGCCCGCAGCAGCTCTTCACGCTCGGCGATCTTCTGCTCGAGTTCGATCAACGCATGATCCAGATCCGTGGTCGATTGCTGGACGCTGCCGGCGTTGCCGCCAGCCGATTCGAGTTGCGTCTGGTCGAGGATCAACTCGATCGTCAATGCGAGCTGTTCAACCTCGTCGATATAGATTCCAACGCGCGTGGGCCAAATGTCACTCATCATTTTCTCATCTGCATGTTGAACAGCTGGTACATCGGGTCTGCGATCGTATCGGCTGAAGCTTCGGTAAGATCTTCAACGATCAATTGGTCCATCTGTTGTTGAAAGACCTCTTCGGTGCGGCCGCCATGCATGTAAGCAGGCTTGCCGACGGATTTGCGCATCGACGCCAGCATGCTGCCGAACAGGGTCTGTCCAACGAACTCGGTGAACGCCTCTTGTGTCGGCGACTTACCGGGCGGCTCAGCAAGCGGTGTCATCAGATCAGTGGGTGACTGGGCGGACGGCAGAATAGGTCGAATTTCCATGTTTAGCCCTTCGTGAGGTTTGGTGGCTGTTGCTCAAGGAATGAGTGGTTGGTGGGCATGGAATGGGTGGCTGGTGGGCATGGAATGAGTGGTTGGTGGGCATGGAATGGGTGGCTGGTGGGCATGGAATGGGTGGTGGTGGGCATGGATTGGGTGGCTGGTGGGCATGGAATGGGTGGCTGGTGGGCATGGATTGGGTGGCTGGTGGGCATGGAATGGGTGGCTGGTGGTCGAGCGTCAGCGAGCCCCCAGAATTCCCATGACGTGTCTCTGGTGGCTCGCTGACGCTCGACCACCAGCCACCCCTTGTCAAATTTTCAGTACTGGTTTCTAGCGGTTCACCATTACTGGAAAACAACTTCCCCGAAGAGGTCGCCTTTTCGCTTGAGCGTCTTGATGATTGCAATCAGGTCCTCGGTGGGGACGTCCAGCGCGTTCAGCGCGTCGGCCAGGCTCTTCAGCTTCGCGTTGGATTCTTCGTCCGAATCATCGCCGACTTCGACGAACCCACCCCCTCCTCCGGCCTCAATCCGCAAGCTTCGATGGGTGACCAGAACGGGCGCGATCTCGACATCCTTGCCGATCACGACGACTCCTTCCCGTTCGTTGATCACGACGCGCGTCGACCGGTTGGCGATTTGGATTTTTATATTCAGCAGAATCGAGATGAACTTAATCGGGTTCTCGCGGTAGGCTTGGGGGATCTCGACTTCGATGTGCACTTGATCGATCGCGCGCGCTCGGGGCCTGCTGGATGAGCCGCTGCTGGGACTGTCCAAGTGCGTCAGCGCAGAGAAATTGAGAATTTCCTCTTCGACAAGCTGTGCCGTGTCAAAGCTAGCGAGGTCCTTTTCAAGCACCAAGGTGATCAGTCCGTCTCTTTGGTAGGAGGCTTGGACTGCCGCTTCCATTTTCGCGCCGCCTTGAATCGTCGCAGTCGTCGCGGGCCCGTCCAGGGAAACGTTAAGGCGACCTTGGGCCATCGCATAAACGGTCGGATTGTCGGTGCGAGGGCCGAGCATCGGTGTCAGCATCAACGTACCGCCATCGAGGCTCTTGGCGTTGATTGCATTCACGCTGACATTCAGTAGGTCACCAGGTTGGGCGCCGGCTGCCGGAATGGTGGCGGTCACAAACACCATTGCCACATTCTTTGCATCGGCCACATCATCAAGATTCAATTGGCCCGCTGCATTGATCGCCATCGGCCCGCCCATCAACTGCATCATCCGGGCCAGGGCGCGGGCGGTCGGGGCTGCGTTGGAGTCACCTGTTCCTCGCAGGCCGACCACCAAACCCAAACCTTGCAGCGTGTTGGTTTCTTGGCCCTTTAGCCGGCACATGTCACCGAGCTTCATGCCGGCGGCGCGGGACGGAGGCGCGAGCAAACTAACGTGCAGTACCAATGTCAGCGTCAGCAGCGACGCGTATCGCAATGTTTGCAATAAAGCTGCTGGTCGTTCTTGTTCAAATCGTTGCACTTCAGTCAGTCCGGTAGTGAATCGTTCGGAAATAGGCTCGTGATTCGATGACACTCTCCCAGAGAAGTCGTGAACACTTCTTAAAACGGTCGGAGTCGATCGAGCCAACGTTGGAACCACCCTCGTTTGTATCCATCGCGAAGCTGGCCGCGATCTCCTTTGTGAATCTCTAGATCGATCACGTCTTTGCTAAGCACCACATTGTCGGGGCCGATGTCTTGCGCTCGGCACAGCCCCGACAGCGAGGTTTCCCAGAGGTTGTCGTTGACTCGAATTGTTTTCTTGGCTTCCAACAGCAGATTGCCGTTGGGGCGAATGTCGACCACGGTCGCGGCGATGTTGAAAGTCATCGACTCACGAGACTCGACGGTCGACTCGGCTCGGTAGTTCGAGTTCGATTCTGCTGCGACCGCCGGATCACCGTTGGCTTGGGGATCAGGGCGCAATCGAAAATCCTGGATGCGGATCCAGTCGCTCAAGATCGCTTCGTACAACGTGCGTTTACGGGCTTCGGCAGATCCCTCGGCCATCACTCGCGTGATCTCATCGACGCGAATCGTGACGACATCATTGAGACGAAAGGACCGCAGGGGTGGCGCCGCCTGGTAAGTCCAACTTGCCCCGTCCAGCGTCACATTGGGACGGTCCTGATAATCGGCTTGCGCGATCGGGCCCGTTGGTGGATACTCGTTTTGTTGACCAGCAGTCATCTGCATCGGTACGCTTGTTCGGCGAGTCGATGAGCCCTGTGAAATTTGGGATCCCGGTGGCATTTGGCCGGCAACACTCGGCGTTCGACTGCCGGCGGGGACCGCGTGCAGAAGCGAGCTATTTTGTGCCCAGGCAGCCGTGCAAATGCAGCAGCAGAGCCACGTGATTGCCGCGCGCGAAGCAGAGATGCTCATTGACTCACCTTTGGCGCTCGCGTCACGATTTCAGCAAGGCCGGGTTGGACAACGCGCGCAGTCAGGCGTTTGCGAGGTTGCAGTGTTTCGATCTCGATCTCTTCCGCGGCCGCGCCATCGCCGAGCGACTTTGCATTTGTGGTGACAATGATGCCTCCTCCAACAACGCGGACTTCGATCAGATCGCCACGGTGGATAAGAATCGGTGCCCCGACATCGCCGCGGATAATCGGACGGTTCACACGAACGACACCGCGAACTTCCAATCCAATCAACTCCTCAGGATCGTTGACGAATCTTGGGTCGAGCTCTTCTTCGGGAATTGGTTTGAGCTTCAGATCATTTGCCTCGATCCGATGGCCACGCGGAAGACTTCTGCGCGGCACAACGACCGTCGGGTGTTCGGTGAGGGTGATCTCGATTTCCGATTCGACCGGGCCGTCCGCACTACGACCAACGAGCTGGAAACGGCATCGTCCCGCCTGGGCCTGCTCCCGCGCCGCGATTGCCGTCACACCCGAGATGTGTCGCAGCGGAGTTAAGCCGACTTGACGATGGTCGATTTCAAGCCGGTATTCTTCCGCCACCGATGGCAGCAGACGTTCCATGGCGAGTTCAATCCAATAGATCACTCGCTTGGCTGCCACTTCGGAAAGAGGCGGCTCTGCCGCGGCGCCGGAGCTGGCTGCCGGTTCCGCGTAAGCGACCTGTGTGATACCGGGCGTCGCCGAGTCTTGCCGAGCCTTTTCCGCTGCGTCCATTTCGCGGTACACAACTCTGATTTCGGTTGGGCCGACCCAGTCGATGGTAAGCGGCGTTGCTTCGGCGTCGTGGATTGCTTGAGCCAAGCGGTCGCGGCGGATTGTCATTGGCTGACCATCGATCGGCAGCAACCCGATCGGCGCTCGTCGCAGTCGCTGCCAACCGGCCATGTTGGGGTCAAGGGGTCGAACGACATCACCAAGCCGGATGATCGGCGAGCCGACGGTGACTGGCGAGATGGCACGAAACCCCCAGCGAGTCTCCGCATCGATGGTGGCCAGATGGAAAGGCGGATTCGGGCTGACGACCTGAGCGTTGCACGGAGTTGGCTGATGCAGTGCGGCAACGCACAGCAATATCGCGGGAAGAGCGGACAGGTAACGGCAAGGCCTCAAAATTCAAGCATCCTTTCTGCGAGCCATCGGCTCAGGTAAACCCAATGCCATTCGTATTTTGAGCATTGATTCAGCGAGATTGTTTAACGGCAAGCCGCAGGCGACTGCGAGGGGCGAGCGCAGTCGCCTGCGGCTTGCCGTTAAACGAAAAATGAACGGTGTTGAAGCTAATCCCTAGAACCGACGTAGGTTGGAGATGTTCTGCATGATCTGGTCGCCTGCCTGAACAGCCTGGCTGTTCAACTCAAACGCGCGTTGTGTCGTGATCAGGTCGATCAGTTCTTGTACGGGCTGGACATTGGAAGCTTCCAGGCTTCCTTGGATGATTCTGCCAAGCCCCTGTTCGTTCGGATTTCCCTGCTGCTCGGTTCCTGAGGCGTCGGTGGCCAGGTACATGTTTTCGCCAACCTTTTGCAAACCATCGGGATTGATGAACTGTGCGAGTTGCATTTGCCCCTGAATGGCAAGTTCCGTTTGTCCGGGCACTCGAACCATGACTTCGCCGTTGGCGTTGATTTGGATCTCGCTCGCGTCGTTGGGAATCGTGATTGGCGGATCGAGCAGTCGTCCAGTGTGTGACGAGCCGATCACCAACTGGCCGTTAGCGTTGACGTCCAAGTTACCTGCCCGCGTGTACATCGCTTGCTGACTTGCCGGATCAAGCACCCGCAGGAAACCACTGCCTTGGATCGCAATGTCATACTGGCGGCCGGTTTCTTGCAGTGTTCCCTGTGAATGATCGGTTTGTGTGCTGGTGACGCGGACGCCGAGACCGACTTGAGTGCCGACTGCGGTTGGCGTCTGGCTGGCGTCTTGAACACCTGGATGGACTTCCGTGCGATACATCAAATCCTCGAAGTTCGCGCGGTCTTTTTTGAAGCCGGTTGTGTTAATGTTCGCCAGGTTGTTGGCAATCACATCCAACTTGGTCTCCATCGCCCCCATTCCGGTGGCGGCGGTGTACAGCGTTTGAACACTCATGTCTTCGCCTTTGTAGACAGGCAGTTAGTAATCACGGTCGGCACGGTTACGCTTGCAGCACGCGGCTGATCAACGTTCCCATGGCCGAGTCTTGGTTTTGGATCATCCGCACGTTGGCCTCATAGACGCGTGAGGTTTCGATCAACTCCATCATCGCGCCGGTCGGGCTGACCGCGGATTGCTCCAGCACCCCTGCTACTACCTTTCGATCGCCCCTAGCGACAAGGTCAAACTCAGCCAACGGCTTGAATTCGTTTCCACCCAAGTGTGAAACATCACCAAAGCTCTTCGGTTTGGCCAACATGAGTTCCCAGGTGTTTGCACCTTGCTGGATTCGGCCCTTCTCGCCGACGTGGTATGGTTTTCCGGGTTCGAGCCGAATCGCACGGCCATCTCCGCCGAGCACTTCGTCGCCCGATTGGTTGACCAGTCGACCGCGTGAGTCGACAAGGAAGTTGCCGGCGCGGGTCAGGATTTGATCTTCGCCACGTTGCAAAACAAAGAAGGAGGAGTCGTCGTTGATCGCAAAGTCAGTTTCACGGCCGGTCGTTTTCATCGGACCGAGTGCAAATTGGGTTTGGGATTTCTGGATGGTGACGCCACCCCCGATGTCATCAGCGCCACCGAGGCCGGCAGAAACGTGCCCCTGCTCGATCATTTCCGCGAACCGAGCTTGCAGGATCGTCTCTTGCGGCTTGTAGCCTGGCGTGTTGACGTTGGCCAGATTGTTGCTGAGCACCTTCATGCGGTGGTTCTGCGCATTCGCCCCCGCCGCTGAAAGATAGACGCCGTATGACATTGAGTTGTCCCCCGAGAAGAACGAATCTGGTGTCTCTCGGGGTTAACACCTCGTCACAAGCCGGCACAAGAGCATTGTTGCTCGGCTGTCCCAGCCGAGTTGTCGCCGGGGCCTCGGTTGGGACAACCGAGCAACAATTCGGGCCTCGGTTGGGACAACCGAGCAACAATTCGGGCCTCGGTTGGGACAACCGAGCAACAATTCGGGCCTCGGTTGGGACAACCGAGCAACAATTCGGGCCTCGGTTGGGACAACCGAGCAACAATTCGGGCCTCGGTTGGGACAACCGAGCAACAATTCGGGCCTCGGTTGGGACAACCGAGCAACAATGGGGGGCTCGTCGATTTTTGACAACGAGCGTAGACTTAAATGGTCTGTCACTTCCTTTGCAATGCACGCCGCGATGTCAAGCGAACAAGATATCTACGAAGAACACGTCCTGGATCACTACGAGGACCCCTACCACAGGGGGGCTCTTGAGGGCGCGACGCATGCCGACGAGGGAAAAAACCCTCTTTGTGGCGACGTTGTCCACATCGATTTGAGACTGTCACCGGACGGCAAGATCGAGGAAGCGTGGTTTGAGGGGCAAGGTTGCGTGATCAGCCAGGCTTCCGCTTCGATGCTGATCGAGAAGATCGAAGGCCAAACGCTGGACGAGATCCGCGAATTTTCGGCGCCGCAGATGTTGGAATTGTTCGGGCCGAAACTGACTCCCAACCGGCAGAAGTGTTGCCTGCTCTCCTGGCGGGTCCTGCAAAGTGCGGTGCATTCCCCCGTGGATGCGTCCGAAGAGGATGCGGATGCGGGCCCCAACTTTGGCGGTCCCAGTCTTGGCGAGGAGTCGTGACTCGGCCGTAAATCAATGATGATTGAATCAAGCAACCAACCAAAATCTGATCCGACCGACTCAGATCTCAGTCGATACCGAGACGATTTTCCGATTCTGCAGAGGACCGTCGCCAGCGGCGCGCCGTTGGCTTTTCTGGACAACGCCGCCAGCAGTCAACGGCCCTCGGCGGTGATCGATGCAATCAGCGACTGTTACAAGAATTACTACGCCAACGTGCATCGCGGCATTCACACGTTGAGCGAAGAGTCGACGTATCGCTATGAACGATCTCGCGAGACCGTTGCCCATTTCATCAGTGCCCGATCAAAGTGCGAAGTCATCTTCGCTGCCGGTACGACTGCCGCGATCAACACGGTGGCTCGCAGTTGGGGTGATGTGAACGTGGGCCCAGGCGATGTCATCTTGCTGACGATCGTTGAACACCACGCCAACATTGTTCCCTGGCATCAGTTGGCTGAGCGGACGGGATGCAGAGTGGAGTTTGTTCCGCTGCGTGAAGATTTCACGATCGACGACGATGCAGTTCAAGCACACCTGGAGCGCCTTCGTCCCAAAATGTTTGCCTTCACTGCGGCCAGCAATACGCTGGGAACCGAATTTCCTGTGGCCCAGTGGACATCACTGGCGCATCAGTTCGACTGCACGGTCCTCGTTGACGCCGCGCAAGCCGCCCCGCACAAACGTATGGATGTCCAACAATGGGACGCTGACTTTGTGGTC
Organism: Pirellulaceae bacterium; assembly: GCA_963704055.1. Taxonomy (GTDB): domain Bacteria; phylum Planctomycetota; class Planctomycetia; order Pirellulales; family Pirellulaceae; genus Rubripirellula. The sequence goes on along the minus strand of CAVPGW010000029.1, from coordinate 294,183 downwards.
TTCAGCGGCCACAAGATGTGTGGTCCAACCGGTATTGGCGTTCTGTACGGAAAAGAACAGCAGCTCGATGCGATGCCACCTTTTCTCGGGGGCGGCGCGATGATTGATCGTGTGACCACCTCTGGCTTCACCTCGGCAGGGCTGCCGGAAAAATTCGAGGCGGGCACGCCACCGATTGCCGAGGCGATTGGTTTGGAAGCAGCCGTGGATTACATCAGTGAAGTAGGGCTCGAGCGAATCGAAGCCCACGAACACCTGCTTTGCCAACATGCCGACTCGGCATTGCGGTCGATCGATGGTGTCCGCGTGATTGGACCGACGCCGGACAAGAAGGGAGGCATTGTCAGCTTCCACCTCGAGAACGTTCATGCGCATGACGTGTCGCAGCAATTGGACACACTTGGAATTGCGGTTCGCGCTGGTCATCACTGCACGATGCCGCTGCACGAGTCGCTCGGTCTGACTGCCACGGCGCGGGCGAGCTTCTATCTTTACAACACGATGGACGAGGCCGATCGTCTGATCGAAGGGGTGAAGGAAGTCCGCAAAAAATTTGCCCCCTCAGGTCGACGCAGGCGTCGAGTGTAGCGAGGGTTTCAGTCCGGGCTCTTCTGGAGTTTTAGTGGCAGATTGAGAATAACATTTCTGGGTGGCCGGCGGTCGAGCGTCAGCGAGCCCCCGGAATTCTCATTGGCTCGCAACTGGGGGCTCGCTGACGCTCGACCACCAGCCACCCACTTGGGTTTTCGCCGGACAACCGCATGAATGCGGTTACCACGAACTGATCTTAACCGCCGAGCTTGACGATTTTTCCTGTCTCCGCGCTTTCGTAGATCGCGCGGATGACTTCGACGCTGCGGCGTCCTTCATGACCATCGACGCTGGAGGGACGATTCTCGTTGATCGCGGCCACGGCATCTTCGAAGACCATGGTGTGTCCGTGATGGCTGATGGCCGAGGGGTCTGACGCACCGCCGCCGGTGTCGGTCTTTCCCGTCATCCGTTTGCGGATGTCTTCGTCCTCGGGCGTTTCGTCGGCGAACTGCCAATCCTTGATGTCTTCCTCCTCGAGAACCGCCGAGCCTTTGCTGCCGCTGATCTCAACTCGCTTCAGTGCGCCCGGGTAGGCGGTCGTCGTTGCTTCAATGACTCCCAAGGCACCGGAGGCGAACTTCAAGGTTGCGACCGCGACGTCCTCGACCTCGATTCGCTCGTGCGTCATCGTGGCGGTCATCGCGCTGATTTCGGCAACCGGCCCCATCAACCAGACAAGCAGATCGACGGTGTGAATCGCCTGGTTCATCAGTGCCCCGCCGCCGTCGAGTGCCCAAGTGCCTCGCCATGCGCCGCTGTCGTAGTACTCTTGGCTGCGATACCACTTCACGTAGGCATCGCCCATCGTGACGGTCCCAAATCGGCCTTCGTCGATTGCCCGTTTCATCAGTTTGCTTGATTCGTGAAAGCGGCTTTGGAAAGTGACGGTCAGGCGGACGTCGGCTTTTTCACACGCCTCGATGATCTGATCGCATCGCTCGGTTGGTGATCTCGAGCGGCTTTTCCACGATCAGATGCTTCCCGGCGGCGGCAGCGGCAAGAGCAGGTTCCAGGTGCGCACCGCTGGGCGAGCAGATCGAAACGGCGTCGATTTCGGGGTCCGCCAGCATTGCTTCGACCGTTTCGAAGGCGCGGCAGCCGTTCTTCTCAGCGAACTTGGCTGCGAACTCAGGCATCCGATCGGCACAGCCCACCAGGTGCGCGCCTTTGGCATCCGCGATCGCCCGCGCGTGAAAATTGGCGATCATGCCACAGCCGACGATTCCAATACCGATACTCATAGTTGTTTCTGCGATGGATTGGGAAGAGACAAAGACGATGAGCAGAGTTTATGGATCGGCAGCGGCGCAAACAACCGGCGAGAGTTTCGTAGGTCGACCTACAAGCAGTGTTCCCATGTCGAGTGGTTCTGGGTAGGTTCTTGGATGTTCCACCACTCAGCGGTCCACTTCCTCTTGGCAAACACCGCCACAACGACCGTCGATAAGCTCGTCGATGTGCCTCGTCTGCTGGACGAGACCGCGGGTATCAGCGCGCGCATCGCGAACCACCGGCCGGGCCAGACGCTGGCGTTTTCCGGAGTTTGGGGTAGCATCCGAAGTCTGTTTGCCGCGGCTTTGGCACGCCAAGCACCGCATGTATTGATGCTGCTGCCGCAGGCGGCCGATGCTGACACTGTCGCCGGCGATGCGATCGCGTTCGGACTGACCGATTCCGTCTCGCTGCCGCTATCGGCTGCCGAGGTTTCAGCGTCGTCCATCCGCGACGATGACTACGCCGATCGGCTGCAAGTGCTGCAACGGCTGATGCGGCGCGACACCGAGTACGAAGGGCCGTTGTTGGTCACGGCCTACATTGGCGGCGCGATGCAGTTGGTGCCGACGCCCGAAAAACTGGAAGCGTCGACGCGGAAGTTATGCGTCGGTGACGAGGTCGATCCCGAAGAGATCCGCCGCTGGTTGGCCGAGGCCGGTTTTTCGGCGACCACCGCGGTGCAATTGCCCGGCGAGTTCGCCACGCGTGGTGGATTGCTCGACATTTACTCAGCCGACCAACCGCAGCCGATTCGAATCGAGTGGTTCGGGGACGAGATCGAATCGATTCGCCGGTTTGACCCCGGTAGCCAACGGAGCATCGAATCGCTGACCCACGTCGAGATCGCGGCTGTTGGTGTCAGCGTCGACGAAGACTTGGCAGACCCGTACGCCGATCCTGTCAATCGTGGCGAAGTCGCATCGGCCCAGCCTACCACCAGCCTCGGTCTGCTCACCGACTACCTTCCCGATGACACGCTGGTGGTCTTGGTTGACCCGCAAGATGCCAAGAAGTCGGCCGACGCCCTGATCCAGCGAACTTCCGCGGCGGCGAATCTGGTCCCATTTGACGAGCTGATGAAGTCGCTGGCGAAGTATCGGCTGGTCACCGCGACGTCACTTGCCGAGGGGCATCGCGACGAGGTCGTGGATCTGCATACCAGCACCGCCGATGCGTTCGCGATGTCGCTGGACGAGACGCGGTCGCGGATCGATACCGTTGCCGAAGGGCACGAAGTGATCTTGGTGGGTGACACGCCCGCCGACGGCGAGCGATTGACCGAGTTGCTTGCCGATACCGACGCGGCTCGCCAGGGTCGGCTGCATTTGGTGGTCGCCGAAGTCAGTGGCGGTTTCCGGCTGGTCGACGCTGAGACATTGGTGCTGACCGGCGCCGAACTGTTTCATCGCAGCCCGGTGCGGAGGGGGCGATCACGGGCGCGTGGAAACCGATCAGCAGCCTGATGCAGCTCGACCCCGGCGACTTGGTGGTTCACCTGTCGCACGGCATCGGTTTGTATCGTGGCCTCAAGCACATCGAGAAGAATGGTCAACACATCGAGCACCTGACGATCGAGTTCGACGGTGGCACGAAGATCTATGTTCCCGCCTCTCGCATCGGATTGATTCAACGATACGTCGGTGGCACGAAGACGCGACCGCGATTGGCGAAGATTGGCGGACAGGCTTGGACGCGGCAAAAGAAAGCTGCCGAGTCGGCGGTCACCGACATGGCGGTCGAACTGCTGGAGATGCAGGCCGAGCGGACGGCCCGCCGCGGGATCACGTTCGACCCGGATAACCAATGGCAACGGCAATTCGACGCCAGTTTTCCCTACGTCGAAACGCCCGACCAAGTCAAAGCGATCGAGACCTGCAAGATCGACATGGAACTCCCCAAGCCGATGGATCGGTTGATCTGCGGCGACGTTGGATTTGGCAAGACCGAAGTCGCGATGCGAGCCGCCTTCAAGGCCGTGATCAGTGGCTATCAGGTCGCGGTACTCGTGCCGACGACAGTCTTGGCCGAGCAACACTTTCACAACTTTCACACGCGGATGGCCGAGTTTCCGGTCGAGATCGCGAAGCTGAGTCGTTTTTGCACCGCCGCCGAGCAACGCGCGACGGTCAAGGATCTACGCCGTGGCAAAGTCGATATCGTGGTCGGCACGCACCGTTTGGCCAGCAAGGATGTCGACTTCAGTAACCTTGGCTTGGTGATCGTTGACGAAGAGCAGCGATTCGGCGTGGCGATCAAAGAGCGACTCAAAACGCTGCACAGCAACGTCGATGTGATGACATTGTCGGCGACGCCGATCCCGCGAACGCTGCACATGGCGCTGGTCGGTGTGCGTGACATCAGCAACCTGGAAACACCACCGGCCGAACGCCGCGCGGTCGAAACCAACGTCGTTCGCTGGGACGACGACATGATCCGCAGTGCGGTGATTCGTGAATTGAATCGGGGCGGCCAAATCTTTTTCGTGCACAACCGCATCGGTGACATGCACGCGGTCGCCGACAAGCTGAAGCGTATCGTTCCCGAAGTGCGACTTGGCATCGGCCACGGACAAATGGGCGAAGGTGAGCTGGAACAGGTGATGGTCGACTTCATCGATCACAAATTCGACCTGTTGCTGGCCACCACGATTGTCGAAAGTGGTTTGGACATCCCCAACGCGAACACGATCTTCATCGACGACGCCGATCGTTACGGACTGAGCGACCTGCATCAATTGCGTGGCCGCGTCGGGCGATACAAACACCAGGCGTACTGCTATCTGGTGGTTGCCCAGCACAAACACCTGTCCCCCGAGGCGACAAAGCGATTGCGAGCGATCGAAGAGTTTAGCCAGATGGGTGCCGGGTTCGCGATCTCGATGCGTGACCTGGAAATTCGCGGTGCCGGCAATTTGCTGGGAAGCCAACAAAGCGGGCACATCGCGGCGGTCGGCTACGAGATGTATTGCCAATTGCTCGAAGACGCAGTTCGCCAAGTCCAGAACCTGCCGCCGAAGTTGTCAGCCGACGTTGACATTGATTTGCCGGTCGAAGCGTATTTGCCAGAAGACTACGTGCCCAACTTGCGACACAAGATCGACCTGTATCGACGGATGGCGAAGATCAACGACGCCTCACACATCGAAGAGATCCGCGAAGAGTTGCTCGACCGATTCGGACCGCTGCCCGATGCCACCAAGCGCATGATGGAGCTTGCGGAGTTGCGATTGGACGCAGCGGCCTGGATGATTTCGGCGATCACATCCGATGCGCGTTTCATTGTGCTGCACTACACCAACCGGCGCCAGATCGAACAGTTGGCCAAGTCATCTTCGATTCCCATCCGCGTCGTCGACAACAAGCGAGCCTACATACCGACGAAGGCCTACGACATGAACGTCGACGCCGTCGGCACCAGCTGGCTGCAACTCGCCCGAGCCGCTCTGCACATCGGTGGCAGTTAGCAGTTGACAGTTAGCAGTTGCAGTTGGCAGTTGGCAGTTGGCAGAAAGACAGCAGGCCTTCACCTCTTTTCTGCCAACTGACTACTGACTACTGCCAACTCTCAATTCATCAACGATCTGGTTGGCGATGGCGATCGACGCGGTGGCGGCCGGAGAGGCGCGTTGAGCACGTGAACCGCCCGCTCGCTCTTTTCGATCAGGAAATCGTCGTAGAGGTCGCCATCGGGAGTGACCGCTTGCGCGCGGACGCCCGCTCGGCCCGGTTTGAGATCCTTGCTGCGTAATGGACGGGATTAACTTTTGTAGCGCAGTGACGAATGCCGACTTGCGGAGCGAACGATGCATCTCGCCCAATCCCATCCGCCAGTGTTTTGCGGCCATCGAGCGAAAGCCTTTGTAGGTGAGGGCGTCGATCATGTCGTGAACGTTGACATCGCGCCATCGATAACCCTTTCTTGAGAGGGCCAGCACCGCGTTGGGTCCGCACTCGACGCCTCCGTCGATCATCCGTGTGAAGTGAACGCCCAGAAAAGGGAAGCTTGGGTCGGGGACTGGATAGATCAAATTGCGACAGAGCGACTCGCTGCGGGGGACTAATTCGTAGTACTCGCCACGGAACGGCAAGATCCGCACATTCGGTTCGCCTCCGGCCATGCGACAGACGCGGTCGCTGTTCAGGCCGGCGCAATTGATGATTCGATCACAGCCAATCGTCTCGCCGTCTCGGCTGGTCAACTTCACCGAGCTGTTTTGCGGATCGATCTTTGCGACTTCGAAGCTCAAGCAGACATTTCCGTCGCGCGAGCTGATGATCTCCGACATCTTCTCACAGACGCGTCGAAAGTTGACGATGCCGGTTTCGGGCACGTGCAAAGCCGCCAAGCCCGCTGCGGATGGCTCCAGCTCTCGCAGCTGGTCGCCGTCAATCCGCTCGAACGCCACGCCGTTCTCGCTGGCCCGCTCGGCGATCCGATCGAGTCGCGGCAGCTCGTCCTCGGAGGTGGCCGAAACGACCTTGCCGCAGCGGTCCCAAGGGATTGAATGCTCGGTGCAAAAAGCCTCCATCGCCAATTTGCCACTGCGGCAATTGATCGCTTTGCGGGAACCCGGTTTGTAGTAGATTCCGGAATGCAGAACTCCCGAGTTGTGACCCGTCTGGTGTTCACCGACTCGCCGCTCAGCCTCGACGACCGTGACTCGCATGTCCGCAAAGCGTTCTTGCAGCGTCATCGCCGTGGCCAAGCCGACGATTCCTCCACCGATGACGACGAGATCGGAGTTTTTCATGACGATGTCTCTGTTGAGGGGAGTTCACGCGGCGGGAATCATCCAATTCCGGCCAACTCGGTCAGTTGCTTTCAGGTGTGGCGCCGCCGGCCCCGAGGTGCCTAAAGATCAATACTGGCATCCCAGCAGCTACTCGCTGCTTGTTGAGGTCGGTTCTACAACAACTTCGCTGCTGAGTCGCACAGTGACTTTGCTTCGGCTTCGGTTTCTGCTTCGGCGATCAGACGTACGATTGGTTCGGTGTTGCTGCCTCGCACCAACAGCCATTTGTCGGGCCATGCCAATCGCAAGCCGTCGCCGGTCTGATACGTGGCGTCGGGATGCTCATTCTTCAAGGCATCGAACAGAGACGGCAAGCGATCGGCCGAAACGCTTGCTTTCGACTTGTGAATATGCAGTTTCGGCAAGGCATCGGCCAACTGGGCGAGCGACTTTCCGGTCGTCGTCATCAAGTCCAGCACCTGTGCCATGCCGACAAAACTGTCCCGCACATAGCCGACTCGCGGATCGATCGGGCCGCCGTTGCCTTCACCTCCGTAGGTTGCCTTGTTCGCGATCATCATGTCGGCCACATTGGCCTCACCGACCGCGCTGCGGTATGAGGCAACACCGGCATCGATGGCCAACCGCTCGCTCATTCCGCTGGTGGCTCCGTTGATCACGATCGGGCCACGAGTCGATTCATCCGCCATCGCCCGCTGAACGCAAAGTGCCAGCGTGTACTCCTCGCCGATGTAGCGACCGTCGGCATCGACCAGCGCCAATCGATCGGCATCCGGGTCTTGGCAGAATCCAACGGCACATTTCTCCTGTCGAACCAGTTCCGCGATTCCTCTCAGATTCTCGGCGGTCGGCTCAGGGACATGGGCGAACTGGCCATCCGGCGTGGCCCCGACCGCGACCACTTGGCACCCCAGAGCTTCCAGCAGTCGCTTGCCGAGAATGCTGCCCGCGCCGTGATTGCTGTCCAGCAGCACTCGATGACCGGCCGCGCGGATCCCCAACGAGTCGACGGTGGCGAGCACCTTTTGTAGATGCGGTTCGTGCGGGTCACTGTCGACGATCACCATGCCGATCTTGTCAAACGGGCACCAGGCGCCTTCGCCCGCCAGATAGGCGTCGCGAATCGCCGCGCCGGTTTCGGCATCCAGGACCCGACCGGCACTGCCGAACAGCTTAATGCCGTTGTAAGGGGGCGGATTGTGACTTGCCGAGATTTGCACGGCACCGGCCGCGCCCCGCTCTCGCACCAGCACGCCGATCGTGGGCGTGGCCGCGACATCGACGTCGACGCAATCGCGACCGCACGCTGACAGGGCTGCAATGATGGCACGACTGAGCATGGGCCCGCTGCTGCGACCGTCCCGGCCGACGATGATCGGCCCCTCCGGCAACTTTCCGGCAAAAGCAGCCACAAATCGGACAGCCACGTCAGGCGTCAAGGTCTCGCCGACAATCCCGCGAAGTCCGCTCACACTGATGATCAATTCGCTCATCTGCATCCGCTCTGTTTTCTGTGCTTCAAGGCTTGGTTGTGGGTCGCACGCAACACACGTAAGCCAGGATCTGTCCTGGCGCACATACTCATGATTCGCCAGGACAAGTCCTGGCCTACGAAAAAGACCCACTCAAATCCATGATGGACCCTGGATTTGATGCCTCGTTGCGATCTAGTGTCACGAACAAATAGAATCTCACACGTGGGGATCAGCAAGGTCACGTCATCTCTTCGCACTCCAACAGAGCGACGATCATCAAAATGAGTATTTCGGAATCTGTCCAAGAGTCACTCGCCGCCGTCGATACAGCCGTCAAAGAAAGTGCATTGAGTGCCTCGGCCGAAAAGAACATTCGCGCCTGGCTAACCGAAGATCGCTACGCCGAGTACCGCGATCAAGTCGTCGAGCAGATTGCCGATGGCAACTGGCAAAAACTGGATGACGTTTTCTGGACGATCATTCCATTCGGAACGGGCGGTCGTCGCGGCCGGATGTACCCGATTGGTTCCAACGCGATCAACGATCGAACGATTGGCGAGAGTGCTCAAGGATTGGCCGACTACGTCGTTGAATTCACCGGCGGCGAGAGAGAATTGTCGTGTGCCATCGCCTACGACACACGGCACAAATCGCGTCACTTCACGGAACTTTGCGCCGGTATCATGGTGGCCGCCGGCTTCAAGGTCTATTTGTTGGACGACTATCGGGCAACGCCGCAGTTGTCTTTTGCCGTGCGTCAAAAACGGTGCGACTGTGGCATCATGGTCACCGCCAGCCACAACCCGCCCAGCGATAATGCGGTCAAGGTTTATTGGTCCAGCGGCGCTCAAATCTTGCCGCCGCATGACAAGGCGATCATTGATCGGGTGATGAGCTGCCAAGAGATCCGTTCGGTTCCCTTTGCCGAAGCACTCGCCGATGGCCGCATCGAGGTCGTGACGGAAGAGATCGACAAAGCGTATTTTGACGCCGTGTCCCAGTGTGCGTTCGAGGGGCCTCGCGATGCCAAGATTCTCTATTCACCCCTGCATGGCGTCGGTGCTGCCGCGGTGATTCCGGTGTTGGAGCGAGATGGCTTTGAGGACGTTGAGGTCTACGAGCCCCACAAAGAACCAAGCGGCGACTTCCCAAACGTTCCCGGCCATGTCTCGAATCCGGAGAACTCGGCGATCTTCGAGGAGCCGATCAAGTATGCACAGCAGACTGCCGCCGATCTGATTTTGGCAACCGATCCGGACTGTGACCGAATTGGCTGCGCGGCACCGATGACGATTGACCCGAGAGGTCCTTGGCGAACCTTCAACGGAAACGAAATCGGAGCGATCTTGGCCGAATACATCCTCAGCAAGCGGGCCGCGGCCGGAACGCTCACGCCACAGCACTACGTCGTCAAGACCTTGGTGACGACAGAGCTGATCCGTCGCATTGCCGAAAGCTACAACGTTCGCTGCGAAGGGGATCTGCTGGTCGGGTTCAAGTACATTGCACAGGTGATCGATCGCGAGGGACCGGATGATTTCGTCTTTGGAACAGAAGAATCTCACGGCTACCTGGTCGGGCAGTACTGTCGCGACAAGGATGGCGCGGTCGCCTGCATGTTGATGAGCGAGTTGGCGGCGGAGTTAAAAAGCAAGCAGATCTCGATGCACCAGTATCTGTTCAACTTGTATCGCAAGCACGGCTATCACCGGGAAGCGTTGATCAATCTGGTCATGGAAGGAAGTGAGGGGATGGCGGCGATGCAGCGGCTGATGCAATCGTTTCGTCGGTCGCCGCCGGAATCCTTGGCGGGCATCAAGATTGCCAAAGTCCGCGACTACTCAGCCAATACGACGACCACGGTCGGCAGTGGTGTCACGGAACCGCTGGAGGGGCCGACCGGCGATCTGATCATTCTTGATTTAGCCGAAGAGGGAAACTATGTCGCGGTGCGTCCCAGCGGCACCGAACCGAAGATCAAGTTGTACGTGTTCACCCGTCTTTCGATCGAGGATTCAGAAGATCTCAGCAAAGCGACGCAGACCCTGGCGTCACGCTTGGAGACACTCGAGAACGACGTGCGTGAATACGCGAAGCTGAATGCATAATCACGATCGAATGACCGTGGCGACGATCGCTTGAACAACGAGGATTGCCGCCAGCGCCGCGCCGCTGATCCAAAGCCCGCGCACCGTCATCGCCGTTGTTGCACCCGACAGCAGATCAACGCAGGATTGCCGAAACTTGATGTAACCGAGCGGCAGCATGACGATGACCGCGCCCAGTAGTTCCACGGGACGAGCACCGGCGCGGAGCATCTTGACGCTGTCGAGTTCCCCGTCGCCGCTGAGATAGCCCAGCAGTAAGTACGTTCCGTTGGCGACGACGCAGAACCACGCGACGAACCAACACCCGGGCCGACGGACGATTGCCGCGACCAGCAGCGGGGCGGCACAGCCGATGATGAATCCGGCCCACAGGGTCGCCAACGGATGTTCGTCGCCAACAAACCTGCTGTGCGGCAAATGCCAAGGCTGGAGTTGTAATTCAACCAGCGTCGCGCCCCTACGAGTCCGCAAGCGACGTGCCCGAGTTCGTGAGTCGCTGTCATCGTGACCCAAGCCCAAGCCAGCCACAGCCCAAGTGTGGCGAATCGATACGGTTGTACTTTTGTAGGCATCGACGGTTGGGTGGATGTGTTGCCTCAGCCTATCATGATCCAATCGGCCCCGTGTCGCTCACACGGAATACCGTCCATGTCTTTCCACCGATCCAGCGGGATTGTTTAACGGCAAGCCGCAGGCGACTACGCGGGATTGTTTAACGGCAAGCCGCAGGCGACTACGCGGGATTGTTTAACGGCAAGCCGCAGGCGACTACGCGGGATTGTTTAACGGCAAGCCGCAGGCGACTACGCGGGATTGTTTAACGGCAAGCCGCAGGCGACTACGCGGGATTGTTTAACGGCAAGCCGCAGGCGACTACGCGGGATTGTTTAACGGCAAGCCGCAGGCGACTACGCGGGGTTGTTTAACGGCAAGCCGCAGGCGACTACGGCTGCCTTTCGCAGTCGCCTGCGGCTTGCCGTTCAACGAAGAACGAAAGGTATTGCGCTCGCCCGCATGGATGCAGTCACGACGAACAAATTCTTGCGGCAAGTGCAAACCTGATGCGGCCAGGGTAAACTTCTTGCGGTCAAAATCCCGTGTCCCAATGCGAGTCTCCTCATGTCGTCGTTGTATCATCGTGTCGCGTTCGTCCCAGCGTCGTGTGCAGTCGCACTCGCGGCCTGTTTGTCGCTGCACTGCTCCGCCCAGGTCCGACGGGATCCGATTCGGTTGACGCATGGGCCGATGTTGGGAATGCCTTCGCATGATTCGGTTCGAGTTTGGGCCAGAACTTCGGATCCCGGCGAGTTCGTGGTTCATTATGGCACGAACCCCTTGCAGCTGAACAAAACCAGTGCTGCCGGCACAACTACGATCGAACATGACAATACCGGCGTGATCGAATTGAAAGATTTGAATGCGGATACGCGTTACCACTATCAGGTTTGGGTGAACGATCGGCCGCACGGTTTGCCGGGAACTTTTCGGACACTCCCAAGCGAGCGAGAGTCGCGCGCACCCGCGGCATAATCCGCAGGGGCTGTTCAACTTTCGCTTTCAGATCGGTTCGTGCGCAAACCAAAACCCACTGCATGGTGGCGGGCATCGCGCGACGACCTACGAATACTTGAATCGGGACTGGGCCGACAAGGTGCACTTTCACATCATGAACGGCGACTGGCTGTATGAGGAGCTGCGCATGTACCCGGCGGAAGCCTGGCGACTGACGCAGGGCGTGGAAGAACTGCCGCTGGCGGTGCAAGTGATGCCAACCGTCGTGGGCGTATGGGAAAACTACAAGCTGTATCTTGAGCGAGGCGTCGAGCTGGCAAAATGGCACCGCAACATGCCCAGTATGTTCACCTTTGACGATCACGAATTGGTCAATGACATTTGGGGTTCGGGCGAAACCGGTAAGCGTCATCGCCGCACGGTCTTTCGTGATATCGGCACCTACGCGTGGTACGACTACCTCGGCTGGGCGAATCCGATGGAGTACAACCACCCGATCCACTTCGGCAAGGCGTCGATGAAGGCAGGCAGTGACGTGCTGTTTGATCCCGCAGCCGACTTTACGAAGCTGCCTCTGGACGAGATGCTGAATTTGCACGTTCATTGGGGCACAGCCGAGGCGGGCGTCAATGACATGCAGTACGACAACGACGAAGGTAATAAGAACTCGTATGTTTATGAGATTGCCGAAGTCGTCGACAAGAACCACTTGCGATTGCACATGCCGGCCAAAGTTGACGACGAAAGCATCAGTTATTCGATTGGCCGTCGCAGCTACGGCAAGTTTCGCGTTGCGAATTGCGAGTTCTTCATGATCGACACCCGCGGCGACCGCGACATGCATGACGTCAGCCAACGCGACAAACCGGGTGTGTCGATGATCGGAAAGCCACAGCGTGAGTGGCTACTGCGTTCGATGAAAGAGAGTGATGCGGATTTCTTCTTCGTGATTTCGACAGTCCCGTTCATGATTCCACATAGCGGCGCAGGAGGATTCGAGGCCGATGCGGCGAACAAAGAGGAAGCTTGGACCGGATTCTTCGACGAGCGTGAAATGCTGATCGATGAATGGGACAAGTTGGGAAAGAAGGTGTTTGTGATGACGGGCGACCTGCACAACAGCTTTGCGATCAAGGTGACGGACAACGTCTGGGAGTTCTGTTGTGGGCCTCACAACAGTGTCAACCATGTTCCCAAGGATGACGAAAGCGACCGGCCGGCGACCGGCAAATGGACGTTCGGTCCGCGCGAGTGCGACATTCGCTGGAGCAGTTATATCCTGCCGGACCTACCGCGACTGGAGCGTTTATACCCGCATTTCTGCGTGGTCCAGGTCAACAACGTTTTCAACATGCCCAAGAAATTGGGTGGAAAACGCTTGGTTGCCTACCCACACCCGCAGGTTGTCTTTCAGTACTACGACGGCCGAACCGGCGAATTAGCTTACGCCGAGGCAATTTCGGTCGACCATTGAATGTCGCTCGTTTGTTTCATCGGAAGTTTCGAATTGTTGCTCGGTTGTCTCAACCGAGGTCTCGTTTGAGAATTGGTTCCATGAATCTGTTTACGATGCAGCCGACGTTCACGGAGGACGTCCCGTTTCAGGCCGACGAAGTTGTCTCGCGAATTCGCAAGGTGATTCAGACTCGTGAGCCTGGCGACCATATCGACGCGGCGGGTTACGTGGTCGATTTCCGGATCGATCCGGCACAGCGGCGGTTCTGGTCGCCGCACCTGAACGTCCAGATCAACGAGACGGAATCGGGATCGCAACTGTATTGTCGTTTCTCGCCTCGGCCCGAAGTTTGGACCATGGTTATGTTCCTCTACTTCATGGCCGCTTTTTTGGCTTCCGCCGCCGCGATCTACGGCTACGTGCAATGGTTCTTGGGCGAGACGCCCTGGGCGCTGGTTGTCATTCCCATCGCGATCATGACCATCGTCGTGCTCCACGCCGCAAGCCTGTTCGGCCAGGGGCTCAGTTCAGATCAAATGGACGAGTTGCGACAACGCTTCGACAGAACGCTTCAAAAGGCACTTGCAGAAGAGCCGGCAACGAAGTCTTGTTCGTCGTGATTGCGTGGATGTGATTGAAGCGGAAAGAACCCGGTGAGATGAATCGGGTGACTACGAACTAGAAACGTCGATCGACGCTGAAGTCGGCAATGGCATGCAGGGCTGCCTTGGCTTGGGTGTTGTCGAGCGGCTCCAGGGCGTCGATCGCCTGGTTGCGGAATCTCTCCGCGACGAGCCGCGTGTACTGCCCGGCGTCACTCTGATTCAGGAATGGGCGAATACGCTGGAGTCGCTGGTCGGCCGGTCCGGTCAAAATACGTACGATCTTGGACCGGTTGCCGCCGCTGGACGTCGCCAGCAAACGGATGATCGGCAGCGTCAACTTACCTTGCACGATGTCGGTCCCCAAAGTTTTTCCGACCGTGTCATCTTCGCCCCACAGATCCAAGTAGTCATCGGCAATCTGAAAGGCCACGCCGACCGCATCGCCATAGACTCCGAGAGCATCGACTTTGTCGTCGTCGGCCCCGGCGAATCTTGCACCGAGCTGACAGGAAACTCGGCAGAGTTCGGCAGTCTTGCCACGAATGATTTCGATGTAGCTGGCTTCGTCCAGGTCGAGCACATCGCGTTGCAAGACTTGACGCAATTCGCCCTCGCAAACCAATCGAGCTGCCTCGCCAATCCATTGACATGCCTCGGTTGACGGCAGCGACGCGGCCAGCCGAAAACTCTTGGAAAACAGGTAGTCGCCCAACAAAATACTGGTGTGATTGTTCCACCGCGAATTGATGGTCGGGACGTGACGTCGGGTTTCTGCTTCATCCAGCACATCGTCATGAACCAGCGTCGCGGTGTGAATCATTTCGATCACCGTTGCCAGCAAGACGTGATCCGCGGTCAGCTCGCCGACGGCCGATCCGGCCAACAATAGCATCGCCGGTCGCAGACGCTTGCCGCCCAGCTGCGTGCCGTGACGCAACAGCGGCATCAGCGACTCGTAGGGACTCTGTAGCTCTCGGTTGAGACGTTGTTCGACATCGGTCAAAGCTTCGAGAACTGGACCATACAATCGTGATAACGCTTTCCGATCAGGCCTGTTCGTGGCCGCACTGTCGCGACTCACCCCATCGACTCCGCTGGTGGGCGGCCTAGTGACGGGCGAAGCATCATGCTGGGAGCGAACCGTTGACGTCGAATCCATCTCGAAATGGCTCTGGGAGGTGGGTGAAAATGTCCAACACCGCGGAAAGACCGCTTGTGGAGGGCCGAATTACTACCGGATTGACCGCAATTCGACACCCCCTCATAACTTTTCAGCCTTCCTGGCGGCGAAAATCCCCTGATTTTCCGCCCGATTTCTCCATCAATCGCAGCGGGCCAATCGATATCGAGCGGTCGACCGACTTGACCATGTCATAGACGGCCAGGCAGCCGATCGACGCCGCGGTCATCGCTTCCATCTCCACCCCCGTTTTGGCGGTCGTGCGCACGCGGACGCTGCATCGCAAGATCGCGGCGGCATTTTCGCCCTGGTCGACCCACTGGAAATCGACGTGGACCGCCTCGATCGGGATCGCGTGACAGAGCGGAATCAGTTGTTGAGTCAACTTGGTGGCCTGGATTGCGGCCAACCGCGCGACCCCCAGAACGTCCCCTTTCTTGGCGGTGCCCGCGCGGATCATTTCGGCCGTTGCCGGCAGCATCGAGAGATCGCCGCTGGCCAGCGCCTCGCGCACCGTCAACTTCTTGGCCGAAACATCGACCATGTGGGCATTTCCGTCGGTATCGAAATGAGTTGACTTCGGCAGCGGAATTCTCCTTGTGAATGGTCATGCAATAGCGTGGCAGGATACTTGGCCGCAGACAAGCGGCACTTGTCGGGGATTGCGGCCTGTTTTCAACCAACGACCAAGCTCCACGTGTGCTGCAAAACATGACATAAAATGTTCGCTGAAACCCGCCTTCATTTCCAATCGAGGTACGACGCAATGTGCAAGGGCAGATGCACGTGGTTACTTGCCGCAGCCGTTGCGGGATTGACGACCGGAGCGCAGGCGCCCGCTCAAGAGTCGGTGACCGGCGAACGCACGGTCGTTGCCCCCAAATCGATCGTTGACGAAAGCGATTTGTTTGCTCGCATCCATCGCCGAATGAGTCGGGTGTAAGACGAGCCGGGCTATGTTGTTCCCAAACGACTCGAGGTGTTCGGAATCCGGAGCCCGGAAGATGCGGTCCATTTACCGCACCAACGCGTTGAGAAATCAGAAACGGTGGTGACGAACCGACTCGGACGCGCCGATTTGATTCCGGAGGGCGCGCCGTCGAAAAACGCCTTCGTCGAAGTCAAGCTAACGAAGGACGATCAAGCATTCGACGCTCGTGTGCCGCGCAGGGAAACGGAGTCGCGGGAGCCTACGTGAAGGTGCTGAGAGGCAGAAACGGC
Organism: Pirellulaceae bacterium; assembly: GCA_963704055.1. Lineage (GTDB taxonomy): Bacteria > Planctomycetota > Planctomycetia > Pirellulales > Pirellulaceae > Rubripirellula. The sequence continues at coordinate 278,004 of CAVPGW010000029.1, read as the reverse complement.
GTTGAGCCGGGACTGTGGGTTGGGCACGAGCAGGATAGTCAGCACGAGACGGACAACCAGGGCCGATGCCATAAATGCTGACTAGCGACGAGCTTTTCGGGTTTATGCAATTCGCGAGTCGGTCTGAGCGCTGTATCTACATGTGTCACCTTTCCCGGCGTTGCAGGTCGTCATATTTTCAGTAGCCATCACGCTCCGCCGTGATGTAGCCCGACCATGTGCAGTGCTTCCGAGAAATCCAGATCGAACGAGTCGCATTCCATCGAGAGCGCAAGCTTCGATTAGGGCCCCGTACACTGGAAAATCGCCCGGTCGGGCTTCATCACGACGGAGCGTGATGGCTACTTTGAAGAAATCGCAGTGCGGTTTCGATTTGCCCATCGCGTCGCAAACCTGTCACAATGTTTGCTTGCCAAATCCATCGAATGCTCATTCATCAAAAGCGGGGTAAGAGAATGAATAAGGAATCACCTGCGTCGTTATTTTCGGCGTGCTGTTTGATCGCGGTTGCGGGATTGTTGACCGGCGTCGCGGCGCCGCGCAAGAACCGGTGACCGAGCGAACGCACAAGCGTTGAGCCTGAAGCCGTCGCTGATGAAAGCGACTTGATTGCTCGCTTTCGGGATTGCGACGTGCTGACCGTCTCGGGCGATGACTTTGACGCCATCTACACGGTCAGCGGAAAAGTTGTTTCGCCTGACGGAGATCACGTCGAAGGTGCGGTCGTGCTGCTGCGAGAATCGAGCACCTCGCGAATCAGCAGCGAAGGAGAGAAGTACCTGTACGTCAAGAATCGTCATCTGCTTCGCACGCAAGACGTGTTCGCGCGGACAACCACCGACGCCGAGGGAAAATTTGAATTTCGCGAGGTGAAGTCGCCGGCTTTCCCCAAAGGCCTGGACGACCTCAACGCGAGCCGACATCGTCGCAGCGCATGAAACTTTCGGCGTGGGGCAAGTCTCCTTGGCAAGCAAGAAAGATCTGCAGCGACGGGATCCTGATGTGATCGTCGTGCTGCGACCTACGAATCCCGTTTCCGGTCGATTCGTGACACGCGAGAATGTTCCGATCGAAAACGCGATTGTCTCCATTGAGCGGCTTTTCAAACTCAACACTCGCATCAGCGGTAGCGATGGCTTTGATCTTCAAACCAGTCAGCTGACCCCTCGTGCAAAGACCGATTTAGATGGCAAATTCCGATTGACAGGAATTCCAGCAGGCTTTGCCGCGTCGGTTTGGTTAAGTCACCCCGAGTGGATCGATCGATACGCGGTCATCGCGACAAGCCAAGATGTGCCGCTGGGAAAACAGACGGACCGCACAGGATACTTGGGAGCCGCAGAAGTGCTCGGAGTTCCGGCGGAGGTGGTCGCAGATCCGGGCCATTCCATCGTCGGCCAGGTCGTCGATCCTGGACGGCAAACCGGTGGCAGATGTGCGAATTTCGTATTCTTCGAGCATCATTCGTCAGCAGACGGATCAGGACGGAAAGTTCCACTTGCGGATCGGGTCAGACGCGATCGAACGTGACCGAGCACGAGGGGAGGGTACGTCCAAACTGTATGCCTGGCCGAAAACAGAGTCCGGCTTGCTGCCGTCGTCTCTGAAGATATTCCGGTTGACGATTTGCTGGCGGGGAAACCGCTGGCGATTCAACTGGAGAAGGGTGTGTTGGTCACAGGCAAAGTGGTCACCGATGAGGGAGAACCGGTACCGGACGCGTTCATTGGTTCGATATCGGATCGGCGGATAGGAGCGAGAACCGCATCTGACGGAAGCTACAAACTTTTGCTCCCCCGAGGGCAGCACATGTTGGTCGTTGGGACGGAGGAGTCAGGGTACGCGCTTCCGACTCGAAGCGAAGTCTACCGAGCCAAGACAGAACAAGACGCGCTCAAGTGGCCGCATCAGCGCGTGGACTTGGCCGATGGTGTCGCCAAGGAAATTCCGGCAATCGTTGTCTCCAAAGTCAAGTCGTTGCAGGTCATCGCCTCGTTGCCCGATGGACAGCCGGCCGTGGGGGCGACAGCCATCATCAAAGACGAGATCCCTTCAGGTACGTCCACAAGCCCGCGTCCATTTGCGATGCCCCCACGGCGAGTCGATAAATCAGAATCCGTGATCACCAACCGACTCGGTCGAGCCGATTTGTTGCCACAAGGCTCCCCCAGCGATAAAGCGTTCGTCGAAGTCAAGCTGGCGACCGACGAACAAGCCTATGATGCTGGCGTGCCGTTGGCCCAGGCGGTCAACGGCGTGTTGCATGTGGTGCTCAAGTCGGCCTGGATCGTCGAGGGCCGCGTCTTGATTGACGGCGAACCGGTGGACGGTGCAAAGGTTTCGATCGGGGAATCGACACCCCATCAATGCACCGTCAACGGCAGGACGTTTAGGGGATCAACGGTCAGCAACTTTGTTCACGCGGTCACCGACGAAAAAGGCGTGTATCACGCGGCGGTCTCGCCGGGCAAAGAGTATTCGGTCTCGCTGCAAAGTTTGCCCGGTGATGAAGCGCGTCCGGGAATCGGCTATCGACCGACTCCCGCGGGCGAGGGCAGGCTGACGGTCAAGGATTTCGCGTTCAGCCGTGGTGATCAGGAACTGGCCGGCCGCGTGATTGATGCGCAGGGCAAGGCTGTCGTCGGAGCTTACGTGCAGGTGATGAGACAACGGGACGTCACGCCCAGTTTCTGGGTTGGGTCACCAAAGCGAAAGCCAACACGAGACCGATCAGCAGGGCCGGTTTCACCTGAAGAAGATGCCGCCGGGAATCTACCAATTGACTGTCCGCGGGCCGCGAGATGAAAACGCCCGCCGCTCTGCATCGACGATGGTGACCGCCAAAACGGGAACCATGGACGTCGAAGTCATGCTCAATGCACAGCCGCAAGCAGAGATCCCACGTTTGCAGCCCAAACGAATCGAACCGATCCAACCATCCGCAGGAGAACAACCATGATCAACGTGACGTTTTTGATATGTGCCTTGTTGACTGCAACGAGCACCGAACTTTCCGGACGTGTGGTCGACCAGCAGGGGCAGGGCGTCGATGGAGCCATCGTCGTGATCAGCACCGCCCGGCCGCGGGTTGGGCCGTCAACGACGTGTCCCTCGTGCTATCCCGATTGCACCAAGCGAACCTTGACCGACGCGGAAGGTCGCTTCGCCATCAACGGGCTTTCATCGAAGCTGTTGTTCAGCCTGGCTGCCGGAGGATCTGGCTATCAAGGATTGATCTCGGAACACTTCGATCCCGCCGAGAAACCGTCGATTGAACTGAAGCTCGAGTCACTTCCTGATACACCCGATGTGACTTCGGCGACAGGAAGGGTCGTCGATTCCAATGGCGATCCAATTGCCGGCGCTGAGGTTCGTAGTCGAACGATCTACCGAATCAATGGCGTGATGGGTGGAGGCGATAAGTCGGTGACACCGTTGACGCTGACCGATTCCGAAGGTCATTTTCAAATCACGACTGGTGACCACATCAACGCGATCGACTTGAGGGTGATCGCGGCGGGCTTTGCCCCCAACGAAGCGAAATGGGAGCGTGCCGCCGACAAAGAATTGCAAATCGAGCTTGGCCGCGGGGCCAGTATCCGAGGGCGTTTGCTGCTGGACGGTACTCCGCTTGCCGGCGTCGAAGTCGGGATGGTGCAACGGAATCGTTCGATCGGAAACATCGTCACGCCCGTGGAACTCAGTACGGACGAGAACGGAGTGTTCCAATTCGATCAATTGCCGCCCGAGATGGACTACACGATCTACACGCATACTGGCCAGGAAGCGCAGGGCGTGTTGCCCGTCAACTTGATTGGGGCTCCGGGGCACGGCCAGCGGGCCGATCTGGGAGACATTCCCGCCCAGAAGCCTCATCGTTTGACAATCATCGTTCGCACCGAAGATGGTTCACCCGTGCCGGCCAAGAGTACCGTTTACGTTGGACGCGGCGATGCCTGGCGGGGGACATCCCGCAACTTGGACGAGAAGCCATCGGCAACGGTTCGGCTGAGCGATGTGAGCGATGAGGTGTTTGAGATGTCGGTACGGGTGCCGGGATACGAGGTCGTCAGGACCACTCCACCGCTGAACAAGGATATGAATCTGCGTTACGCGATTCGCGTTTCCGCAGATACGGAGGTCGTCTTCACCGTGCGGAAGAAGGGCGAGGCAGAGCCAGACAAGCAGGCGATTTAGAGCGGATTGTTGCTCGATTGTCCCAATCGAGGGTTTCCGCGATTCAGCATTCGTGAGCAATTGGTAAGTCTGCATCGCTGAGATTCTGTACCCATGCGGCAACTCGGTTGGGACAACCGAGCCACAATGGATACGAAAAAAGGCGTCTCACACCTGCGGGGATGCGAGACGCCTGTCGACGAGGCATTCAGGATCATCGTTCGGGTTTGGCTGACTCCATTCAGCCTGGTCCGAAACTAGACCAGTTCTTTTTTGGTACCGACGAGCGTTCGAAGTCGTTCGGCCAACAAGTGGGCGTCGAATGGCTTCTTGAACGTTTCGTTGATACTGCTTCGGTCGAAGCTCATCGGTTGCCCATCATCTGGAAGCAACGCGATTAGGATGATATCGGTGAAGTCGATGTTCTTCCGCAAGTTCTGGCAGATTTGCACTGCTTCGATCTTGCCAATCGAAAAGTCGACGATGATACAATCCGGATTGAAGCTTTCGGCTTGAATGCCAGCCTCGAAACCGCTTGCGGCCACAGCCACTTTGAACGATTTCTCGGGCGGAAGTTCTCGCTTCAAGTTTTCAATCAGCACCTGGTCTTGGGCGACGATTAGGCATTTAGCCATTGCTTCGTCTTCCAAGTCGCCCAGGGGCATACCGTGTTCTTTAAGAAACTTAATTAAGTATTCCCGCGGAATACGGCGGTCCTGTGATCCAGGAATGCGATAGCCTTTCAAACGCCCCGAGTCGAACCACTTCGATACGGTTCGGGGTGCTACTTTACAGATCTTGGCGACCTGTCCAGTTGTGAAGACCTTCATATTAGGTTCTCCATAACGCCTCGTTTAATTTTCCCTCGAACAATGGTGCGTCGGTAACCATTGTTCTCGCAGCCCTTCGTTGTTGAATCTCAAACCAAACAACCGGTCCTGATCGGCTGTCTCTGCTCGCTGCGGTGGGTCGCTTTAAACAGATGAATGCTTTGAACTTCTACGCTGGGTCTGGGCCACCCGGTTCGCGTCTTGCGACACTCGCCCTGCGGGATTCCTCGCGGTTTTGGTTTTCAAAACGTAACTACAATCACACTGGTGTGTGATTGCCCACGTCACTGTGGGATAGGGGTAGAAGCCGCGAAACATCGGTGATCATCGCCCAACGCTCGATTGACCACTGAATCAGGTCGTCAGTGGAAACCCACTGGCAACATGTCATCAGTCGTTAGGAACGTTTGGCTATGGTCGCCGCGTCGCTTCCGTGATCGATTGAAATTGCCAGAAGCAATCGCAACACGATGCCGGTTGCATTCCCAGATTCCCCCCTGGGTGGACGCCGCACTGAAGAACTGCCACCGATTCGGGTCCGCTGCTTGCTGTGAGGCGAGCAGTTCGTCCGAACCCAGTTCAAGAGTTCGCCATCCGAGATCTAGTTTCGAGTAAAACCGGGCTAACTCTTTAGTGCGTTTGAATGCGAACAAGCACTATCAACGGTTTCGTCAGACCGCAGCCTCCCAGTCGTCCCCCCACTGATGGGCTGCGGGTTCCGAAATCCCCGTGATTCCTTCATAATTGGACGTTTCACGCGACGAAAAGTTGCCGCGGATCGGGCTGGGTGGGGTCAAAAAAATTTTTGCGAATATTTCGTTTCGGCCCCTCGAAAATCGACCTGCGTCGGATGCTCGTGTTGCGAGATGCGAGCATCTGCCGTCAAACTGCAGCCAAGTCGTTACAGCCGTCATTCTCGGCGCAGTCAACGTACGAGCAAAACTCGGCGACTTGGCTTGCCCGTTCATTGCTTCCCACACCAGCCTCACGAGACCATGGAAGAATCCGCACATCAGTTTTTTCGTTCGGCGATCGAAACTCCCAGTCCTTCGGGGTTCGAGGAACCGATCCAGGCGCTCGTTCGTCAGTACATCACGCCGCATGCTCAGCACGTTCGCACCGATGTCCATGGCAACTTGATCGCGTCGGCGGGCGACCCCAGTGGCCCGCGGTTGATGTTTGCCGGGCACTGTGACCAAATTGGGATGCTCATCTCGTACATCGACGATTCAGGATTTCTTTACGCCCAGACCATCGGAGGTTGGGATCCGCAGCAATTGATTGGCCAGCCGATGACGATCTGGACCGCGTCAGGGCCTGTGCCTGCGGTCATCAGTCGCAAGCCGATTCATCTGCTCTCGTCCAAAGAACGGTTGAAGGTGGTCGAGTTGGATGAGCTGTGGTTGGACATCGGCGCAAAGACAAGGCTGAAGCTGCGGGTTTGGTGCGGATCGGTGATCCAGTCACACTGGAGTTGCGTTATCGCCAGCTGATCGGTGACCTGGTGAGCGGTCCGGGAATGGACAACAAATCCGGGATGTGGACCGTGATCGAAGCGCTCCGCCGCTCGGTCTCGCAGTCCGAATCGCTAAAATGTCATTTGCACAGCGTGGCAACGGTTCAGGAAGAGATCGGATTGCGAGGCGCCAAGACGGCCGCCGGCAGCATCAATCCTTCGGTTGCGATTGCCGTCGACGTCACGCACGCCTCGGATTGTCCCAAGATCGACAAGCAAAAGCAGGGGGATATCGCCATCGGCGGCGGTCCGGTCATCTTTCGCGGGCCCAACATCAATCCCAAGGTCGCCACCAGATTAGTGGAGCTGTGTGAATCGAATTCCATTCCCTATCAGCTTGCCGCGATCGGCCGAGCGACACCCAATGACGCAAACGCACTTCAGATTCACGGCAGCGGAGTCGCGACGGGGCTGGTCGCGATCCCAAATCGCTATATGCATTCGGCTGTCGAAGTGATCTCACTGTCTGACATCGACAATGTCGCCAAACTCCTCGCTGGCTTTGCATTGTCCCTAAGCGACGAAGACGACTTCACCCCAAGTCTTTAACCCAAGTCGGTTCCGGGGGTTGAAAATCTTGCCTTTAGGGCCCTGGGTCGGTCCATTGCGGCCGGGAAACTTGCTAGGATACAGACGATATGTCGATGGCCGATTTCCCCGATCTTAGCAAAGAAATCACACAACATGGCGAAAGTTCTGCTTGTCGAGGACAGTCCGACTCAGGCTGTTGAGATTCGGATGCTCCTGGAGGAAGGTTCCCACCAAGTCATGCACGTTGGCAACGGCAGGATGGCGATGGAAGTCCTTGCCCAGCATCCGATCGAGTTGGTTGTGACGGACCTTGAGATGCCTGAAATGAATGGGCTTGAGTTGGTCGAGGCGATGCACGCCGATTATGGCCACATTCCGGCTGTTCTGGTCACGGCCCGCGGTTCCGAGGAATTGGCTTCCCAGGCGCTTCAAAAGGGAGCTGCCGGCTACGTTCCCAAGAACCATCTGCAATCGTTGCTCAATGATACGATCACCGATGTGTTGGGTGTGATCCGCAGTGATGCCAGCTTTTCCAAACTGATCGCGACACTGCAAAAGAACGTATTCGTTTTTGATCTGCCCAATGACTCGGAATTGATTTCTCCGTTGGTGGGGCTGTTGATGCAGGTCATTCCGGGGATGGACCTGATCAGCGGATCCGATCTGGTACGCGTCGGAGTCGCCGTGGAACATGCATTGGTCAACGCGATGTATCGCGGAAATCTGGAACTCGGCCCGTCTTTGACGCCGCCGCATCGTGCCATCGTCTACGATGATGCGACCAGTGACCTGATTGAAAGACGAAAGAAGTCCGAGCCGTACAAGGACCGGCGAGTTTATGTCGAAGCAACTGCGAGCAAGGACGAAATTCGCATCATCGTTCGTGACGAAGGAAATGGGTTCGACACGTCGAAAGTTCCGGCCCGCGGTCACGCCAAGGTCTTGGATACGGAGGCGGGCCAAGGTTTGATCTTGATGTCAAGTTTTACCGACGAGATGAGTTTTAACGTTACAGGCAACGAAGTCACGCTCATCAAGCGCTGCAACAAAGCTTGATCAACGAGACTTTGTCTAATCTTTTCTAGCTAGAGAACTCGTGATGTCTGAGCCGAGTCGCCTCATCGAGCGTGATTCTGACAGTGACGAAATTCACCCCATTGGCTTTGATCAATCGCGATCAACCTATGAGTCGCTGGCCAATACGCTACCGCTGAGTCTGCTGATCAAGGACAGGCAAGGGTACCGTGTCTTTGCCAACCAAGCGTATCTGGACTTTCACGGCAAGCGGCTTGACGAGTTGTTGGGGAAACGGGACGAGGACCTGTTTCCGCCGGAAATCGCCAAGCAATTCACGGCCGCCGATCAACGCGTGATGGAAAGCGGTGAAGCGACACAGGCCGTCGAGGAAACGATCGACGCGGCCGGGCAACGACGCTGGATCGAGCGGATCAAATGTCCGATTTTTGATCAGAACAACGAGTTGATCGGGTTGCAGTTGCTGTTCTGGGACGTCACCGACCGCGTCCGTGCCGAAATAGAACTCAAGAACGAGCGTTATCTGCTCAATCATCTGCTGCAGCACATCCCCGACTCGATCTATTTCAAAGACCGCGACAGCCGCTTTCTGCGGATCAGCGAGGCGATGGCGAAGAAGTTCGGTTTGCCCAACGCCGCCGCCGCGATCGGCAAAACGGATGCCGACATCTTCAGCGAGGAGCATGCTCAAGCCGCACGCGCCGACGAAATTCGAAATCATGACCACGCGCCAGCCTCTGATCGACCGCGAGGAGCGTGAAACCTGGCACGATCAGGAAGATACCTGGTGTCTATCCACCAAGATGCCTTTCATCGACGAAAATGGTGAAGTGATCGGTACGTTTGGGATTTCCAGAGAGATCACCGAGCTGAAGAAGTATCAGGACGATCTGCGGAAGGCGCGCGACGCTGCCGACCAGGCGAACCGCGCCAAAAGCGAGTTTCTGGCCAATATGAGTCATGAGATTCGCACGCCAATGAACGGTGTGATCGGAATGGCGGAGTTGCTCGCGCAGACCAAGCTGACGACCGAGCAGCGTGACTACGTCGATCTGGTTCGTGATTCAGCGAACTCGTTGCTGATGCTACTCAACGACATCCTCGACTTCTCGAAAATTGAAGCGCGAAAACTGCAACTGGAATCGATCCCGTTTTCGCTGCGTGATCTGGTGGAAAAGGCCGGTCGAACGCTTTCCTTGCGCGTTGCCGAGAAGAAACTTGAGCTTGCCTGTCGTGTGGCACCGGATGTTCCCGATCGCCTGCTGGGGGATCCGGGCCGACTGCGGCAAATCATGATCAACCTGATTGGTAACGCGATCAAGTTTACCGATGAAGGTGAGATTGTCGTCGATGTCTGTCATGGCGAGCATTGCGAGGACGCCCCCAGTGGCAGCCTCTGTCTGCAGTTCAGTGTTCGCGATACGGGCATCGGCGTTCCCGACGACAAGCAAAACGCCGATCCTCGAAGCATTCACGCAAGCCGACACTTCGACCACGCGGCGATTCGGTGGCACGGGGCTGGGGCTGGCGATCTCGCGGCAGTTGGTCGAGTTGATGCACGGCAAGCTATCACTCGAAAGCAAAGTCGGCGTGGGCACGACATTTCGTTTCACGGCGGCTTTTGCAGAAGCGCCGGCGACGGAGGCCGATCCCAAGGAGCAGCTGCAGGACTTGAGCAATTTGCCGGTGCTGGTGGTGGACGACAATCCAACGAATCGGCGGATTCTCAACGAGATTCTCACCGCATGGCAGTTCGAGCCGACGCTCGCCGAGTGCGGCTCGGACGCGTTGGCGGAAATGGACGCCGCAGCCAAACGTGGTGAGCCGTTCAAATTGGTGATCACCGATTGCATGATGCCGGAGATGGATGGCTTCGAGTTGTCCGAGCGGATTCGAGAGCAGTATGCGAGCGATCAAACCAAATTGATTATCTTGTCGTCGGCCTCGCGAGGCGACGACGCGGCGCGGTGCGAGGAGATCGGGATCTCTCGTTTCATGACCAAGCCAGTCGTGCAATCGGAATTGCTCGATACCGTTTTGCAGGTCATGGGAATGAAGCTAGCGCGGAGCGACTGGGACGAAAACTCGATGCCGGCCTGCCCGCCCATGCGTGTGTTGGTGGCCGAAGATGGGATCGCGAATCAACACGTCGCGGTCGGGATGTTGCAGGCTGGCGGTCACCAAGCCGTCGTCGTTGGCGATGGTCGCGAAACGATCGCTCGTTGGCAAAGCGAACCGTTCGATTTGATTCTGATGGACATGCACATGCCGGTGATGGACGGCATCGAAGCGACCAAACAGATTCGCGCCGCCGAACAAGCGACCGGTGCACACATTCCAATCATTGCACTCACCGCCGCGGCCATGAAGGAAGACGAAGATGCATGTAACGCCGCGGGAATGGACGGCTATCTTCCCAAACCGATCCACCCGCGAATGCTGCAGGAAATGCTAGCGCAGTTCGCTCCAGAAACGACAACATTGATGACTGCCGATAGCGAACCAGGCACGGGAACGCCTTCTCAACGCGAAGCTGGCAGCGCTGGATCGGGCGAAAGACTGGCGGACAAACTGGCCAGTCGCGAACCGCTCGGACCTGAAGATACGATCGACCTGCGTTCAGCCGCTAGTCGCGTTCCGGGAGGTCTGCAAGGCGTGCGGCGTTTGGCCGAAGTCTTTCTGCCTGAGTGCGAATCGCTGATGGCAACGCTGCACGCGGAAATCCCCGAAGGTGATCAGACCGTCGTTCAGCGAACAGCTCACACGCTCAAGGGCTCTGCCAATCTCTTCTATGCGAAAAAGGTCTTCGATGCTGCTTCCGTCGTGGAGTGTTTGTCGAAAGACCAAGACCCCGTCGCCGCAGATCAGCTGTTGGTCTTGGACCAGGAAGTCGAAGCGATGATGCGAGCACTCAAGAATTTCTTGGAAATCACCGCCGAATGAGCTTCTTTGGATCATGAGCGTTCAACCGTCGAAGCATTCCGCTGACGTCGTTCGTCGCACCACGGCCAATTTGTCCATTAGCGGCTACTTGATCCAACGGCTTCGTGACTATGGGATTGACGATGTCTTCGGAATTCCTGGTGACTACGTATTGTCGTTTTACAGCGAGTTGGAGCGGAGTCCGATCAACGTCGTTGGCTGCACGCGTGAAGATTGTGCGGGATTCGCGGCGGATGCCTATGCCCGGCTCAAGGGAATGGGCGCGCTGTGTGTGACTTACTGCGTCGGTGGACTGAGTGTCTGTAATTCCATCGCCGGGGCCTACGCTGAAAAATCGCCAGTCGTCGTGTTGACCGGATCGCCGGGCTTGAAAGAACGCAAAGGGGGCGCGCTGCTGCATCATATGGTCCGCGACTTTCGGACTCAGATCGAAGTCTTCGAGAAGTTCACGATCGCCGGAACCGAGTTAGTGGATCCGTTGACGGCGTTCGCTGAGATTGACCGCGTGTTGGATGCCTGCGACCGGTTCAAGCGGCCAGTCTATATCGAATTGCCGCGTGACATGGTCCACGTGGTTCCGCCGATCGCACACGGATACGCGGGTGCCGTGCGCCAGAACGATCCTGAAGCGACGCTCGAGGCAATTCGGGAGACGATCGAACTGCTCGACGCCGCACGGAAACCCGTGATCGTGGCGGGTGTCGAGATTCATCGCTTCGGATTGCAGGATGAGCTTTTGAAACTTGCCGAAGCGGCGGAGATTCCCATCGCCACGACGATGCTTGGCAAGAGTGTGGTCAGCGAGCGGCATCCGTTGTTTGTGGGGCTGTATGAAGGGGGCATCGGCGATCAGGTGGTGACCGAGTTCGTCGAGGAAAGCGATTTGGTGTTGTTGTTCGGCGCGTTCATGAGCGATATCAATCTTGGCATCTACACGGCGAAGCTCGACCCAAACCGCTGCGTCTACGCGACCAGTGAATCTTTCCGCGTTTCCCATCATCACTATCACAACGTCGATTTGAAAGAGTTCTTGATCGGGCTCAATAGCGCGGATCTGCCGAAGTCGAATCGGGGCCTGCCAAAATCTCTGCGCCAGGCAACGCTGGAAGCCCAGAGCGTGACGTCCGCAGCTGGTCAGCAGCTACGCACCAGCCGCATGATGCGCCCGCTGAACGAGCTGATCGACGCGGACACGATTGTGATTGCCGATGTGGGCGATTCATTGTTCGCCGCGACCGAACTGACGATTCATGATCGCGGCGAGTTCTTGAGTCCGGCCTACTACACCTCGATGGGATTTAGCGTTCCTGCGGCACTCGGCGCCGCGACGGCGCGCCCGGATCATCGAATTGTGGTTTTGGTGGGGGACGGCGCATTTCAAATGACCGGACAAGAGTTGAGTTCGCTGGTGCGCGACGGACACAATCCAATCGTGATCATTCTCGACAATCACGGTTATGGCACCGAACGTTATCTGCATGAGGGTGATTGGAAGTACAACGAAATTCATCCTTGGAATTATGGGGAGCTGCTGAAGGTGTACGGTGGCGGCAAGAGCTATTTGGTGGAGACGGAGGCGGACTACGAACAGGCACTTCGAGACGCCTGGAACGATCGGAGTCAGGCGCATTTGATTCAGGCCAAGTTGATGGAGAACGACGCCAGCGACACGCTGAAAAAATTGGCCGCCCGCATGGGGGAACACGTCGGCTAACAGCCTGTTGAAATTCCCAGGCATGGCAGTGCAGGGTTGCTTGGCCGATATCCAATTCCCGCAGTGAGGTCGTGCAGGTCATAAGTCGTTGGCTTGGCGTGACTTGCAACACCCTCCCTTCGGCAGAGTGATTCATGTTCGCAAACTCCTGCAAAGTCGGACCTGATTAACTGCACTCGCCGCAGTGGCTTGGCGGAATTCTGTGCCAGCCACTTTCGCCACCGCTGCGCAACGCAGACAATGCAGGGTGGCGGATTTTGCAGTCCGTCTTTCGTCTCGTATGCAGACACAGATAAACGAGAGGTCGTGCGATGGATGATCGAGGAGTCTTGGATCAGTTGCTTGAGTCCGGCAAGCAGATGTTGGAACAGGGTCGCGATTTGTAGAAGAAAAGTTGGGTGTGCCGGAATCGGGTGAGCAGCGCGATGCGATGGTTTCTGGTTTAGGCAAGGGCGCGATTGCCGGCGGCTTGTTGGCCCTGATGCTGGGAACCGAGGGTGGTCGCAAGGTGACCGGTAAAGTCGTCAAGTACGGCAGTTTGACGGCGGCGGCAGCGGTTGCTTACAGGGCATACCAGAGCTGGCAGTCTCAAGATCCCGAGGAAGCATCCGGAATGTCGATCAACGATCTCGACGACGCGGCTGCACAAAAACGCGGATTATTGTTGGTTCAAGCCATGATTGCTGCCGCGAACGCGGATGGGCAGATCGACGACAATGAGCAGAAGACAATTCAGAAGCAGTTGGCGGAGCTGGATCTAAACGAAGAAACGGTCGCGATGTTGCAGAGCGAGTTCGCGCAGCCGATGACGCCTGAGCAATTGGCCGGGCAAGTCGATTCGACGGCGGCAGCATCGGAGGTCTACCTGCTTTCATCGTTGGTCGTGGACGAGGTGAACGCTGCCGAGCGCGATTATCTGTCAAGGTTGGCAGCCGCGTTACGCTTGCCGATGGAATTGGTCACGCGGCTGGAAGCAAAAGCATTCGGGTAAGGGTAATGTGTGTCGATTTGGTCATTTCGCTCAACGGCAAGCCTTCGGCTAGAGCATTTTCGAATTTGATGTGGCACGTTCCTCGTAGGCCAGGACTTGGAGACCGTCCGGCTTAGGATGCCGATTGTGATGAGATTTGGGTAACCGCGGAGCGGTGAAAGAGGGTAGCCTGGGGTGAACCAACGAGCGACAGCGAGGCTGGTGTAACCCCAGGTAAGCGAACCCGAAAGAACCTTTCCCCGCGGCGTTTCGGCGGCGTCGCCGCCGAAACGCCGCGGGGGAAAAATGTCGTGGAGCAACCGCAACCTGGGGCTGCGGTTGCTCGCTTAGAGCTCGCACCCTTACCCCAGGCTACATTCTTCCGCCGCTCCGCGGCTGTCCAATCGAGTGATGTACTTTCTTCTCGGTGCCTATACCAAACGACGAGCGTCGGAAATCCAAACAAATACGGAACTGCTAAGCCGGACAGTCTCCTTGTCCTGCGCAAGCTTGCCAGGTCAAGTCCTGGCCTTCAAGAATTCATCTCGGTGAAAGGCTGAGTTGATCGCCTGCGCGCCGCCGCGGCCAACTCAAGTGGAGCAGACCGCATACGCCACTTCCAATGGACAGGCTTTCCGGTGACCAATGTCCAGTCATGGCGACTGTGTTTGACAACGCCGTCAAGAAACTGGCGGTGACTGCCACCATGGAACGGGTCAACGGCCAACACGCGAACACATTTGGGCACCGGAATCAGGTCTTGCGGATCTTTTCGCGGTTCTCTGTCACATTTGCCGTCGCGTTACGAGTGTCGATCACCAACGGCGCGTGCTTTACGATCGCGTCATAGTCGAAGGCAGTATGATCAGTTGCGATCAACACTGCATCGAGCGACGAAAGGTACTTTGGCGTTAACGCCTGGCTTTCCATTGCGGGCAAGTCAAAGTGACGCATGTGCGGAAGTGTTGGGACATGTGGATCGCTGTAGGTCAAGTCCGCACCACGCTCAAGCAGCAACTCCATCAGCTCGAACGAGGGACTTTCGCGGGGATCGTCCACGTCCTTCTTGTAGGCGACGCCAGCCAAACAGATCTTGCTGCCGCGGATCGGCTTGCGAACTTCGTTGAGGAACTCGGAGGTCCGCGAAATCACATAGTTGGGCATCGATCGGTTGACTTCTCCCGCCAACTCGATAAACCGTGCGTTGAGGCCTTGTTTACGGGCAAGCCACGAGAGATAGAACGGATCGATCGGAATGCAGTGACCGCCCAGGCCCGGTCCGGGATAGAAGGCTTGGAATCCAAATGGCTTGGTTTTTGCCGCGTTAACGACTTCCCAAACGTCGATGTCCATCGAATCGAAAATCGTCTTCAGTTCGTTCACCAGTGCGATGTTAACTGCACGATAAATGTTCTCGAGCACCTTTGCCGCTTCGGCCACTTCACAGTTGCTGACCGGCACGACGCCGGCAACTGCGGCCTCGTACAGCGCACTGGCGCATTGCAGGCTATCGTCGTTAATCGCGCCGACGACTTTGGGAATGCCGGCTGCCGAGAAATCAGGATTTCCAGGATCTTCCCGCTCGGGGCTGTAGGCCACGAAGAAGTCGGTTCCCGCCTTCAGGCCGCTGCGTTCCAGAATCGGGACCATCACGTCACGCGTGGTCGTTGGGTAGGTGGTGCTTTCGAGCACGACCAATTGGCCTTCGCGGATCGCGTCGGCAATGTATTCGCAGGTGCCTACGACGTAACTCAAGTCAGGATCACGAGCTTCGTCCAGCGGCGTGGGCACGCATATCAGCAGCGCGTCGGGCTCGCTTAACCGCGACATATCTGCGGTTGCATCGAACAGTTCGCGTTTGAGCCAACCGGCAATCTTCGAGCTATCGATGTGTTTGATGTAGCTTTCGCCGCGTTTGAGCGACTCGACTTTCTTGGCGTCCACATCGAAGCCGAGGCAACGGAATCCTGCGTTGGTGAACGCGTCGATCAGTGGAAGTCCGACGTATCCAAGGCCAATGATGCCGACCGTGCAACTGCGGTCTTTGATCGATTCGGTGAGGGACTGAGAGCGACTTGACACTTGGGGGGATACTCCGGCCGAAGAAAATGCGATTGAGCGGGCTGAACTTGAACTTGAAATCGAATTCGCCAGTCTAGTTATCAGACGGATAAATCAAAGACGGCTCCGCTAGATTCACGCCGACTCGTTTTGTTCGTCGTGACCGCATGCATGCGGTTGTCCCGAAAGACCCGATAAATCGGGTCACTACGAACGTGATCAGTAGCGACGGACGCGCGCAATCAGCATCATTCCGATGATCGCTAGAATCCCATTTCCCAACCACACGCCGTAGGGAGGAACGTTGCCATCCTTGGACTGCTCGAGCCCAAAGATAAACAATGGGTAATAGACGATCAGCGTTGGCAGGAAGCACAGCCCAAAGGTCGTCCAGTAGTCGCTGGTTTTGGCGATCATCGCCAACGGCGCCCCCACGAAGACAAAAAAGAAGCAGCTGAATCCCCACGCCCAGCGTCTCCACGGCTCGGTGTGCAGCCGAGTCAGCCGACGCTTGCTGATCGCCACCGTTCCTTCGATCATTTGCCCCGAGATCCCTGCGATGTCCTCGGTTCGCGACGTGAGGATCGAAAAGCCAGTGTGCGCGGCCATTTCGCCAATCGCTGCATGCGTCCTGCCGTCTTCACGAATCCGCTCGCTGCTCAGCAGCCGTAGCGGTAGCTCGCTCGGACTTTGGCTGCCGGGATCCTTTTGCGCCAACTTTTTGGAAAGCGGAATCCGATACTCACTTTCCCCTGGGAAATCCGTATGAAAAACATGGCCTCCCTCGACTCGACTGTCCACGACTTTCAGCAACAGAGTCTGTGTCGCAGGATCAAGGCTAAGCTGACCCTCTTTCGCGGACAACTTGATCGGCCCGTTTTCGCCTCGGTTATGCACCGTCACGGTCGGACGAATCAGAGTCCTTCCCGCGACTTCGCGGACGTGGATCGAAAAACCTTGTTCCGACGTGTACGTATGGTCGGCTTGCAGGACTCGATAGGCGATGTCTTCGATTGACATCATGACCACACGGTTCACACCCGGACGACCCCACGAGACCGCCAGATCCGAAACGCAGACCGCTGCGGGACTTAGCAGCGCCGCGAAGATGATTGCCGGCTGCAGGAGTTTGAGCGGGGAAATGCCCGATGCCTTGACGGTCGCCACTTCACCGTCCGCTGCCATCCGACCGTAAACGCAGCATACCGAGAACAAGGCGGTGGCTGGAAAGGCGAACTGCAGCGAGATCGGCAAGACGTATGGCAGCAGTTGGATGACAGCAACCAACCCCAATCCGCGCCGCAGTAACTCCCGCCCAACACCGATCATCAGGATCAAGAGCGTTAGGGCAACGAGTGAAACAACGAAGATCTTGAGGATCTCGCTGAGGACATAACGCGTCAGGCGGCAGGGCATCAAGGTGGAAGCGAGCGCGGCTGCAGAGGGAAAGTAAGGCGAGGAAAGACCGACAAACCGTCCTGTATCAAACTGGCGAAGTCAGCGGGTAGGGGAAAAGCAACCGCTAGCAAAAATTGCAGGCCTGGCGTTGCTTCGGAGTGCTCCGACTTGTCCAGTGCCTCGACCATCATGAATTGACCGGTGCGATCGGCGTAGGCCAGGACCTGTTTCCTGGCGACAAACCGCATTTGCCAGGCTGCCAGGACAGGTTCTGGCCTACGAATGCCGCCAATCGAAGACGGGGCAAGTGCCAGGTTGAGTCGAATTTCAGGGGAAAAGCGGTGATTGGCGGCTGGATCTGGCTGTCGCGAGGTCCTTTTGGGGGCCCACTTTCGCTGCTAAACTCGGGGCCGATCCAATCACGCGAAAACATCAGGTAGAGTTGTTATGGCCCAAAGAAAGGGTTCCCAGTACGCCGGTCTGTCAGTTGCTATCATCACGCCGTTTCGCGATGGAGAGGTCGATTATCCGCGTTTGCGAGAACAGATTGAGTTCCAGCTGGCTGCGGGAACGAGATGTATCGTCCCCACCGGAACCACGGGCGAATCGCCCACGCTTTCGCATGACGAGCATGACCGCGTGATCACGGAAGTGATCCAATGCGTGGCCGGTCGTGCAAAAGTAATGGCCGGTACAGGAAGCAACAGCACCGCCGAGGCACTCCGTTTGACCAGGCGCGCCGCCAGCGAGGGTGCCGACGCGACGCTGCAGGTGGCACCCTATTACAACAAGCCGACTCAAGAAGGTTTCTACCAACACTTCAAGGCGATCGCCGAAGACGTTGGGATTCCGGTCTGTGTTTACAACATCCCAGGACGCACCGGCAAAGAGATCGAAGTTGGAACGATTCAACGTTTAGCCGATGTCCCTGGTATCACGATGGTCAAGGAGGCTACCGGAAAGCTGGATCAATGTTCGGCGATCGTCGGCACCACGGACTTGACTGTGTTGTCCGGTGACGACTCGCTGACGCTGCCAATGATGAGCGTGGGTGCGGAGGGTGTGGTCTCGGTGGTTGGCAATCTGGTTCCCACACCGATGATCGAATTGGTCCAAGCCGCCGCGAGTGGTGATTTTGCGACCGCCCAACAGCTCCATCATCGACTCTTCTCGCTCTGCAACAACATGCTTGGCTTGGCTACCAATCCGATTCCGGTCAAAGCGGCAATGCAGATGGTTGGCCGGGATACGGGCGAACTTCGCTTACCGATGACACCGTTGGAAGACGCCGCGGTCGAATGTCTTCGCGAAACCCTGTTCGCTTTCGGAATTCAAGAAGCCGCGGTTGTGTCGTAGTTTTCAGTAGACTCAAGTCCTGACGGTCTGACGCCAGCTTGGGCCGCCAACGCGCGGTCGGCCATGCCGTGACTTTTCTCACCCTCCCTTGGGAGGGTCGGACGCGGTAGCGGCCGGGGAGGAAGGTGATGCGTCGGGCCACCGTTGTTCGGTCTAGAACCCGCAATGACCCTCCCCTCGCTTAGGCTCGACCCTCCCAAGGGAGGGCAAGAATGGAGCTGGTCGAGATGTGTAGATACCAGCGCCCACGGGGAGAGCGAAGCAACGACTCAAGAAACTGCACGATCTTCGGAGGGAGCGTGAAGACCAGGATTTGGGGGTGTCAAGTGAATCAACCGAGCGATCGCCGATGACCTCGAGTGAATTCAAGTCGGCCGACGAGCAATACGCTGCGTATCTTGCCCACTATCGAGGCGAACTTCGCGAGGCCAAGCAGAAGCTGTTCGCTTTTCACAAGGCCCGTCGAAACGTGACCTATGCGATCGCGGCCAGCGCTGTCGCTGCCTATCTGCTGGCATCGCTAACGACTTACTTGCTGGTCATCATCGCGTTGTTGGCGGTCGTGCTGAGCATTTTGCATTGGCTCGAGCTTCGGTGTCGATGTGCCATCGCCATCGCTGAGAGTCGCGTTTGGATCAATCGTTGTGGAATCGCTCGTCGTGAAAGAGATTGGGAAACGCTGCCGGAGCGAGATGTGGACGACGCCGTCGCGGATTCGCCGCTCTCGATCGACCTCGATCTGTTTGGGCATACTTCGCTGATTCAATGGCTCTGTACGGCGGAAACAGAGCAAGGTATTTCCACGTTGGCACGGTGGCTTTTTCAACCGTCCACTGCGGCGCAGATTCACCGTCGCCAGCAGGCGGCAAAGGCGCTCGCGCCGGCCCTGCTTTGGCGACAGGAATTACAGCGGCGTTGCCTGGCGATCGCCGAAACCTCGCAACAGACGCAACGATTGATTGAGTGGGGCACCGCCGAATCGACAATTCGGCTGCCCCAGTTCGTTCGTTGGTATGTATTGGGATTGCGACTGCTGTTGCCGATCATGCTGGCGATGTACCTGTTTCGCCCCGACGTCGCGACGGTGATGTTGGCAGCCCTGTTACTGGCCAATTTCTCGTTAACGATCGCGTATTCGGGCGAGATCCACAGTTTTTATCGAGGCATTTTCGGCGTCCGGGATGCTCGGCCATTCAGCTACCTGTCCGCTACTTTCGCGCACGTCCGTGATTCACGTGAGCTTCGCCAGGTGATGCCGGAAATCTGCGACGAGTGCGAACAAGCAGTGCACCAGCTGAAGCGGTTGGAGCAAGTTCTTTTTCTTGAGTCGATTGGAGGCAATCCGTTTACAACTGCCTTCGTGTACATCCCACTCCAATTCCTGCTGCTCTGGGATTTGCAGGTCTACGTGGCTATCTACGCGTGGCACCATCAGTCTGGCGAGCGTCTTGCGTCGTGGTTCCAGATGCTCGGCGAAGTCGAAGCGACCAGTGCACTCGCATCGGTCAGTTTCGAGCAGCCGACTTGGGTTTATCCGGAGGTAGGTGTTTCGAGCGAAGATAGACTTACCTCTGCCGGTCTCGGGCACCCTTTATTGCCGGACGAGTCACGCGTGGTCAACGACGTCACGATCGGTCCGTCCGGGTCCATGCTTTTGATCACCGGGTCGAACATGGGCGGCAAGAGTACTTTGCTGCGTGCCGTTGGATTGAACGTGGTTTTGGCGCAAGCCGGTGCGGCCTGCTGCTGCCGTCAGCTGACAATGCCGCTACTAACGGTGATGACCAGCATGCGAGTCTCCGACTCACTGAGCGACTCCACATCGTTGTTCATGGCACAGTTGCTGCAGATCAAGCGGATCGTCGACCACCTTCGCGCCCAGCAGGACGGCAGCCAGGGTGCCCTGGTGTTGTATCTCTTTGATGAGATCCTGAATGGGACGAACACGACCGATCGTCGCCGAGCCGTGGAAGAACTGGTTGGCTACTTGCTTCGCTGTCGAGCCATCGGGGCCATGTCGACGCATGATTTAGAGATCGCGACGCAATCAAGGTACAAGGATACGTTTCAAACCTACTATCTTGCGCATCAACTGGAGGAGTCTGAGGAAGGCCCGGAGCTGAAATTCGATTACAAGCTTCGCGAGGGAGTCGCGCCAAGCAGCAATGCGATGTTGCTTGTGCGACTGCTTGGCATTCCGAAATCGTTGTAGGTTTTGGTTCGTAGTCACCCGATTCATCGGGTTGTTTTGCGGCAGGGTGGCCGGCGGTCGAGCGTTAGCGAGCCCCCGGAATTCCGTTGGCTCACGTCTGGGGGCTCGCTGACGCTCGACCACCAGCCACCCACTCGTTTCGGATCGGCCACTAGGATTTACAATGAGTCTACGTCTTAGCCGAACGCCTGGATTCTAGCCTGCGACGTCCTCCAGACGCCGAAAACACCCTGATTTCCGCTGCGATCCGCCTTTCAGTTTGTCCGTTGCGGGTCCAGACGCTAATCTAATTGCTCTGGAAAAACGCTTTTCTCGGCTAGTTCCACTGAAAGGGACACCTGATGCAGGTCACGCGTAATAGCAACCTCCAAATTCCCGAATCGCTTCGCCAAAAACTGTTGGCGTTTCGTCGGCGTGTTTGGTGCTTGAAGATGTTCGAGGCCTTTGCGGCGGCGATAATCGGTGTCCTGGTCGGATTCCTTCTGGTCTACGCGCTCGACCGTTTCTTTGACACGCCACAAATCTTGCGAGCGGTGATCTTTGCGGGGGCAGTATTGGCCTGCGCGCTCGTGCCGGTTGCCTTCGAGCGTTGGATCATCCGCCGCCGCCGCATGGACCAACTGGCTTGGCTGCTTTCGCAAACTCATCCGAACGCTGGCGATCAGCTGTTGGGCGTGATCGAGCTTTCCGAAGATGCTGCCGAGCAATCGCGATCGCCGGTGCTTGTCGAAGCCGCGATCACGCAAGTCGCTGCCGATGTTGGCTCACAAGATTTGAGCAACGCGATCCCAAGGCCGCAACACAAACAACGCGGTCTCGCCGCCGGCGTCTTGGCAGCCGCGGCTGTGCTGCTGCTTGCTGGTCACCGCGTCTGCCGCCAAGAACGCTTGGGCCAGGTTCCTGGCGCCGTGGAAGGATACACCGCGGTACACCTTCGCGGCGATCATGCCACTTCCCGACAAGTTAGTCGTTCCACATGGTGAACGATTCGATGTTTCGATCGGGTTGCAGGAGTCAACCGAGTGGGAGCCGTCGACGGCGGAGGTTCGTCTTGCGGGACAACCACCCAAGCGTGCGCCACTTGCGGATCGGCAGTACCAATTCGAGCTGCCCGGTCAGATCACGCCCGCGAAGTTGGACATCAAGGTCGGTGACTACAAGGGCGAAATGGCGCTCGAGCCGATGTTGCGACCCGAGTTGAGTTCGATCAATGCGCTGATCGCATTGCCTGAGTACCTCGGTCGCGACGAGCAGGTAAAGAAAGACGTTCGTGGTGCGACGATGTCGGCTGTCAAGGGAAGCCAAGCAACTTTGGTAGCCACCGTTTCACGCGATCTGTCGCGAGCCACCATCAACGGTACAGACCGAGTCCCGGATCGGGACCGTTTCACCACTGACCCGATCGATGTCGCCGATCAAACGCAAGTCGAGATGCAATGGGAAGATCACTTCGGCTTGAGCGGAAAAAAACCGTTTCAGCTGACCATCGAAGGAGTCGACGATCAAACGCCATCGCTTGTTTGCGAAAACCTGCCGAGACGAAAGGTGTTGCTCGATAGCGAAGTGATCACTTTCCAGGTTCGCGCTCACGACGATTTCGGCGTCAAGAAAGTCGGCATCGAGTGGCAGGGACTGGACGACACGCTGGCCGATGTGGCGGCGGGCGAATCGGTGATCGGTGCCGGCAATTTCAAGGCGGAATTCCTTGAATTGGCCGCGACGTTTTGTGCCGCGACCGAAAAGATTCAGCCACAGCCGATCGCCGTGCGGGTCTTTGTCGAAGACTATTTGCCTGGCCGCGAGCGTGTCTATTCTCCGACCTGCGTGTTTGATGTGTTGGATGCGGAACAGCATGCGATTTGGATCACGTCGCAGCTCAGCCGCTGGCATCGCATGTCGTTGGATGTGCGAGATCGTGAGCTGCAGCTGCATGAAACGAACAAGCAGCTGCGGAATTTGCCGTCCGATGAAGTCAATCATCCCGACACGCTGCGGCAGCTGTCCGATCAGGCACAGCGAGAACGAGCCAATGGACGTCGTTTGGCAAACCTTGTTCGCGCGGGTGAAGGCCTGCTGAAAGAAGCGATGCGGAATCCCGATATCGGTGTAGGCCATCTGGATAAATGGGCCGAAATGATGCAGGTTCTCAAAGACATCTCCGGCAACCGTATGCCGTCGGTCGCTGACTTGTTGAAAGAGGCGTCCAAGGGCCAACCAGTCGCCCAGCAACAGAGTCCCAGTACAAAGGCGCCGAAAGCGGGGCAGAACAGGCTGACCCAAAGTGGTGCGGCTGATCCGAAAAAGCAAAAGGAAGGCGCCCAGCCACCGCCTGCCGTGCCGACGATCACGGACATCGAATCGACACACAACGAGTTCAAGAACGACGGTAAGCCCAAGGACCCGACCGAGAGCAAGCCAAAAACGCCTCGCTTGACGCTGCCGACGACTCAGTTGGCGGGCAATGGCAAAAGTGACGACAAGCCAAAGCCGCCAAGCGACGACAAGGTCGACGAAGCTGTTCGCGAGCAGAAAGATCTGCTTGCCGAATTCGAGAAGATTGCTGACGAATTGAACAACGTGCTTGCCAATCTGGAAGGCAGCACGCTGGTCAAGCGATTGAAGGCGTCGTCGCGGAAGCAGCAGCAGGTCGCCGGAAAGCTGGCATCCTTGGTGTCGAATTCGTTCGGTGTTTCTGAACGAGAAAAGGAGGCGCAAGCCGAAACGTTTGCCGAGCTGGCTGAGTTCGAGTCGGTGAGCGGTCAAGAAACATCGCACATCATGGACGACATGGATGCCTATTTCCAACGCAGTCGATTCATGAGCTTCCAACGTGTGCTCAATGAGATGCGCGAGCAGGACGTGACAGCCGGGATACGGCAATTGGGGGATGAGCTTCGTCAAGAAAACGGGTTGTCGATTTCCCAAGCCGAATACTGGAGCGATACCTTTGATCGTTGGGCCGAGGATCTGGTGGAGGTCACCAAATGCGGCGCATGTCCGGGCTCCAAAGCGAAAGGCAGCTTGCCGCCATCGGTTGTGCTCGAGGTGCTGCAGTTGCTCGAGGGTGAAGTCAAACTGCGCGAGCAGACGCGGGTCGCCGAGCAGGCTCGCCCGGCCGTCCCCGAAGAAAAGCACGCCGAAACTGCCTATCAGTTATCCGACACGCAAAATGGTTTCCGCAAACGGATGGACAAGGTGGTCGTGCGAATCAAGGAGCTTCCCGATGCGGAAGCCGATTTCGCCAAAGAACTTGGCCTGCTGACTCAGGTCTCGGGAGTCATGGTCGAAGCGACAGAGACTTTGGCGAAGCCGGAAACCGGATCGCCCGCGATTGCCGTCGAGACAGAGATCATCGAATTGTTGTTGGCGTCCAAGCGTTTCAACCCGAATGCGGGCGGTGGCGGTGGATCCGATCCCGGTGGCGGAGGAGCGGGCGAAACCGAGACTCCCGCGCTCGCCTTGGTCGGCAGCGGTGTCAACGAAAAGGAAGTCCGCGAAGAGCTGTCCGCGACTCAATCGACAGGCACCAGCGGACCTGGTTTGCCGGAAGAGTTCCGCAGCGGCTTGGACCAATACTTCAACCGACTTGAAATCTGGCAGACGAATTGAGATCAGCGTTGGGGAAATATGCCTACTCGCCGTTAGGGGAATCACTCTTGCTCTGGGGGATCGGTGTCTACACAAGTTTTTCTGCAAGCTTCTTACTCTGGCTTCCCTCTCCCCCGAATCCAAGCAAGTGGAGCTTGCATGGAATTGGGGAGAGGGGCTGGGGGTGAGGGGTAATGTCATGCCCGCCTTGCGATCAACATGGTCGCCCTGGGTCGGCAACGCCTTGAAAAGAATTCCTGATACCAGGGAGTCGGCGAGATTCGCAAAACTCACGTTGCCGCGCACTGGGATCTGCAAACTGCTGGGTCTTCGGTCGGAAAGCATTTCTCCCAGACTAAACACTGGTTTTGACCGTTCCAAAAATGCTTATCAGCAATTCCCCTCACCCCCAGCCCCTCTCCCCATCGCGGACGCAAGCACCACTTGCGTCCGCGATGGGGAGAGGGGAGCCAGAGTAATAAGTCGGCAGAAAAATTTGTGTATATACCCATGCCCGGAGAGAGTGTGATGTCGACGCGAATTTGTTGGCTGAGGCTGTTGGCTTTGTTGTTGGCCACCCTGCAGGCCAGTGTCGTTTCGGCACAGGCGGTTAGGGAAATTCAGGCCGTTCTGCAGCAGAAGCCGAAGCCAGTGCAAAGCGATCTGGTCCACAACAGTCTTGTCCGCAATACGTTCACGCCGCCACTGAAGAAGGTTCTGACTGCGGAACTGCATTTCGTCAAGAAGATTTGCAACCCAACGGACGAGCAGTTCGACAAGATTCACGTGGCCGGGCTGGCCAAGGTCAACGAGCTGGCACAGCTCTCTGCGATTCAGCAACGAGCTCGCACGAAATCGCCGGATCTCTCCGACCCCAACGGTCGCATCGCCTCGGCGCTCGTCGAAGCTGTCAAGGAAATCTTGCCCAGCGAGACTGCTGCTCGGTACGCGGAAGAAATCGAGGCTCGAGTGGAAGCCCGCCGAGCGGCGACCGTGGGAGTGATCGTCACGCTAATCGATCAGCAAGTACTCCTTGATCCCGCCCAGCAGGAGAGCCTGGCCGAGGCGTTGCGGGAGAATTGGAATCACGATTGGTCCAGCGCACAAATCGCGGTCATGTACCCCATGTACGCAACCTTGCCGGATGCGGATTTACTTGACCCGCAGCTCACGACCCTGCAAAAGAAACTTTGGACGTACCGGCCCGGACAACGAAACGTGAGGCTGCCTTGGGATTTCGAGTTCAACGTCACGAAAATGCTGGGTATGCGTGAACTCGAAGCCTTTCCTGATCCGCAGCCAGGTGAGACGGAGGCTGTGGAATGAAAACCGCTGTATCCGCCGGTTGCCTGGCAGCCACGCTATCGATGCTGGTCGGATCGCCGCGGCCGGCAGCCGCGCTGGACGTGCAAGTCGTTCAGTTAGCTGAAAAGACGTTCGACCAAAATGCCTTTGGAAAGCTAACCGTCATCGGAGCGGAAATCAAATGCAGCGAGTCGCTGCAAGCAAGAATTGAATTGCTGCAGAAAGCAACGGAATTGACCGCTGCTCAGCGCCGCAAGTTGGAACTCGCCGGCCAACTTGACATCGAACGTTTCTTTGCCAGCTACGAGAGCATCAAGCGTCGTTTCAAATTCGGCAGCATGCCTCGGAACGAATGGCAAGCCGCGGTCGCGAAGATGCAAGCCGAAGTCAAGCCGTTCAAGACGAGGTATGAAGCAGGGATTCACGGCGAAACGTCGCTGTTTGCTAAAACGCTGGCCAATACGCTCGATCATGATCAACTTACCAGTGTGCAAACGCTTGATCAGGTACGTGCAAATCGCGCCTATGCCAACTACATTCGATACACGTTGGCCTCGATCGATCTCAAACTCCCGCTGTCAAGAAAGCAACGGGAGACAATTTCCGAGCTCTTGCTGGAACACACGACGCCGCCGGAATCGTACGGACCGCTGCTGCATCCCACCTACCATGTGATCAGTCGAATGGCGCAGATCGAGGACCGGATTCGCGTGCTCTTTTCCGACCAGGAATGGGCCGTGATCGAGCCGTTGATAGAAGTTGCGAAGAAGGCGGTACGAGAGTGATGCGAACGGGAGTCCATGTGCGGTTGTTAGGCGTTTCGATCTTGCTGGTCTGCGGTTTTGCGCCGTGGAACTGCCATGCACAGTCGCTGGAGATCCGCACCGGCGATGCGGTCCCACATGATGTCCGCGAATTGTACGATCGCGGTCTGCAATTTCTGGCCAAGACGCAAGACGCCCAAGGTGGATGGCCGTCGAACCACCGCGGCGCCGGCGTACCGGGGATGGCGGTGATGTGTTTCATGGCCTCTGGCGAAGACCCGAATTTTGGGATGTATGCCGGTAATGTGCGGCGCACGATTCGCAACATCATCACGGCCCAAGACAAACAGACGGGTTACTTTGGCGGCAGCATGTATCACCACGGCTTCGCCATGTTGGGCTTGGCTGAGGCGTACGGCGCGGTGGACGACCGCAATCTCTGGCCGACCGGGCCCTCGGCCGAGCAGCTATCGATCGGTCAATCGCTGGAGTTAGCCGTGAGAGCCGCCGTCACATCGCAAAAAAACAATTCCATGGGCGCCTGGCGTTACAGTCCCAGCGGCAATGACGCAGACACCTCGGTCGCCGGTGCCGTTTTGATGGGCTTGCTCGCGGCGCAACGCCGGCATTGAAGTGCCGGACGAATCGATCGACAAGGCGATTTCTTATTTCGTCAAAATGACTGCCTCCTCGGGCCAGGTCGCCTACTCCGGGGGCATCGGCGGATTCAACGAGTCGCTAGCTCGGATCTCGATTGGCACGTTGGTCTACGCGATCGCGCGGCGAAAAGACTTGCCTCAATACAAACAGACTCTCAATTACTTGAAAGACAAGATCGGCGGCGGCAGCAGCGGTCACGGCGGCATCGAGTACCAAAGTTACTATCAAGCCCAGGCGTTCTTTCAGGGCGATATCGACGCTTGGGACAAATGGAACAAAACTCTCGTGCGACGTTTGAAGACGACGCAGAAGGACGACGGTTCGATTGACGGATCGCAGGGCACCTATGTCGGCACGACCTTGTCGCTGTTGGCGTTGGCGGTCAACTATCGGTTTCTTCCTATTTATGAACGGTAACCTCGTGCGCTCGTATCGAACTGGCAGGATTCTTTCGCGGGTGACAGCAGCGTTGCTGGGCGCTTGGTGCTTTCTGGCAGGAGCCCAGTCGCACGCCCAAAACGAGTCTGATCAAGTTGCCGATTCCACGCGTGTTGGCGTGTTGACACTGATCAACGGCAATTCGTTGGAAGGCCGACTTGGTAAGAGCGATTCGGCGAAATCGATCAACTGGCATGCAACGGATTTCTCAGAGCCGTTTCAGTTTCGACCGGGCCAGATCAAATCGATCAAGTTTCCGATCCAAGAAACTAAAAAGTCAGGCGGTGAATTCGCGTTTGAGTTCACCAGCGGCGATGTCGTTACCGGGCAACTTGTCGATTGGTCGGACACCGCAATCGGAATCCAATCGAATCAGTTTGGCAGGATCAACGTTCGCCCTGTTGCGATCCGGCGTCTGCATCGTATTGAAGAGAATGCTACGCTGGTGTTTGCCAGTCTGGCTGGGCTCCAGGATTGGAAGTCAACCAATTTGCAGACCAGCGGTTGGGACGAGGATGGCGAGCACCTGTCAACCCGCCAGGGCGGCGCCACGCTCAATGGCGATCTGCAAGTGCCCGATCGCGCTGTCGTCGAATTCGAGCTTGCCTGGGAAGACAAGCCGAACTTTGTGTTCGCGATCGGCGTCGATACCGAGAGTGAATCTGATCGCAATACCGATGGCTGGAGGTTCGAGACGGTCGCCGGGAAACTGGCGGTGGTGCGTGAAGAAGCAGACGCGGCCGATGTCGACACGGTTGCCGATTTGAGCGATCGAAAAAGTATTAGGCTATCGGCTTACGTCGACCAGATTTCGGGTGAAATGAGGGTCTTTCTGCCCGATGGCACACCTGCGGGAACCGTTGCTCTGGATCCCAGCGACGTCAAACAAGAACAACCAAGGAGTCGTGGCCGCGGTATTCGCCTGATCAATCGCGGCAGCGATTTAAAGCTCCAACGTCTTCGCATCGCACGCTGGCTCGGTACGCTGCCCACCAAAGCGGAAGACGGTCAAGCGAACATCGCCATCGTCGACGGCAGTTTCATCTCTGGGACGATTCGACGGCTCGATCGAAAAGCGAAAACGGTTGTGGTGGGTGACAAGGACGCGGAGTCCACGGTTAAGTTGAAAGACGTCATGGCGATCAAACTCTCGCATGGCTCGACGAATGCCAAGATTTCGCAGTGCGCCCTGTTTCTTCAGGGGGGAATGCGTCTGTCGGGAAATCTGGATTCGATCGACGATCAGAACTGGATCATTTCCGGCCCTCATTTCGAGAACAAGGTTCGCGTTCCCCGGTCTCGCGTCAGAACGATGATCGTGTTCGATCACGATTTCGAGGCGCCGGACGAGCAGCCCGCCGGACGACTCGGCAGACTGGAACTTGGTCCGCATCAGATGACCGGACGACTCGTCCCTGCCACCAGGCCGGACGCTGACAATCCCGATGCCCGCGGCGCGACAGCCTCGTGCTTCCGATGGCAGCCAGTTGCCAGCCTCAATGCCAGCACACTTGATGCCAACGCATCGGGTCGCATTGTTTATCGTGACCCACCGGTGGTCGATAACACGACAACCGCGGCACGAGCGTTAGCGATGCAGCGTTTGCGTTTGCAGCAGCAGAAACGCGGCTTGAACTTTGGCGAGCTGTTTCTGCGCCGAGCCGACAACGCGAAGTCAAAACTGACACGCCGTGATGCACACGTGGTTCATATCCGAACCGGCGACGTGATTGCCTGTCGGGTCGAGTCGATTGACGAAGCGGGTGTGCATCTTTCCACCGTCGACTCCGAGGACGGGTTCGTGCCACGCGCCAAGGTCAAGGCGATCGAATTGGTTGCCAACGCGCCGCCGCCAGACCTGGCCGCGGCAAAACGCGATCGACTGCTGACGCTGCCGCGATTGCAGAAGTCGTCGCCACCGACGCATCTGCTGTGCTCGCAAAACGGTGACTACTTGCGCTGCCGGTTATTGGCAATGGACGAAGACAATGTCTATGTCGAAGTGCAACTTGAAGAAGTCCAGATCGCGCGTGACCGAATCACACAGATCATTTGGTTCCATGACGACGAACTGCCAAGCACGAGTGATGCGACCAAGGAGGCTAGCGGCGAGTCAGCGGACCAAGAGCTGGCGGATGAATCCGATTCACCGTTTCTCGGTCTGGCCCAAGTACTGAGGCGAGACGGCAAACGTCTCACATTCGCTCCGACCGAGGTGACCGAAAAGACAGTCGCGGGAACGAGCGAGGTGCTGGGGAAATGCCGGTTTGATTTGATGGAAGTCGACCAATTGATTTTCGGGAATCGGATCGGCAAAGAAGTATCGGATTTCGCTTACAACCAATGGAAACTGCATCCCGCAATCGAGCCGCTCGTTGCACAGGATTCGCCGGATGGGCCTGTGATCGGCAGCGAATCGCCGCTGATTGGCGCTGATGCACCGCCGATCCGACTCGAATTGCTCGACGGCAGCGACTTTGTGCTTTCAAAGTGCAAGGGGCAGATAGTGGTGCTTGATTTCTGGGCGACTTGGTGTGCGCCGTGCATGCTGACCATGCCCTTGGTCGAAGAGGCGATGGCCGAGTTTGATCCTGAGAAAGTCCGATTGGTTTCGGTCAATCTCGAGGAACAGGCCGATCACGTCCGCGGGGTGCTCGATCGACACGGTTTGAACTTGACCGTCGCGCTGGATATTGATGGCGTGACAGCCCAGCGTTATCAAGCCAGGGCGATCCCGCAGTTGGTGATTGTCGGGGCCGACGGAAGAGTCGAACGCTTGTATGTCGGCGGCGGTTCTCGCGTCGTCGAGCAAATGAAACAGGCGATCACAGAGCTCCTCGAGCAGCCGTAGTTCGTAGTTCCATTGCTCGTCGTGACCCTGCTCGTCGAGTTTTTGTGGGTAGTACGCAACTCCTATATGCCACGGCCTGGAGAGCGTCCGGCTTAGGATGCCGGTTGTGATGAGATTTGGGTAACCGCGGAGCGGTGAAAGGGGTAGCCTGGGGTGAACCAACGAGCGACAGCGAGGCTGGTGTAACCCAGGTAAGCGAACCCGAAAGTACCTTTCCCCCGCGGCGTTGCGGCGGCTACGCCGCAACGCCGCGGGGGAAAAATGTCGTGGAGCAACCGCAACCTGGGGCTGCGGTTGCTCGCTTAAAGCTCGCACCCTTACCCCAGGCTACATTCTTCCGCCGCTCCGCGGCTGTCCAATCTAGTGATGTACTTTTCTTCTCGGTGCCTACACCAAATGACGAGCGTCGGAAGTCCTAACAGAAAACGGAACGGCTAAGTTGGACGCGATCCAGGTCCTGGCCTACGAAGAACGCGCCACACGAAGCCGCGTTGGACCGTTCGTTTTGGCACAGACTGCATGAATGCGGCCGCTACGAACTTTCGCCATCCACCTTACGTCAGTGGCATGATTCCATAGAATCACTCGCACCTTTGAACCGCCGAACCTTTGATTTCCCAGGTTACTCCGTTTTCACATGCCTCGATACAATCCCGCCGAAATTGAACCCCGCTGGCAAGCCTATTGGGAAGCAAATCGCACGTTTGCGACTCCCGATTTGCCGAGCGGAAAAAAGCGATACGTCTTGGATATGTTTCCGTACCCCAGCGGCGATGGATTGCATGTCGGTCACCCGGAAGGTTACACGGCGACCGACATCGTTTCGCGTTTTGCTCGCAGTCGCGGTGAAAGCGTCTTGCACCCCATGGGCTTTGACGCCTTCGGGTTACCGGCCGAAGAGCATGCGATCAAGACGGGTGAACATCCGCGGATTCAAACTCAGGCGAACATCGACAACTTCACTCGCCAATTGAAGATGCTTGGTTTCAGTTACGACTGGGATCGAGTTCTCGCGACCACCGATGAAGCGTATTTCCGTTGGACGCAGTGGATCTTCTTGGTGCTCTACGACACCTGGTTCGATGCCGAGCAGCAGTTGGGCCGGCCGATCGAGGAGTTACCGATTCCAGCGGAAGTTTCGGCCGCAGGTCGCCAGGCGATCGAGCAGTATCGCGATGCCAAACGTTTGGCCTACCAGGATGACGCATTGGTGAACTGGTGCCCGGCGCTCGGTACGGTGCTGGCCAACGAAGAGGTCCAAGACGGCAAGAGCGAACGGGGCGGACATCCCGTCAAAAGAATTCCGCTTCGACAATGGATGCTGAGGATCACTTCGTACGCCGAGAGACTGCTGGACGGCTTGGAGGTTCTCGATTGGCCGGTCGGTATCAAGAAGCTCCAGCAGGATTGGATCGGACGTAGTACTGGTGCAGAAGTCGATTTCTGTGTCGGTGACGAATCAGCGTACGATGCCTGGACCGAGGCGCGCAAGGCATCCGGGTTCCCGGATCAGCCCGACGAGAGTTCGCTGCGGATCTACACGACACGGCCCGACACGTTGTTTGGCGCGACCTACATGGTCGTCTCGCCAGAGCATCCAATGATCGAGGCTCTGACGACCCCCTCGCAGTCCGCTGCCGTGCAAGAGTATTGTGAAAAGGCATCGTTCAAAAGTGATCGCGAGCGGACCGAGGGCGACCGCGTCAAAACAGGCGTGTTCACCGGCAGCCATGCGATCAACCCGGTCAACAACCAGCCGATCCCGATTTGGGTTGCCGACTATGTGTTGGCCGGATACGGGACCGGTGCGATCATGGCGGTGCCGGCGCACGACGATCGCGACTTCGAGTTTGCCAAGCAATTTGACCTGCCAGTCATTCCGGTGGTCGACCCGCCCGCGGACCATCCCGATCGCGAGGCGATTCTGGCGGGTGACTTTTGCTTTGTCGCCAAAGGCAACGCGATCAACAGCGGTCCCTTTGATGGACGAAGTACGGACGCTGTCAAAATTGCCGTGACACAGTCGTTGAACGAACAGGGCTTGGGAAGCGAAGCAGTCAACTACAAGCTTCGTGATTGGTTGTTCTCGCGGCAACGTTTTTGGGGCGAACCGTTCCCGGTGCTTCACGAACTTGACGCAGACGGAAACCCAACCGGAATCAAACGCGGCGTCCCGGTCAACGAGTTGCCTGTTCGCCTGCCGGATTTGGAGGACTTCAAGCCACACGGTCGTCCCGAACCACCGTTGGCCAAAGCGGACGACGATTGGTTGTACGTCACCATCGATGGTACTCGTTATCGACGTGAAACGAACACCATGCCGCAATGGGCCGGGTCGTGCTGGTACTATTTGCGGTACATCGATCCGAAAAACGACCAGGCGATGGTCGATGCGGAAAAAGAACGAGCGTGGATGCCGGTCGACTTGTACGTGGGGGTGCCGAACATGCGGTATTGCATCTGTTGTACTCGCGGTTCTGGCACAAGGTCTTGTTCGACCGAGGTCACGTCAGCACGGCCGAGCCATTCGACCGCTTGGTCAACCAGGGCATGATCCTTGGCGAAGTCGAATTCACTGGGTACAGCGATCCATCGGGGGCACCGGTTTCCGCTGGTGACGTGAAACGTGACCGCGACGGCAACCAGGTCTCGGCCAGCGGCGAGATCGTCTCGGCCACGGTCATCGATGAAGACGATGTCGAGAAGAAAGGTGATGCGTTTGTATTGAAAAGCGATCCGTCCATCCGTGTCGACAGCCGTGCTCATAAAATGTCCAAGAGTCGTGGCAACGTTGTCAACCCTGACGAAGTGGTTCGCGAGTACGGAGCCGACGCCTTGCGTTTGTACGAGATGTTCATGGGGCCGCTGGAAGCGACCAAGCCTTGGGCGATGACGGGAGTCGGCGGCGTCCGCAACTTCCTGGATCGCGTGTGGCGGATGATTGTCGACGACAAAGCAGACGAATTCACATTGAACTCGGCGCTTTCCGATGCGACCTGCGACGAAGATCAACGTCGAGTCCTTCATCAAACGATCAAGAAGGTGACCGAAGATACCGAGGCGATGAGCTTCAACACAGCGATCGCTCGGATGATGGAATTCACCAATTTCTTTACGCGGTGCGAGTCGCGTCCCAAGGATGCAATGCAGACATTCCTGGTCTTGTTGTCACCTTACGCGCCGCACCTCTGTGAGGAATTGTGGCAGGCGATGGGCGGAACCGATTCGATCGCCAAAGAGAGTTGGCCGTTGTGGGACGAAGCGGCGTTGGTCGAATCGAGCATCGAGGTGCCCGTGCAAATCAACGGCAAAGTAAGAACGAAAATCAGCGTCCCGCCGGACGCCAGCAAGGATGCGATTCTCGAAGCCGCGCTGGCCGACGAAAAGGTCAAGTCACTGCTTGACGGCAAGACGATCGTCAAGCAAATCGTGGTGCCAGGCAGGTTGGTCAATCTGGTGGTGAAGTAGAACGGATCAGGGTGGCTGGTGGTCAGGGTGGCTGGTGATCAGGGTGGCTGGTGATCAGGGTGGCTGGTGATCAGGGTGGCTGGTGGTCAGGGTGGCTGGTGATCAGGGTGGCTGGTGGTCAGGGTGGCTGGTGATCAGGTGGCTGGTGGTCAGGGTGGCTGGCGGTGGCTCAGGGTGGCTGGTGGTCAGGGTGCCTGGTGATCAGGGTGGCTGGTGGTCGAGCGTCAGCGAGCCCCCAGGCGATGTCCGGTGATCAACTGGGGGCTCGCTGACGCTCGACCACCAGCCACCCAACAATACCACCCACCGGCCTAATTCTCGAACTCGACGACTTCCAAGTTTTCGTTCGATTCGCTGAGCTCATCGACAACGTCATAGCCGATGCTGGTATTGGCGACGTTCAGATAGACTAGGTTTGGGAGTTTGCCAAGCTGACGAAAACTCTCATCGGTCAGCTGGGTTCCCGCCACATTGAGTTTCTCGAGCTTCTGAAACTTCATCAGCGTTCCAATCGATTCATCCGTGATCGCGGTCGCCATCAGGTTCACTTCCTTCAGATTCACCAGGTCGCCGAATTCGTTCAAGGCGTCATCATCTAGCTTGGTTTCCCAGAGGCTCAAGACAGTCAGATTCTTCATCTTGCCGATCTGCTTCATCCCTTCGGGCGAGATTAATCGGCACTCGGCCAGATCGATGAATTCCATCTTCGGCAGTGATGCGACAATCGCTAGTCCTTCGTCGTCGATCGACGAATCACGCAGTTCCATGCGTTTCATGTTCTTGAGGTCTTTGACGAATTTCAGGCCTTCGCCAGTGACGTCCGTTCCCCGGATCCGCAATCGCCACAGCTTCGGGAAATTTTCCACGGCCGACATGCCTTCGTCACTCAGCTTGGTGTAGTCCATCTGAATCTGCTCGAGCGTGACAGTGTTCGCCAAAGACTGCAACGCTTTATCGCTGATCGAAGTGCAGTAATTGACGTTCAGCGACTTGAGAGGCAGCTTTGCGAGTTTGGCCACGCCGCCATCATTCACGTTCGCTTTCTCGAGTTGAACGTCAGACAACTTCGGTAGTTTCGCCAAATGATCCATACCCGCATCACCAACGTTGGTGTTGCGAAGATCGATGGCACGCAACTTTGACAAGTTCGTCAGCTGCTCGAGACCCGCATCGCTGACGCCGGCCGCCGCAAGAAACAGGACTTCAAGGTCGGAAAGATTTCTGATCGCTTTGAGCGTCCCGTCGCCGACGGCCGAGTTCGAGAAGTCGACTCTCTTCAGCCTGGTAAGGTACTTCAGCGATTCCATTCCTTCGTCGGTCAATCCAGGTCCAGAAAACAATGCTTCTTCCACATTGGGCACACCGGAAAGATTGCTGAGCACTGAAGAGATGGGCTCGTCCGAGACGACCGACAGCTTGGTCACCACACCGTCGCTATTCTTGGTCAGAGTAAAGCCGGCGGCCTGAAGCGCGGCGACCTTCTCGGGATCATCCTTGGGCAAAGACTCCTCAACGACGACTAGCTCGTCGCCGCCGGCCGATTCAACCACTTCCTCTGTGTCTTCTGGCGGGACGTAAAGCGGCGGCAGCAAGTTTTCACATCCAACCGTGATTGGGATAGATGCAAAGTACGGCGACGGCGAACAACGAACGAAAGTCTTGCATGGCTGGCAGCAGTATTAGAGGCATGGGTTTCGTGGAACGCGGGTGGGTTGGTGGGATTCAGATGGTTCTCTCGCAATGAATTGCAATACCCTCCCGCGGAGCATTGGTATCTAGACAAGTTTCGCAACCGATTGATCCTGGCTCCCCTCTCCCCCGAATACTGACTCGCTTAGGCTCGCCAGTATTCGGGGGAGAGGGGGGCCAGAGTAGGAAAAATCGGGGTCGCACATTTGTGTAGATACCAATGCCCAGGGGGAGAGTGATTTACGCTCATCATCCTCTTTAAAACCAAAACCTAAAGGCCGCACGACCACTGATGGGGAAAGTGAACCGGAAATTGCTCGGCATCGTCTCGAAAACAATGGTTGGCGTGCTCTCCCACGATGCTTACCTGACAGCCTAAACGGTTGGCGGCACGCTGGCAACGAATCGTCCAAACGAACGATTGTTTGCCTAAGCTTCCCTTGTTATCGTGTGAGGGCGCATCTGGCCCCATCCGTGGCCTGCTCCATCCACAAAATCTCCCTGAGGAATATTCATGACCAGAAAGACGACACGTCGACAATTCATGGGCCAATCGGCTGCGCTTGGCGCCGGCGTCGGCTACTGGGCCGGCACCGGAGCAGCAGTTCGTGCTCAATCAGCCCTGCAGTCACTCTCCGCGGCCTGCGTGGGCGTCGGTGGCAAAGGCGGAAGCGACACCAGTCACATTAGCGAGAACGGCGTGGCGATTGTCGGGCTTTGCGATGTCGACGGCCAAACGCTGTCCAAGAAAGGACGCGAATTCCCCGATGCGAAGCAGTTCCAGGACTTTCGCGAGATGCTTGACCAGCTCGGCGACAAGGTCGACATCGTCACCGTCAGCACACCCGACCACAATCACGCGGCTGCCGCAGTTCGCGCGATGCGGATGAAGAAGCATATCTACTGCCAAAAGCCGCTGACCTGGTCGATTCGCGAAGCGCGGATGATGCGCGAGGTCGCCGAAGAGATGGGCGTGGTGACTCAGATGGGCAACCAAGGAACATCCGAAGACGGGCTCCGCGAAGCGGTGGAAGTGATCCAAAGTGGTGCGATCGGAGACGTCAGCGAAGTTCATGTCTGGTCGAACCGACCCATCTGGCCTCAGGGCATCGGCCGACCGCCGGGCGAAGATCCGATTCCAGAGGAATTGAACTGGGACGCTTGGATCGGCGCCGCACCGATGCGACCTTTCAAGGAAGGCGTTTACCACTCGTTCAAGTGGCGTGGTTGGGTCGATTTCGGTACCGGTGCGTTGGGTGACATGGCCTGCCATACGACCAACATGCCTGTGATGGCGTTGAAGCTCTGGGATCCGATCGCTGTCACTGCGGTCAAGAATCCCGGCATCTTTGAAGGCGAAACGTTCCCTGGTAGCTCAGAATTGCTGTTCGAGTTCCCTGAGCGCGAGGGATTGCCCGCCTGCAAGTTCCATTGGTACGACGGTGGTAACCTGCCCAATGATGACATTCTGTCACAGTTGCCAGCCGGATTCCAAAAACGGATTGCGCAACAGAAGCAAGACCCCAATCGCAAGACGAGCGGCGCAGTCGTCGTCGGCAGCAAGGGTATGCTCTTCTCGGAGAATGACTACGGTGCAAAATACACCTTGTTGCCAGAGGACAAGTACACCGACTACAAGGTGCCGGAGCAAACACTGCCGCGGATTCCATTCAAGGGTGGTGGCGACCAGCGACAGAAATGGGAGTTTGTCAGCACGGTCAAGGGCGAGTACGAGCCGGGTACAATGTCCAACTTTGGATACGCCGGTCGCCTGACCGAGACTATTTTGGTCGGAAACTTGGCGATGCGAGCCGGCGAGGGCCAGCGAATCGAGTGGGACGCCAAGACGCTGACCAGCCCCAATGTCCCAGACGTCAACCAGTACGTTCAACGGGAATACCGCAAGGGCTGGGAAATCTAGTCACTAGCCCGTCTTCGATTGGCGGCATTCGTAGGCCAGGACCTGGCGGCCTGACGAATGCGGTTTGTCGCCAGGACAAGTCCTGGCCTACGCCTGTTCGTAGTGACCCGATTCATCGGGTTTTGTCGGCCCAACCGCATGAATGCGGTCACTACGAACAAGAGCGCTAAATGCCAGATTCGACGCCGGGTCGTTCGCCGCGTTCATAGACAATGTGTGCGCGACCGACCAGTAACGGATCGACCGGACCGACCCGTTCCAGGTTCTTGTTTTCGTACGGAATCGCGTGCAAAACATATCGCATCGCGTTGAGACGTGCTCGTTTCTTGCAGTCCGACTTGACAACCGTCCACGGAGCATCGTGCGTATCGGAATAGAAGAACATCGCTTCCTTTGCACGCGTGTACTCGTCCCACTTGTCCAACGAAGCCAAATCGACCGGCGACAGCTTCCATTGCTTCAGCGGGTGTGCTTTGCGTTCTTTGAACCGTCGACGCTGCTCTTCGCGACTGACCGAAAACCAAAACTTGATCAGATGGACACCTGATCGCACGAGGTTCCGTTCGAATTCCGGCACCTGACGCATGAACTCGGCGTATTCATCGTGGGAACAGAACCCCATCACTCGTTCAACGCCGGCACGGT
Organism: Pirellulaceae bacterium; assembly: GCA_963704055.1. Classification (GTDB taxonomy): domain Bacteria; phylum Planctomycetota; class Planctomycetia; order Pirellulales; family Pirellulaceae; genus Rubripirellula. The sequence continues at coordinate 239,933 of CAVPGW010000029.1, read as the reverse complement.
TGTACCACGAGCGATCAAACAACATGATTTCACCGGCAGTGGGAAGATGTTGCACGTAGCGTTGAAAATACCACTGTCCACGTTCGGCGTCATTTGGTTTTTCCAAGGCAACCACGTGCGCACCGCGTGGATTGAGGTGCTCCATGAAACGCTTGATCGTCCCTCCCTTTCCCGCCGCATCGCGACCCTCGAACAGAATCACCAATTTCTCATCACACTTCTTGACCCAGGCTTGCAGCTTTAGCAATTCGACCTGCAGATGGTATTTCTGTTTTTCGTAGTTCTTTCGCGACATCAGATTGCGATAGGGATATCCTCCATCTCGCCAATCGTCTGATAGCAGTTCGTCCGGCCCCACGTGCCGTTTCGTCCCCATGCGGTCAGGTTTCTTCAGCAAGGCATTCCGAAGTACCGTCGCGTCCTCCGGCGATGCCCCCTTAATGATCACCTCCAGGGTCTTGGCCAGAGTGTTGATGTCATGCGGCGGCGTCTGGTCAATGATGTCCTTCACCGCGGTGATTTTGGACTGCTGCGCCGCGTTGATCGATTGATCTACCTCAAAGGCTTCCAACCCGTCGGCTGTCAACGACGGTGCCGTATCACCCTCGCTGGCCTTACGCGGTTTCGTTGATTTCTTTGCTTTGGCTTTAGTCTTTGACTTTGGCTTCTTGGAAGCCTGCTTCCCGTTCGCGGAGGCTTTCGCGGAGGATCGTGTTGCCATTTGATAAGCGATTCGATTCGAGGGGGCGACGATCTGGATCATTGAGATCCATCGCCAGAAGTACAGGGGCTTGCCGGCTGCGGACACGACTGTGTCGAAAATCGACACAAGGGGCGGCAGCAAACTCACTATACCAGCTTAGATTCAAAGTCGGACCTGCGATTCCGACTCGGCAGCGAAAAGCTGCAATTCGCGTTCCCAGGCTGGCTTGACGATCAAGACGCGACGGAAAACCGGATCATCAACGTGCAGAATGTCACCTGCTAACGGTTATGGCGATTCCTCGAATCGGAGGCATTGGAGCAGCAGCCTACGTCGAAGAATCGCCAAACGGTGTTCCGTGATCGACAATCCGCTTTACGCGTTGATGATCCTGTCGTCGTCATCAGCGGTGATGTCGTCGAAGCCGTCGGTCAGGATTTTGTCGACTTCGCCGTCGCGGGCTTGGATCACATCCTCGCCCCGACCACCGCTGAGGTAATCGCTGCCTGCACCGCCGTTGAGCAGATCATTGCCCAGGCCACCGTAGAGGGAATCGCGTCCGTCACCGCCGGCCAGAATGTCGTCGCCAACACCACCGCCGATCCGATCGTTGCCCGCGCCGCCACCGATGCGGTCGTTGCCGGCGTCGCCAGAGAGTCGATCATTCCCAAAACCACCGACGATCGTGTCGTTTCCTCGATCGCCGCGAATCACGTCGTTGCCCCGTCCGCCATAAAGTTGGTCAGCCCCGAAACCGCCTGAGATCCGATCGGCTCCCAGCATGCCAAAGATCAAGTCGTTGCCGGCCCCGCCCGAGATCCGATCGTCGAACCGGCGGCGAACATCGGGCGCTTCTACCACGGCGTCCAATTCTTTTGCGCCGGCCAATTGCCGCACGACTTCCTCGGCTGCGGCGACGGCTTCGGTTTCTTCCGGATCGGTCTGATCGTCACCGTCGACTTGAGGAGCGAATCGCCAGTCGCCCAAGATCACGTCGTTGCCCCCGCCGCCGGCAAGTCGATCGGAGCCCTCACCACCGACGATGATGTCAGCGCCGCCGCCACCGCGCACACGGTCGTCGGAGTTGCCGGCCAAGACAATGTCGTTCCCGAGGCCGGCGTTGATCGTATCGCGTCCGCGGTTGAGGTTCGCGAAATCGATCGCGTATTGAACCGGATCGGTATATCCCTCCGGGTAACTGTTGGTCGCATCGCCGAAGACCCAGTCATTCCCTGCTCCGGCGTGGATGTCATCGTGACCCGCACCGCCGATCAAGTAGTCTCCGCCGCGACCACCACGAATACGATCATTTCCCGCGCCACCGAAGATCACGTCGACACCGCCATCACCACTCAAGCGGTCGTCGCCGTCACCACCTTCGATCGCGTCATTGCCGGCGCCTCCGTCGATGCGATCGGCACCGCCACGTCCTGACAAACGATCGTTGCCAGGTCCGCCGACGATCACATCGCGCTGCTGGCTGCCGATGATCGTGTCACGTCCGTTGCCGCCGTCCAGCAAGGTCGTCTGTGTCACGCTGTCACGAACGCCAATCGAATCGTTGCCGCCGTTGCCGAAGATGTTGATCTGCTGGACATCACTATCGGTGAACTCGAGAACCGTTTCGTCAACTTGGATCACCAGCGTATTGGTTTCTTTATTGGCCCAGGCAGCGATTTGATTCGGTTCGTCATCGGCCTGGATCGTCAACACGCCGCTTTCGATCAGCGCGAGAGCGCTCAGAACCTCTCGGCGTTCAAGCGACTGATACTGCAGATGTCGGCGTGAAACTCGACGCCGAGTTGAGACTTTTTTCGCGGAGTGAGTGGCGATCGTGCGACGGTTCTTGCGGCGAGTCATGGCGAGACCTTTGCTGATGAGAGAAGAGCCGCGATCCGGACCGGCGCGATTGTCAGTCACGAAACGCGAGAAACGACGTTGCTCAGCCATTAGTGGCAACGCAAGATTGCCGACTTACATCGAATCGCAGGTTTTTCCGCGAAACCGCATGGACTGCTCGAATTCGAGCGAAAAGCATCGCCCGATTCGGGCACTCCTACCGTGGTGCAAACGCTGGATTCTGATTCACGAAAATGTGTATTTCGCCGCCCGAGAACTCAAACGACCGGCAAACGATGTCAAAGCGTATCTCTCACAGCATCCTTGACCCGGTGATCGGCCCACGTCTCAAATCGCTTTATCCGCACCTGCGTATCCCCCGTCGTTTTCCACCTGAAGGAATCATTGGTGTCGGCCACGGATGCGCGATTCTGGGCGCGGTCGGTTTCGCGTTCTCAACTCAAACCTGGTGGGGCGGTTTGCTGGCGGCCGCCGGCGTGATCGGAAATCACACCGCGGATTGCCTTGACGGAACGCACGCCCGCGCGACCGGCCAATGTCGAAACGGAGGTGAATTGTTGGATCACTTCACCGATCCACTCTCGTTCGCCTACTGGCTTGTCGGTATTGGCATCGCCTGCAGCAGTCTCGAACTCGCATTGATCGCCGTCATCTGCCTGTTCGCCATCGCAGTACTGACCAACATCAAAGCAAAACTGCTGGGGGAATTCACGTTGTCTCGCTTTGGGCCGACCGAGTTCAAAGCGGTTCTTGCGGCACTGGCGGTTGCCCTATCAATGCTCACTCTGTGTCAGCCCGCGATCTCGCAGTCCACCGCGCTGATTGGGCTGACCAGTCTGATCCTGCTCGGGTTGATTGAGCTTCCGATTCAATTGATTCGGGCAGTCAGAGAAGTAAACCGGTCGGAAGTCGAACCGGATACAAGCGAGTGGATCACCGGTTCAAAGCAAGAGCGAAACGCGATTCATCAGGCGATCAGCCCCCCCGATGAGGACCAAGGCACGCTCTGCAGGTTCAGTTTGACCGCGTTTTACGCATTCAGACAGCCTCTCCGCTGTTGCCTGCGCGTCACGTAAACGACCGACGCGTCACGACTCTGCGACGAAAACACCGGATCCATGATGGTCAATACGCTAGTCGTCAACCCGCGACGGCAACTATGATGGTTGCTTGCGGTCAGCTTGCCACGGTGTCTGGCGGTCTATCTGCCCGAAGTGGATCGGTGAATCGTGGTGCTATAAATGCCCGCTTCTAAACTCTCTCTTTCTTGAACATGTCTGAGTCGAAAGTCTCGAAGATCGTAGCGGATGCCTTGAAGGTTGCGGCAGACGGGCTCTCCAGGTGGTTGGGGCACCCCATCGACACGGAAGATGTCACCACGACGAAGCTGTCACTTTCTGTCCCCAACGAACTCATGTGTTGTTGTTCGATGTCAGTTGACGCGGCGATTGGATCACCACGTCTAAGCGACGCGTCCGCTCTGGAAATGAATTCGGCCGGTCTTCTGCTGTTGGCGTGGCGGTCGGATGAGGCTGCCTGGCTGGTTGACGAATCGCTGTGTCGCAACGGAACCTCCGTGGACGCCTCGAAGTGGAGCGAATTGGAGTTGTCCGCGATCTCTGAAACCTCCAACGTCGTTGGCTGCGAGTTTCTCAATGCGGTTGCAGAGGGCGTTCGAGACGTCAGTAGCACCGACGTTTCGCTCATGCCCAATCCTCCCTATATCGAACACCGGTTGGCCAGCGGTTGGATGGATGGGGCGATTCTTGAAGTCGAGGCATCGAGCGACCAGCAGGACCAGGCATGGCTAGCAACCGGAACATTTCAGGTGGCCGAACACGCCATCCATACGCGATTCGCGATGGTTTGGCGTCCTGAAGTTTGGCGGCGATTGAAGAAATTGGTAAGCGATTCGGAAAACGGCGAGGCGTGATATGTCATTGAATGAAAATACTGCGACCGGAAAACTTGCAATGGAACCATCGCTATTGATCGTTGATGACGCGCAGATGATGCGTCTCAAGATCGAGCGGATCGCCAAAGCGGCAGGTTGGAAGCGAATCGTTCAGACCAGCGACGGCGCCGAGGCAGTCGAACTGTACCGCGAACATCCGTTTAATCTGGTGACAATGGACATCGTGATGGGCGGCATTGATGGCCTGGAAACCCTGATGCTGATTCGGGAATTCGACCCTGAGGCAAACGTCGTGATGGTCAGCGCCATCAATCAGAAAGCCAAATTGATTGCCTGTATCAATGCGGGCGCACTCGACTTCATCGTCAAACCTTTCGATGCGCAGCGGTTTGAGGAGTTCTTGGCCAAGCGGTATCAGGTCGCACTCGACCAGGTAGCAAACAGCTGACGAAGTGGCATCTGTGTCACGGAGCCAGCCAGAACCGGACTGCGGCGTGCGTCTTTGCACGGCATGATGACCGTGCCTCCTGCTGAGGAGGTCGTTCAGTGTGAGTGGCCATCACGCTCCGCCGTGATGTAGCCCGACAATGTGCTGTGCCTTGGAGAAATACGGATCGCACCTGTCGCATTCCATCGAGACCGTAAGCTTCGATTGACGTCAAAGAGACTGGAGAATCGCTCGGTCGGGCTACATCGCGGCGGAGCGTGATGGCTACTTTGGCGAATTCGCTGCGGGTAAACTGCACGACCTCTTTGGGAGAGTCGGACGCGGTAGCGGGCGGAGAGGGGTTTTTGTCAGAGGTGGGCTGAAACGTCAACAAACCCGCTTGGCCTTCTCCTCGCTAAAGCTCGACTCTGCAGAGGGAGAGTAATTTCATGCTCGTAAACCCTTGGAAAACTGAAACTTTAGTAGCTGTACCACCTGCTGCACTGGCGTACCAACACGCCCAAATGTTAGGAAAGCGTGAAGCATGGGTTAAGATATCGCTAGAAATCACGCTCCCGTTGGGTCACCATTTTGCTCGCCGAAGCTACTACCGAGTCGTTGCAGCTCATTCCCCTTGCGATGGGGCTGATTGGCGGATTGGCTCTGTTTCTATTCGGCCTTGATCAGATGTCGGACGCCTTGAAGCTGATCGCCGGCGACGGGATGAAGAAGGTGCTTGCCAAGCTGACGACGAACCGGTTCACGGGGGCGATCGCGGGGGCATTCGTGACGGCGATTGTTCAGTCTTCTTCGGTGACAACCGTGCTGGTTGTCGGATTCATTTCCGCCGGTTTGATGTCGTTGACCCAGTCGATCGGGATCATCATGGGCGCGAACATCGGCACCACGATCACGGCGCAGCTGGTTGCGTTCAAGATCACTCAGTACGCCTTGGGGCTGGTGGCGATCGGCTTTTTCACCCTGTTCTGCTCGAAGAATGACAAGGTGCGCCACTACGGTCACATGATCATGGGCTTGGGGCTGATCTTTTACGGCATGCACTTGATGAGCGATGGGACCAAGCCGTTGCGGACGTATCAGCCCTTCATGGAGATGATGCAGCAGATGGATCACCCGTTGTGGGCGATTCTGCTTGGCGCGGGCTTTACGGCGCTGGTTCAGAGCTCGTCGGCGACAACCGGTTTGGTGATCGCGTTAGCCTCGCAAGGTCTGATTTCTCTTGATGCGGGCATTGCGCTCATTTTTGGTGCAAACATTGGCACCTGCATCACGGCGGGACTAGCATCGATTGGCAAGTCGCGCGAGGCCGTCCGCGCGGCGCGTGGTGCACGTGTTGTTCAATGTGGCCGGCGTGGCGATCTGGTATTCCTTCATCCCGCAACTGGCAATTCTTGTCAGCTGGATTTCGCCGGCAAGTCCTGACTTGACCGGCGCCGCGCGGCTCGCCGCGGAGACACCACGACAGATTGCGAACGCGCACACGGTGTTTAACGTCGGTAATACGCTGCTGTTGATTTGGTTCACCACTCCCCTGGCTTGGCTGGTCCAACGGATCGTGCCAGAGCCTAAGCAGGTGGACGTCGAGGCTGCCAAGCCGATGTATCTGGATCCAATCTTGCTGCAAACGCCGCCGCTGGCGATGGACATGGTTCGAATGGAGTTGGGGCGACTGGGGGCTGCCGCGTTGCACATGATGCGCGACGCGCTCGATACAGTCATTCATGGATCGAGCAGAAGAGATCAACGCGCTGGAAGACCTCGACAACAACGTCGACGCGTTGCACGGCGCCATCATCACCTATCTTGGCCGGCTTTCCAAGGAGAATCTTTCCGATCGCCAGTCCAAGCAGCTTCATGATTACCTGGCGGCTGCGAACTATCTTGAGAGCATTGGAGACACGATCGAAACCAACCTGGTGGATGCCGGTCGCATTCGCTTGAAGAAGAATTTGCAGATTAGCAAAACAACCGAGGATGTACTCAGCAACCTGAACAAGGAAGTGGTGTGGGCAACGGAACGGGCGATTCGCGCGATCGTCTCGAACGATCATGAGTGCGCTGCCGAGGTAACCGCGGCAAAAACGGAAATCAATCGCTTGGCAGCCGAAGCCGAGGATCATCTCTCCCGACGGTTGTCCGCGGATGAGCCGAACAGGCTGGCAATGTTCCGGCTGGAATCCGAGATCATGCTGTACCTGAAACGGATGTACTACTTTGCCAAGCGAATTGCCAAGTCGGTCGGCGAAGACGAAATGGATGACCTCCCCGAGCCCCTTGAGGCCAGCATGGAGCCGCAAGAGGCTTCTGTGTAAAGCCCGCCAAGGAGAATCGATCAAGCCTGATCAGGTCTTGGACAATACTTGCTGGAACTCCTGCGTATCGTAAACCCTCATCGTTTTTGTCCGGACGTTGCCGTCTTTCGCCAACGCGATCAGCAAAGTTGCACCGGTCTGCTCATCGGGCACTTCAAAGATCACGCATCCGTCGGCGTCGCCGACTGCCCAGTACTGCGAGAGCAGCTTTCCTCCAGCAGCTTCCACCGACTGGCCAAACGAGCTGGCCCGGTGAATCGAATCGCCGACATTTCGGACGCCCTGGTCCGTGAAATTTACCAATGCCAAATATCGAATCATGACGTTTCCTTCGCTAATGGTATGTGGGTTTCCGGTGTCCGGGGCTGCCCACGGGTGTGAAACTGAAGAACGATTTGTTGGGGGACAACCGCATGAATGCGGATACTACGAACGGGACAACCGCATGAATGCGGTTACTACGAACTCCATCGCGCGACTACTTTTCGCCGGCCTTCTTGATCACTTTGTCGATCAAACCGTAGTCACACGCTTCGTCGGCCGACATGAAGCGGTCACGGTCGGTGTCTTGTTCGATCTTCTCGAGCGAGTGACCGGTGTGCTCAATCATCAGTTCGTTCATTCGTTGTTTGATACGACGAAGTTCCTCGACGTGAATCTCAACTTCTCTGGCGGTTCCCTGCATTCCGGCCAGGGGCTGGTGAATCATGATGCGTGCATTGGGCAGCGCGAACCGCTTGCCCTTTGCGCCGGCGGTCAGCAGTGCCGCTCCCATCGATGCTGCCTGGCCGATGCAGTAGGTGGCGACATCACAGGAAACGAATTGCATCGTGTCGTAGATCGCCATGCCCGCGGTAATACTTCCGCCAGGACTGTTGATATACAAATGGATGTCGGACTTTGGATCGTCGGACTGTAAGAACAACATCTGTGCGACCAGGGAGTTGGAGATCTGGTCGTCCACTTGTTGACCGAGGAAGATGATTCGGTCCTTGAGCAGGCGGCTGTAGATGTCGTAAACGCGTTCTTCGCGGCCGCTCTTTTCAACAACGTATGGAATAACGGGCATGGCGGAATGGTTTCTTTTGTGTTTTGTACAGTTGATTGTTTGAAAACGGATGAAGACGCTGAAGCGTCCTGTTATGCGTTGTCCTCGTCGTCCTCGTCGCCATCTGACGGCGGCTTGGTCAGAATGTCATCAACGAGCCCATATTCTTTGGCCTCGATAGCGCTCAAGAAAAAGTCACGATCGGTATCGGTCGCGATCTGCTCCACCGATTTTCCCGAGTGATTGCTGATGATTTGATTCAGGACATCTCGATATCGGAACATCTCGGCAGCTTGGATTTCGATATCGCTGACCTGTCCGCCGACGCCACCCATGGGCTGGTGCATCATCACGCGGCTGTTGGGCAAACAATAACGCTTTCCTTTGGTGCCGCCGACCAACAACACCGCCGCACCACTGCAGGCCTCGCCCACGCAATAAGTCGCGACCGGACACGACAGCATCTGCATCGTGTCGTAGATCGCGAGCGTGGCGGTCACGCTGCCGCCGGGCGAATTGATGTAGAAATGGATGTCTTTGCGGCGATTTTCGCTCTGCAAATACAGCAGCTTCATGACGACATCGTTGGCGTTGGCGTAGTGGATCTCGCCTTGGAGGAACACAATGCGATTTTCGAGCAGGAGGTCGCCGAGCGTCAGCTGTCGCTGACGTTGATAGCTTTGATACGAGTGACTGTTGGTTATCTCGTTAGCCACGCTTTCGTGGGCCAATGGGAAATTCATGCGGTGTCTTTCGAACGGGATGATGGGCACCTTCGACGATTCTCAAGTGTCGAGGCTTAAGTGTTCGCGATTGGCCCGAAAATGACAAGGGCAGAGAAGAGAGGAGCCAGGAATCAGGCGATCAGGAGCCAGGAAAAATGGGAAAGCGCAACGCACTCGGCTCCGCATCTTTCCTGACTCCTGGCTCCTGATCTCCTGACCACTTCTGCTAGAACGGCTGTGCCTGGCTGACGAAGACCTTCAGCGAATGGTGGGGCATCTTGATCATCCGCCCGCTCGGCGGCATCGGCCCATCGACAGTCCGGATAGATGTCCTCGGGCGAATCGGCAGCGGTGTCGATGAACAGATTCCAGATCATTCCGCGGCCGACCTCAGGCATCGTGAAATCCCGAATCTGTCCGGTGCTATTGAACATCATGACCAGATCGCGTCCCTGGCACTCTGGATCATCGACCCGGCTGGGAGCGGCGATGTAGGCCATCATGGCAAGCTCGTGCTGGCCCCAATCCAGATGCGAGCCGTCGGGTGCGTACCACGAAACATCGGGAATCATCCGACCATCCACCGGTTGTCCGGTCAGATAGGTCTTGCGGCGCACCGTCGGTTGCTCGCGTCGGAACTTGGTCAGACCCTGGACGAATCGAACCATGTCGGCGTTCTTTTCGACCAGTCGCCAGTCGAACCAACTGATGTCGTTGTCTTGGCAGTAGGCGTTGTTGTTGCCCTTCTGCGTACGACGCATTTCGTCGCCGCTGACCAACATCGGCACGCCCTGGCTGAGCATCAAGCGTGCTGAGCATGTTCTTGATCTGCCGCGTGCGGATCGTGTTGATCGACTTTTTCCGCGTCGGACCTTCGGCGCCATAGTTGTCGCTGATGTTGTGGTTGTCGCCGTCGCAGTTGTTCTCGCCGTTGGCCTCGTTGTGCTTTTCCTTGTACGACACCAGGTCATTCATCGGGAAACCATCGTGGCTGGTGATCAGGTTGATGCTGCAGAACGGCGGGCGTCCGGCGTGCTCGTACAAGTCACTGCTGCCGGCCAAGCGGGTTGCCAGTGCACCGAGTGTTCCCTCATCGCCTCGCCAGAATCCTCGAACGTCATCGCGATAACGTCCGTTCCATTCCGCCCAGCGATGGTTTCCGAATGAGCCAACCTGGTAGGCACCGGCTGCGTCCCATGCTTCGGCGATGATCTTGGTATCGGCCAGCAGCGGATCTTCGGCGATCAATTCGACCATCGGAGGATTCGGAATCAAGTTGCCGCTGCGATCGCGACTCAGGATACTTGCCAGGTCGAAGCGGAAGCCATCGACGTGGTAGTTGTGAACCCAATGACGCAAGCAATGGAAGATCATCTCGCGAACAATCGGATGGTTGCCGTTGAGCGTGTTGCCGCAGCCGCTGTAGTTGCAGTAGTGCTGGCCTTCGCTAAGGATGTAGTAGACTTGGTTCTCGAGTCCTTTGAAGGACAAAGTCGGGCCACGTTCGTTGCCTTCGCAGGTGTGATTGAAGACAACGTCCAAGATGACTTCGATACCGGCGGCATGGAGTCGCCTTGACCATCTCTTTGAACTCGCGAACCTGCGCCCCCGGCGTGCGGTCGTGCGCGTATCCACGATGCGGTGAGAAGAACGCCATCGGATCGTAACCCCAATAATTGGGGCGATCCATCTTGTTGCCATGAATGTCCTTGATCGGGAATTCGTTGACCGGCATCAATTCAACAGCTGTGATGCCCAGCGACTGCAGGTAGGGGATCTTCTCGATCACGCCCAGGTAGCCGCCCGGTGCCTTGACCTTGGCAGTGCGACTCTTGGTGAATCCCTTCACGTGCATCTCGTAGATGATCGACTCGCTGATGTCGCGTCGAATGTGGCGATCACCGTCCCAGTCAAAATCGTCTTCGACGACCACACACTTGGGCGGACGAATGACGCCGTCACTCCCTTTTTGGAATTCTCCGGCCAGAGCCTCCGCGTACGGATCGATCAACCGCGCGGACGAATCGAACCGATGTCCGTGCTCCGGGATCCCAGGGACCGCTGGCCTGAAAATGATACAATTGGCCGGCGTCAAGTCCAGGAACGTTCAAACTCCAAACGTCACCCCAGCGATCGGAATCCCGATCGAACTCGATGATCTCGGCGGGCTCGCGGTCGCTTACTTTGTTGTAAAGCAGCAGTCGCATGGCGGTGGCTGAGCGACTAAAGACCGAAAACTGTACACCAGTATCTTGCAGCGTGGCCCCGAAAGGCGGTGAATAGACGAACTGCAGAGTGGGGCACGGATGGCGCATTAGCATGTTGCGGGCTTCTCCTAGGATGGGTCAGTCGCTGTCGATATCGGTTGTTGCTCAGGCGATAGGTGAGCTAAAAACGCGACTCAACAACGTGGTCGATCGGGTGGCATTCTTCGCAAGGGGGACAGCATCCAATCAGGTGACCAACCAGATGCTGACGAAAGAACACTACCACTCGGTCACGACGATGCCGGACGAACCTACCAGCCAGATGCGGAATCCAGGTGGCAAGTTGGCTGCGGCGACGATTGGCGACTTGGTAACGGAGAAACCTCCCAGTGAGGTGAGGGAAACATTGCGGGTTGGTAAAGAAACGCCTTTAACAACCGCTCTCCATTGGCTGCTGAAAAGCGTACCGAATCAGCAATTCCAGATATCGAGCAACCTCATATAATGCAGAAAACGCGGGCGAATCACCATAGGTCCCTGCTAAGGGGTCGCTGCGGGACCACGGACGCGGATGAAGGAGGAATCCTTCGCGGTGTGCCGCCAACTTCGCTGAGAGCTGCTATTCAGACTGCTATGACATCACGGGTGCGGGCGTCATGATAGGGACCGTTGGCAACGAAGTACTCTGGGCGTGAATAGACTTTCGAGATGGCAGCAACTTACAAAGACGCCGGCGTCGATCTGGACGTCTACGCCGAGTCGATGAGCCGTTTGCCGCGGTTGATGCATCGCACCTTCAGCCCCCGCGTGATCCCCAGCGATGGCGGGTTCGCGGGCCTGTTTCAACTCGATTTCGACGGGAAACTGTTCAAACGCAACTATCGCGATCCGGTCCTGGTCAGCGGTACCGACGGGGTGGGCACCAAGCTGAAGATTGCACAGCAAACCGGTCGCCACGAGACCGTGGGGATCGATTTGGTGGCGATGTGCGTCAACGACCTGCTTTGCACCGGAGCCGAACCACTGTTCTTTTTGGACTACGTCGCCATGGGCCGCGATGACCCCGCGCGGTTGGAACAGATCGTGCAAGGCATCAGTGACGGTTGTGTCGCCGGCGACATGTCGCTGTTGGGTGGCGAGACCGCGATCATGCCCGACATGTACGGCGACGAGGACTATGACCTTGCCGGTTTTGCTGTGGGAGTCGTCGATCGCAAACGCCTGATCGACGGCAAGCTGATCGGCGAAGGCGACATCGTGCTGGGGCTAGCCGCAAGTGGACTGCACAGCAACGGATTCTCACTTGTCCGCAAGATCATCGACGACGCGGGATTGTCGTGGGACGATACACCCGACGCCTTCGCCGGTAAATCGCTCGCCGACGTCTGCCTCGAACCCACTCGCATCTACACTTCGGCAATTCGTAGCGTCCAGTCGCACTACCGCGTCAAACAAGTCTTGCACGGCCTCGCTCACATCACCGGCGGCGGATTCGAGGAGAATCTCGATCGCGTCTTGCCCAAACACGTGGACGCTGTGATTGACGCCGACGCTTGGCAAAAGCCCACGGTCTTCACTTGGCTGCAAGAAACCGGCAATGTCGAGACCAAGGAAATGCGGCGTGTTTTCAACATGGGTATCGGGATGGCGGCGGTCGTCAGCGAATTCTACGCGGCCAGCATCGCCTCGCAGATCAATGACCTTGGCATCGAGTGCATGCCGGTCGGAAGGATCGTTGGGGGATCAGGAAAAGTACGATACGCCGAGTGATGCATTGTCGTCGTTTGCTCCGCAAACGAACGTGGGATGGACGCTCGTTCGCGGAGCGAACGACGACTTGCTTTTTCCGCTTGCATAGCCCGCTCAGAAGAAAATTCTACGAATCATGAAGAAGCCGAAAATCGAATACAGCTATCACGATCTGTCCAAAATGATCGACCACGCGTTGCTTACACCAACACTCTCGGTCGATGATCTGGAAAACGGTTGCCGGACGGCTTGTGCTTACGATGTGGCTAGCGTTTGCATCATGCCTTTCTACGTTCGCCGTTGCGCCGAGATCCTTGCGGAGACGACGGTCTTGCCAAGCACGGTGATCGGATTCCCGCATGGCGGTCAAGCCACGACTACCAAAATGTCTGAAACCGAAGGGGCAATCGCCGACGGCGCGATGGAACTGGACATGGTGGTCAACATCTCGGCAGTGCTGAGCGGACGGTGGAGATACGTGAAAGACGAAATCGCGACGATCGTCAAAGTCACTCATGCAGCCGATCGAAAAGTCAAAGTCATCTTCGAGAACTGTTACCTGCAAGACGAGCACAAAAAACAACTGTGCGAAATCTGCTGCGATGTCGGCGCCGAATGGGTCAAGACGTCGACCGGATTTGGCAGCGGCGGAGCCACGATGGAAGATCTGGAATTGATGATCAAACACACCACGGCTCCAACGGAAGTCAAAGCCGCCGGCGGTGTGCGAGATCTCGAAACATTTTTGAACGTCAGGGCTCTCGGCGTGACGCGAGTCGGGGCCAGCGCCACGGCGGCGATTCTGGATCCCGTTCGACAGCAGCTTGGGATGGAACGAATCGATCTGGGTGACGGATCTGCGACCAGCAAATATTGAACCGGCAGGTTAACATGTTCGTATCCTGCCTCGCTCGCCACCACCTCCGTCCCCAACTGCCATGCGTTTTCTTTCAGCTCGCTTGTACGTCGTGATCGCGGTGATCGCCGTTCCACTCCTGGTCGCCGATCTTTTCGCGGAAGATCAATGGCCTCAATTCCGCGGCCCTCGCGGTAACGGGATCGCTGGCGACCAGCCCGTCCCGATCAACTTCAGCGATTCCGAAAATGTGACATGGAAGACCGAGTTGCCGGGCCGTGCCTGGTCATCACCCGTGGTCGCCGACAACGTGATCTGGGTCACAACGGCGCTGGAACGCGTGCCGACCGAGGAAGAACGGCTCGCGCTGTTGCGAGAGACTGGGATCGAGGAAAAGAAGCTCAAACAGCTGGCCATTGCCAAGTCGATCGACCTGCAGCTTGTGGCGATCGACTTCGAGACCGGCTCGATCCAGCGGACCATCGACCTGACCTCGATCGCCAAGCCGGACCCTATTCATGCGCTCAACAGCTATGCCTCGCCGACTCCCGTGATTGACGGCGGCAACATTTTTTGCCATTTCGGTACCTACGGCACATTCTGCCTCGACCGCTCCTCTGGCGACGTCGTCTGGCAACGCAGGCTGCCACTTGTGCATTCGGTCGGCCCCGGTAGCTCGCCCTTCATCTACAAGGATCTGTTGGTGCTGATCCAAGACGGTGTGGAACGTCAGTACGTGACGGCGCTCAATAAGCTGACCGGTGAAACCGTCTGGGAGAAAGACCGTCCCGAAATGGAGGCCCCCGACGGTGATCAAAAAAAAGCTTACTGCACGCCGATTGCGATCACTGACAAGCTGGGACGCGAACAATTGATCTGCATGGGTTCACAGTGGATCGTCGCTCATCAACCACAGACTGGCGAGGAGATTTGGCGGCTCTACCACGGCAAGGGATTTTCCGTAGTCCCGCGTCCCGTCTACGCCGAAGGTGTCGTCTACTTTTCCACCGGCTTCGGCAAGCCACAACTGTGGGCTGTGCGGGTTGACGGCGAGGGCGATGTGACCGACACCCATGTCGAATGGACCGTGACGCAAGGCATCCCAGCCAAACCGTCACCCTTGTTGCACGACGGATTGATCTACGTGATGGCCGACACCGGCGTGGCCAGCTGCTTCAACGCGACCGACGGTGAGCAGGTTTGGAAGAAGCGGATCGGAGGCGATTATTCATCATCACCGATCTTGGCGGGTGGGCACATCTATTTCGGGTCTCACGATGGACAAGTCACCGTGATCAAACCGGGGCCTGAAGGCGAAGTTGTCTCCGAGAATCAAGTCGACGGCCAAATCATGGCCTCGCCCGCCGTCGTCGGCAACGCCTTGGTGCTGAGAACCGCCAAAGCAATCTACCGGATCGAGTGAGGCTGCTAGTTGAAACGGCATTCTTCGTTTAACGGCAAGCCGTTCGTATTTCAGTGTCGTTCCAGCGAGATCGTTTAACGGCAAGCCGCAGGCGACCACTATCGGCGGACGCAGTCGCCTGCGGCTTGCCGTTAAACAATGTAACCGCTACTGATTCTCTTGCTCTTGTTCGTCGCTCTAGCGGCTTTGTTTCGCAATTGCCGATTTGCGTGCGGCCTCGAACTCATCCCCTTGATTCCAGGCCGGCATCTCGGGTTGCCGGGCAACCCGAAGGCCGACCTGAAACAGTAGCCGAGTATCTTCGAGCGCGCCCGACAGATCCCAATCTTCGCGGTACTCGTCGCTCGGTTGGTGATAGATGTTTTCCGTCCACGCCTCGAGCTGTTCTTTCCCCCAACCAGCAGGCTTTCCCACGACGTTGAGCCCCGGATGCAGGTACACACCCGGCACACCGATCTTCGCCAAGCTGAATTGGTCCGATCGATAGTAATAGCCGCGATCGGGAAAATTGTCGGGTGTCACGATACGACCTTGGCTTTTCGCAACCGACTCGATAACCGCATCGAGATTCGATTTGCCGTGACCAATCACATTCACATCGTGGGTGCGTCCAATCACGTTCGTTCCGTCCATGTTGATCACGGCGGCGATCTTTCCAGGGGCAATCGGCGGATTGTCGGCAAAGTGTTTTGAGCCAAGCAGCCCCTGCTCTTCGGCTCCCACAGCCGCAAACATGATCGATCGCGCCGGACGCTGATCCAACTGTGAGTAGGCTTTGGCCATGGCCAGCAGCGCCGCCGCACCAGCCGCGTTGTCGACCGCGCCGTTGTAAATATTGTCACCGTTCTCGTCACGCTCGGCTCCGAGACCGAGGTGATCGTGGTGCGCCATGTAGATCAAGACTTCATCTTTGAGCTCTGGATCACTCCCCTCCAACATTCCCAGCACATTTGCCGTGTCTTGCTGACGCACGTCGGCCGTCAATGAAATCGAGAGCGTCGTCCCCAATGACAGCGGACGAAAGTCACGCGACTCGGCCGAGGCACGCATCTCGTCCAGGTCGTGACCACCGATCGCGACAAGCTTGGCAGTCGCTTCCTCGGTCGCCCACGCCTCCAATTCCAACCGCGGACCTTCGGCACCACGCAGTTCGAATTCTTCGCCGCTCCAAGAAGTCTGAATCACCTGCCACGGGTAGCCGGCCGATGGCGTGGTGTGAATGATGATCGCGCCGACGGCACCTTTGCTCGCCGCGATCTCGTACTTGTAATCCCAGCGACCGTAATACAAACGCCGACGTCCCTCGAACAGTTTCGGATCGCCGGAGGGATCGTTGTTCATCATCAACAGCACCTTGCCGCGTAGATCGACCTCCTTGTAGTCGTCCCAGTCATACTCGGGTGCTTCGATTCCATAACCAACAAAGACGACTTCCGCATCTTTGATCGAAACGCTTTCCACCGGGCGGCCGATCGTCGACATGAATTCGTCAACCGACCTCAGCCTGACCGACTGATCGCCACGACGAAACGTGACATCGGCGGGCCAATGTGTTTTCGCACCGATCAACGGAACCGACTGCAGCCACGATCCGTCGGCGGCCGCAGGTGTCAGGCCGAGCGATTGAAACTGAGTTGCGATGTAGAGCTGTGTCAGATCATCGCCGCGTGAGCCCGGACCACGGCCTTCCAGCAAGTCGTCGGCCAAAAACCGAATGTGTCCGCGCAGGGTTGCCTCATCGATGAAGCTCGCTGGATCTCGCTGTTGGGCACAGGCAACGATCACTTGACAAAACAGAAGTGCTGAAAAAACGAGTAGCCGAATCATGCGGTCGAGTCCTGGTTTCGGGAGTGCTGGCGATTCAGTGGCATTTGATTCTATGACCTGGTACCTCGACCATCATGTATTGACGGGGGCGATCGGCGTCGACCAGGACCTGGAGACTGTCCGGCTTAGGAATTGTTAGTTCAACACGAAGAATCAGAACCGCGGAGCGGTGGCAGCAGATAGCCTGGGGTGAACCAACGAGCTACAGCGAGGCTGGTGTAACCCCAGGTAACCGAAACCGAAAAACCCTCCCCGCCGCGATTTGGCGGCTACGCCGCCAAATCGCGGCGGGGAAAATCGGGTTGGATGACAATTCCTCAATTGTTCTAAGGAGTCAAAATGTTCGTGCCTACCGCTGACGCGAATCGCACCAAAACACAGTCTCCCATTGCTTCCTAAGCCGGACGCTCTGCAGGTCCTGGCCTACGAATGCTCGACCACCAGCCTCCCAATCACTGCGAATAAGTTCAAAACAAACAGCTGTCAAAATTTGCCGATTGCGGTGACTCTGACGATTTTTCCGATTTTTCCGGTTTTGCTTTGAGATTGTCGCGCCGCGTAGACGATATCGCTGGTGAACCGGTCGGTGTTTGCCGAGGCGATTTGGCGATGGATCGGTTCAGCCCGGGGGGGAAACAGTATTTCGGTGATGTTTCACGACATTACCATCCCAGCTTTCCATTGGTGAAGCCAGTGCGTAACTTCCGCCTTTCCCTCTGTCTCACGATTGCCTTCGCCGGCCTGATCGTCGGCAACGCAGCCGCTCAGCAATCCTCGTCCCGCGGCCGCAGCGTGCGGCAAAGTGAGCGAGTCGCTCGGGCTCAGTGGCAACCGACACGGTCGAGCGTTGCCGAGCAAGAGCCAGAGCAGCAGCAGGCTCGACAGGTTCCAGCCAATCCGGTGCGACAACGGCAAGTCACAAAGTCCCAAACCAGGGGGGTTCGCGCGGTCGACCATATTCAGGTCGAGGGCGTTCCGATTCTGCCGCAGGAATCGTCGATCATCGACCCACCGGTACACGCGGATTCCCTACACTCGGCTCCAGTCCATGCCGCTCCGCTGGACGGGCAAATCTCGCTGGAACCGCTTCACAGCGGTTCGGCCTGCGATGCGTTGCCGGGCGGATGCGGTTGCGGCGATTCCCTGTGTCTTGGCGGCTGCGATGCGATCGGCGGCTGCGATTCCTGCGGCGGGATCCTGCGGCGGCGGGGCTTGTGGCTGCGGTGGCTGCACCACCTGCGGTGAACTATGCAGCTCCAACGCCTGGCGTCCGTGTGTCACTCTCTGTCTTCCGCAGGACGGATGGGTGTCTTTGGAGTACCTGGGTTGGTGGCAAGACGGCATGCAATTGCCTCCATTGGTAACAACCAGCGTCGACCCAGAAGTGCCGCGAGAAGAGGCTGGGGTTTTGACCAGCCCCTCGACACGCATTCTTGTTGGCGGCAACGTATTGACCGACGGCTTCAACGGCGGCCGACTTCGATTCGGAGTCTGGCTGGATCGTTGCCACACCTGGGCCGTGGGCGCGGAATTTTTCCGGTTGGGCCGCGAATCGCAGGGTTTCTCGGCAACGAGCACCGGCACTCCGATTCTCGCACGACCATTCTTTAACACGCAGACGGGTCTTGATGATGCTGAACTGGTCGCCTATCCGGGCGTACTCACGGGCACGGTCGGGGTGCGTCGCCGATAGTCAGCTGACGGGAGCCGGTTTTCACCTGAAGTACCTGCGCTGTTGCGATGAAGGCTGCAGCAGATGGCTCTTCTGCGGTTGTCCTGAGCATTATTGTGGCCGCAGCGAAGCGATGATCGGATATCGCTACCTGCGGCTCGATGAAGGCGTCGCGATCACTGAGAACCTGGTCAGCACCGATACGGCTGCGCCAGGAAACTTCGCCATCATTGACAGTTTCCGCACTCGCAATCAATTCAACGGTTTGGACATGGGGTTGTCGTACCGCCGCACGCGAGGCTTCTGGACATACGATTCATTGCTGCGGCTGGCGATCGGAAATACTCGGCAAACCGTGACGATCAACGGGCAAACCACGATCAACGATCCGAGCACTGTACCCCCGGTGCAAACGTTCCCAGGCGGGCTCTTGACTCAAACATCCAATATAGGAACCTATCGACAGGACGAGTTCACCGTGGTTCCCGAATTCAACGCGAACGTGGGCTACCAGTTGACCGATCACCTGCGAGCGACTCTCGGGTACACGTTCATCTATTGGTCGAATGTGGTCCGACCCGGTCAGCAGATCGACCCGGACGTGAACCCAGACCTGTTGCCGCCACCGGCTGACCCGTTGACCGGCGTACAGCGACCCACGTTCAGCTTTGACACGACCGACTATTGGGTCCAGGGCATCAACTTTGGGGCCGAATACCGATGGTAGCGATTGTTTGGCTGGTGAATATTGAATCGCCAGCAACAGTCAAGAGGTTTGGGCAAAAAGTCCGATAGAGAAGAAGAAACCGCGCTGGGCTCCGAAGGTCCGCGCACATTGACCAAATACCGCGGCCCCCCGTGGAACATGTCTGGGAAACAGGCATCTAAGCAGCTGGGCTTCCAAAACAAGAATACGGAACTGTCAGATGGTTTGGCAACAAATCCTTGGTCGATTCGGCAACCGCACCGGGCGTTCGGCCCGTAGACTCAAGCAGCGTCGGCTGATGATGGAGCGGATGGAGCGCCGCGAATTGCTGGCCTCGGACTTGGGAGCAATCTCGGGTGTCGCGTTCATCGATGAAGCGGGCGACGGCTCCCCGGCGGGGGATCCACCGGTCCTTGTCGACGCGAGCGGTGACCTGGTCGCACCCGGTACACCCGGTGCACAAGGAGTTCAGGTTCAGCTGTTCGAGGATACCAATACCGATGGTGCCTTCGACACCGGTGACCTGCTGATCGGCACCGACATTACCGATCTGAATGGTAACTATCGCTTCGACCGCTTGAGTGCGGGACGCTATTTTCTCCAGCAAGAGGCCGTTCCACAGCTCAATACGCCCAACGCGAGCGGTACGTTGAATGCGACGATCGTGGATGTCACGGTTGCCAACGGTATCCAGACGGCTTTGATTGATGACTACTCGACAACCACGCAAACGGTGACGGCGACCGGTGGTAATATCGAAACGGTTTCGATCGACACTGCCACCGAAGCGATTGGTGGCGCGCGTGACATCCAGGTTTCCAACACAGCAGCCGGTGGTCAATTGACGGTCTTCATTGATAACGTCAGTGATCGGTTATCGATTGGCGCGCTTGGTGGCGCCGCCGGTACGGCGTTGATTCAATATGACGGAGGTGACAATAGTATCGACCTGGACGAAGATGGTTTAAGTGGGATCGCGTTTGCCGGTGGTGCGCCCGGCGATCCGCTCGATCCCGGGGCGGGGCTGATTGTCTTGACGAGTGCTCAGAACAGCGGCGATTCACTGTTCATCCAGATCTACTCGCCGCTTGGATCTTCGACGGCAACCATTCCTGTGGAACCGCCGGCGCCTGGTGATACTTTCACCGAAACCGTGGTTCGCTTCTCCAATTTCGCGCTCGCCACGGGTGCGGGTGCGGATTTCAATGACGTGGGCGCGGTCGTAGCGTCCGTCGGTATTTCGACCGACAATGACGTCACGGTTTCGATTGCAGAAGCCCGCCGAGC
Organism: Pirellulaceae bacterium; assembly: GCA_963704055.1. Classification (GTDB taxonomy): domain Bacteria; phylum Planctomycetota; class Planctomycetia; order Pirellulales; family Pirellulaceae; genus Rubripirellula. The sequence continues at coordinate 219,195 of CAVPGW010000029.1, read as the reverse complement.
GAATATCGTGACCGCCAACACGCCAAATATTCTGCCCGTCACGCTCGGCGGCCGGATCTTCTCGGACAGCTCCGATGTTGGCCAAAACAACGGCCTGCGTGAAGGTACCGAGCCCGGCTTGAACGGGGTCACGGTCGAACTCTATCAGTTGGCCGACCCGGACGATGTGGTCGATCCCAACACGACCGCATTGACTTCGTTCACCACGGCCACGGGCGGAACCTACTCCTTTCCCGGTCTCGACCCCGGGAACTACGCCGTCGTCATACCGGCCAGCCAATTCACGAGTACCACCGCTCCTCTTTTCGGGTATGCCAACAGTACCGGAAATGATCCTGCCAGCGATCCGGACAACAACGTCCTCAACGACGACAACGGCACCACGCTTGGCAGCACCGACGTGATCAGCGGCACGATCACCCTGGTCTCCAACGACGAACCGATTGATGACGGTGATACGAATCCGAACACGAACAACACGGTCGATTTCGGGTTCTTCCCGCAAATCGACCTGGAGATCACCAAGACACTCAATGCGGCAGGCTCATCGGTTGTCGCCGGTGGCAACGCCGTCTTTGACATCGTTGTGCGAAACAACGGGCCGCTTGCCGCGACCAACGTCGAAGTCGAGGACACGTTCCCGGCCGGATTGACCTTCACCGGAATTGCGAATGCATCCGGTTCGTTCACGACGAACGTCAACGGATCGACCGCCACGGTGGTGATCGGAAACCTCGCCGCCGGTGGCACTGCGACCTTTCAGATGACTTCGGACATCGCTGTGAACCAGACGGCGGACCTGGACAATACCGCAACGGTCAGCGGTACAGAGGTTGAAACTGACGACACAAACAACTCCAGTACCGCGCCTCTCGATTTGATCGAGACCGATTTGCGGATCGAGAAGATCGACCTGACCGACCCGGTCAATGCGGGCAGCCAGTTGACCTACCAGATCACGGTCACCAATGACGGCCCCGATGCCGCCGCCGGAGTTGTCGTCACCGACCCACTTCCCGTCGGCGTTTCGTTCTCCAGTGGCAATGTGGACGGGGCCACCAACCTGGTCAGCTTTGACACCGTGACGCGGACGGTCACAGCAACCGTGGGGACATTATCAGGGACCGCTGGTAGCAACACCTCTGTGATCACCATTGTGGTGGATGTCGCCACCGATGCAGTCACTCCGCTGACCAACAGCGCCACTGTGACGGCCGACCCCAACACCGATCCGGACTCGAGCAACAACAGCGCAAGCGAAAACACGGATGTCCAACGCGAAGTTGATGTAGCGGTGACCAAAGCCGTCAACGGCACGCCGATTGCCGGTCAAAACGTCGAGTACAGCGTGACGGTTATCAACAACGGACCGAGCCAGGCGCGTGACGTCAGCGTCACCGATACGCTCGAGTCGCTGCTGTCGCTTGTGGGCGGCAGTTTTGATCCGGGAACCTCCGGCGTCGTGCTGGCCCAGAACGGACAGGCGTTGAGTTTCGATGTCGGCACTCTTGATGCCGCTCAATCCGTTACTTTTACGTTTGATGTGACCATCGACTCATCGGCGACCGGCACGATTCCGAATGTTGCCGCGGTGACGACCTCTGACACCGACACGGTCAGCTCCAACGACATGAGTTCCGTCGACATTGCCGTTCAGCAGCAAGTCGATTTGATCTTGGAGAAGACCGTCGACAAAGCGAACGCCGTGCCTGGACAAGACCAACTCGTCTACATGTTCACGGTCAGCCATGACACGGACAGTCCGAGTGACGCGGCCAATGTTGTCGTTACGGACGTGCTGCCAGCAGGCTTAACCGGCGTCGTGATCTCGGCTCCCACGGCCGACAGCACAGATTTCACGAACAATACGATCTCCGTGGGATTTGATTCGATTCCGGTTGGCGAGACTCGCACCTTCACCGTCACTGTGGATGTGAACCCAGACGCAACGGCAACGATCGTCAATCCCGCGTCCGTCGCCTCGGACGGAACCGAGTTAGACGACACAAACAACAGTGACAGCGCCACGACGACGCTATCACCGGACTTCGACATCGTGGTCAGCAAGTCGGTCAATAACGCAACGCCAGGTCCCGGCGGCACAGTCGTGTACACCGTCGGCTTGAACAACGAAGGACCGAGTGACGCCACCGGTATCGTGCTGACCGATTCGATTCCGGCCGGCTTGACCTTCGTCAGTGGATCGCTGGGTGGCCAAAACGGCGCCAGCAACGGAACAACCGTGACGTTCCCAGCGATCGACTTGAATGCCAGTGCGTCTACTTCCGCCACTTTGACCTTCACCGTCGGCTCGGCTGCCAGTGGATTGCTGACCAATACCGCCAGTGTGCCAGACCTGTCGGCTGCCGGCGAGAATGACACCACCAACAATTCGGCGACCGCCGATATCACGGTAACCCCGCAAGTCGACCTGGTGATCACCAAAAACGTTACGTTGGCCGACGCTCAAGTCGGTAGCGACCTGACCTACACGGTGATGGTCACCAACAACGGTCCGTCCCAAGCGACCAACGTGCAGGTTACCGACACGTTGCCTTCTGGTGTGACGTTCGTGAGCGGCCTCGGCCCCAACAATGAACCACTCTCGGCGACCGGCGGAGTCGTCACGGTCAACGGCGGGAACCTCAACGCTACCGGCTCGTTCAGCTTTACCATCAACGGTACGGTCGCCAACGGTGCGACCGGCCTGCAGGTCAACTCGGCGACCGTGACGTCGGACACGAATGAATCCAACACGGCGAACAACACCGCGACTGCCAGCACAACGGTCGATCCGCTGACTTCGACGATCGCGGGAAGCGTTTACATCGATGCGAACAACAACGGCATTCGGGACCCAGGTGAAGATGGCATCGAGGGAGTACAACTGGTGCTGGCCGGGACCGATTCGTTGGGTAACCCGGTCAATGACACCGCGACGACGGACGCCAACGGCGACTATCTGTTCTCGAATCTGGCTCAGGGCACGTACAGCGTGACCGAAACCCAACCTCGCGGATTCCGCGACGGAATCGAATCGGTCGGTACAGGAGCCACCGCCAGTGCTGCCGACAACGTCTTCACGCAACTTGGGCTGGGTGCCGATACCGACGCGGTCGCCTTCAACTTCGGTGAGCTGAACGAATCCTTATCGAAAAGACGTTTCCTGGCATCGTCGAGTTAATCGATGGATCTGGTCTCAGGGCCACTCGCTCTCAATGGGAGCCGGTGATGCGATCGAGCGAATCGGACTGAGATCATTTCGCCAAGAAGCAGGAACGCTCGGCCTTCGGGGGGAGGCCGAGCGTTTTTCATGACATTCTCATTCGTCTTCTTCGTTTTCTTTGACGATCCTGCCGAACATGTGCCCGCCGACAGCGTCATGCTGCCATGTACCGGCGTAACGGTCCGCGTGAATCAAGACCCTGGCGCCGAACGTTCCCATCCCGGGAATCCAGAATGAATCAAGCGTGATCACCGGCGTTCTACCCGCCCACAATATTTTGATGTCAAGCGGAACTTCGCTATCGGTATCGCCGTACTTGATCCGCGCTGTCATCCGATAAATATCTGGCGTCGGCAGCTTCTCGCACTTGCTGATCGTGTACTCCTCGGCTTTGGAGCCAACGTCTTTGCCGTCGATCGTAAAGTTGCCAACGAACTTGGCGCCACTCAGGTAGGTGGCCAGTCGCTGCTCGCGGTCCTCCTTGCTCGCCTCATCTGCTTTCTCGGCGGCCGGAGTTTCCGAGCTCGCTTTCTCTTGAGCAGCAAGCATACGGTCGTCAATTCGCATCATGACGATCAACGGGATAACAAGCAGCAAGCATGTACGATTCATGGGATGGTCTCCAGGGAAGAAAAATCAGCATTTGGATTTCCGTCATCATAGCAAAGTAGCCGTCACGCTCCGCCGTGACGAAAGTCCGACCGAGAGGCGAACCATCAGATTTGTTTGTGCCGGAGAGGTCCGTTGGCCACGATCCAGCCGCGATCAACCATGCATGCAGTTGAAAACGGTTCGGTCGGGCTACATCTCGGCGGAGCGAGATGGCTACTGTGTAGATCGCATGGGCATGGTTCGAATCGCCGTCAGCCGCTAAGGTGAAGGGCGACCCCCGCCAAAGAATCGAGAAATAACATGTCGAACGTCCTGAAGATCGCGTGCATCGCCGCTGTCGGAATCGTGGTTTGCTGCGTCGGCGGATGTGATGATGGCGGTGCAGCCGACGCGATTCGGAAACGACGCTCGAACTTGCAGCAACTCGGAATCGCGTATCAGGGGTACTATCAGGACAACAAGCGAAGCGCCGCCAACGCTGCCGAATTGCTTGGCTTCATGGAACTGCAAGGCGAAGCCGATCCGCAAGTGCGTGACGCGATCACAAGCCTCGAAGAGGGCGACATCGTCATGGCTTGGGGCGGGCGACTCGAAGATCCAGCAACCAGCGCAAAGTTCGTGCTCGGCTTTGAAGCGGGCGTGCCTTCCACAGGCGGGTATGTCGTGATGGGAGACGGGACGGTGCGGCTGATGACGGCAAAGGATTTCAGCGAGGCTTCGTTACTACCCGCGCAAGCCGACTGATCTGCCGATAGAGGCCAGTAAAAAAATCGAATTCTGCTTTGCATCGACGCTGGAAACGCTTGCATCGTGGCGACGCCCTGCCGCATATTGTAGGTACCATTACAAAACAGATCACAACTCATCCCTCTTTTTGGATCTCTCCATGCGACTCTCGACATCCTTGCTCTGGCTGTTATTTGTTGGTTTCGTCTCGTTGTCGGCGCCCGGTTGCGGTAGTAGCGATCAAGCGACGGTGGCACCGAGAACCGAAGACGAGGTGGCTGCCTACAAAGCCGAGGTTTATGGCGCAGAGGAAGAAATGGATTCGGAGGACGAAGAATAAGAACCACGTATTTCGGCAACGAAGGGTTCGCTGTCACGATTTTACTTTTTTCGAGGACGGACTGATGAAGATGCAAAGACGTGCAGAAAGACTGAGGGGCTTTACGCTCGTGGAACTGTTGGTCGTGATCGCGATCATCGGTGTGCTCGTTGGGCTGTTGCTGCCGGCAGTGCAGGCGGCGCGCGAAGCGGCCAGGCGAATGAGTTGCAGCAACAACTTCAAGCAAATTGGTCTGGCGCTGCACAACTATCATTCGGCCTTTAAGCAACTTCCCATCAACGGGACCGGGCCGACCAAATACAATGACAACGCCTGTTGCGCTGCAGCGGTGACTGGCTCGCCGGCGGCGCCGCCGGTGGCGTTCACGCGAAATCTTTTGAGCTGGCTGGTGGGAATCACCCCCTTTGTGGAACAGCAAGCGGTTTGGGAGAAGATTTCTAACCAGCACGTTGATGAAAACGGTCTGTGGTGGCCTGCCTTCGGTCCCGCACCCTACGCGGTGGATTACCGGCCTTGGAACGTGGACATTCCAACCTATCGATGCCCAAGTGATCCAGGGCTAGGGCTCCCCGCGCTCGGTCGCACGAACTATGGCTGCTGCTACGGAGACAGTTACTGGCGGACACAATACGGAATGAATTATTTTGGAGGCGGCCGGTGGCATTACGGTGACAATAGCGCTCGCGTCCAGCAGGTGCGTGGATCCTGCCGCGGAATGTTCGTTCCGAGTGTGGGAACGAAGTTCCGCGATGTCTTGGACGGTCTTTCCAACACGATCGCAGCGGGGGAAATGAACACCGACCTCGGCGACCGAGATATCACGACGACGGGCTCGCGAAACAACGGACGAGACAACGTGCTCGGCAATCCCAGGTGGTGTGCCGACAACAATCAGATTGATCCCGAGCGACCTCGATTCTGGGCAACGACTGGCGTTAACTACACTGCGACCGCCACGATGCGCGGCTACCGCTGGGCTGACCAGCGACCGCTGTACACGACGGTCGCAACCATCTTGCCTCCCAACAGCGAAGTCTGCTTGTCCAATAACCACGGCGGGCACGGATACGTTCCTCCCAGCAGCCGGCACCAAGGTGGGGCGCATGTGCTGATGGGTGACGGTGCCGTCGTCTTCATGACGGATTCGGTTGAAGCGGGTGATTCGCGAGCGCCGATTCCGTACTACCGCAACAACGCAAACCAAAACGGGGTTGGTGCGATAAGTCCCTACGGTCTGTGGGGTGCGCTGGGCACGCGAGCGATGAGAGAGACGATCGAAGAACAGCTGAACCAGTAACTCGGCGAGCGATCTGTTTCGAATCTCTGAATCGATGTAGCGAGATCGTTTAACGGCAAGCCGCAGGCGACTGCGAACGGCAGACTCAGTCGCCTGCGGCTTGCCGTTCAACGAAAGACGGACTGTACTGGTCCCAACCGAGAACTGCTGACCCGAGCTTGGTACCACCGCTTGGATCACACCGCGGCCGGCTGCGCGATCTTAGCGGCGGGGAAACAGAAACGACCGTAACGATAACTATCAACTTCCGTCTGCTCCTCCCCATATTGGGATCGGATGTCGGCGAGTACTCGCCGGCCGAACAATACAACGCCGGCCACCTCCGTCGGTTCAATCTGGACGACCGCGGTGTCGCGTCTCTCTGCCATGCCGACGGTATGTTCCAAGTGCGCCGACAACATTTCGATCGGGTCGTCGCTCTCGGCAACCGAATACATGCCGTTTGTTCCCAGGCGAAGTGGTTTTTGTGTCGGCGTGTTGGCTGATAGCGTGACAATGGTCAAGCCGTCGTGCAGCACGCTGACCAACCGCACCGTGACTTCACCGTCGGACTCATCAACATCCGCGACCACCATCTCTTGGCATCCGAGACTGATCCAAGCTGGTTGCGTTTGTTCGCCTTGCTGCCAAGCGACCGGCTCTGGCTCGCCAAAACCGACCGACGAAAGTGATTCGGCGATCGGTTTCATCGATTCGTCGACCGATTCGTCATCGACATTCACGAGTTCACGATCGACATAACGCGTGATGACATCGGTCGGCTCGAGCGAACATGCTTCGGTAAAGCTCATTTTTGGCTCAGGATTCTTCTTGGTCGACTTCGGCTCCAAACTGATATTCAGTCTCTCGGCAACCACGCTGGTCAGCGAACCCAAAAGTGCGCCGCTGCCGACCGCACCGGCTAGAAAGCCGATCACAGCCAGAGCGACATCTCCGTTGACCTGACCAAACTGAGCCTCCACGATCATTTTTTGATAGCCGTAGCTGATCAGCATGATTCCGACGATCGCGTACACGATTCGCGTCATCCTGCCGGCCCGCCCATACCGCATCGGGTATCCAAGAATGCTCAGGAGTGATGGGCCTTGGAAGAAGATGCAGCAAGCCAGCGAAGGTCCGCCCGATCCGCAGATCACCAAACCGAAGGCGGCAGCCAAACCGCTGAGCCAAAACAACTGGCTCGCGTCGGCCTCGCTGAGGACATCGTTGACCGGTTCAAAAACATACCTGGGGCCGTTGTCTTGTTTTGGTGCTGTCTGCAGCTTCGGGTTCCTCGGCGTTGCCGTCTGCGACACCATCTTCTTGAACGTCGTCATTGGCTTGCCCGTCGTCATTGTTCTGTGCCGCCGCTTTGCGTAGCTCAGCCTTGGCCTCCAGCGCGGCTTGATCCGCGGCGTTGGCTACGCTTTTGAGCATCAGGTTTGCCATGTCCATCTCGAAACCATCGCTCTTGGTCAACGTGAATCGTCCGGTCAATGATCCTGATTTCTCGATCTGCTCGTAGGCAGCGTCCATCGCCCAGGGGTTCTGCGGGACCACAATTCTGGCCGCGAAATCTTTCGGATCCTGGCCTTTGGGATAGACCTTGATGGGCCGCGTAATCGTATCGGCGAACTGACCTAAGCTCATGTTTTCAGCGGCCCGCTCGAAAGCTTTCTGTTGATCCTCGGGCGGCGCCTGGGGGTCGAACTGCAGCAGCATGTCCTCGAAGGCGCCAAACGGGTTGGTGTGATCAAGTTCGACGTCCACCAGCCGAACGTAGGCATTGTCGGTCAGCCCATTGTCGACCAATTCCTGCCACGTCATCTCGACGGGCTCCTCTCCCATCGTCAGCGCGCGGTGGTACTCGGGTACCGTGACAAAGGCGCCAGCGAGCCCCATCACGGCGATCATGCCGCCAACGATTACGAAAATTGAACGAGGACGAGCACTGCTGCCGGAATAACCCATATTTCTCACACACTGAAACCTGGAGGGTGCTTATCTGAAATCCATCTGAAACTTAGGTCACGATCTTGCCTTTGCTCTCCAGGTCCCGGTCGGGTCGCAAAGATCACAGCGACTTTTCTCCTTATGCATGAGTCTGTCGGATACCGAGACGCTTCTGACTGGGAAAGACTTGCGTTTTGGAAATCTGTTCGTCGAAGAAGGAAGATGGATATCAACTTTCGGAATCTTCCGGACGCCGCGAACGGTTTCGCAGCGTTTCGGGGCGCTCGGCCACCCTCCGGGGCTTTGCGCTGACCCGATCGTTCCGCCCCCCCAATCTCTCCCGAAAGCATGATGCGACATCGGCCCGATCGTCCGAGGCGAAAACTCGTCCTACGTCAACTTGAAGAACGACTGTTGTTCACGGCCGTTCCGTTTCTTTCCCCCGACATGCTGGATGTCGGGGGAGACGCCGATGGCGCTCAGCCGGAATCGTTCGACTCCGCAGATGATCTGCCGACTGAACAGTTGGATGCCGATCCGGCGGTCGAGGACGTGGAAAGCCTGCCTGCGGAAGCATTGCGGCGGGAAGTGGTCATCGTTGACTCGAATGTTTCCGACTACGCGGCGTTGCTGACGCAGTTGGGCGAAGACCCTTCGCGAGAGTTGCTGTTACTTGTGCTCGACGATCGGTCGGACTCCATCGATCAAATCGACTCGTTCCTCTCTGGCCAATCGGATTTGGATGCCATCCACATCCTCAGTCACGGAAACGACGCGAAGCTACGACTTGGCGATGCGATCATCACCAGTGAAAACCTTGCTGCTTACGCTGGGTCGCTGGCTGGCTGGTCTGGTTCGCTCGCCACAGACGCCGACATTCTTTTGTATGGCTGTGATGTCGCTGCGACCGCGGCAGGACAGGCGCTGGCTCAATCGATCGCAGCGCTGACCGGCGCCGACGTCGCGGCCAGCAACGACTTGACCGGCCACTTGTCATTGGGTGGTGACTGGACGTTGGAGTATGAGACGGGATCGATCGAGGCAACGATCGCACCATCGGCGGCAGCGCAGTCAGCGTTCATGCACGTGCTTGCCGATGCCGATCCGTCGGTCACCGTCGCGATCACGGGCGGCACACAACCTGGGGCCAGTGCGACGATCAATCTGTCGTTCGACAATACTGGATTACCAGGCGATACCGGCTTCGGTCCTTTCATTGATGTGCTGATTCCCAAACTCGGAGCGGACGGGATTTACGACGGTGATCTGACGGGTGATGCATCGCTGTACGACTTGTCGGATGTCGCGCCGGCCGATGGCCAAGCGGATGGTCAGCCGGACGGGTTGATTTTGCCATCGGGCTTGACCGTTACCTACCAAGGACTTGAGCTGACGTCCTTTCTATTGACCTTTGGCGATGACGATGGCGTCGGCGCAGGAACGACAGGAACGATTGCGCACCCTTACGCAGTCGATTCCTCCGGTACGCCGTTGAACGTGGTTGGGCAAGCTGGCGACCAGTTGCTGGTGATCGAACTCCCCTTCGGATCGTTCGCAGCCGATCAGCCGGTTGTCGATATCACCATCGATGCCCCCATCAGTCCTTTGGCCGATTTGGGGACGCCATTGACGGTGTTCGCACGCGGCGGTTTCCGCTACGGAAACGACGCGCTCGCTGATCCGACGTCGGACCCGACGCTGTTGAGTGACGCAGGTACCGATCCAACGACTTGGACCGCATCCGACAGCGTCATACCGACCAGCCTGCTGGTCACGAAGTCGACGACCGCAAGCGGCGAGGGCGTGACCGGACCCAACTGGCTGCAGACTTTCACGATCGATGTCGATATCCCGACCGGCCAGATGCTCAGCAACTTCGTATTGACCGACGCACTGCCCGATAACATTCAATTCAGCCAGATTACTGGCGTGAGTGTCGGTGGGGCGTTGAATGCAGGCGTCAATTTCACGACCAACGCCAATGACACCGACGGGACTACGAACTACTACGGACAAAACGAGATCGCAGGCGGTGCCGGCGTGACCTATGACGCCGCGTTAGTCGGCACTTACGGGACCATCGATCCTGCCGGGCCGCAAGCGGGTAAGACGCTGGCGATCGTCGCTGACAGCGGCATTACGGGCTACGACGGCACGGACATCACCGTGACGGTCACCTACTTCGTCCCTGACAAAGACGCTGCCGGCGATTGGGTCATCGGCGGTAATGCAGCCAACGCCGACAAAGGCGAGGACGACCCCAACAGTCCTGAAATTTCCAACACCGCGACAGTCACTGGGTCGATCGCTGCTGTGGATGCGCGGGATACCGGCGGACCGGTCTCCGAAAACGACACCGTGACACTCGATACCAAGAGTATCTCGCTGCAGAAGAGCGTGTCGGTCGTCGGAGGCGGCAGCCCCGCGCCTGGCAAGTTGCTCGAATGGACGCTGTCGTTTGAGTTGAGTGACTACTACACCTACGGCAATTTGGTCATCGATGATCTGTTGAGCGACGGGCAGGCTTACTTTAGCGACGCGACCAATAAGGCGAGCTTCTCAGTCACAGACCGCGGCGGTCCGCCGCTGTTCGCAGATTTTGCGTTTGCCTACGGATCGGTTGCGGCCGCATTCGACGGTACGAACACGTTGGTGGTCGACGAGTCACGTCACGACATCGGCGATGGCGGCCCGGGAGACCCCACGGCCGGCGAAGTCGATAACACTGGCAGCGATGGTCAGACCGGAATCAAGATCTTTCTCTCCGAAGCATTGAAGGCTCTCGGCGACGACGGAATCCTGGAAGGCGATCTAGCCGATAACGGTGTCTTTGACGGCCAAACGGCGACCGGTACGATCACATTCTACACCGAGATTCAGGAAGAATTCATCGATCCAGTCGCTGGCCAAGACCGCAGTGTTGACCAAGGTGACACGCTTACCAACGCTGCGACACTGACGGCCGATAACCACGTCAATCGCGTCGACAATGTGTTGATGCCGGCCAGCGGTCACGCAGAAGCCGATGCCGCCAGTGCCTCGACGACGATCCCGGTCGGGACGCTGACAAAGCAACTCTTCGCAATCAACGGCGATACGGGAATCAGCGGCGAGCTGAACATCTCTGCGGGTGATCGTGTCACCTATCGGCTGACCTACAATCTGCCCACTACTGACTTCGAAGACCTGGTACTGACCGACTTCTTTCCGCTACCAGTATTTGATGTGGCCGATCCAGATGCCGATGGTTATTCGCCTTTGGATCCCAACGACGCCTGGGTGTTTGATACCGACACGTCGACGACCAACATGGGGGCCGGTGTCGTTGAAGTGCTCGCGTCCGACACTTTCTATGACGTTTGGGATGCGGCCGACGGTGGTGGACTCGATGACTCAGCCGCGCCGACAGTCTCCGTTGACGCCAGCAGCAATTCGCTCTCGGTCGATTTCGGCACCTTCGACGGCACATTGAACGGGCAAACGCAAATCGATCTGCTGGTCACCGTGACTGTGGGCGACACACAGTTCGCGGATGGTTTGTTCTTGACGAACATGGCATTGGCCGGCGAAGCAAGCACCAGCGGCAGTCCCAGCAGCAACGTCGACTTGACCCAGATTCAATTGTCGGCACCGGAACTGCAGATCACCAAGGGGATCGTCAGTACCAGCGTTGATGGAGTCGCCGTCTACTCAACCAGCGCCGCAGCCAATGAGTTGCAAGTGATCACCGGGGCAGCTGGCGGCCCATTCACGCTCACGTTCGAGGGCGAAACGACGGCGGCGGTCAGTGCGACTGCAACTGCCGAGGAAATTCGATTAGCGCTGGAGGGCTTGTCGAATGTTGAAGCGGGTGATGTGATCGTCACGGGCAGCTCGATCGGCAGTGGCTCGATGTTGCTGGCATTCATCGGGCAGTATGAAGCGACCGATATATCGCTGTCGGTCAGCGATGGTGGATTGACGGCGACTCAGGGAATCGCTGGCGGAAGTCCGATCACGGCGGCCTCGCAAGCGGCGATTTGGGGGCTACCCGGTGCCAGCGCCAACACGGGATTGATCGACGCGGCCCTGCTTGCCGCTCTTCCCTTGGACAACGACGTCGAGGGTTTGGACGCGTTAGATCAAATCAAGTATGCGGTCACGGTCCGAAATGTGGGTGGCGGCGATGCCTATGACATTTCGATCACCGATTTGCTGCCTGCGGGACTGGAAGTGGCCGCTGGTGGTTTGAATCTGCATGTCTACGATGTTGCCGGCAACGAGTTGACGTGGACGGCGCTGGGCGCCGATCCGTTGGCCGACGGCATTCGCATCAACGATCCGATCGCCGTTTATGCATGGGCCGACGACGGCTTCGACCGGCTCGTGACCATGGACAGTCGTGACAACTTCGACGGTAGCTCCAACGCGGCCTTTGTCGGTGCCGCCCCAAGCGGGATTGGCAGCATCGAAGCGATGGCGCTCGACCCCAGCACGGGAACGCTGTACGGGATCGATGAAGACTACTTGGGCACGATCGATTTGACCACGGGCGCTTTCACACCCTTCGCTGATCGAATTGACACGGATATTTCGGCGACGATTTCCGATGCCGATGCGATGTCGTTCCATCCAGTCACAGGCGAGCTTTGGGCGGTCGACTCCAGCGGCAACGAGTTGGTCAAAATCGACGTGACGACCGGCAAAGCGATTGTCGGAGCGTTCGGTGGCGTTGACTCGTTGACGGTGCCCGGCGGTGGCTTGGACGATATCGCGATCGACTTCAATGGAACGATCTTTGCCAGCTCGGCAAGTGTGCTGGAAATACTGACCGTTGACGAATCGACCGGCACGGTCACGCGCAGCCCCGTCGGCAATTTCATGTACGGCGCGACCAGCCTGGACGATATGGAGGGAATCAGCGTCGACCAGGATGGGCGGCTGTGGGGAACGACAGGAAACAATGATTCGAGCACCTACGACGACCGCATTTGGGAGATCGACAAAGCGACCGGAGCTGTCTCGAATCCTCGAGCGTTGAGCGCCGGCGGTGACTTCGAGAGCGTCGTCGCCTTCGACCCCAATGCTTCGGGCTCCGCGACGCGTGCCGGATACGATCGCGACACGCTGGTCATCACCTATGACCTGCAACTTGCCGCCTCGGCAGAACCAGTGGATGAAGTGACGCCTGGGGTTTTGCAGTTGGGCCAGTACGACAACGATGCGAATCTGGTTGCGTACAGCAGCGTCGATGGCGGGGACGATTTTGTGCCTAACGATGCCGCGGCACCGAGCGACTCGGCAAGCGTCACGATGACCGACATCAGCTTGGACACATTCATCGTCGACTCCAGCGAATCACACACGGGCCTTGACGCATTGGGCCAGACCGAGGCCACGATCGGCGAAATCATCCGCTATCGCGTCGAGATGGTTTTACCCGAAGGCACGCTGGCCGATGTGACGCTGCGTGATGTCTTGCCGAGCGGCTTGACATTCCTTGATGACGGAACCGCCGAGATTGCTTTTGTCAGCGACAATGACGCGATCACGTCAACGACAATTGCCGATGCCGCGGCCTTCATCGCCGGCAATGATACGACAATCGCGACGATCACTCCCGTCGGCACATTCGGTGACGAAGACGTTGCCAACTCGATCAATGGTTCGACCGATACTTACAACTCGGGCACGGATGTCTACTTCAAGCTCGGCGACATTGTCAACCTCGATGACGATGCAAACGTGGAATACGTGGTCATCGAATTCAATGCGCTGGTCAACAACAGCACTGTGAACAACAGTGGCACGTCGCTCACACATCAGGTTCGCGTCTACGTCGATGATGTCAGTCATCAACTCTCCATTGCGGGTCAGGATGACCGCGTCCGGATTGTCGAGCCGGCACTGACTCTCGGCCACACAACGTCGACGTCTTCGCCCGACGCGGGCGACATCATCACGGTGACTTCCACGCTCGTGAATGTCGGCGGAACGTATGGCGCCAATGCGTTCGACGTCGTCTTTCGCGATGACCTTCCGGCCGGCTTTACTCGCACCGGCGTGATCACGATCACCGACAGCCTTTCCAACGCCGTAGTTGCGGACGTCGATAGCAGTTCCACTTCACAAATCGCTTTGACGTTTGACCAACTCATCGAGGGCGAGACCTACACAATCACATACCAGGTCGTCGCCAACACCGATATCGCTCCGTCGACCGGCTACGACTTCGATGCCGATCTGACTTGGACCAGTCTTTCCGGGGTCGACGGCACGAATCCGAACACCACCGGCAGCGCCACGCCGGGCGCGGCGGGAAGCAGCACAGGCGAGCGCACGGGCAGCGAATCTCCGGCGCTGAACGACTATCACCTGACCGATACTGAAACGGTCGATACGCCGTCGCTGGTCTTCACCAAAACATTGATCGGTACCGAAATCGCCAACGATATCGACGGTGACGCCACGGATGATCAGGCGGTGATCGGTGAAATTGTCACCTATCGACTGCAGATCGACGTACCCGAAGGAGAAGCGACTGGGCTAGTCATCGTTGATACTCTCGATGCTGGACTGGCATTCGTCGGTCTCACCAGCGTCACCGTCGGCGATGATCTCGCGCATGTGGGCGGTGCACCGATCACCAGCTCCAGTATCACCACAACGGTCGGCGGCGGCGGGCAGTCGCTCACGTTCGATATCGGCGACGTGCTCGATCCGACACCGATTTCGAGCAATGACATCGACGAGATTTGGATCGAGTACCAGGCCATCGTGCTGAATGTGGCCGGAAATCAGGGGGCTCCGAGCGAAACCAACACGCTGTTGAACAATTCGGCGACGCTGTCCTATGACACGGGCAGCGACATTACCGTGAGCGCCCTCAACGTCGAAGTCATCGAGCCGGAATTGACGACGACTCTGGATGTGTACGGCAGCGGCGGTAGCGGTGACACGCTGATCGAAGCGGGCGAAGCGATCACCGCTGAATATACGATCCGCAATGCCAGCGGTGTCGATGCCTTTGATGTGTACAGTTTTCTCGATCTGATCCGCGTCGATGACGGCAGCACTGGGATTCAAAACAGTTCCACACCGGGCACCGCGCCGGCCTTCACGGTCGTTGATACGGCAGGATTCTACAATGCAAGTCATTTTGAGTGGGTCGATCCAGACAACACGGCTTCCATGGGTAGCGATGCCGAAGGTTGGCGCCTGCAGATCATCAATCCCGATGGTTTCGATCTGGCGGGCATCGATCCGGCACGCACGATTACCATTACGGTCACCGGCACCGCGTCCGACACAGTGGATGCCGGTGAAACCTACACAACGGATGTGGGCGCATCGTTCACCAGCATCGATGGCGCAGCAATTGATCGGTCAACTTACAACACCAATTCGGATGAACGTAGCTTCGATTCGACCCTGACGATTCCGTACGATGATTATCAGGCGACCAGCAGCTCGAACATCACGATGTCGGAGCCGTCGATCAGCAAGACGTTGACGACTACTGAAATCAATGCCACAGGGAACAACCATTCGCAGGCGACGATCGGCGAACTGTTGACTTACACAGTCGAAGTCACGCTACCGCAAGGTATGACCAATAACGTGGTTGTAACCGATGTAATGGATTCGGGATTGTCGTTTGTCGGCATGGTCAGCGGGCTGGCTCCAACCACGGTGGCGGCCGACGGCAAGACGCTGACTTGGAACCTCGGGACGCTTACCAACGACCCCGCGATCGGCCCGGACGATACCGTAACGCTGGTTTATCAGGCCGTTGTCTTGGATGTTGCCGCAAACGCCGGTGGAACACAAATCGGCGAATCGGCCGCCAGCCAGGTAACGCTCGATTTTGATCTCCCGGACAGCAGTCCCGGACCGCAAAAATCTGATGACACCTCGGACCAAGTGGTCACCGTGGTCGAGCCGACCGTGACGCTAACGCGTGACACCTACGTCAACAACACTCCCGGTAATACGTTGGGCGACGCGGGTGATCCAGTCAAATTCGTGATCGAGTTGGCCAACACCAGCGGAGTGGATGCCTTCGACTTGCAACTCGCCGACGTCTTGCCAATCGTGATCGGCGGCAGCAGCTCCGCGATCATCAGCCCGACGTTCACCGTTACCGATACCGACTTAACCTACACGTCCGCCGATTTCGAACTCGTGGGCAGCAATGCCAGCGGTTGGACCTTTCAGAAGAAAGCGGCCACTGATTTCGATCTCATCTCGAGCGTGACTCGCACGATCACGATCGAGATCGATGGGACGCTTGCCAACGTAGTTCCCGGTGGTGGCACGATCAGCGACGACGCCACCGTCACTTGGACGAGCCTGGATGGTGATTTTGGCGGCGCACGCAGCGGCTATAGCACCGATTCGATCGAACGTGACGGGAGCGATACCGAAGCCGGATCCCCGAATGATTACGAGCGAAGCCGTAGCGATAGCGTCACGGTGACGGCAATCCCGCCGACCAAGATTGTCCAAAGCACCAGTTTGGGAAGCAGCGGGACCGGCCAGCACAACGTCGCCAATGAAGACTTGGCGATCGGCGAAACGATTACATATTCACTCAGTTACACCTTCAGCGAAGGCCTAACAAGATCGGCTCGCTTGATCGACGTGGCGGGGACGACGACAAAACTTGACATTTTGAATGTCGTCGTCGTGGGCGTTGGAACCAATTTGTATGGCGCCGGCGTGGATCTGGAGGACAACGGTGACGACACGCTGCTGAGCGTCGCGGGAGTCCAATCAGCGGTCAGCATTACAGACAGCAACACCGATACGTATTTGGACACTGTCACGATCAACCTGAGCAACGTGCAGAATACGCCCGATGGTGTGCTCGATGCCGACGATGTGATCACGATTGAGGTCACGGCCCGGGTGGCGGACGACCTGGTAAATGCCGACGGTGCTGTGTTGACCAACAAAGCCCAGTTCAAATTCTTGGATGCCGATAGCGGATTCACGACCGATCGAACGCTGGAAAGCGCCACTGTCAGCGCCGACGTGATCACGCACGATCTGACGCTCAGCAAAAACATCGTCGAAACGAAGGCCGACGCCGGCGAGCAAGTTACCATCGTGCTGACCGTGCAGAACACCGGCACTGCCGACGCACATCAGGTCGATATCCGCGACACGCTGGCGTCGGCTGCATACGATTTGACCAGCGTGCTCCTGGGAGTGGCCGGTACGGACTATCCCGCCGGCTTTACCGCCAACATGAATGCCGGCTCCGGTGACCTGACCTACACCGGCGGCACGGTCGCCGCCGGCGACACGGTGACTTTCACGTTCTTGGTCGATGTTGCCGATAGTGCCGCGCCGGGCGACACACACTCGAACCTGAGCACGATCACGGATTCCAGTTCGCTGACAGCTGCTCATGCTGATCAAGCCGAAGCGCGGACACAAAGTGACGCCGATGGCGTCGACAACTCGGCTCTGGACGATACCGATAGCTTCGCTGTTCGCGAGAACACGATCAGCGGATTCGTGTACCACGATGCCGACATGAGCGACACGTTCAACGCCGGCGACGTCGGTCTGGCCGGCGTCACGATGACGTTGACGGGAACCGATCACTTGGGCAACGCCATCACCCCGATTGTGATCACCACGGCCAGCGGCGCGGGAGTCGATCCGCTCGGCTACTACTTGTTCGACAAGTTGCGGCCCGGATCCTACACGTTGACCCAGACCCAGCCGGCAACGCACTTGGATGGGAATGAAACGGTTGGCAACGCCGGGACGCTGGCAGGCGCAAGCCCCGTGCATGACGTGCTCACGTTCTCGCTGCCAACGGGAACCGAAACGGATTCGCTAGGCAATGACTTCGGTGAAATCACGAAGGCGGTGATCACCGGCTATGTCCACCGTGACACTGATCTGAACGGCGATTATGGCGGTAGCGGCGGTATTCAGGACGTCACTGTGACCATCAACTATACCGACGACCGGAACATTGGCGCGTCGCAGTCGATCTCCACCGACGCGGATGGGCGATTCGTCTTCGGCGACCTTCGCCCCGGTACCTACACGGTGACCGTCGACTCGGGTGACGCGGATCTGGCTGGATACCTGAACGGCATCGAGCGTGATGACCACAACGGCGCCGATAGTACCACCGATTACGTGATCGGATCGTTTGCGGTCGCTCAGGGTGAAAGTGAAGATGACAAGTGGTTTGGATTCCATCTGCCGACATCGATCGCCGGGTACGTCTATCACGACGAGGATAATGACGGCGTGAAGGACGTCGGGGAACTCGGATTGATCGGTGCCCAGATGCGATTGACGGGGACGACCTTCGAGGGTGATGTGATTACGGCGGCGTTTGATACAACCGACGCAAGCGGCTACTACGAATTCACCAACTTGATGCCGGGGACCTACAACGTTCTTGAACAGATCGCGCCAATTGGCTACCTCGACGGCCGCGACACAGCGGGTGATCCAGCTGCCAACACCACAACCGCCCACTTGATCAACAACATTGTTCTCAGCGATGGGGAGGACAGCACAGGCAACCTGTTTGGTCATGTCCTCGCATCCAGCTTAGCCGGAACGGTCTTCAATGATTTTGATAGCGATGGGATTCAAGACGCGGGCGAACCCGGTATTGAGAGCGTGACAGTCACGCTTTCGGGCAACGAAGAACTGCCCGATGGTTCGACCGCAGCCATCACACCGATCATCGTCTCGACCGCCGCCAACGGGACCTATTCGTTCACGAATCTGCGTCCGGGAGTCTATACGATCACTGAAACGCAACCCGCGGACTACGCAGACGGAACGGACGCGGCAGGAACGCTGGGTGGGAACACAGCTGTCAACGAGGTGATTTCGTCAATCGTGGTAACGAGCGACGATCACGGCGCAGGCTACAACTTTGCTGAAACCGGCGCGTCAATCACTGGCACGGTGTTTCGCGATGATGATCGTGATGGGACTCTCGACGGGGGAGAACCCGGCATCCTTGGTGCGACGATTGAGTTGTATGAGTCCGACGGCACAACGTTGATCACGACAACCACCACAGCGGCTGATGGGACTTACAGCTTCGATGATTTAGCCGCCGGCGACTACGTCGTCAAAGAAATTCAACCAACGCTGTACACCAGCAGTCCGGCGACCGACACCAACACGCGAAATGTGACGTTGGTGACAGGTACCGATAACACCGGCAACAACTTCGGCGAGGAACTGTGGGATCTCGATGGCCGCGTCTGGTTTGACCGGGACGCGGGGGCGGACAACGACGCCGGCGAAGATGGCTTCGACGCGGTCACGGTGACGCTGCTGTACGCCGGAGCCGACGGAGACCTGGCGACGTCCGGGGACAACGTGACCTATACGACAACGACCGATAGTAACGGTGATTACTCATTTGCTGAGCTGTTCAACGGAAACTACCGCGTCACGATCGATACTGATGATCTCCCCGATGGTGTGACCAACAACGTCGATCCGGATGGCGGCATCCCCAGCCAATCGGATTTCGCGGTCGGTGGGGCCGATATCACCAATCACGACTTTGGCTATCTCGGTATCGGCGTGATCAGCGACCAATTGTGGCTGGACGTAAATGGTGACGGGATCTATGAGTCGGTCACCGAACCTGGCTTGGCAAACGTCACCGTACATATTCTGTTTGCTGGGGATGACGGACTGTTCGGCGGCAGCGACGACATGGCCTGGACCGACGTCACTGACGGGTCGGGCAATTATGACTTCAGCAATCTGCCCGACGGAAACTACCGCGTGTACGTCGATTCGGCCGATACGGATCTGCCCGCCGGTATGGCTGCGGTGACGGTCGGTAACAGCAAGAGTGGCACGGTCAACATCACGCTCGACGCGGGGGATCGTATCGCCGACGACACCGACTTTGGTTTCGTCGGCCAGCGATCGATCGGGGATGTCTTTTGGTTCGATGCGGATGGAGATGGTGTTCAAGACACGGGCGAGCCGGGTCTGGGAGGTGTGACCGTTCAATTGCAGCGTACGGGGCCTAATGGTGCCTTCACCGTCACAACGACCACTGCGGCCGATGGCACCTACAACTTCGATAAGCTTCCCGAAGGAGACTACGTCGTGAGTGCGACTGCGGGACTGCCCGCCGATGCAACCGCGACTCATGACGTCGACGGCACCGATGACGGCACCGCCAATTTTACAATCGGAGCCGCCAACCGCACCGACATTGACTTTGGCTACCGCGGCAGCGGGATCGACGGTGCCACGATCAGCAACTTCGTTTGGTATGACCACGACGGCGATGGCGTCCAGGATGGTAGCGAACCCGGAATCGAAGGAGCAACCGTCACACTTCTCTTCGCGGGTGCCGATGGAACCTTCGGAAACGCGGATGACTTTGCCCTCAGCGATACCACCGATGTCAACGGCCTGTACGCGTTTACGAATTTGTTCGTGGGTGATTATCGTGTCAGCGTATCGAATCTGCCGACCGGAATGACGCAAACGTATCACCAAGATGATGGATTCGGCACGATCGTCGGTGTCAGCGAAATCAGTGTCATCGCCGATCAGGATCGCGGTGACATCGACTTCGGATACACGGGCTCGCGGAACGCCGGCGGCCAGGTCTGGCTCGATCGAAACGCGAATGACACCAACGGCGAGACGAATGAGCCGGGCATCGGCGGTGTCACCGTCGAGTTGACCTACGCCGGTGGCGACGGAACATTCGGCACGGCCGACGATCTCGTCGTGAATACAACGACCGACGTCAGCGGCAATTACGCCTTCAACTCGCTGTCCGATGGTGATTACCGGGTCACCTCGATCGCAAATCTGCCCGCCGGAACGAGTCCGACCAGCGGAGGCGGAGCCGGCCCCGACGGCATCGTCGACTTCTCCATTCAGTGGCGCGAACGTGACCGATCAAGATCTCGGCCATGTTGGCGCTCGCACCATTGGCGACCGCATTTGGTACGACATCGATGGTGATGGAGTGCAAGACGGTGGGGAACCGGGAGTCGAGGGCGTTGGCCTAACGATCCTGTATTATGGTGCCGACGGAAACGCTGCCACGACTCTGGACAACTTGACATTCAATGTCACCACGACGACCAACGGCATCTGGTCGGTCGACGGGCTCGGCGAAGGTGATTACGCAATCACCGTCAACACAACCGATCTGCCGTCCAACCTTGATACGATCACAGCAGAAACCGACGATTTCCTTGCCGCTAACGATTACGTCGCTCATGTCCGCATCCAGGCAGTCGATCCACTCGTTCGTAGCGACATCGATTTTGCTTACACCGGCAACCAAACGATAGGCAGCAAAGTCTGGCTGGATCTGAATGCCGATGGCGTGATCGATCCAGGCGAAGCGGGCCTCGGTGGTGTTGAGGTGACGGTCGTGTGGGCTGGGTTCGACAACAACTTGGCGACCACCGCAGACAATTTGACTTACACGACTGTTACTGATGCCAATGGCGATTACAGTGTCGATCGTCTTCCCGACGGCGACTACGCCGTTTCGATCGACCTGACTGACTTGCCGAGTGGGTTGACACAAACATTTGAAATCGACGGCAGCGCCAACAACAGCGCCGCGGTGACTCTGGCCGGAACCGGAAATTCCGGCGTCAACTTTGGGCTTCGCGGAACGGGCTCGATTGGTGATCTGATCTATTTGGACGGCGAGGCCGATGGACTGCAAAGCGGTCAAGATCGTGGTCTAACGAATGTCGATGTTACGCTGACGTACTTGGGCACCGACGGCGTTGCCAATGGCGATGTGACTGAGTTTCAGCTGGCCGGCACAAGCGGCTCCTTTGGCGCCTACACATTCGCGAATCTGCCAGGCGGGAACTTTGTCGTGACGGTGAACGCGGCGGACGCTGATCTTCCAAGCGATGTCGTGATTGTTGCCGATGGTGTTGGTAACGCGATCGGAAACTCGGAAGCGGTCACGCTGGCGGCAGGCGGAACGAACAACGATATCGACTTTGCGTTTGCGGGAACGCGAACGATCGGGGACCGAATCTGGTACGACCGCAATGACAACGGAATCGATGACGGCGGCGAACCCGGGATTGTTGGAGTCGATTTGACTCTCACGTTTGCTGGCCAAGATGGCACTTTTGGGACTGCTGACGATATGTCCTTCACAGTCGCCTCCGGCGCAGGCGGCGCTTACTCGCTGGCAAACGTTGCGGGTGGCGAGTATCGATTGGCGATCGATACGAGTTCGCTACCCGATGCAATGCGATCGACTTTCGAGGTCAACGACGGCGCCGATACGCTGTCCGACACTGCCGAGTTTACTGTCAATGGCGGCGATCGCACTGACATCGACTTTGCCTACACCGGCGACGGAGTGCTCTCCGATCGCGTATGGCTGGATGTCAACGGTGACGGCACTCAAGATGCCGGTGAACCTGGCCTGGCGGGCGTGACCGTGGCGTTGCAGTACGCGGGCGACGATGGAATCTTCGGCAACGGGGATGATTTCGTTTTTACCACCGACACCGATGCCGCCGGACTGTACTCGTTCACGAAACTACCGGACGGCAACTACCGAGTCACGCCCGACACGGCCGATATTCCTGGCAGCACAACGCCGACGCACGATGTCGACGGCAGCGACGATGGCATTGCGAATGTGACGCTTTCCGGCTCGCCGACTCGCATCGACGTCGATTTTGGCTTTCGCGGTACACGATCGATGGGCGGCCAAGTCTGGTTGGATCACAACGAAAACGATGTCAACGGAGAAACGAACGAACCGGGCCTAGGCGGCGTCACAGTGGAGTTGACATTCGCCGGAAAAGATGGTGACTTCAGCACGACCGGCGATAACTTCGTTGTTACCACGGTGACGGACGCCGATGGCAACTACAGTTTCGACAATCTTGCCGACGGCGACTATCGCGTCACCAGCACGACCGGGCTGCCAGCGGGTTTGAATCCGACCAGCGGTGGTGGGGCAATTCCCGATGGCATCGTTGACTTCAGTATCAGCGGAGCGAATGCGGCCGAGCAAAACCTTGGCCACTCTGGATCGTCGACCATCAGTGACTTCGTGTGGTTCGATCACGACGCTGACGGAACGCAAAACGCCGGAACAGTTGGACTCGCCGATGTGACCGTCACTTTGGTTTACACCGGTGCCGATGGGATCGTCGATGGCGATGCCGAGGAGTTCACACTCACCACCGTCTCCGACGATTTGACGGGCAGTCTGGGCCGGTACCTGTTCGACAAATTGCCTGCCGGAACGTTTGCTGTCACGGTTGACGCGTTGGACGCCGACTTGCCAATTGGACTGATAACCTTCGGCTCTGCTGAATCGTTCGATGCAACCGGCATAGTCACGGTGGCTGCCGGCCAAACGAATACGACGACAGATTTCGGGTTCCAAGGCAACCGAAACGCGGCAGGTATCGTCTTCTTCGATGGCGACGGCAATGGGTCGCAGGCGGCCAGCAATGAGGACGGGTTTGCGGGTGTGACGATGACACTCACCGGCGCTGGCCAAGATGGCGTGTTCGGGAACGCCGATGATATTTCTCTCTCCGTCGACACGTCCGTTGGTGGCAATTATAGCTTCGCCGGCCTGATGAACGGCGATTATCGAATCAGCGTCGACACGAGCGATGTGGCGGGAGTGGAAACACAGACTTACGACCTCGATGCCACCTTGGATAATCGCGGCGACTTTACGCTCGCCAGTTCACGCAGTGACATCGATTTCGGCTATCGCGGCGACAGCATGATCAGTGATCGCGTCTGGTACGACATCGATGGCGACGGGATCCAAGACAGCGGCGAAGTCGGCATGCCAAACCAAACGGTGGAAGCGATCTTTGCGGGTCTGGATGGAACTTTTGGCACATTCGACGACTTGAGTTACAGCACGACAACCGACGCCAGCGGTTTGTATTCATTCGACACATTGCTTGACGGTGAATATCGGGTCAGCCTTCCATCGCCGCCAGTCGGCTCGATCAACACCGCGGCGCCCGATGACGGCGTCGGCACGGTCGCTGCGACCAGCGAAATCTCGCTCGCAGCGTCGACCACGCGCGATGACGTCGACCTCGGTTTCACGGGCACTGGAAGCATCAATGGCGCGGTCGTTTACGATGTCAACGACGATGGAATCGAAAACGCCGGTGATCGACGCCAAGCCGGTATTGATGTGACGCTGGACATCGACATCGACGGTGACGGGACAGTCGATTTCTCTCAGACGATTCAAACTGCCGCCGACGGAAGCTATAACTTCACAAACATTGTCGCTGGGACGCATACCGTTTCCGTCAATCCGAGCACGCTTCCAGATTCGCTCGGAGACAAGCCGACCTTTGATGCCGACGGGCACATTCCATCTCCCGATGCGATTGACGTTGTGGTTGCGGCCGCTGGGAACGTGATCAATCAGGACTTTGGTTATCACGGATCGCCAGATCTATCGGTGACGATCACTGACAATGTCGTGACGGTTGGAACCAGCCAAGTCGTCACCTACACGATCGAAGTCGAAAATCTCGGCACGAGCCGGGCCAGCGGAAGTCAACTCGTCGTCAACTTGCCGACCAACGTGCTGGAGAACATCGCGTCGACCGATCCGACCGCAATTGTTGATACCGTCGCCGGGACGATCACATTCAACATTGGTGACATTGCCGAAAACGGCACGCTGACAAAGACGGTCACCGCCAAGGTTCTCGATACACTCGACGCCGGAATCGACGACGTCGACGTGGTAGCGGCGATCACCGATGACGGATTCTACGGAGTCGATGACAACCTCGGCAACAACGATGCGACGGACACCGATATCGTTGACGCCGTGCCGGACATTCGCACGGAAGTCACGCGCACACCCGCGGTCGTGGAACCAGGAGACTCGCTGACTTACAACGTGACGCTACACAATGATGGTGTTCAAGGCGCGACCGGGGTTCAAGGCAAGATCCAAATCGATGTTTCCGTGATTGATCCAGCAACGGTGACGTTCGAGGATTCGTTGGGCAATCCGATTCCAGCTGTGGATATCACGTTCAATACCAGTACCGGCGAAATCACCTGGCACGCTGGTTCGCTCGTCTCGGGGGACAACGCGACGCTGGTGATCAACGGTGACGTGTACGATCCGGTCACGTCGTTGGTAACAAGTTTCGAGATCGACGTGATTGGTTGTGACGACGGACTTAATGGAGAAGATCCGACGGACGCCAACGATGGGCCGCTCGACAACAACCACGGCGAAGCATTTACAATCCTGGACGCGACTCCCGACTACTTCGTTGATATTGAAATCGACGCACCGGCGGGGCACACGTTTTCGCCGAACGATAGAGTGACATTTACAGTCACTGCCGGCAATCTTGGCAGTCAGAATGGCAGCAATGTCGAAGTCATCACGTCGCTGCCGATGGCGCTAATCAATCCTTCAAGTGTGGTCATCTCGGATCCTGCCGCGACGTTTGATCCGGTCACCGGCGAGATCACTTGGGACATGGGTGGCGTTGCCGGACGCGGGACTGAGATCCGCCAAATCACCGTGGTGGCGACGATCCCACTTGTCACCGGCGATCCGCTGGCCAATCGGATTGAGTTTTCATCGTTGGTTTTTGATGACGGCCTGAACGGTCCCGATTTGATCGTGCCGAACAACCAGGACTTGGACGATCGAGAGCTATTGCAGTACGCCTACGACTCCAACAACAGTTTCATGCAGAAGACTGGATTTGATCGGGGAGTCGATTGGTACGGCTATCGCGACGAGCCGTTACGAACCACGCGACCTTTGTCGATCGATCCAATCTACAGTGGTCTGTCGGAACCCGGCACGACGTTGGTTCTGAAAATCTATGACGAGGAAGGGCAAGAGATAACCAGTCGTACTGTGCTTGCTGATGCTGGTGGAAATTGGATCGCCAGTTTCCCCGGCACCGTGATTTGGGAGAACCCGCATGCGATGACGGTCCAGACGATCGGAGCTCTCAATACGCTGAGCGAAGACAGTCAGTACAACACACGGCGATACTTCCAACCGGCATTGCATCCGAGCATGTTCTTCGCACAGCGACCGACCGTGCAGAGCGTGATGCAAGAGGCTCCCAGCCGAGTGATGGCCGCGATCCACGACGCCAACCTGCGGCCGTTGCAATTTGGCAGCAGCGGCCATAGCTACGACCTCAACGTCGCCAGCAACAGCACCGCCGGCAACTGACGCCACACGGCGTCCAGATAAAAGGGGTCAGGCCTCTTTGTTGAAACCAAAGGGGTCAGGCCTCTTTGTTGCCAGAGTTTCAGCTCTGTTGAAACCAAAGGGGTCAGGCCTCTTTGTTGCAGAGTTTGAGTGTGGTAGGTTGATTGGATGCCGAGACCACCACGAGCTGACGAAGCGGGCGGACTTTATCACGCCTTGAACCGCGCAAACATGCGTGCGGAGATCTTCAAGAAAGAGTCTGATTACGAAGCTTTCGAGCGAATTCTTCATGAAGGACTGGAGCTTCACAAAGTTGAGCTTTACAGCTATCAGTTGATGCCCAATCACTATCACCTCGTCTTACGGCCTCTTGTCGACGGGGAGATGAGCCGCTTCATGGGCTGGATCGGAGGCACGCACACGATGCGGTATCATGCTCATTACCACACCAGCGGTATGGGGCACCTCTATCAGCAACGTTACAAAAGTTTCCCGATCCAGGACGACGACCATTTTTTCGTCGTTTGTCGTTACGTGGAACGAAACGCACTTCGGGCTGGACTTGTTCGACGCGCAGAGCAATGGCGATGGGGATCCCTATGGCGTTGGTTGCAGAAGACGCGGCCGGAACCGAAGTTGCTTTCGGCATGGCCGCTTTCGCGATTGCCTGGCTGGGTTGATCGCGTCAACGAACCACTATCCGAACCAGAGTTGGAGGCCGTGCGCCGCAGCGCACAGCGAGGGCAACCACTGGGGGATGAAGGCTGGGTCGAGTCGATTGCTCGGCGATTGAATCTGGAGTCAACGATGCGTCCACGCGGTCGCCCAAGAGTCCGTTTTCCGGTGCCGAACAAGAACAAAGAGGCCTGACCCCTTTGATCTTCCCGTTGGCTCTCTGATGGCGAAACCGACATGACTCGACTCTTCTTCCGGTTCTATCTCGGCGTCATCGCGATCTTGTTCGTTGCTTGGTTGATCCAGGCTTATGTTTTTCGTGGCACAACCGAGGCGGAAAATATCAAGGTCGTCGAAGACGCTCTGAGTGGCGGTGCGCTGTCGGTTCGCGATGACCTTATCGAGGGTGGCGAGGCAAACTTTGAGAAGACCCTTGCCGAAGTACGATCGCGATTTGCCTACCCGGTCAACATTGTCAAGCGATCGGATCGGCCAATGCCGCCGGAGATGAACAAAAGAATCAACCGCGGTGAGGCGGTTTTGCACCTTGGGAGAATCGACGTCGCACTTCCCGAAACCGAGCTGCTGGCTGAGCTCGGGCCGCTGCCGCAGTTCGCCGGCCCGACGCGAAGCGATGTACTGCTAGGTTTGGGCAGTGTATTTCTGCTCGCCGCCGGTGCGATCGCAGTTTTGATGCGGCCAATCGCTCGTCAATTCCGCATCGTCGAAAGAACGGCGATCGCTATCACCGATGGAGACTTTTCGGCGCGGATCTACGAGGGTAAACGAAAACGTGGATTGCCGATCATTGGTGCATTCAACAAGATGGCTGAGCGTGTCGAATCGCTGCTTCGTTCACAACAGGAATTGCTGCAAGCGGTCTCGCACGAACTCCGCACACCGCTGGCACGGATCAAGTTCGCTGCCGAGCTGGTCCGAACAGCCGAGAGCGATGAAAAACGCGAACAGCGACTCGACTCGATTGACGAAGCCACTGATCGACTTGACGATTTGGTCGGCGAGTTGTTGGACTACACCCGACTAGACGAAGGCAGCGAGACTTCAGCTTACGAGACGGTGCGAGTCGATGAATTGGCCGCCGAAGCAGTCGCGATCCATGCACCACTCTATCCCGAAATTCGATTTCGTTTGGAGGAGTCATCTGCGGTTGAGTTGACAACCTATCGAGCCGGCTTGTTGCGGGCGATCGGCAACCTCGTTAGTAATGCGGGCAAGTACGCCAAGTCCCAAGTCCGCCTCAGCGTCTCGCAGAACGATGATTCTGTGTTGATCAGCGTCGACGACGATGGAAACGGAATCGACCAAGCCGATCGCGAACGGGTCTTCGAGCCATTCACACGACTCGCGAGCCACGCCGAACCGGGGGCCGGATTAGGGCTCGCTTTGGTCCGCCGCATCTGTCGCCGATTGAATGGCGACGTGACGGTTGCAACAAGCGATTTGAGTGGAGCACGTTTGGTGATTCGATTACCAAAGCATGCGGTCGGATAAAACGATTCGATCCATCCGCAAAGCAATGGCCATGTCGCTCAAGGCTGATAGATCTGGAGGTTGCGGATTGACGCCGTCGCACCGTTACCGAGCAATTGCTAAGCAAACACCATCGCCGCTTCGCCGTCGTTCGATTTTGAATCGAGCTTGAACGTGAATCGCCACGGAGCGTACACCGTGCCCGTGTTGTGCGTCGTATATCGGTAAAGTAGATGGAATTGGGCGCAAGGCTCGCTTTGCAACCCCCAAGCAGGCCTGCTCGGATCGGACGCCGTCGTCACCGGTCCTGCAAAGTTCGCCGATCAATTCCTGGCGATCGTCATGAATAACGTTAACGCACAGAGACAGCCGCCGACTTCTGATCCTCCAAATTCTTGGTGAAGAACTCATCCGCCACTTCAATCATCTCATCGAACCAGACTTGTTTGCCAACAAACGGATGCGGTGCGTCTTCGATGACAGTCAGCTCCGGATTGAATACCCAGCTCCTTCATGCGTTGTCGAAACGTATCGGCATGCGTGCTGGGATCGTCTGTTCTCGCCGGTGATGAACCAGCAGGGTGGATCCATGTTTGTCGAGGTGATGCAGCGGAGAGGCGAGTCGATAGGTCGCCAGGCTTGTCTGCTTGCGAGCCGCCGAGAAACTGTCGCCAAATCTGGCCACGATCCTCGGTTGCGAAATCTCTCGGTTGCGTTCGGACAGTAAATCGGTCTGCGCGCCCATCGGTACGGCTGCTTGAATCGCGCTGCTGAATTCTGCATTGCCGCCTTCGCCTTCAAGTTCCTGCGCTCCGGCGAAGTGGCCAGCAAAGCTGTCAAGTGTCCGCCAGCGGAAAGTCCGATCGCGCCGATGTTGTCTGGATCGATGCCATACTCTTTTGCGTTCGCTCGCAGGAATCTGACCGCGGCTTTGCAATCGTGGATCGCTGCCGGAAAAGGCGCTTCACCGCTCAGGCGATACGAAATCGTTGCGGTAACGTACCCGCGAGCCGCCAGCGCCTGTGCGACTTTTCCGTGATTGGCCCGATTGCCGTTTGCCCAACCGCCACCGTGAATGCAGACAATGGCGGGCAACTGTCCCCAGGCTGCCTTTGGGTCGATAGATATCCATCTCCAACGTGCGATCGTCATAGCGTGCGTAGGTCACGTCCAGCTTGGCGTCGCAGCTTGTCCAGCGTCTCCTGCGGAATCTCGGTTCGCCGTCGGCGTGTCGCGGCGGCGCG
The DNA here is from genome assembly GCA_963704055.1 of Pirellulaceae bacterium. Lineage (GTDB taxonomy): Bacteria > Planctomycetota > Planctomycetia > Pirellulales > Pirellulaceae > Rubripirellula. Next base: position 189,447 of record CAVPGW010000029.1, on the reverse strand, counting down.
CCTGCTCCCGCCGGACGGGCATCGAGACGCATTTCTTCCTGGAACAGGATCGCCATGCCACGCAGCTTGCGAGTGATCTCTTGATTGCGTACCGAGCTTGGATTCCCCTGGGTCTTTCGCCAGGTCGTACAGCTCAAGGCTCGGATTCAAATAGAGTTTCCAGTTCCGCCAACGCACGGCGGCCAGTGCGCCCTTGGCTGCCGTGATAGAAGAACGCGTCGTTGTATTCGTTGCGATTGATCATCGGTGCCCATTCGCCGGGCGGATCCCAGCGACGCCGAAGCGGTACCGATGCGTTGAGCGATTTCTTCAATCCCGGAGGCGGCACGATGTTGGTCTCGCCCTTCAACAACGGGCTGATGTCGCGCCCGTCGATGACGCGGCCTTCGGGAATCTCGATTCCCGCGAAAGTGGCGAGCGTCGGATACCAGTCCATCGCGCGGACGACTGCCGACGATTCCGCGCCCGTCTGCAATCCCAGTCCCGGTCCCCAAGCGATCGCCGGCACGCGAATGCCGCCTTCGTACGTCGAGAGCTTGTGCCCACGAATCTTCTGCTCGGGCGTGCGTCCCGGCCCGCGGCCGTTGTCGGAGGCGTAGATGACGATGGTGTTGTCGTCGATGCCCAGTCGTTTCAGCGAATCGAAGATGCGACCGACGTTGTGATCGAGTTCCTGAATCGCGTCGCCGTATTCGCCCCAGTTCGAGCTGCCCTTGAATTCTTCGCTCACGCCAAGCGGATTGTGGAGCATCGTGTGCGGCAGATAGAGGAAGAACGGATCCTCCTTGTTCTTCTCGATGAAGTCGATCGCTTCGTCGGTGTAGAGCTTCGTCAGTTCCGCAGGATCGGCCGGACGCTTGACGACGTCGTCATTCCGCATCAGGGGCACGCCCCCTTGGTCCTCGAAGTAGACGACCTCGACCGGGTCAAGATTGTGCAGCAGTCCGAAGTAGTGATCGAAGCCCTGATTGCGTGGCAGGAACGGCTCGTGAAATCCGAGATGCCATTTGCCGATGCAGGCGGTCGCGTAGCCGTCTGTCCTTGAACAACTCGGCAATCGTCAGTTCGTCGGGATGAATGCCGGATCGCGAATCGGCGCGATGCACCCAGATCTGGTTGCCGACGCGGCGCGGGTAACATCCGGTCAACAAGCCCGCGCGCGACGGGCTGCAAATCGGAGCCGCCGCGTAGTAGTCCGTGAATCGCGTTCCCTCCTCGCGCCATCGCATCGATCCGCGGCGTCTTGACCTCCGTCGCGCCATAGCAACCGAGATCGTAGTACCCCTGATCGTCGACGAAGATGAAGACGATATTTGGCGGAGGGTCGGCAGCGACTTCCGCCTTCACTTGATCCTGTCCGCTGGACTGCCCAGCTGTCACGACCATGCACAGGACCGCAAGAGTCGCTGAGGCCAGCCTGCTATTTCGGATTTGTCTATACATCATAATATTTTGGTTTCGAAGAAAATGGCGCCGTCAAGCTAATTTGGGCACAAGTTTTGTCGTTTCGCATCATGGTTCAAATCACTTCCACTATTTGTTTGCTAACTCTTCTTTCGCAAATGGCCGATACGCTTTTTTAGGCCTGCTTAAACGCAATACCGTTCGTATTTTCTCATCGATCCAGTGAGATTGTTTAACGGCAAGCCGCAGGCGACTGTCAAGGGTGGGCAGTCGCCTGCGGCTTGCCGTTAAACGAAAAATGTACAGGGTTGTCCAATTCATCGTTTGCCTATTGTCCTCTCTGGTCTTCATTCTCACTGATCAACCGAAGGAATCGCCACCAACGTTTCCAGCGGTTTCGGTTTACAAGGCTCTCTGGGGACACGCGTCCTCTAGGAAGTAATATCGCTGATCAAGGATAAGATTGCGCGGATTCATGGTTTCGCTTCTTGAGCGACAGTGCGTTCCGATCCTTGACCTGTCGAATGCGATCCAAGGCATCTTGCATGCTTGCAGCAATCTCAGGATGCTGATCGATGACGTTGTTCTCTTCAATCGGATCTTGTTTCAAGTTGTAAAGCTGTGGCTCTGGTTTTCTGGGAGGCTTGCCATCGGGGGTCGGTCTCAGCACCTTGTCCTCGATGTATTTCCACTCGTTCATCCGAATCGCGACAACACCTGACACATCGTTGAGCACCATCGTTGTCCGACCGCTTTGTCTCTGTGTTTTCACCACGCAATGTGGAGCAGAAACTGAAGCTGTCCGCACCGGCGATTTGCGGATCGAGGACTTTGCCTCCAACGATTTCTTGCAGCGTTGCGAAGATATCGACGACGTTGATCATCGAGTCCGATTGAGATCCCTCTGGAATCACGTTCGGCCAGCGCACCACAAAGGGCACCTTGAAACCACCTTCCCAGATCGTGTGCTTATCCCCTCGAAGATCCCCATTGTTCTTGAAGCCCAACATCACGAGCCTGCTGCTCTTCAATCTGACCGATGTCACCACCATTGTCGCTAGTGAAAATCACGATCGTCTCATCCAGCACGCCGTTGTAGGCCAACGCGTCTAGCAACTTCTCCAACGCTGTGATCCACGTCGTGGATGTAGTCTCCGTACGCCCCCACGCCGCTGCTTCCTCTCCATTTCTCGCTGGGGGCAATCGGGTTGTGTACTGCAACCGGAGCAAAATACAGAAAGAACGGCTGCTCCGAATCATTGCGGACCGCCTTGGAAATCCAGTTTCGTGCGGCGTCCGACAGGTCCTGATTCACCTTCGTCGTCACCCGCTGTGGCGCGTCATATCCGTGATACGGCTGTCCTTTATACGAACTCCTTCCGTAGGGACTCTTTCCCTTGGAACGCAGGCCCCAAATGGATTCGTTTTCGACGTATACCTTGGGCAACCAGTCGATGTTGTTGGGAACGCCGAAATGGTAATCGAACCCCAGCGAGCGAGGTCCGGGTTCCAGTGGCTGGGCGGACAGATCCTCCACAACGTCCAGAGTCGTGTAACCGAGATGCCATTTTCCAACTTGGGCGGTCTGGTATCCATGCTCCTTCAAGTACTTCGGCAGCGTCAACAGTTCCGGCTCGATCAACAGCGGACCTTCCGGTGGACTCAACACGCCGTATTTCAGACGTCCTCTCCAAGCATACCGGCCAGTCAGCAACGCATAGCGAGTGGGACTGCAAACGGAACCAGGTGTGTTTGCATCAAGAAACTGCATGCCTTCCTTGGCAAGGCGATCGATGTTCGGCGTGCGAATGTGCTGGACGTCCGCGCCGTAACAATTCGCGCTGCCATAGCCCAAGTCATCGGCGAGAATGACGACGATGTTGGGGGATTCCTGTGCCGCGTTCAAACTCACGGCGGACAAAAGGAGCCCAACAAGGCTGAGTGTCAGGCTTCGCTTGTTCATTTCAGATCTCGTTATTTAGAGTTGCGTGCGCCTCCCCGGATCCTTTTCCAAGTCATACAGTACGTTTGAGTGTATTCTGAAAGCACGTAGGCCAGGTGAAACCTGGCAGGATCTTGTGCCAGGCTCACCTGGCCTACAAGCGACAAACCTAAATCGACAGCTCTTGCCCTGCTTTTACCTGATCCCAGTCGATCTCGATACCTAATCCCGGTTTGGTCGGACCATGGACATATCCTTCGCTGTCGATGCGGATGACATCCGTCGTGCCGACGTCCCAGCAACCGATTTCACCATGGTGGATGGGAAACTCGAACAAGGCACAGTTCTTGACGGCGAGGATGACGTGAAGATTCGCCACCTGGTACATCGTGCCGCCATAGGCGTGCGGCTCCCAGTTCATGCCGAAACTCTCACAGAGATGAGCCACCTTCAACATCTCGGTGATGCCGCCTTGAATCCCACTCAGTGTCCGTCAAGTAGGCCACGGCGCTACGACGCACGTATTCCGCATACTGCTGCTTGTGGAGCAACTCCACGGTCAACGGTATATCGAGCCTTTGTGACAAGTAGGCATACCCGTCCACATCGTCCGGCGGCAAAGGTGCCTCGTACCAGAAGTAATTCAGTCGCTCCAGTTCCCGGCCGACCTTGATTGCTTCATGACGGGTGTGCGCAAAGACTGCGTCATAGATCAGATCAACCTCATCGCCGACTTCTTCGCGCAAGCGACCGCAGAGCTGAATGGGAATCGGATGCAACTTCATGGCGGTGAAGCCCATTTCTTTCATCGCTAATCCAATCCGAATCACTTCGTCCTGATCGTGCTGCACGTTGCCACTCGCATACGCTCGGACTTTGTCGCGATAGCCTCCCAGCAGTTTGTAGATGGGCATCGATGCCGCCTTGCCGGCAATGTCCCACAGGGCGATGTCCACCGCGGCCAGGGCCGGGCCCTTCTGCCCGTACCAAAAGGAACCCAGTGTTTGCCAAATGCGTTCCCGATTGAGCGGATCCTGGCCGATCAGGTGGGGCTTGAAGTGCCGGAGCACTTCCGCCAAAGCGTGCGGTCGGCCCGTGGCAACTTCTGACCACACGATGTAGTGGCCTTCGATCTCGGCGTCGGTCAGGATCCGGACCAGGCTGTACTGAATCTTGCCGGCGGGGCCGGCATCCTCGAATAGACCATCCAAGCTGGTCACCAACGCTTCGGTCTCACGCCCCAGGACGTGCAACTTGATATCCGTGATTTTCACGATTTCAAAGCCTCTCGATTTGGATCTCGTTCCCTGAATACAGCAGCCCTTGCCTGGCCGCACGCAATTCACAAGAAAACCTGTCAACAATCTACTTGTCAACTTGTTAACAATCTAGGATAATGGTATCCGCTTGCAGGGGTCAAGCGGCGAGTGAGTACGCCGAAAGCAAATCGCGAGAGGGACAGATCGTCGTAGGCCAGGTGAAACCTGGCAGGGGAATCACGCCAGGTTTCACTTGGCCTACGATGTGGGAGAGTTAACGTGACTGGAATTCAAGGCCTTCGACTTCGCGATCGAATCGTTGACCGCCTGCGAGAAGAAATCGTGTGCGGCAAGTTGAGCGAAGGTGAGCCGCTGCGAGAAACGCCGCTCGCGAAGAGATTTGATGTCAGCCGCGGCCCCATTCGCGACGCGATCCTGCAGTTGGTCAGCGAGGGATTGGTCGAGGACAGGCCCAATCGCGGAGCGCGCGTTGGTCGCGTCTGGGACGAAAGTACGCGACCGGCCATGGTCAAAGTGCGACAGGATATCGAAGCGTTGGCCTTGCGGCAGTTGATGTCACGGGATCAGGAACTTGATCTGTCGCCGTTTCGAGAGAACTTGCGGCACTTCGAGCTGGCATGCCGCGACGAAGATCTGTCTGCAGTTGTCCGTTTGGACATGAGTTTCCATCGTCTGATTCTGACTCAGAGTGGTTATCCAGCGTTAGAGTCCGTGTGGTTGCCATTGATGGGTGGCATGCGACTGCCCTACTCCCGTCATCAGTCGCTCGTCGAAAGTCATGCCGAGCATCAGCAGATCGTGACCGCCATTCAAAATGGCCAGCTGCGAACGGCGCTGGCCGCGTTGAAGGCGAACATTCAATAGCTTTGTCGGCCAGATGAAACCTGGCGGGATGTTTTGGAGGGTTTCGCCTGGCCGACAAAGACGTTGAACTGCACCGACAAATCAAGCTACTGTTCCAAGGAATTCACAGAGAGGTTTCTCATGGCCACCGCAACAACACGGTATCCTCTGCCCGTCGTCCTCTTTGTACTGCTCCTTACGTCCATCGTTTCGGCAGATCAGTTGGCGACGAGCGGCGACCCGGACATTGACCGCGTCCGAGCCGAAGTGCGTGTTACGCCGACCACGGTGGATAACTATCAGAAGCGAGCTTTGCTCCTGTTTGTTTGGCTGGGAAGTCTGCAGCAGCAAGGTGCGGATACGCATTCGTTGTTTGATGTCGATGAGGCGTACTATCGTTTGCAGGGAGATGTCGTTAAAGGTCGCGGTGCGGCGAAGGAAGAGGCCCTTCAGAAAATCTGCAAAGTCGTGGATGACGGCTATGAGCAGATGGAGGAGATCTTCCGCAAGGTGAAAGAGGAGGGCCCCATCTATAGGCCGTTCAAGGGCGATCCGGCAGGATTTCCCCTCGGCGGCGAGATGGATGCCGACTGGCCCATGTTTCAGGGGAACAAGCACAATACGGGTTCTACCAAGGCGCCGGGGCCCAAGACGGGTGAGTTGGCCTGGAAGTTTCCGGTGGGGTTGGGCTGGTATGTGCGCCCCGCCGTCGAAGGCGACCGGGTCTATGTGGCCTCGCCCGGTATGCACACGACCAGTCTCTGCCTGGATCTAGAGACGGGAGAGGAGATTTGGAAATCGACTCAGGATCATCCGCTACTGGGTGTCTACAAATACCCGGCCATGATGTCGACGCCAGTGATCCTGAAGGACCGGATTGTGCTGCGTGAGGTCAACAGCCACGGCGGTAACGAAGGGCAGGCCCGAAACCTGGTCTATATCGATAAGCAAACCGGAAAGACCCTTTTCAAAAAATATGCGGGGCATATCGATTACCGCACGCAGGTTGCTCCGGTTGCTTCGAATGGAAAACAGATGGTGTATCCGTTCGGGGTTCACGACATTTATGGCGCCCCCGCGATTTGCCAGAATCTGAACCGGTTGATTTGTGCCGACGTGAATAATGACCGCACGTTGTGGGATTTCAACGTGGGAGATATTGATGTTCTGGCGGAACCCGTCGTGACAGACGATCGGGTGCTTCAGGGCACGACAGACGGATACCTCTACTCGCTCAACCTCAAAGGACCGCCTAAGGACCTCATCGCTTGGAAGTTCAAGGCGGCAGGCGCGGTCAGCACGGCGGTGACGTTGGATGATGGGTCGGTTTACTTTGGATCCAATCGCGGTGTTCTCTATGCGTTGAGTGAAGCCGATGGATCGCTGATCTGGCAGACCCGGATCGATGCCGTTGAGAAGGGCGCGCGAAAACAGTTTACCGTGCCGCTGGTGCTGGATGGAAAGATCTATGTTGGAGGCGCCAATCAGCAGGTCTATTGTTTGGATGCCGCATCCGGTGCCATCGTATGGGAAACTGCATTGACGGACTGGATTCGTTCCAAGCCCGTGATGACCTCCGAGGGGCTGCTGGTTGCCAGCGTCGACGGAAAACTGTCGTGCCTGAGTTTGGAGGGGTCGGTCAAGTGGAGCAAGCAGATTTCCACGCATCAGATCTATGCCGACTTGGTCGCCGCCGGGGACGGCGTCCTGGTCAGCGACAGCGATTTGTGGTTACGACGCATCAATGCGAAGGGCGATGTGCTTTGGACACGCAGTCTTCTCAGCGCCTACGAAAACGAGCAGGGGGAGCGGATCTTTACCGATGTTCTTTCGGGCGGCACCTACTATCAATCGAAACCGACCGCTGCAAAGGGGAGAGTCTATTTCGGCAACCCGGCCGGATTCCTGTTTTGTGTGGATGCAGAAACGGGAGAAGAGTTTTGGAAGTTCGAAATGGGCGGCGCCATTTCCGTGGGGCCGGCGATTGGAGAGGGCAAGGTCTTTGCCGGTCAGCAGGGTGGCGAACGTTTCTTCTACTGTGTGGATGCGGAGACCGGTGAGCTGATTTGGAAGCAGACGGTTCCCGGCGGCTGGGTCTGGGGATCGGCGGCTTATGACGATGGAATGGTTTATGTTCCAACCGTTAACGGGCATGCCGTTTGTCTCGATGCGAAGACGGGTCACATCGTTTGGATGTATCCGACCGCTAAGTCTGTGCCGGCGGAACCTGCGATTGATGGCGACTTGGTTTACTTCGGCTCCTGGAGTCATTCCTTGTATGCATTCGATAAGAAGACCGGAGAGATCGTTTGGAAAGTGAATGGCATCGGATTGGATTCCGGAACTCTGATCGCCTACGAGGGTAAGATCTATCTGCCTCACAACCATAATGTGTTCATGTACTTCGATGGAAAAACGGGCGAAGTGCTGTGTGAGGGCAACACCAATCCGGAAGAGAAGGGCCGATTCCGGAACTTCAATGCAACGCCCGCGTTCTTTAACAACCGGGCCTACTATACGGCGCGGGCGGGCATGGGGCTGGGCGGTGTGCCGCTGGCGTCCCGGATCTACTGCGTGGATGCCGAAACCGCCAAAATCCATTGGACGTTCCCGGACGGCGGTGGATTGTCCGCGCCGGCCATTGCCAGTGATCGCGTCTATATCGGTTCCGGCAATACGCCGTTGTTCTATTGCCTCGACGCTTCTACCGGAAAGCCTCTTTGGATCTATAAGTTGGGCCAGCGTGTCGAAGAAGCGACGCTCTGCATCTATCGGGACAAGGTGTATGTCCTGGCCGGCGATGGCTATGTACATGCGCTCAAGTAGGCATGTGCCGGAGTGGGCGAGATTGCGAGGCCCTCCCCGGCCGCTACCGCGCCGGACCCTGCCGAGCGGGAGGGTGATTTCATTTTCAACACATGTCTTCAGTGAATAGTCGTATGCAAGGTGCTGTCAAAGAGGATTGTCAAAGGAAAAGCACGAGGAAGGGCAAAACCTGGTGCTTGATCTTACTCCTCGCCTGGCCGACCCTCGGTTACGGAGACGGGCTTCTGGATGGGAAAACGCTGCAGGCGGATTTGGATGCAGGGAAGGACATTGCCTTGCGCCCCGGTCATGTTGTTGAGTTGCAGGAGAGTCTGAAGTTTCGCAAGGCGGGTCAGCGGATCGAAACCGTCGGTGCGAAGACGGCCTTGGACTATGCAAGAATCGTGCATGCGGACGGCGGCCAGGGAACACTGATTGAGGCCAACGGCATCGCCGGCGCGAGTTTTTCGAAACTGGAAGTCGAATCACGTCAGCGGCGAAGCGGCCGGATACGGGTTTGTGCTCAATGGAATCGACGGATTTGAAATTCGGGGCAACACCAGCGATGCAACCTGTTCGGAGGTTCAATCGCAGGGTGTTGATTGGCCCGATGCCCGCCAGTGGAATGAGGAACTGTTTCGGGCTTTGAAGAACTAGTAAATCAGGTTGGGCCGATTCCCACCGGCCGACGACAGGGAGGACAAAGCGTGCGGCCGGTAGGAACCCGTCCTCCCTCCCTCCTACCTAACAGGATGCCGTCGCCGGGCAGTGGCTCGAATCCCAATCTCTGCACAACGACAAAAGATGGTTTCCGAATGAACAAATCAGTGACAAGGAGAGCATGATGTTGCGGTTGGTTTTTCTCCCGATCGTTCTCGTCGCGTTGGTGGCAACGTCGGCATCCGGTCAAAGTCTGGAAGAACGATACTGGCTCGCGTTGAACGAAGGGCGAGATCTGTCTCCAATGCACTCGGTTGTCGAGAAGCTGGCTGGCCCCGGACGGCAACTCCCTCCGAAGCCCGAGGAGCGGCTCGAAGCAATGAGACAGCTCGAGCAAATCGAAGTCACCGCGCCCCTCGACGCGCTGACCGCAGATTCCGATGGCGCCCAGCCGTATGTTGGCGAGGATTGGCCGTCGATAGGCGGAAATGCTGCACACACTGGAAATACCACACAGCCGGGACCCACGCTCGGTAGGCTCGTTTGGCAATATCCCGTTGGCTGGCCTTGGCAAGCGGCTGCCCACGTTGACGACGACCGGGTCTATCTGGCGACGCCCGCGCTCGATACGGCCGCGCTCTGTCTTGACCGAAAATCTGGACGTGAGATTTGGGCCGCCGAAAACCCGCACCTTGGCTACAACCGCCAGAGTCGGGGATCTTCAACTCCAATCGATATCGGCGGGGGCGAATTGGCTTTGTTTAAAAGGAGCTTTGATGGCTGGGTGCTCAGCTATCTCGTGATCGACAGCCGCGATGGCCGCGTTCTCAGACGTGTACCCGCTCGGCCACAAGAGACTCGCAATGACCCGCCGGAGCTACAGCCGGAGCAGCTTGTCGCCCATCGGACGAATAAGGGGACGGAGATCCTTGTGAAGTCGCTCAAGAGCGGGCGCACTTGGTGGCGATTCTCGACGGGGCCATTGAGCGGTGAACCGGTAACCAATGGCGAGTTCGTCTATGCGACCGGAACCGACGGGACCCTTTGGGCTCTGCACTTGAAGGCAGACCAACGTGTCGCCTGGACGTATCAGGTGGATGGTTCTTGGGGCGCGGAACCTACGGTTGTGGGCGACATGCTTTACATCGGAGACAACGCAGGCACAGTACACGCGATTGATGCTGCGAGCGGCAAGTGCCGCTGGAAAACCGCCGTGACGTCGAGTGACTCGCGCAGCCGGCAACTGTTTTCAAGAGCAACGGTAAGCGACCGGCGCGTCTATCTCGGGGCAGCAGACGGAATTCTGTATGCGTTGGACCGAACCAGTGGCGCAGTCGCATGGCAGCACGATTGCGGCGACTGGATTCGGTCACGGCCCCACTGCGCCGGAGCGATCGTGTGTGCAGCCACATTGGATGGAAAGGTCATTGCTGTAAGAGACGACGGAGACGCTTGCGCAAGAACTCTGGACCGCCGATACCGGCCGACATCCGATTCATGCTGATCTGTCGGGCGACGCCGAAGGAGTCATCGCAACGACCTCCGATTTTCAGGCGGAAGCTCTGAATCTTCACACCGGCAAGCGGCAGTGGCGAAGATCGCTCATTCGCTGCACACACGCCGATGGCGTGCGCGCGTTTGCTGACTCCATGCCGGATATCTTCCAAGCTCCGGTAACAGTCGCCCAGGGACGTGTCTTGTTCACCGGGAGAGACGGATTTGTCATCGCGGCGGATGCCGTGACTGGCAAGAGGCTCTGGCGGTTTGAATCAAGCGGCCGCATTTCGGCAGGTTTGACAACTCGTGACGGACGGGTGTTTGTCGGCCAGGTGGGCGGAAACCAGGTCTTCTACGCTTTGGATCTAGAGACCGGTCGCCCACAGTGGTCGCGCCGGATCGGTGAGGTCTGGGCCTCGCCCGAGTGTGATGCCGGGCAGCTCTTTGTCGGCAACAAAGATGGCATGTTTTATTGCCTCGATCCGGTAGATGGTCGAACCATTTGGCAACGTGGAGTGGCTGACGGTATCTACCCTGCGCCTGCCGTCGATGCGAAACGAGTTTACACCGGCAGTTGGGACGGAAACTACTACGCACTCGATCGCCACACCGGTCAAATCGTTTGGGCCTTTTGTCGACCTGGCCGGCCTTATCACCTGGGTAGTCGCCCTGACTCGGCGGCCCCGATCCTCGCAGATGGCTTGGTGATTGTTCCCAATCTCGGCGGTCGCATGATCGCACTCGGCGCGGACACTGGCCGCCTGGAATGGGAGTGGAAGGGTATCCCCTGGCGAATTTGCAACGTCACGGCCGCCACGGATGGGCGAGTCGTTTTGGCCAGCGTACTGGGCAACGCCTACGAAATGCCTTTCGATATGCGACTGTTCGGACTCGATCTGAAAACGGGTCACCAATTGTGGGAGTTGCCCGGTCCCGGCGGTCTTACGGCGCCCATCTTCACGGCCGGACGCCGCTTCACCATCGGCTCGATGGGCAGCCCACTGCTGTATGGCTACCAACTCGGCGAAAAGCCGGAAGAATCACCCAAGCTGCTCTGGCGACTGAAGACAGGCGGCGTGATGTACGAATCGCTGCCAGCCGTGTCGGGAAATCTCGGCTTCTTTCTCTCCAACGACGGATGGATGCGAGCTGTTCAATGAGCCCGACTCTCTCGTAATCCGGAGAGTGCAGCGTGGGCAGAATGACCAAGACACGGTAGGATCGAATTCGATTTCGGTTGCACATCCATGAAATTTGAGAAAACGCAAGAAAACGCCTTCTCCCGAACAGAACCATTGATTTTGGAATCGAAGAAACAGATTACATGTCCGGTGCCGACTAGCGCATCGGGGATGGACGTATTCAGTTCGGATTCAGTCCGAGCTTTGAACGATGCGGGTTGCCCGTTGGTTGCGGATGCGCATAAGCGTGTGCAGTTTGAAAATTTGTTGACCGAGTTGTCGTCCAAGTTCGTCAATGTTCCCGCCAACCAGGTCGATTCGCAGATCGAGTCGGGCTTGCGGAGAATCGTGGAACTCTTGGGAATCGACCGGAGCGGTCTAGGCGAGGTGTCGGCCGACAGAACGCAATTCGTCGTGACACACTCGTACCAGTTGCCAGGAGTGCCGCCGTCGGCGAAGCTGATTCTGAATTCACAGTTTCCCTGGTACGCCAAGATGATCCAACAAGGTGTGGTCGTCCGCTTGCCCGACGATCTGCCGCCGGACGAGAAACAAGTGAGAGAGTATTGCCGTCAAACGGGGATGAAATCCAATGTGACCATCCCATTGATGGTGATGGGCTCCGTGGTGGGCGGAATCGGATTCTCCTGTTTTCGCTCACATCGTGTCCTGCCGGACGAACTGATTCCGCGGCTTCGCCTGGTGGGGGACATCTTCACCAACGCGCTGGCGCGCAAGCGGGCCGACGAAGCCCTGAGTGCCAAGGAACAGTCTCTCCGGCAAGCCAAAGATAGGCTACGTCAACTGGCTACGAAGCTGATTCATTCCCAAGAGGAGGAACGCTGTCGGATTGCCCGGGAGATGCACGATGACTGGACGCAGAGACTGGCGATTCTAGGGATCGACGCCGCAAAGCTCGAAAGTCAACTGGGCACCAAGGAGGCGGCTTTGCCACTCGTGCAAGCGATGCGTGAACAACTGGTGAGCCTTGCCGAGGACGTGCATGCCCTTTCGCGTCAGCTGCACCCCTCGATCCTGGACGACCTGGGCTTGGTGGAAGCCTTGCGATCCGAGTGCGCCAGTTTCTCACGGCGAGAAGAATGTCAACATTGATTACCTGACTGAAAACGTGCCGGCCAAGTTGCCGAGGGATTTCTCCCTGTGCATTTACCGCGTTGCTCAGGAGAGCTTGCGGAACCTCGCCAAGCATGCGTCGGTGAGGGAAGCGTCGGTGAAGCTTGTTGCCGTCGGACCGGAGCTGACATTGCAGGTCAGTGATCAGGGCGTCGGCTTCGATCTAGAAGATGTGCGTTCTCAACCCGGTCTTGGGCTATCCAGCATGGAAGAGCGAGTTCACCTCATCCAGGGCGTGATGACGATTCACACTGCTCCTGGAAATGGTACGACCGTCGAAGTCCGCGTTCCACTGCAGGAGTGCGATCGATGAGCAGAGCACGGGTCTTGATTGCCGATGACCACCAGATTCTCGCCGAGGGTGTACGTAGTCTGCTGGAACCCGAGTTTGAGGTTGTCGACGTGGTGGCCGACGGCCGAGAACTTGTCGCCGCGGCAACGAAGCACCGGCCCGATGTGATCGTTGCCGACGTGACCATGCCTTCGCTCAACGGTATCGAGGCTGCGATTCTGTTGCGAGACGCCGGCGTGACGGCGAAGGTTGTGTTTCTGACGATGCATCGCGACGTGGCTTACGCCCGTCGAGCGATGGAGGCTGGCGCGGCGGGTTATGTTCTCAAGCACTCCATCTCTTCCGAGCTGGTCACCGCCATTCGCGAAGCTCTTCGCGGGCAAACCTACGTCTCTCCCATGATCGCAGGAGAACTCCTGCAGTCGTACCGCGAAGGTGAATCGGTGTCGTGCGACTCACCGCAGCGGCTGACGGTGCGTCAGCGGGAAGTCCTGCAACTGATTGCCGAAGGCCGCTCGTCCAAGGAAATCGCTGCGGTGCTGAATGTCTCGGTGCGGACGGCGGAAGCCCATCGGGCTCACATCATGGAAGCTCTCGAGCTGCATAGCACGGCTGAATTGGTCCAATACGCGATCCGCAACGGCATCATCGCTCTGGATTGATTCAAACTCGACGTTGCCCGATCGATATCAGTCGGATGCGGCAGTTGCGCATTACGCAATGCAGGTGTCGTAGTTTTGCGAATGGTGTCCGCAATGGGCAGCTGTCATTATGTGATCAGTGGGCCGGGTTGACTCATCCCGGCTGATTGCGAGGTACTCACTGGCGGTGTACGTGTCGCCCGGTTCAACGAAGCGTTGAGGATCGAGCACGGAGTCCGCGGCAACTTGGTAGAGGTGACACCATGAAACGACGCAACTTTGATCATGAGATCCTGTTGTTCCAGGGGGGCGGCGCGTTGGGGGCCTATCAGGCTGGCATCTACGAAGGTCTGGCCGAGGAGGGAATGACGCCGAACTGGTTTGTCGGCATTTCGATTGGTGCCGTCAACTCCGCGATTCTCGCCGGCAATCCGCCGGAGCGCCGGTTGGAACGTTTGCGCGAGTTCTGGGACCGCGTCTCGGCGTACGCCCCGCTGACGCCGCCAGCCATGCTCGACGCGTTGCGGCCGTTCCTGGATCGTTTGAGCGTCTGGAGCGTGGCCACCTTTGGCATCCCAGGGTTCTTTGTCCCTCGCATGCCACCCCCGCTGTTGGCTCCGGCGGCATCGCCCGAGGCGTTGAGTTTCTACGACACGGCTCCGCTCAAGCAGACCCTGGAAGAACTCGTCGATTTCGACCTGATCAACCAAGGCAAGACGCGACTATCGCTGGGCGCCGTGAACGTGCGAACGGGAGCTTCGGTTTACTTCGATAACCAACATACTCGCATCGAACCGGAGCACGTGCTGGCCAGCGGTGCGCTGCCGCCGGGATTTCCTGCCGTGGAGATCGACGGTGAGGAGTATTGGGACGGCGGCCTCGTGTCCAACACGCCGCTCAACTACGTCTGGGACCAAAAGCCGCTCACCACGGCGCTGATCGTGCAAGTCAATCTCTTCCCCGGTGAAGGCGAGTTGCCTGGCGACCTGGACCAGGTGATGGAACGCGCCAAGGACATTCAGTTTTGCAGCAAGCAGCGATTCAACACCGAGCACGTGCGAGTCCTCGGCGAACTCAATGCGGCGATGGGCCGGGTGCTGGCCAAGCTTCCGCCGGAACTCCAGGCCGATCCCGACGTGCAATTCATCGCCCAGCATTGTGATACCAGAGAGTGGACCATCGCCTACCTGACCAATTCGCACCGGTCGCACGCAGGACAGATGAAGGATGCCGAGTTTTCTCGCGCCACGGTGAACGAACGCTGGACCGAGGGGCTGGAGGACATCCGCCGCTCGATCGCCAACTTCGAATGGACGCAACCTACGGTCGACGTTCCGGGCGTTCGCGTCTACAACCTCCCGCCGGCAACGCCCGCGGGCAAGTAAGGAGTTGTTCTTCATGACTGAAAACGAAGTCAGAGAGCGGGCCTTTGCGATGCCGCTCACGAGTCCAGCCTACCCGCGCGGACCCTATCGGTTTTACAACCGCGAGTACTTCATCATCACCTACCGGACCGATCCCGACGCGTTGCGAGCGGTCATTCCGGGGCCGCTGGAATTCACCGAGCCCACCGTCAAGTACGAGTTCATCCGCATGCCCGACTCGACGGGCTTTGGAGATTACACCGAAAGCGGCCAGGTGATTCCGGTCAGCTTTCGTGGCGAGAAGGGGGGCTACGTCCACGCGATGTACCTCGACTGTGACCCGCCGATCGCCGCCGGACGCGAGATCTGGGGTTTCCCCAAGAAACTGGCCGCGCCGACTCTGCAGGTGGAAAAGGACACGCTCGTGGGCGTCGCTGCGGTTCGGCCCGGTGCCCGTTGCGGTGGCGACGATGGGCTACAAACATCGAGCCATTGACCTCGATAAGACTCGCGACTCGTTGGCTGCCCCCAGTTTCCTGCTGAAGATCATTCCGCACGTGGACGGCACGGTGCGGATTTGCGAACTGGTCCGCTACGTGTGTGCCGACGTCACTGTCAAAGGTGCCTGGGAAGGACCGGCGGCGCTGGAGTTATTTCATCACGCGCTCGCGCCGGTCGCCGACCTGCCAGTGCTCGAAGTGCTCTCGGGCGTCCACATTGTCTCGGACCTGACCCTGAACCTGGGAACGGTCGTTCACGATTATCTCGTTTCCTGATCGGAGATTGCCATGAGACTCAAAGACAAATCAGCGATCATCACCGGAGCCGCCAGCGGCATCGGCAAGGACATCGCCTTTGGCTTCGCCCGCGAGGGTGCCAAGGTCGCCATTGCTGACCTCAAGCAAGAGGCCGCGGACGCGACGGCAGCGGAAATCCGCGCCGCCGGTGGCATCGCCATGGGCGTCACGATGGACGTCGCCGACGAGCAGGCGGTGAACGACGGGCGTGGCGGCGGTCGTGGCCGAGTTCGGCGGTGTCGACGTGCTGGTCAGCAACGCCGGGATTCAGATCGTTCACCCGATCGACCAGTTTCCGTTTGCCGAGTGGAAGAAGATGCTGGCCATCCACCTCGACGGCGCGTTCCTGACGACCAAGGCCTGTCTTCCCCACATGTACAAGTCGGGACGGGCGGCAGCATCATCTACATCGGTTCGGTCCACTCCAAAGAGGCCTCGCTGCTGAAGGCTCCCTACGTGACCGCCAAGCATGGCCTGATCGGGCTCTGCAAGGTCGTCGCCAAGGAGGGGGCCAAGCATGGCGTCCGCGCCAACGTGGTTTGCCCCGGCTTTGTCCGCACTCCGCTGGTGGACAAACAGATTCCCGAGCAAGCGAAAGAGCTGGGCATTTCCGAACAGGAGGTGATCAAGAACGTCATGCTCAAGGAGACCGTCGACGGCGAATTCACCACGCTGGAAGACGTCACCGAGGCGACCTTGTTCTGTGCCGCGTTTCCGTCCAATGCCATGACGGGGCAGTCATTCATCGTGAGTCACGGCTGGTGCATGCAGTAGCCACTGGATGCCGATCTGCAGCGGTGGCGATTACTGAAACGATTCGCAACTCAAAGGAACTACTGAAATGAAAGTCATCATCGTTGGTGGAGTGGCTGGCGGAGCATCGTGTGCGGCGCGGCTGCGCAGGCTGGACGAAAAAGCCGAAATCCTGATGGTCGAGCGTGGACCGTATGTTTCGTACGCGAACTGCGGGCTGCCTTATCACGTGGGCGGCTCGATTGAAAAAGAATCGAGCCTGCTTGTGGCGACCGAAGCGACGTTTCGCGAGCAGTTCGCGATCGATTGCCGAACGCGCTGCGAAGTGGTCGGCATCTCGTCGGAACAGAAAACGGTCGAGCTAAAGAATCATGTGACGGGTGAGGTCACCACCGAACATTACGACAAACTGGTGCTGTCGCCGGGGCGGCTCCGATCCGTCCGCCGCTTCCCGGCATTGATCTGCCGGGCATCTTCTCCGTGCGAACCGTGCCGGACGCCAGGCACATGCGCGAGTGGCTGGACCGGGACACGACGATCGCCGTCCGGAATGGACAAGTACACCGGCTACCAGACCGTGACAAAACCGCAGCGGGCGGTGGTGGTCGGCGGCGGGTTCATTGGCCTCGAGATGGTGGAGAACCTGGTTCATCGCGGGCTGGAAGTGACGCTGATCGAGCGGCTCAATCAGGTCATGCCTCCGCTCGATCCGGAGATGGCGATTCTCGTCCAGCGCTACATGACCAAGCACGGCGTCCGGCTGGAACTCAATGACGGAGTGGCCGAATTCAAGCAAGCGGCAGATGGCTCGCTGGAAGTGGTTACGAGTTCCGGCAAGGCCCATCCGGCGGACATCGTGATCCTCGCCATCGGCGTGCGTCCGGAGACGGCGCTGGCGAAGATGGCCGGGATCGAGATCGGCCAGCGTGGAGGAATTCGCGTCGACGAACAGATGCGCACGAGCAACCCCGATATCTTCGCCGTCGGTGACGCGGTCGAGGTGAAAGATTTCGTCACCGGCCAGTGGTCGCTCGTCGCGCTGGCCGGGCCGGCCAACCGTCAGGGCCGAATCGCGGCCGATGTGATTGCCGGACGCGACTCGCGTTTCCGAGGCACGCAAGGCACCTCGATCTGTCAGATCTTCGAGGCTGCGATCGCGCAGACCGGCGTCAGCGAAAAAACTCTGAAGCAGCTTGGAGATACCGATTTCGAGAAGATCTATCTCTACCCGAACTCGCATGCAGGCTATTATCCGGGCGCCAAGATGCTGGCCATCAAAGTCCTGTTCCGGAAATCCGATGGTCGTCTGCTGGGCGCGCAGGTGCTCGGCGAGGATGGTGTGCCCAAACGGATTGATTCGTTTGCGATGGCGATCCAGATGGGTTGCACGATCTACGATCTGGAAGAGTCCGAACTCTGCTACGCGCCCCCGTTCGGCAGCGCGAAAGATCCGGTCAACTTTGCCGGGATGGTCGCGGCGGATATCCTCCGCGGCGACATGCCGCTGTGCCACTGGGACGTCGTTGGACAACGCGTTCCTGCTCGATGTGCGGAATCCTCCGGAACTGGCGGTGGAGTCGGTACCCGGCGCGCTCAACATCCCGCTGCCGGAGCTTCGCGCACGCCTGGACGAACTTCCCCGCGATCGCGAGATTCTCGTGATTTGTCGCTCCGGCCAGCGAGCTTACTACGCGACACGAATCTTGTTGCAAAACGGATTTCAAGTGCGAAACATTGCTGGAGGTATGCTGTCACGGTCGCACGCAGCGTCCTCCGACCGTCGGAGCAACCCAGTGACCAACGAAAAACTGCTTCTTTTCAAGTTGCATCCGTGCTCCCGCGGTTTAACCGACGAGCAGGCACAGGAGATTGCGGACGCTGCGGAAATTGTTCGCTGCGAGCGGGGTGACCTGATATGTCGCGCCAACGAACCGGTCCATTTTGTTTACCTGGTTGTGCATGGACGAATCCGACTCGAGTTGCTGGACGTGCATGGCAAGCTCGTCATGCAACGATTCCAAACTGCAGGCGGACAATTCGGCGCCATGGCCGCTTCCCTCGCCGAACCCACACCGGTGAACTGTACCGCGGAAGACCCGTCGGCACTGCTGCGGATCGATTACGGCAAGGCACTTGAGTTTTCTAAGAAATACGATGCCTTTCGTGCCAACTACCTGCGGATGATTTCTGACTCCGTCAAGCAAACGCTTTTCAATGACAAGACTCCGGTGCGGCTGGCCGTCACCGTATTCATTCATCAGTCGGACGAAACTCGCGTGGTGAGCAAGAAGCTCGCTGAGCGTCTTGTCGGTTTGGGCGAGACCCCGTGCCTCTTCTGTGATCGGTCGACCGAGATCGAAGGGATCCAAGTCATCCGCATTTTCAACGAGGACGGGGAATCGAGGCCCGAGCAAATTAGGCATAGAGTCGGCGAGAGTTTGGAGTCAGGTCGTGTGATTTTCGACGTCGATGCCACGGTCGACCTGCAACGAATCTCTCAGGGATTTGAGGCGGGCGAGCAAGTCTTTTGGTGCGTCACTCCTGGGAACTGGGAAGCCTCGCTGGGCCGATTGCAGGCGATCGAAGATCGCGCACCAAGCTGGCGTGAAAAGGTCAACATCGTCTGGCTGCTGCAACCGGGGGAGAAGGCACCAACGGCGAGCCAACTGCGCGAACTGGCGCGGCGCGATTTCAAAGTAGCTTTCGGTCACAACGACTCGCATCGAGGCATCGTCGAGTTTGGCGGGCTCGAGCGATTGGTGCATTTCTTGCGCGGCATCCAAATCGGCCTGGCACTCGGTGGCGGCGCAGCCCGCGGCATGGCTCACCTGGGAGTACTGAAGACGCTTGAAGAGAGCGGAATCACAATCGATCAGGTTGCCGGCACCAGTGCCGGCGCCATGACCGGTACACTCTACGCATCCGGCTTGGATCCCGATTATTTGGTGGGCCGGTTCGTCGAGGATTTAACTCCGTCATGGTTCTTTCGCTGCTTGCCTGGCGGGGATCAATGGTACTTGCTCTACAAATATCGGCGCGGACATTTTGACCCGATGTTGCGAAAGTATCTCGGCGATTTACGTCTGGAGCAATTGCCGCTTCCGATGCACACCATCACCGTTGATCTCATCGGTGGACGCGCGGTGGTGAGGGAATCGGGAGACGCCGTCCATGCGATCACCGAGAGCATCAATCTTCCGATTATATCCAAGCCGATCTTTCGAGATGGCCGGGCGTTAGTGGACGGCGGTCTGATCGACAACGTGCCGGCCGATGTGTTGACCAGGAAGGGCTGCAATATTGTCATCGCAGTGAGCGTGACGGCAAAGTTGGAGCTTGAGTTTGCGGACAACCGCCCTGACACGCCCGCGCACGAAATTCGCTCGGCATCCAGCATTGAAACTCTGCTTCGCAGTTACCTGGTGCAGAACCACAGTGTCAATTCCTTGGGGGTCCAAGCCGCCGACTTCGTCATCGAACCAGACGTCACCCAATTTGACCTCACCGCATTCACTCGCACGGATGAGATGGCAGCGGTGGGAGCGCAGACAACCCTGGAATCGATTTCAGAGATCCGCGAGCTGCTCCACCGTTTGGACGGCGAATTGTTTCCCCTGGTACAGAGTTGACGAGGTATCGCATGTCGGAAGAGAATTCCGAATCGCCACGACAATCGATGGTCAAAACCCCAGGCGGACGAGCCTTCTGGCTGACGGATCCTGATCGCGGGCTGGTCCTACCTCTCACCGGGATTTGGATTCTCGCATTGGACTGGTTGCTTTTTTCGTCGAACGTTTTGTCGGTGGGGCTTGCCACTCCGGTGGTCGTTGCATTGGGCTTTTTTCTGGGCGGTGCTGGGACGCTGATTCTGCAGAAATGGATCGCCGGAGATTCGTTTTGGAAAGCGTCGTCAAAAGCACTTGTTGCCGGAGTGGTGGTGGGAGTTCCCTGGCCACTGTTTGGGACAGTTCTGGGCGGATGGATTCTGTTGGCCGCAGGGTTAAACAAGTCCACACGCGAGGCTTCTGAAGAAGTAACGAATGGAGCATGAACTTTGTGACCATCGTGCTGTCCGTGTTGATCCGAGGCGGCGTTGCGGGATTCCTCGGGATGTTGGTTTTGAGCGAGTCAGGATCATGGCGGAGGTATACTAGGACACCGTTGGTGACCAGCCGATTCTCCGACGCGCCATATTTTTGCAACGCTCTTCAAGAAGTTTCCTCCCAAAGTGTTAAATTGAGCGCTCTCAACAAGGCACGACCTGAACCCAATCGCAGGGAAACGTGATGCGTCCATTGTTTCTCAAACACCAGTTACTCGCGTTCGCATTGGTCGCGATCTTCGTCAGCCTGGCGCCGGCACAGGAGAGCATGACGACTGACGCTCAAACAAGCGGCATTGGTGCCGTCGAGAAAGGAGAGGCACCGCAAGCAGGCGACAAACCGATCCGCACGGATGGGGAAACCACCCAACCTTTGCCGTCGTCGGCCATACCACCAGCAACTCCCGGCCCCGGCGTGCCCGTCGCGCCGGTGGCGGTGACACCCTCGGTGATCGTCGAGGAGCCGAAGCCTGAGCTGGAACGTCCAACGGTTTGGGGGGAGCCGACTGAGGTGCAGGTTGGGATTTACGTGATCGATGTGGATGAAGTGAATTCGGCCGACCAAAGTTTTGCCGCCAGCGTCTATTTCGAGGCGCGGTGGCAGAATCCGTTATTGTCGCACGAGGGTCCTGGGCCGAAACTGCGCAGTCTCACCGACGTCTGGAATCCGCGACTGACCATCATCGGTCAACAGATGATGTGGCGATCGTATCCGGATTATGTCGAAATCGAACCGGACGGGACCGTCGTCTACCGCCAGAAGATCTGGGGGCGGTTTTCACAGCCTTTGAGCCTGCAAGATTTTCCGTTCGATCAACAGGAACTATCAATTCATATTGTCGCCGCAGGACTGCTGGAAAACGACGTCAAAATGGTCCCCTTGGTTACCGAAAGTGGGACACCGTCCGGTATCGCTCGGAAGTTCTCGCTACCCGATTTCAACGTCGTGTCGTCCGAGGCTGCACCACAGCCGTATTTCCCTCGCGAAGGCCATCCTGGAGTCGCGGGATTCGAAATGAGAATCGGAATCGTTCGGCAGCCGACCTACTTCATCCTGAAGGTCATCATTCCTCTCTGTTTGATCGTCGTCATGTCATGGTTGCCGCGTTGGATTAAACCTGAGGAAACCGGCACGAACATCGGTATCTCAACGTCGGCTTTTCTCACACTCGTCGCTTACATGTTCGCGATCACGGTCCTCCTGCCACGCGTGTCCTACGTCACTCGGATGGATCGTTTTATTCTGCTCTCCACATTGATCGTGTTTGCAGGTTTGATCCAATCCGCATGGAACACGGTCATGATCGGGAAGCAGAAGAACAAAACGGCGGAATGGATCGGCCGTTGGTCGCGGATTGTGTATCCGCTGCTGCTCGATGTTGGTGCTTGTCTATTCCTTTGTGATGTGAAAAGACGCATTCGGCGTGCTGCTCGAACCTACAGAGTTTGTCATCAAGGCTTGGGAGCAGGTAGTCGCCGTCGGCCAACATGCTTGCTGGGTACCTGGAACTGTACTCGTGACGGTGGGATCTCTCGACGAACCATGCATTGGTGGGCAACTGGCAAGGTTGGCAATGCGCAATGCGCAATGCGCAATGCGGGTGTCGTATTCTTACCAATGTCAACCACTGCCCTCAGCACGATACAATAGACGAGAAGAGTGTCAGCAAACCGGTTTGTCCGGTGGTCAGGGTCTGGCATTGACGGAAACTTAGTTTCACGGGCCGGTAATAGAAAAGGACAATCGCAATCATGGCCAACGAAATCAAAGCGACAACGTTTGAGAACACAAAACTCAATACAGTCAAGTTGGATTGGAACGAGGTCTATTACACCAACTGTCCGCTCGTCTCGGCGTCAAATGTCGACGAAGGCATCGGCTTGACCAAGAAGGAGTTCAAGAAGATCGGCGTGAACTATCGCTTCCTGCGTTCCACGCCCGAAAACGACTGGTATCCGCACTACATCCACAACATGGACAACCTGATCCGTTTCGGCGGGTTGTTCCCGGCCATCGACGTCCACGCAGACACCCGCCGGACCTGCCTTCTGGGCGTCACGCAGATGCCGGCCGAGGGTGGTGTGATGATGGTGCGTGCCAAGGACGACATCTACCGGATGTCCGATTTGAAAGGCAAGAAGATCGGTCTTTCCAAGAGCATGAACCAGATCAAGGACGACTGGTGGCGCATTCAGGAGCACCAGGGGATCGAGCTCATGCTCCGCATGAACGGCATGACCATGGACGACATCGAACTCGTCGAGTTCCCCTATGCCGACGACTGGTACAACGATCCGGAAATGTTGAAGTCGTCGGTCATGGAGCTCTCGATCGACCTGTGGCTGAAGCGCGACCACAAGAACGACCTGGCCTTCCGTCCGCTGGAGAGCGCGCTGGAAAAGGGTATCATCGATGCGATGTACACGCAGACCAAGCCGCTCCAGCAGCTCTCCGAGGCGACGGGAAAGTTCGCAGCCATCGAGGACCTCTCCCGCTATCCGGACTGGCGCCTGCAGGTGGCCAACATTCCCGCTGCCGCCACGTGCCCCAAGGTCATGGTCGAGGAGCACCCCGAACTCGCCGTCACCTTCATGAAGGGCATGATCCGGGCCGGTCGCTGGGCCAATGAGAACAAATACGCCGCAGCAGAAATTCTCGACCAGCAGACCTTCTACCGCGACATCGAGCACACCTACCAGGGAATCCGGGACGTGGACCTGGTGCCGAACCTGTCACCACTGAACCTGGCCTCCGTCAACATCGGCAAGGAGTTCATGTTCAGCCACGGCTACATCAAGAACGACTTCGATGTGAACGAATGGGCCGCACCGGAGATCCTGGAACAGGCCGCCCGCGAATTGCTCGAGGAGGAGTGGACCAAACGAACCAAATCCAAGCTCCCCGAAGCCGCAGATCCCCTCGCATCCGGTGGCAAGCTCGGCTAGCCCTTCAGCGAAAGGCGACCGGGCCTAAATCAGAACCAAGCGCCATCACCGCCGGTCCGGTGATGGGCAATGAATCAACCGAAAGCCACAACGATGTCTGGCGAAGCAAACAAAAGCGGAGACCAGACATCAAGTTCTGCCGTCGATCTCTCAAAAGTGGCACCGCAGGTCAAGGAGACGACGTTCGAAGGACTTCATGCTCAGCCGCGGCTACATCAAGAACGACTTCGATGTGCAGCAGTGGGCCGCGCCGGAATTCCTGGAACATGCAGCGGAAGAACTGGTCAATGAACGCTGGGAGAAGGTGACCGGCGACAAGCTGCCCGCGGCGTCTACGGCGCGACTCGGGTAGTCGGGATAGAACACAGCGAAAAACGCAAACTGTGCAGTGACTGATTCGATCCCGGCCGCTGACCCGACGTGGGTTGGTTGCGAAAGGCATAAATCGGAACAACGAACAACCCGCGCAAGGCGGGTGGACGAATGTTATGACTGACCACAATACCACGCGGATGCAGCGACTCGGTTATCGCAAGCCGGCCGACGTCGCGGAGCCCGATGAACTCGTCCTGGTCGAGTTCGTCTCTGACGGGCGCGTGGCGATCATCACCCTCAATCGGCCGCATGCCGATAACGCCATCACAACGGAACTGGCCGCGCAACTGATCGAGGTCCTCGAGACGATCGCAGCCCGTTCCTCCGTGCGTGTCGCCATCCTGACCGGAGCGGGAGACCGGGCCTTCTCGGTGGGCGGCGACCTGTACCAGCGTAATGAGATGACCAAAGAACAATGGCTGCGGCAACGCCAGGTTTTTGATCGCGTGCTTTACACGCTGCGCCAGTTGCGCCGGCCCATTATCGCTGCCGTCCACGGGATGGCATACGGCGGCGGCTGCGAGATGGCCATCAGCACAGACTTCATCATCGCCTCCGACGATGCCGTCTTTGGCCAACCCGAGGCGATGGTTGGCCTGTCGGCCGGCGGCGGCTCACCAGTGCTGCTTCCCCGCGTGCTCCCTCCGGGCAGGGCCATGCAGATGCTCATGACCGGCGATCCGATCACGGCTCAGGAGGCGCACCGGTTGGGCATGGTTAACGAACTCCACCCCAGGGACAAACTCATGGAGGCGGTGCTCCGCATCGCGGAACGGATTGCCGACAACTCACCGACGGCCGTGCAGGCGGTCAAGCGTGCCGTTCAAATGGGACAGGGTGAGCCAGTGGAGCAGGCCGTCGCGATCATGATGGATGAACACTGGCGCTCGGTCGTTCATCCCGACCGCGTCGAGGGCATTCGGGCTTTCACCGAAGGCCGGGAGCCGACGTTTCCGGATCCAGATTTTTAGGAATGACTGTCGGACTCAACGAATCACCTAACCAAGAGCAACGAGAGTATGAGCAGCGCCTACACGATGGATACGATCATCAAGGTCGAAGAGAATCTCTGCATTACCTGCGGCAATTGCATCCGCACTTGCCCGGCTGGTTTGATCACGAAGGAGGAGTTCCCCGTTCCCATCGAGAACGCGTGGGATCTCTGCATTGACTGTGGCCATTGCGTGGCCGTCTGCCCCACCGGAGCCCTGCATCAACGCGCGATGGGGCCGGAGGATTGCGATCCGATCGATATTCACCTGATTCCCAGATGGGAGGAAGCACGACAGTTTCTGGTCTCCAGGCGTTCGACACGCGTCTACGTCAACAGGCCCGTCGAAAAGGATAAGATTCTGCAGGTGCTGGACGTCGCCCGCTTTGCTCCATGGGGAGGGAACCGACAAGGCGATCATTTGCACTGGGTAGTCATCAGCGACCCCGCCCAGGTTCATCGTGTGGCTGAAATGTCCATCGAGTGGATGAAGAGTGTCGGCGAATCGAACCCGGCGATGTACAAGGAGGCCAAACTCGAGGCTTTCACCAGCGCGTGGGATGAGGGTGAGGATCAGATTTCCCGAGGGGCACCCTGCTTCATCCAGGCATGGGCCCCCAAGGACGAACGCACCGCGCCCCAAGGCGCGACAATCGCCTTGGCCTATGCGCAATTGGCCGCGCATGCTCTCGGACTCGGCAGCAGTTGGAGCGGCGGCATCAACACCGCCGCGCAGGCATACCCTCCATTAATTGAACTCCTGGAGTTGCCGGAGGGGACCGTCTCTTACGGAACCATTCTGCTCGGATACCCCGCCGAGCTGTTTTTGAAGATTCCCGCAAGGAAGCCCCTCAATGTGACCTGGCACTGAGATCATGGCTTGTCGCCAGTCCGTCTTGAAATCAACGCTTGTCATCAGTACCACACCCCAAAGGAGTCCGTGATGCAACCGATCAAATATCCAGGGATCTGCGGAGGCAGTGCGGCCTCTGGCATTTTGCTGGTCGGGCTCGCCTACTGCTATGCCCTTTTCGCCGCACCGAGTTGTTCGGGACAGGAAACAAAAGCAGAAGTTCCCAAAGAAAAACAGACAAAGCTTGGGCTCTATGTCACGGCCGCCCAGGCCTACGAAAAGTGGAAAGCCGCGCCGGACAGCGTTAAGGTGATCGACGTCAGGACTCCGGAAGAGTACGCGTTTGTCGGTCACGCGGAGATGGCTTGGAATATTCCCATGGCGTTTGTGACGTATCAGCGAAAGGACGGCAAAACCGAATACGGTGCGAAAGCGAACCCGGATTTCGTCGCAGAAGTCCAAAAGCTGGCGAGGCCGTCCGACACCCTATTGCTGATGTGCCGCTCGGGTGGTCGCTCTGCCAAGGCCGTCAACCAGTTGGCATCCGCCGGCTTCAAAAACGTCTTCAACATCACCGACGGGTTCGAAGGAGACAAAGTGGAAGACGCAGGCAGCGTCTTTTTTGGGAAGCGGATGAGGAACGGTTGGAAGAACTCGGCGCCTTGGACCTACGGCATCGACCCCGAAAAGATCATCCTTGAAGAGGGTGCCTCAAAACAGACCGCGCCATAGTAGGTTTAGAACCGCCACAGAAACTGAGTCATGAACAGGACGGCATCCGAGTCGAGCAGGGGCGAGGTGTAATTGGTCTTCCGGTAATCCACCTCGAATCCAATTTGGACCGTTTTGCTGAAGTCGTACATCAGGGTATTGAAGCATGTCTGGTTGCACGCAATCTGTCCGGGTGACAGATCATCATTGACCGGATCGTCAATGCCGTAGCCACAGTGGAGGTGGAGTTGTGGGTGCAAGTAATAATAGATTTCGGTGTAGCCGCCCTTGGTTCGGATCGGGATGAAGCTCAGCGAATTGAAGTTTTGCAGCACACCGGCGTTGTATTCGCCCAAAGTCTGCCCGACAAAGACCTCGGCTTTGGCACCCAATCGTTCAGTTAGGACACACTGCAAGTCGCATCCCAGGCCCCGGATATCCTGGATGGCCCGCTCGGGCGCGGGGGTGATGATGCCCCGTTGCGTCGTTCGAATCTGCCCCACAACGGCGGAAACACCGAGCTCGAACGGGCGCTGTTTTCGTCCCCCCATGAATGCTTGCGTCTTTCCCAATTCGATTGCCAGACGGCCTTCAACGTTGGGCCAACCGTTGTCTTCGACCAGCGGGTCGATGGCTTGGTCGCGGACGAGAGTGGCGATGGGCTCGCTCAGACCGACCTGAAACGTCCACTGGCAATCCTCCGCCAAGTGGACGAAACGCTCGAATCGAATCTGACCACGGTAGGATCCCGCGTTGCCCGAACCGTAAAGCAGGCTGAACGGCAAGATCGTGGGGCCAACGGGATTGAAGATGTCCTTCTGCAGACCGGCCGCGAATCGCACCCGGTCATTCTTGAGTTCGCCGTATGCGTAGTACAGCAGCATGCCGTAATTGTCGGACGTGAGGTTGTCATTGTAGAAGAGGGTCAGCAGGGCACCTCCAGGCGTGAGCCCACAGACCTCAGGTCCCGTGAATTGACCGTACAGCACACTTTGTCTGGCGTGCAGGTCGAAAGTATTCGTGTCTTGGCCCGTCGGAGATGCCGGATTGAGAAACAAGGGAAGACCCGGCGAGACTGGCCTTTTGGTGCTAAAGATGCTGAGGGCCGACAGCCTCGCACCGATTGTTAGCTGGCTCGTGTTGTTCAGCATCGAGATCGTCGCGCCTTCACCCGGCAGATACGTCATTGCGGCTGGCGAAGATGCTTGGAGAAATTCGCTTTCGCTGCTCTCAAGCGTGTCAAGGAGCCTTGCGTTTTCGGACCGAATCTCCTGATTCTCACGCTCCAAATCGTCGAGTCGGCCTTCTAGGCGACGGACAATTTCTGCCGTTCGCTCGCTTCGCAATTCGAGGGGATCTTGAGCCACGGTGCGCAGCGGCACCGAGCAAGTCACGAGGATCGTGAAGAACGCGATCATCCGCCAATTCGCGAGAGAGCAAGTCGCGTGCACAGGCATCTCTCTCACAACACGGGGCTTTCAGCTAAATTCCCCGAGAGTTCTTCGGAATCCCCCGGAGCGGTGGATACACCTGGAATGGATATCGGTATTCCAATGGTGCCGACTTTAGCGGTTATCGCGATTGATCCGGGCCTGCCTGCTATGCGCATTGCGCAACCCGCTATGCGTAGTTCTGCGAATATCATTCGCCCGATTCAGGCTAGATAATTGGCATCATGGGCTGGGTTCGGCAGGGCGTTCTCAGTGACCGCGCGGCCCGTCAGATGAAGAGGAGAATCGGATGAAGAGATTGATGTTGACGTTTACTATGGCGGTCTGGACTCTGGTAGTCGCCTTTGCCGCGGAGCCAGATTCTCGGGCAGCCGAGGAAACGGCGATTCGCAAAGCCGTCGATTCGTATGTGGCCGCCTTCAATGGAGCGGACGCAAAGGCATTGGCGGCAATGTGGTCACCCGAAGCGGTTTACACAAACCCGCTAAGCGGTGTTCAGGTGGTGGGCCGCGAGGCGATTGAGCAGCAGTTCGCCGGCATCTTTGCTGAATCCAAAGGGGCCAAGCTCGAGGCGACGACGCACTCGATAGATTTCATTTCGCCCGGCGTCGCTGTGGAAGATGGATCGGCAAAGGTCATGGAGTCGGATCAGGTAGTCGAGCAGAGCGACTATACCGCCGTGTATGTCAAGCGAGATGGCAAATGGCTGTTGGATCGCGTTACCGAGGAGGATGTGATTCAGGTTCCGTCGCACTACGAGCAGTTGAAAGAATTGGAGTGGATGGTGGGACATTGGGTTGATCAGGATGAGGCGGCCACCGTGGTGACCGATTGCAACTGGAGCCGCAACGAAAACTTCCTGATCCGCACGTTCGCCGTGCAGATTGGCGACAACATCGATATGTCCGGGATGCAAATCATCGGCTGGGATCCGGCTGCCAAGCAGATTCGCTCGTGGGTCTTTGACTCCGACGGCGGATTTGGAATGGGCACGTGGACGAAGAAGGACAATCGCTGGTCTGTTCAGAAACGCGGAATCTTGCCAGACGGTCGAAGGTCTTCGGCCGTGAACATCTTCACGCAACTGGACGACAGCGCTTTCACGTTGCAGTCGGTTAATCGCATGGTGGATGGCGAGCTACTACCAAACATCGACGAAGTCAAAGTGACGAAGGAATAATTGAACGATGAAATCAACCATTCAAGTTGGCTTGGCTGCCTTAGCGATCGTTCTGATGACAGTCGGCGAGGCAAATGCTCGGGGCGGACGTGGCGGCGGCGGTGGCGGACGCAGTATGGGAGGCGGAGGTTTCTCTGGCGGTGGCATGAGTCGCCCCAGTCCTTCGATCAGTCGGTCGCCTTCGATGAGCCGACCATCACCTTCGATGAGTCGGCCGTCACCATCCATTTCTTCGCGTCCATCGACTGGCGCGATTGGTGGTGCGCGTCCATCGACTGGCGCAATTGGCGGTGCCCGTCCGTCGACTGGTGCAATTGGTGGTGCCCGTCCGTCAACTGGTGCGATTGGTGGTTCACGACCGACGACAGGTGCCATCGGTAGTGCACGACCGTCGACAGGCGCCATCGGCGGTGGTCGTCCGTCTTCCGGGCAACTGAATGACTTCTTGGACTTAAAACCATCCACAGGGGCGGGCCGCCCGAGCACGCTTCCCGCTGGCCGCCCCGGCAGCGGCGCAGGCGGAATCGCGGCCGGAGCGGTCGGTGGTGCTGCTGCCGCTGACTTCTTACGAAACTCAGGTGCTCGACCCTCAACGCTGCCAGCAGACCGCGCAGGCTCGGGTCTCGCTGATCGGCCCGGCATCGAGAATCGACCGATTGCTGATCGGCCCGGGATTGAAAATCGACCGATCGCCGATCGACCCGGGATCGAAAATCGACCGATCGCTGATCGATCGATGACAGACAATCGCGCCGGTCGCATCGAGAACCGCCAACAGTATCAAGACAATCGCATTGATCGTCGCGATGAAGTCCGCGATCAGGTCCGTGACAACTACCCACGACTCGACTTCTGGTCGGAATATCCTGGTTGGGCCTCATTGCGAATCACCCGTCCTTATCGCTGGGCGACCTGGGGCGCACTGTCCGGATGGTGTGGCGGTTACGGATGGACGGAACCGATTCCGTACAGCTACGGCGAAGATGTCTACTACCAAGACAATTCCGTCTATCAGGGCGATCAAGTCGTGGCGACCTCCGAAGAGTACGCACAGCAAGCCGCGGAGATCGTTGCCAGTGTTCCCGAAGAGGCCCCGGCGCCCGAGGAAGCGGAGTGGATGCCGCTCGGTGTCTTCGCGTTAACGCAAGACGGCCAAGCGAGCGGCCCCGATCCAACTTTGTTCTTGCAATTGGCGATTAGCAAAGAGGGTGTCATTGCAGGCACGTTGAATAACACGGCCACCGACAGCACCCAAACGATCGAAGGCGTCGCGGACAAAGAATCGCAGCGTTGTGCTTGGGGGGTGAAAGGAAAGTCGTGGCCGATCATGGAAACGGGCATCGCCAACCTGACCGAAGATTCGGCAGCCGCACTGGTGCATTTCGAGGACGGCCAAACTCAGCAATGGTTGATGGTACGATTGGAAGAACCGGCGACCGCGGAGTAACGTCCATTTGGCACGGCGAGGGATAACAGCGAGTGAGCGAGTGGCTGTTGCAAACTTGGGACGAACTGGTCAGCCGAGGAAGCGGGCCGTTGTTCTTTCGTCTCATTTTGCAGCCGCTGGTTGCCGCGACGTTTGCCGTGTTCGCCGGGCGGCGAGACGCTCGGGAAGGCAGGCCCGCATTTTCCTGGGCAGTTCTCCAGGAACGAGATCGAGCAGAAAGACGTTTGCTGGTGCGAGATGCTTGGAAGGGGGTAGGCCGGATCTTTCTAATCGGATGGCTGCTCGACGTGATCTATCAACTCATCGTTTTTTCATCGATTCGACCGGGGCAAGCACTGATGGTCGCGATCGCGTTGGCGATCATTCCGTATCTACTCTCGCGCGGGTTAACCAATCGCATCATTACCTTGAAAACGAGAATCCGCAGTAAGTCGCCTGACTGAAATCTCCTCATGAACACGTCCCATTCCGATGCGCTGGTCTTCTTTGGTGCCACAGGCGACTTGGCATACAAGAAGATCTTCCCGTCGCTGCAAGCGATGGTGAAGCGGGGAAATCTGAAGGTACCGGTCATCGGAGTGGCAAAGTCTGGCTGGAATCTCGACCAATTCAAGGCGCGGGCGAAGGACAGCTTGGAGAAACACGGGGGACTCGATCCCACGGCGTTCGCGACACTGACCGGCCTGCTCAGATACGTGGACGGCGATTACAAGGATCCGACTACGTTCCAGACGCTGCGCAAAGAACTCAAGGATGCCCAGCGACCGGCGCATTACCTGGCGATCCCGCCGGTGTTGTTCGGAGCGGTGGTGGAGCAACTGGTCGAGTCCGGTTGTGCGAAGGGGAGTCGGGTTGTCGTCGAGAAGCCTTTTGGCCACGACTTCGCCTCCGCGCGTAAACTGAACGAGGTCTTGCACAATGCGTTCGACGAGGAGGCGATTTATCGAATCGACCACTATCTCGGCAAGAAGCAAGTACACCACATGTTGTTCTTTCGCTTCACGAATTCGTTCTTGGAACCGATTTGGAATCGTCACCACGTCGAGAGCGTTCAGATCACCATGGCGGAGAACTTCGGGGTCCAGGGACGAGGCCAGTTTTACGACCAGACCGGCACGATCCGCGATGTGATCCAGAATCACCTGTTCCAGGTCCTCTGCAACCTGACGATGGAGCCGCCCGTCCGGCCCGACAGCGCGTCGATCCGCGACGAAAAGGTAAAAATACTCAAGGCCATGAAACCTCTGGCTGCGGAAGACTTGGTGCGGGGACAGTTCCGTGGTTACCTGCGGGAACCCGGCGTCAAGCCGGACTCCAACGTCGAGACGTTCGCCGCGCTGAAGTTAGAGATTGATTCGTGGCGTTGGCGCGACGTGCCGTTTTACATCCGTGCGGGCAAGAACCTGCCGACAACGTGCACGGAAATCACCGTCCGCTTGCGGCAGCCGCCCACGATGTACCGGCAGTTCGACCTCAAGCCAAATCACTTCCGGTTCCAGATCAGTCCTGAGATCATCGTTACCTTTGGGATGAATGCCATTGCCCCCAACACCGACTCGCAAGCCGAATCGGTTGAGTTGGTGTTCAATCGGCAACTCGGCGGGGGCGACATGGACGCCTACGAGCGAGTGTTGACCGACGCGATGGCCGGAGACGCCACACTGTTTGCGCGGCAAGACTACGTGGAAGAAGCCTGGCGAATCGTTGACCCGGTGCTGAAGGCGAGTACGCCCGTCTTCGAGTATGAACCTCAGACCTGGGGGCCTCAGGAACTTGAGCGTGTGACCCCGCCCCATGGTTGGCACAACCCGGTCGCGGGCAATTAGGAGATGGATCGCATGTACATTGTGAACAAATTGCTTGGCACAAGGAGTCGATAATGAGTTCGATCATGGCACCGAACGTGCGCGGCGTGGGTTCCCCCGGCCGCCGCACGGTCTACAGCATGTGCGGCATGTGTGCGGTGCGTTGCCCAACGGAAGTGACTGTCGAGAACGGTCAAGTCTCCTGGCTGCAGGGCAATCCGCACGACCAAGCCCTTGGCCTGAGCCTCTGTGCGAAGGGAGCGGCTGGCGTGGCTTTCGAGCATGACGACCAGCGTCCGCAGTCACCGTTGATCCGTATGGGCCCGCGTGGCGGCGGCCAGTGGCGGCGTGCGTCCTGGGACGAGGCCCTCGACTACATTGCCGACAAACTGAAGGAAACGATCGGTGAATTCGGCGGACGCGGCATCGCTCTGTCCGATCGTTCTGGCCCCTTCACCGACCTGACCAAGACTTTCTTGCAGGCACTCGGATCGCCGAACTACTTCAACCACGACGCCTCCTGCGGCGGCAACGTCCACAACGCCGCACGCTCGCTGATCGGATTCAGCCACGCCGGATTGATCAACGACCTGAAGCACGCCAAGCATCTCGTGCTCTACGGCCGCAACATCGTCGAATCGCTGATGGTCAAAGAGGCCAAGGCTTTCATGGTGGCGATCGCTGGCGGGATGCGTTGCACTTACATCGATCCGCGTGCCAGTATCACCGCCTGCAAGTCCACTCGCTACTGGCAGGTGCGGCCTAACAGCGACTACGCGCTGAACCTCGCCATCATCCACGAAGTCTTGGAACAGGGGGCGTACGACAAAGATTTCGTCGACCGCTTTGTCATCGGCATGGACTACTTGCGAGAGGCGGTCAAGGAGACGACGCTGGATTGGCAGGAGAGCCACACCGGCGTTCCCGCCGCAGAACTGTGCGCCTTCGTCAAGGAGATTGCCGCCGATGCGCCACACGTGATCTTCCATCCTGGCTGGATGACGTCACGTCACAAGCAATCGTTCCATGTCAGCCGCACCGCGCTGATTCTGAACGCTCTGATGGGCAACTTCGAGGTCCCCGGAGGTTTGATCATTGGGAAGCCACCCGAGTTCTACGGCCGCAAGGGTTTGAAACATATGATCGACCGTGTGCCTAAGGTCACCGAGCCTCGCGTCGACGGCGCAGGCACGACCAGACCGACGTGGGATCCAGCGATTGGCATGTTGCACCAACTATTCAAGGCGATGGAGACGGGCGAGCCCTACGGTATCGGCGCCTACTTCGCCTATCGGCACGATCCACTCACCGCGATGCCCGATCCGGATGCAGTGCAGCATGCGCTCGACAAGCTAAAGCTGCTCGTTTCAATCGATGTGCGATACTCCGAAACCGGCTGGTTTGCTGATGTGATCCTACCCGAGTCG
Source organism: Pirellulaceae bacterium (assembly GCA_963704055.1). Lineage (GTDB taxonomy): Bacteria > Planctomycetota > Planctomycetia > Pirellulales > Pirellulaceae > Rubripirellula. The sequence goes on along the minus strand of CAVPGW010000029.1, from coordinate 155,566 downwards.
ACTTATCTGGAACGCGCCAACATCCTCTGTCAGATGAATGGTCCGGTACCGGTCTTTGCGATGCGTGATCAAGTGATCGCGCCGCGTTTCGACAGCCGCCCGGCATGGTGGATCTTCCGAGAGATCCTCAGCCGGATGGAGATCAAGGAAGCTCTCGACTTCGAGACCATCGAGGAATTGTGGGATTATCAACTCGAAGGTACGGGCGTCACGGTCGCCCAGATGCGCGAGACGGGGGTCGTCAGCCTGGCCGACGCGCCGAAGTTGACCCCGCGCGAACAACTCCGCTTCCCGACTCCGTCTGGCAAGATCGAGATCGAGAGTGAACTTCTGAAGCAGGCCGGACTTTCCAGCCTGCCGCCCTACGAACCGAAGACTGCAACGTCGGGCGACCAGTTTCACCTCGTGTTCGGGCGGCCAGCCACGCTGGCGCACGGTCAATCGCTGAATAACCCGCTGCTCAATGAGATCGCTCCGAAACAGGTGCTTTGGATTCACCCCGACCGCGCCGAGCCGCTCGGCATCGCCGATGGCGACGAGGTGGAAATCAACGGAGGCGGCCGTTATTCCGGATGCCTTCACGCCAAGGTGACGCGTTGGATCCATCCCGAGGTGGTATTCATGCTGCACGGCTACGGCGCCACCGTGCCGCTCGCCACGCGGGCTCGCGGCGTCGGCGTGGCCGACCAGCGTCTGCAACACGGCAAACTTTACGAGTTCGACCCAGCCGGCGGCGGCTGTGCGATGACCGAAACGATCGTCCAGATCAAGCGTCGGGCGACAGGAGGGCCCACATCATGAGTATGTATGTTCTTCACCATGACGAAGCGAATTGTATCGGCTGTCATGCATGCGAGGTGCATTGCAAGACCAACAAGGACCTCGGCCCCGGTCCGTCTCCTTGCAAGATTCTGTCCTTCGGCCCAAACGAAGTCGACGGGCAGCCGCGGATGCGGTTTGTCTTCATGCCCTGTTACCACTGTGAGGATCCTTGGTGCGTCAAAGCGTGTCCGACCGGCGCGATGCAACAACGCGAAAAGGATGGCATCGTCTTTGTGGAGTCAAGTCTCTGCGTCGGCTGCAAGAGCTGCATCGCGTCCTGCCCCTGGGGAGTACCGCAGTGGGATCCCGCCACGCGCAAGGTGGTCAAGTGCGACTACTGCAAGGATCGCGTCGATGCCGGGCTCAAGCCGGCCTGTGTGACCAAGTGCGTGACGGGCTGCCTGTCCTTCGGCGTCGCCAACGAGGTTCCGGATCCTCGCCGCGAGCGTTACGCACTTCAAATCCTCGCTCAACCAAGGGATGAGAAAAAGGAGTCGTGATGAGCGAAGTGAACAGATTGCCAGCCTGGCTCGACGCCGGCGCCACGATCTTGGCGGGCTCCGTCTCGCCGGCCCCGACCATCGACGCCGCGCTACCCGGTCTCGCCCAGGCTCAGACGTTGACGTCCCTGCAACGGCTCCAGCGTCTGCAGGATTCGTCACTCGCCGAATGTGGCGCCGCGGGCGAGCCGATCTATCTTGCCTGGCGACAATTCCTGCGTGGTCGCGGCCCGTCGGTGCTCGTGATCGACGCGACCGACTTTGACACGCGCGCACGCGGTTCGGCGACGGTGATCAAGGATGCTCCCTGGTTGTTGGCCGAAGGCGTGCTGATCGCTGCGGGACTGCGCGACAGTCGCACCGTCGAGTTACGGTTGCCGGCGGAATTGATCGGCCAAGAAGCAGAATTCTTGAATGCGGTGGACGCGATCCGCTGGCTCGCTCGAGTCTCCTCGCCCCGCATCCAAGTGATGGTCCGGCGCGACTGTCGCCCGAGTTGCTGGGCAGCAGGGCATGCCGGCGACGACTCCCGGCTGACACACACGCCAGAAACTTGGTGCCGGATCGCCTTGCTGTTCGCCGGCGCATCGGGGCTCAATGCGTCGCTGTTGACCCTCAGACGCGGCATCACGCAGCGTGGCCTGGTTGAACTTTCGCATGGCGAGAATCTGAAGCAACAGATCGACGCCTGGGGTGGCGGCGTCGAGGTGCAGGGCGAGAATGCCGTGCTTGTCTTTGACGATGGCCTGGGCGGCTATCTGCCCCTTTCCCAGGCCGAGCTTCCGTGCGATTGCTTGTCGTTTGCGTCTGCGGGAATCGCGCCGTCGCCAGCCACGCTGATGGTGATGGCAGAGGGCGTTTGCGTCGTCAAGCGGACCCGCCGCGCACTCTATCGGCATTGGCTACTCGCCGAAGGCGAAGCGGCGCCCGAGCGAGGGTTGCTGGCGCGCCGCGCGTTTGGTGACCGAGATCACCCTCGGCCGTGGTGATGCTGCGCATCTCGCCGCACTCGAGAACGCGGCACTCGAACTCACCACTCGGGGATTGGCGGCCGCCTGGCCGCTGGGCAGTTCCCTACGCTACTTCCGCCAACAGTGGGAACAGCATGTCCAGCGTGAGTCGTGCCCGGAGGGACTTTGCCTGGAACCTCATGCAGCACCTTGCCATCGCACATGTCCGGCCAACATCGACATCCCCAGCTTCATGGCTCATCTCGGCAATGGGGACTATCGTGCCACCATTGAAGTCATCCGACGCGACAACCCACTGCCGCTGGTCTGCGGTCTCGTCTGTCCCGCGCCGTGTGAATCCGCCTGCGTTCGCGGCAGCCACGACGATGCCGTCTTCATCCGTCCGTTGAAGGCCAAGGCGGCAGAACACTGTCTGGCCGAGGGCGGTTACCCGAAACCGGAATTGGCGTCTGATACGGGAAAACGAATCGGCATCATTGGCTCCGGTCCATCGAGTCTGAGTGCGGCGTATTACCTGCGCACCTATGGTCACCAGGTTGAGGTCTTCGAGGCGCAAGAACATGCCGGCGGAATGCTCCGTTATGGCATCCCGGCCTACCGTCTGCCGCCCGATATGCTCGAAAAGGAAATCGACCAGATCCGGGTGCTTGGTGTGCAAATCCACACAAACACGAACGTCGACAGCATCGAGGAGTTTCGCAAGAACTACGACGCTGTTTTCTTGGGCCTGGGCACGCAGAAGGCGCGACTGCTGCCGGTCGAGGGATCCCATCACGACTTCGTCCTCGGAGGGATTGATTTCCTCCGCGCCGTGCGCAGCGGCGAACCGGTGCGGGTGGGACCTCGAGTCGTCGTCATCGGTGGCGGCAACGTCTCCATCGACGTCGCGTTGACGGCGCTCCGGCAAGGCGCTCAGCACGTCGACCTGACTTCGCTCGAGAAACGCCGGGAGATGCCTGCCAGTCCTCACGAGATCGAGTTGGCCGTCGCCGAGGGAGTGCAGTTGCATCCCAGTTGGGGACCGTTGCGGTTTGAGGAGGAGGGTGAAGCCGTTTTCCAGTTCTGTGAGCGGGTCAAGGACGAGACCGGTAAGTTTGATCCGAAGTTCGATACCAATCGTCTGCTCACGCTTGAAGCCGATCATGTCATTCTCGCTACTGGCCAAGGGACCGACCTAGCTTGCCTGGAAGGCAGCGGTGTCGAGAACACGCGAGGCTTTGTCGTCGCGGATACGAACACCAAGATGACGAGCGTGCCGGGCGTGTTTGCCGGTGGTGACGGGCAACACGGCCCGCGGACGGCTGTCGAGGCGATCCGCTCCGGCAAGATCGCCGCGGCCTCCATCGATGCCTGGCTGCTTGGCAAACCGATGGATCCGTCCATTGGCAAGCCCGTGCATCGCGCCGAAGTCGTTCCGCTGACGGTACTGGCGCAGGATCGTAGCTTCCGACGCCGCGCTGCGATGCCCGAGAGGACTGTCGAGGAAACGGTCGGTGAAGGCAACTACGTCAAAATCGAGGAGGGCCTGACCGACGCGATGGCCCATGATGAAGCCCGACGCTGCCTCCGCTGCGACGTCTGCATCGGCTGCGGTCTATGCATGGTCGCCTGCAGCGAGATGGGTGTCGAGGCGTTGCGGATGGGCGACACCACGGCGGGTCGACTCGCCTACTTTGATTTCACACGCCCCGCGGAGATGTGCATCGGCTGTGGCGCTTGTACGCAGGTTTGTCCGACGGGAGCCATCCACCTTGACGATTCCGACGGCGTGCGGCGGACGGTCATCACAGGAACCGTTGTGCGTGAGCAACCATTGCTGACGTGCAGCCAGTGCGGCGCAAACACCATGACTCCCGCGCACCGGGATTATGTGCGTGGTCGCCTGCCGGACCACATGGTGGCCCACCTGGATCGAGAACTTTGTCCGTCCTGCGCCAAATCGCGGGCCGATCGTCCTGCGATCATCCATCCCGGCGGTCCGCCGCGATAAAGTGACAGCGGCAAGCATCGACGGGATTGATTTCTATTACTTCTACCTCGACAGCACGCCGACCCTCTCGTACATGAAGTACCTGTACAAATACCCGCAAAGTGAATTCCCGTACGAAGACCTGATCGAAACCAATCGCCTCCGCGGTCGAAACGAATTCGAGTACGAACTGCTCGACACAGGCATGTTTAACGAGAATCGCTACTTCGATGTTTTTGTCGAATACGCCAAGGCCGCGCCCGAAGACCAGCTGATTCGGATCAGTGTTCACAACCGCGGCCCTGATGCGGCCGAGCTGCATTTGCTGCCGACACTCTGGTTTCGCAATCGTTGGTCCTGGGACGAGACGCCGAAAGATTCGCTTTTGCAGCGTGAGCCTGGATCGCCGGGCATCGTCGTCCGTGCCGACGAGCCTAAGCTGGGGACTCGCTAGCTATCTTGCCTTCTGGGAACCTCAAACGGTACTCGTGACCGGTGCTGGCCCGATTGGCCTACTCGCTGCTCTCGTCGCAAAGCAGCATGGCATGCAGGTACACGTTCTCGATCGTGTCGAGTCAGGTCCTAAACCTGAACTCGTTCGATCACTGGGCGCGACCTATCACAGCGGAAGTGTTGCCGACCTTGGATTCGAGCCGGACATCATCATCGAATGCACGGGGGTCGGCCAGGTCATCAAGGACTCGATCCGAGGTATCAGTGCCGGCGGAATTCTATGCCTGACGGGCGTTGGCTCGGGTGGATCCACCGTCGGTCCCGACGCAGCCGACATTGCGGCTGCGGTCGTGCTCAAGAACAATGTGATTGTTGGCAGCGTGAACGCCAACAAGCGGCACTGGTACAAAGCAGGACAAGTCTTCGCCCAAGCTGACCGGACTTGGCTAGCCAAGCTTGTGACGCGTTGCGAAACTCCTGAGAACTTCGCCCAGGCTCTGCAGCGGTCGGCCGACGACATCAAAGTCGTGGTTCAGTTCGCTGATGCAGAAGAAGGGCTCGTTCGAGATGGCGATGCCACAGGAGAAAACCGTTTCCGTTCGTTGACCGATGATCGCATCCTCTCGCGCAGGAGACTCAGAATCGTTCATGAGTACACGACGCTATCCAACGCTGTACCAGATCAATACGCGGGTCTGGTTGACAGAGCTATCCCACACACTCGGTCGTCGCGCGACGCTTGACGATATCCCGGGTACCGCACTCGACCAATTCGCTCAACAGGGCTTCGACTGGATTTGGTTGCTGAGCGTCTGGCAGACGGGACTCGCGGCGCAGTCGGTCTCGCGCGAATCCAGACTACTGGCTTATGGTCGCGACCCGTACTTCGACGGCTGGCCCGATACGCTGCAGCTGAACTACGCCAACCCCAGCGTGCAAGTGGCAATGATCGGCGAACTGCACAGAATCGCCGGCCAATGCGACGGGGTGCGTTGCGACATGGCCATGCTGGTTTTGCCCGACGTTTTTGGAAGGACCTGGGGGCAGCGAGCGCCATTGTTCTGGCCGACGGCGACGCAGCAAGTGCGCAAACGCGTGCCCGGCTTCCTGTTCATGGCGGAAGTTTACTGGGAGATGGAGTGGACTCTCCAACAGCAGGGATTTGATTACGCTTACGACAAGCGGCTGTATGATCGCCTTCGGGAAGGCCATGCGTGGCCAATCCGCGAACATTTGTGCGCCGAGCGGAATTATCAAGACAAGCTGGCGCGTTTCTTGGAAAATCATGATGAACCGCGGGCGGCGGCGACGTTTTCTCCGGAAATGCATCAGGCCGCGGCGGTCATCACGTTTCTGTCGCCTGGCCTGCATTTCTTCCACCAAGGTCAGTTCGAGGGTCGAAGAAAACGCATCTCGCCACACCTTGTCCGAGGCCCGAGTGAACCCGTCGATGACGAGCTGAAAGAGTTTTACGACCGACTGCTTGCGGTTCTTCGCCATCCGACCGTTCGTGATGGCAGTTGGCAGTTGCTGGAATGCACCCCGGGTTGGGAGGGCAACCGGACGAATGATTGCTTCCTGGTTTTCGCCTGGCAATCCGCCAAGAGTGACTCGATCGTTGTCGCCGTGAACTATGCGCCCAACCAGAGCCAGTGCCATGTTCGTTTGCCGCTGGCCGAACTCGAAGGCAAGCAATGGCAATTGCAAGATCAACTCAGCTCGGCTTGCTATGACTGGCACGGCGATGATTTGCAGGGACGAAGCTTGTACCTGGACATGGCTCCGTGGCAGGCCGCCGCATTTGCATTGACGATGCATGATTGATGGACACGGTGTAGAACCGAAACAAACCGAAATGATCTGTTGTCGGAGCGACTTCACTCAGGCTCCACTTCCTCAATCCACCGCCAACGACAGACGTAGCGGTCGTTGTGTTTGGGGTTGATCAATTCAAAGGTCGCGATCGCAGCGATCGGCAGATCGACCGTTGTCGTCGGAACGATGATCTCTGCGAGTTCGGGCTGGCCAATTGGATATCCGCTGATGTCGAAATCTTCGTACGGGCGGCCTTCCGGCATCAGTATCCAAATTCGCACCAATCCCGTATCGTCGGTAATCGTGAAGTAAAAAGTTTTGAAGCCGGTGAAATTCGGCGGTTCCAGGGAATCCAGCTCTTGATAGGTGACGGGCATGATCGGTGGTGGCTCGCCGTTTTCCAGCAACTCGTCGCTGGCCTGCTGAAATGCATCATCCGTTCCGCTGTACCGGTCCCAATTGAGGACCAAGTGCGCCCCCAACACGCTTCCTCCTGACACCGAGGTGATGTGGCTAATTTGCGACAGGAGCCCAGCGTCGCGATTGAATTTGTCTGGCAATCGCGGTGCCGGCGTCGCACGAATTGGGGTTGCTCACCAGAGTACGGACAGTGCCGCAGCGAAACTGTCGGAATCGGCCCCAACCGGCGCTTGTATACGAATTCCGATGTAGGCCAGTTTCAGACCCAGTTTCGCAGAAAACGGATACCCCAGGCTGGCCTGCCAACCGAGATTTTCGCGGTTGTCATTCTTGGCTACTCCGTTGATGGTTGAGGCCGCACCAAGCCCGTAGCCTAAGCCAGCACCCGCCCACAGCCCGGGCCGTAACGTGTAATCAACGTGCCCATCGAGTGTGTAGAACGGAGCTTGTTCGAGCCGATTGCCGCCAAAGAACTCATCATTGTCCGTGTACGCCCAAGCCATGAGCGTGGCTTCCGTTGACCATTTGCCCCGTTTATGCATCATCCCCAACTGTGGCCGGAAGGTATAGCGATTGCTCCCCAGGTTGAGTAGTCGGTCATCGATATAGTGACCGGTCGGAATCTGTACCACCAAGCCCAGCCCCAAGATCGTCTCCACGTCCGTCGCAGCTCGATATTGCGAGAACTCCTCTCCCTTCAACGGTGGTGCCCCGATCAGGTTCACCGCCAAACGCAGCGACATGTCGGACCAGCCGTTGCGAGTCGTGCTGGCTGACACACCATCGATCGCCCCACTCCAATGGGCGTTCTGATACGCCTGCCAAAGTTCGATCCGCGCAGACCGGCCCAACAACTCGAAGCTCCGCAGGTACTTCAGCGGAAACGAGTGCATGTCCAATTGGACGTCGTCCAGTCTCAACACAGGATCAAAGGTGACGTCGGCTGAAGTGTATGCATAGCCACCACCCCCAAAGTTGGCACCGATCGGCAAGTGACTCCAACGACGGGGTTCGAGTTCCTGTGACCTCGCAGACGCTGCAAACCCGCAGACGACAAGGCAGAACATGAATTGACTGCAAATAGCGTGAAGCGAGCCGCGAGTCAGGCGAAGTTCGCGAAACCGCGATCTACTCAATGATATCAACTCCAATGGTATCCCTGCCTCCCGCAAGCCAACGTGTACTTGCTAAGGTTGCCGCACTGCTCTCGCAGCCCTTGCTAGTGTGTTGGGACGATGAAAGGCCGTTAGCATCGTGCGTTCATTAACTGTCGTTGCTACGCTCGCCAGAGCGTGGATTCTCCGCCGTCTGGCGACGGCAGCTACACCGAATCGGACAGTTAGGTGATCGACGGCTGGTAAGGGATACCCTGCCGGCCAAACGCCAAGGTGAGCTTGTAGCGCGCTGGGCGAGATACCCCCACTTCCGACCAAGTCGGCAACAGTCGAGGCCAATCATGTAGCAGACGAACTCGAAACCCTTCCTCTTCTTCAGCTTTCGTGACTCATGTTTGCTCATGGAAATTTCAACGCATTGCGTTGCTCGGCAGAAATGAGTTGATGTCACGCGAAGCCATCATTCACCAAATCGTCGGTCGTGATTTGGCCAATGAACACCAAAGCGAAGCGACGCACCATGGCAAGCTGCGGGGGGGCAGACACAGACGCTTTCAATCGTGGAGGCTAACGTCGGGCAATTCGTTTGGCCGCAGCGGGCCTCACCGGAGTATTTGCAATTCCTTGCAAGGCAGAGGTGTACCGTCCTAAACTGGCGATTTGCGAGAATCGAAGGAACGCCGAAGACAAACCGGCAAGAACCTTCGCTCGGGCGTCACGGCGTAAGGACCATGGCCGAAATCGAGAATCGAATTCGCCTCGTTCACGGCGACATCACAACCATCGATGCGGATGCGATTGTGACAGCTGCGAACCAGGCCTTGTGCGGCGGCGGCGGAGTCGACGGTGCAGTTCACGCCGCGGCTGGGCCTCAGCTGCTCACGGCTTCACTGGCTGTTGCACCCTGCCCGGCCGGTTCGGCTCGAATCACCGGCGGATTCAACCTTTCATCTCGCTTTGTGATCCACGCGGTTGGGCCGATCTTCCGCGATCTGGAAACCGATTCGGTCTTACTTGCGGCAACTTATCAATCCGCGCTCGTGCTCGCAGCTGAAAACGGCGTCCGCTCCGTGGTGTTCCCCTGCATTTCGACTGGTGTGTATGGGTTTCCACATCATGCAGCCTGCGAGATCGCAACCACGACCGTGACCCAATGGCTGCGGGCACACGACCTTCCTGAATTGGTGACGTTCTGCTGCTTTGGGCGGCAAGACTTCGCTCGATACCGTGAACGTCTGCAGGAATTGGGGGTCGGCCTTGATGATCGTCGACTTTGAGAGACCCGCGAGATCTTCTCTGCGTGATCAGCGATTCGTTTCGGCAAACTCCACGCGTCGGCGATGTCGACCTCGCCCGATCATCGCGTAGGTCCATTCGGACTGCATTGATTCATCCGAGTTCGCGAATTCGCGGATCAACCATCCACGCCTGGCTGCCGGTGAACTGGGTGGTGGCGAACGGCGGCGGCGCTCAATTCGCTCGTCATCGACCAGTCGCAATTCGGGACGTGTCGACATCAGCTGATTGAAATAGCCGTCTTCGGAAAGTTCATGGTATCGCAGGTCAACCTTCTTTCGTGCCGGCCAATCCGCGTCCTCGCCCAGCTTGTCCATCATCCAACGCTTGCTGAGCCAATCCACACGCCCCAACGCCAACTCGACATCGGTCGCCTGTTTGCGAAACGCGATCACGGCCTCCAACAACTCACGCCATCTGTACAACACCAGCGGCGCCTCGCCGCGCATGTTGGCTGGCGTCCATTGCACGAACTCTTCCGCGGCGCTGAAGTAGATCTTCTGGATTTCGATGGCGGACATCTCGCCGCGATTGGTGGGGACACGCGAAATCAGATTCCAATCGCTTGCGATCCGCTTGAGCGAATGGATGGTGCCCTTGATGATTGGCAACCCCGTGGTCCTGCCCGATTCGATCATGTCCAAGAACAAGGAAACCGAGCCGACCTTCACGTACTCGGCCAGATCGGCCAGGTTGGAATCAGACAGCCCGATTTGCAGTCGTTGCCGACGTTTGAACATCTGACGTGTCGACCCTAACGACAAGAACGACTTGGCGCAAAACTGCCCAAGCCAGTGTCCGTAGACAAAGATCGGCCGCTCGCCGCGAAAACCTCCCATATCGGCAACCGCATCGATCGCCATCGCTTTGGCACTCATCTGGTAACGCCCTTCGTGATCGAGATTGCCACTGCCACACAAGGCCACGCGAGAAACCAGGAACGCGGTCAAATAGCGACGTTGTTTGCGGAACGCGATGTGCCGAGCCACAAAACGAAGCACAATCACAGTCGGAAGATGCACCAATCGCAGGGCGCTGATCAGCACCACCGACAGCCAATTCGGGACCGCATCGAACATGTCCTGCGGTCCACCAAAATCGCAAGAACCGCCTTTGAAAACCTTGCAAACTGTCACCACCAAAACGATGATTCCCATCAGCGGCAGTGATGCGATCAGACAAAGAACCTGCATGCACCACAATAGGCAGATGAAAAAACGATAGAGCATCAACCAGATTCCCGATGCCACCTCGGCTTCGTAGTTCTCGTGGCATCCGTAAACATGCCCCAGAGCGTCGCTGCTGTTTTTCAAGACGCGAAGGTCAAAGCTGGTTTCGGAGTCAGCCGTGGCGTCGGCGGCGAGCGCATCGATGGATCTCTGACAGGCAAGCAATTCGTCGGGACTGCGGACTTCCGGCGTGGCGATTTCGACCAGGCCACCGGGAAGTGCGTGCATCGATGGATGTGATTCGAATGTGACGGCGCCGCCGCTCGCCAGAAACATTTGTTCGCTGTCGAATAATCCCGAAACCGTCGGTTGATCACGCCGAATCGCTTCACAGATCTGTACGTAAACCAGATGCGAAGGGGGCAGGTCATCCTGGCCAAGATCTTGACGGTCGGCAACCAAGGTTGCGTACTCGGTTTCCAGTCCGACCAGTCGCGACACCAAGGGCGAGCTCGGAGTCGTTCGCTGCTGCGCTTGCTTCCCTCGAAATCGCCCTTGCGGCTGCCCGTCGTTGACGCGGGACCTGCGGCTTCTTTCCGAATCGTTCGATCCATCGTGTCTGGTCAATCGAGATCTCGCCAGTTATTCCAAGAAGAGTTGAGGACACGAGGCCGCTCAACCGGGATGTCAAAACGCACTCCCGTCCATCTTTCGTTTAACGGCAAGCCGCAGGCGACTGTTAGCTGCCTACGCAGTCACCTGCGGCTTGCCGTTAAACAATCACGCATGATCAACGCTGAAAAACAATCAGTATTGTGATTCATCCGGTAGATACAGCTTACCGTGTCCGGAGCCCAATCCAATCGAAAAACCGAACCGGCAGCGGCAAATTAGCGAACCAGCTGGGCACCGCCGAACCCCCAGCCGCCGACTGGCAAGAGCGGTCAGCCGTTCAGACACCGGCCTCGAGCTTCGATTGTAATCGCAGCAGCTCCAAGACCGCTTCGGCTGATTCGATTCCTTTGTTACCCACATTGCCACCGCTGCGATGAATTGCCTGCTCCAGCGTATTGCAGGTCAGCAAACCAAAGGCAATCGGCACGCCCGTTTCAATGCCCATGTTCATCAGCGCCAGGCTGACCGCACGATTGATGTGCTCGTCGTGTGTCGTCTCGCCTTTGATCACGCAACCCAACGCGATCGCAGCGATCACGCCTTTCTGGTCGATCAGTTGACGAACCACCGCCGGCAGCTCCCAGGCACCCGGCACCCGAACAATCGGGGTTTCACTGGCGGCGTAACCGGCCGCTGAAAGCGTATCGATCGCACCGCTGACCAGCGCATCGCAGATTCCTGCGTTGTAACGGCTAGCCACGATGGCGATTCTTCCGGGCGGAAGGTCACCATCGATCCCGTTGATTTCAGTCGACATTCTTCACGCTCATCAGGAATTCAGCGTTGTTCTGCGTTTTCCGCAGCTGGGTGACCAGGTTTTGCATCGCATCGGCGGGCGAAAGGTCTGCCAAAGCGCGGCGAAGCGTGGAAACACGACGATACTCGTCCGGGTCCATCAACATCTCCTCGCGGCGTGTTCCACTGCGACTGATGTCAATGGCGGGCCAGATGCGGCGATCGACGAGGTCCCGGTCGAGGACAATTTCCAGGTTTCCCGTCCCTTTGAATTCCTCAAAAATCACGTCGTCCAAGCGGCTGCCGGTGTCGACCAGCGCGGTCGCGACAATCGTCAGCGAACCCCCTTCTTCGACTTTACGTGCCGATCCAAACAGTGCTTTGGGCCGCTGCAATGCTCCGGCGTCGAGACCTCCGCTGAGCAGCTTGCCTGTCGATTCACCATCGCTGTTGTGGGCTCGTGCCAGTCGCGTGATCGAATCGAGGAAGATCACGACGTCCGTGCCCGCTTCCACCATTCGCTTGGCCTTTTCGATCACCATTTGCGCGACCTGGATATGTCGCTGGGCTGGTTCATCGAAGGTGCTGCTGATGACTTCGCATTGTGGCCCGCGCACTTCGCGTTCCATGTCGGTCACTTCTTCGGGGCGTTCGTCAATCAGCAAGATGAAGACGTAAGCATCCTCGTAGTTCCGCAGCACGGCCTTCGCCATTTGCTGCATCAATATCGTCTTTCCCGCGCGCGGTGGGCTGACGATCAATCCGCGCTGGCCAAATCCGATCGGAGTCAACATGTCGACGACCCGAGTGCTGAGTTCGCCACTTGCGTGTTCCAGGATGATCCGCGAATCGGGATGCAACGGCGTCAGTTCATCAAACGGAATGACCTGCTGACGCTGCATCGGGTCGTGCCGGTTGATCGCTTCGATCCGCAACAGCGCGAAGTAACGCTCGTTTTCTTTGGGTGGACGAATCTGTCCGGCGACCTGGCTGCCGGTCTGCAGCCCGAATCGACGTATTTGACTCGGTGAAACGTAGATGTCATCCGGACAAGACAAATAGTGGTACTGGGGGCTGCGAAGAAACCCGAATCCGTCCGGTAATATCTCCAGCGTTCCTTCGCCGTACATCAGTCCGTTGACTTTCATGCGATGCTTGAGGATTCGAAAAATCAATTCCTGTTTCGATATACCGGCGAATTCTTCGAGTCCTTCGTCCTCGGCATATTTCAGCAAGGTTTCGTGGGGCGACATTTGCAGCTGAGTAATATTCAGCTGCGGCTCGTCGACGTCGCCTGTGGGGATCCCGACACGCTGACCAGCCTTGTTGGCCTCGCTGACGATTTCTTCGGGCAGCGATAGCGGGTCGCGTTCCGCGTCGAGTTCGCGGATCCGCTGATCGACTTCTTTGTCTGGATGTCGGGGGCGATTCTGGTTTTGGCGATAATCGCGATACTCGCGAGGTCCGTTCTTACGTTTCGAACCTGCGTTGTCCCGTGAATGGGGCCGATTGGAAGGCATGATTGATCGGAAGGGAAAAAGAAAAGGAGAAGGAGATTGGAACGCGGGGGAGAGAAGGGAGGAATAGGCGAAGGCGGGTGAAAGGAGATGTTGGGTTGACTCGCCTGCTGTTCAGCTCGATAGGTCTTCGTGAGTTGGATGGGTTGTGCCGTCGGCTTGCAGACAATGTTGATCGTGAACGCGCGGGGTTTGGCGAGCGCAAAACGCGTTCCAGTGTTGGTCAATTTGCTGATGGAGTTCGTCGAGCGTTCCGTTGTTGTCGATGACGATGTTACTAAGCCGCCTTTTCTCTTCGATACTAATCTGATTCGTTTCGCGGCGACGCAGCTGATCCTCATCCCATCCTCGCTTGCTGGCTCGCGCCAGTCGCAAAGATCTGTGTGAATCGACGCACCATACTTCGTCACAAAAACGATCCCATTGAGACTCGAACAACAGCGGAACGTCCAAGATGGCAGCAACCGCTTCTTGCTGGGCTAAGGCACGTAATCTTGCGGAGACGATAAGACGAGTTCGCGGGTGGATTAGCCCCTCCAGATATGTTAATGCGGCCCGGTTGCGATCGTCATCCCCGAAAACCTGGGAAGCGAGCTTTAAGCGGTCAATTCGGCCCGCGTTATCGGTGATTTCGGAGCCGAAATGACGGATCACTTGCTGCTGTACTTCGTCCTCCTCCAGCACCTCGCGGGCGATCAAGTCGGCGTTGATCCAGGTCGCGCCGAGTCCCTGTAGGTAGGCAGCAACGGTGGATTTGCCACCCGCGGGGCTTCCGACCAGACCAATAACGAACATCCTAGGAGTCCCTGCTATTGATGGAACACTTTTCTGCCAGGGGAGGTTTCGCCGAAAATAAGGGCAGGCGGTGAGCCGCTGATTCGGGCAGAAAAGTTTTTCGAATTAATTGTATTCTCAGTCAAACTTCTTGCTTGACTCGCCAACTCACTTGACTCGCCGATCCTCGGGAAAATAGAGGAAAGCGTTGCAGTTCGGGCAGCGGATCAACAGCGACATGCGAAGTCGCTCGATATATTGCGTTGTCAACGTTTGGCAGCAACCACCGCAGGAATCCGATTCGACCGGCGCCAGCGCTTCTTCGCCTCTGGCTTTGGTCAGACGCCGATAGTCCTGCAACGCGGCCGAGGGAATCGCTTTTTCGGTTTCCTTTAATTCCGACTCGACTCGTTCAAGCTCGCTCCGCAGCGAACTCGTCTTGGATTCAATCTCTTTGGTTCGCAATTCATGATCGGTCTGCTGCTTGGCAAGCTCGGCCTCGGCCTGCCGTAACGCTGCCTCCAAAACGTCGATCTGCTCGAGCGTCTCGAGAATCTCGTCACTGAGAACGCTACTGGCCTGATTGTCGGCCGCGATTTGCTCCTGCAACGTCGAGAACTCGCGATTGCTGGCCGCCGCATTTAGCTTCGCTTGGAGTCCCTCGATCCGAATCTCGCGTGACTTCAGCTGCAACTGCTTTTCATCCGAGACAAGCTTCGCTTTGCGTAGTGCGGCGCGAGCGTTTTCAACCTCGAGAGCGGCTTTTGTGATCAAAGCTTCCCCCGCTTTGATCTGTCGCGGTCCTCGCTCAATTTGACCGCGAAGATCAGAAATTTGGCGGTGAATCCGATGAAGTGTGCGAAGTAGCTCCGTGCTGATTTCGATCTTCGATTGGCTAGACATGAAGTTGGGCCGTGGAAACCGTTTGAAAAGAAAACCGGGCGATAGCATAAAGCATATCGCCCGGCACGCGTTTCAACATCGACCCTACAAACGAAAAGAACCTCGCTAGTGCTTTACGCCGCTTTCAGGAAGCATGCGAGCCGGTCAGAGCGAGACGGACTCTGCAATTTGGCAACTGCCTTCGCTTCGATTTGGCGGACCCGTTCGCGTGTCACCTTGAAGATTCGGCCACACTCCTCCAGCGTATAACTGTATCCATCGACCAAACCGTACCGCAGCCGGATGATCTCACGCTCGCGAAACGTCAGCGTTTTCAGCAAGTTCATCGATCTTTCCTCGCAGGATGCTGCCTGCCGCCATGCGTACCGGATTGTGGCTATCGCCGTCCTCGATGAATTCGCCAAAGCTACTGTCTTCGCCTTCGCCGACGGGCCGATCGAGGCTGACCGGATGTCGTCCGATATCCATCACTCGACGAACTTCATCCAGTGGGATCTCGGTGAACTTGGCGATCTCTTCGTAAGTCGGCTCGCGGCGGAGATCCTGCGTCAGTCGTTTCTGTGCCTGACGCAGCTTGCTGAGCACATCGATCATGTGAACCGGGATGCGGATCGTGCGTGCCTGGTCGGCGATCGCGCGAGTGATCGCCTGGCGAATCCACCACGTTGCGTAGGTGCTGAACTTGAAACCACGGCGATACTCATACTTGTCGACCGCACGCATCAAGCCGGTGTTTCCTTCCTGGATCAAGTCCAAGAAGGAAAGGCCTCGATTTCGATACTTCTTGGCGATGGAAACGACCAAACGAAGATTGCCACTGCTGAGCTGACGTTTGGTCGCCTCGTACTCATCGAAGTGTTGGCGCGTCTTGACCATGCGGTTGTGCAAACTCGTCGGGCTCTCCTGAGTCACCAGCATCAATTCGCGTTGCTCCTGACGCAAGTCGGCCGCTTCGTCGCGGCTGACGGCATCGGTACCCAATTCGGCCAGCCGGCTGCGAATGAAATTCATCCGTTGCGAGATCTCTTCAAGTTGCTTCAGCAGCGGCGTCACGCGGCGGCTTCGCAGGCTCAGCTCTTCGACCATCTGCAGACATTTGCGTCGGTTGCGGATGAATCGGCGGCGGACCTCGGCCTTCAATCGAGGCGACGTGCTCTTGCGAACCATAGCTCGAAGTCGGCTTTGTTCTGACGAATCAAAACATCAAGCGTTCGCAAATTGTGCGGCATGCGAGCACTGATCTGCTCTTTGGTCAATCGCTCGGTCAACGAAACCTTGATCGTGCGGTCGAAGGGCAGTTCGCCGCTGTGAACGCGTTGCAGCATATGCACGGTCGCTCGCAGTGCGTAGTCGGACTCGAGCAAAGTACGGCGGTACTGCTTGCGAGTGATCTCGATCTTCTTGGCAAGCGAGATCTCTTCTTCACGCGTCAGCAATGGAATCTCCGCCATTTGGCTCAAGTACATCCGAATCGGATCGTCACTTGGTTTGGGCAAATCATTCGCGGAGATGATCGGCACCTCGTCACTGCTGGTGTGCTGTTCCACCGCGGCGTCTCGCATCTCCGCAACATTGGGCTCAGGCGACCTCGCCGCGGCGACGATCCTTTTCTTGTCCGACGCCTCGATCAGCTGAATTTCGTGACGTTCGATTTCCAACAGTAGCTTGTTCAGCTTTTCGGGGTTGACGTCTTCGTCGGGAAGATACGCGTTGACTTCGTCGTAAGTCAGGAATCCGTCCTGGACTCCGCGGGAGATTAACGACGAAAGTTCTTGGTCCATCAATTGCATTGCAAAAAACCTCATGTTTTTACGTGTCTTCGTGACACGCGGGTCAAGTGAAATTCCGTTTGCGGGAGGTAGCGTCGGTCTGGGCTCCTTTTCTAAATTCGGGGGCGACAAGCTTGCCGGTCATCAAGACAAACTTGGTTATCGTTTCTTTGTTCCGTGACGAGGCCGTTCCTCGTCGAACAGCGCCTTTAGCATAGCGTCTTCTTCGTCTTCGTCCATCGAGGCGGAAGCCAACATTTCCATTTGCTTTGACTTCTCGGCCGCGAATGCTCGCTGGCGATAATGCGTCATGATCGCAGCGTATCGTTGTTCGGGAGTCTCCGGGAATTTTCCAGCATGCTGGCGTACACGCTCCTGCAACGTCACGATCTGATTCTTGAATTGCTCGTTTTCGATCAACAACAACAGCGAGTCAACGTCCAACGAATGCCCGGCCAAGTCCAAGTCTTGATAGGCCGATAACAACATTTTTGCGGTCGCCGTCTCCAGCCAATCGGGGTCGATCGCTTCGACCGCCATGCCCGCTAACTCGGGACTCTCAATCAGTGCCTCAAACAATTTTCGATCGATTCCCATCAGCGGACGGATCGCGAATTGCCGTTGCGGGGCATTGCTAGCTGGACTGGGCCCCGCTTGACCCATTGAAGTCGCATCAAAATCCGCCGACTCGGCGAAAGCAGCATTGGGATCGAGCGACGGATTGGGGCGGTGTGCTGAGATTTGCGAAGGACCCTGCCCGGCCCCGCGGCTGGGACGACGCACGCTGGACTTGCGTTGTTCCTCGGATCGCAAAAACTGCAGACGTTTTTCGAGCCGTTCGACCTTGAAGTCGAAGCTACGCGACATTCGCATCAATAACTGGTCGATGCGCAGACCATCGGGGGCCTTCGCGACAATCTTCAACATGGTGTCGACCGCCGTCGTGACGGCGTGCGTATCGCGGGTGAAATCGACGCCGCGCGTCAATCGCGACAGCTTGTGGTCGAGCGCGTCGGGAGCTTCGAGGACCAGCTTTTCAAAGGATTCGCGACCGTGCTCGGCCAAGATAGTCGGCGGGATCGCTCCCCTCGGGCAGCGTCAAGACTCGCAGGTCGACCTCGGCGCGAACGAATAACTCCAGCACCTCATCGGCCCGATTCTGTCCCGCGGTGTCGCCGTCCAGCACCAACACCACGCGTTCGGCAAATCGCTTCAAGATCTTAACGTGCTGTTCACCCAGTGCCGTGCCCAGTACAGCGACGACCGGTTCGACTCCGGCTTGCCGCGCGGCGACCACGTCGGTGTAGCCTTCCATGACCAATGCCTCGCCGTCGCGGCGGATGGCATCTCGCGCCAATTGCAATCCGTAAAGCTGCTGCGACTTGCGAAACAACATCGTCTCGCGACCATTGATGTACTTTCCGCCAGCGTCGTCCCCATATCGCTGCGCGATCGCAGGGATCAAGCGACCACCCAATGCGATCGGGCGATTTTGCAGATCGTGGATCGGAAACATCAACCGGCCACGGAACATGTCGACGAATCCGTTACCCGAACGTTTGGCCGAAGCAATTCCGGCGGCATGCGCGAACCTCGCCACTCAGGTTGTGTTTCTTCAGCAGATCGAGGGCGAAGCTCCACTGGTCAGGCGAGAAGCCGATCTGAAACCGTTTGCGATTCTCGTCATCGATCCCACGCTCGGCCACGTAGTCACGCGCGATCTTGGCGTCGTCGCTGGTGCCGCTCTCCAGCTGCTCGAAATACGCGTCACTGACCAGCTTCATCGCCGAAAACAGCGTGTCGCGATCATCGGGGCTTCCCGGCCGGCTCTTTTTTCCAGCGGCGATACTCTTCGACCGGGATCCCGGCGAGTTCTGCCAGGGTCCGAATGGCGGCAGGAAAATCGACGCCATCGCGCCGCATCACAAAACTGAAAACGTCGCCGCCGATGTCGCAGGGCCAGCATTTCCAAGTCTGCCGCTCCTGGTTGACGGTCATCGAAGGACGATGGTCATTGTGCCACGGGCAACGGGCAACAAAGTTACGGCCCTGTGGCTGCAACTCCAGCGTGGCACCGATGACATCAACGATGTCAACCGCGCTACGCACTCGCTCTTTCAGGTCGAAGTCCGTGGGGAGGGACAAACGACAACTCCGTTGAAAGGATCAACTTATTCGGAGAAACAATCAGACAACGGAACGAGTTCCGCGGATCGAAGAATGGCTCGCGCGTCTTCATCCCTGATTGTTTCACCTACCTAAGCTGGCGAAACTTATTCAATCGGTCCACCCGCCGTGTTTTCACACGGAAGCCTCCAAATGGGGCCCTCAGGAAAATTTCGATTGATTGCAATCCATTGCAGCGTAGCAAATCTGGCCGGCCTGTTGGGCCGCGCACGAGTTTCACCACGAGCGACGGGGGATTGTGAGGATCGCACCTGGCCAGGTCAATAGCAATTTCAACGCCGATTTTGGTTCGTAGTAACCCGATTCATCGGGTCGATGCGGGAAAACCGCATGAACGCGACGGGGTGGCTGGTGGTCGAGCGTCAGCGAGCCCCCAGGGGGATCGCACCGCTTTTAAGTTTCAGTTTTACACAGGTTTACGAACACGAATTCACTCTCCCTCGGGAGAGTCGAGCCTAAGCGAGGAGAGGGGCAATCCGGATGATCACGAGTTCGACTTCACTCTGGTGAAAGAAGCCCTCCCCTCGCTGTCGCTCGACCCTCCCAGGTGGCATTGGTCTCTACACAAGTATTCGGCGAGAGAAGAACCTCTCGCGTTGATTCTCACGCTCTTAGCTGCGGAGCAGCGTCAGCATATAGCCTGGGGTGCAACGAGCCGAGCGACAGCGAGTGTTCGTGAAACCCCAGGTAAACAGAACAACCGCGCGAGCTCGACCTGCGTCTGTTTGGCGGCTAAGCCGCCAAACAGACGCAGGTCGAAAGGGGGGGATTGCCTTGCGAACCTGGGGCTGCGGCTTGCTCGCTCAAAGCTCGCAAACCTAGCCCCAGGCTATATGCTGCCACTGCTCCGCAGTTATCACATGCAATTGTCAAGATCGGCTTGAACCGAATTCTTGTGTAGATACCAATGCCCAGGTGGAAGGATGAAGATAAACTCATGCAAACAATGAACTTAAATGCGGTGCGATCTCCAAGCCGCAGGTCGGCAGCCCCGCTAATCTTGCTCCGGAAAGTCCTGTCGAAATCGATCCAGCAATTCGGTCTCGTCGGCCGCGACGATGTACAGCTTGCCGCGAATTCTTTTCGTTTCTCCCGGCTTCAATCCGCCGATTTCGAAAGTCACTGTGCATGCAGGTGATCACGCCTTGGAAAATCTCTTGATATGGCTCCCAAGCAATGGCCAAGATCATTTTGTCATCCGCGGAATAGCATCCAGTCAAACCGCTCGAGGGAACGAGTTTGCTGAGCGGACGCGGATTCACGTCGTCGCGATCCACACTGGCGGGAGCATAGACTTGGCCAGGAACATAACGTGCCTCAAGCGCCCAAGGTTCCGTCGGCAACCGAGTCATTTTTCCGTTCAGCATTAAGAAGCATTTGCGGATGTACGGCGGGTAAACGTCTCGAGCCTGATCGCCATTCATGCCCGTGAACCGGTCGACTCGCATGCACGGTTGTGCCCAGTGAGCGAGTGACTCGGTATCGGTCGGATTGGTTGCCGTCACCAGGAACGTGACCTCGTCATCACCCGCTTCAATGATATGCTGAACGACCACGCCGTCGGCGAGCCGATCCTCGATCTCGATCCGTTTCTTATCCTCGGACGCCTCCACCAACTTGCTCTCGTGCGGAATCACCGTTTGATTCCAGTCACGATCGGTCGATCCGGGGCGGCAGTAAGCTTCCAGGTAGTGAGTTCGGATCGCCCCGCCGGGAATCCGCGGCCCGCTCACTTCCAAAAAGCGTTTCTCCCACTTGATCGTCAAGCCATCGTTCGCGGTTGATTCACCGGGTTTCTCTTCAGCCCAGGTGGGGAGACCGGTAACGGCCATCAGCATCGCTGCGGTCGTGATTCGCCAAGCCTTCATCGGTAGTTCTCCTCGTGTGTCGTGTGGTGTTTGCCGTTCAACGATCTCGCTGGGTCGATGCTGAAATACGACGGGGTGGCTGGTGGTCGAGCGTCAGCGAGCCCCCAGAATTCGATGGGCTCAGCCCCGGGGGCTCGCTGACGCTCGACCACCAGCCACCCATATACAAGCCGCACAACCTATCGGTGCAACTGACGTCCCAGTTAGAATACCTTTGTTGGAAGCCGTCGACACAGTCATCCACTCGCCAGACTCTGCAAGGACTTCAGATCGTTATGCCGACGAAGACTGTTGTCATCTCATTGATTGCGATCGCACTGGTCGTGCTCGTGTTCGTCCTGGCCGACGACGGTGGCGATCAGGCAATCGTCGACGAATTGGTCCGCCAACAAGAGCAGAATGCTCCCGAGGTCCCATTGCAAGCGACGAGCACTGAGCTCCAGCCCGATCTATTCCGACTGACGAGTCAGTTGACCGCGGAAAAGAGCGATGGATAGTGAGTCTTGGTACATCGAACAGGACAACGGGGCAACATTCGTCAGACTTCCGTTTCGGCCAACGCTTGATGAATCATTGCCGACATCGGAGCAGAGCGACGAAGCACCAGCGACCGATTCCAATCCCGGGTTTTTGGGAGCCCAGGCCTGCCGCGAGTGTCACAAAGAAAAACACGAAGGTTTCGTGCACACCGCACATCACAATACAAGTGGCTTGGTGGAATCGTCGAATGTGCAGGGAGAGTTTTCACCACCGCACAATGTTTTGACCACGAGCGACGAGAATCTTCGTTTCGTGATGAGCGAGCGCGACGGCAAGTACTTTCAAACAGTCAGCTTCGCCGATTGGGCCCTTGATGTTCCTTTGGATGTCTTCACCGGCTCGGCAAAAGCGGGACAAACATTTTTGTATTGGCATCACGATGCGCTCTTTCAGGCCCATGTTTCCTATTTAAAAAATCTGGACGCATGGATTCCCAGCCCCGGGTATCGCGGCACGACCGTGGATTATGCACGCACGATTCGTACCGGATGCCTGGAGTGTCACGTGACTTACATTGACCAGAAACGAAGTCCCAACGTTTATCATCGCGATTCGGCAGTCTGGGGCATTTCGTGCGAGCGTTGTCACGGTCCTGGTCGCGATCATGTTCAGTACCACCAAGCTCATCCCAACGAAAAAACGTCGAAGTACATTGTTCATCCAAAGGATCTGCCGCGCCAGCGACAGCTCGACATCTGCGGCCAATGTCACTCCGGCAGCTTCTCGCTCATCGGCGAGGCGTTTTCCTTCCGACCGGGTGACGAGTTGGAAAAATTCCACAAACCCTTGAACCCAGACTTTGAAGGCGTGGGCAGCATTCACACCAGCAATCAGTTGACGCGTTTGGCGATGAGTAAGTGTTTTCAGGAATCCGAGATGACATGCACGACCTGTCATGACCCGCATGAAAACCAACGTGGTGATACGGCGTTGTTCACCAAGAGCTGCCTGAAGTGCCACCAGCCCGAGCACTGCGGAATGTCGGACGAACTGGGCGACCGAATCGCTGACAACTGCATCGCCTGTCACATGCCGATCGGTGACAATGAAGGGATGACGTTGAATGTCTCGCAGGGAACATTCACCGTCACAATGATCGACCATTACATTCGGGTCGACGAACAGGCGACAGCCGAACAATTGGCGAAGTGATTGCTTCCCATCATGATTGGCCCCACGGCGTAAAGCTTGCCGTTTGCGAGATGCTCAATCGATCGGGTCCGCCGATGCGGAAGCAATCATTTTTCCATGCGGGTACGCGATGACGCGGAATCAATCTGTCGGCTCCCCGACTGCTTTGCTAATGACACTGGTGGATACCAGCATGGCCACGATCAGTGGAAACGCAAAAGCGATGACTTTCAGAAAACGACGGGGCCGTCGGACAACGATTCCGCGATCATCGGCGGCACGAAGGACGCGAGGATGCCTGCCACCCACACAGCAGCGTTTCTCGCGATGAGTTTCTTCTTATCAGCGTTCGTCATGGTGCAGGCCTTTCCTAGACGCGTCCCTGTTACGTGGGAGTTTGGGTCGGTGGAAAAATATCCGGGTTAAGCGGGCGGCGAGTTGACGTGGTCGAGCGGAGCGAGCAAATCCGCATTACCCCTGCTCCGTTTCAACCGATTGCTATTCGGTCGCTGCAACGACAGTCGTGAACGAACATAATCGTGGTGCTTCGTCGCGAATTCAGATCCGCTCGGTAGATCATTTCTGCATTGCGAGAACATAGTCGATCTTGTTTAGACCGAAATGCTGAGATGACAGAACGCAATCTTCTTTCGACGAACGATTGCGACAACCGGGTGGCCGCGGTTGATCTTCCACTTGAAAACCGGCTGTCGGCCACTCCGCGTTTCTCGCTTATCCGCGGTTCTGCGAAGGCTTGGCGAACGGAAAGCACTCGCCAATGAGCAAGCATGTGATGACAAGCGGAAAAATGGACGTAGCAGCGATCCCGCGAACGCTCCGGATCCAGTAAAGCGACGGCATGATGTTGTCAGTCGGTGTGTCCCATGAAGTGTACCAAACTAGCGGCATGACCAGAGAGAGCACAGCGAGCAAGGCAATTCTTGCCGGGAAAACTGCGATACGGTCGCGCCGACGCCAAAGCCAAAGTGAAGTTCCAATCGCGATCATCCACGAAGCACAAGATACGCCTGCAAGAGCCTTGCCCTGCCAAGCGAGGGCAACTGCGCTGCATGCTAGCCAGCAAGATCCACCCAGAGTTCCGGCAAACCAGCCGGTCGCGTCCCAATGATGTTCTTGCGAATCGGAGTACGCGATTCGAGGCGAGGGAGATTCCATAGATGCTGCGTGTAATAGGCGATGGATTTCAGTCGGATCACGACCGACGTCAGCGGGGACGGCGGTTTCATTGTCCATTTGTAAACGCGCCATGCCGTCCGCCGGTGGACGTCATGGTTCGCTGTCTGCTTGGGTAGCGACGAGGAACTTCTGTGGATCATTGTTCGGGATCAATACGTACATTCAGCGGCAAGGCGTTGAGTCTGGAATGTTGGTTTCTTCCTTACTGGGTTGAAACTTCATTCTAAACCGTTCGCAATCTTGCACGATTGTTCGGCAGATTGCATCAATTGCAACTGACGTTCGGTGTTCACTTAGTGGTTCGCCTAATAGATTCGCGAGACGGTTGATGGTTAGAAATGCCGTACTGAGCAGGACGAGAATAGGAATTGCCAATAGCTCCAGCAAGCTGCCTTCTCCGCCGATATCAATGTCGCCGATGAACAATGGCATCAGAATCACGTAGCTGACAACGATGACCCGAGTGAAAGCTCCGTAGATCGGAAGAAACGGCGTATTGTTGATCCGTTCTGCTTTTCCTTGAATGTCGAAGAACCGTCCGAGGTGTTGCATTAGGTCATACTTTTCCATTGCAGTGCTGTTTTTACACGTCTGCTCTACTTTGATAGTGAGCACGAAAAGAATCTCGTTGGTAAGTTTGTGCTTGACATTGACTTGGCTGTCGTCGAAAAGTTTCTTAGTCTGTCCATCCAATTCAGGATGATCAATCTCGTGCATTTCAAACTTGAGTTGTCGAACAAATGAGATTGCCAAGTCGATCAACTGATTGCATGCGACCGAATCGTCTCGCTTGGCATGGGTTGAACTCAAAAGATACGTGCAACATTTGCTGACAAAGCTTCGAGTATTGTTCGTGAGTTCGCCAAATATCTTGCGGGCTTCCCACCATCGGTCATACGCCGAATTCATTCGAAATCCCAGAAAGAAGGCAACGGCAAGACCAAAGACGGAGCCGATTTGTCCCGGCACGCTGTAAAGGGAGTCGCCAAATCGCTCTTCCAGATACAAGACGGTGCAAGCATAGAGAGAAGTGATGACGAGATAGGTCGACGCGATCTTGACCAGCTCGTGAAATCCCTGAGTCTCTGATTTTATCATTGTGCTTTCCGACAGCTTCGTCAGTCGCCATCCCTACGTGACTCGATACTCGTGAATTCTGTGGACCATTGACGAAGTAGGCGTTTTTCTTGCGAAGACAGTTGGGCATCTCGAGGCATTGGGGGGTAGAACCAGGGCGGCGTTTCACCATCCTCTATCTCCTCCCAACTCTCGTGCATTATTTCGACTTGCTTGGGGATCCGCTCGATCTCCCCGCACCGAAGGCGTATTTCGGTGGGTCGAATCAATCGACAGTCATGACGAGCGTAGGACGATACGGCGAAGCGGAGATCGCCGATTTCCTGCGAGCTTGCACGCTGAACTAAGAATGAACGGTATTGCGGTGAGGCTGAGTATTTCGACTGACTCCTGCCGGCTAGCGAGGTTGCACCAAGGCAACGATGTCGAGGTGATAATCGGAGTACGTCTTCAGCTTGCCGTGCGCCCATAAGATGACTCGCGGTCCACCTGGAAACTCGGGGATCACGGGACGCAAGTTGTCCGCCGATGAATTGCTTGTCAGCGCTTCCCAACTCCATGTCTTTCCAGCATCGCTGGTCGCGCCCTGAAACAACTCCCAGTGCCGTTGCCCGTCCGCGGAACTGATCAGTGACTCGCCGGTCATAGGATCCGCGTTGGTGGAGATAACAACGGTGTTAGGGTCGTGTGGATCGAGTGCCACCAGCCCCGTGTAGTCATCTTCCCCTGCATAGAGTTTGGTTCCCGCATAAGCCATCGGATAGACTCCCCATCGATCACCATCCCATCGACCGTAGTAATAGCGGTGGTCGAAGCCGCCTCCGCCTCTGCGTTTTCTGGATTCCCCGCCATCGACTTGTACCGAGAACGCGATGTAGGGGTTGCCGGTCGAGTCGACGCGAATATCGCAGGCCCACGCAACGTGATCCGCGTCCCCCTGAAAAACCTCGGTGAAGTCGCTCGGTTCGAGCGGCACCTCGTTGATGCTGGGAGTGGCCAGCTTGCCACCATCCGACGAAAACAGACTGCCGGCTTTGTAGTAACCGTGATAGATGCTGTTGTCGTAGGCTCGCGGATGGTCGTCGGTGGCGATGAAGTGGACACTGTCACGTCCGTTACCTGCGTAGCAAACATAGGGGCGTCTGCCGTCCATGCCTGTGTACCGCGGGTCACTGACCAGGTCGT
This sequence comes from Pirellulaceae bacterium, assembly GCA_963704055.1. GTDB lineage: Bacteria > Planctomycetota > Planctomycetia > Pirellulales > Pirellulaceae > Rubripirellula. Next base: position 129,478 of record CAVPGW010000029.1, on the reverse strand, counting down.
CGCGAGTCCGCTGCATCAATCGCCACCCATACTGCCACGTTGCCCCGCCATCGTCCGAGATATTGCAATTTGGGTTGTAGCCGCGTCCGCGATGAAAGTTGATGATCCGGTTGTTCTCATCCGGCAAGCGGTAGACGTTCGAGTACGTATATGCGGCACCGACATCGAACGTCTGCTCGTCGCTCCAGGCACCAATGTCGCCGGGACGAACGGTGGTACGCCAGCGTTGGAGTCGGTCGTTGCCGTGCTTGCCGTAAACCGCCAGCAAGCGTCCATCGTCCAACACGCACAGCCCAGCAACGGCATGATCGTCGCGCTGCAGCTTGGCATGCAGCATCTGGTGTTCAATGCTCTTGGTGTCTGGATCAAATGCGGTGGCGACCAGATCCCCGGCGTCCCATGCACCGTGGTCGTCACCGGCGATGGTTGTAAAGAATACTTTGCCTTGCCGGCCCACAGCCCGTTGCCCCTGGAACCAACACCAACCGCCATTCTCTTTGACGACGGTCGGATCAACCGCGTGGAGTCGTGATGTTGACAGCAAGCCAGCAGAAACGAACAAGAACGCCAGCGTCGAAGATTTGATCATGGTTTTGTGCCTCTATCGCGTTCCGGCAGAGATTCACAACACGCAGTGAGTTTTCCTACGGTTATACACGGTACGATCGCCGTCGAAGATGCGCGGCAAAAAAAACGACTCGCGTCGGCGGGGGCAACGAATTCTTCAAAGTAGCCATCACGACGGAGCGTGATGGCTACTGAAAGCTGCAGGACCCCCAATCGCGCCGGATACGCTAGGCGAACCTAGCCTGTTTTTCCAAGTCAGCTGTTTCCCGAGTGTTAGCCGTGAAGACGCACTAGCACAGACGACAAGAGGCCGATCGCACGCTCTGGAATCCTATCCTGGTATCAGTTATCGTTGCCGGCCAAGCTGGCGATAGATTTCGGTATCCGTCAAGCCGCGTCGATCACCGTGCAACGTTGACCGTGAAGTGCGCCCATTCGTCGCACAGGTTCGCGTTTCGCCTCGAATTGCGGTCTGCTTAGGCCTCCAAGATCTTGGCGGGGCACGCTAAATTGTTGCTTTTGCCGGTGCCATTCGAGACGCATTTGCGGACGCTGGGATGTGCTCGGCGAGTGCCAACGACGTTGCGGCATAACTGTGAACAATCAAGGAGTTTTGTGATGTCCGTACCTGACCCAGATCTGATTCGAAATCTCTGTTTGTGTGGCCAGACGGGGTCAGGGAAGACCACCCTCTGCGAACGCCTGATGTTTAACGCTGGGGAAATCGGTCGACAGGGCACCGTCGAAGACGGAAACACGATCAGCGACTTCACAGAGGAAGAGCAGCAATATCAGCATTCGCTGCAGCCCAGCATTGTTCACTTCGATCACGAGGGGCATCACGTCAACGTGATCGACACGCCGGGGATGTCTGATTTCATCGGCCACGCGATCGCCTGTTTTCCGGCCGTGGAAACGGTTGTGATCGTGATTGACGCGGTGAAGGGCATCGAGAGCGAAACACGGCGGCTGTGGCGGGTTGCGACGGAGCGAAATCTGCCGCGTTTGATCTTGGTGAACAAGATCGACGTCGAGGAAGCCGACCTGGAGGCAATTACCAAGCAGATCCGGTCGGTTTTTGGAGACGTTTGCCTGCCGATCAATTTGCCGAATCCCGATCGATCCGATGTGATCGACGTCTTTGAGACTGATTCGCACGATGTGACAGCATTCAGTTCGGCAGAAGTCGCGCACACGCAAATTGTCGAGCAGGTCGTGGAAGTCGATGAGGAATTGACGGAGACGTATCTGGAAGCCGGTGCTGAGAAACTCGATCCGATCCGGATCCACGAAGCATTCGAGCGAGCGCTTCGCGAAGGACATCTGGTTCCAATCGTGTATGCATCCGCCACCACGGGCGTGGGGATGAAGCACCTGATGCACGTGGCCGCATCTTTGTTGCCCAGTCCTTTGGAAGGCAACCCGCGCCCGTTCACGCAAGGCGACCAACCCCTGAAGACGGAGTTCGATGCAACGAAGCCGACGATCGCGCACGTGTTTCGCGTCGCCACTGACCCGCACATTGGCAAGCTGGGAATTTTCCGAGTCCACCAGGGCGTCGTGCGTAGCAAATCAGAGTTGTTCATCGATGACATGCGAAAGCCACTGCGCGTCGGCCACGTGATGCGACTGCAGGGGAAAGAACACAAGGAAACCGATCTGATCGGCCCGGGCGAAATCGGTGCCGTCACGAAAATCGAGGAGATCCATTTCGACGGCGTCCTGCATGAGACCGCGACCACCGAAGCTCCACCGATGCTGGTCCCACTGGACTTGCCCAAGCCGATGTACGGCTTGGCAGTCGAGCTGAAGAGCCATGCCGACGAAACCAAGTTTTCCAGCGCGATGCAAAAGCTGCAGGGTGAGGATCCCTGCCTGGTTTTAGAACGCGTACCCGCCACCAAACAGACGGTGTTGCGTGGGCTCGGTGAGCTGCATTTGCGGGTGGTCCTAGAGAAACTGTCGAATCAATACGGCATCGAGTTGGAAACGTCGCCGCCAAAGATCGCCTACAAGGAAACGATCACGAGACAGGCCGAAGGGCACTATCGTCACAAGAAGCAATCCGGAGGCGCGGGACAGTTCGGAGAGGTGTACCTTCGCGTCGCACCACTACCGGCCGATCATGAAGAGGGGTTCGAGTTCGAGAACAAGACGGTCGGCGGCTCGATTCCGAAGCAGTTCATGTCTTCGATCGAGAAGGGGATTCGGCTAGTGCTTGGCGATGGTGCGGTCGCCGGATACCCCATGACCGGCGTCCGGGTCGAGGTCTATGACGGAAAACACCATGACGTTGACAGCAAGGAGATCGCGTTCATCACCGCTGGCAAGAAGGCCTTCATCGATGCGGTCAAGAAAGCGGGCCCAGTGCTGCTGGAGCCTTTTGTGGATGTGGAAGTCACAGTTCCTGGGCAATGTCTAGGTGACATCACAAGTGACTTGTCCACCAGGCGAGGACGCGTCACCGATACTCAAATGATGGATGACACGTGCGTGGTCAAGGCATCGGCCCCGCTGAGTGAATTGCAGACCTACGCAACTCAGCTAAAAAGCATCGCAGCGGGGGCAGGCTCGTTCACGTTTAATTACAGCCATGACGAACCGACGCCGCCGCACGTCCAGGAAGAAGTGATTGCGGCGTATCGCCCGCATGACGACGATGATTGAGCGAAGAGGCTGATGTCATCCGAGAGCTAAGACGACAGGTCGAGCTTTCGTTCTGCCATGACACAGCCCCGACCGCTGTTTTTCGCGCTGTAGAGCAGCTTGTCCGCCCGGTCGAACCAGCTTTCACTGGTGTCATCGGATCGCAGGAGTGCCAATCCGATTGATAAGGTGACGTCGCCTAGGGTTTCGCCCGTTTTGCGGTTCGTGAGCCGGTTGCTGGCAAAGTCTTCGCACAGCTTGTTTGCCAACTCCAGGCCATGTTGTGGTTGATCGCAACTTAGGAACACCGCAAACTCGTCGCCGCCGTAACGTGCGATCGACGCCTCCGAGGCAATTTCCTGCATCCTCGAGGCGACATAGCGAAGCACCTCGTCTCCCGCGGCGTGCCCATAGTTGTCATTGATCGTCTTTGAATTTGTCCAAATCGATCAGCAGCAATATTCTTGACGACTGCGACTTGGAAGCATTGTCGATCGACCGCTTCATCAGCGAGTCGAAGTAGCGACGGTTGCCGACACCCGTCAATGGGTCTGTCTGTAAACTCTTCTGTGACTCCTGGAAATCGGCATGCAGTTTTTCAACGTTCGCCTGGGATTCCTCCAGCTGTGACGTCAGCTCTCGCAGCTGAGATTGCATCGATTCACTCGTCGCGAGAACGGCTTCGACGCACCCACGAAGTTCGTCAGCATCTGCTTCGCTATGAAGATTCTCGCCGACCGAACTGACAGCTGCATCGAATTCATCATTGATCGTGATTGACGTTCGCAGCATCGTTTCCAGCCCACCCATTTCCTGGGCAAGGCAATTTGTCAATTCAGCGTTTTCCTCGCTCGATTCTGCGCCAGTGAAGAACTCTTGATGCAGTTGTTCGATCCGACTCTCGACTGACGGACTTAAGTTCATTGACAGCGAACGAAAGCTGCTCGGTCAGCTCAGGGTTGGAACCCTCGGCAAATCGGTACCAAATCTCGTAGACATCGGGCGTGGGTGGTGTTTGGAAACTCGCGACGTACGTGAGCGCCTGTTTCGCAATGGCAAACGCCGCGGCGTAGTCGCTCTGCGAATAAGATTGTTGTCTGTCGTCGGTGGTCAATTGTGTGGTCATGGTGAACTCCAGTATCGTACGTATCGAGAAACGCTTCGAGGGATGTGTCGTGGCGCTCAAGTAGTATTCCTCCGGCCTCGTAGCAAGCCGGACCAAGTCTTCGGCATCGTCGAACTTCGATCTCCATCCAGAACGTGGCAAGTATCACCCTGACATGCTCGCCAGGGAAATACTGCTGATGAGCAACGAATCCGAATCCGGTCTTCGAGAAATCCTTCGTGTAGATCGTCACTGGCGCTGCCGTGCGGGGAAAAGCGGGCAGCCACCGTCGTGGGATCAGGATCCCACTGGTTCTGACCCGCATCCGGACGCTGCTACGTCGGTCGTTTGGGACTGCTGATGTGGAGCCAGTCTCTTCAAAGAAGTTCTGGTAGCTCACCGGCAGTTCGATTTCGTTCGGAGCGCTTCTGGATCAACGATCCCAAACGGTGTTGGTAATCTGTAACCAACATGCCAGTACCTCCGCGTCAAAAGCCGCTCCACTATCTCGTTCCATGATTTCAAACACTTTCTTGCGAGGCATGGGCGACCGATAGGGCCGGTAGCTTGTCAGTGCCTCATAGACATCGACTACCGAACAAATCTTGGCCCACGGATGAATCTCCGAATCAACCACACCCACCGGATATCCTTTGCCGTCCAGTCGCTCGTGATGCTGATAGACCATCATCAACTGGCCATCGGTCAAGTCTTCGCGAAAGTTCAGCTGCTCAAAGCCAACGGTGGGATGCATCTTGATGATGTCAAACTCTTCATCGCGTCAATCGCCCGGGCTTGCACAGGATCTTCTCGTCAATGGCTAGCTTTCCTAAGTCGTGCAATAACCCCGCGGTTGTCATGAGTTCGACGTCCTTGCGATCGTATCCCAACTCAGCAGCCAGCATTCCAGCGTAAAACGCGACGTTCGCCGAATGGGTAAAGGTCGCATAATCATGGTGTAAAACGCGAAACAGGTCGCTGGCGGCGAACTGGTCGTTACACACGATGTCGGCGGTTACCGCGCCAAGTCTGCGCCGCCTCGGTTACGGTCTGGTCCGTTTCTCCCTTGCGGAACTCGATCTCCAGCACATCTCGTACCACGTCATTCAACGCGCCCGACTTGCGCGGCCAGGCTCACTGCTTCGAGGTGAGCTTGCGGGTCAATGAGGTCGCGAAGGTAGCTTTGAAAGGATTCGCGTGATCCACTCTCGATAAACAACCGGTGGACACCGCGCTGATGAAGGCGGTCAAGATCTTCCTCTTCGAAGTGGATGATCCTCGGCACAGTAAAGAGTGAACTTGCCTTCGTTCGCCTCGCGTCGGTAGAGGTTGATTCCGGCGGATTCCGAGGGTTGTAGCGTTGAAACGCTGACCGGAATGTAATCGCTAATGGTCGTGTCGCTCATTCCCGAATCCGCACCGACCTGAATTGATCGTTAAGTACCCGATCTAAAAATACGAGGATTCCACACTGGGAAGACCCCACAAACCTAGCACTCAAATTTCGCACGCGCGCTTCACCGCAATGAAATGATCGATTGGTCGCTCGCACGTTGGAAGTCGGAATGCATCGCCTGTGCGGGTTGCGTTGACTGCGACAGCTAGCGTGCTCCGTTTTCCGCAAACGAGCGGAAATCGATGTGTGGCACGGTCTGGTACCTGGGCTGTCTTCGATTGGCGGCATTCGTAGGCTAGGAACGTCCCGGCAGCCTGACGCATCCGGATTTCGCCAGGGCTGGTCCTGGCATCCGCTGATCGAATCCGTCGTTCGTGATGGTCGAGGTCTAGCGCGTCGTGACCGCATGCATGCGGTTGCCATGCGAATCCCTGATGAATCGGCGTCACTGCGAGCCAAAACCCGCCTGCATCAGATAGGCAATGATGTCGGCCATCGATTGTTTGTCGAGCGTTTCCTCCATTCCTTCGGGCATGATCGACAGGCCTGTGCTTTTCAGCTGATCGATGTCGACTCGCAACACCGTGTCGCTGGCCGATTCGGCGCGGCGGAGCGTGACGCTGGTCGCGCTTTCGGAGGAAATCATTCCCGTCATCGCGCGGCCATCCTCTGTCAACACAACGTAATTCAAGTATTGCGGATTGACTTCGCGGTTCGGATCCAAAACGTTGACCAGAATCGTCTCGGCGCCTCGAGTTTTGATCGTCGCCAGGTTCGGGCCGATCTCGTGGCCGAATCCTTCGACCTTATGACAGACCGCGCAATGCTTGCGAAACAGGGTCCTGCCGCGATCAAGATCGCCTGCCAGGTCGAGTGCGTCGGCATAGGCGTCGACGACATCCTTGCGGAGTCTTGAGCCGGCTGCATTCAAGTACTTTTCCGCACGAGTCTTGATCGTTGCGTTTCTCGATTTCGCCGCGACCAGCAATCGCGTTTTGGCGATGTCGGCGACCGACAGATCACCTGCGTCGATCGAATCAAACAAGGCGATCGTCCGATCCGGTCGCGCAAAAAGCACTTCGCTTGCCGTTTCGCGAAGCTGGGGGCTGAGTCCGGGCCAGGCTTGAAGCAGCGGTCGCGCAATTCGCGGCGAGCTGAAATTCCCAAGGGTCGTGATTGCCGCGCGTTGAATTCCATTGGGCTGGCGGTTGTCGAGCAGCGAAACCAGCGCGGGTTCAACTTGTTCGAAAGATCCAAACGCTAACGCATCGATCGCAGCCATTCTTTTGTCGGCGTCAGCCGAGTCATCGACCGCCGTGGCGATGGAAGCACGGGTCATCTTCGCCGCTACGGCGTCGACAGCTTTCAATTCGCCGGACTTGGAGAGTCGGGAAAGTACGTTGTCGCCGCGATGACGACCTTTCAACAATTCGCCGAGGATTGGCAAGGCAAATGCAGCGTCCGATTCGGGTAATGCGGGAAGCGCTGGCTAACGCCAGTTTGATGTCTGCATCTTGATTCTGCTGGCCAATTTGCGCTGCCAGCTTGCGCAGAAAACCCGCAGCAGCCTGGGACCGAAATCCAGCATCGTCAAGTAAGGCCGTAAAGAGATGGCCTGCACCATCGGCAAGCGAACTCTGCACTGCGGTTTGGATCCAGACATCGTCCGGATCACGGCGGATCAGTTTTTCAAGAACGGAAAGACGGTCGACGTTGTCGTCCGATCCGATCGTAAAGGCCAACTGGTACCGAACTTCCAGCGACGCGTCGTCTGCCCGTCGCGCGAGCTTTCGCGACAGATCGACGGTGCCGGACAGCTTTTCGGCAAGCCGTACCGCATGACGCCGCACGTTGCGGATCAGCGTCATCAAGACGCTCGGTGATCAATGGTGCGTCCAACTCTCCAAGTCCGTCGATCGCGTACAGCGCGTGCATCCGACCGAGCGGCGAATCTGACTCACTCGCCAGTTTTCGCAGCGCCGGGACTGCGGACTTGTCTTGTCGCTGGTACAGCAATCGGGCCGCGGTCTCGCGATGCCATGCGTTGGTGTGCTCCAGCGTCTTGACCAACTCTGCAGTTGAAGAGTCTGCCAGGCGTGGAGTCTTGCGATGCTGGAAACCGCGGGGGACGACTCGGTAGATGCGTCCTCGGTCGCGACCCGCCGTGAGGTCGAGATGGCGTTTGATATCCGGCGGTAGGCTCTTGGGGTGTTCGATCACTTCGCGACAGACGTCGATCACATGAAGAGACCCGTCGGGGGCGTTTGCAAACTGAGCGGGACGAAACCAGATATCGCTCGACGTCACAAACTCGCTTGTTCGTCGATCCTCCGCGCGATGAATTCCAACCCGTTTGGTTCGAGTCGTTTTCGATGAACAAGGTTGCTGCCCACGTCACCGACGATCGCCAATCCTTTCCATTGACTGGGCCATGCGTCGCCGCGATAGATCGTGATTCCGGTGGCGCCTGTGAAGTAGCCTGCGGCGCGACCACCCCCTTCGATCGGCCCGGGCACCTTACCGCCGACGCGAAGTCGCGTTCGTACAATCCGCCACGGTTCAACGGGGCTGGTACGAAATACTTCTGCTTGAGGACCGTCGGCGGCGATCGACTCGCGCGAAGCGGGTGCGCTGAGCAGCGGGTTTCGCGCGATGTAACGATCCTCGTACATCACCTGTTGGATGTGGTCGCTATTGGACGACACGAACTTGCGGCCAAAGTCATCGAAGCACATGCCGTGTTGAGCCGCGCCGCTGGTCAGCGCGAACTCGAAGGTGCGGGGATCGCAGCGCGATATCGCGACCGCGAACATTGATCGCATTGTTTTCGTCGTCATCGACACGACGTATTTCGCCACCAACGCTGCTGCAGGCGATGTGGATGCGGTTGTCGAGTCCCCAACGCATGGAATTCATCAGGCCTTGTACGTTCGACGTCCCGAAGCCGGTCAGAGCAGTCGTTTTCGCGTCGGCTTTGCCGTCACCGTCAGTATCTTTGAAGTAGTACAGATTCGGCGCGTCACCTACGAACAGTCCGTCATCGAAGGGAAAGATCGCTGTCGGCCACAACAGTCCATCGGCGAACACGGTACTGGTGTCAAAGACTCCGTCGTCGTCGTTATCTTCGAGTCGCGTGATTCGCGAGATGCCCTCGTCGCGATCTTCGCTGTATCCACGCATCTCGCAGACGTACAGACGGCCAACTGCATCCCACTGGATCGCGACCGGGCTGGCAATCAACGGTTCTGCCGCGACGAGTTCGATCTGAAAGCCGGGGGCAACGGTGAACGACTCGAGTGTATCGGCCGGTTCGGTCGGAGGGATCCGCGGCAACTCGGCCGAAAAATCGTCCTGTGCCGCTGCCGCCGAGACACAGATGAAACTGAGCCACGCGATGATCAGGTGACAACTCAAGTGCTGCGCAGGTGTGACGAGATTCATTCTTGGACTTCCAACAGTTCTCGGACTCCAGCCAGCAGGACTTGTTCGCAACTCTTGTCGACGTTCGATGCGCGTTGGCTCGTTTCGTAGCCTCCTTGGCTGTACCCGATTTCAGTGCCGATGTATCCCGGCCCGTAGTCACCGTAGGCGGCCATGGCAACTTTCAAATCGGGCCGCATCGCCTTGGCCGACAATTGGTACTCGACAAAAAGTTCGCCCGGCATGTGCAGGATACGAACGTCGCCAATCTTGAGGCAGGTGAGGTCGATTTTGTGACCACTTTCGCATCGTAACAACCATGCGAGTTCGTCGGGGCTTCCGAAATAATCCTTGGGGTTCCAGTTGCTCAGGTTTTCTCGCAGCTGATCGCGATCGAGATGCTTGCCGGGCGGCAACGCGACAGGTGCGATTGTCCAACCGACGTCGTCGGGCGTGACCGGAAACTTCTCAAGCCCCTCGAACGCCCGCTTCATCCCGTCCGCCACGCGGCCAGCCAATATCAGTCGGTTCTCTTTGGAGCCATCGTTGTACTTGCCAGCGCCGATGTTGCCGCCAGCGCCATTGAAATGGACATGCAACACGTTAGGCACGTCTTGGCCGCGTGCGAAACGAGCGATCCCGGGAAAGTCTGGACTGGGAACGCCAGTACGATAGTAGCTTTGCGGGTGACAAGCGTAGTAACTGAGGACGGCGACCGGCTGATCTTTGTTCCAAAACGAGAGGGAGCTAAGTTCGGGGTCAATCACGCCGGCTGGTTCAGCACGAAGCAGCGGATCGCGACACGTGGTGTAGCGAGTCGCTCGCACCGTGCCGTCTTCGCCGAGAATTCGCCGGTTCGACGCCACATCCTTGACCTCGGCAGCACCAAAGCCAACGTGTGTGATCTCGGTTGCCATTGGTAAAGCCTGCTGCACGGCAACATCGATTCGATTGAGAAGTTCACGCGCAAACGAACCCTCGTGTGGTCCCAAGTCGGTTGCGCCAACATCATGCAACAGACGTTCAGCCGAAAAGTCGCATCGTGGCGCGTCATGTTGATGCAGCGTATGCACGGCGACACGCTCGCGACTCGTTCCGGCCGCCTTGGCTAGTCAATCGCGAAACCGATCGTGGCCTTCGTTGCCGATCCCGATCCAATCGACTGCACACAACACGATCGGATCTTCCGCCCCGAGAATGATCACGCCACGACATCGTAAACCGATCTCTTCGATCCGCTTGACGCGGTCATAAGCCATCATCGAGCCGACCGGCGGAGTGGCGTCGACGTCGAACGTGGCCAATCGCAGGCTCTGCCGGTTGGGTGTCTTCTGCCTGAGCCGGTGTCGAGGAGACGAGCACTGCGAATAGCAATGCGACCGGCACGCAAACGGATCGAATCAGCATTGGAATCTCTTTCCGGTGGGGAGTGCTGCGAGTGAGTCAATCTTGGAAACTGACAAAATTGTACCTACGGTTAACTGCCCTGTGATGCTGTCCGTTCGGAGGGACCGCATTCATGCGGTTGATCCGGCGAAGGACCCGATGAATCGGGTTGCTACGAACGGAGTCTACGGCAGTGGTGTGATGCGGATTCGCCGGTACTCGACTTGTCCACGATCTCCTTCAAGCCCGATCGGCCCGCTGTCAGGAACTTTCAAGGCTTCCTCAATCACTTCACCGTTGCAAGTACAGTGGGCCACGCCGTCGGTGACCGAAATGGTCATTTGATTCCACTGCTGTGGTTTGTAGTTTTTCAGATCCTTGTACGGCCCAGCGAGTACAAAGTCGCGACACTGTAATTGCGGCTGACGAATGAAGACCCCGCTGTCAGCGTTGGGTGTCGCACGAAATTCGAGAACCAACTTGAAGTTCCCCGCAAATTCGCGAGTGGTCCAAAGCTGTTGAATCTTTCGACCTTCCGGCGGAGTCGTCACAACCAGTCGTCCGTTCTTGGCCAGATAGCGACCACCATCGGAAACCTGCTTTCCATCCAATGGGATCGCCTCGGTAACGATCGGCCACGCGGGCGCGTTGTCCGGATCGCGACTGAGCCAATTCTTGCGACCTTTGAGCATCTGCTGGGTGGTCGGCCGGAATCCCCAGCCGCTCAAGTCTTTGCCGTTGAACAGACTTTCGTAGCCGGCTTCGAGTTCGAATCTCTCCGGCTCCGTATCTAAGAATCCCAGCGTAGCGAAGATCGGTCGCAGCGCAGCTTCCCATTTCGCGTAGCCGCGATTGTTCGGATGAAGCAGATCGGGAAACTCCTCCGGATTTGCATTGCCGTTGGCATCGGCGAACAGCGTCCATGTGTCGACGACCGTGACTTGAGGGTCTCCCTTGACCTTGGCCGCCAACAGTTTGTTCAACTGCTGAATCGTCTCGGCGGGACGATCTTTTTCGCTGCTGCTTGGGAAAACCAAACAGAGTACGATCGGCAGCTCGGAGTTGTGCTTCTTGAGCTCGTCGATGATCAGTTCAACATTGTCGGCAATCGGCTCTGGCGTGGCATCCATCCCAATGTCGTTGGTTCCCATCAACAACACGACGCACGCGGGATCGAGTTCCAGTACATCTTCCCTGAGGCGGATCAGCATCCCGCGCGTCGTGTCACCGCTGATGCCTCGGTTGGCCAGCTTCACACCATCGAATGCGCCACGAAAATCGTCTTCCCAGCCCTGAGTGATCGAATCACCTAAGAACACGACCGCCCCGCGTTCCTGCTCCGCCCGGCTCGCGAAGGCCGATCTGCGCTGCTGCCACAAATTGACAAACCAGTCAGCGCGGCGGATTGGCCCAGCGCCAGCCAAACCGTCGTCGGTCGCGGGCAGGGATAGATCAACGACAGTTGCAGCTTCTTGCGACGGCAGATAGCTCGTGCTGCAGACAACCAGCAGGCAGCTGAAGCAGATTCGAAAAAATGGAACGTGCATTTCGATGGACCCTCATGTTGCTCGGCTGTCTCGGCCGAGAGTTTCTGGCTCGAGACATCTCGCCGATAATAGCCTAACACAACCTTACGAGGAGTTGGCCTTGGCATATTTGCCTTGCGGAAGGCACACTGCTTAGTAGTCGTTTAACGGCAAGCCGCAGGCGACTGTGTCCGCGGCTAGCAGTCGCCTGTGGCCTGCCGTTAAGCGATTCTATCGAACCGACGTTCAAGGGCCGATGAACCCGTTAAATCACAGTTGATTAAGCAACGATGAGAAAGCCCGCTGCACTTAGAAACCTGGGATCATGGAGAGTCCGTCGAACCAGCGCGGGATGCTTGCTGCTTTCGATGCTTGTCCTTTGTGATGCAAGGGCTGACAGGACCGACGGTCGGGAAGTATCGCACGAGGTGCGAGTCTCTCATCCCGGCATCAGTGAAGCTGACTCAAAGCCACAAACATTGATTCAGCGGTTCGATGAGTCGACCATTCAAGCAGCCGGTTTGTTGGCCAACAAGGATTTCCTAATCGCCCGCCGGGCCTACTGGTTTCTCAGAGACCGATCGGTGACAGACTCTCAACAAAACCAGCTCGAAGCTTTCCGCCGACAGCATGCTGATCGGCTTTGAAGGAGCAGGACGCAGGCCAGGACCTGGAGACGAACCGCATATGTCAGGCTGCCAGGACAGGGAGATCGTCTGGCTTAGGGAAGTGATTTTGAGGAGTCTTCTTAGCTGCGGAGCAGCGGCGGCATGTAGCCTGGGGTGAATCCAACGAGCGACAGCGAGGCTGGTGTAACCCCAGGTTGAGGAACACAAAACAAGCTCTCCCCGCTGCTCTTCTGGCGGCTACGCCGCCAGAAGAGCAGCGGGAAAAAAATGGGTTTGGACAGCCGATGACCTGGGGTTACGGTTTGCTCGCTCGAAGCTCGCAACCTCACCCCAGGCTAGCATCTTCCACTGCTCCGCAGTTGTCTTACGTAGTGACCAATCATAATACCGGTGCGTACTGCTATCATCGCGCAATGCAAATTGCGCTGCGAGCCCAACCTCCTCAGCCGGACGGTCGCCAGGTCCTGGCCTACGAATTCCGCCAAGCGAAGGCTGGCTAAGTACTAGCGATATCGCATGTCACAGGTGACTCCGCCGGCGGCCCATAGATAGGCTCGCGTGGTGTAGTCAGCGACCATGCGGTGACTGCTGAATCGCCAGGCCAACGTGCTGATGCTGTGCATCATTCGATTGATCCACGCTTTCGGCAAACCATCGGCATCGCGATCGTAATAGCAGGGAATGATCTCGTTCTCAACGGTGTCATACAGTGCTTCGGCGTCGCGAGCGTCGGTCACGGCATCGTCGACGTGACTGCGGCCTTGCCCGATCGCAAACCCATTCACACCGTTGTAGGCCTCACCCCACCAACCATCCAGAATGCTGCAGTTGAGGCCGCCGTTGAGCACGACTTTCTGGCCGCTGGTACCGCTGGCTTCTAGCGGTCGGCGAGGATTGTTCAACCACACGTCGACTCCTTGAATCAAGTGACGACAAACGTTGATATCGTAGTCCTCGATGAAGGCAACACGTCCCTCGAATCTCGGATCGTGACGGAAGTTGGCGATCTCTTGGATAAAACGTTTGCCGGGCTCGTCTTTCGGATGTGCCTTACCTGCATAGATCAATTGAACGGGACGCTTCTCGTTCTGAAGCAAATGCGCGATTCGGTCGACTTGCGAAAACAGCAAGTTGGCTCGCTTGTACGTGGCGAAACGGCGGCCGAATCCAATCGTCAACACTCGAGGATCGAGCACTCGGCGAGCTGCCTCGACAATCGCGTCACTCTCGCCACGACGACGACATTGCCGGCTGACGCGGCGGCGAACGAAAGACAAGCAGGTTATTCTTCAAAGCATTGTGCGTTTCCCAGAGCTCGCCAGGATCAACACTGTGAATGGAGTGCCAAACTTCAGGCTCCTGAATCCGACTCTTCCAGTCCGCGGGGAAATGCTTGTCGTAGAGCAGGGCCATTTGTCCGGCCAGCCAACTCGGCACGTGAACACCATTGGTGATGTGTCCGATTGGGACGTCGTCTTCGAGCCGATCAGGCCAGTTGTGAGCCCACATGCGTCGCGAGATCACGCCATGCAAGTTGCTGACCGCGTTGGCATATCGGCTCATCTTGAAGCCAATCACCGTCATGCAAAACGTCTCATGAGGGTTATGCTCGTCGACTCGACCAAGTGCCATCAGTTCTTTCTCGGAGATACCGAGTTTGTCACGGAGCGGACCAAGGTGTTCTTCGACCAATTCCGGCGGGAATCGATCGTGCCCCGCGGGAACTGGTGTGTGCGTCGTGAAGCAGGTCATGCGGGCTGTTTGATAGTGAGCTTCGGCAAACGACATGCCGTCCTCGTGCATCAAATACTTGATCACTTGCAAAGGACCGAATGCCGAGTGGCCCTCATTCAAGTGGTAAACGCCCGGATCGATGCCGAGCGCATGGAGGGCTTTCACTCCGCCAACGCCCAGCACCAATTCCTGTCGAATGCGAGTCCGTTGGTCACCACCATAGAGCCGGCTGGTCAGCTCACGATCCTCCGGTTTGTTGCCGTCGACATTGCAGTCCAGCAGGTACAGCCGCACCCGCCCCACATGCATCAACCAAACCTTGGCAAGGAGTTTACCGTTGCGCGTATCGATCGAAATCGTGATCTGATCCCCGTTGCCGTCGACCGCAGGCTTCATCGGCAGATCGTCGATCTCGGTTTCTTGGTAGTCCTCGCCTTGGAAACCTTCATCGTTCAAGTGCTGGCGAAAGTAACCATGCGAGTAATAAAGTCCGATACCGATCAGCGGAACACCAAGCCCCGAGGCACTCTTGATGTGGTCACCCGAGAGAACCCCCAGGCCACCGCTGTAGATTGGCACCGATTCGTGAATGCCGAACTCCGCAGAAAAATAGGCAACCGGTTTCGCCCCTAGAACACCGGCGTTTGTCGCCGCCCAAGTCTGCGAATCGTCCAAATACTCCTGCAGTCGGCGATACGCATAGTTGATGCGGCTGTGCAGGACCAACTCACCGGCCCGCTCAGCCAACTGCTCCGGAGTCATCTCGCGAAGCAGGGCCACGGGGTTATGGTCAAGCTGTCTCCAACGGATTGGATCGATGTCGCGAAACAGCTGATCGCACTCCGGATGCCAGCTCCACCACAGGTTGTCTGCCAGAGCCTGAAGCTTGCCATACAAGTAATCAGCTTGATGATACTCGTGCTCGGGCTTGGGAAGCGGTGACGTCGGCGAGACGGGTAGTTCTGTCTGGCTCATGGGAACTCGCTAAGGATGATTTATCTGCTAAAAACTATCGTTGGGCTCCCCAGAATGAACGGGCCACTGATGCCCAAAACGTGAATCTGGCGAGCCTGGGTAGCTTGGGTCGTTTAAAAAGTCGTTGGCTGGACCTCGACGGTCCAAAATAACGGTTTTGATCCGCGAAGATACCCAGATTAGTTTTTTTAGTAACTAGCATCCCCTGCGAATTCCAACACTGACCGCCAACCACGAATCATGCACGACATCGCCCCCGTTGCAATCCCCGATGGTCAGTCGATGAACCGGTTATGCGAAACGCTGCAGGAGTGGTCCGGGAAATGGGCTCGCGTCGAGGATTGGCCTGCGGAATCACTCAAGCTTTGCGGCAGGGCTGGAGTCTACCGCTGGTTCTTGCCGGAATCGCAGGGAGGGGCCGGCTGGTCTGAGGCGGACCAGACGCGCGGCTATCTGCGCTTGGCCGAGGCCGATTTAACCACGACCTTTGTGATCACGCAGTACATGGGAGCGATTCGGCGGATCGCCGGCGGTCAGAATCCTGGGGTCGCCGACGCTTGGCTGCAACGCCTGGTTCGAGGTGAAGCATTCGGTACGGTTGGCATCAGCCATTTGACGACCAGCCGTCGACATCTGCAGCAACCGGCTCTGCGAGCTGTGGAAGCGGACGACGGTTTCGTGTTGAATGGCTTGTCGCCTTGGGTGACCGGGGCACCTCACGCAGACATCTTTGTCATCGGAGCGACGTTGGAGGACGGTCGCGAAATCCTTGCTGCTGTGCCTGCGACTGCCGACGGTATCAGCGCGGCGCTGGGTGCGAATTGGTGGCCTTGTCGGCCAGTTGCACCGATCGAGTTGAATTCGACAACGTGCGGGTAGATCGGTCGATGTTGATCGGCGGACCGATCGAGAATGTAATGCAGTCAGGCGCGGGAGCGCGAACCGGTGGTTTGCAAACATCGACATTGGCGATCGGATTGGCACGCGCCGCCGTGAACTACCTGGCCGACGAGGCCTCACGGCGTGAAGATCTACGCGACGCAGCAAGCGAATTGACGAAGGAGATCGACCAGTTGCAGGGACTGTTGCTGCGTGCTTCTGCTGGCGACGTCGACTGCGATGCGTCGGAGGTCCGTGGTGCCGCTAACCGATTAGTGTTAAGAACGACGCAAGCAGCAATGACGGCAGCCAAAGGAGCCGGATTCGTCGAAGGACATCCAGTCGGACGCTGGTGCCGCGAGGCGTTGTTTTTTCTCGTTTGGAGCTGCCCACAACCCGTCGCACAAGCCCATTTGTGCGAGCTGGCGTTTGGAGTGCAATAAGTTCGTAGTAACCGCATTCATGCGGTTTCGCCGGCAAGACCCGATGAATCGGGTGACTACGAACAGTGACTACGAACAGTGACACGACAGGGTGGCCGGCGGTCGAGCGTCAGCGAGCCCCCGGAATGCCATTTGCTCGCGTCTGGGGGCTCGCTGATGCTCGACCACCAGCCACCCAGTTACTGATTGTTCTTGTTGCTGTTACCTGTGGCGATGCGAGGTGCGTCATCTTTGCTGATCGCCAATCCAATCCAGCCACCTCGCAGCTCCAGCTGGCTGACAGCCAGATTCTCCATCGCGGGATGCTGTATCAACTGCGGCAACGTCAACTGAAATGGACGGTTTGGTGAGAGGACTTTGTTAAAGATGGCTCGTACCGGCAGCCGCTCACGCATCGACATGCCTGGTCCGCTGATTCGCAAATGACCGTCTCGGACGAGCATTGCATTCAACCCGTCGATTTCGGGCTTGTAAGCTGCTCGAACGATGAATTGTGTCAGATCAACACGTTCACCCCGGTTCAATCGTATGACTCGCAGGGTGACCCACAGCGTGCCATCCTCGATCTCGACGGTAATGGGTCGCGTCGGCGCGAACTGAATGGACACGTCGTCGGGAATGTCAGCAGGGATATCGATGGCGCCTTGTCCGAACATGTCGGCGGCATCGATCAGCATTCTGCGGATTGTGACTGGATGGTCCTTGGGCACCAATTGTTCCAGTGTATTGTTGAGTGCCGACTGGTGAACCTGGACGCTCATCAAACTTGAGCTCAGCGCTCTGGGTCGCGGAGTGAAGGCGCCCAGCTGCCAGTCCCCTGCCAAACGATACCGGGCGAGCAGTCTTTGCTCGGTCGTTTGCATGTCCATCACTTTGGGGTCAAGCTCCAGCTTGCCGAGCGGACCGAGTACCATTCGGCTGACTTGATCGGTCGCTTCGCCAAGTCGCTCATCAACCTGGTTTTCGATCTTTTTGCCGACTTGCGATTCAATTGTCTGATTGGCGATCCGATTGGAACGCCCCGCAAGAGAATCGTAGCGATCCGCCGCGATGCTGCGTGCCAGCGAACCGATCAGCGGCCATCCGTCATAATCGGTCCGAATTCCCCGCAGCTTGGTCCGTCCCTGCACCTCAACTTCCGATCCGCCAACGGTGACGCCTCGCTCGGTGACGTCGATTGGCGTGGCAGCCACAAAGCCCGACTTGCCAGCAGTCCGAACCGCGACAGCCCCATTGATACCGGTCGATTGCGTGCTCACTTTGCCATGTGTCTTCAGCTCCAGTGACCAACGGTCGGGGCTGGGCTTGAGCTCCACATCCAGGTCGCTTTCGATACGACTGGTTCCGCGGACCTGACTGCCAAACACCTGAGTGCGAACGGGCACCGATTGAGGATCGATTGTCGGCAGCAGGCGTTTCAACATCAGCTCGCTAATCGCAAGGCGGACATTCGCGTTGCGATAGTAGGTGTCGATGGCGTCGGCAACGGCGACCGCTTGAGTGCTTTCAGCGAATCGAAGGGTTTGCACGGTATCAGCGATCTCGATGGCGGCTATATCGATCGCGTCTGACTCCTGCCGTTCAAGCTGGCTCAGCAAGTTCGCGTAGTCAACGGCCCTGCAGGCCCAGGGCTGGACGGCGAGGGCCAGCTGAGTGACCGGCTCACGCTCGAGCCATCGCCGATGTTCTGGATCGAGACCGTGCCATTCCAAGCGAGAGAGGAAACGTTGGGCAAGAATGTTACGCTGCTCGATCTGCCCCGGTTGGGCCGCGTTTTCAATCTCGTCAAGCAACAAGTATCGGGCCCAGCCGTCGGAGTCGCCACTGTCACCCAGATCGGCGCGGACGATCTTCACGGCATCTGCGACGGGCATGCGTCGCTCATCCACTTCGTCGCTGACCATCCACGTCGTCTGATTGCCATTGGTGATTTGCCAAACGGGCCGCCATACCGCGACGCGACGAGCGATCGCGTGGCTGGCACGCAGCCACTGGACCTGCGCATCGCGATCGTCCAGCTCTTCCGCCCGCCGTTCTCCGTCATCCGCCAACTCCGACAGCCGATCAATCAGCGCCGCGGCTTGCGGATCACCAAGTCGCGGCAAAGACTGCAGCTCATGGAGAGTCCGCGATACATCATCTGACCAGCGCACGACCGGTGCAGCCGCATTGGAATGCGAAACTGCTTGGTCGCGACTGCCGCTGCGATCTCGAATTGTCAATAGCGAGAGCGATTCAAGTTGTTCATCGAGTCGTCGAGTCAATGGCCATCCCGCGGGACTTTTTTCGCCCGGCAGTTGATTCTCAACAGTCGCATCGCCGGAAACCATGTCGCCAGCCGTCGTGCTGTCGACGTTGATGGCGAGATCGGCCTGGGCCGATTGTGCGATCGAGGGCGCGGTTTCGTCGGTAGCCATTGTTCTTTCGGCCGATGGCTGCATCAAGATTCGTTTGCCAAGCACACGATTGGATGCGGGCAGCAACGATACCTCAGGTAACTCACTTGTACCGAGAGCAACGATTTCTGGTTGGCTCGGCTGCGGCCTGATGGGGCCAACAAACGCAGGGGGACGGTTGATCGGCTCCATGTGAACCCGATTGCGAAGACTTTGCAGTGTGCTTGCACCAATCGCTCGATCCGTCGCGATCGTTTCGTCCGCCGCGATGCGGTCGGCGGCCAACACATCGCCCGACAACATGGCGACTGAGTGTGACAGCACTGTTTCACCAACGTGCCGCTGCGGCTGCAGAACCAAACCCGCTAATTCACGCTCCTCGTTGCAAACAGGCGCTTTCAAGATCCCACGTTCAACGCCATAGACCTCCGCAACGCGATCGGGCAGTTTCATGGCCCGCACGCCGCACTCGCTTCGCACTGCCAATTCGACGTTCGGCCTGGGGGGGGCAATCGAAGAATGCATTGCCACGACGTGACTGATCAGCGACACCGATCTGGCTTGGATTCGGTCCAGTTTTGTCCCATCGATCGTCGTCAACAGAGACATGCCTGTGATGGCGGCGGAGGCCACAGCGGGCCATAAAATCAGCGATCTCTTTACTTCCTTGCGCATCACTCGGGTCTCTTGCATCCTTGGGAGGTACGACCAGCCCGTGTTGGACCGGTCCATCCGGTCCTCCATTTCGGTCGCTGCAGGAATAGATCGGCTTGCGATCACAGACCGATCTACATACTCCCTCCAGGTTCCCCCAACCAAGAAAGACGACGGCACCGGTAATCTCGGAACAACCATCCCGAAAGCGGCAAGCCATCCGCCAGAACCTGCCGCTGCCATGGAAGTGGTGGATGGCGATTTGGGCGAATTGGTGTAATCTCTAACAGCCTGGTGAAAAAGGGGTCTGACCCTTTGGAGGGCATCAGAAACGTAAGCAAAACGAATGCCCGGAGAGGGTCAGACCCCTTCTCAACAGGCTGCTAAGCCATGAAAACTGATCCACCTGCCAAAATCTTCGTTGCCGGCCATCGCGGCATGGTTGGCTCGGCGGTCTGCCGGCGGCTCGCCGATGCGCCCTGCGAAGTCTTGACAGCCAGTCGTGACCAGCTGGATTTGGGCAACATTGCCGCGACAACGGATTTCTTGGCGAGGCACCAGCCCGACACGGTGATCTTTGCTGCCGCGCGTGTCGGTGGAATTGTCGCCAACAACACGTATCCGGTGCAGTTCCTCTCGGACAATGTGCTGATGTCGGTCGGCGCGATCAATGCCGCTTACCAGGCGGGTGTCAAGCGTTTTCTGTTCCTCGGAAGCACCTGCATCTATCCGCGTGATTGCCAGCAGCCGATTCGCGAGCAGGCCTTGCTGACCGGACCGCTGGAAAAAACCAACGAGGCTTACGCTTTGGCGAAGATTACCGGCCTGAAGCTGTGCGAATACTATCGCCGCCAATACGGCGTCCTTTTCCACAGTGCGATGCCGACCAATCTCTATGGCCCCGGTGACAACTACCACCCTGAACATAGCCACGTACTTCCGGCTCTGATCCGCAGGTTCCACGAGGCCAAGCTCAATCAGGCTCCCGCAGTCACGATTTGGGGCTCGGGAACACCCCGTCGGGAATTCCTGTACGTGGACGATTTGGCCGACGCGATCGTCCATCTGATTGGCGTTGACGATCCGCCGGACTGGGTCAATGTCGGCACAGGAGTTGATCAAACGATCTTGGAATTGGCCCATTTGGTGGCTGAAACCGTCGGTTATCAAGGACGCATCGAGACCGATCCAGATCGACCCGACGGCACGCCAATCAAATGCACCGACGTGACCCGACTGCATGGACTCGGTTGGCGGCACCGTGTCGATCTGGCCGAGGGGCTCCAACGCACTTATCAGGCCTTCCTTTCCGAGACCGGCGCCGGTCAGTTACGATCCGTCTAGTGCTGAACTGCAAATTAACCTTGATGATAAAGTCGCTGAAAATCCTAACCCGAAGCGTGAGTTTTGAAGTTGCGCTTTTTAGCCGCGGAGCGGCGACAGCATCTAGCCTGGGGCGTGAGCCCCAGGAAAACGGAACGAACGATGCCCATCAGCCGCGGAGCGGCGACAGAAAACGGAACGGTCACAATGCTGTCGCCCCTTCGGGGCTTTCGGTCGTTTTCGATTACAAATCCTGGGGCTCGCGCCCCAGGCTACATGCTGCCGTGCCTCCGGCACTAGCGAAACGCGCAACTTCAAAACTCACGCTTCGGGTTACGATGTTATGGTCAACTCACAAGTCCGGCACTAGCCAACTCTGCTCGGAAGACGGTTTCCTCTCCACCTGCTAATCAATCCACCTGTTAATCAATCCACCTGTTAATCAGCCCCATGTCAAAATCAGCCCCATGTCAAAATCAGCACTGATCACTGGAATCACCGGTCAAGACGGAAGCTACCTCGCCGAATTGTTGCTTGAGAAAGGCTACGAGGTACACGGTCTGGTTCGTCGCAGCAGCACCTTTTCGACCGAGCGCATCGATCACATCTACCGGGATGTCCATGCGGAATCGAGGCTACGACTGCACTACGGCGACCTCACCGACGGGCAGGCCCTTACGAATCTGGTGCTGGAGATTCAGCCCGACGAGATTTACAACTTGGGGGCACAGAGCCACGTACGAGTCTCGTACGATCAGCCGGTCTACACCTTGCAGACGGTGGGCGTCGGCGCGCTCAATGTGCTCGAAGCGGCAAGGCTGCTGGACAAGGAAAAGCAGGTTCGCGTCTATCAAGCCAGCAGCAGTGAAATGTATGGCGATGTGCTGGAAACGCCGCAAAAGGAGACGACTCCATTCAATCCTCAGTCGCCTTATGCCTGTGCGAAGGTCTACGCCTTCCACCAAACCGTCAACTATCGCCGCGGCTATGAGATGTTCGCCAGCAACGGAATCCTGTTCAATCACGAATCGGAACGTCGTGGCGAGACCTTTGTGACTCGCAAGATCACTCGCGCGGCTGGACGAATCAAAGTTGGCCTGCAGGAGAAACTGTACCTTGGCAACTTGGACGCCAAGCGTGACTGGGGATACGCCAAAGACTATGTCGAGGGGATGTGGCGAATTCTGCAGCATGATGAGCCCGATGATTTCGTGCTTGCCACCGGTCGCACCGAATCAGTCCGCGACTTCTGCAAATTGGTCTTCGAGCAACTCGAGTTGAATTTCGAGGATTATGTCGAGATTGATCCCAGATACTTCCGACCCGCCGAAGTCGATTTGCTGCTTGGTGACCCATCCAAGGCAAAACAAAAACTGGGGTGGGTAGCGACGACGGATTTGGAAGAGCTGGCGCGGATCATGACGCAGCACGACTTGGAGCTTGCCCAACGCGAATCACACGCCAAGAGCTTCGTTCCCAGCTGATTCGTCGCCCCGTTCATGTCGCCCGTTCATCGTCGCCCTGTTCATTGTCGCCCCGTTCATTGTCGCCCCGTTCATTCGTCGCAATTCGCCCGTCGTGGTTCTGTTGCCACCTCGACGGCATTCGGATGCCAAGCGAGAATACCGCGACAAAATTTGCACTTTGAGATTCAGAAGGCACATTCGGAGCCACGATGGGAAAGAAGAAAGCGAACGCTGGGTTTGAGTATGTCGAGCCAATCGGCGATCGCGTGCTCGTGCGAAAGGATGAACCGAAGCGAGAGACTCGCGGCGGAATCGCACTTCCGGATGCGGCGGAGATTCCAACCATCACCGGTCGCATCGTGACCATCAGCGCCGTGGTCGAAAACGACGAAGAGCTACCGCTTCGTCAATACGACAAGATTCTGTTTCATCCAAAGAACGCGATTCCGGTCGACCTCGAGCACGACAATCAATTGTTCGTCGTGCCGATCGAGGACGTCGTGGCGGTCTTTCGCCGTGATCCGAAGGACTGAGCGGCTCGGTTCTTCGTTGCTAGCGTTGTTTTTCTATCGGAAAGAACCGCTCAGTCCTCGAAGACCGCCCAGTCCTCAAAGAATGTTCGTTGTTGAAACTGGTCCGAATCTGCTAGAATCAGCGGCGGGCCCGCCACGCGGGGGCGCTCCTTTTCATATCGTGCATCGACAAACGCTGATAGCGTTCGCTTTTCGTTGAACGGTACTACCGTTCAAGCTTCAGCATCGATTCAGCGAGTTTGTTCGTTTAACGGCAAGCCCGAGTTTGTTCGTTTAACGGCAAGCCGCAGGCGACTGTGTCCGCGCTTCGCAGTCACCTGCGGCTTGCCGTTCAACGAGATCAATTCGATGGTCGATGATGAATAGGATCTTGATTGCGAATAACGGACTCACACGCGGGTAAAAAAGCCAAAGTATGTCTCTGTTTCGCGGAATTCTTCCGGGCAAGCTAACGGCTGACGACCGCAGCCTGCGAGTTGGCCGCCGAAAAGACCGATTCAAGCCACGCACACTGCGCTGTGAAACCTTGGAGATCCGCCGGTTGCTTGTTGCCGAAGGTGCCGTGCATTCGGTCAGTGGCATCTATGATGCGGCCGGAGTTGTGGGCGATGTCTCGGCCATGGTCCGATGGGGGGATGGCACCACGACGCCGGCGACCAATACCGGGGTCACGTCATCATCGAAGCTGCGGATTCGATTCGACTATTCGCTCGACACGGGCGGGTTCTTTTCGGGAGCGAACCAGTCGCGTAGGACCGTGCTGCAGTTCGCCGCCGATTCTCTGGTTTCACGCTTCAGCGACGACTTGGCCGCGATCACACCAGGTGGCTACAACCAATGGACGCCTTCGGTGTTTCATCCGTCCCAGGGGCCGGCCGACCAGTTGACTGGCACGTTGACTCCATTGGCAGCCAATCTCCCGGTGGCGGCGAACGAGATCATCATTTACGTCGGGGCTCGCAATTTGCCCGGCGCCAATCGCGGTGTTGGTGGACCCGCCAGCTACCGGTTTCCCGCCCAACAAATCAGTTGCCAAACACAAGCCCAATGCGACCAGATCCTCGCCGGCATCGACGCCTTTCAGGATCTTGTGCGTGGACGGGGTGAGCCAGGTGGAATCACATCCCCACGAACCGACGTGGCCCCGCAAATTGGCACCATCAGCTTTGATACCGATACAAATTGGCACTTTGGATTATCTGCCGATGGTATCCAGCCGGCGCAGGTGGATTTTCTTTCCGTCGCGGTTCATGAAATCGCTCATGTACTCGGCTTCGGAATCACGCAAACAGACGCGATCAGCTCCTGGGCAAACTTGACCAGCACCGGTGTCTTCACCGGTCCGAAGGCGCGGGCCGCCTATCAAGGCAGCGGCAATGTCCCGGTGGTGAATAACCACTGGGCGCCGTCGGTTCTCAACAACGTGGGGCAATCGACCTTGATGGCGGCTGAGATAGCAACCGGCGTGCGACAGCTTTTTACGTCACTCGATTTTGCGGCGATGGACGACCTCGGCTGGGACGTTTTGGATACGCGGACAACGGTGGGTGCCGAGCATCGGTACGCGGACGACGGAGTTTTTCCGGTCGAATTGATTTTGAAGGGAAGCAAAGCCGGCGAAGTTGTACATCCCATTTCCGATGTGACCGTCACAAACGTGGCCCCGACGTTGACGGTTGTCGGCACCCAAACGGTGACGGTGGGGCAAACTTTGAACATCACGAACATCGGCGAGATCGTTGATCCCGGATTCGCAAACAGTCTCAGCGATCCAGCCTCTACCGAAGCATTCGCCTATACGATCAACTGGGGTGACGGTTCTGAGATCGCCGAAGGGACGGCGACGATTGACAGCCAGGGAAATGCCACAGGCGCTCTAACGAATGCGTCGTTTGACGCGGCGCATACGTACGACACCGCCGGCACCAAAACGGTCACGATCGCCGTCACCGATGACGATGGCGGATCAGCGCAAAAGACTTTCACTGTGATTGTTGAGCCGCTGCCGGCACTGACATTGGAACTGACCCATTCCAGCATCAGCGAAGCCGATGGCGACAACGCGACGACACTTACCATCCGCCGCAGTGGGCCAGTCACAGGATCCGATCAAACGATCAATCTTTCCTCCAGCGACACGTCCGAGGCAACCGTTCCAGCCACAGCCGTGATCCCAGGCGACGCCACATTCACCACGGTGGCCGTCAAGGCAGTCGACGATGCCTTACTGGACGGGGACATCACGCTGCAGCTATCGGCGCAGGCCGGCGGTCTCGATCCGGATGCCATCGACTTGATCGTCACCGATCGCGAAACGCTGACCGCTTCGTTTGCCATCAGCGAAATTCGTGAGGATGCGACTAGCCCCGTGAATTTGATCGTCAGACGCAGTAATACCGATGGCGATCAAGAGTTGGTCGTGAACGTATCGGGCGGGAATGCGGCCGAGCTGAATGTGCCATCCACCGTGACGATTGCGGCCAACGAGCAACAGGTCTCCGTTCCCATCACGCCTGTCGCCGACGATGACCCTGAGCCGAGGATGACTTTCACTTATTCGTTCACCGCAGCAAACTACCCAAGCGTTTCCGCCGAGATTGTTTTGGTCGATGACGAAGCGCCCTTATTCCAAAACCCTGTTTCCCAATACGACGTCAACAATAATGGTGATGTCACAGCCGGCGATGCTCTGCGAGTGATCAACCAGATGAACGCACGTGGCGGTCCGAGCGAATTGAATCCGGAGGCCGAGCAACCAAACGGCGTTTATTATGATCCCAATGGCGACTATCGGATCACCGCGTTGGACGCGCTGGTGATCATCAATGAGCTGGCAAGGCGACAGAATTCACAATCCAGCCAGTCAGAGTTGGTTTCTCCATCGGTCGCGACCTACGCGTTCTCGCAGGATCGTGACGACGAAGAGGCGCAGCTGGGGTGGGAATTCAGTGTCGGCCTCTCGTAGCATGCCATGGCATCACGCGTCCAGCAGATCTAGGAATGCTCGCATCCATGCTGGGTGGGCGGGCCAGGCGGGAGCGGTCACAAGGTTTCCGTCGATGTGGGCCGAGTCCATCGTTGCGGCTGGCTCGACGTAAGTTCCGCCAGCCGCGGCGATCTCCGGGCTGACCGCCGGGTAACAACTGCACGCACGATTCTCTAGCACACCGGCCGCGACCAGAATCTGAGGTCCGTGGCAGATCGCGGCGATCGGTTTCTGCTGGTCGGAAAAGTGACGCACGACTTCAAGCACACGCGTGTTCAGACGCAAGTATTCGGGGGCTCTTCCGCCCGGTAACACCAAGCCGTCGTAGCTTGCCGGATCGAGACCTGCGAAGTCGGCATTGATCGCGAATCGGTGGCCAGGCTTCTCGCTATAGGTCTGGTCGCCCTCGAAATCATGGATCGCCGTGGCGACCGAATCTCCGGCGACCTTGTCGGGACAGACCGTGTCGACCTGATGTCCGGCACACTGCAAGATCTGAAACGGGACCATCGCCTCGTAGTCCTCGACGAAGTCACCGACAATCATGAGAATCTTTTTGCCGTTTGAGCTCATTCAGTCCATCCGGTTTGAGTACTGTGATTCTGCCTCTATCGCCGACAGATTATCACTCGAATCGATCGCTGCTGGCAATCATGCTCCCCACCGCGCCGAGTTTCTTTGTAGGCTCAGGACTTGTCCTGGCAATCGCACAATCGCCAGGACAAGAAGACTGTCCGGCTTAGGGAAGTGATTTTGAGGAGTCTTCTTAGCTGCGGAGCAGCGGCGGCATGTAGCCTGGGATGAATCCAACGAGCGACAGCGAGGCTGGTGTAACCCCAGGTTGAGGAACACAAAAAAAGCACTCCCCGCTGCTCTTCTGGCGGCTACGCCGCCAGAAGAGCAGCGGGGAAAATGGGTTTGCACGCATGACCTGGGGTTACGGTTTGCTCGCTCGAAGCTCACAAACCTCACCCCAGGCTAGCATCTTCCACTGCTCCGCAGTTGTCTTACGTAGTGACCAATCATAATACCGGTGCGTACTGCTATCATCGCGCAATGCAAATTGCGCTGCGAGCCCAACCTCCTCAGCCAGGCGGTCTCCAAGTCCTGGCCTACGGAAGTCGGGTACCCTGCGGCGTCTTCGAAAATGCTCGAGCTCCGAAATTCGGCCGGTAAACCGAGTCCATCCCCTGCTCAATCCCTACAAATCGACCAGATCAGATGGTAGATACAAACCGATTCGGCCCCGCCGGACAAAGATTCGCCGAACAGGGCGTCGTCGAGTAGAATACGACCCCGGGCCCCGGCCTCTTTTCCACGTTCCTATCCGGCTTCGCCGCTTTTCGTTTCAAGGAAGCGATTCGTTATGAACCGTTCGCTGGCTTTCTCTTTGGCTTTCTCTTTGGCTGTTGTTTCCACCCTGTTGGTTGCTTCTAGCCAGGCACAAGACCTGATGCCCCCCGATATCGCCGAGAAGCTTGGGCTGATTGAGGTGTGGGCTCGTCCGATCGCGGCTCCTGCCGGTGCGCAGTCAATCGTGGATCAGCAATTCTTCGTGCACGAGAAGGATCCTGATGAGTTCGTCGAGATTATCACGCCGGCGAAAGACGCAGTCGCAGCGCCGAAGGCGGCTGACGCTACCAGTACCGATCCTGCGAAGACGGATGCTGCGAAAACCGATGCTCCCCAGGGCAAGGTCTTGGTGCGAATCGCGAGCAACCGAATCACCGCCAATGGCAAGGTCCTCGGGGTCGAAGAGGCACAGCGTCTCGCCAGCAACGAAATTCGCCGACTGAAGCGGCGCGGCATCGAAGCGACGACCAATGTCCGCACTGTTCCCCGCGTCCGACTCTACTCGCTCGCCGACGACGGCAGCCTTGAATGCCGTGACGCCGAAACCGGTGAGCCAGTCTGGATGGTGCAGGTCGGTGATCGTCGATTGCACTTCGGTGCGATCGGAGTGAATGAAGACTATGTGTCGGTGACCAATGGCGCCAACTTGATTCAGGTCGACGCGGCAACCGGCGAGGTGATCCAGGAAGTGCCCACACTGGGCGCGCCGCTGCTCGGCGCCGTCAACTCTGCGGAATACGCGATGATCCCCACGATCGGCGCTGGTGTGGAAATGCTCCCGCTTGCTGATACGACGCGCGATCCGTTCAGGGAAATTGTCGAGGGCGAAACGTTAAGCCTGCCAACGAAAGCCCCAGGTTCAAGCCTGATCGCTTGGGGGACCGACCGTGGATTTGTGTACGTCATGGAGACGCAAGGGACGCCTTCGCTATGGTTTCGGCTCAACACCGATGGGATCGTTAGTGGGCGCATTGCTTCGGCATCCGGCAACCGTTTCTTTTTCGGTTCCGATGCAGGTCAAGTATACGGTCTGCAGGGAACGCGCAGCGGCAAAGTCTTGTGGAGCATCCCATTCGGCGAACCGTTTTACAACGAACCCATTGTGGCAGGCGACCAGCTCTTACTTCGATCGACCTATGGCAACCTGTTCTCGCTTGGAATCGACAGTGGCATCATGTCGTGGGCCCGCCCGACTCCCAACGTTGATGAGTTGCTGGGTGCGTTCGGCGATCATATTTTCGCCACATCTTTGACCGGCTCCCTCGCGGTCATCGATCGCGAAACAGGCAAGCAGGAGGCATCGTTCAGCGAAGTTCGCCCCAATCGGCTGCTGGTCAATAAGTTGACCGATCGTTTGTATTTGGTCAGCGAATCAGGTGACGTGCAGTGTCTCAAACAGGTGGGCTCTGACTTGCCAACCTTCAACATCCAGCCCGAACTCGAGACCGAGATGGAAGCCGAAGAGGCGCCAAAACCAAAGCCGGCGGGCAGCCCGTTTGATCCGGCTGCCAGCGATCCGTTTGGCGCTGGCGGCGCGGATCCGTTTGGCGCTGGCGGTGCAGATCCATTCGGCGCTGGCGGTGCAGATCCGTTCGGCGGCGGTGCAATGGACGATCCGTTCGGCGGTGGAGACGCCGGCGGTGATATGGCCGACCCGTTCGGAGCGAATCCGTTCGGCGGCTGACCCCTCCGGGGCCCAAACAACCCGATGAATCGGGTTACTACGAACGCAGATGAATCGGGTTACTACGAACGAAGAACGAGGAGTTTCGCCTACTCGTCCGGCGGCAGCAAGACCTCGACGCGACCATCCCGCTCGCGGACTTCGTAGGTTTTCTGTAGCGGTTGTCGATTGATCGTTTGAATTCCGGTCTTCAATTCATATTGCCAGCCGTGCCAGGGACATGTCACGCATCCGCCTGCGACGGTTCCCTGGGCGACGGGCCCGCCCTGGTGAGCGCACATGCCGTCGAGCGCGTACAGCAATCCGTCGAGTCGAAAGATTGCCAGGATCTGAGTACCGGCAATCACTTCGATCGCCGAGCCCTCATCGATCGCTTCGCTTCGGGCCAGCTCGACCCAGCTTTCGTTCATCTGGAGTTCTGACCTTGAGCCAACGTGACGGAAATTCCGGTTGCAGGTTGAGCTACAGACGGCCTGTTATCCAATCCGCGCTGCCGCGTTACAATCGCCAACTTACCACTAGAGATAGAATACACCGGAAAGGAGTATGGCTGTGGCTCAAGAGCTTGTTCAACCCGTCGTCGTCACTACACGATCGAGAATGTTGTGCCTTGTTTCCGCATTCGTGCTTGGATGCTGTGTTTTTTCCGTCACGCCGCTGCGGGCAGATGATTCGCCGGCGAAGCCGGACGGCCAGTCGACTGAAACGAAGAAATCCGATGAGGATGTCATGAAAATAACCGAGATCGAAGGGATTTCTGAGTACCGGTTGACCAATGGTGTGCGTGTGCTGCTCTTCCCCGACGCCAGCAAAGAGGTCGTCACGGTCAACATGACTGTGTTCGTTGGCTCGCGGCACGAGGGTTATGGCGAAGCCGGTATGGCTCACCTGCTGGAGCACATGCTTTTCAAGGGCACGCCGACTCATCCCGATATTCCCAAAGCGTTGAAAGATCGTGGCGCCGGCCGCTCGATGAACGGTACGACATGGATGGACCGCACAAACTACTACGAGACCTTGCCTGCGACCGGTGATAATCTTGAGTTTGCAATTCGCATGGAAGCCGACCGCTTGGTCAACAGCAAAATTCTTGGCGAAGACCTGGCCTCGGAAATGACTGTCGTCCGAAACGAATTCGAAAGCGGCGAGAACTCGCCCTTTCGTGTGATGATGCAGCGTATGCAATCGGCAGCATTCGAATGGCACAACTATGGGCGCACCACGATCGGAAACCGCAGCGACATTGAACGTGTCCCCGTGGTCAAGTTGCGCAAGTTCTATCGCAAGTTTTATCGACCCGACAATGTGATGGTGATCGTTGCGGGCAACTTCAAGGCCGACGAAGCCCTTGAGTACCTCGACAAGTATTTTGGTTCGCTTCCCATACCAGACTTGCCGCTGGATGACACCTATACCGTCGAACCGGGTCAAGACGGTGAGCGAACGGTCGTCGTTCGCCGCGTGGGCGAAATCCAGCTCGTTGGGGCCGCCTATCATATCCCCGCGGGCAGCCACCCCGACTATGCCGCCGCGAAAGCACTCGTCTATATCCTTGGTGACGAGCCGAGCGGGCGACTCTACCGGAACATAGTCGAGACCGAGATCGCGACCAATGTTTACTCGCTCTCGTATGCTTTTACTGAACCAGGGCTGTTCATGGCACTTGTCGAGGTTCCTGCGGCGGGCTCGATTGAGCAAGCTCGCATGAAATTGATCGAAGTCATGGAGAACTCGTTCAGCGAAGAACCGATCACTGATCAGGAGCTTGACCGAGCGGTCCAGCAGATTCTGAAACAACGCGAACTCGAGGCGGCCGACTCCGACAAGATCGCGGTTTCGCTCAGTGATTGGGCGGCCCAAGGTGACTGGCGTCTGTATTTTCTGTTCCGCGACACAGTCGAAAAACTGACTCGCGACGACGTTCAGCAATTTGCGGAAAAGTACTTCGTGCGCGAGAATCGCACCATCGGCCTGTTTATCCCGGCCGACGAAGGAAAGCGAATCGAGGTTCCCGAAGCTCCTGACTTGACCACAGTCTTGAACGGCTACAAAGGTCGCGAAGCGGTCGCCGCCGGCGAACAGATCGACCCCTCGCCATTGGCCATCGAAGATCGGACGGAGCGGGGCGAGCTGATCGGCGGCATGAAATACGCACTGTTGCCAAAGAAGACTCGAGGCGAAACGGTCTCAATGGCGATGACGATCCGGTTCGGGCAAGGCGATACCCTGAAAGACAAAATTGGTGCCGTTGAGCTGTTGGGGCTCTTGATGACCCGAGGCACCGACAAACTCGATTACACGCAGCTTCAGGACGAGCTGACCAGAATGCGCACCGAATTGTCGATGAATTCGACCATCGGTGTGTTGCAGATGTCGCTCAAGACAAAGCGAGAATTCCTGCCGGAAGTCATCAGTCTGCTCGGAGACATCTTGCGTCGTCCCCGCTTGGATGCTGACGAACTGGAAGTGATTCGGCGTCAAGTTGTTACGGATCTTGAAAAAGGGACAACCGAACCACAATCGCTGGCACCCAAGAGCGTGCAAAAAACCCTCGCCCCGTACGACCGTGACGACGTCCGTTACGTGATGTCGGTCGAAGAGGAGATCGAGATGTACAAGAAGGTCTCGGTCGACGAAATCAAAGCGTTGCATGCCAATTTCCTCAGCAATCAGGCTGGCGAAATCTCCATCGTGGGTGACTTTGATTCGGAAGAGGTCAAGGCGCTCCTAAAAAATCAGCTCGCTGGCTGGGAAACCTCAGAGCCCTACGTGCGTGTCGATCGCGGTCCGCACCCCGAGATTGACGGGTCGCTGGACTTGATCGAAACACCCGACAAAGCGAATGCGTTCCTGTACAGCAGTCAGCAGTACGCGCTCAGCGATGCCGATCCTGAGTACGCCTCCTTGGTGCTGGGCAACTTCATTCTCGGTGGCGGATCTCTCAGCAGCCGACTAGGTGAACGAGTCCGACAGCAAGAAGGACTCTCCTACGGCGTACGCAGTGGATTGACCGCGCGGGCTCGAGACGGGCGGGTCGATTTTACCCTGTACGCCATCACGAATCCAAAGAACAAAGATCGTCTGATTGAAGTCCTTCGCGAGGAACTCGACCTGATTCGCGACAAGGGCGTGACCGCAGAGGAACTTGAACAGGCCAAGGTTGCGTACTTGCAAGCAGCCCGCGTGCGTCGTACCTCCGATGCGTCGCTCAGGAGCGAATTACTGGGCACGCTGTTCAACGAGCGAACGATGGAGTACCACGCCCAACACGAAGAGCAGATCAAGGCCGCGACGGTCGACAGCGTCAACGCCGCGATCAACAAGTACATCGACCCCGAAAAGTTGGTCATGGCCGTCGCCGGCGACTTCGCCGCCGCCTCCGCCGAAAAGGCCGAAGCAAGCGAATAATCGCTTCTTGTTCGTAGTAACCGCATTCATCCGGTTCAACGATTGGGTGGCTGGTGGTCGAGCGTCAGCGAGCCCCCAGGTGATCACCGGACATCACTGGGGGCTCGCTGACGCTCGACCACCAGCCACCCTGATCACCGGACATCAGCTGGGGGCTCGCTGACGCTCGACCACCAGCCACCCTGACCACCAGCCACCCTGACCACCGGACATCACTGGGGGCTCGCTGACGCTCGACCACCAGCCACCCTGACCACCAGCCACCCTGACCACCAGCCACCCTGACCACCCGTGGAATGCCCTACGAACAACAACGCTAGCTTCGTGCCAGCTCAGGCGTTTGATCACTGAACGTGAACTCGGATCCGTTGAAGTCGACATGGACCGTGGCGCCTTCTTCGTACGTGTTCCTCAGCAACGCTGTTGCCAACGGATTCTGGATCTTGCGCTGGATCACACGTTTCAGCGGCCGAGCTCCATAGGTCGGGTCGTACCCCGCCGACGCGATCTCGTCGATTGCCGATTCGCTGACCGAAAGCTTGAGTCCATTCTCCTCCAGCCGCTTGGACAGATGACGCAGTTGCAGTCCCACGATCTTGCGGATTTCGTCCTTGTGCAACGGATGAAAAATAACCGTGTCGTCAATTCGGTTCAGAAACTCTGGCAAGAATCTTGCTTTCAACGCTTCGTTGACCGCGTCCCGCATCTCTTCTTCGTCGCCACCCTGTTCGGCGACCTGCTGGATCACTTGGCTGCCCGCGTTGCTGGTCATCACGACAACGGTATTGGTAAAGTCAACCGTGCGACCATGACCGTCGGTCAGGCGTCCGTCGTCCAATACTTGCAACAAGATATTGAAAACATCCGGGTGCGCCTTTTCCATTTCATCAAGCAACAGCACCGAGTAAGGTCGCCGCCGTACCGCTTCGGTCAGCTTGCCACCTTCTTCGTAGCCGACGTATCCGGGAGGTGCTCCAATCAGACGCGAAACGCTGTGTCGCTCCATGAACTCGCTCATGTCGATCCGTACCATCGCCGATTCATCATCGAACATCACCTGCGCGAGCGCCTTGCAAAGCTCGGTCTTACCCACGCCCGTGGGCCCGAGGAATAAAAACGACCCGATCGGTCGCTCCGGATCCTGCAGCCCGCTGCGGCTGCGGCGGACCGCGTCGGAAACCGCTTCTACAGCCTCGTCTTGGCCGATCACGCGGTCGTGCAATCGCTCTTCCATCACCAGCAGTTTGGCCCGTTCGGTTTCCATCATCCGCGTCACCGGAACGCCTGTCCAAGCGCTGACAACCTCCGCGATTTCCTCTTCGGTGACATCTCGTCGCAACAGTCGACGCTTATCATCCTCGCGGCTATCGGCTTGATCCGATTTCGCCTTCTGCTCACGCGCCTCGAACTCTTCGAGTCGCTTTTCCAGTTCTCCCTGCCGCGCCCGCACGTCAAGCATTTCTTGATAGATCTGTTCCGGACTCTCACCGCGCAACTGCTTTTCCTTTGCTTCGGAATCGAGTTTCGCGAACTGGTGCTGCAATTGCTCCGCCTCCTTGCGGATCGACTGGACATCATCCAGGCCCATTTTCTCGGCTTCCCACTGCTCTCGAAGACTGGCCAACTCGCGTCCCAGGGTCTCCATCTCCTCTTCGACTTCGGCTCGCTTTGCCACCGCCGATTCTTCCTCTTCATCGACCAATTGCCGATGTGCCAGCTCCAACTGCCTCAACTGACGCTGAATGCGGTCGATCGGATCCGGCACGCTTTCCTTCTCGATCGCCAACCGGCTGGCGGCCTCGTCAACCAGGTCGATTGCTTTGTCAGGCAAGAAGCGGTCACCGATATAGCGATTCGACAAGTTTGCTGCCGCGACCAACGCGCTGTCCGTGATCCGCACACCGTGATGCGATTCGTAGCGCGGCTTGAGTCCGCGGAGGATAGCGATCGTGTCATCAACGGTGGGCTCGCCAACGTAGACCGGCTGGAATCGCCGTTCCAGCGCCGCGTCTTTCTCGATGTGCTGACGGTATTCGTCCAGCGTCGTGGCGCCGATACAGCGAAGCGTACCGCGAGCGAGTTCTGGCTTGAGCAAGTTCGCTGCGTCCGCAGAGCCTTCCGCTTTGCCCGCGCCAACGACCAAATGCAGCTCGTCGATAAACAGGATGACCTGGCCGCCCGCGTCCTTGACTTCCCGCAACACCGCCTTCAGCCGTTCCTCGAAGTCACCTCGGAATTTCGCACCCGCGACCAACGCCCCCATGTCAAGGGAAATCACCCGTTTGTCTTTCAAGCTTTGCGGGATATCGCCCTCGAAGATACGCAGCGCCAAGCCTTCGGCGATGGCGGTCTTACCAACACCGGGCTGGCCAATCAAAACGGGATTGTTCTTTGTGCGCCGTGACAGTACCTGAACCACGCGACGGATTTCGTTGTCGCGTCCGATCACCGGATCCAGCTTCCCCGTGGCCGCAAGCGCCGTTAAATCGATCCCATATTTCTCAAGTGCTTGGTAGGTATCTTCTGCATTTTGATCGGTCACCCGTGCAGATCCGCGCACTTGGCTCATCGCTTTTAGCACATCGTCGTCACTGACACCGGACAACTTCAGCAGATTCTTCGCCTTGCTGTCGGCACGCGCTAGCCCGAGCAGCAAATGCTCCGTGCTGACGTATTCGTCCTTCAACGATTCAGCGGCATCGGCGGCGGCATCGAATGTCTTTTGCAGAGTCGCCGAGATCCCAGGCTGGCGTCCACCCGAAACGGCGGGCAGACGTGAAACCTCGCTGCTGACCAACCCCTTCAGGTTGTTCACATCGACGCTCATCTTGTCCAGCAGCGGACGGGTGATCCCATCAGACTCTTCTAGCATTGCCTCGAGCAAATGCAGCGGGTCGATCTCGGGATTCCCCGCCGAAGCAGCTTGGGATTGCGCTTCGGCAACAAGAGATTGAGCTTTTGTGGTTAGTTTATCGAATCGAAATGCCATGGCAGTGTTTCTCCTTGCGACGACAGTAATGCAACTCGCGCGCCAGTAGTCGTCTTGATGAGCGTAAAAAAAGGCGGGTGCCAAGCACCCGCCTCAGTTCGATCCAGAGTCGTCTAGCGATCAATCCTTGACTTCGTAGTCCGCATCGATCGCGTCATCGTCCTCCGATTCAGCCGCGGCGGCAGCACCCGCCGGTGACGGCTTTGCGTCACCTGCGGCGGCGGTCTTTTCGTACAGCACCTTGCTGAACGCCTGGGAAGCGGAATCCAATTCGTCCGAAGCCTGCTTGATCGCAGCGGTGTCCTCGCCTTCGGCGGCTTTCTTCACCTTTTCGATCGCCTTGTTCATCGGCTCGGTGTCCGCGTCGGTCAGTTTGTCGGCGTGCTCCTTCATCTGCTTTTCAAGCTGATAGACCTGTTGGCTGGCCTTGTTCCTGGCCTCAACCAACTCGAACTGTCTGCGGTCTTCATCGGCATTCGCATCCGCGTCTTTTCGCATCTGCTCGATTTCGTCTTCGCTCAGACCGCCCGCTTCCTTGATCTGGACCGAAGCCTCCTTCCCGGTTTTCAGTTCCTTTGCAGAAACAGAAAGAATACCGTTTTGGTCGATGTCGAATTTGACTTCGATCTGCGGGACCCCGCGAGGTTGCGGCGGAATACCTTCCAGATTGAACTCGCCCAGCAATCGATTGCTGGCCGCCATCTTTCGTTCACCTTGGAAGACGCGAACCGTCACAGCGGACTGGTTATCCGCAGCGGTGCTGAAGACATTCTTCTTTTCGACCGGGATCGTGGTGTTGCGTTCAACCAAAGCCGTCATCACGCCACCCTCGGTTTCGATGCCAAGGGTCAGCGGGTTGACGTCCAGCAACAGAACATCGGTTCGGTCGCCGGCCAAGACGCTACCTTGAATCGCAGCACCGACCGCAACCACTTCGTCCGGGTTGACGCCCTGGTGCGGTTCTTTGCCGAAGATCGACTTGACCAGCTCGCGAACTTTGGGGACTCGCGTGCTACCACCGACCAACACGATTTCGTCAATGTCGCCCGGTTTGAAATTAGCGTCTTCCAATGCCTTCAACACTGGCTTGCGGCAGCGTTCGACAAGATCATCGATCAATTCCTCGAACTTGCTTCGAGTGATCTTCATCGTCAAGTGCTTCGGAACACTTTGGTCGACAGTGATGAACGGCAAGTTGATGTCGGTCTCCGGCAGCGAGCTCAGTTCCTTTTTGGCCTTCTCACACGCTTCCTGCAGACGCTGCAACGCCATCGGGTCGGCACGCAAGTCGATTGCGTTCTCTTTCTTGAACTCGTCGGCAACGTAGTTGATCAGTTCTTCGTCGAAGTCGTCGCCACCAAGATGCGTGTCGCCCATGGTGCTGATCACCTGAAAGACGCGGCTCTCTTGATCTTCGTCGCCCGTATCGGCAACTTCCAGAACCGAGACGTCGAACGTACCGCCACCAAGGTCGAAGACGATGATCTTCTCGTCCTTTTTCTTATCCAAACCGTACGCCAACGCAGCAGCGGTCGGTTCGTTGATGATTCGCGCGACTTCGAGTCCGGCGATCTGGCCTGCATCTTTGGTCGCTTGCCGTTGCGCGTCATTGAAGTAAGCCGGAACCGTGATGACCGCCTTGTTGACCTTGTGTCCCAAGTAGGACTCGGCCGATTCTTTCAGCTTTCGCAGGATCTTGGCCGAGATCTCCTGAGGCGTGTAGGTACTGTCGCCCACTTGGATCTTGACGTATTCGTCCGCCGCGCCGACGACACCGTAAGGCACCATCTTTTCTTCCGACTCGACTTCCGCGTGCCGACGTCCCATGAATCGCTTGGCGGAGTACACCGTTCGCTTGGGGTTGGTCACCGCTTGACGACGCGCCGGTTCGCCGACGATCGACTCTTCCTTGTCGGTAAAGGCGACGACGCTGGGAGTCAGTCGGTTACCTTCAGGATTCGGGATCACCTTCGGCTCGCTGCCCTCCATTACGGCAACCACGCTGTTGGTGGTCCCGAGGTCAATGCCAATGATTTTCTCGCCTTGTGCCATCTCAAGTTTCTCCTTCGTTAGATTCGTTATCGCTCGGTTGTCGGGTCGCGCCGCGGCCCTGTTTGTCGATGTGGTTAATAGGTCACTTCATTTGAACTGGGAATTCCCAACCTGTCGTTTTCGTCAGGTCAAGATTCGTTGTCTTACCTGTAGGCAAAGACCGTGCCAGTTGCCTTGCCTGCGATTGGCGACGATCGCCGATATCCGTCGGTTGACTCGCCGAGATCGTGCTTTTTACGGGTATTTCTACCAGAACCGGTCCGCCAACGTCATTTTTGACAGTCCGCCAAAATCGGGTAGAACCACGTCGATCGCAAGGGTGTCAATTTGACAGGTCAACCGCCCT
The DNA here is from genome assembly GCA_963704055.1 of Pirellulaceae bacterium. Lineage (GTDB taxonomy): Bacteria > Planctomycetota > Planctomycetia > Pirellulales > Pirellulaceae > Rubripirellula. The sequence continues at coordinate 91,582 of CAVPGW010000029.1, read as the reverse complement.
ACGACTGGGACAGAATCATCACCACAATGGGCTACGCGGATTGCTCGACTCGGCTCTTTTCCCACACGCTCTCGCACAGATCAACTCCATGGAAAACTCGCCCCAATCCGCAAACGCAAAAATTCAGGAATCGATCGACGCCATCGACCGCCAGATTCTTGACCTGGTCGAGCAACGTCAAGCCCTTGTTCACGAGCAATGCGAACGCGACGGAGCCGGACTGGTCGGGCGCATCACCCAGGCAGCGTCCCATATCGACTCGATTGTCGAGCATCAATCAAGACCGACCGACGCAATCCCGTCTGCCGCGAAAACGGACCTGCTTCGACATCTCTCCAGCGTTTGTTTGCAATCGTTGCATCAAATGCGCTCAGCCTATCTGGGCCCCACGCACAGCTACAGTCACTTGGCGGCGATCAAGTACTTTGGCGACGCGACCACATTGACGCCGGTTGCCTCGATCCCCGCGGTATTTGATGCGGTTGCCGGCGGTGATGCCCTGACCGGGATCGTGCCGATCGAAAATAGCACCGACGGCAGAGTCGTCGATACGCTGGGCATGTTCGTGCGGCGTGACATGGAGATCTGCGGTGAAGTGCTGCTGCCGATTCATCACAATTTATTGTCGAAGACGCCGCGTGAAGAAATCGTCGAAGTGCATAGTAAACCGCAGGCCCTGTCACAGTGCCGCGGTTGGCTCTCGAACCAGCTTCCCAATGCCCGGCTTGTCGAAATCAGCAGCACGGCCGCGGCGGCCAAACTGGCTTCGGAAAAGCATGGCGTTGCCGCGGTGGCAAGCATCGAAGCGGGACGGCAGTACAACTTGGACGTGATCGACGCCAACATCGAAGACAACCCCAACAACATCACTCGCTTCGCGGTCCTGGGCAAGGAACGACCACCGCGCACCGGAGACGACAAAACCGCGATTTTGTTCCAAGTCAATCACCAGCCCGGAGCGTTGGCTGATGTGATGACGATCTTCAAAGCCCACAACCTGAATCTAACTTGGATCGAGTCGTTTCCCGCCCCCGAAACGAAAAACGAATACCTGTTCTTCATCGAATTGACAGGCCACCGAGACGATCGTGATGTCGAACAAGCGATCGCGGCGCTCAGTAAGCAGACGCAGAGACTAACAATTCTCGGTTCGTATCCGAGGGCAAAGTAGCCGGCTTTTCAAGCTTCTTCGGGAGTTTTATTGGCAGATGGAAAATTGCATTCAAGGGTGGCCGGCGGTCGAGCGTCAGCGAGCCCCCGGAATTCCAGTGGCTCGCGTCTGGGGGCTCGCTGACGCTCGACCACCAGCCACCCAATCATTGCGGATCAACCAGACGGCTACTTTCCCTGCCGTTTTCGATTCAGCCAATAGTCGGGCCACTCGATCTTTGAGGATTCGTACTTCGGCCACTCCCAGGCGGGCCACTCAGGTGCTTCGGCTTTCACCTCTTCGTAAATCGCTTCCATCTGTTTTTTGAGCGTATCGAACAGGTCGGGACGTTCGCTTTTCAAGTCTTTCGACTCGGCAATGTCGTTTTTCAAGTTGTACAACTCGAAGTTCGTTAACTCCGCCGTCTTGATTTGCTGGATCTCCTCAGCCGTGATGTCGGCTCCGATGTTCGGTCCGGGCTCGGTCAAATGGGCGACCAGTTTCCAATCGCCGTCACGGATCGCCACCTTCGCGTCACTCTTGGCACGATTGAACTGCCAATACAACGGTCGCCGACGAACGATCGGCTGGCCGCTGAGCACCGGCAGAAAGCTGACGCCGTCAAGGACACGGTCCGCCGGCGGCTCGATTCCCGCGATCGCACAAAGCGTCGGCAGCACGTCCACACCGCTGACCGGAATATCGCTTGTCGAACCGGCCGTCACACGGCCGGGCCATTGCACGATTCCCGGCACTCGGATGCCGCCTTCATAGATGGCACCTTTCTTGTCACGCAGCGGTCCAGCCGACCCATGAGGATGCATTCCCGTGATCGCCGGACCGTTGTCGCTGGTGAAGAAGATAAATGTCTCGTCCCGGACGCCGAGTTCGTCGAGTGCCGTCAGCAGGTCACCGAATCCTGCATCCAGCTGCGTCACGTTTCCATGATGCGCCGGCAAACTCGGATCATCCGACGGATACAAATCCGTGAACTTTTTGGCCGATGCGATCGGTTCATGCGGTTCGTGGAAACAGGCGAATAAGAAAAACGGCTTTTCGCGATCACGACCATTACGCAACCACTCGACCGCTTCGCTAGCCACCAGTTGTGCCGAGTAACCCTCGAGCCGTCCAACTTCCTTTCCGTTGCGGACAAAGTTGTGCGGATTTCGATGGTTCGGCAGCGCGTTGTTCTGCGTCGAAAACCAATGATTGAATCCGTGATCCGAAGGCTGAGGCTGCGACGGCAGGTTGAAGTCGCCGTTGAGATGCCATTTCCCGACCTGGCACGTGTCATAGCCGGCACCGCGAAGCAGCGTGGCAATCGTAACTTCGCTACGGCGAACGTGCATGGGAGAGAACATTGGAATCCAGTTGTAGATCCCGACACGAAACGGAGTCCGACCGGTCATCAATCCGGTACGCGCCGGCGAGCAATTTGGATGAGCCGAATAGCAACTGTTCAGCTTCAGCCCTTGGGCGGCAAATTCGTCGATCCTGGGCGTTTGAATTCGCTGATGCCCATAACAACCGACATCGCCATACCCGAGGTCATCCGCCAAGACAACGACGATGTTCGGCGAAGCAGAAAACGACTCGCCGGCGAGACAAACGCAGAGGATGAACACAAAGCGTCGAAACATGGCACGGACCCTCAAGTTCAGTGTCGTCCTGGAGCACTCTTCGTTTAACGGCAAGCCGCAGGCGACTGCTAACAGCGGACGCAGTCGCCTGCGGCTTGCCGTTAAACGAATCGTGAATGGTACTCGCATCGATCATACCGAAGTCTCAGGTCTCAGTCCGACCGCGCCAGGCGATTTGGCGTCCGAGAAGATGGAATACCAGGGCGATCCATTGCAGCGCGACAAAGATCAGCGTTGCCAAAGAGTGACAGATGACGCCGAACGATGACTGGCGAAATCGGATCGCCCCAATCGCTCGAGGCAAATGCCCGACGATCACGCCGACTGTCGAAACAACAATTGCCAACGGATTTTGCTCGGCCATCGACCAGACCAACGTCACCACCGGCAGAACGCTTCCACCCAGCAATACTATCGAAAACGGCACGATCAACCTTGGGTTGGCGATTCCCTCGGTGGCGTTCTTTACAACGCCTCGAATCACTTCGCCGGCCGAGCGATACATTCGGCAGTCTGCGAGATCGGTCCCGTCGACCACGTCAGTCATCAACCCAGCTTCACGATAGATGCGTGGGAGCTTCAATCCGTCATGTCGTGACTGACAAATCGCCCGGTGCGTACCGGCTTGGCGATACGCTTCACGCCGCGTCAGAAACAGTTGCCCGCATCCGGCGGCGTAGGCCGGATGGCTGCTTGCCCGCATTCGTGCCAACGGCAGAAAGCCAAGCAGAATGAAGTGCATCATGGGGATGATCAACTTTTCCAACGCTGTCCCCGTTTCCTGGTGCGGGAAAGCACTTAACAAAGCGACGTTGTTGTCGTCTTGTTGCTCGATCAGGCGTGCCAGTGCCCCCGGCCGCAACCGAACATCGGCATCCAAGAACAACAGACGCTCATGGGAGGCGAATTCGGCAAGCTGGACACAGGCATACTGTTTTCCATTCCAACCTGCGGGAAGCGGATCTCCGGCAACGCAGCGAACTCGCGAATCATTTTCGGCAATCTGGTTGACAATCTCGGCCGTGCGGTCGCTGGAGTGGTCATCAAGCACGACGACTTCCACCTGTGCATCCTGGCTGGCGAGCGCCAAGTTCACAGTCTCCGCGATGCCGCGGGCTTCGTTTCGAGCCGGGATCAGGACCGAAACACTCTGCGTTGGCTCGGTCATCAGCGTCTCTTCTGAGCCGACGGCGCTAGCCGCGGGCCTCCCTGCAACGGCACGGGCAGCGTCGCCGCCCGACGCTCGCGAACCTGGCTCAGGCCCACAAAACAGCGGCAAGTTCGCCAGGAACATTCCCGCCGGCACGATTGCAATCAAAAGACCAGCGATCGAGAGAGCCAGAATCATTCGAATTGCTCGCCATGCTGCGACCGAAATCGGCGACCGCTGACAAATGACTTCATTCGCCGCATCGAGTCATAGAAGAATCCCGCACCAGGAGTTCCCCGCAACAAGTTGTCGAACGGCTGCCGACGACCGAGCGCCGGAGAGTTGAGCAAGTTCTTGCTGAGTTCTCCGCAGACGTGATGTGAGCACGTCGGACAATTCCACTTTCGTCAGATGACGGTGATCCGCGATCAAGACCGGATCCCCCAGCTTCGCCAAACAAACCGGCAACCGCTCGTCCCAAAAAACGTATTCCAGCGCGAGCGGCAGCGCCCAGCCATCGTTCATCCGCGTGCAGAGGTGGGCTAACCCCGGCATCAATTCGACGCTGTGATCGCGAGCGTCCGCGAACTGGCCCTCGGGGGTGATCCAGATCGCCGTACCGCCGTGTCCCAGAATTGCCATGCTCTGTTTTAGAAACGCCGCCGCGCCGCTGGTCGTGTTCAAGCGAACGCCGTAGAAACCAAGCTTCCCCAGCACCCGATATTGCTCGAGCGCTTCGGCATCGATCGGCGCGTAAAACTGTCGATTGGGAAACAGAGTCTGGTTCAGAAAGTGCGCCACCAGCGGATCCCACCAGGACGGATGGTTCCCGTAAACAATCAGCGGCGCCGCCTCGTCCAACGAATCTTCGCAGCGCGATTGCCGTTCGACAGCGATCGCGTGGAAATGCCTTTTCAGGTAGGGACGCAGGAAGCTGTGGAAACCGCCTTGGAACCAACCGGGGACATGCGGGACGTTGGATGCAGTCATGCGGCAGATACAGAGTCTCTTTGGGGTCAAACACACATCTAAAAAACCGGCATCATCGTTTCACGGCAAGCCGCAGGCGACTGCGTGATGGCAGGCATCATCGTTTAACGGCAAGCCGCAGGCGACTGCGTTTTCGCCATCAAGACACAGTCGCCTGCGGCTTGCCGTTAAACGAGATCAATTGCTCAAACAACTTATCGCAATCCGTCTCGCTCGAGCAGGCCGAGCATCTTTTTGACGATTTCCGGATGCTGTTTCGCGACGTCGTTGTCTTCGCCGATGTCACTGGTCAAGTCGTAGAGTCGCCAGTCGTTCGATGGGTCTTCTGCGGGATCGCCCGCAGCTCCCCGTTTCTTGTTCGCACGGTACTGAACCAGCTTCCACTTTCCCATTCGCACGCCGACTGCGGTGTCACCTTCCTGGCTGGCCCAATACAGGTACTCATGCTTCTTCTGCTGGTTCGGTTTCCCAAGCAGCGTCGGCAAGTAGGAAATGCCGTCGCGCGTCTCAGAGATCTCAACGTTCGCGAGTTCACACGCCGTCGGCAAAAAGTCCCAAAAGGCAGAGGGATGATCAGTCACCGAGCCCGATTGAATCTTACCAGGCCACCGCGCAACCATCGGCACGCGGATACCTCCGTCGTGCATGGAGCGTTTGTAGCCCTTGAGCGGACCATTGGAGTCAAAAAACTCATGGTCGTGGCCACCCTCTTTGTGCGGGCCGTTGTCGGAGGTGAACAGCACCAGCGTCTTCTCGTCCAGACCAAGTTCTTTCAACAGCTTCATCAAGCGACCCACGTCACCGTCCATCCGCGAGACCATCGCTGCAAAACCTTTCTCCGGATTCGGCCAATCCTGTTCAGCATATTGAGCGTAATCGGGCACCTCCATTCCATCGCCGCTAACCCGCCCACCCTCGTTGTTGGCGTGCGGAATGGTCCAATGAACGTGCAGCAAGAATGGTTTGTCTTTGTGATCTCGAACAAACTTCAACGCGGCATCGGTCATCAAATCATGCGAATAGGTCACTTTTTCTGACGAGACGCGGCCGCGGCCGTTCGGGTAGTCGCCAATGACATTCCCCGGTAAAGGGACCTGCGTCTTGTTTTCCCACAAAAACGTCGGATAGAAGTTGTGAGCGTTGCTTTGGTTCAAGTAGCCGAACCAATAGTCGAAACCGTTGTTGTTGGGATGCCCCTCGTTATCAATCTCGCTGGGGACATCGACATTTCCCAACGCCCATTTACCAACGCCGCCCGTCGCATATCCGGCGGCTTTCAACTGCTGAGCCACCGTCGCTTCCATCCCCGTAAGGTTCCGCGGACGATTTCCAGTCAGCCCCGTGTGTCCGACATGCTGGCCGGTCCAGAGCACCAGTCTCGATGGGCGGCAAACGGTGTGGCCAGCGTAATGATCGGTGAACCGCATCCCCTCGGCGGCCATCCGATCCAGATTCGGCGTCTCCACAACCTGCTGGCCGTAACAACCCAAGTCACCGTAACCCAGGTCGTCGGTCATGATGTAGATGATATTCGGACGGTCTGACTCGGTGGAAACCAAAGTCGGGCTGAGCGATATCTCTGCCAAGTGAGCCGTTACTGCTTCCACCGCTCGATCGAAGACGGCGACTTCATCAATCCGGCCTTCCCAGTTCGAATCGTCGTCGCTGCGGCCGCCGATGAAACAGGTCGCAATCGGGGCCTTTGCTGCAGATCCAACCTTGGCGTCTATCTCCGGCTCGTCGCTTCCGTTCAAGTAGACTCGCACGCGGCCTGGTTCTCGCACCATTCGCAGTTCATTCCACGTCCAACGCTCAATCGTTGTCTTACCGACACTCGGTTCGCCGAAGCCCTGCTGGAAAATCAAGCGACCTGGCTCGGTCGCCGTGCCTCCCACGCCTAAGTGTTCGCCATGACTGCTGATCGCGTGTGGGTGGTCGCGCGAGAATAACCATCCGGCTGTTTCTCTGGCGTCGTTTGGCATCCCATTCCAGAAACTCATGATCACGGTGTACTGGTCACCGAGCGAATCGAGCCTGGCACGCATTCGGCCTCCGGCAAAATGTGCACAGCGATTCACATCGGGCGAGGTCGTGTAATCGAGTTTCTGCGGGCCTTCCAAAAAGAAACATACGCCCTGTTCGTAAACGCCATCATGATGAGCCGGCGAGGCGTCGAACGCTGCGGGCCCTTCCATTTCAGCAAAACGCCAATAGGCGGCAGGCGTCGCATCGAGTATCGCCTGCGCGGCTGGTCCGATGCTTTCAATGTACTCGCGCCGCGGATATCCCGAGACCTGTTCCAGCAGGCTCAGGCTTGTCGCGACGATCCGGGGCTCGGCGGTCGTCTCTAGGCCTGCCGAGCGGGCCGCCCATGTGTTGTAGCCACCCAGGTGATGTTGCTCCGGCGGCGGAATGTATCCGTCGGCTCCGTTTGCCAATTCAATCACCATCGTATGACGCAGCGGACTTTGATGCTTGAGCTTCAGCCCCGTCAACGCGTAGGTCTCGTTGGGTGTGGTCGCAATGCCAATGTCGCCGATACGAATCGCCTGGACAACGACTTCGGTCGTCTGCATCTGGTCCAGCAATACCTGCTCGCGAGCATACACCTCGGTCCGATCCTTCGGGTTTTTCTCCCTCATTGCCTCGACGATCTGCTGGGACCAATGCAGTAGTTGTTGGTTCGGCACACGGTACTTCATCGGCAGGCGTGCTTCAGCCATCGCCAGGTCCGCATCGTCGGTGTACTCAATTGAGTCATAGATCTTGGCCGCGATCTCCAGCAAACCCTGTGCATAGCCTTCGATGGTCGCATCTTTTTGCTCTGCATTCCATGTCATGTAGTCACGGCGCCAAATGTCGCCACTGCATCCGTGTGACATGATCCCGACCATTTCAGATTCCGGATGCTTTGCCTTGGCATGCCGCTCGAGCCCGTCGCAGAACAATCCGAAATAGTCCGCGCTGATGGGTTGGTCACCAAAATAGTGCATCGAGAAATTTGCCAGTGCGGCGATCGGTACTCCGCTGGTCGACTCAAAGGCGATGATGGAAAGCTCGGGATCTTCCGGCCCAGATTCACCCGTGACATCGTCAGGGTTTCTGGCCGCGTGCATGTTGGCACGAACCGTTGGATTGCCGAATGGATCGTTGTCCAACCGATCGGGCCGCCGCACCCAACGGCGGAGCGCAGTGAACTCAGCCGCTGGACCCGATGCCCAGCCAACTCGCGCCGGCTGCAGATTCTGTTCAGCAGCAACGACCGCCTCGGCAATCTTTTCACGAAGAAACGGAACGTAGGTTGGGTCCGCGTCGGTGCCAAGAGCGCCGAACGATGAAGGAGCGGTATGCGTGTGAGTGGCCGAGACCAGGATTCGATCGGGACGAATTTTCGTACGCGCCGCTGCTCGCTGTTTTGCGTCGTCCAACAGCAGCTTTGGAACCATGCAGCTGTCGACCACGACGATCGCAACCCGCTCCTCGGCTTCACTGTCTGGATTGGTACTGCTCAGTACGATCGCGCGAGCGTTCACGCGTGTTTTCACCGTATCAGCGGTCCGCGAGATCATTCCGCCATTGACCAAGACCGGTAGTTGATCGGGAGTCACATCGACGACTGCAGCACCGGCCAGCAGTTCGGCGCGGGCGTGGGGAGCGACGAGCGACGCGAGTGCGAACAATAAAACGGATCGGAAACAGTTCATCATCTCGTTTTCGATTGTGGGGGTCGGAAGGGTGGACAATCAATTTAACTGAAAACAGCCTGTGTCGCCGACTTTCGTGATAGGTTGGGCGCTCCCCCAATCGGCGCTTGTGCTGTTTCGGCCTACAATTCCGCCTGTTTAACAGGTTTACTTGCTCGTAGTGACCGCATTCATGCGGTTGATCCCTGAGGCAGACCCGATGAATCGGGTTACTACGAACGAATCCTCTGGCCCCGTTTTTAGGTCCGCATGTCAACTCGCCGCCGCGCCCGCGAGATCGTATTGCAGTTGCTGTACGAGGCGGATGTAAACGACAGCCGTGATGCTGAAGCCGCGCGGCAGTTCATTCGATCGCGGATGCAGGGCCGCAAAGCACTCACCGATTTCGCTTGCACGCTGCTGCGGGGAACCCTCGAGCATCGCGAACAGATTGACGTGATGCTTGCCAAGCTGGCAACGAATTGGACTTTGCCGCGAATGCCTGTGGTCGATCGAAACGTGCTGCGACTTGGTGCCTATGAGATCATGTTTGGCGACACGCCAGGGCGAGTTGCTGTCAACGAATCGATCGTGCTGGCGAAACGCTACGGAGACAAGAACAGCCCCAGGTTCGTCAACGGGGTCCTCGATCGCTTGTTGAAAGAGTCCGAGCAGTAGGGCGACGCATTGTCGCTCGTGCTTTTGTTTAACGGCAAGCCGCAGGCGACTGCGTCCGCCCTTAGCAGCCTGTTGAAAAAGGGGTCTGACCCTTTGGAGGGCATCAAAAAACATGACCAAAACGAATGCCCGGAGAGGGTCAGACCCCTTTTTCAACAGGTCCTTAACTGTCGCCTGAGGCTTGCCGTTAATGCTACTGGCCGCCGATCGCTCGCTGACACTGCGTACAGACTCGCACGCGTTCGTTCAACCTGCACGATTGTGTGAATCGCAGATCGGTAAAGTAGTTGGCTGGGCTATCGACTGGGTCGAGGCAAACGGTAAGAGCTACGACTTCAATCGATTTGGTTGGCCCGCCTGGTATCCGACCCGATCGCTGCAGGACTGGGAACAGGCCCGTGCTCTGTGGGAACTGTATGTATTCCGCAGCCCCACGAACAAAGTCCCCCGGCCCGAGATCGTCCATTCAAAGAAAAAGAAGAAAAATTGAAGGGTCCTGAGCGATGAACAATCTCGTGGCCGCGTTTCGCAAGAAACCAGGGTTGTTTTTTGCTCTCCAAGCAGATCGCCGAATTCGAGGCGGTGACCGCAGACGGAATCTGGCCGAATCTGAAACATCATCTGCGGTTGCCTGGTAGCCGATCCGCAACGGTTGCTCGCGGTGCGGCTTCCCAGAGTGAAAATTCGGCCCACACCGGCAGATGATCCGAGACCTTCAATGCATCATCTTGCGATAGACCAAACGTGCGCTGTAAATCAAAGACTCCCCATCGGCCCGTGAATTCGCTCGTGAACTGACGATGCATGATGATATTGTCGTAGGCCCGATTCTGGCGAGTATTCGTCATGGTGCCGGTCACGGCGCATACGATTCCGGGTATCTCCCCAAGCCTTCCGAGTTGCGACTCGCTGGCGTTGAAATCACCCAACAAGATCACGTCATCCTCGTCAGCGCGTGCCGATTGCATGACCTGGAAGACGTCCGCCAAGGCAGCAACCTCCTGGGGAACCTCATCCGGATCGGTGTGCGTGTTGACCAACCAAAACGTGAATGCTTGGTTTGGTGAGTTGGTGCGTGCGCGAAACCTCGCCACAAACGGTTCGCGGTGCAGCATGTCCGCGGGATCCACCATCGTACCAACGGACGAAGGCTCGTGCTCCACTCGCGTGGTGTCAAACACGAAGACGTATTGCTCGGTGCTGACAGTGCGTCCCAAGCGTGGGCCGATCAAGTAGCTGTACCGATGTCCGTCGGCATTGATCGCTGCCACAAGCTGCGGCAGGATATCGTCTTCCTTCGCGCGAACTTCCTGAATGGCGACAATGTCGAACTGACGAATGACCTGGGCGAGCACTTCGACAACCCCCGGCTTGGACATCTTACTCTTGCCAAGAACCTGAATGTTGAAGCTGGCGATCAAGAGACTATCGCTCGGCTGGCGCGACGAAACAAGCTGAGCAGGTGCCTGCCCGCCTCGAATCTGTGCCGCATTCAACAGGTCACCAGCGGCGATTGTTTCGCCAACCGTACTCCCCGCAAGGAGGCTCTTCACGAACGGACCGACGAGCGGCAAATCTGGCTTCAGATAACCTCCCACGCCGCCGCCAGAAAGGGCGGTCAACAGCATCCAAACGACAAGCGAGAATCGTGATTTCTTTCGCGCAATAACAGGCCTCCATGCCCGTAATCACATGCCAAACGATCAGTACTAGTTCTCTGCTTGCATCTGATCGAGAGACGCCTTCGCAAGACGAGAGAGCCTCGCATCGGATGAAATTGCTGCCTGCTCTAATGCGTGCATCGCGGCAGCCGAATCTGCACCGATCTTTCCCAAGGCCCAAGCCGCACGCTCTTTTCGACTGACTTCGCTTGACGCTGTGAGCGCGGCAACGAGATTGGCCTCACTGAGTCTTGCCGTTGTTCCCGATCGTCCCAGCAGCGTGATGGCCCAGTAAGCAACTAGCGAATCGCTAGCAGAGACCAACGCCGTCAGCCGTTCCAGCGATTCCGGTGGCGGAGGACCAAGCTCCTCCAATGCGGCAACCGCCCAGTCACGCACCGTTTCCTCATCAGCGCAAGCTTCGACAAGCTCGACCGCAGCGAATGCCGCGTCCGGTCCCATCAGACTTAACGCTTCCGCGGCGACGATTCGGTGTTCAATATTCGGGCTCTGCAATTTTTGTCGTTCGTCCATGATCCAGTGGTTGCCTCGGTTGAGCTTGCAAGCATGTGGTAGCTAAAGGATCTGCGCAACGAAAGCAAGATCCATGCATTCAAGAAGCACCGAAGCTGAATCCGCCCTGGCGTGAAACTGCGGTTTCCCACGTCGATCTGGGCATCGACAGCCCAGACACGATCGGCCTTCGCCCCCCCGGGTTGCCCCGTTCGCCGCGGCACTGCGGCGGGTTACACGCAGCGTCATCTCCCTTTCTTCGAACAACGGCGTTTCGCTATAAGCCATCTCCGCCACACTTGCGATTCGAGCGCGTGACAAAAGTAGTCACGGTCTCGCAACAATCCAGGGAACGCTTCACGCTCTAGGTCGCGCGTTGTTTGCCACACCACCTACCGGAACAGGTATTCCCTTGGGACCCGATGGAGCCAGTCATTGAGGGCGCGTGCACGTCTTAACCGGCACTGCCAAACGTCAGGGCGAGCGTTCTGGCGTGGAGTGGTTCGCGAAACTCTGTCGCGAGTGAACTTCATCGTCACGATGTTGTCGCTGTACTTCTGGGTCGCATGCGGCTTTGGCGTAACCGCGTTGACCGGCCAAGCTCCACCGAACTTGAGTCAAATCGGCGATTTCGATCCCTACGCGCAACCGAATGCCTATCCACAAACCGCTGCCTTGCCGCAGTCGAGTGACGCTCAATGGTGTTTTGATTTGCTACCCGATGGACTGATCTACCGTCCCTATCTGGCTGGCCCCAAAGAGTCGCGGACGGGATTGCAGCTCCTTCGCGCGAACAATGAATGGACTCTCGATTCGTCCATTGGCGGACAGTGGGGGCTGATAAGAATCGGCACGCAGGATCCAATCTTTCCTGAGGGCTTCCAATTTGACATCGAAGCGTCCGCACAGCTGCGTCACGTGAGTCTCCACTCGTTGGATCTCCTCTCAAGCGACTTTCGTGTTGGACTGCCACTGTCGTATGGCCGCAACAATCACCAGACAAAACTAGCCGTGTACTTCCTACGCGCTCACCCCAGCGACCGACTGTTGGAACGAATTCGCTCGCTATGGACGGACGATTTCTTTCAGCGTCAGTCACTCGTCTTCGGGCACTCGGTGTACGTGTCGAATCGGTTTCGGCTGTACGGAGAAGCGGGTTACGCATTTTCCTCGAAGGTCAGCGATAAGTGGGAGTTTCAATTTGGGGCAGAGTGCGCGCCGGTTTGCCCCACCGGCTTATTGGGTTCACCATTTCTTGCTGCCAACGGATATCTCCGGGAAGAGGTCGACTTCGGCGGCACCTTTACGCTTCAGGCAGGATGGGCATGGCGGAAAAAGCGAGGTCGCCTATTTCGCGTCGGCATGCAGTACTCAAACGGGGCAAGCAGTCAACTCGCTCTGCACGACAGGCATGAGCAACAGATTGGATTTGGAATCTGGTTCGACCCTTGATGCGACGAAGCAACATGGACCCGATGCGCTGACCAGATCGATGGGCATCCCACCCGATCGCCGCAGGACTGGGAACAGGCCCGTGCTCTGTGGGAACCGTATGTTTTCCGCAGCCCCACGAACAAAGTCCCCCGGCCCGAAATCGTTCATTCCACAATAAAGAAGAAAGCTGGCGGATCCTGATCTACCGAGTGAAGCTAGAATTAGGGTCTGTACGACAGGTTTCATCCGATCGGTAAGGTGACACAGTGCGTCCGGCTGCTCGTGCGGCGCAAACGCTTGACCTTCCAATCTTCAGCAATTGCTTCAACGAAAGGGAAGAGCGATGCCCCTTGCCGGACCGCCGCTGACGCTCGCCGATCAAGTTGGAAATCTGCTGGGCCACGGGCTCAAAACGAAACCCGATGATCTGGCGCTGGCGTCAGCCAAGACGCAAATGAGTTGGCGGGAGCTCGATGAGATCAGCACCCGGCTGGCGGCACAGTACCTGGCGCTGGGCTTGGAACCCGGCGATCGGGTCGCATCGCTGATGCCCAATCGCCCGGCGTTGATCGTTCACTATCTGGCTTGTCTGAAGGCCGGTTTGGTGGCGACGCCGCTCAACTATCGCTATATGCCGCCGGAAATCGATCATGCTTTGGAAGTCAGCGGCGCATCGCTGCTGCTGCATCACGCCGAACGCGACGAAGACGTGGCCGCCAGCAGATTCGGCAACCAACTGCCCAAAGGCGTGATTCGCTATAAGGCCGACGACGGCCGCGGACCGCATTACGAAGAGTTGGTCGCCCAGCGCGCAAACGAACGCCAAACTCCCCACGCCCGATCCCGATGGGCCGGCGATCATCTACTTCACCTCGGGCAGCACCGGCAAGCCCAAAGGGGTGACGCACACGCTGCGAACTTTCGGCTGGATGATGGTCGGCTCCATCGAAGGCATGGAGATTACCGACGCCGACACGTTTCTGCCGGGCGCGTCGTTTTCGCATATCGGCGGTTCGCTGTTCGGGTTGGCCGCGCTGGCTGCTGGTGCACGAGTGGTCATCCCGCGCGGCAGCGACGGCCCCGAAATGTTGCCGCTCTTAGAGCAGTTTCGTCCCACGGTGCTCTGGATGCTGCCGGCGGCATTGCTCACTCTGGTTCGTGACCATGATGCCGGTGCGGCGGATTTTTCGTCGATTCGGCTGTGCGTCTCGGGAGGCGACAAGGTCGCCGCAGAATTGGAGCGCGAGTTCACCGACATGGCCGGCTTCCCGGTCGACGAAAGCTACGGCATGTCCGAGATCGGCCTGGCGACGGTCAATCCACCGTCGGGCGAAAACCGGCTGGGCTCGATTGGCACGCTCTGTCCGGGATATCAAATGTCGCTCCGTGATGATTCAGGCGCCGAAGTCCCGGTCGGCACGCAGGGGCGGCTTTGGATTAACTCGCCGGCCAATACGGTTGGTTATTGGGGCAATCGGGAGGCCACCGCCGAGACAATCGTTGACGGCTGGCTCGACACCGGCGACGTGATGCGGGTCGACGAGGACGGCTACCTCTGGTTTTGCGGCCGCAAGAAGCAGATCATCATTCACGACGGTTCGAATATCTGCCCGCAAGAAGTGGAAGAAGCCGTTGCGGAGCACCCGGCGATCGAAGCGGTTGGGGTCATTGGCGTTCACGATCTCGTTCACGGTGAGAATGTCCGGGCCTACGTGACGCTTCGGGATGGCTCGGCGCGGCCCACCAGCGCGGAGTTGATCCGCTTCGCCCGTGAGCGAGTCGGCTATAAAGCGCCGGAGGAGATCGTCATCCTCGCTGAGATGCCGCTGAACGCCACCGGCAAAGTGGACCGCGTGGCCCTCAAGCGGATGGCGGAAGAGCAAATTGCGGCAAGTGCAACAAGTCCGCCCGCATAGCCGCCCGCATCAACGTGAAAAGCGACCTACGGGGGCCGCACGAGGGCGATTGCTGCTCGGGATGCAGCCAAGGCAGTGTTCATTTGAAAGCTACGCCGAACGCGAAGCAATCATTTCTTTGACGCATGTGAGTCACTTTGGTACACCATCGCCACGGGCTCGATGTCGAATGCCGGACCGTTGACGGTCAATTCAACGACCGTCGCGATGTCATTTCGCTGGGCGGTTGGTACGTCGACGCTGGTGCCTTCGTCGTTCTGCATCACCCTCACGGTGCCGCCGCCAGGCAGTTTCGCGCTGTTCACGATCGCGTCCATCACTGGAAGAACGAGCGGTCCTTTCTCCGGCCAACTCATCACAAACAGATAGATCTTGTCGCTCCTGCAGGTTGCCGCCCCCCATTCGCCAGGCTTGAACGGTCCGCCACGAGTGCCGTAAACGCCGTCTCCGTATTTCTTCAGCCAGTCGCCCATTTTTTTGAGTTGCTCGACCTGCCGCGGTTCGATGCGGCCGTCAGGCATCGGGCCGACATTGAAGAGCAGGTTGCCATCGCCGCCGACGGTGTGCAGCAATGTTTGAATACACTCTTTCTCGGATTTCATCGTGTCGTCCGGCTTCCAGGCCCACTGCCGACAAATCGTCATACACGTTTCCCACGGACGCTCGCGGTTGAAGCCACCAATGCGTTGCTCGGGCGTGTCGAAGTCGCCGGCGTTAAGACGCGACTGCTTCGTCGTCCCAGCCATCCCGTTGCGTCCCTTGCCGACGCGATTATTGATCATCAACGTCGGTTGGATTCCCTTAAGAAAATCGTACAAGTCGTTTCCGTACGTATTCGTCCAGGGGCTCTCCCATTCACCGTCAAACCACATGACTCCCAACGGGCCGTAGTTGTCGATGATTTCCTTCGTTTGGTTCCTGAGATACTGGTAGTAGCTTGGCATGTCATGCTGTTGCTTGTTGCTTCGTCCGCCGGGGCTGCCGAGCGGGTAGTCCGGATGATGCCAATCGCAGATTGAAAAGTACGTGCAGAATTGGATGTCGCGCTTCCGGCATGCCTCGGACAGTTCCTTGAGGACATCCCGTTTGAAAGGTGTTGCGGCGATGTCGTATTCGGTGTACTTGCTGGGCCACAGGCAGAATCCATCATGGTGCTTGCTCGTGATGACCAGGTATTTCATCCCGGCGTCTTGGGCGACACGAACCCACTGGTCAGCGTTGAAACGGTCGGGGTTGAAACGTGTATAAAGCTGATCGTACTCCTCGGTCGGCACCTCTCGCCCGCGCGACCAGCCAATCTCTGTGCCCTTCAGGCTGACCGGCCCCCAATGAACGAACATTCCAAAGCGTTTGTTCTGCCAGTCACGAATGACTCCCGGTGTGGCTTGCGGCGGGCGAGCCTGGTAAGACGATTCGGATGGACGAGTATCCTGACCAACCGATTTCTCAACAGACAGGGAGAAGACGAGACTCCCGGCAATGACCGTACACCAGATAAAACCGAATTTTGCCATGAGAGATTCCTTGGAAGGCGGGCGGGAAACAGGGAGATGGCAAGGGAACAAATTATTTCAGACCACGTCCCGGCAACCCGCAACGCACTGTTGCGATATTCTTTGATCATAACGCGCAACATGGTTTCGGGAGTTAGCGGCGAGGAAACCTGCGATGATACCGCGTACTCAGCGCGTCCTGTTGTTGATTGAGACTTTGTACTCCGCCTGAACAGCGCACTCCTCCCGAACCGCGTGACGAGCAATCGGATTTTTGATTTCGTGATTTTGCGCGGAGCGGCGGACAAAGACTACTGAAGCATGAGTCGCAAAGATCTTGCCCAGTCGCTGCGGCAACGTGGATGCAGCGTCTCCCTGAATCACCCTGCTGGCAAAACGCTGAGCGTTGATGTAACGGAGGATCATCAGTGAACAGTCCATCTCAACTAAGGCGAGCTGTATCGCTGCCGTTGCTGGTTGCTTACGGCGTGGGAACGATGGTCGGCGGAGGATTCTATGCATTGCTGGGACGGATGACCCACCATGCGGGGATGCACATGCCTATCGCAATTCTGCTGGCGGCGGCGATCGCAATTCTAACCGCGTTGTCGTTTAGCGAACTGGCTGCTCGACTTCCGTTCAGTGCTGGTGAATCGCGGTATGTCGACGAAGCGTTTGGTCGAAAATGGCTTTCGATTCTCGTCGGTTGCGGAGTCATCGCGACAGGAGTGGTTTCGGCGGCCACCTTGTCTCGCGCCTTCATTGGATTTCTTCAGGACCTGTTCGATGTCCCCATGGCAGTCGGCATCACGGTGATCATTGTGACCATCACCGGGATCGCGATTCGCGGAATACTCGAATCCGTCTTGGTCGCGACGGTGATCACAGTCATCGAGGTAGGCGGGCTCTTGTGGGTGCTGGCCGTCAACGCAAAGTCGTTCAACAAATTGGCTGATCGTGTTCCGGAAATGGTCCCCGATTTTTCCTGGGATGAATGGTCTGGGATTCTTGTGGCCTCGTTCCTGGCGTTTTATGCCTTCATCGGCTTCGAAGATATGGTCAACGAAGCGGAAGAAGTGAAGAATCCGCGTCGCAATCTGCCGAGGGGAATCCTATTCGCGTTGCTGATCACGACCGTGCTTTATGTCTTGATTGGTTTGGTGGCGGTGCTAGCCGTGGCGCCAGAAAAACTCGCCGAAAGTAAAACGCCGCTGGCGCGTACTTGTTTCCGAACAAGGACGACCAGCTCGAGTATTGATGATCGTGATCAGCATGCTGTCCGGGATGAATGGTGCTTTGGTGCAGATTGTGATGTCGTCGCGAGTCGCGTATGGAATGTCTGTTCAGGGGAATGGCCCCCGCATCCTGGCAACCATCCATCCGAGGTTGCGTACGCCGGTGTATGCAACTCTGTTGATGGGCGGAATGACATTGGTTCTGGCCCTGTGGTTACCATTGGAGTTGCTCGCGAAAATCACCAGCGGAATCATGCTTGTGAATTTTGCCTTCGTCAACGCAGCACTGGTGCGACTGAAACTGAAAGCCGAAGAGCTGCCAGATGAAATCGTTCAGGTTCCGCTGGCGATACCTGTTTTGGGGTGTATCTTTTGTACGTCGTTTCTTGCAATCGAGGTATTTGCGGCGCCCACATGATGATGGAATTCGAGCACGCGGAAATGTCGCTTCCAGCGATCGACAATCAGTCGTCATCAAAACGGACTCGACAATCGAGCGATCACTCGGCACAAGCGGCGGTGTGTGCACCAATGGCGAGTGTCAGTGCTCTGTCGTGCGTTCTGCAAGTGGCGGTGCCTGCGTCCGATGGGCCGCTAAAATCAGGGAAGAACGAATTGCTTCAATCCACCCTTGGAATACCGATGAGACATACGATCCTGCTGGGCCTCACAGTCATTTGTTGCTGGCCGTCTGTTTCGTTAACCGTAACGGCAGACGATTGGCCGATGTACCGCCACGATGCTGGACGTCGCGGCGCGACGCATGACAGTGTGCCCAAGGATCTGCGTCTTGCTTGGAGTCGAGAATTGCCGCCGCCTGCACCGGCATTCAATAACAGCCGCTTGCAGTTTGATGCCGGATATGAGCCGGTGATCGCAGAATGACGACTGCTGATCGCCTCGTCGCGCACCGATTCGGTGAGAGCTTACGACGCGAAAACCGGAAAACAGCTTTGGACGTTTTATACCGATGGTCCGGTGCGACTGGCGCCAGCCATTTGGCGAGACCTCGCCTGCTTTGGATCAGACGATGGATGTTTTTATTGCGTGGAGCTGGCGACTGGCAATCTGCGCCTGGAAACATCGTGCCGTGCCCAGCGAGCGACGGTTGTTTGGCAACAAGCGATTGATTTCGGTTTGGCCCGGTGCGCGGTGGCCCTGTTGTCGCTGACGGCAAAGTCTATTTCGCGGCGGGCGTTTGGCCCTTTCGAAGGTGTTTTCATTTACGCCATGGATATCGACACGGGCAACGTCGTGTGGCGTAACGATCGCATGGGTTATCTGTTCGGCAGGCAACCGCACAACACCGAGGCGATCGGTGGCTTGGCCCCGCAAGGATACCTGGTGATCAATGAAGGATTGAGCCGTGAAATCCGCGCCGGTACGGCGACGCTGAAGTTTGACGAGAGACGCGAAGGAGTCATTGGCGATATCCATTCGATGGTCGTTGCCGACAATGCATTGTTTGTCGCCACGCGCGACGGGCGGATCTTGTGCTTTCGCGAGAGGGGCGATGTTGCAGAGGGTGATCCGGCGGTCTGGAGTGGCAAGACAACCAGCCTGGCGACGTCCCGCGAAGCGAGCACGACCGCGGCGGCCGTGTTGGAGAATGCATCGAGCAAGCATGGCATCGCGATTGTGGCCGGTTTGTCGGATGGATCGCTCACCAAAGCCTTGATCGAATCATCTGATTACCAAGTCGTCGTTTTTGATGATAACGCCGATAAGATTGAACGGCTGCGTCGGGATTTGGACGAAGCGGGCTTGTATGGCAGTCGAGCCGCAGTGATCCAATGTGATTTGCAGAAACTAGAGCTTGCCGCCGTATCTCACGACGGTATTAGTAAGTGAGCGGCCCAACGTCGATTTCGAACCCCTCATTCAATCGCTTCGCCCGTTCGGTGGTATCGCTGTGGGAGGAAACGTTACGGAAGAATCATTGCGAATGTTTGGGCCAGACAACTTCACCTTCGATCGCCGAACCAAGTCAGTATCGGCCGCCGCGCCAAAAGGATGCTTGGAAACCAGATCAACCCATGGTGGGCCAAAGGACGAATCCGCTGACCGGCGAAATGGAACCACGCGCATTTCCGAAAACTTATGGGTGCGACGGCGGCTTTGACTACGGTGATCTGTATACGCTGCGTTCCGGTACTGCGGCATTTTACGACAAGACGATCGAAAGCGGGACTGTCTTTCTGAGTGGACCACGCAGCGGATGCACCAACAGCATCATCCCATCAGGCGGCTTGCTGAACGTGCCCTACTACTACGAAGGCTGCACATGCAGTTATCCGTTGCCCACCGCAATGTCGCTAATCGCGATGCCGGAAAGTCACGAGCAGTGGTCGTCGTGGGGTGAAAGCGAAATCGAACCAGGCGAAATCCAACGCATGGGCATCAATTTCGGTGCACCAGGCGATCGAATCATGCGCGACGGCACGCTTTGGCTGGATTATCCGTCGATTGGTGGACCATCACCGAACGTCAACATCGCGGTCACGGGGGCCGCACGTTTTCGCTATCAACACAGCATGTCGATGCGCAAGGCCGAACGCTATCCGTGGGTCAGTGCATCCATGGCGGAAGGGCTTGACCGATTCGTGATGAAGGATCTGAAACCGGGACAATATTTGGTTCGCCTCTATTTCGCGGAACCGGAGGAAATCGCGCCGGTCAGCGTCTGCAGAACATCAGAATTCAAGGTCAAGATGTCAGGCGAGATTATGACATCGTCGACGACGCAGGCGGCGTGATGCTAGGAACCATCAAAGAGTTCCCGAGTATCGAAGTCACCGATGATTTGACGCTGGAACTCTCCGCATCTCGCGGAAAGACAATCATCGGTGGATTAGAACTCATCCGCCAGGAATGAGTCCGAGAACTTGAGATCAACTTGGGACACAACTAATCCTTCAGCACAGCTGCCAGAGTAGATATCTCGATACGACACGTTGGTGTGGTCTCCCTGTAGATAGATGGGTCCCGGTTCCGCCGGGTTGGTGTGCACTGCGCCGGCAGTAGGTCCGGTGACAGGTTGATTGTCGATGACCTTTTCGCCGTTCAGAATCACCGTCACGTGCCGGTCGACCAGAGTGATGTCGTAGCTCTGCCATTGGCCGCCAGGTTTGCCGGCATTGATCGACGGCTCGATCATTCCGAAGATCGCACCAACACCCTGCAGACCTTGCATGCGAGAGTCTCGATCGACGACCTGAGCCTCGTACATTCCGCGCAGGTAGACACCGCTGTTGCGTTGCTCTTCCACAAGGAACTCAATGTGCAGCCAAAAATCGTCAAAAACCGCCTCGGTCTCTAGATTGGCATAGTCTCCGGTGGCACTAAAATCGGTCTTCGGCGTTGTGTTCTTGAGAACGCCATCTTCGACGCTCCAGCCGTTCTTTTTTTCAGGTTCGTGCACTTTCCAGCCGGTCATGTCCTTGCCGTTGAACAATGCGATCGGATGGCCAAATCGAACTTTTGATAGATCCGGAGCGACGGCGGGCATCGGCGGTATCTTTGTCCCAGTAAACGTTTCACGCTCGGTGGAACCATCTGGAGACTGGCGAACAATCACTCCATCAAGTTTCCCTGCCTTCATGCCGACATCGACGGTTGTGGTTGTCTTCGCGTTATTGTTCTTCTTGACCGCAAACTTCAATCGACCACTGGACTGTTCCACGTCTTTGTAGGGGCCTGCTGAGCCAACGTACAACCGCAGATAGACCCACGGATTGCCTTCACGTTCCTGGACACGCATCCAGGCCGGCAGGCCGGACTCGAGATCGAGAGACCAATCCCCTGCCAGCTCCTCTGCATCCGCCGTCGAACTGAAAGCGGTCGAGAACAGAACACACATGCCGAGACTGACAACAGACATTCGTTTTTGATTTCGATTCATCGGTGCGACTAGCGGGTTGAAGCCAAGTAGGGCCGGTTCCTACCGGCCGCGCCGATTCGCGGATGGCCGGTGGGAACCGGCCCTACTTGCTGCGGCAAACGGAACGGTGACAATCAGCGACCATATCGCCCCTCGCCTGAATCCTCGGCGGAATGCGAGATGGCGGTTCAGCGATGGGTGGTGATCTGCGTGTTCCTTGAAGGGGGACGGGTGGAGTTCGTGTTTCCCGACTGACATCCGTTGCTTCCATTCAATGGAGACCTTGTAGCGGCCAATGAACAACCATTTCCGCGAGAGTACCGCGAAGTTTACCGAAGCCATCGTCCAAACAGGGAGACGGATGACAGAGATTGTCTGTTTCTGGCGCGCCTCTCTGGCTCGGCAAAGTGCCTGATTGGTTAGCCAATCGCATACTCTTTGGAGGTGCTTATGAATCTTCTAATCGCATTGATTACAGTCATCGTCGCGCTCGTGCTTTCCGGTGTCGCGCTCATGTGCCTGATGATTTGGGAGCCGGGGGGTGGTCGTCGCTAGTTTGGGACAGCGTAGGTCGACCTGTCCTCAGGTCGACCAATCCGCCATGACTTAGCGCTAAATGGTCGACTTGGGACAAGTCGACCTACGAAATCGTTGCAGGCGGCGCACTGGAGTGCGAAAATGCTGCGATGGAATTTACACGACGTCTACGAAGGATGGTCGCTCTCAGGTCAGCTGTTTGCTGCTTGGGTGCTTGGTTTGCGTTCATCCCCGCCCTTGGATTCGGCCAACAGACCGCCTCGTTCGGCCCGGACGAGTTTGAGCGGGCGGTTGCTCCAGTCCTGATTCGCAACTGCCTTGAATGCCACCAAGGCGCCGAGCCGAGCGGCGGCCTGGATCTATCCTCGTCCGAGTCGCTGGCCGCGGGCGGGGAAAGCGGACCTGCGGTCGATGCTGAAAAAGCGGAAAAGAGTCTGCTTTGGCAAAAGGTTTCTTCCGGGGAGATGCCGCCAGAATCGAAGCTGTCGGCAACCGAAAAGGCTCAGCTGATCGACTGGATCGAAGCGGGCGCCCCTTGGCATGATCGCACGCTTGATCCCTATGAACTGACAACCACCCAGCGCGGTGGTTACGACTGGTGGTCGCTGCAACCGATCGTCGATCCGCCAGTTCCGCGCGGGAGAATCGCATTCACCAACCCAATTGATGCGTTTGTCCATGAGCGGCTGAGCCGGGTGGGGTTAACGATGTCACCGCGGGCTGACGCAAAAACGCTCGTGCGTCGACTGCTGGTCAAACTGCACGGAATCCACGCCGATGCCGCGACGGCGATGCGACTTGAGAAGAATGACTCGCCAGAAACGTTTGACGCCTTGGTCTCCGAAACCTTGGACTCACATCGTTACGGTGAGCGTTGGGCACGGCACTGGCTTGACTTGGCCAGGTTCGGAGAGAGTCAAGGATTCGAACGCGATAAGTCACGGCCCAATGCGTGGCGTTACCGCGACTGGGTCATCAACGCGCTGAACGACGACATGCCGTACGATCAGTTTGCGCGACTGCAGATCGCCGGCGACTGCTTGCCCGACGCGGGACGTGAGGGTGTGATTGCGTCGGGGTTCCTGGTGGCGGGAGCTTGGGACGAGGTTGGCCAGAACCAGCAGAGCGCCGCAATGAAGAAGGTCGTCCGGCAAGACGAACTGGAAGACTACGTGGGCACCGTCGGCCAAACGTTTCTGGGGCTGACCACGAATTGTGCTCGCTGCCACGATCACAAATTCGATCCAATTCGCCAGTCGGAATACTACGCGTTTTGCTCCGCGTTGGACGGTGTTCACCACGGCGAGCGAGATATTACCGATCCAGAGGTGATTCAGGCGGCCAAGCAAGAGCAAGCCGCAACGAACGCCCGGATTGAAGTGCTCGAGGCGCAGCTCGAACAGTTGGAGGAGCCGATTCTGGCCGCAATTGCCCAGGAATCAGCTGAACGAGAATCCGATGACGCTTCATCCGAGCGTTTTGTCACGCGACCTTTGGCTCACTGGGATTTTGTCAAAAGACCTGAAAGATCAATTCGGCAACTTGCACGCGGACCTGCGAGGCGGCGCGAAGCTGGAGGATGGCGCGGTCGTGCTTGACGGCAAGCAGGCTCATCTCGCGACGCCGCCAATCGGAGTCGATATCGTCGAAAAGACGCTCGCCGTTCGGGTCACGCTCAGTGATCTGGATCAGCGCGGTGGGGGCGCTGATGACGCTGCTGAGCACCAAAGTCGGACAGTTCGATTCAGTCGTCTTCGGCGAACGTGAACCAAAGCGGTGGATGGCCGGCAGCGAGAACTTCGTTCGATCCAAGAACGTCGGCGGCCCGGAAGAAACCGAAGCGTCAACTCGACCGGTTCACATTGCGATCACTCATGCCCGCGATGGCACGATCAAAGTTTACCGCGACGGAGAGCTTTACGGGTCCGCCTACAAAACCAAAACACCGCCGCTGTATCGGAAGAAAGAGAGTGTCGTCGCTTTCGGTATCCGTCACTTTCCCGCTGGGGGTAACCGGATGCTGAAGGGTCGGATCGATCAGGCGAGTCTTTACGATCGCGCGCTAAGTGGCGACCAAATCCGGTTATTGGCCGCCGGTGCCGGCTTCATCAACGATGACGTCATGGCCCGGTTCATGACGCCCGAGCAACTCAAACGGTGGACCTCGTTGCAAGACCGAACTGGCGCAACTTCGCGCGATCGACACATCGGTGGCGCGTGAGTTGGCCTATGCAGTGAAACCGGCGGAGCCCAATCAGCCGACACGAGTGCTGCTGCGAGGCAACCCCGCAACGCCTGGCGAGATTGTCTCGGCTGGTGGAATCGCCAGCGTGAGGGGGGCGGATTGGGATTTCGGCTTGTCGCCGGACGCGCCCGAAGCCCAGCGACGGCGTGAACTCGCAAATTGGATTGCCAGCGCAGAGAACCCGCTATTCGCCCGCGTGATCGTGAATCGATTGTGGCATCATCACTTTGGTCGAGGGCTGGTCAGCACGCCGAATGACTTTGGCTTTAGCGGTGGCCAGCCGACGCATCCCGAATTATTGGACTTCCTGGCCTCGCGGTTGATCGAATCGAACTGGAGCTTGAAGTCGATGCATCGATTGATTGTCTCGTCCGCGACCTGGCAACAATCAACCTCCGGCAACGCGGCGGCGGAAGCGATCGACGCCGGAAACCGGTTGTTGTGGCGGGGCAATCGAACGCGTCTGGATGCCGAAACCTTGCGTGATTCGATTTTGCTGGCCTCCGGTCAATTGAATGACGCCGTTGGCGGACCTTCGTATCAGGATTTCAAGACTTTCAATTTCAATAGTCAGTTCTACGACATCATCGATCCAGTCGGCGAAGCGTTCAACCGACGAACGGTTTATCGAATGGTCATTCGCTCGGGACGTAATCGCATGCTCGATGCATTCGATTGCCCGGACCCGTCGGCCACAGCGCCCAGGCGAGCGGTAACGACGACGCCGATTCAATCATTGTCGCTGATGAACCATTCATTCGTGCTGCGGATGGCCGATCACTTTGCGGAGCGCGTTGTCGCGGAAGCTGGCGACGATTCCGTCGCTCAAATCGATCGCGCCGTCCAAATCGCCTGGTGTCGTCTGCCCACAGCGAGCGAACGCGATTCGTTTGTTCGTTTTGCGGAGCAGCATGGATTGGCAGCGCTCTGTCGCGTTCTGTTCAATAGCAACGAGTTTCTGTATGTCGACTGACACGATATCCAACCGCAGATCATGGCTATCCTTCGCCGCTCGCGGCGTCGGCAGTGTCGCGCTAGTCGACCTGATGATGCGTGAGCACAGGGTTACGGCGGCACGAGTCGAACCGGAGGCGTCCGACCCCGCGCCCCACTTCGCCCCCCGCGCGACTCGAGTCATTCATGTCTGCTTGTTCGGCGGACTCAGCCAGGTGGACTCGTTCGACTACAAACCGGAACTGGAACGACTGCATGGGAAATCGCTTGCCAGTGAGGAAAAGCCGGACGTGTTCTTTGGCAAAGTCGGCTTGCTGAGAAAGAGTGAGTGGCAATTCAAGCAGCGTGGCGAAAGCGGGCTCTGGGTTTCTGAGCTGTTTCCGAATCTTGGCGGCGTCGCCGACGAATTGACCGTCGTGCGATCGATGTTCGGCGAGACGTCGAACCACACGCCGGCGACGTTCCAGGAAAACACCGGCTTCCGCTTGAACGGTTTTCCCACCTTCGGTGCCTGGATGTCCTATGGGATGGGATCCGAGACGGACGATCTGCCGTCCTACATCGTGATCCCCGATTCGCGTGGTTTACCGGCCGGCGGATCGATCAACTGGAGCAACGGGTTCCTTCCGGCCCGCCATCAAGGCGTTGTGATGCGCAGCAAAGGCGTCGCGATCGATGATCTATTTCCGGCACGCGAGATACCGGCCGATCGCGAACTCGCCAGCCGCCAGCTGCTGGCCGAAATCAATCGTCGGCATCTGGAATCGCGAGCTGGCGACGATCAGCTTGACGCGCGGATTCGTGGCTACGCATTGGCGGCGAAAATGCAGATGGCCGTGCCCGAAGTCACCGATCTGAGTCGCGAGTCGCAGCAAACACACGCGATGTACGGGATGGGCGAAGACGACACCGATGATTTTGGCCGCAGCTGCCTGCTCGCCCGTCGCTTGCTGGAGAAAGGAGTGCGTTTTGTTCAGCTTTATTCTGGTGGCGCATTTGGATCACCGCGGATCAACTGGGATGGACACGAGGACATGGCGAGGAATCACGGCCGCGAGGCGAAACGGATCGACAAACCACTTGCCGGTCTGATTCGCGATCTTCGCCAACGCGGCATGTTGGAAGACACGCTGATTCTGTTCAGTTCCGAATTCGGCCGCACGCCATTCACACAGTCGGCGGCGGATCAGCTGGGCACGGGGCGAGACCACAACGAGAAGGGCTTTTCGATCTGGATGGCCGGCGCGGGCATGCCGGGCGGACGGGCCTACGGCGCGACCGACGAGATTGGCTGGCAAGCGACAGAGAATCGGCTGAGCTGGCATGACCTGCACGCCAGCGTGTTGCATCTGCTGGGGATCGACCACGAGCGATTGACCATCTACCACAACGGCATTCAAAGAAGGCTAACCAACGTGCATGGTCACGTGGTAGAAGATTTGATCGGGTGATTGTAGCTCGGTTGTCCCAACCGAGGCCTCGTTTGGGACAAACGAGCAACAATAAGCAGGCCTCGTTTGGGACAAACGAGCAACAATAAGCAGGCCTCGTTTGGGACAAACGAGCAACATGCAGGCCTCGTTTGGGACAAACGAGCACAATAACAGGCCTCGTTTGGGACAAACGAGCAACAATAACAGGCCTCGTTTGGGACAAACGAGCAACAATAACAGGCCTCGTTTGGGACAAACGAGCAACAATAACAGGCCTCGTTTGGGACAAACGAGCAACAATTCACGGTGGTCGGGGACTCTGCAGGTGGGGACGCAAATGTGGCCAGAGCGGATATAATTAGCTCTGCTGCCCGCGTTACCCGCCTCACCTGCTGCGAACGTTCCATTTCTTATGCGTATTTTGGACCTGATTTCGCCGAAGGAACTGTCGCGGGTCGCCCGGCTGCAGATGCTCGCTCGTCAGGTCGTCGAAGGGTTTTGCAGCGGCCGCCATCGCTCGCCTCACAAAGGCTTCAGCGTCGAGTTCAAAGAGCACCGGCCCTACGTCCGCGGCGACGAGCTGCGCAGTATCGACTGGAAGGTGTTCGGCAAAAGCGACCGGCTTTACATTCGCGAATTCGAGGAAGAGACGAATCTTCGTTGTACGCTGCTGGTCGATCGCAGCGGTTCGATGCGGTATGGCGGTGACCGCTCCGGTGGGCTCAGCAAATACGACTATGCCCAACAGCTGGCCGCGTCACTCGCTTACTTGATGTTGGGCCAGCAGGATGGAGTTGGCCTGGTGACGTTCGATGACCAGCCGCGTGATCAGGTCCCGGTGCGAAGCCGGCCGTCTCATTTGCGGCCGATCCTGACGGCACTTGCCGCCGACGTCACGAAGCGAGAGACCGATCTTGGCGGGGTGTTCAGCAAAATCGCCCCGAAGCTTGGACGTCGCGGGTTGGTGATCGTTGTTTCCGATGCGATGGGCGACGTCGCCTCGATCGCCCGGGCGTTGGCACAGTTCCGATCGTCCAGGCATGAAGTGCTGTTCTTCCAGATCATGGATCCCGACGAAATCGATTTTCCGTTTTCTGGTCGTATCCAGTTTCGGGATCTCGAGAACGCCGCGAACGAGCACACCGTTGATGCCCGCTCATTGCGAGACGCGTATTTGAAGCGACTCGAGCAACACGAGTCGGAGATGAAAGACGCATGCCGTCGAAACCGCGTCGACTTGATTCCGCTGACTACGGATCGCCCGTTCGCCGACGCGCTGCACGAATACGTCGCGCTGCGGAGGCGGATGCGGTGACATTACTCAATGGAATTCTCGCGCTCGGCGCGCTTGCCTTCACAGTACCGCTGGCGATCCATTTGATTTTTCGCAGTCGATTCCGAACGATCGACTGGGGCGCGATGCATCTCCTGGACAGCGTTGTCCGGATCAATCGCCGGCGTATTCAGCTCCTGCACCTGCTGTTGTTGTTGCTGCGCTGTCTGTTGCCCGTGCTGCTGGCGTTCTGTCTTGCCCGGCCGGTATTGACCGGTTTCCAAGTCGCTTCCCGGCGATGCCCCCCAGTCGCTTGTACTGGCAGTCGACGATAGCCGAAGCATGTCAGCCCGCGATGCGTCGGGGATCAGCCGCATGGATCGCACCAAACAATCGCTGATCGAACTACTCGAGAGCCTCTCTCGTCGCGACGAAGTGATTCTGATTCCGTCCAGCGGCGTCGATGCACCGCCGGCGGCAATGGGTGCTCAAGACGCGATTCGGCGAGTTCGGCAACTGCAGGCGCAATCGGGTCCAGTCGATCTCGGCCGGCTGGTTCGCGCCGCGGTGGACGCGGCCGACGACGGCTCGCACCAACAGCGTCGCGTCCTGGTGGTCTCCGATTTTCAGAGCGGTAACGTGAATGACGTGGCGATGGAGTCACTTGGCCGCCTTTCGACACTGTTGGCTGAAAAGTCACTGCGTCCGGTGGTCAGCTACTTGAATTTCGGCGTCGACTCGGACGAATTGAGCAATGTCGCGGTCGAATCGATCGAAGTTGATTCGCCAGCGGTGGTGGCGGGCCGTGGAACAAGATTCTCTGCCCGACTCCGCAACGCCAGCGACATGCCGATGCGAGACCTGCGGCTTGTGTGGTCGATCGACGGCAAGCCGTTGGATCCGCGAACGATTTCGATCTCGCCCCGCTCGACTGCGACTTCCAGGCTGAGTCATCGGATCGACGAGGCTGGGGTGCATGAAGTCACCGTGGCAGTGGAGCATGGCGATGCTTTGATTGAGGACAACCGACGCTCGATCGCGGTCGACGTGATCCGCCAGATCAACGTGATATTGGTCGATGGGCAGCCCAGTAATCGACCGCTGGAGGGTGAGACCGATTTCCTGGCAATCGCGCTCAGCCCGTTTGCGTTTGGTGGCGAAGACCAGCCCGACGCAGTGCGGACGGCTGTGGTCAGGAATCAGCGAATCGAAAAAGAACTGGCGGATCGAAAACCGCATATCGTGGTGCTGGCCAACGTCGACCGAATCAGCGACAAGGGGCGTGCCGCGATCGCGGAATTCGTCAACGGCGGCGGTGCGTTGGTTGTTTTCGACGGTGGGGCAATCAACGTTGAATCCTACAATCAGCCTTGGGTGGGGAAATCAGGCTCGTGGAAGTTACCCGCTTCACTAGGTGAGTTTGTCGGTACCGAAGCCTCGACGCAGGCCACGCCGCTGCCAATCGGTGAGACCAATTCGCAGTATTCACCTTGGGACGTACTGGGGGCCAGCGACCAGCAGCCCTTTGGCCAGGTCGCGATCTACGGCTATCGGAAGCTGACGATCGAAGATCCAAGCTCCGACAATAGCACCGACTCTGACGACGCGGATGCCGCCGCGGTGAAACTGCTCAGCATGGCCAGCGGGGATCCCGTCGTGCTGTCGGCTCGCCGCGGCCGCGGGCGCGTCGTGCAGTTCGCGGTGCCGTGCGACGCCGCCTGGACAACGCTGCCGATGCGATTGGTCTACCTGCCGATGATGCAGCAACTGGTGCTCGACTTGGCCGGGTCACGCAAGCAAACGACGTTTGACGTCGGTAGTGGTTTTTCGGTGCCGACCAGCGAACTGGCGCCATCGTTGCCCGACAATGTCAAGCTCGACAAAAAGAAACAGCCAACGTACACGATTGAAATGCCGGGGCAGTCCGAGAACGCAATCCAGCCGACCACGGAAAGCTCTCCTCAATTGCTGGTCGCCTCGACGCAAGTGCCAGGTGCCTATCGGCTGCGGCGGACAACTGCTGTCGAAAAGGGCGACCCTGTGGTGACTCGAACTCTTCGCGTTGTCGATGTACCGGCGCTGGAGTCACAGTTGCGCGATGCGGATGGTTCACGGCTGGCCGCCGCAGCCGCGGCCGTCGAAGCAAACGTCTACAACGACGTGCAGACACTGCAGGCGGACGATCGCACACGCCGCAACGGCCGAGAGATTTGGCGTTGGTTGCTGTTCGCGTTGCTGATCGCGATGATCGGCGAATTGTTTTTACAGCAGCGATCGATTCGTCGCACTCCAATCGTGGGCGCGTCATGATCGGTTCGATTCGGTTCGCAGGCGATTTACCTCCGGTTCTTGTGATCGGTGCGGCGTTGTTGGCGGCGGGGATCGTGGTTTGGTTGTACTTGCGTGAAAGCCAAACCGTCGCATCGCCGTACAGTTATCTGTTGCCCAGTCTGCGGGCTTCGGCGGTGGCGCTGGTGATTTTGATTCTTGCCGGTCCAGTTTGGCACCGACGCCAAACGATCGGAACGCTCGGACGTGTGGTGTTCGCGGTCGACATGTCCGAGAGCATGACGATGACCGACAGCAGCGAAACCGAGTCGAGTCCCACGCGGTTGGATCGCGCGCTGCGATTTCTTTCCGGTGACGACGAGGCACCTGGGTGGCTCGAGTCGCTGGCCAAGACCCACGAGGTCGATGTGATCGCATTTTCATCGGGCGAACCCACGATGCTGTGGTCGAGCCGCGAAGACGAGAAACTCCCCTCGGGTTTCGACTTGCCCTCCAGCCTCGATCGGCCGGGGACCGGGCAGCGGACCGACCTCTCCTCAGGGATGTCAACGACACTCAGTTCGCTGACACCGACGAACGTGAATGCCGAATCCCTTGATCCCGAGAGAGCTGCTCTGGTTTTGATGACGGACGGGCGTGACAACATCGGCGAGTCACCCGTCGACGTTGCCGAGCAACTCGATTCGATCGGCGTCCGCGTGCATGCGGTCGGCATCGGATCGGAAGACGAACCTGCCGACATTGGGATCCTGAACGTGATTCGTCCCGACAGCGTCGCCTCGGATGGCAGTCTGGCAGGCGAACTTGTGCTCAAACAGTTCGGCATGGATGGCAAACAGGTCAACGTGCGAATCGAATCGGGCGACGATGTGATCTGGCAGCAAACAGTCACCGCATCAGCCAACGGTGAGCAATCGGTCCCATTCGAGCTGGATGTTGAATCGGTGGTCGAGAAAATTCGCGGCGAGTCACCGCGCGGGGTCCGCCGCAGCACCGTCGTGATGGATCTCTCCGCGGTGGTCGAACCGATCGAGGGTGATACGAGTGCCGGCAACAACGAGATGCCGTTCCGAGTTGCCGCATCGACGCGAGATCGTCGGCTTTTGATTTTGGACGGATCGAGTCGTTGGGAACTGCGGTACGTTCGCAACTTGTTTGAACGTGATCCGGCGTGGCAGGTTGAAACTGTCTTGTACGGTCCCGGAACCGACATGCCGATCGTCAAACGCGGGGACAAATCAGGACAGTTTCCCGATTCAGGCGAAGCGATGGCTCAGTACGACGCAATCATCTTGGGTGAAGTCCCACCGGAGCAATTCTCGGAGGAGGACGCCGATTTGCTACGCGAGTTCGTCACGCGGGGTGGCGGCTTGATTGTGATCGACGGCCGCTACAATCGACTGAAGGAACTCGCCCGTGGCTTGCTGCCGGAATTGATCCCGGTCAACTATCTGGAGGAGTATCCGATGCCGGTGCGGTCGATTCGACCCAGGCGGATGGGCTTGGATCATCCCGTCTTGAACCTCTGGGGCGAAACGAATCAGCTAGCCGATTTTTGGGATAAACTGCCGCCGCCGCCGCTGGCGCTTCGCGTCCGCGCACAGGAAGGGGCGGAGGTTTGGGCAGACGCGGTCGCCGTTGACGGCCGCGAATCGCCGTGGCTGGTCACGCGGCTATTCGGTGCGGGGCGAGTCTTTTACCTGTCGACCGACCAGACGTGGCGTTGGCGCTACAAAGTCGCCGATCGCTTTCATGCACGCTTTTGGAATCAGTTATTAGCAGCTGTGATGCAACCACCCTACTCGGCAAGCGACGATTATGTGGCGTTGGGTACCGACAGAATCGAATACGAGGCAGGTGCATCGTCAACGGTACGCGTTCGCTTGCAGGACACCAATGGTGACCCGGTGGGTGACGCAACGGTCGACGCCTTGCTGGTTGCCGACGATCGAGTGATCGCAACGGTGCCCCTGGCGATCGACGATCCGGCCAGGGGCACTTACCGAGGCCAAACGCCACCGTTGGAAGCCGGTGCCTACGATGTTCGCATTCGGGCCAGCGGTTTCGATGCGAATGCCCTGCAAGCCACCACTCCGATCTGGGTCGGCGCACGGGACACCATCGAATTGGGGCGGGTCGGTCTGGACAAGAACGCTTTGGTGCAAATCACGGAAACGGCCGAAGGATCGTACTTTCACGAGTCGTCGGCCGATCAACTGCTGGACACCCTACGACCCCTTTCCAGCGGATCGGTGGTCGAATCAGATGTCCTGGTATGGCAATCTTATTATTGGTTTTGGACCGTGATGCTGCTGCTCGCGACCGAGTGGTGGCTACGGAAACGAGCCGGATTGGTTTAAGCAAATGTCGTCTATTAGCTCTGGCTTGCATTCGCTGCAACTCGACGCCGAGACCGCCGACGCGCTGTCTCGCTTCGCAAGAGCGTCGCCGCTGGTTGCTGCTGTTGCGTGCGATCGCCGCGGGAATCGTGTTCTTCGTGGCAACGATGGTGCTGGTCGCGGCGTGCGACTATCTGTGGTTGCTTTCCGACGGTGCCCGATGGTTGTTGAGCTTGTGTGGTTATGCAATCACGCTGGGAGCAATGTGGTGGTTCGGACTGAGACTTTGGGGGGCCGACGATCCTCGCCAGTTGGCACGGCAGTTAGAATCCGCCGACCCCAGGCTGCGAGAAGACTTATTGTCGGCAGTGGAACTTGCCGACCCCAATGCCGCGAACGGATCGGAAAGTTTTCGGGAGTGGTTGCAGCGACGCGTGTCTCGCCGCACCGCGCTGTTGGACATCAAACGCCTGCTGCCGGTGGAATTGGTGCAGCGTTGGCTGTCGACCGGATCGGTGATCGCAATCGTCTGCCTGTTGCTGCTGCTGGTTCCGAAGATGCAGTTCGGCCGTCGGATCGCGCGTGCGATGTTACCCGGAATTGCGATTGAGCGTGCTTCGCTGACCGAAGTCCAGATCCTGAAGCCTTCGCCGCCATCGGGATATGTCGCCGAAGGGGATGCGGTCGGAGTGGTCGTCCGCATCAACGGAATCGCCGTCGATGACGTTCGCATGCAATGGCAGACGGATGATGGACTCCAAGGCGAGACGATGATGTCTCCCCGCGTCCAGCCAACCAAATCCTCCAGCGACGGTATGCTGGAACATGGCGACGTGTATGCGGCCAACGTTTCGGTGGGAAGTACACCGGTCGAGTATCGGATCATTGCGGGCGATGCGGTCACGCTGTGGCATGAATTGACGCCGTTGCCCAGACCGCGAGTCGAAGTCTTCAAAAAGCGATACATCTTCCCCACCTATGCACAGCTGGCTGACCGCGTCGAAGAGACCGAACACGGTGACCTCAAAGCGCTGGTGGGAACGATGGCCGAGGTCACCATTCGGTTTGACGAACCGGTCGAAGACGCCACGCTTCGCTTCGGAAACCGTGGCGCAACGTTTAAACTCGAGCCGGTCGATGGGGCGGATCGCGAATTCGTTGCCAACATCCCCATCAAGACGCCGGCCCAGTATCAAGTCGATGCGGTAAGTGCGCGGTCAGGACTCAACAATCCCTTCAGTCCGCAGTACTCCATCACGCCCGTCATCGATACGCCGCCCGTTGTCCGCTGGCTGCCGTCTCTATCCAAAACGCTGATCGTGTCGCCGTTGGATGTCGTACCGCTCGGTGCCAGCGTGTTGGATGACTTGCCGATGCAACGCGTCGTCCAGGAATTTCAAATCAACAATGACCCGGTGGTCCGTCGCGATCTCGAGGCGTCGGATTCGGAGCGAGAATTGAACCTCGCCTGGAGCTGGGATTTGTTGCGGAGGATCGACGGCGAAAAGCAATCGCTCAAACTCGCCGGCGGCGACATCATTCACACGCGAGTGGTCGCGATCGATCGACGCGGCCAGCGTGGCGAGTCCAGCTTTATCGAACTCTTGATTGCCGAAGAGGGCTTCGACGCCGACCGGCATGCCAGATTGAACGAGCTTGGGGGATTGGCGACCGAACTGGCCGATTGGGCGCGTGCGCCAGGCAACTGATGGATCCATTGAAGAATCCCGCGGCGATTCCGGACGATCAGTTTGCCGCCGCGATCAAGACGGCGACCGAACTGCGTGCCCAGAAAGAACCGCTCGCCCAGCGACTGCAAAAAGTGATTGAGACCGCACCCAGCCTGCCCGAAGCGGGAACGCTGGAGTTGCAGGGACGAGCATTGTTGGACTTTGACTTGAAACTTGGCGATTGGTTGGCGCGATTTGAACAGGTGCATGGCGAGAACAACGAGGCTTGGCAGAAGACCCGTGAAAAACTTCTGCGGGACCTCGGGAACGAATCGAAGCGATTGGCCCAGGATGCTTCCAGGATTGAGCAATACGCCCGGTCGGTGTTCGGCGAAGAGCTGACGGTCGGAATCGTCAGCGATGCGATGGCGCTACATCGTAGTCTGCGTCCGCTGTTGGACGAAGAAACGATCCTTCCTCCGGATCGTTTCCCCCGTTATTTGACCGTGGCGATCGGGCGGATGGATGCGATTGATCAAATGGTCAAGCAGCATGAGCCGGCGCTGCCCGAATCAACCCGCCGTCATCTTGAGAATTGGCATCGCTGGTCCGATTCCTGGTCCGCGCGTTTGAAAGAGTCCGCCAAGGAGCCGCCGGCCCCCGATGCGCATCGCAAACTCGTTGCACAGTTCGCAGCCGAACTCCGCAACCAATACAGTCATTCGATGATCGACGGCCGGCTTGCCTCGTCGGTCTCCAATATGCTCCGTGAAATCCGGATCCAGATGGGAGCGACAAGTGATCGGGTTCGGCAGATGTTGACTCATGGGGAAGACGCTCTCAAGTCGCGCGCGAAGGCCGAGAGCGAAGATGACTCGGAA
The DNA here is from genome assembly GCA_963704055.1 of Pirellulaceae bacterium. Taxonomy (GTDB): domain Bacteria; phylum Planctomycetota; class Planctomycetia; order Pirellulales; family Pirellulaceae; genus Rubripirellula. The sequence goes on along the minus strand of CAVPGW010000029.1, from coordinate 56,535 downwards.
GATGCTGCTGCGCTGACTCGAGACGCCGTTTTCGCCGAATCGCAGTTCGCACGTGTGCGAGAGTTGCTTCTGAGTCGGCTCGATGGTGATGAGTCGCTGCACCGAAGTCGACCAAGTTTGGATCTGCAGTACGCCGCCGATTTGAATTTGATGCACCAGGCGATGGAGAATGTCACCAAGGAGGGCTATCTACCGTATCGTGACGAGCCGGCCGCGAGCGTGCACCAACAACTGGCAACGGCGTTTCAGACGATTGAAGCCAAACATGAAGTCGACATGTGGTTGGGCGAACTCGTCGCGCTGATGATCGCCGAACGCAAGCTCAACGAGACCGCCACAGCCAAGATCAAACACCCAACCTGGATCGAACGGTTTGCCAGTGGATTGGAGTGGCCCGTGCGGACGCTGCAGAACGTCGGTATTGACGGAAAACTGGTCCAAGCCGTCGATCAGACTCGCTACAACGAAGATCTGAGCCAAGCCAGAAACCGGATCACCTCGCGTCGGTGGAGCGGCGATGAAATGCTGTCCGCTGAATCTCAACTCGATTCGCTGCAACGAGACTTGGCGGACGCCCTGGAGCCTTTTGCACCATTGGTTGACAAGGCACGGGCAACGATCCAGAAGTATGTGCTGACATTACCCGAGCAGGCGCGCGAGGCGGCCAAGCAGGCGCGTGAGGCACAGCAGCGAACCGAGTCGCGACCCGATTCCGGGCAAGAGACCGCCGAACAACTCGATCAGCAGCAACAGCAAGCAGAGGACGCCACCCGCGATACGATGGAGGCACTGGCGGACCTGGCCAATACGGCTGAAATCACGGACGCCGAAGCGCGTGAACTCGCACGCGACGCCGACGCGGCTGCGGCGCAAATCCAAGAGGCGGTCGAGCGGGCGCAAGAATCGATGGAAGCTGCCACTGACGCTGCCAGCGAAGAGGCGCGGAGCAAGTCGCTCGACCAAGCCGCCGAGGCGCTCGAGGACTTGTCGCAGGCACTGGAGCAAACCGCTGACCATTTCGAGAGGGCCGAAAACGGCCAAAACCTTGCCGAGTCTCGTGAGCAGCTTCGGCAAGCGCAAGCCGCCCTGGAACGCGAGAACCAGCTCGAGGAGCGATTCGACCGGGCCGAGGCGATGGCCAATGCGGCGGAAAAGACCCCACAGGAGCTGCTGGAGCAATTGGAACGCGAGCTCGAGCGCAATGAGCCGATGCAGGAAGAGCTCTCCGAAATCTCGGAGCGAGCAGCCGAGACCGCTCAGCGAGCTCTCGAGCAGGCCGCCAAGGACGAGAACGCGTTGGGTCAGTCGTTGGAAAGATCCGATCCGACTTTCCAGGAACGCAAACGCCGCGCAGCTAAACAGCTTTCCAACCTCGCTCGTCGCGCCGCGACGGTCGACGAGTCGCTGTTGAATACTGTCGAACGCGCAATCGGATGGGCCAACGAAGCCCAAATTCGTCCGTCGCTCGACGAAGCCAGACAAGAGATTCGCGAAGCCGTGCAACAATCGAATCAAATGGGGGGCGAAAACGCGCAGCTGACGAAAATCGAGGAGACGGCCAACGCGATGGCGGACGCGATTGAATCCGCGACCGAGGCCATTGAAAAAGTGAAAGAGCAATCCGAAGCTGCAGAAGAGAAAGACATTCACAATGATGACGCTAGTCGTCAACGTGCAAGGGAACTGGTGGAAAGATTCCAGCGGGATTCGCGAACACAACGTGTCCGAGCTTTGAGTAACGAAAAGAATCAGTGGTCTGGTGCGGAGCGCGACGCTGGCAGACGAATTCAACAGGCTCAGCGGCAAAAACGCGACGCTGAAAAGGCGGTGCGGCAAATCGTCGATCGGATGCAGCGAGAAAAGCAGAATGCGGAGTCGCTGAAGCAACAGCAGGTCGAGATGCAACGCCGTGTCGATGATGCAGAGCGTGCGGAGAAAGCAGCCAAGGAAACGCGGGACTTTGTGGACAAACAAGGCAAGCTGGCAGAACAGCGCTCGCGCGAGTTGCAGAAACAGGTGCTGGAGCGGCTGGAACAGCCAAATCCCGCCGCTCAACTCGCCTCGAACATGGCCGATCAGTCCAAAGAAGAGTTGGACGACATTCGTGAGCAGCTGCAGGAGCTTGCCAACGAAGCTGACTTTGGCGACCAGCTTCGTACGCCGCAGTCGCTGGCTCAGTCCTTGGCACAACAGCAGCAGCGGATTGAGCAAGATGTGAGCGATGCGGCAGAACAACTCCGACGGGCCGCTCGCCATGAACAACGACTCGGGCAAGAGCAGCTGGCACAACAATTGGACGCCGTCGCCGAAGCGGTCGCCGAGAACGCCGCAACCGCCGCAGCCAAGGCAGCGGAAACTCTTCAACAGACATCCGACGACGCCGAGCAGAGTCCGGAGGCGAACCAGCGCGTGGCCGAGGCTGCCCAGCAGATCGGCGAAGCAGCGCGACAGCTTGGTGAGTTGTTGGCTGCCGCAGCCCCGCAGGACGCCGAAGCCGAGGCCACAGCCCAAGGCGAGCCGAGCCCGTCGCAGGAGCGAGCGGAACAATTGGCTCAGACCTTGGACGAGCTTGATCGAGCGATTGCTCAATCTCAGGCCGAGCAACAGGGGGACGCTCCGTCAGGTCAACCGCCAGGAGAACAAACGGCCGCGCAGCAAGGTGACGCCCAGCAACAGGGGCAAGAATCATCGCAGCAGTCCGCGGGCGAAGCGTCACCCACGCTTGCCAATGCGATGGACGCCCAAGCACAACAGGCGGCACGACAGCGACAGCAACAGATGAACCCCAGCCAAGAGGGACAGTCGCAACAATCGGGTGACCCGTCGGATACCGCGTCGAACTCGAATCCCGGAACCGAGCCTGGGATGGGCCAGATGCCTGATGGCGGCTTTCTGCAAACCGCTGGTGTCGATCGCATCGGCAGCGATTGGGGCCAGCTGCGCGAGCGACGCACCGACGATGCGGCGGAGAGTCGTTCAGCAACGATCTCGCCCCAATATCGCCGCGAAATCCAGGCCTACTTCCGAGCGATCGCCAAACGTGCCGCCGAAAGGTCCGAGTGAATTGCTGTTTGCTAGCGGCTGGCAAGCTGTGACGGTTCTGCGGGATCGTCTAGCGGGGTACGGATGCAGCGATGATCCGGGTTGGAATTAGCTGTGATCATTGCCGGGATGATCCGATTTGTAGGACGTGGCTATGTCTGCTGCATCGTCGTCGTTTTACCATCCAACTCGGTCTTCGGAACTCTCAAAGATGAATCGAGCTTTCGCCATCCGATTCTTGCTCGTCGTTACCTGTGCTGCGGGTTGTACTCTCCAGGCCCTCGGCCAACAGATTGCACCGCAGAGTGGGGCAACGCCGCTTACTGAGGTCCGAGAAGACCCCTGCGGTTGCCAAAATACGCCCGGCGGTTACCCCTGCCAAGGCGGATGCCAACGCTGCATGCTGGCGGTCGACTGCCAGGGGCACTGCGGTGCCGAGGCCCGTTGGTGCGATATGCGGCCGATGCCATTCGACGCGTACGGACCGGGTGCCTACGCTGGCCCCGCACGCTTTGCGCACCTGAGCGAATACCGGTTGCGACCTGCTGACGTCATTTCGGTGATTTACGTGATCACACGGCGACAGAAAAGCGGACCGTATCGACTCGCACCTGGTGACGAAGTGCTGATCGAATCAGTTGCCGACGCTGATCTGGACCGTGGCACATTGGAAGCCGGGCTACAGGTGCAACCTGACGGCACGATTACGGTTCGGCTGCTGGGTGAAGTTCATGCGGCTGGCTTATCGATCCAACAGCTTCGTGAGGTCTTGGACGAGCAGTACGGCCAATTCTACGAAGAACCTGCCATCGACGTGACGCCCGTGAGAACCAACACGCTTGCGGATGATATTCGCAACGCGATCGGCGGCCAGAGCGGATTCAACCAGCAAGCGATTAACCTGACCGTGATGCCGGATGGAAAAATCCGCTTGCCCGGCATCGGTGAAATCTGCGTGCAAGGATTCACACTGAATCAACTCAAGCGTGAGATCAATCTTCGCTACAACGAAATTGTGGTTGGCATCGAAGTCGAACCCAACTTGGTTCAGCAAGCGCCGCATTTCGTACACGTGATGGGGAGTGTGACTTCACCGGGTCGAATTCTGCTGGATGGACCAACCACCGTTTTGGGTGCCATCGCGTCGGCGGGCGGGCACGAGGTTGGTGGCAACATGCGGCAGGTCGTCGTCTTCCGCCGCGCCGAGGACTGGCGAATGATCACGACCGTTTTGGATCTGCAGGGTGCGATTCTCGGCAAACGACCGACCCCAGCGGATGAGATTTGGGTTCGTGATTCCGACGTGATCATCGTCCCCGAAAAACCAATCACGCGACTGGACAACTGGATTCAGCAGATCTTTACGGACGGACTCTACGGAATCTTCCCGGTTCAGTTTGACGCCGTGAGTCTAGGTCTGTAGCCGTGCTACGCTAGAGAGCTGTTGACTCAATCGTTCAACGGCAAGCCGCAGGCGACTGCTAATAGTGGACGCAGTCGCCTGCGGCTTGCCGTTCAACGAACTCGCTGAAATACACGCGCAAGGAGAGACTGCGAACGCCTCAACGTCACATTCGTTCAAGAGCCCACCTAGTTCGAAGTCGCAAACACCATCCACTTGCCATCCGGACTGAAACAACCTGTCGTCCAGGTCCACGCCGTGTTCGCTTCGGGAACGATCTTTGGCGGGTCGTCCGATTCAAGGTCGAGTTGGTGGACCAGGCTTCGCTCTCCGTTATGCAGGTTGAACAAGATTCGACGCCCGTCTGGTGACCAGGCGAAATCGGATCCCATCTCTGCTTTGGTGGAAAACCGCGTCCGTAGCCTCGGATCGCCGGTCATGTTGACGATGACAATCTCCTTTCTGTCGGGCAACCTCCCTTTGAAAACCAATTGCTTGCTGTCCGGGGACCAACACATGTTCGCATAAATGTAGCTGTAGGGATGCGAACGTTTTGACAGTACCTCGCGAGACTTGCCACTCTCGATATCAAACACACGCAGACTGTTGTCGTTGGTGTAGGCGATTGATTTTCCGTCGGGCGACCACTGGGCAGCCCAACCATCGTCGATGCGAACCTCAGGCGTGCCATCCAAATTCATGATCCAAACACCGGTGCCACCCTCGTAACGCGAGCACGCGAACTGAGAACCATCGCTGGACCATGTCGGCATCACTCCGTCACAGAGGTTCCGTGCGTCCACGCCGTCGGCAGTCATCAACAGGATCTGGGAATCGTTTGCTCCCTCGGGCGGCGTCACATCAAACAGGATCCAACGTCCATCGGGCGAGACGGCCGGCGAACCGCAGATGGAAAATTTCTCATCGCGATAGATCATCCGCGACTCCTCGCCGTCAGCCGATATCCGGTACAGCGAGTACCTCTTTCGCTGTTTGAACTTCAACTCATTTGGCGACAGTTTCCCGTCGGCGTCATGGTCCAGCCGATGAAAGTAGTAACGTCGCTGAAGTTGAAACAGATTGCGAGGATGGAATCGAAATTCCTCGAACGAGATCTGGTCGTCACCGTCTTTGTCATCCGGAAGCGTCTGCCAGGGATAGTTCGCATTGCCAAGCATCGAAAGCCGGTACTCCTTCAAATTCAGCTTGCCGTCCGCATCCTCATCAAAGGCGGACAGGTTCACACGGATCAGGTGCGTTCGCGATGGCGGAGTCGCGGCCTGCAACTCGTCCAAATCCAGTAAGGCATCGAGATTAGCGTCGGCACGGCGAAACTCTTCGATCGGATCGCGAAGTTGTGACCCGTCCGCGTCGGCGAATTCGGCGAGCGAGATCGCGTCATCGCTGTTCGTGTCCATGCGAAGAAAGTCCGCCTCCGCAGTTTCCTGGTTTGGCCACTGGTCAATGAACTCGACCTTGCCAAGTTTATTGTCTTGGTTCATGTCCAGCGCCAGGAAACTGGAAAAATCAACAATGCGTCCATCCAGGTGACGAAGTAAATCACCGGTGAACCAGCGGATCCCTAACTGGATCTCCAAGAACCGCCTCGCTTCCTCGCGACTAACCTTACGGTCGCGGTTTTCATCGGCGTGCAAAATCATCACACGATCGAGTCGTCGGCGTCCATCCGTGGCAATCGAAGCGGAATAGTTGATCGTGAAAGTCGTGCTGTCAACCGTTTCATCGGGACGAAGCTGCCAACCTTCGTACGATTCATCCATCGCGTTGACGGCACGCTCCAGGACTTCGTCGAACGGATCAGGCATCTCGATGCGACGCGTGCCGGAACTGGGGTGCGGCGTCGACCCGAACTCACGACGTGAAAGTTGCCCATCGTGGTCCCAGTCGAACAACTGAAAGTCCCGCAGCAGGATCTTCTCGCTCGACTGCCCGCCCGCAAATTCCTCCTGCGTCAAGCGTTTGTCATCGTTGCGGTCTAAGTCTGCAAAAACTTCGCTGGCCGATCTGCCAGTCGTTTCGGCGTGGATGCATACGCAGCCGCAAAGGCAAATCAGCAGCGCGAGGATGGGCCTGAGCACGTCTTTTGAAGAGGGGTCAGACCCCTTTTTAAAACACGTTCGGAGAGGAATCTGCTGACGCACGATATCAACCTCGCGTACCAGCTGATGGAGAAGTGCTGCCGGCGATCCCGTTTTGCACCGTCTCGTCGACCAAGCGGCGGACGATCTGTCTGGCATCCACACCTTCACTCTGAGCGGCAAAGGTTGTGATCATGCGATGCGTCAAAACGGGCTCAGCAACGGCTTGGATGTCTTCCAACCGAACCATGTACTGGCCGTTCAATGCGGCACGTGTTTTGCCGCCGAGAATCAGGAATTGAACCGCACGCGGACCCGCGCCCCACGAGACCAACGGCTTCAGCCAATCGGGCGCATCACCCTCCTGCGGTCGCGTCTTGCGAACAAGTTTCACCGCGAACTGATAGATGTGTTCCGGGACTGGGACACGGCGGACCAGATGTTGGAAGGCCACGATCTCCTCGGCGTGCATCAGTGGCTCGAGCGTTGGTAGCTCGTCGCCGGTCGTGGTGCGGGCAATTTGAATTTCTTCCGCTTCCGAAGGATAGGTCAACTCGATCAAGAACATGAACCGGTCCAGCTGCGCCTCGGGCAGCGGGTAAGTTCCTTCCTGTTCCACCGGGTTCTGCGTGGCCAGCACGAAGAAGGGCTCGTCCAACTCGTAAGGCTTGCCGAGCACAGTCGCTCGGCGTTCCTGCATCGCCTCGAGCATCGCGGCTTGTGTCTTGGGTGGGGCGCGATTGATTTCGTCGGCCAGTACGATGTTGGCAAACACCGGGCCATGAACAAATTGGAATTCGCGTCTTCCCTCGGCATTGTCTTGCAGAATATCCGTCCCGGTGATGTCCATCGGCATCAGGTCAGGCGTGAATTGGATCCGGCTGAACTTCAACGACATCGTTTCGGCCAACTTGCTCACCAGCAGCGTTTTCGCCAGACCCGGTACACCCATCAACAAGCCGTGCCCGCGTGCGAACAACACGATGGCCAGCAGGTCGATGACGTCATTCTGGCCCACGATGACCTTTGCCAGTTCCGATTTCAGTCGAGCAAAGCACTTCTGCAATTCTTCAATATGCTGGACATCATCGCTGCTGAGCTCTGACTGCGGTGTATCGGTGTGATTCATCAAATGGGGGATCCAGGTGTAGGTGTCCGAGAGAAACAGACTAGCCGTCGAGTGGGGTCAAATCAAGTTCGTAGTGTGACACGGCTGATTCGACCCGTCATCGATAACAACTCTTGGCGTGCACACCGGATCCGATCGATGAAGCCATCGGCTGGTTGGGTATCGACCAGCATCTTGCCATCGGCACCGGTAATGAGATCGCGACGGAGCGAGATGGCGACGTTCGTCAGGCGTCTGTCTCTAGATACTGTGCTGCTTCATCGACCGTTGGAAAGATGTTGAACAGTCGATCGAAGTGCACGAGTTTGATTGCTTCGGCGACAATCCCATGGATGCCCGCGATCGCGAACGCTCCGCCCTGGACCGCCTTCAAACGCTTTCTTGTCTGGATGAATGTCTCCAACCCGGCACTGGAGATATATTTCAGTTCGCTACAGTCAAGTACAAGCTTGTTTTCGCCGCGCGCGATATAACCCTCGATGCATTCCAGCAAAAAGGGGGCAGTCGTCGTGTCAAGCTTTCCGGTCACGTTGAAAACGAGGACATCGGGATGGCTCTTGTGCTTGTTTGTCGTGTAGTCGATCACTGGAACGTATTCAGTTCGTGGCGATAGGATTGGCCGGTCAATTCCAGGGAATTCTCTTCCAGGGAATTCTCGTCAGCAGGTTATCATAACCGCAATCGTTGATTGCCAATGTACTACTTTCAGCGGTACGCGGTCGATTATTGACCTGCGGCCGATTGACCACCGGCCGGCGGCGAATCAAGACGTGTGCCGGGATTCAGCTCACCTGCCCAGTCGGCTGATGTCCATCGCTGCGACTTTCCATCACAATGGAAGCTTTCCTCGGCACCTTCGCGGAGTCATGAACACATGATGCGTACATTTGTTGTGCTGGTTGTCATTGCGGCAGCTGGATTTGCCGGGGGGGCGGCCGGCGCGGCCGAGACACGCCCGAACGTCGTTGTGATCTATACCGACGACCAGGGCAGCTTGGATTTGAACTGCTATGGCTCAAGCGACCTTCACACGCCGCACTTGGACAAACTGGCCAATCAGGGTGTGCGGTTTACCCAGATGTATTCACCCTCGGCCATTTGCTCCGCCTCTCGTGCCGGCTTGATGACCGGACGCTTTCCGGCCCGAGCAGGCGTGCCCGGCAACGTATCCTCGTTGAAGGGACAAGCTGGGATGCCGGAGAGCGAAATCACGATGGCGGAAATGCTGAAGGCGGCGGGCTATGCGACGGGACATGTGGGCAAATGGCATCTGGGTTACACGCCCGAAACTATGCCCAATGGGCAGGGCTTCGACTCCTCCTTCGGACACATGGGCGGCTGCATTGACAACTATTCGCACTTCTTTTACTGGGTCGGTCCCAACCGTCATGACTTGTGGCGCGATGGCACAGAGATCTTCGAGGACGGCCAGTTCTTTCCGGATTTGATGGTCGCCGAAGGCAACAAGTTCATCGAGGCGAATCGCGATCGCCCCTTTTTCTTGTATTGGGCCATCAACGCGCCGCACTACCCGATGCAGGGGACCAGTAAATGGCGTCAACATTACAAGGACTTGCCCTCCCCGCGCCGGCAATACGCGGAGTTCGTTTCGACTGTCGATGAGAAGATCGGTGAGCTGATCGCCACGCTGGACCGGTTGCATCTGCGAGAAAACACATTGATCGTGTTTCAATCCGATCATGGCCATTCGACTGAGGAACGCGCGTTCTGGGGCGGCGGAAACGCGGGGCCCTACCGCGGTGCCAAGGGCTGCTTGTTTGAAGGAGGAATCCGCATTCCTTCGATCGCGTCGATGCCGGGCAAAATCCCGCAAGGCCAAGTTCGTGATCAGCTGGCGACCGGGTGCGACTGGTTTCCCACCATCGCGGAGTTGACGGGGACAGAAAATTTGGCCGTCAAGTGTGACGGCAAAAGTCTCTGGCCGGTCCTGCAGTCAGCCGACGCCAAGAGTCAGCACGACCACTTTTTTTGGTTGCTGGGCCGGGGAAAGAACGCTCAATGGGCAGTCCGAAAAGGTGACTGGAAGCTGCTCGGCAACGCCACCGACAAATCCGATCGCGAACAAACAATTCAAGTCGACAAATTGTTCCTGGCCAATTTGCAGGACGACATCGGCGAGCGGACCAACGTGGCGAGTGAAAACAAAGAGATCGTTACGCAGTTACAGACGTTAATGCAGAAAAATTACGACAGCATCTACGCAGAGCCATAGAGGTCAGTCGATTCGGATGAGTTGTTTTGGTGGCTCATATAGACGATCCGCAATGATTGGGTGGCTGGTGGTCGAGCGTCAGCGAGCCCCCCGAATTCCATTGGCTCGCTACTGGGGGCTCGCTGACGCTCGACCACCAGCCACCCTAAGCGGCGCGAATCAATTCGCTTGGATTATGTCCATTGCGAGAAGGTGGGCTGATGCCGACTTGGGATAAGGATCTGTACTATCGGTTTCGGGACCAGCGGACTCAGCCGTCGCACGATCTCGTTGCTCGGATCCAATTGCCGGGACCCACACGCGTGGTCGATCTGGGTTGCGGCCCTGGCAATAGCACCGCAGTGCTGCGGCAACGATGGCCCGAAGCGTCCATCGTTGGTGTCGATAATTCCACCGAGATGCTGCAGTCGGCTGCCGAGAGTGACGCGAGAACCCAGTGGGTGCAGGCTGATCTGGCAAGCTGGCAACCCGATCAGAAATTTGATGTGGTTTTTTCCAATGCGGCACTGCAATGGCTGCCAGACCATGAAAAACTGATCCCAAGACTGTTTGGCCTCGTGGACGACGGCGGAGTCTTGGCCGTCCAATTGCCTGATCACTACGACTCGCCACTCTTTCGTGTGTTGAGTGACGTCGCCGATGATCGTCGCTGGTCGTCGCGAATGGACGAAGCGCGGACGTCACTTACCCACCATCGTCCCTCTTTTTACTACGACGTGCTAAGCCCGCTGACGGAGCAATTCGACATTTGGACGACCGAGTATCAGCATGTGGTGAGCTCGCACGATGACATCTTGACGTTTCATCGCGGCAGCGGAATGCGGCCCTACCTGGCGGTTCTTTCGGACGACGAACAGAAAACGTTCGAGCAACTCGTGTTGGAGGGATACCGGGCAGCCTTTGCAGTTGCCGCGGACGGAAATGTCCTGTTCCCGTTTCAACGACTGTTCTTCATCGCACAACGTCGGACGTGAACCCTGCATTCACCGGCATTCCCCGCCAGATCGTTTAACGGCAAGCCGCAGGCGAATGGGTAGAGCGGACGCAGTCGCCTGCGGCTTGCCGTTAAACGAAGAATGCGCAACACACCAGCGCGCCCGTCACTAACGCGGCGTAGGTGACTCGCCGCAAGACGACGGCCGCCGGCTGATGTATGCGGACCCACTGGGGCGGAATCGAGAGTATCAGTCCATGCGGTCGCCCGTCGCCGTGCGAGTCGGTCGTCGCCAGTTGCCGCGATCGAGGATCTTCGTCGAGCGTTATCGGCGGGCAAACGTAGACCCAGCAAGCGAAGATGATCGCGATGCCAAGGCCGCTCGCTCCAGCAATTCCGAAGTCGGTCAGTGATGGCCCGCTAAGGATCAGTTCGCCAAAAACGATCGGCGGCGAAGCGGACGAAGATTCCCGCCGGCGCTGCTTTTCTTCGGCTTCCGCGATCGTTTTACGAGCGGCATCACGCACACCGACCCAGTATGCGTGCTCGGCACTCAGCGCATCGCCGCTGGCTGGGGGCGATGCGGCGTCCGCGAAGGATACTCTGCGCCGCCACCGTCGGTTGGACTGGCCTGGCCAGAATCTTGCCAACATAGAAGTCAGCCAGCTCGGCATGCCACTTTGCAAGCGTCAGCGAAGCCTCGGGGACGCCACTTACCCACTGGGCAAGATCACTTTGGAGTTTTACTAGCCTTGGATCCTCGACTGCCAAGGAGTACCGTTGGAGATCCCCGCTGCCATCGCGAACTTCGACGGTTTGCCGCTGGTCCCCTTTCGGGGCGATCGACAGCGCGATGACGACGACCGAGAAGGCAATCAGCATGAAATCGTGCAATGCCATTCGACGCGTCGAGGCGATCATCAAAGCTCTCCTGGTAAGTTCGCATTCGCGGTCCATCCGCTCTCCTCCAGTTATCGGAATTGAAGACGTGACTGGACCAGTCCATTTGCACCGGTTGTAAGGCGACCTCGGATGTTTCACACCAAAATTTGCGGAGTTCGACTGGATAGCGACGTGCAGTCTGCCGGGGAGAGCGGGGCTGACGCGATCGGGCTGAACTTCTTCGCGCCGAGCGTGCGGTACGTCGATCCGACATTGCCGAGCACGAGGCAGTTGTCAGAATCGGCCCTGGTTGCCGGTCTGATGCGGGTGGGTGTGTTTGTGAACGAGTCGCCCGAGAAGATCGCTCAGATTGCTGACGCAGTCGGTCTCAATGCGATTCAGCTGCATGGCGACGAGCAGCCCGATCTGGCGAGAAAGGTGCAGTTGGCGACGGGACTTCCCGTGATCCGTGCGATCAAGTTGCCGACCGGTGAAATCAGCGTGCCGGCGATTTCGCGAGAAGACAGCTGCCTGGATCGATTTGGGTTGTCACTTGCTGCTTGATGCGGATGCCGGTGCGGCACACGGCGGCAGCGGCAAGACTCTCCATTGGACTTCTGTGCGAGCCTGGGCCGATGCGAATCCGGGAGTTGCCTGGACGCTGGCAGGCGGATTGACCCCAGAGAACGTGGCGGAGGCAATTCGGAGCAGCGGAGCAGCGAGCGTGGATACAGCGAGCGGGGTGGAAGCGTCGCGAGGAGTGAAGTCAGAGCGACTGATCGAGCGGTTTGTGAGGGAAAGCCGCGCCGCGCTGGGCCAATGCTAGCATGGGCGGCTCGTAGTAACCCGATTCATCGGGTCTTTCGCCGGAAAACCGCATGAATGCGGTTACTACGCACAAAAACGCGTTGAAATTGGGCGGCCGCTGGTTCCTGCCTCCTGACCCCTGATTCCTGACTCCTTCGTTTACCCCCTCCTAAAAAGGCGATTTCTGTCTATTATGTTGTCTCTTCGCGGGTTTGCTTGCGGTTATGGCCGCAGGGAAATCCGCTTCCCCTGTTTTTGAGGTGCGTTCGGGGGATTGCGGACCAGCGGGAGTCCCCGTGCTAGGTCCGCAACCCCTCTGACGCGCGTCGCTTCACGTCCGTCCCGATACACATTTTGAGAGAGACCCAAGTGTCACAAGTTCGAAACAGATCGAGTTCCCTACAAGGTCAAAGACATTGGCTTGGCCGAATATGGCCGCAAGGAAATTGAGCTCGCCGAAAACGAAATGCCAGGCCTGATGGCCCTTCGCGAGAAGTACGGCAAGGACAAGCCGCTGACCGGTGCCCGCATTGCCGGTTGCCTGCACATGACGATCCAGACCGCCGTTCTGATCGAGACCCTGGTCGAACTCGGTGCCGAAGTGACCTGGAGCAGCTGTAACATTTTCAGCACCCAGGATCACGCTGCCGCCGCCGTCGCTGCCGCGGGCATCCCGGTCTACGCCTGGAAGGGTGAGACGGAAGAAGAGTTCGATTGGTGCATCGAGCAAACGTTGCACTTCCCATCGGGCAAACCGCTGAACATGATCCTGGACGATGGCGGTGACTTGACCGCGATGGTTCACGATCGGTTCCCGGAATTGCTGAGCGACATCCACGGCATCAGCGAAGAAACGACCGCCGGTATCCATCGCTTGGAAGTTCTCAACAGGGCCGGCAAGCTGCAGGTGCCTGCGTTCAACGTCAACGACAGTGCGACCAAGAGCAAGTTTGACAACTTGTACGGTTGCCGCGAATCGTTGGCCGACGGTGTCAAGCGAGCCACCGACGTGATGTTGGCCGGTAAAGTCGCCGTCGTCTGCGGTTACGGCGACGTCGGCAAAGGTTGTGCACAGAGCCTGAAGAGTTATGGTTGCCGCGTGATCGTGACCGAAATCGATCCGATCAACGCATTGCAAGCGGCGATGGAAGGCTTCGAAGTCACGACGATGGAAGAGGCCTGCAAAGAAGGTCGTCTGTTCGTCACCACGACCGGCAACAAGGACATCATCCTGGGCCAGCACATGGTCGAAATGCCCAACGACGCGATCCTTTGCAACATCGGTCACTTTGATACCGAAATCGACGTCGCCTGGTTGGAAAAGCAGGTCGCAGACGGCAAGGCGACCAAGGACGAGATCAAGGCAGCCGACATCGGTGCGGTTGATCGCTACACGTTCAAGGACACCGGTCGCAGCATCCTGATTCTGGCCAAGGGCCGTTTGGTCAACCTCGGTTGTGCGACTGGTCACCCCAGCTTCGTGATGAGCACCTCGTTCACCAACCAGGTGCTGGCTCAATTGGAACTTTGGCAAAATCGTGATAACGACACCTACAAAGTCCAAGTCTACATGTTGCCGAAGAAGCTGGACGAAGAAGTCGCTCGACTTCACCTCGGTCAACTCGGCGTCAAGCTGACCGTGCTGACTCAGGACCAAGCCGACTACATGGGCGTGCCGAGTCGAAGGCCCGTACAAGCCGGACCATTATCGGTACTAGGCCCAGGCGTCGATGACGTCACACAGAACTGCAAACCCGGTCATCCATTGGTGGCCGGGTTTTTTGGTGGCTTCGCTGATTCTTTTGGTGGCTTCGCTGGGGGTCCACGCTGGTTTGGAAATCCTCTAAAATTCCCCCTTTCCGGCCAACACCGTTCGCCTTTCGTTTAACGGCAAGCCGCAGGCGACTGCGTCCGTCCGCAGCAGACGCCTGCGGCTTGCCGTTAAACAATCTCACTGGATCGATACTGAAATACGAACGGCATTGTCTTTCTCGCCAAGCCAGAACCAACACCAGTATCAAAATGCCACAGACTGTCCCGTTCGCTGCCTTGCGCTACGACTTGGACCACGTCGGTTCGATCTCCAACGTGATCGCACCGCCCTACGACGTGATCGACCCCGAACTGCAGGACCAGCTCTACAAGCAGCATCCGGCCAACGTGATTCGCATCATCCTCAATCGTGTCGAACCGGGTGACAAGGGTGACGAAAGGTACGAGCGGGCGGCGAAGTTTGTGGAGCAATGGAAAAGCGAGGGCGTGCTCAAGCTGGAAGACAAGCCGGCGTTCTATGTCTACCACCAACAGTTCACTCATCATGGCACCACGTTCAATCGCCGCGGCTTCATGGGCCGGGTCCGATTGCAGCGTTTTGGCGAAGGGAACATCTATCCTCACGAAGAAACGCACGCCAAAGCGAAGGTCGATCGACTGAAGCTGACCACCGCAACGAAGCAAAACAACAGCCAAATCTTTGGGCTCTACCCGGACCCCGACAACGAAGTCATTTCGTTATTGGACGAAGCGACCGAGGGTGTGCCGCCGATCGAGGCAGTCGATCATCTGGGCGTGAAACACGTTTTGTGGCCAGTCACAGACGATGCTGTCGCCGCGAAAGTGAGCGCGCTGATGGCCGACAAACCAATGTTCGTGGCCGATGGTCATCATCGTTACGAAACGGCCTGTAACTACCGCGACCAGTTGATCGAGCAGCAGGGCTCGTTGCCGAAGGATCATCCCGCGAACTTTGTGATGACGATGCTTGTCGGCATGAGCGACCCTGGGATGATCGTGTTGCCGACGCACAGGTTGCTGCGTGGGACGCCAAGATTTTCATCCGCCGAGATCGTCGCCAAGCTTACCGGAGCGTTCGATTGCCAAGTCGTGGACGGCGGGCTCGATGCGGCCGGCAGCGTTTGGTCGACCATGGAGTCGGCTGATCGAGCAAGGTTGGATTGGCCTTTACGCGGTCGAAGATGATCGCTGGGTGCTCTGCAAAGCGACCGCAGGCGCGCAGGACAGAATCAAGGAGCTGGCCGGTCAGCAGAGTGAGGATTGGCGACAGCTTGGCGTCAGCTTGCTGCACCGGTTGGTCATCGATGAGTTGTTGGGCTCGAAGGGACATCCGAAACCAACCTACGTGCACGAGGTCAGCGAGGTGGTGGAGGGATTACGCGGCGAAGGCAGCCAGGCCGAAAGCGACAGCGACGAACCGTACACACTGGCGGCACTCGTCATGCCGGCCAAGTTGCAGCACGTCGAAGCGATCAGCCTGCACAAGGAACGGATGCCGGCCAAGAGCACGTATTTCTATCCAAAGCTGCTCAGCGGCCTGACGTTCAATCCACTCGCGTAGTGCTTTGTCAAAGCTTGATTTCGGGGTTGGCCGGGAAAAGGGGTCAGGTACCAAAAGTGCGGAGCACCCGAAGGGCCGTTCCGGCTTTTGGTACCTGACCCCTTTTCCCGGCCACGACCATCATGAATTGACGGATGCGATCGGCGTAGGCCAGGACTTGGAGACCGTCCGGCTTAGGATGCCGGTTGTGATGAGATTTGGGTAACCGCGGAGCGGTGAAAGAGGGTAGCCTGGAGTGAACCAACGAGCGACAGCGAGGCTGGTGTGACCCCAGGTAAGCGAACCCGAAAGAACCTTTCCCCCGCGGCGTTTCGGCGGCTAGCCGCCGAAACGCCGCGGGGGAAAAATGTCGTGGAGCAACCGCAACCTGGGGCTGCGGTTGCTCGCTGAAAGCTCGCACCCTTACCCCAGGCTACATTCTTCCGCCGCTCCGCGGCTGTCCAATCGAGTGATGTACTTTCTTCTCGGTGCCTATACCAAACGACGAGCGTCGGAAATCCTAACAAGAACGGAACGGCTAAGCCGGACGGTCTCCCGGTCCTGGCCTACGAACTGACAACCGTCCCCGCCCTCTCCCGCACAATCCCACCAATCGATCGCCGCCAAAAAACCGTGTCAAGATCAGTTTCTTGTGAAACCAGTCTTGTTTCACTCTCTTCGATTCCCCTACCGTCTGAATCGATGAGTGAGCCGAACGAGGCTTACCAGACGATCGCTTTCTCAAGAGAGCATCCCCGGTGGGAAGGATACTTTGCGTGGTGAATCAGAAGGGAGGCGTGGGAAAGACAACCACCGCAGTCAATCTCTCTGCTGCACTTGCTTTGGCTGGCCAGCGAACGCTGCTGCTGGACATGGATCCGCAATGCAATGCCACGAGCTCGCTGGGGGTCAGCCCGACAGACGGACACGCACTGATCAGCGACGTCTCGCTCGCAGAAAATATCGTCGAAACGGACATCGATCATTTGTCAATCGTTCCAGGCAGTCGGACTTTCCAGGATGTTGATAAGCTTGCCAGTGCCGGGGACGACGAATCGAAACGCGTCCGCCTCCACTTGGACGGGGTAATGGACGACTTTGACTTCGTATTGATCGATTGCCCGCCGAGCGTCGGTGCTTTGACGCAAACCGCATTGACCGCCAGCACCGAGGTGTTGATGCCGATTCAATGCGAGTATTTTGCGATGGAAGGTCTGACTCAACTAATTCAAACCATCAAGAAAGTCATTGTCGACACCAGACGGCCGACTGACCTTTGGCGGGATCTTGCTGACGATGTACGATCCCCACCTTGAACTGACTCGAGAGGTCGACGAAGAAGTTCGCGACTTCTTCGGCGACATCGTATTTGCTAGCGTCGTGCCGCGAGATGTTTCGCTCAGCGAAGCCCCCAGCCACGGCCAAACCGTGTTCCAATACGCACCACGTTCGCGAGGTGCGTTCGCCTATACCCAGCTGTGCATGGAGGTGCTCCAGCGTGACTAGTACGACGACGACCAAGGACCGACGATTGGGCAAAGGACTTGCCGCATTGCTCGGGACCCCGTTGGATGATGAAGGAAATCCGATTCCTGGCAGCGAAGGTAGCTCCAGCGGTATTGAATCGCTTGAATTGTCCGTCGACGAAATCGAGAACAATCCGTTTCAGCCGCGGCGCGAATTCAATCACGATGAGATCGCATCGCTGGCCGAGAGCATCAAGAACCACCAGCAGCTTCAGCCAATTCTGGTTCGCGTCGTCGACGGCCGCTACCAGCTGATTAGCGGCGAACGCCGTTTGCGGGCCACCATTCACGCGGGACTGAAAAAGATCCGGGCAGAGGTTCGCCAGGCTGACGATCGGCTGGTTGCCGAGCTTGCGATCATCGAGAACTTGCAACGCAAGGATTTGAATCCGATCGAGAAAGCTCTTTCGTTCAAACGCTATATCGAAGAGCACAAGTGCAAGCAGGACGATCTGGCGCGACGGTTGTGCATCGATCGCAGCACGATCGCCAACCTGATGCGTTTGCTGGAGTTGCCGCAACAGATTCTCGATTGGCTGACCGCCGGCGAAATCACCGCTGGTCATGCGAGAGCGCTGTTGCCGATCGGTGACGAAGACATTCAGACTCGCACCGCATCCAAGATCATGGACGAGCGTTGGAGCGTTCGTGCGACCGAAAGTCATGTCGCCGAACTGTTGAAGACCGAAGAGGACGCGGAGACAGGCAAGAAAGTCGTCAATGCGACGCGGCAAAAGCGTCGCCAGATTTCGCCGCAAATCGAAGCCATGCAGCAAGAAATGCGGATGGTGTTTGGGACGAAGGTCGAGATCAAAAGCTCCGCACGCGGACGCGGCAAGATCACGATCCACTTCACCGACGCCGACGAGTTCGAACGCCTGCGCGGAATCCTTTCGGATGCAGGCCGACCGCAATTGAAGATCGCCAGCTAGTTTCATGCAGCGTTTCACGGCGGTCGGGTTTTCCCGCCGCCAGTGGAAGGAACGCAGTCCAATATCAGGGTGGCCGGCGGTCGAGCGTCAGCGAGCCCCCGGAATCCTATTGGCTCGTTGCTGGGGGCTCGCTGACGCTCGACCACCAGCCACCCGATCAGCCCTCAGACCCACGAAAAGTCGTCCCAGTAATTTCCGAGATTGCCGGGCTTGCTGGCGTTTCGATTTGCTGAACTGGCTAAGATGAAGCGACGTAGTGACAACCGTGGTCCTCGTGTTTCTTCTCTGGCCGTGGCGAATCTAGCTCATGCCCGTCAGCAACGCACGCTTTGAACCTCCGCGACGCGATCGGTTGCTCGACGATGGGGCGGAGCGTTGGACGATGCCGCTCGGTCGTATTTTCGGCACCCGATTGGGCCTCTCGTATACCGTCTTTATTGCAGCCGCGATTATTTTTGCTGTCGTGGTCACGGTCTCGGGGCGCCAAGGCAACACGGGCTTGGTGCAGGCGACGGTGCTTGGCGTTGCGTTCTGGGTCTCCGGCTGGTTGTTACAAGCCGTCACGCACTTTTTGTTCGCCTGGCTACTCGGACTCCGACTGTCGCTGCTCAGCATCGGGCTGCTGGGGGTCGAATCGAGCCCCAGGAATTGGTCGGCTCCTCGCGCCTTGCTGGTTGCCTTCGGAACGCTCGCCTCGCTGCTTCTGCTGGGCGGTTTCTATCGGCTGGTCGAGGGCGGGTTCCAGATGCCGATTATTTCGCGAGTGCCAGATCAACCGTTGACCGCTCCCAGCATCGGCTTTGAATCCTTCGATTCGATTTGGCGGTCGGGAGCATGGTTGTGTTGGGTGCAAGCACTTTGCCAGATGTATCCTTTGCCGAGAACCATGGGGCGGCAGATCGTGGGCGGCCTCTGCGGCATGCTTGGACGGCGATTCGACCTGTCGACTCAGGCGAGTCTCTTTCGACGCTGCATTGCCATGGTCGCCTTCTTGACCTTGTTGTTGACGGCCGTGTTGATGTCGGGGCAAGCGGGTCTGGTTCTTTCGCAGTGGCCGTTGCTGGCGTTGATGGGCATTCTGCTTTGGTTGTCTTCAAGAGGGTCGGATGTGACGAGCATCTTGCTCGGTTTTCAATCGGCGAGCGATGCCTCAGGCCAAGAATCCCTGCGTCGAGATAGCCAGAGTCACGGCGGCATGATCTCGCGGATTGGCGGGGTGATCCGATCCCGTCAAGAGCATCAGCGTTTGCAAAAAGTGCTGGAGCAAGAAAGAAGCGAAGCAGTCGACGCAGCTCGACTTGATGAAATATTGAATCAACTGCACCAAAATGGCATCGAATCGCTAGCCCCCGAAGATCGGAAGATCCTGGAGCGTATCAGCGAAAATCTGCGTCGGCAGCGCAGGCTGAATTGACGATCGCGAGTTCGGCGGATCAGAGCACCAGGCCGAGTCATAAGCGTCGCCCGGGGCCCTGGCTGCTGTCATGCTTGTCAGTTTCGTCATCGGCGCCCACGACGGTGAGTGTTCCGAGTAGAATCCGGACCTCTACTGTTGCTTGATGAGAGTCCTTGTGCCGAGGTTCGGGATGCGACTTCCGCTGTTCGTTATCAGTTTGTTCTTCTGTACCATCGGCTGTTTTGCCGACGTCACCGCGTTGGCTCAGGACACCGCGGTCGCCGCCGCGGCGGAACCGTCCAGCGGGCCGAGTGCGATGCCGCTCGTGCTGCTCGTGATCGGCATCGTGTCAGTCCTGGGGATGATCATTGGACTCAAACTCAACGCCTTCATGGCTTTGATTCTATCGGCTCTGATCGTCAGCCTCGGCGTTGGGCTCGTCGACGGTGAGGATGCCGGCAGCCGCATGCAAGCGGTCGTCAACGGCTTTGGGGGGGCCGCGGGCAGCATTGGTATCGTGATCGCAATGGCGGCGATCATCGGCAAGTGCATGTTGGACAGCGGTGCCGCCGACCGGATCGTACGGAGTGCCGTCAACGTCACTGGCGAGAAAAAAGCCTCACTCGGTTTGATGTTCAGCGGCTTTGTGTTGGCGATTCCGGTTTTCTTCGACACCGTCTTTTACTTGCTGGTTCCGCTCGCGCGGCAGCCTGTATCGAAGAACCGGCAAACACTATCTGCGATACCTGATGGCGATCGCGACTGGGGGTGCGATCACCCACACATTGGTGCCTCCGACGCCCGGGCCACTCTTGGTGTCCGCGATTCTGGGAGTCGAAATCGGAATGATGATGTTGGTCGGAACGATGGTCGCGATCCCGTCAGCGGTCGCGGGGCTGATCTTCAGCATCATCGTGGACAAGAAGATGCCGGTTGAGATGCGGCCTTTGGGGAAAGGCGAGGAGAAGCATCACGCCTTGGCGGAAGACCAACTCCCCTCGCTTTGGGTGTCGTTGTTGCCCGTCCTGCTTCCGGTCGTGCTGATCGGAGCCGGAACGCTGGCGATGACCTTGGCCGACCGCGAGGACCGGGCCCGTTTGACTGTCAGCGACATTCAAGACTACAGCCAACTCGCCACGCTGCTTCGCGATGCCGATCCGAATTCCCCGGCCGGTCGCGTGATCGCCAGCAAACGTCTGTCTGACGAAGACCGCGCGGTTCTGAAACAACCGGCCGAGGATCAGGCATCGCAGGAAGCGGTCGTCGTGGCCATGAATAAGGCTTTGCTTGATGACGAGCTTTACAACGAAGATGCGTTTCTAGGCGTCGCGATGTCGGACGTTTCCAAATCAAAACTGAAGTCCAACCAACTGCGCATGAAGCCGGTGGACCGCCGCCGCATGAACCGTTCCCTGTTGGAAGACGCCTATCCGCAGTTGTTTGCCAAGCACTCCTGGAGTACGCCAAAACGAGAGGTCTCGAATAAGCTGGCACTATGGAGCAACGCGAATTTTGCGCTGACTTTGGCCGCGATCTGTGCGATGTTGACGCTGAAGTACGTGCGCAAGATCTCGTGGCGTAGCTTGGGTGAGGACGTCGAAGAATCGTTGATGAGCGGTGGCGTGATTATCCTGATCACAGCCGCGGGCGGTGCCTTTGGAGCGATGCTTCAGGACACTCACATTAGCGAAACGATCAAGCAGTTCTTCACGGGCTCCGGGGCTTCGGGGATTGCACTGATGTTGCTGGGTTGGGGGATCGCCGCAGTCTTGAAAGTTGCTCAAGGAAGCAGCACGGTCGCGATGATCATTGGTGCCGGAATGATGTCTGCGATCATCGGTGACGCCAAGCCTGAATATCACATGGTCTACGTGGCGACCGCGGTCGGAAGCGGATCGCTGATGGGAAGCTGGATGAACGACAGCGGATTCTGGGTGTTTACGAAGATGGGCGGCCTGACCGAAGGTGAATCGCTGCGGAGTTGGACGCCACTGTTGATGGTGCTTTCGGTGATCGGGTTGTTGGTAACGATAGGGCTGAGCGAGGCCTTACCTATGCGGGCGACCCAATGACGCGGCCAAGAAGCGTCGACGAACGAAGCACAATGACAACTGGCTGCGTCATTGCCTTTGGCTCGGCTTTGTTGACCGGATTCATGTTATTTATCAATGGTTCGCTGGTGATGGCGGTCTTGACCGCCCTTGCACGCACCGGACCGTCGTGGACGAGCAAACCGGAGTTTTCGCAGTTTGTACTGTTCCTCGTACCCGTCTTGATGGTGGTCGCGGAGTGGATGATGATCGACTACGTCCGAACCCGATTGCGTCCTCGTTCCGCTGACCAATGAACAACGCGTCCAATGGTCACCAAGTCGACATGCAGCTCTATCTGATCCGACACGCTGAAAGCGAGAACAACGCCAAACCGGCGAATCAACGAAGCGAGGATCCTGCCATCACCGCGGTTGGTCAACTGCAAGCTGCCCACCTGGCCGATTGGCTGAAGACAGTGAACTTTGACGAACTGATCACGAGTCCTGTGCTCCGCGCTCTGCAAACGACCCGGCACATCATCGACGCGACGGGACGACACGTTCGGGTCTGGTCTGATGTTTTCGAAGAAGGTGGCATTTATCCTGGTTACGGCCACCAAGCGACCAAAGGCGCCGCGGGATTGAGACGCTCCGACGTGATTCGGCAGGTGGCGTCCAGCTCCAATTCATACACGCTCGATGACGAGATTGTTGAGTCTGGATGGTGGGGTGGACGAGATCGTGAAACGCCGGAGCAGGCGACCGAGCGGGCCAAGTCCGTCAAACGACGATTGATCGCTAGCTTCGGCGGCAGCGGCAAGTCAGTCGTCGCGGTGATCCACGCGGACTTCAAGAGAAAGCTGTTGGGCGAGATCTTGGGTGGGAAGGTCGACCCGCGTGAATTCGGCAACTTGTGCAACACGGGCATCACCAAGCTGACTCTCGAAGGCGATCGTTGCCAGCTGCAATGGTTTAACTCGGTCAGCCACTTGCCCGCGAAACTGATCACGGGCAACGAGACGTAACACGGTGGCTCGGTTGTCCCAACCGAGTCGTAGGCCAGGACTTGTCCTGGCGACAATCCGAATTCGTCAGGCTGCCAGGCCAGGTCCTGGCCTACGAATGCTTTGCGTCTCGTTTGGGACAAACGAGCAACAATCACCAGCTCGCTACGCTAGCGCCCATTGCGTGGCGCGACGATACTC
Source organism: Pirellulaceae bacterium (assembly GCA_963704055.1). Taxonomy (GTDB): domain Bacteria; phylum Planctomycetota; class Planctomycetia; order Pirellulales; family Pirellulaceae; genus Rubripirellula. The sequence goes on along the minus strand of CAVPGW010000029.1, from coordinate 33,582 downwards.
GGGCCAGACTCTCCTGCGGCTCGATCGGAATTCGATACGATTGTCCCGGCGCAGCGACTGCTTCGGGAGAGTTTGCGAGCACCGCCATGCGTTGCATCTCGTTGATGACCGGTTCGCTGACTCCCAGCTGATGCAGCCGAATCACGTCGGAAACGGTCAGTTGTTGCTGGACGCCCTGAATTCGAATCTGCTCGACGATCAACGTCTCGCTCATCCCGCTTTGAGTCATCTCGACCACCTCGTCCGGTGAAATCGGTCGTGGAGTTGGCGGAGACGGTACCACGATCGGTTGCTGAGGGTAAACAGACAGCTGCGGTGAGGCATAGGGCTGTCCGTATTGCGGGTAAGGTCCGTAAGCGTATGGGCCTTGCGGTTGTACGTGATTGTGATAGCCGCTGTGGTAACGACGATTGTGATCGATTCGTTGATCCTTCTGGTTCCCAATTGTGCCGCCGGCCACGGTGCCAACAGCACCGCCGATCAACGCTCCGGCTGTTTCGTTGTTACCTTTGTCCCCGATTGCCGCCCCGATGGCAGCTCCGGCCAAGCCACCGAGCAGGACTCCCCGTCGCCGATAGGTGCGGCTTTGAGCACTCGCATCGACGCTGATGAAAGCAACAAGCAGGGCCAGAATTGTAATTCGCTTCGTCATGGAAATTCTCGTGGGACAGGATGCAGCGTTTCCGAGAATTCTCGATCGATCGCGACCGCGGAAACCAGCATTCAAAGCGTGCCACATCGACCTGGCTGACGCCGACAAAAAAGGGCTTGACGGATGAGAGTTTTGAGGCGACCGCGGGGAATCGCGGGACAGTATCGGTTACAACGCGTGCTTCGCGCGCCATCAGTCCGGTTGAGTCACGAACTTGGATTGCTTCGGCTTGTCACTGTTGACGCGAACCAGAATGCTGGGCCCGTACAGCTCGGTCAACCTTTTGGGTGAGTTCAGGATGCCACGCAGCCTTGAAATCTGCGCTGGAACCGCCTTGCGTCTGCTTGAACGGAAAAAGTCGAATGGGCCACCCGCACTCGATTCGGCTGCGACCACTGCGGCCAATGCAGCCGCCAAAACAATTCGCTTGAACATTCAATCACCTTGGTGGGACATGCACTCATACCGGTTTCACGTCACCACAGCCCCGCAGTTCGGCATACCGGATCTTTCTCTTGACAACTCTTGCTCATTTTTCGGGCAAAGCCGTCAAAAAAAGCGACGTCGTTTCGATCATCTGCAACGGACGTAGCGAATGAACGTCGAGTGTCGGGCAGATTCGAGCGTGATGGCGACTGACGCAAACGACGAGTAGGATAATGGCAGTGGGCAAGATCATCTCAGAACGTGGTTGGAAAAGGGGGCTGACCCTCTGCAAGTTTGGTTCGCGGCCGCTATTGGGCAGTGAATCGAGCGCAATTGGTGGCGTCAGGTTTTTCTCGGAAAGGATCAGACCCCTTTTTTAAACACGTTCTCATTCCAATCGAAACAGTTTTGTTGAAGCTCATGAACGGCGACCCGTTTGAACAGTTCGAGAGATCTCGGGGCGGACTATTGATCCCAGTGCTGATTTTCATCGTCGGAGCGGTGTTGACGACATTTGCCGTGAGCAGTCTGAATCGATTGGTTCGAGTGGAGGCTCTGGCAGACCAACCGCCCGCGGCCATCGAGCAGCTCGCCATGGACAGCGAAGCAGGAAAAGCAGGCGAGAATGAGGGTGCAGTCGAAAACAGGGAGACGTCTTCACAGTGACCAGTCCAAACGATGCCGCGGTTGATGCGTTGCGAAACGCTGTCTCACTTGCTCCCAGCAACGTCGAACTCGCCAATCAGCTGATCAAGTTGCTGATCGATCTGGCACGCTACCCAGAGGCCGAACAGGCGGCAGAATTTGCCTTGCAGAATCACCCGCGAAACGTCCTGCTGCAGTTGTCACTGGCGGATGCTTATAGTCGGCAAGGCAAGAACTCGCACGCGCTGGCAATCGTCGAAACGCTTTCGTCGGGCAAGGATGCTGACCCACGTGCGTTGGTGATGCACGCTCGGTTGCTGCAAAAAGGGGGTGACATCCGCGGTGCTGTGGCCACGTACCGGGAAGCGATTGATCGCGATGAGGAGGTCGCGGACGAGCAGCTGGAGAGTTTGCTGGGGATCCACGACTTCAGCGACCAAGATCCGTCCGATGAGCCCGAACTGGCGGCATGGCAGGACGAAGATTTTGACAGCGAAATCGAAATCATTACCGAACGACCTGAGCACGGCTTCGAGGTAGTCGGCGGCATGGAGGCGGTCAAGGAAGAGATCCGCGTCAAGATCATTTACCCGCTGCAGCACGCCGACATGTATGCCGCGTACGGCAAGAAAATCGGCGGTGGGATCTTGCTGTATGGGCCTCCGGGCTGTGGCAAAACGTACTTGGCCCGAGCGACCGCCGGCGAGGTGCGTGCTCAGTTCATGTCGATCGGCATTAACGATGTGTTGGACATGTATATCGGCAACAGCGAAAAGCAATTGCACGCCCTGTTCGAGCAGGCGCGGCGGAACAAACCATGTGTCCTGTTTTTTGACGAAGTCGATGCACTCGGTGCCAGTCGTGCGGACATGAAACGCTCCGGCGGTCGACAGCTCATCAATCAGTTCCTCTCTGAGTTGGATGGGGTCGAAGCGAACAACGACGGCGTCCTCTGTCTGGCAGCCACGAACACTCCCTGGCACCTCGATTCCGCTTTTCGCCGCCCCGGTCGATTTGATCGCGTGATCTTTGTTCCGCCGCCCGATCAAGAGGCCCGCCAAGAGATCTTAGAGATCCAATTGTCCGGCAAACCGACCAGCGACGTCGACACGAAGAAGCTGGCGGCGAAAACGAATGATTATTCCGGTGCCGACTTGAATGCGATTGTCGACCGTGCCATCGAAGCGAAACTGCGAGAAGCCGTGAAGACCGGATTGCCAAAACCAATTCTGACAAAAGATCTGCTAGCCGCCGCAAAAGAGGTCCGGCCGTCGACACGCGAATGGTTCTCGACGGCCAGGAATCATGCGCTGTACGCCAACGAAGGCGGGTTGTACGACGAGATTCTGGACTATTTGAAGATCAAACGATGAGTGACCGGTACGGGCGCGTTCAGCTGCTGCTGTCCCAACGCCGCCACGAGATGGCTGAGCGCGATCTTCGCATGCTGCTGGCCGATGATCCGGGGGATGCCACCGCCCAATCGTTGCTGGCCCTGTGCATTCTGCATGATCGCAGCCGAATGCTCGAAGCCACCGAAATGGCTCAGCATGCGGTAGGACTAGCACCCGACGAGCCGCTCGGTCACTATGCGCTGGCCGTCAGCTACCTCCAGCGGAATCGCAACGAAGAAGCGGCGGCCGCGATCCAGGAATCGCTGCGGCTGGATCCTTATGACGCAGATGCCTTTGCCGTTTTGTCACGAGCTCAATTGGCTCGCGATCGTTACCAGCAGTCGCTTGATGCGGCTGTGCAGGGCTTAGCCGTCGATCCGGAACATCTCGACTGCGGCAATTTGCGTTCGATATCCCTCGAACGATTGGGGCGGGGCGACGAAGCGATCGCAGCGGCCACCGAAACGTTGCGTCGTGATCCCGATGACCCGATGTCTCACGCGGCGCACGGGCACGCGTTACTGAATTCGGGACGGTACAAGGAAGCACAAGTTGCGTTTCGCGAGGCACTGCGACTCGATCCCCATCACGAAATGGCCCGAGTCGGCCTGATCCATGCCTTGAACAACCGCAGCATGCTGTTTCGATGGGTGCATCGGTTTTATGTCACGCTCAGTCGCCTGAACTCGTCCGCCGCGTTGGGGTTGATTTTCGGTGCCTGGATATTGGTGCAAGTCCTGACCCGCGTGGTCGGACCGGCCGTCCCCGTTTTGCAGCCTTTTATCTTTCCAATCGTGGCTCTCTACGTCTTCTTTGTAGTTTTGACCTGGATCGCCAACCCACTTTTCAACAGCTTCTTGCGGTTTCATCCCTTTGGGCAACACCTGTTGGATCGATCGCAGCGCTGGGCATCGAATCTAATTGCGCCGTGCTTGGCTGCTATCGGTATTCGGATTCGTCGTGGCCTGTTTTTTCGGCAACCTGATTCTCGCGTTGCTTGCTGCCGCGTATTGGTTGGGAATGGCAATCCCGATTTCCGCAACGTTTCTGATGCCCACACAAAAACGCCAACTGTTGGTCGGAGCAGCGACGGTGGCGATCGCATTGGTCCCAGTCTTCGGAGTGATTCGCGCACTGTCAGAAGCATCGCCGGGCCCGCTGTACCACAGCTTCGTGCAATTCGGCTGGTGTCTGCTGGCAATTCAGATCGCCAGCAACGTGATCGCGATCAAGCCGGTAAGAGCATTAGAGGAGTCAGGCGTCAGGGAAGTTGGGGAAGCTGGGGAACTGGGTGGCTGGGGAACTGGGTGGCGGAACTGGTGGCTGGTGTGAGCGTCAGCGAGCCCCAGGATTGCTCAGGTATCACTGGGGGCTCGCTGACGCTCGACCACCAGCCACCCTAATACCACCCCAATACCACTTGAATCGCTACTGCTTTCCGCGTCCGAATTGATCGCCGGCGGCGACCACTTTTCCGTCCTTGAAATCGATTTCCAGCACCTTTTCGCTTTCCACCGCGCGACCGTCCTCGTCAGTCAGGGCAGCGATGATCTGGTGAGTCTTCGTGTCGATCGCTTGCCCGGTCGACGGCCATCCGATGGAACCGTCAATGCTAAAGGTGACCCAGCCCGGTTGACCGCGCAGCTTGATGCTCTCGATCAACTTGGGCGGCATCACCGTTGAATCAAAGATGTGGACGGTCGAGTTGAAACCGTCGGATACCCAAATCTGCTTCTCGTCAGGCGTCATGGCAATCCCATGGCTTGGGCATCCATGTCGCAAGGGCTTGCCACGCGGCACGCCGGTGACCTCAACGCGGTGCAACTTCTTGCCCGTCTTCAAGTCGCCGATCTCGAATCCCAGCAGTTCATTCACATTCACGAACACCAGCGAACTGTCTCCGTTAACGGTGAACGGCCTGATCGGTGCGCTGAAGGGCCCGATGGTTCGAGAGACTTCGTGCGTTTTGGCGTCGGTCACCGTCAACAGCGGACTTCCCAGGCCCGCCAGATAGGCCTCGGAACCATCGACGGCGTAAACCGTATTGTGTGCCCGGCTATCGGGGACGATCTCGGTGATGATCGATCCGTCCTCGGCGTTGAGCACGTACCAGCGATCTTTCTCGAAAGACGGTTGGTAGATCGTCGAACCATCAGGCGAGATCGACATGCGATCACAACCGAGCGGGTACTCGCGTTGCCACAGAACCTTGTCGGTCAGCAAGTCGACACAGATCAGCTGCTGCTTCGTGCTGACATAGATCCGGCCTGTCGTCGCGCTCGCGCAAACTCCCTTGACGTTGATTGGCTTGCCCTGCTCGTCGACGCCATAACCATCCAAGGAGATCCGTCGGACGAATTTGTGGTCGTCATCGATGTTAAAAACGAGAATCCCGTGCCCACCGTACTCCAGGTAGTCACGAATACCCGGTGAGGCCACGTACAGGTACCGCTGTACGTCTGACGACGCTTGCCCATCTGCCGGATTTGGGTCCACGGCCCAAGCAGGCGAACCGCCGCCAAGAGAAGCGACGTCAGGACGATCCAAATCGCCAAGTGGCTTTCGGTTCATAGGATTCTCCATGCAAGCAGAATGAACAGCGACTCGAGCAACTCGAATCGTCAATATAACGCGGATGTGCGGGTATTGCTGGTTTTACGTAGCAGTTCAGAGTTGACACCTGTTGATTTCAGCAATCGCAGTCTCGTCCAGTGCTACGCAGGTTGTAGAGTTCGCCGGACTCTTCGCACGGGTCTGGCACGGAACGGATATGCGCATTCGTATCGCAGCCGTTAGCTCACACGGGGGCGTAGATCATGAGTTCATCTCGAAGCCGACCTAACAACACGATCGAGCATGCGTCAACCAAGACGCTACGCGTAGGTTTCACGTTCTTCACGATCACGTGCCTCGTTGCCACAGTCGGATATGTGGCGGCGGGATGGGGTTGGGTCGACGCGCTCTACATGGTCACGATCACGATCTTCGGAGTGGGCTATGGCGAAGTCAGACCGATGGACGAGCCCTGGCTGAAGTTCTTCACGATGGGCGTGATCTTCGCCGGTTGTTCTTCGCTGATCTACGTGATTGGAGGTATCATTCAAATGTTGGCCGAAGGTGAGATCGAACAAATGTTAGGACTACGAAATCGATCGCGTGAAATTGATCAGCTCAGCGATCACACAATCATTTGCGGCTACGGCCGCGTCGGTCAAATGCTGGCGGTCGAGCTTGCCAATCATGACGAATCGCTAGTCATCGTCGATCGTGACCCGGAGCTTGTCGACAAAGCGATCTCCGACGGCTTTCTTTCGCGGCAGGGGGACGCTGTCGATGAGGATGTTCTTTGCCAGCTTGGTCTGCTTCGTGCAAAAACCTTGGCGGCCGTTCTTCCGGACGACGCTACCAACGTGTTCGTGACGCTGACTGCACGAGATCTAAACGCTTCCATTCGGATTGTTGCCCGCGCCGAATGCCCCAGCACGGAACGAAAACTGTTGCGGGGCGGCGCCACCAGTGTCGTGATCCCATCTGCAATCGGCGCCATCCGAATCGCACAGCTTGCGACCTGCCCGACTGCCGAATCGCCACAGTTGCCGGAAGACAGATTTCGATTACTCGAGCAGACCGCTCGCAAAGAATCTGTGAGCGACGCCGCTGCAGAGATCGAGCAGGCGGTTCAAGCCGATGTCGAAGAACTCGCGCACCTGGCTGAGGACCTGACCCGGTCGCTCGTCGAGCGACACGATCAAGAGATTTCGGAAAACGCTTAGACAGTGCGGCTGAGACCGCGACCTCTCCCAGGGAGAAGGGTGACTTAACCCGGACAGCTGCGCTAGATTCCCTGGGAAACCTGGGATGTTGAACTGTGGCCCACCGCTGGGTGGCGGCGGAGTCGTTGCGGCATGCGTCAGGATTCTCGATCAGTTCATCTCGCTTGATGTGAAGCTTCGCGTACGTGTCTTCGGGGATCACGTAGTACCAGTCGGCAAACCGGTCATTCAAGTCACGCACACGTCGCTTGGCTGCTTCCAGTTTGTCCTTCCGCTCGTCCATCTTCCGCTGATTTTCCTTCGTGATCTTCTCCTGCTCCGCTTCCAATCGCTCCTGCTTCTCTTCCTCGGTGAGCTCTTCGTCTGCGGGCTTCTGGTCTGCCGGTTTCTTCAGTTGAATCGGCCGAGGCGGGTTCTTCTACGGCTGGAGCTGGTTCGTCGCCAGATTTCTCCTCCGATTTGTCTGCTTCTATCCGCAGAGTCTGGTTCATCCGAGGGCGGCTGCTCACCCGAGGGCGGCTGCTCGATCCGAGGGTTCTTGGGCCTCGCCTTTGCCGGTCGCCTCGCCGCTGCCGCTCGAATCCGTCTCACCGGTGGGCTCGGATTGCTCAGCCGGTTCTTCTCGTTGCGGGAGCTTTCTCCTCAGACGCTCCTCAGCAGGAGCATCCGCCTTCTCCGCCTCGTCACTCTTCGTCTCGGTTTCCGTCTCGTCCTTGGTCTTGGTTTCGGTTTTCGATTCCGAGTTTTCGTCGGCTGTCTTTTCCGCGTCAGGCTTGTCAGCCTTTTCCGGTGCTTCTTCCGGCTTTGGATTCAGGATCGCGTCGAGTTCCGCAAGCGTCTGGGGGACCGGTTTCAACTCCGGCGGCGGAAACTTGGATTCGTCAACGGCAGTCGTCACCAGCAGATAGCGGTTCACGCCGGCATCGACGTCATCGCCCTCTTCAGCTGGTCGACTTGCCGCCATCGGTCACCCCGGAAATGTTTCCGAACCGCATGCTGTACTTCACGCCGTCCTTGACCGTGACACTCAATTCGCCGTTGGCAGAATAGATGTCGTATTCATCGGCCTTCCCCGAAGCGACGGGGTAAAAGCCGTGCTGGGCGAGCGATCCGATTGCGTCACGGTCAGAAAGCAGGTCCTCGCTGGCGCGAAGATTGGCACTCATGCCTTCCGGTTTGCGCACGACGCTCACGATCTTCAAATCGTCCACTGCGTTCTTCAACGCATCAAGCTTCGCCTTGTTCGGCTTTTCATCCGGCCCGATTTCTAGCCAACTTGGGTTCCGCGGTTTTGTCCTTCGGGTCGTACTCGAGCAACTCGTTGAGCTTCCAATCGGCGCCATCCATCGACAGTTTGGCGTTGTAATAGCGGACCAGATCCAGCCCGCGAGTCTGCAGATTCAGGCTCGCATTGTAATCCTTGATTTCCAGATCTTCGATCTCGATGCTACTGAGTTGCAGCAAGTCATCTTCGATCCAATCTTGAAAATTCGTTGTCAGTGTTGAGTCGTCGAACTTGACCACGTACACCGGATCCTGTCCCGGCTTGCGAACGTAGACCTTGCCTTCTTCGTCCTTCACCTTGTTGCCGATGATCAGCGACGCCAGCGTTTTTTGTTCGCCATCTTTGAAAGCCACTAGTCGGCCAACCCCATCGTCACCGATTTTGAGGTTCTCCAAATCGGGCTCGATCACGCCCAAGTCGTCGTGGTCCTCGGAGTTGCTGGTCTGGACATCCAGAATCTTCAATCCGACCAACGAGTTCGCGGCGTTCTTCATCTGCTCGACCGCGTCGGCCGGGTAACCGGCGTACCGAGACATGATCTTCCAAAGCCCCGACTCAGGATCCTGACGCACCTCGAAATAGTCGAGCGTCCCTTGTTCCTCGTCAAAGGTGGTGATCTTCATGCTGGCCGCGGCCAACGGATCCTTGAAATCCTCGAACAGATCTTGTCCGGCAAACGTGGGCGTAGCATCGGTGGATGTGGGCCAAGCGACCAGCGCAGCGACCATCAGCATCAACAATGCGACAACCCAAAAGACTCCAGTTTTTATGCCTTCGTTCACGGCAGATTTCTCACTATTTCAGTCGGCTCTTGCTAATGTTTTCACGTTCACGCAGACGCCGAGAGGCGAACACGATCACACCCACGATCAACGGCGGGATGCATGGCAATGCCACCGCCGCCGCTTTCACTTTGTTCTGAATGCTGGTCACTTCGTCCGCCGCCTTGCGTTCAATCTCGCGAATCTTTAGCTCGCGGTTCCGCTCGGTCTTGGTTCGTTTGACGTCCAGCTTCCGTTGTTCCAATTCCTGCAAGGTCTGGAACTTCTGCAGTCTCGCCTGCAACTCCGCCCGCGAGACCCGTCCGTCCGCACTCTCTTTTTGCAGCTTTTCGACTTCTTCACGCAGCTTCTGCAACTGCCGGTCCATCGACTCTTGAGCATCGCGGATCGTCTGGTCGTACTCGTCCTGGTAGATCTGGCTTTGGTCTCGGACCGCGGTGCGAGCCTGTTCCTTGACCGAGTCAATCATCCGCAAGCTGGCAAAGATCGGCTCGTGTTTGCGGACTTCGATGAAGTCGGTCTCTTCGGTCAACCAATCGATGCAGTTGAGCACAAACGTGACGTTTTGAAATTGGAATTTTGCTTCCGAGACAGTGTTGGGGTCAGCCCGAATCATGGAAAACTCGGGCAGCATCAAGTCGGAGTCCGCCACGTAAACGGCTCGGATGGGACGCGCCGCTCGATTCCTGTTCCGATCCCTCGCCCGGCTTGTTCTCGGGAGTCGGCGTGCCTTCGATCGACATCGCGATTGGCACGAACGGCACAATGCCTTCCGCCTCACGCGTCACTGTGGTGCGACCTTGCAAAATGTTTCCCAGTTTCGAACCGGCGATGTACCCACTCAGTTCGCCGGTGGAAAGCAGCGGTGTGTGCTGCAGCGAACCGCCCGGTTTCGCGTTCACCGCTCCGGTCATGATCGCCAATACTTCTTTCATCCCGGAGGTGATCGGACTATCAGCGCTGAGCGCCTGGCCTTCGGTCGCTCCCGGCGAGTCTTCGTCGATAAACACCCACAATTCGTTGGCCTGGTCATCGAGTGTTGGATAGGGATTGTGTTGTTGCCAAACCAGATCGGGAGTGAACATGCCCTGCATGCCTGGAGTCCCTGGAACATCAAGCTCCAACAAGTCCCAGAGCTCGCGGATTTCGCCCTTGGGCGTCATCCCACCACCGCCGAACATGCTTCCAGGCGACTGCTTGGGAGACCCGGTTGGCGTGATGTAGCCGGTTCCGACCGGTGCCGGATCCTCGAAGATGGCCACCGGAATGCCCGATCGAACCGCGTCCAAGAAGCGACCAAAACTCTGCGGGTCCAGCGACGATGGCTGAACCGCGATCAAAGCATCGTAGTTATCGGGTGCCACAGGAACGCTCAGATCGACCTCTTCAACTTCATATTGCTTCTGCAATTCTTCGATCAGCAGATGTCGACTGACCTGCTGCATCGACATTCCTTGCATCACGGTGCCGCCCATCAAACGGGCATCGGTAGCCACCACGCCGATCCGTTTTCGTTTTCCTGAAGCGACCGTGTTGATCGAGCGAACCAATTCATATTCAACCGGAATGCCGTACTCGAAAATCGGCACCGTCACCTTTTCCAGGCCCGCTTTGAAAGCTGCACCCAAAATCAGTTGTTTTTGTTGTGCGGAACCCTTTTCTCGCACGATGCGAGTGACCGGTTCGATCCCAAATCGTTCGGCTGCGAGCGCGGCGTCGTCGCTAAAGAGTTCGATGTCGTCGTACAGATTGACTTCGATCGTGCGGTTCCGCTTGTGCCGCCTCGCTACGGAACTCCTTCAGCAGATTGACCAACTCGTATCGAGTCCGTGCGTAAATCTCAGGGATTTCTTTACTGATAAAGGCGTCGATCACGATCGGGCGATCAGAATCGAGTTCACGAATCAGTTTCTTTGTCGCCGGGGCGAGCGAACTGACTTTGCCCTCGGTGAAGTCATGACGGACGATGTCCCAATTGCGAAACAGGACGACCGAACCGACGGTAAACACGACCAGGGCGATGCACTCGAGCAAGGTAGTGCCAGGCCATCGTGTTGCCGTCCTTGCCGCCGGTCCAATGGCGACGACCGATCAACACCATGCAGGCATACAACGCGACGGCGGAAACCAGCACGAAATAGATCACCGAAGAACTGCTAAATACACCGCGTCCAAAGTCGTCGAACGGCCGGGCGATTCCGCTGGCGGCAATCCAAGCGGCGATCTTCTGCGTGGGGCTGACCGAATCGGCAAGCGAGGCAAACGCAAGGGGCGCGTTGAACAGAGCACCGAGGATAAATCCGACCGTCAGGTTGCCGGTCAGGAACGAAGCGATCATGCCAATCGCGATCATCGCCAGTCCGACAAACCAATACCCCAGGTAACTGGTAAAGATCAGACCGATATCGAGTTGCCCTTCGGTCAGAATCGCCAGCGTGACAAACGTGCTGAGCTGGCTGAACAGCAGCGACGCGGTGAAAATCGCGGCTGCCGCCATGTACTTGCCAATCACGATGTCAAAATCGTCAGCCGGCAAAGTCAGCAGCAATTCGTCAGTACCCTGTCGCTTTTCTTCCGCCCAGATGCTCATCGTGATGGCCGGAATGAACACCAGCATGATCAGCGGAAACCAGTAATTGAGCTGGTCGAGTGTGGCCAGGTTCTGGTTGAAGAACTCGTAGGGCCAAAACGCGGCAAGTGATGTCAAGAAGACAAAAATACACAGAAAAACGTAGCCGGTCGGGTTGCTGAAGTAGCCGACGAAGTTGCGTTTCATGACCGCAAATGCGGCATGCTTGGTGCCCGCAAGCAAGGCAACGATTGCGATCAGAATCAGCAAAAACGTGAGGTCGTAAATGAGCAGGCTGAAGAGTGCCGTGGCGACGTTATTGAGCGGCATAGTAGGCTGTGTGTCGATTGAGTTGGATTGGTTTTCGAAATTCCCATATCACGCTGCGACGGTCGAACTGGAAAGCGCCGGAGCGGATCAAATGTGAATCGTTAAGCCGCATCGTCGCGGGTGAGCGCGTGGAAGGCCTCGTCCAGGTCGCCGCCATCGCCATGCTCTCTCAGCGATGCGACATCACCGTCATACACCAGTCGTCCTTCGTTGATCAGGATCACGCGATTGGCCATTGCTTCGACTTCTTGCAAGATGTGCGTGCTGAGCAGAATCGTCTTGGTCTCACTGAGTCGTCGCATCGTCTTGCGAACACCGCGAACCTGATTCGGGTCCAAACCGGCGGTCGGCTCGTCCAGAATCAACACATCTGGTTCGTGCAGCAACGCTTGGCTCATCCCCACACGCTGCTTGAATCCCTTGGAGAGTTTGCTGATCGGTTTGTAGATCACGGTCGACAGGTCACAGATCTCGACGACCGCTTCGATACGATCTTTCTTTTTGGCTTTGGACATGCCGCGTGCTTCGGCAAAGAAATCGAGCATCGAGGCAGGTGTCATCTCGGGATAGAGCGGACCGTTTTCCGGCAAGTACCCCAGCTGGCGACTCCCCTCGATGCGGTCTTCCATCATGTTGTGACCGGCGATTCTGGCCTCCCCTTCGCTGGCCGCAATGTAGCCGGTCAACATCTTCATCGTGGTGCTTTTGCCGGCACCATTGGGGCCCAGGAAAGCCACCAATTCACCTTCGCTGACCGAAAAGGAAACGTCGCGAGCAGCAGCAAAGGGGCCATAAAACTTGCTCAATCCAATCGCCTCGATCATCGGGCGACGTGATTCACTTTGGTTGGTCATGGGCGAGTTCTTTTCGAGTCCCAGTTACAGGAGTCCCAGTTACAGATTGCGGCGCAACAAATTCAGCGGGATCCGGCGATCCGAGACGGAAATATAGCCGCCAAGCATTGCTACTCAAGGAGCCGATACGGCGCGAGACGGCTGGCGGTTCGAGAAATGTGAGCCGAACGGTCTCTGAGTCGGACGCCAAAATCGTCCACATTTCGTTTAACGGCAAGCCGCAGGCGACTGTGAGGGGCGGACGCAGTCGCCTTCGGCTTGCCGTTAAACGATCTCACCAACTCGACGTTCACATACGAACGGTAGTGCGAGTCATGGCGGGTCTTATTTCTCCCAGCCTTCTCGGGCGATGACCACATTGGCTCCGGGAGTCATTTTGCGAAGCTTGCGAATCGCTTCGCTCTTGTCCATCGATCCAGCTTTGACCCGAGCGATCAGATTGGCGGTCTTCTTGCGGCGGGTCCTCAGACGACGAATTTCGCGAACACGTTCGATTCCAGCCATGCTTTGATTCTCCAGATCTGTTGAGTTGTGTGACGTATTTATATCGTGGGAATGGATTTAGGGGACCAGTGTTGCTCGGCTGTCCCAGCCGAGGACTCGCTTGGGCAATCGAGCAACAATCACGACTTTTTCTTGGGAACGCCCTTCTTCGCGGCTTTCTTGGTCGTTTTCTTCTTGGCGGCTTTCTTTTTCGCGGGCGTTTTCTTGGCAGCTTTCTTCTTGGCTGCCTTCTTTTTCTTCTTCGACGGTCCTTTGGCAGCCCGTTCGGCCAGCAGGTCCAGGGCCGCCTCGAACGTCATTTCCTTAGGATCCATGCCTTTTCGCAGCGATGCATTGGTTTCGCCGTCAGTCACGTAGGGACCGAAGCGGCCGTCCAGGATCTTGACCTCGCCCTCGGTGATCGGCGACTTGTCCTCGTACACCCGCAACGGCTCCTTCGGCGTGCCGCGGCCACGCGTCTTGGGCTGTTTCAGCAGCGTAATCGCTTCTTCCAGCGTGACCTCTAACGGTGACATCCCGGCCGGCAGCGAACGTGTCTCTTTCTCACACTTGACGTAGGGCCCGTATCGACCGTCAAAAACTTGAATCGGTTGCCCGTTTTCCGGGTAATCGCCCAGCGTTCGCGGTAGTTCGAGCAGTTTGCAGGCCAACTCCAGCGTCAGGTCCTCGACCTCCATCCCCTTCAGCAAACCCTGATTTCGTTTCTCCTCGTCGTCCGGTTCGCCCAGCTGAATGTAGGGGCCAAACCGACCAACCTTCAAGTAAATCGGCTTGCCCGTTTCGGGGTGCGTCCCCAGCGGCTCTTCCTCGACTTCGCTGGAAGCCAGCAGTTCCAGCGCTTTCTGCAAATCCATCTCGTCGGGCGGCAATCCATCGGGGATCGAACCGGTTCGTTCGCCCTGTTCGATGTAGGGCCCGAATTTGCCGACTCGCACAAACACAGGATCCCGATGTTCGCCCTCGGTCGGCGTTCCCAGTGGGAACCGGGCCGTTTCCTTCGGATCAATTTGCTCCAGCTTTTCGACCAACCGCGCCTTCAAGCCGACGTTGTGTTTGTCCTGGGATCCGTCGCCGAAATAGAATTTCTTCAGGTACTCGTCGCGGCACGCCTCATCACGGCTGATCGAATCGAGAAAGTCCTCCAGCTCCGCAGTGAACTCGTAATCCACCAGCGTTCCGAAGTGGTCCTCCATCAGCCTTGTGACGCTGAAAGCACGCCAGGTAGGCACCAGCGCCGAGCCTTTCTTGACGATATAGTTTCGGCGTTCGTCGGTGATCGTCCCGATGATCGACGCATACGTACTCGGCCGGCCGATCCCCTTTTCTTCCAAGGTGCGGGTCAGTGACGCTTCGGTGAATCTGGCCGGCGGCTGCGTCGTGTGGCCCTTGGGATCGAGCGACTTCGCCGAGACGGGATCAGATTCAGTGACCTGCGGCAGGATCGTTTCTTTGTTCGCAAGTTCGGCCTCCGGGTTGTCGCTGCCTTCGACATAAGCCCGCAAGAAACCCTCGAATAGGATGCTGGTTCCGCTCGCGGTGAAGGTTGCTCCGCCCCCTTCGATGGTGATGCTGACGCGTTGCTTTTTGGCGTCCGCCATCTGACAGGCAATCGTTCGCTTCCAAATCAAATCGAAGACTCGGAATTGATCGGAATCGAGTTCCCCACGAACGGTTTCGGGGACTCGAAACGGGGTCCCGGCAGGCCGAATCGCTTCGTGGGCCTCCTGCGCATTCTTTTCTTTCGTCCTGTAAACACGAACGTCCGGATGCAGAAAATTTTCGCCGTATTCACTGCGGACCAGCGTCCGCGCGGCTCCAACCGCTTCCTTGCTCAGCGTCGTGCTGTCGGTACGCATGTAAGTGATGTAACCGTTTTCGTACAACCTCTGAGCCGCACTCATCGTCCGCTGCGCGGTGAACCCGAGCTTGCGGTTCGCTTCCTGTTGCAGCGTGCTGGTTGTGAACGGCGGTCGCGGTCTTTCGGTGAACGGTTTGACCTCGACTTTGGTGACTTTGAAATCCGCGGATCGCAACTTTGCCGCCAAGTCGGTGGCTTGCTGCTCGTTCAGCTGCAAGCAGTTTGGAGTTCTTCAGCTTGCCGGTGGCCGCGTCAAAGTCTTTGCCCGTGGGGATCTTTCGCCCGTCGACTGTCGCCAACGTTGCTGACAACGCCTCGCCTTGCCCGTTTCGAATACCGCCTCGAGGTCCCAGTAGGTCGCGTCGACGAAAGCAATGCGCTCGCGTTCTCGTTGCACGATCAATCGCACTGCCACGCTCTGAACGCGGCCGGCACTGGTCCCTTTGCCGATCTTTCGCCACAGCAGGTTGGACATATCGAAGCCGTACAGCCGGTCCAGAATTCGCCGAGTTTCCTGGGCCCGCACCAAGCTGTCATCGATCTGGCGAGTTGACTTGCAGCGCGTGCTGGATCGCCTCTTTGGTGATCTCGTGAAAAACCAGGCGATGAACTGGAACTTTCGGTTTCAGCAGTTCCTGCAGATGCCAGCTGATCGCTTCTCCTTCGCGGTCTTCGTCCGTCGCCAGATACAGATGGTCGGCCTGTTTCAGTGCGTCCTTGAGTTTCTTGACCTGCTTCTTTTTGTCGTCGGGCACGATGTAAAGGGGCTCGAAATCATGATCGATGTCGACTCCCAAATATGCCCAAGGCTCGCTCTTGTACTTCTCCGGAACATCCTTTTTTCCGGCAGGAAGGTCGCGGACGTGACCGATGCTCGCCTCGACTTGATAGCCCGAGCCGAGATATTTGGAGATGGTGCGTGCTTTTGCGGGTGATTCGACGATCACCAAGCTCTTGCCCGTGCTTTTGGCCATGCAAACACTAGATTAAATGTGTAAATGAATCGGCGTTGAAGGTATTTGGACGGGGTTGTTGCAGAAGTTTTGCGAATCGCCAACCCTCATTCCAGACCGAAGAGGGCCAACAGACTGCCATATTCGCGACAGCTCCGTGAAATCCCACGGAAAATCAATCTCACCTTGACCCTTCAAATCCGGCGGCGATACGCTTTCTACTTCGCTAGCACTTGATAACGTTTGGGCCAAGTAACGTCGCTAACCTTTTTAAGAGAGTTGGATGGCGAAGCGACGTTGTCAATACGACTCACCAATCCGCAATTCCCCAAACACGCTACTTCCCTTAAAAAAACGCTACTGTTTCAAACGGGTCGGTCCGGCAACACCAGTCGCAGGCTTGGCTGCCCGTAAAGATGGCGAATTCGCCGATCCCGCAGTTGGCAGCCCACCGTGGCAGAAAGTTGTAACCCATGAGCACGAGCACCAGTCCTTTCGAGTTATTCCGACGCAATTTGAAGCCGATGATGGTCTTCCTGACCGGATTGGCTCTGTTTGCCTTTGTGGTGCTGCCGGTTCTGGATACGTACATGCGCCGCAACATGGGGACCGGCGGCGATCAAGTCGTCGCTCGTTTCGAGGGGACCGAATTGACCCGCACGCGCGTCGACTATTTCACGCGAAATCACCAGTCGACCGTGCGGTTCATGATGGAATTGGCCAAGGAGACGATTTCTCGCGGCGGCATCCCGCGAACCGCGGGCTTCCAGTTCGACACGCAGAATAATCAGGTCCGCTCGATCGGAATCAACCAGTCACCGAGCATCCAAGGCACGATCCGCTCGTTCCTGTTCGCGGCCGAGGCGACCAAAGCGGGCTTCGATCTCGACGACAGCACGCTGCAAGTTTGGCTGGAGCGGTACACCGATGGCATGATCAGCAACAGCGACATCGACGGCATGCTGATGGCGTCGACTCAGAATCAAATGGGCCGCCCGCACCTGTATGAACAGCTGCGAATTCACTTGCTGGCTGGCGTCTTCCTGAATCGAGGTTACTCAGGACTGTTCATGGGCGAAGGACCGATGTCGGGGCCGCTGATGACGCCCGAAGAACAATGGTCAAACTTTCTAAAACTTAACCGCAAGGCTGTCATCTCGTCCTACGGCGTGCTGGTCAATGACTACTTGGACCAAACGAACCCATCCCCGAGCGAAGCCGAAGTCGCCCAAACGTACGAAGAAGGGAAAGACCGCGATTTTTCCGACCAATCACCCGAGCCCGCTTTCCATCGGCGCTACTCCGCGTCGTTTGCGTATCTGGTCGGAAACTATCAGAATTTCCTCGACCAGGAAGTTGCCAAGCTGAGTGAAGAAACCCTCCGCGCCGAGTACGAAAGACGTCTCAAGGGCGGGGATTTCCAAGTCCCCGAGACGGCAGCGTCCGAAATGTTAGAGGATGCTGAAAAAGCCGAGGCTGCGGCGGAGCCCGCCGAAGCACCAGGGGCTAGCGAAGAAAAACCCGCCGATAGCAAACCCGATGAGACGGCTGAGAAAACGCCGGATGACGCGCCGGAGACCGTCAGCAGCGAAGATGCCAAGTCGGAAACCACCGACGAGCAGCCAGAGGCCGCCCCAGCTGAGCCAGCCGAGCCAGCTGAGCCAGCCGAGCCAGCCGAAGAGCCGGCCAGTGACGACGACTCCCCGACCGATGTTGAGTCTGAGTCTGTCAAGCAGGACGCGGGCAACGATCAATCGAGTGTCGCCCAAAGTGTGGCTGTGCGTCTGGTTGCCTTTCAGGTCGACAAGGACTCCGACGAAGCGGTCCAGGAGAAGGCAGATTCCGAGCCCGCCAAGGATGACGAGCCAGCTGGGAAGGATGGGGATGAAGACAAAGCGAAAGACAAAGCGGAAGTAGATGAGAAGGTGGATGCGCCGGAATCGGACGGCGCAAAGTCGGACACTCCGGAGGAAGAACCGGCTCCGGATTCTGAGAAGCCTGCAGACGACAAGCCGGCAGAAAAGAAGGTCGAATCGTTCGAGGACGTCCGTGAGAGCATTGCCGATGACTTGGCTGGGCCCGCGGCGCGTGCTCGCATGGATGCCGCAATCTCCGAAGTGACCAAAACCATGAGTCGCTACTTCACAGATCGATCCATCTACCAAAACGATGTCAAGATCGGGAAGAAGGTTGGCGCGGCTCCGGCTGAACCAGACCTCATGTCGCTCGGAGAAAAGCTTGGACTCAGTTACGAAACCATCGGGCCGTACACCGAATTGACGATTGCAGACGAACCGATCGCCAACTCCTTTGAAGTTGGCACGCAATTCGGACGCCGCGGACCGAGCTTCACGGTGATGATGTACGGTTATAACGACGGCCAGACAATGTTGCCGCGGCAAGAGCTATTCGCGCCTGTGCGAACGGCCGACGATCCGGCTGGCAAGATCTATGTCAGCTGGAAGACTTCTGAAACGGACGCCTACACCCCCTCGCTCGATGAAGTTCGAGGCGAAGTGGTGATGGCGGTGCGGATGAAGGAAGCACGTAAGTTGGCACAAGAAGCTGCTGAGAAACTGGTCAAGCAGGTATCCGAGGCCGGCGACAAGCCGCTGGTCGATTTGGTGCCCGCAGACAAGCGTGAAAACGTCAAGGAAGGACTCGGCCCGTTCAGCTGGATGGATTCATTCGGTTTTCAAGGAGCCACGATCGGCAACGTCCCCGAATTGGATTCGGTGGGCCCCGCCTTCATGGAAGCGGTGTTCAACAGTGCGGAGGGACAGTACGCCGCGGCGCCCAACCAACCGGGGCGAGTCGTTTACGTGGTCACGCCGACCAAGTTCGAGCCATCGTTGGACGAACTGCGACGTCAGTTCAAGCAGCCGACCAACCGGATGATGGCAATGATGGTCGGCAATGACGCGGGCGCGATCATCAACGCCTTTTACGAGTCAGTCGACAAGGAATCCGGTTTCAAGAGCTTCGTCGAAGAAGAGTGAGTCGCTGGCAACTTGCAGGGTGGGTAACGAGCGGCATCGCTGCAGACCCACCGCCGGGTCTTTCGTTTAACGGCAAGCCGAAGGCGACTGCGTCCCCCTTTTAATCGCCTGCGGCTTGCCGTTAAACGATCTCGCTGGCAGGACACCGACATACGGAAAAACGTGCCCGGAATCCGTGGCAGAGTCTTTGCGCATGACGGCAGTCTGCCGTCTACAATGGTGGCCACCGAGATGTTTGGCTCGGCTGGTCACCAGCTTCGCAGCCGCCCAGCTTACCTGCACTTCGATTATCAACATGCCAACGGGCCACCAATCTCTCCGGGAACGATTCGTGTTCGCATTCGATGACGCAGCTCTTCCGGTTCCCAAAGTGAACGGACCGGGGGCCTCCATGGAGTCGCTTTCTTTCCGCTGGCAACAGGAAACGCAGCATGACTGAAGTCGCATGGAGCGAACAGTACAAGCCGATCGTCGAATTGTTGCACCTGCGGGCGGGATTGTCTTTTGATTCGAGCGGCCGAGATGCTGTCGAACATGCCATTCGTCAAACGATGCAGTTGGCGGGCTGTTCTGATACGGCCGAGTACTTGAGGTTATTGAAGGCCAATGCCGACGCACTCGATGATTTGTTGGTGGCGACGACTGTTGGCGATACCTATTTCTTTCGCGACTCGGGTCAGTTTCGGATGATCTCCAATCTGATCCTTCCAGATATCCGTCGACGCCTGGGTCCTGGGCACGCGATTCGGTTGTGGAGTGCGGGGTGCTCGTCTGGCGAGGAAGCCTATTCGATGGCCATGTTGCTCCATCGCAATGGCGCGTTATCGCAAGCCACCGTGCTGGGTACCGACATTTCGCGAGAAGCGATCGAGCGTGCACGGACCGCGATCTATACGGAACGGTCGCTGCGCGGAAGTGAAGCGGAATTGGCGAAGTCCTATTTGACTCAGAAGGACGGACAGCACCATGTCAATCCCACGATTGCCAAGTCCGTGCGATTTGAGCATCTGAATTTGGCATTGGACAACTATCCTTCCGTCGCATCCGGGACTCGCGGCATGGACTTGATCATGTGCCGCAACGTGCTGATCAACTTTGACGAGAAGACCATTCAATCAGTCGTCGCTCGACTCTTTCGGTCGCTCGCCGAAGGAGGTTGGTTGATCACCGGGACCTCGGATCCGCCAATTTTTGAATACGAAGCGTTCGACTTTGTTCCCACCGAAGATGGATTGGCGTATCGCAAGGCGAACCTTGCCTCGGCAGCCAATTCGGTCGTCGGAATCTGGTGGTTCGGACGCACCCAATGGGAAGTCATTCGTCCCGGAGTCGGCACCGATTTCCCGAGCGGTAACTGTGGTGAAAACCGAGGACCGAGCAAAGCTCAAGACGACGTCCCGTGGCAAGATGCTCGCTGAAGCACGACAAGCTCTGGCTCAAGGCGACTGTCAGCGGGCAGCCGACCTTACCAAGGATTTGCGCGGCGAAGGAGTGCTGATTCATATCAAGGCCTTGGCCAACATCGACGTCGCGCTCGCCGCGAAAGCCTGCGAAACAGCAACGCTCAAGCGGCCGTTCTCGCAGGAGCTGCATTATTTGTTCGCCGTCCTGCTGATGGATTTGAACCGGCACCGAGAAGCGATCGAATCGTTGCGGCGAGTACTGTATCTCGACGGTTCGCTCGCCCTGGCACATTTTTCGTTGGGCGCGGCGTTACGCACGCTGGGAGATTCCGAAGGAGCGAAACGTGCCTTTCGCGACACGTTAGAGATTTGCGATCGCTCGACCCCGGATCAGCCACTTCCGCTCGGAGACGACCAAACGGTGGCTGAGTTGCGCACCTTGGCCAAATCGCAACTCGACGCAATCAACTGAGCCTTACCATCGCGTCGGCAAGCTGTCGGTACTGCTGATACAGTTGGTCGTACTCCGACGTCAGCTCATGGTTGGGGATCACCAACTTCTTGTCGCCCTGAGGAACGGCAGCCATTGAGGTGGCCGCATCGGCAACATTGGCGAACCCACTCTTCTGCTGGCCTGCCGCTACCATCCCCAGCACGGCGGCGCCAACGGCAGGCCCTTGTTGGGACGGATGGACTTCGATCTCCGCGCCCAGCACGTCCGCGTAAACCTGCACCAAATCGGGATTGTGATGGGGGAGACCTCCTGTTGCCACAAATCGTTCGACCGGCACTCCGCCCTCGCGTAGCAATGTGACGATCCATCGCAACCCAAAAGCGGACCCCTCCAGCAGTGCCCGGTACAGATGGGCCGGGCCGTGGTGCAGCGCCAATCCGGTAAACGCGCCTCGCAACGATCCATCCATCAAAGGCGTGCGACATCCGTTCATCCAATCCAAACAGATTACGCCTTGGGCGCCCGGCGGTAGACGCATCGCCTCCTCGGCAAGCTGCTCAAAGGAATCGAGATTCAAGAGTTTCAGCAGCCAGGCAAAAGCATCGCCCACAGCCGCCTGTCCCGTTTCGTAGCCGAACAACCCGGGAAGGATGCCGCCTTGGACAATTCCCGCGACGCCAGCGACCGGATTGCCGGTTGTCGCATTGAGCATGTGACAGCTGCTGGTCCCCAGCACCATCACCAATGTGCCAGGCTCGGCAGCACCGACGCCGGGAACCGCCGAATGGGCATCGATCGTTGCCGCCGAAACAGCAATTCCCATCGGCAAGTTCAGCTTCGTTGCCATCGCTTCGCAGAGCGTCCCGGCTGCGCTCGCCCGGTGAAAGGAAGCGTCCGGGCATCTTGGTTTCGGCTGCCGCAGCGAGTTGTGGATCAACAGCCGCCATGTATGCCGGTGTGGCATATCCATCGTCTGCGGACCAGAGCGCCTTGTAACCGGCTTGACAGGTCGATCGCGGAAGCTCGCTCGCGGGGCCGCCAACCAGTTGCCAAACGAACCAATCGCCTGCTTCCAGCCAGACTTCCGCCGCCTCCGCCACCGCCGATGCCCCATCGATCGTTTCCAGCAGCTTTGGAAAGAACCATTCCAGCCCGATCGTGCCACCATAACGATCCAGGAACGACTCCCCGCGCTCGCGAGCGACCCGGTTCATCCGCTCGGTCTGCTCGATCGCACCGTGGTGCTTCCACAATTTGGGCCAAGCCAATGGCGTTTCGCGATGGGCGTCCAATTGGCACAGCGGTGTCCCGTCGGTAAGGGTCGGCAGCATCGTACAGCTGGTAAAGTCGACGCCGATGCCCACGATCGATTGTGGATCCAAGCCGGCACTGGCAACGGCTGCTTGCGTGGCACGACTTGCCGAATCGATCCAATCCTGCGGATGCTGCAGCGCGTAATGGGGCGGCAAAGATTGGCCGGACGTGGGCAATGTCTCGGTGATTTGCCCGTGGGCAAAAGAGTCCGTACCAACGCCGCGCTCGACGCCGTCGGCATCAATCAATACGGCGCGAACGGACTCGGTACCAAAGTCCAGGCCTAATGCAACAGCTTTCAACATGTGACCTCAGATGTGAAGGTCTGATTCTAGATGTGGGCGGCAATATGTTGAATCGCACGAGTCCTGTCGATTGGTGACCCGGCGGTCGGCCCGCAGAACTTGGCCGTTACCTCCGATAAGTAAAACAGAAGGCTGGAAAATTCTGGGCAATTTGGGGCAACTGGGTTGCATGTGGTGACGATGTCAATTAGTGGATCTGGATCGTCTCGTTGAGAGACGGGCAATTCCGCTGCGGTTGGGGGGGGGGGGGGCGATTTTCACGGTCGAGGATCGGGGTCAGCGAAAAAACCTCGTCTCATCGAGGTATTTCCTCAAGTCTTATCGCAGCGTCCAAGATCCAACTGCGACTCTTGAAGCATTCAACAGGGTAATGGGTTCATGGATGATAACCACTACCGGCGCGATCGCGCCGTTTCTCGTTTGCGCCGCAAGCCGAGCCGGAGTAGAAAACGATCTCTGCAGCGACAAATTCAATCCGAGGCGCTCGAAGTTCGAATGCTGTTAGCGTCGGATTTGCTTGCCCAGCACGACAGGCTGGTTGCCCCAGCTAGCGAAGATGCGGCACCCGTGCCCGGCGTGGCCCGTGTATCGACAGAGATCGGGGCGGATCTGGTCTTCGTCACAGAAGATGAATCCGAGGGCGGGCAGTCCTCCATTGATGCCGACGCGGGCGCTGCGGAGTACTTCGCGGCGGCGCCGCGCGCATTGGTGTTCGTCGACCCGGCGGTCGAGAACTATCAGGCTTTGCTGGCGCGGGTTGTCGATTCGAATCCACTGGCCGACCGCTGGCTGGACGACATCGAAGTGGTCGTGCTCGACGCGGATCGGGATGGAGTCGAGCAGATCGGCGAAGCACTCGGCCAGTACCGCAACGTCAGTGCTTTGCACATCCTCTCGCATGGCTCAGCCGGCAGTCTGCAGTTGGGCAATGCGCAGATCGACGCGGACAACCTGCAGCAGTACAGCGCAGCGCTGTCCGGCTGGAGCGACTCATTAACGTCCGACGCGGACATCATGCTGTACGGCTGCAATGTGGCCGAAGGCCAGTGGGGCATCGACTTTGTCCGAGACTTCAGCGCGCTGACCGGCGCGGACATCGCGGCGTCCAACGACTTGACGGGGGCCGCTGCGCTGGGCGGCGATTGGGATCTGGAAATCGCCACGGGCAGCATCGACACGATCCAGATCTTTACGGCTGCAACGGCACAAGATTTCACGGCAACCTTGGCAACGATCACCGCGACCACGGAAGGCAAGCTGTCGGCCGCTCCGACTCCGCAAGCCGACACTTACAATTTCGGTAACACCTCCAAGTCCGTCACGATCAGTGCAGCGACAAAAGCGACTGCAGTCCCGGAAGGCCAGATTGCTGAGCAGAACGCGAGCAAAGCAATCTTGGACACCTTCGACTTTCGTAACGTGACCGGACCCGTGAATGTGACGATCGGCCAAGGTAACGAGTCGATCGTCGCGGTCGCTTCGGCGACGTCCAGCACTTTCACGGTCATTGCCGACCGAGATTTCGCTGCGGAAAGCATCACGGGCACCAATCGGGGCGACAACTTTGCGGTCCGCAACAGTTCAGGAATCGATGGAAAGCTGGCCGGAGGAGCCGGCAACGACCTGCTCAACTATTCGCCCTCGACGAAACCCAAAACCGGAAACGTCCTGGTCAACCTTCATGCGGCAGATGCCACCAGACATGTACAAGTGTCGGATCCCGCGACAGATACTGTGATTCGTTTTCCGAGCATCGCGACTGCGACGAGCGTGAATGGCGGCATAGAGAGTATCGAGTACGTGATCGGCGGCAAAGGCGATGATGTGATCGTGGGAAAGAACGAGAGTTCAGCCAGAAACAAACTGGCCGGTTCGCGAGGGGAGGACGTACTCGTTGGTGGTCAAGGAGTCGACTTGCTCATTGGTGATGGCTACGGGGACGATTCCTACGTTTCGTTGTTGCGAGATACGCAGGCGACTGAGCTTCTTGTGACGTCAGCGCCGACGGTGCAACAACTAGCCAAGATCAACCTATTGCAGGATAGCGGGTCGGGTGACGACACGCTCATCGGATTGGGCGGCAATGACATCTTGATAGGGGGCAAGGGGAACGACCATCTGGCCGGCGGAACTGGCAATGACGTGCTTGCCGGTGGTTTGGGTAATGACACTTACGTCTTCGAGAACAATTGGGGAAAGGATGTGATCATCGACGATGGCGGCCACGACATCCTCGATTTTTCCGCTGTCACTGGAAACACCGTTGTCACCAGCGACTCAACCAACATCACAATCACCGTGGGAACCGGAGTCGCAGCGAGCACGCTGACGGTTCCGCTGCGTGCCGGGGAGGTATTCGTCGGGCCGGAATCCAACGTGGCAAAACTAATGCCGCAAGCATTGCCTTTGGAGACGCATACAAATATCCCGCCAGTCGGCGCAATGACCGACCTGGATCTGAGCATGATCAATGAGGAACTCGAGATCCGTATCGAAAGTGACAAGGACCATGGCAACAAAGTTTCGGTCTTAAGTTTTGATCACGCCGCAGGCAAGTTTGTTGCCAAGTATGTCGCTTACAGCGTCAGGAATTTAATCGGAGGCAAAGGCAACAACCAATACAAGCTTTTCCAAGCTCGACCCGGCCTATTTTCATCTGATCGCACTCAGTTGTTTGGCACGCTTACCGCTGGATCGCCAGATCAACCGAACGGAAAACTGAATGTTCTGGATTACTCAGGCTACCAGCGAGCGAAAAATGAAGTACTGGCAGTCAACCTGACTTCGCGAGACATCTTCCTCAATACAAGCGATGGCGTTGCAGGGAATAAACCTGCGATCCGCGCGGACTCAAGGCCAAACGACAATGGAGTACTGCCGAAACGAGAAACCTGGCAATACAAGGTCGATTCCTGGCAGGGCACGATGACCTTGACGTTGGGGAATGCGAAGGCCACGCCATTCAATTTTTCTTACGCCGGAGACAGCGACACTGCGACATGGAGTAGCCACAGGAGTCGACAGAGTCGGAATCGATCAGAACGACCAAGAGGATCAGCAAAGATTCAGCCAAGCACTGGCCTCGTTGCTCGGTCGGAACGATTTCACCGTCGATAAAAAGGTCTTCCTGGACCATTCAAATCCGAATTTCGGAAGCACGGTCTGGGACGTCATTTTCGCCGAACCAAAAAGCATCACTGGTAAGAGCATCACTGAAAAGAACGAAGTGGAAGTGTTTTCGGGGCAGTCGCCAGGAGCATCCGTTACATATGAAAACCCATTTGAGATCAGCTACAAAGATAAGAATCAGACTCAAATCATTAAGCTGCCCAAGGCCGCTGGGGGAACGTTTGACCTCGCGTTTTCTGATCATGAACCAGTGGCTGTCGAAACGCATCGAACCACGACCGTTAGCCAGAAGATTCTTCAACTCCTCAAATGTGGTCCTTTCAACTGCCCCGGTACCACAGTTACGTATAAAGAGTCGGCGAGCGAGCATCAATGGACAGTCAAGCTTGATGCGAATCTGAGTCAACATCAAATCACCGCAGTTCGTCCAGCAGGCGATTTCACTGCAACCCTCCAACAAACGCACAAAGGTCAACCAGCCGTTGATGAAACGTGGGAGTTCTATACGACTGCTTCTGCTGGCAACTTTGATATAACCTTGGAATTCGACCCGCTGTCCGCCATTTCCGGAACGCAAGTCACGGTACGTGACCTACCCCACAATGCGTCACCGCAGGTTATCCAAACGAAGCTCCAGTCGGCGATCGACGCACAGACGAAGGACAATCCTGCACTCAGGTTTGCACCGCAACCGAGAGTCCTGGTGACTGGTGCGGGAACGCGAGATTTCCCCTGGCGTATACGTTTTGGCAACATGGGACATGTGACCCTGGCGTTTGGCGTTCTTGACCTGCCAACATCAATTCCAACAGGTATTGCCCAGTACTCAGCACCTGGCATAGCGGGGACGGTTGAAGGGATTACCCATGTCGTGGGCGCAGTTGATGGTGATCGAGTCTACGCGCGGAGAACAACAAACTTGTTGTCGAGTGGGGAGGCAATGGTTCCCGTATCGATGCCGGCCGTAAATTGTTCGTCAGCCAAAATCATACATTGCAGACCGGACAGAGCATTGTTTATCGCTCGAGTGCCCCTTTCGGCGGCTTGGCATCCGAAAATTTATACTACGTCCACGTTTCAGACGACGGATCGGCCCTGCAATTCTACACGAGCCTGGAGAATGCTTTACAGGGGTCGGCAAACTCGATCGGCTTGAGTCGCACCGCCGCCGGCTTCCGAGCATCGCTTTGATGCCACGATTGCATCCTTTACGTTTGATTCGTCGTCGGCTGCAAATCAAAGATCAACAATTGCAGAAAACGAATGGGTGACCATTCCAAGAAACTCTGAACTGTTAAATGGCCAGGCAGTCCAGTACTTGATCAAAGATAGCGACAACTCGATCAAAGGTCTGACACCCGGCACGGTTTACTATGTTCAGGTCGACAATACTGTAGAAACAGAGACACGCATCCGTTTCTTTGGCAACAAGGCTGCAGTACCCAAGCAGATCAATACATTCTCTAAAGCCAATGCTCTGAAACTGGAACTGCCCTCCGAGACCGGCTCGGGGCATTACCTGACGGAAGTGGTGGGCGTCAGCGGAAACAAGGGGGCTGACACTCTTGTTGCAAGCCTTGACAATTCAGCTTCCGCCCTGCTGGGAGGCGAGGGAAAAGACCTGCTGATCGGAAGCAATGGCTCCGACTATCTTGACGGAGGAGATGACAGCGACATTCTTTACGGCGATGGGAGCCATGCTGACTCCGATGCTGCCGGCCTCGATATCGTGCGAGGCGGCGGCGGAGCAGATTTCGTGTTCGGATATGCGGACACCGACTATCTTTACGGCGAATCGGGCAACGACTATCTGGTTGGCGGATCGGGCAGCGATGTGGTTGATGGGGGCGCAGGCATCGATACCCTCGCCATCATCGAATCTGGTGACTTGGGTGATTACGATCAGCTGATTGGCGGCAAGAACAACGATACTTACGACCTGCAGGGCGACTGGGGTGTCGTCAGCATCAAGGAAGAGTTTGGCGGTGGAACGGACACCATTGATCTTTCCTCATCCGACGACAATTACGTTCACGTCTTAAGCAATGGGAACCTCTACTCGGCACCGGGAACGCTGTATAACGACGAGATCCGAGTGGGATTCGATCCGCGCCAAGGCGATTCATCCTCCCCACGGATCAAACTTGGCACGACAACGTCGGATCTGAACGGCAGCACAACGCCGTCACCCGGCCAGATCTTGACGGAGTATGGTTTTGGCTTTCATCAGGAAGCGATTGGCACACCGGCAAAGATCATCGCGTTTGCAGCGCCCCTGACCCCGAAATCGGGAGGGACATTCCGACTCATTTATGAGGGCCAGCCGACGACTGCCATATCGGCCAACGCCGACGCCATCGAGATTAAGAATGCGCTCGAAGCTCTCTCGAGCATTAATGAGGGCAGTGTCACGGTCAGCACTGAACCGGGACGTTTGCGAATTCGAGGTCCGTTTCGCGGTCGATTGTCTGTCGACCCGTCGGGCATGACGGGTGGCACAAAACTTGAAATTGGCGGCCCGTCCTTTTCAGACCAAACGGTGACAAGGAACGTCCAGTACGCTGCGCTGAACCTTCGCCTTTGGGTCGATCGTGGAGATGGTCTTCAGGTTTTCGACTTGGAGATTCCAGAAACCCTATCTCGGCCCACTGACGCATTGTCTTCGGACGCACGTTTGGAAGAACTGCGTGTCGTCTGGGAAGACGCATTCAAGGCAGCGATCAAAAAGCATCCTGAATTTTCAGAAGTCGAGGACTCCAAACTTCTAACGCAGGCCGGGCTCAGTGTTGTCATTAGCAGCAACAGATTGTCGGACAAATCGCTGCAAATTCAGGCCACACCGAGTGGAGCGTTGGATAGTAGCAAGAAAGTCATTCCTGCACGGATGGAGATGTCGGTCTATGCACCGAACAGCGTCGTTGCCGGAGGACCAACCGGAATAACAGACGCGTTCAAAGCGAATTCATGGAATCAGACCGAGCAATTGAAGCTTGGTGCGGGGGCGCAAGATTTCGTGTTCGGCAATGAGTACTGGGGCGGAACGAATCCCGCAGCCTCTCTCGCCCAAGCGCTACCCTTAGCTGACGTCATCGCAAGAGGCACACAAAACAATATCGTCGTCGACACGAGCCTCGCGCATCAGAACCAGGCACCGATCACGCTTGATTTCCGAGGGGTCAATCGGGAACTGCGGTTCACCTTCAGCCCCATCACGGGTAACCCTGACGCCGTCAAGCTGACCGTTACAACAGTGCGTGATCTCGAGTTGCCCGTGATCGCTTTTGGGCCCAATATCCGTGATCATCAGATTGTTTTCACCCATGTCGACGCCAGCACGGTGCTCTACGCCGGTCGATACAAAAACACCGTCAACATTGACCGCAATGCTACCTTCGCAGGGCGCTTCGTCGGTGGGGACGGCAATGCATTCGGGGGTTTAGCAACCTTCCCGGGAAGGTACACCGACAGAGTTCTCGGTGGCCTGCAGGCAATCGAGGACGCTGCCTTTGGCCTTTCCGTTGCGGATGCGATCGCAGCGACGCACTTCCAAGTTGAAAACAATCTGAACTACTCGAACGTTTCGGGTCTGACCTCTGGCGGACTTGGCGGCCTGCTCACCGTTGTCAACCTCGAAGAACTGGCACGGGGAGATAAATACACGACACAAACAACAGCGGAAAAGTTGGGGCAATTGGCGCTTGGAAATGTCGCGGGACTTGCCTTCGACGCGGTCTGGCAAGCCAATGACTGGGAGACAACCGGACTATCGGGACTCCTGGACAACTACGCCGATGCAAATCTCGGTGATGTTGTCGTCAAGTCGGGGATCAATATTGTCCGCGGCACGGATTACCATCCAAACGACTTTATTGGAGAGAAAGGCAAATCCACTTTTGAGAAGTTGAAGGCGAATCCAACTGCACTCCTGACTAGCGGAGCGGACACCATCAATGTGGGCGAAAACTCTCTCGCGCTGACGCCAGGATTCCATATGCTGATGGGTGGTTCCGGTGGAGACGAGTACATATTCAACTCGCTCGTGTGGGGTGCCGCGTTGGTGATCGATGACGTCTTTAATCTGAATCCGTTTACCTTCGCCGAAGGATCATCAACAGAACTCGACACGCTGCTTGGATCGCTGGTTCCGACTGATACTCTCAACTTTGGTGACCTGACGACTGATTTGTACGTCAGTGTATTTGAAGCATCGCTGGACGACATCAAGGCCTATCAGGATTGGGTTTCGAATATCGGCATCGATCCCATCCCCATCGACTTGGGTGTGAGTCTGACGGTTGTCACGCCGTTTCCAATTCATGGCGGTCACCGCAAAGACGGCCGAGGCCTCGACCGTTCAGGTGACGCGGCGGACCATCGTGGGCGATACCTATGTTCCGGATACCGACTCGACGCTGCTGGTCATCCCCTGGGCCCGTCGCAACGAGCTGGACCAATTAGGGGTGACGCTGGCAACTAGCTCTCTGACCGAAAGTCTTGTGGCGCCTGCCAACGCGCAATATGAGCAGATCGTTTCCAGTAACCTGGACGGGTTTACGCTTTCGTTCGGCACGAGCAGGTCGCCGAGGATTTCACGGACGACCGCGGTGGCTGACATGACGAGGTGGCTGGAAGGATTGACTGCGGTCCTTTCGGCCGGCGACGTGAGCGTTACGCCAGAGGACGACGGCTGGAAAGTCGTCTACTCCGGGCTCGCAGCCGAACTGGATGCAGCGAGCGCGCTTTCCACCGCTGACGAAGACGATGTCACGGTGACCGAACGTGCAACTGCCAAAGCGGCGCACGGGCATCAGTTCATTATCTCGAGAGATGCGACCAACCGGCTGGGTGGGCAATTCACGCTCGCCGTTGGTGCGCAGGAAACGGCATCGCTTTCCTTCACGGCCACGGCCGCGGAAATCAAGGCGGCGATTACGGCCCAGGACAGCGGCCTGGAGGTATCGCTCAGCGGTAACGGCAGTGCGGCGGATCCCTGGGTTATTGATTTTGACCGGGCCCAGGACGCGACCCATATTCATCTCCAATCGGCTCAAGTCCTCCGCTGGATTGACGGCACCGCGGTTGAAGTGGATTTTTTCGAGGGGGTCGAGGAAGTCCGCATCAACAATGTCATCAACCTGACGGAAAATGGCGGGCCGGAGGCTGGCGCCACGCACCCTGTGAAGCTGCCGAGTCGAGCACTTCTTTTTCTTAACGACGGCGCCGAGCAAACGTTCGTGTTAAACCCCACCAGCGTGCCATCGGGCAGCACCTACACGATTCACGTGGACGGCGGCACCGACACGATCGACTTCAAAGGTTACGGTTCCAACCGGACGTTGTTCGGCGGCTTTGAGGAAAACGCATCAGGCAGCGAGGACAACCGCCAGGAGATCAGGTTTTACGCTTCCGCCACAGACAAGACGGCTGCCGTGTCCGACCCGTCGATGGGGCCACAACCCGAGTTGACGCTGGTGATTGTCGGTCTGGAAGCGGCGTTGGGGGATACGAGCGCGGACTTCACCAAGGCGTTGCCGTTGATGGCGGACCAGCATGGCACGGCAGCAACGACCTTCCTGCTTGACGCCGCGTCCTTGGACTCGGTTAGCGACGAAGCAGTTTCGCGATGGCTGAGTGCGACTGGCAACGATCCCGAGTATGCCGCCGCCCTCGATCAGATTTCATTCGTGGTTTCCGATCTCGGCGGACGAACGCTTGCCCAGGCGTTTGGCACAACCATTCGCATCGACACGAATGCTGCGGGCAACGGCTGGTTTGTCGATCCCACGCTCGACTCGGATGTGGAGTTCGCGATCGCTGGACCATCCGGTTCTTTGCTGGCCGATACCGATAGTGAGGCCTACGCCAAATATGACCTGCTGACGGTCGCCATGCACGAGATCGGACACGTGTTGGGCCTGGACGATATCAACGTTCAGTCCGGGATGCTGATGAGCGGCCAACTGACGGCTGGGACGCGCGCGATGATCTCCGGTCAAGACGCCAGCGGTATCTCACTGAACGCCATTCAGACGGGGGACGTAAGCGGCGCCGCGCTCTCGGATCAAGAAAAGATCCTGGGTGGTCTGGACGCGTTCGCCGATTGGGCGGAAGAGCTCGAGGACAAGATCTCCACCTCGATCAAAGAATCCTTCACGGTTCCTTTCGTCGACCTCGGTCTCAAGGACTTGTGGGATACCACCGGCGGTGTGATCACCGACAGCATCGTCAACGGCATCCGCGCGGACATTGTCGGAGTCTTTGACGGCAATGACCATGTCACGACCGAGGATTTTTTGGCACTGGATGTGATCAGTGCTTCACCCTCCAACTTGCTCACGGAGTTTCAAGCAGATCTGGAACTGACCAGCACCTGCTGGGATGTCTCGGTCGCGGGCACAGCTCCGACTGGCAGCGGCTGTACGCCAATTGAATTTAGTTTGGATTTCCTCAACGGACTTGGACTGGACCTGACGAGCTTTGTCGATCTCACCATGTCGGAGCCGTTGCGACTGGAGGCTGCGCTCGACCTGCGTTTTGTCTTTGGGTTGGACAGTCAGACGGGCGAGTTCTTCATGGAAGATCCGTCGCTGATTGCCCGTGCCACGCTGGATCACGACGAACCGCTCGATGTATCGCTGAACGTCGGCCCCATCGGCGTAGGTGTTGTTGGCGGCAATGTCTTTTTCCAGGCGGGGATTCAACTGCCAACGGAAGGACGCTTCAGCGCGGGCGATTTATCGAACCTCGAGGTCGGCACGCTACGCTTTGATCCCCAGAGCAGCTATGAGATTGATCTACCGCTGAAAATGCAAGGGGCGCTCGCCGGCTTGGGGGAAGACATCGGTCGACTGCACGGGCAGTTCAATCGCGATGCCAACGGTGCACTCAATCGTGAC
This sequence comes from Pirellulaceae bacterium, assembly GCA_963704055.1. GTDB lineage: Bacteria > Planctomycetota > Planctomycetia > Pirellulales > Pirellulaceae > Rubripirellula. Next base: position 1,057 of record CAVPGW010000029.1, on the reverse strand, counting down.
GACCTCACTCTCGTCCAGTTCTTTACCCTGATACCGGAGACATTGAATTTCGAGGGAGGTAATTTTGGCGCTGTTCGATCTCAGCAATGTTTCGCTGGATGCCGCACTTGAGGGGATCAAGACCACTTTACAGTCCGCCATTTCGCCTGATGGCGCGGCTTATCAGGACCTGCCCTTCCTGGACCAAAGTGCCGTGGAGTTGCTGGGAAGCGATTCAGTTAATATTGTCGACGCAATCATCGATGGCATTGAGGTGGTTCAGGAGAACCTTACCGATATCAACCACTTTGAGATAGATCTGAACCAGGAGCTGAATCGTGCCCTCGATTTGAATCTCAATATCGGAGGCGAAGAGGTTGACGCAGCGTACGACAACTTGGTGTCGCTCTCCAGTTCGCTTGGTGCCGATTCAACCGATGATGCGATCGCGATCGCGTTGGCAGTCAAGAATCATTCGGTCGCCTACACCAGCGCAATGATCGACCGTGACGTCGTGGCGGCGAGTAACCGGCTCGCAGTTGAGGGGCTCGATCGAAATTCAACCGACGAGGAAATCGCACTCGTCTTCACCGACCCGGTCGAAGTGGCAGCGGTGACCGCCGATCGGGATCTGTTGGCGAACGAATCCGAATTCACGCTTGCGCGGCAGCGTCTTTCCGTGCTTGGTTTCGAGGGAACGACCAGTGATGAGGAAATCGAGGCGTTCTACGATAACGCCAACGTGATCGAAAACGCGATCAGTGATTGGACCACGGCGAATGACCCGAATATTGACGAATCCGATCGCGAGATCGCGAGAATTGCGATCGGTGTGTTAGGTATCCCTGTCGAGGCGACGGAGCAGGAAATTCGCGATGCAATGAGTCAGAATGCGGACATTCAGGCAGCCAAAGGCTACCGGGATATCGTTGCCGCAGCCAGCCAGGGTGTTCGCGACGCAGCTTCTCGATTGGACGAACATGGTTTGAATGGCGACTCCAGCGATCAAGCGATTGCCTCGGCGTTGACAGACGCCGCCAAGACGTGGGAATTCATCAGTGATCGGGATCTGATCCAT